>NZ_JASCIR010000097.1 GCF_029968095.1 Streptomyces solicavernae | reverse complement strand
AGCCGCTTCCGCCTGACCCTGCCGCGCGAACGGGTACAGCACGGCCGGCTACTCGCCTCCCTGATCGCGTGACGTACAGCCTCCGGCTACCCGAACTGCCCGTCGGACGCGGCCCGCACGAACGCGGCGAAGGCACCGGGGCTGGCGGTGAAGGCTCCGGCTTCGGGAGTCTTGGAGTCGCGGAGGGCGATGCGGGTGGGGAGCTGGGCGATCTCAACGCAGTCGCCGCCACTCGTTCCGCTGTACGAGGACTTGCGCCAGGCAGCGTGACCGAGGGGGGCGCATTCGATGCACTCGCCGCCGGTGTTGCCGCTGTAACTGGACTTACGCCACCGCGCGTTGGCCAGGTCCTTCTGAGTGTCCATAACTCTCCTCCAGTACGCGGGTGATCAGTGACGCCGACTCCTCTACCGAGAGGGCGGAAGCCTGCAGGTGAGCGTATCGGAGCGATGCTTCCTTGACGGTGTCCGGGTTGGCGGTCATGTGGCCGGAGATGAGGTCCTCCGTGTAGACGAGGTCGGGGTCGTCATCGAACCGGATGCCCGTGAACGACCCGATCAGGCTGGCGTGCTCTCCCGCCGAGTATGGGAGCACCTGGATGCGCACCCAACGCCGGGTCCGGAAACTCAACAGATGCACCAGTTGGTTTCGCATCACGTCACGCCCGCCGATGGGCCGACGTAGGGACGCTTCGTCGAGCACGACCCACAGCACCGGCGGATGTTCGCGCTCCAGGATGCGTTGCCGCTCCAACCGGGCAGCCAACAGGTCCTCCAGGTTGTCCGGAAGCCCTGTGGTCAGAACGGCCCTGGCATACGCCTCGGTCTGCAGAAGCCCATACACCAACTGGGCCTGATACGTGGAGATATAGGCCGCCCTGGCCTCCATCTCCGCGTACGCCTGGAACCAGCTGGGCAACTGGCTCCGCAGCACGAGCCCGACCAGCCGGCCGAAGTGGCCGTCGGTCCCGAGGGCGGCGTCGAGCCGCTCGGACAGCTGCCGCGTAGGAACCTTGTGCGCGGTTTCGATCTGCCCGATGAGGGACCCCGTACAGAAGACGCACCGCCCCAGCTCG
>NZ_JASCIR010000096.1 GCF_029968095.1 Streptomyces solicavernae | reverse complement strand
AGTCCCGAGCAGTCGACCACGGCGGAGGCCGCACATCTCGGCCTGGACCCTGCCGCCCACGGTCTGCTCGGCGCGGCCGTGGACCTCGCGGGCGGCCGAAGCGGCAAACTGTTCACCGGACGGCTCTCCGGCCGGGCCCAGCCCTGGCTGGCCGAACAACCGGACCTCGACCACCGGACACCCGTCCCGGCGTCCGTCTTCGTCGAGCTCGGCCTGCACGTCGGCGACGTACTCGACTGCGCCGCTCTCGAAACCCTCACGATCCACGCCCCTCTGCTGCTCGACGAGGGCCGGGCAGCACACCTCCAAGTCGTCACTGCTCCGACGGCGGCCGGCGATGGGCGGCACACGTTCTCCGTGCACGCACGACCCGAGGGCCTCGACGCCCCCTGGACGCTGCATGCCGAGGGCCTCGTCGGCCACGGCACGATCTCCGAGGCCCCGCCCGCGCAGGCCTGGCCACCGGCCGGTGCGGAGGAGGCCGAGGCGGGTGAGGCCCACGAACTCGCCCTCCAGGACGTCACCGCACTCTGGCGCCACGAAGGCGACGTCCACGCGGAGCTGATGCCCACGCTGGACGGCGAGTTCGACACCTCCGGGTTCCTCCTGCACCCGCTGCTCTGGGAGTGGGCGGCACAGCTGGCCCGCTACGCGGCGGACAGCGAGGAAGTGGCCCAGCGCGCGGTGATGTCCTGGTCGGGAGTGCGGGTGTACGCCGAGGGCGCCGACGTGCTCCGGGTCAGTGTGCGCCGTACCGACAAGGACGTCTTCGCCCTGCACCTGGCTGACCACAGCGGCCGGACGGTGGCCACGGTCGACGCGATCACCCTGGGCGAGGCGGTCCCTGAGCAGCCCAGGCCGGGCGGGGGCGAAGCCCTCTACCGGGTCGACTGGACACCGGCCGCCCTCCCCGAGGCCACGTCTCCGATCCGCTGGGGCAGCCTCGGCGGACAGCGGCCCGCGGACCTCGCGACGCTGGATCCGACAGCCGTGGATGCGGTGTTGGTCCCGGTCGGGCCGGCCGATGGTCTGTCGGGTGGCGAGCCTGGTGATGTGTCGGGTGGTGTGCCGGGTGGTGTGCTGGA
>NZ_JASCIR010000095.1 GCF_029968095.1 Streptomyces solicavernae | reverse complement strand
GAGGCCGTTCTGGCGGGAGAACTCCACGAACATGCCGGGCGTGGCCATCACCATCGCCCCTCCCGCGAGCGCCATCGACGACTCGCCCTGGCGCAGCGACTGCACCGCCTGATGCACGGCGACGAGCGAGGACGAGCACGCCGTGTCAACCGTGACGGAGGGGCCGTCGAGGCCGAGGACGTACGAGATACGGCCCGAGATCACACTGGCGAGCGTGCCGGTCAGCAGATGCCCGTCCACGCCTTCGGCGGGTTCGTGCAGGCGGGGGCCGTAGTCCTGCGGCGCGGCGCCCGCGAAGACACCCGTCGGGCTGTCCTTCAGCGACGTGGGATCGATACCCCCGTACTCCAGGGCCTCCCACGCCGTCTCAAGCAGCAGCCGCTGCTGCGGATCCATCGCCAGCGCCTCACGCGGCGAAATACCGAAGAAGCCCGCATCGAACTCCCCCGCGTCGTGCAGGAATCCGCCCCGACGCGTGTACGTGCGACCTGACTTCCCGGGCTCCGGGTCGTAGAGGGATTCGACGTCCCAACCGCGATCGGCGGGGAAGTCACTGATCGCGTCGGTCTCCTGCTCCACCAGGCGCCACAGATCCTCCGGCGAGGACACCCCGCCCGGGTAGCGGCACGCCATGCCCACGACGGCGATGGGTTCGTCGGACAAGGCGCCGGTTGCCGCGCGGTACGCGAAGTCGGCTTCGTGCCCGTCCGTCCCACCCTCCAGGAGTTCGCCGAGGAGGTACGCGGCCACGGCGGCCGAGGTCGGATGGTTGAAGACCAGAGTCTCCGGGATGGTCAGGCCGGTCGACGCCGACAGCCGGTCGCGGAGTTCCACGCCGCCCAGGGAGTCGAGGCCCAGGTCCCTGAAGGCCCGGTCGGATTCGATGGACGCGGGGTTCGCATGACCGAGGACGATCGCGGCGTCCGCCCTCACCAAGTCGAGCACGGCCCGCTCGCGATCGTCCGCTGGCAGGGCGGCCAGGCGGTCGCGGAGGGGGTTCGCCGGGCGTTCGGGAGTTTGCGCGGCGACGGCCGTGGGGGCGTGGGCCGGGTTCTGGGGGGCTGAGGGGGTGTTGAGCGCAGGGCC
>NZ_JASCIR010000094.1 GCF_029968095.1 Streptomyces solicavernae | reverse complement strand
CCTGAGTCGGAGATTCGTCGTTGGTTGGGTATGAGTCGTCCAGGTCCGAAGATCCCGCCGTTGTCGTTAACTCCCGCTCAGCGTGAGGTGCTTGAGGGGTGGGTGCGCCGGCGGACAACTGCGCAGGCGTTGGCCCTGCGGTCGCGGATCGTATTGGAGTGCGCCGAAGGCCACTCGATCATGGGGGTGTCGCGTCAGCTGCGCATCGCCCCGGACACGGTCCGCACCTGGCGGCGACGCTTCCTCGATCGCGGCCTGGACGGCCTGTGTGACGAACCGCGGCCGGGCGTCCCCAGGAAGATCACCGATGCCGACGTCGAGCGAGTGATCGTCAAAACGCTCGAGGAGAAACCGGCCAACGCCACCCACTGGTCGACCCGGTCGATGGCGGCCGCTACCGGGATGTCGCAGTCAGCGATCTCCCGGATCTGGCGGGCTTTCGCCCTCGCCCCGCACCGCGCCCAGACGTTCAAGCTGTCCACCGACCCCTTCTTCATCGACAAGGTCCGCGACGTCGTCGGCCTGTATCTGGACCCGCCGGAGAAGGCCCTGGTCCTCTGCGTGGACGAGAAGTCCCAGATCCAGGCACTGGACCGCTCCCAGCCGGTCCTGCCGATGATGCCCGGTGTTCCCGAACGCCGCAGCCACGACTACGTCCGCGCCGGCACCACCACCTTGTTCGCCGCCCTCGAGGTCGCCACCGGCAAGGTCATCGGCTCCCTCCACCGCCGGCACCGGGCAGCCGAGTTCAAAAAGTTCCTGACCAAGCTCGACAAGGAGATCCCGGCAGAGCTGCAGGTGCATCTGATCCTGGACAACTACGCGACCCACAAGACGCCGGCGGTCAAGCAGTGGCTGCTGACGCACCCCCGCTTCCACCTGCACTTCACGCCGACAAGCGCGTCCTGGCTGAACCTGGTCGAGCGGTGGTTCGCCGAGCTGACCCAGAAGAAACTCAAGCGCGGCGTCCACCGCTCCGTCCAAGCCCTCGAACGCGACATCAGAGCCTGGCTCACCGATTGGAACGAACACCCCAGGCCGTTCGTCTGGACGAAGACCGCCGACGAGATCCTCGACAAAGTCGCCGCCTACTGCCACCGAATCTCTGACTCAGGACACTAG
>NZ_JASCIR010000093.1 GCF_029968095.1 Streptomyces solicavernae | reverse complement strand
CGGTTACGGCAGGTTGCGGGCCATGACGATGCGCTGGACCTGGTTGGTGCCCTCGTAGATCTGGGTGATCTTGGCGTCGCGCATCATCCGCTCGACCGGGTAGTCACGGGTGTAGCCGTAGCCGCCGAGGAGCTGGACGGCGTCGGTGGTGACCTCCATGGCGACGTCCGAGGCGAAGCACTTGGCGGCCGCGCCCTGGAACGTCAGATCGCTGTCACCGCGCTCGGACTTGGCGGCCGCCGCATACGTGAGCTGGCGGGCGGCCTCGATCTTCATGGCCATGTCGGCGAGCATGAACTGCACACCCTGGAAGTCGCCGATCGGCTTGCCGAACTGCTTGCGCTCGGTGACGTAGCCCTTGGCGTAGTCGAGGGCGCCCTGCGCGACGCCGAGGGCCTGGGCCGCGATGGTGATGCGGGTGTGGTCCAGGGTCTTCATCGCGGTGGCGAAGCCGGTGCCCTCCGCGCCGATCATCCGGTCCGCGGGTATACGGACGTTGTCCAGGTAGACCTCCCGGGTCGGGGAGCCCTTGATGCCGAGCTTCTTCTCCGGCGCCCCGAAGGAGACGCCCTCGTCCGACTTCTCCACCACGAACGCGGAGATGCCCTTCGTCTGCTTCTCGGGGTCGGTCACGGCCATCACCGTGTAGTACTCGCTGACGCCCGCGTTGGTGATCCAGCGCTTCACACCGTTGAGGACCCAGTGGTCGCCGTCGCGCACGGCCTTCGTCTTCATGCCGCCGGCGTCCGAGCCCGCGTCCGGCTCGCTCAGGCAGTACGAGAACATCCCCTCGCCCTTGGCCAGCGGCGCCATGTACTTCTTCTTCAGCTCCTTGGAGCCGGACAGGATCACCGGCAGCGAGCCCAGCTTGTTGACCGCCGGAATCAGCGAGGAGGAGACACAGACGCGGGCCACCTCCTCGATCACGATGACCGTGGCCAGCGCGTCGGCGCCCGCACCGCCGTACGCCTCCGGCACATGCACCGCGTGCAGGTCGTTCACGGTCAGCGCGTCCAGGGCCTCCTGCGGGAAGCGGGCCTCCTCGTCGACCGCCGCCGCGAACGGCGCGATCTTCGCCTCGGCCAGCGAACGCACCGCCTCCCGGAGCATGTCGTGCTCCTCGGCCGGACGGTAAAGG
>NZ_JASCIR010000092.1 GCF_029968095.1 Streptomyces solicavernae | reverse complement strand
AGGAGGGCGATGGTGATGACGAGGGCGGCGACGAGGAGGGAGAGGAGGACCTGTTCGCGGCCGGTGTCGTCGAAGAGCATGTAGATGAGGACGAAGGAGATCATGCCGATGGTGGCCCAGGTGAGGTAGGGGAAGGCCCACATCTTGACGACGAGTCGTTCGGGCATGTCGCGCAGGATGATGCCGCGCATCTTGAGCTGGGTGAAGCAGATGACGAGCCAGACGAAGAGGGCGACGGCGCCGGAGGAGTTGAGGAGGAAGGCGAAGACGGTGTCGGGCCACTTGTAGTTGAAGAAGACGGCGACGAAGCCGAAGACGACGGAGCCGAGGATGGCGGCCTGGGGGACGCCGCGGGTGGTGGTTTTGGCGAAGGCCTTGGGGGCGTCGCCGCGCTTGCCGAGGGAGAAGGCCATGCGGGAGGCGGTGTAGAGGCCGGAGTTGAGGCAGGAGAGGACGGCGGTCAGGACGATGACGTTCATGACCTGGCCGGCGTGGGGGATGCCGATGGAGTTGAGGGCGGCGACGTAGGAGCCGTCCTTGACGATGGCGGAGGCGTTCCAGGGCAGGAGGGTGATGACGACGAAGATGGAGCCGAGGTAGAAGACGGCGATGCGCCAGATGACGCTGTTGGTGGCCTTGGTGACGGCGCGCTGGGGGTTCTCCGATTCGCCGGCGGCGAGGGTGACGATTTCGCTGCCCATGAAGGAGAAGACGACCATGAGGACGCCGGTGAGGATGGCGCCGGGTCCCTTGGGGAAGAAGCCGCCGGTGTCGGTGAGGTGGGCGAGGCCGGCGCCGGGGTTGTCGGAGCCGGGCAGGATGCCGAAGACGGCGAGGATGCCGATGGCGACGAAGGCGCCGATCGCGACGACCTTGATGCCGGCGAACCAGAATTCGAATTCGCCGTAGGAGGCGACGGAGGCGAGGTTGGTGGCGGTCAGGACGACCATGACGATGAGTGCCCAGGCCCATTGGGGCACGGAGGGTATCCAGCCCTCCAGGATGACGGCGCCGGCGGTGGCTTCGACGGCGAGGACGACGACCCAGAAGAACCAGTAGAGCCAGCCGATGGAGAAGCCGGCCCAGCGGCCGAGGGCGCGGTCGGCGTACTCGGAGAAGGAACCCGAGGTGGGATTCGCGGCGGCCATCTCGCCGAGCATCCGCATGACGAGGACGACCATCGCGCCGACGAGTGCGTAGGAGATGAGGATGGCGGGTCCGGCGGCGGCGATGCCGGCGCTGGAGCCGACGAAGAG
>NZ_JASCIR010000091.1 GCF_029968095.1 Streptomyces solicavernae | reverse complement strand
CCGAGCACACCACCCGATCCGCCACCTGCCGGACCACCCGAATCGCCACCCGAATCGCCACCCGACAGACCGCCAGGCGACCCGACCGGGACCAACACCGCATCCACGGCTGTGGCGTCGACGGCGGCTACATCTCGGAACTGCCGGGCCTGTGGGAGCAGTTCGGTCACGTCCCCGACGGCCCCCCAGGCGAGCTCGGCGTGGGGCTGCGGGAGTTGGATGGCGTCCCAGCCGACGGTGAACAGCGAGTCGAGTGACGCCTCACGGGCGGCTGCGCGCGCGGGGTCACCGGCCGCCTTGAGAGCGAGGGCATCGACGGTCGCCACTGTCCGGCCGTTGCGGTCGGACAGGTGGACGGCGAAGACGTCCTTGTCGGTACGGCGCACCCGCACCCGGAGCGCTTCGGCCCCCGAGGCGTGCACCCGCACTCCGGACCAGGACCGAACCGTACGCGGCACGCCGTCCTCACCCCCCGCGGCGAACAGCGCCACCTGCAGCGCGGACTCAAGGAGCAGCGGATGCAGCAGGAAGCCGGACAGGTCCAGCTCCGCGTCAGCCGGGGGCGACAGCTCGGCGCAGACCTCGTCCGCGTCCCCGTTCTGCCAGAGGGCGGTGACGGCCGGGAAGGCCCGGCCGTGGCCGTAGCCCTGGCCCGAGAGCTGCTCCTGCAACATGG
The DNA here is from genome assembly GCF_029968095.1 of Streptomyces solicavernae. Classification (GTDB taxonomy): domain Bacteria; phylum Actinomycetota; class Actinomycetes; order Streptomycetales; family Streptomycetaceae; genus Streptomyces; species Streptomyces solicavernae. Next base: position 669 of record NZ_JASCIR010000091.1, on the reverse strand, counting down.
CGGGCTGCGCTTCCCCGGCGAGCGGCGGCCACTCGGCGGCCGGCTGCGGGGGCTCGGCACTCAACGCGATGCGTCCGCCGGCCCGTAGTGTCCAGGTGCCCTCGGTGCCGTCGGCGCGGGTGTGGATGGTGACGGGCCGTCCGCCGTCCTCGTCACGGTCGCCCACCGCCACCTGGAGCTGAACGGCCTGGTGGCCGGTGAGGACGAGCGGTGCGTGCACGGTGAGGTCGTCGATGACGTTGCAGGCGAACTGGTCGGCGATGTGGAGGGCGAGTTCGGCGTAGACCGATCCGGGGACGGTGGCGGCCCCGTCGAGGATGTGCTCGGCGAGCCAGCTGTGCGAGCGGGCCGAGAGCCTCCCCGAGAACACCATCCCGTCGCTGCCCGCGATGCTCATGGACGCGCCGAGGAGCGGGTGGCTCTCGTCCTCCAGACCGAGCTGGGCTGCGTCGACATCGGACTGGGCTGCGGCGCTGTACCAGTAGTTCTGGCGTTGGAAGGCGTACGTGGGCAGGGGGACGGTGCGGGCGCCTCGGGCGGTGAAGCAGCCGTCCCAGTCGACAGCGGCGCCCCGGTTGTGCAGTCGGCCCAGGGCAGTCAGCAGATCGGTGGCTTCGGGGCGCTCACGACGCAGGGTCGCAATGAACCGCAGGTCCGAGGAGTCCAGGC
>NZ_JASCIR010000090.1 GCF_029968095.1 Streptomyces solicavernae | reverse complement strand
AAACTCGACGAATGTGCCTGCGGTCGGCATCACCATGGCCCCGCCGGCGAGCGCCATCGACGACTCGCCCTGGCGCAGCGACTGGGCGGCCTGGTGCAGGGTGACGAGCGAGGACGAGCACGCCGTGTCGACCGTCACCGACGGGCCCTCAAGACCGAGGACGTACGAAATGCGGCCGGACATGATGCTCGCGAGCTTTCCGGTGAGCAGGTGCCCGTCGAGGCCCTGGACGGGCTGGTGGAACCGGGGGCCGTAGTCCTGCGGCGCGGCGCCGACGAAGACACCGGTCGGGCTGCCCTTCAGCGACGTGGGATCGATACCCCCGTACTCCAGGGCCTCCCACGCCGTCTCAAGCAGCAGCCGCTGCTGCGGATCCATCGCCAGCGCCTCACGCGGCGAAATACCGAAGAAGTCGGCGTCGAACTCCCCCGCGTCGTGCAGAAATCCGCCCCGACGCGTGTACGTGCGACCCGACTTCCCGGGCTCCGGGTCGTAAAGGGATTCGACGTCCCAACCGCGATCGGCGGGGAAGTCACTGATCGCGTCGGTCTCCTGCTCCACCAGGCGCCACAGGTCCTCCGGCGAGGACACCCCGCCCGGGTAGCGGCACGCCATGCCCACAATCGCTATCGGCTCATTGGCCGCGTCCTGAACATCCTTGAGGCGTTGTTTGGCCTCGCGCGTGTCGGCGATTGCCTGCTTGAGGTAGTCACGCAGTTTTGCCTCGTTGGACATGGCGTGCTCAGTCCTTTCGGTTGGCGTCGACGAGGTGGAAGAGGTCGTCGTCGGTCGCGGAGTCAAGGTCGAATTCATCGGCTCCGTCCGGGCCCGCTCCGGCGGAGTCGGCCGGTGCCGCGGCCGTCGTCGGGCCGCCGCCCCAACGGGCGAGGAGGTCCTGAAGGTGGTGGGCGGCGAGGGACTTCTCGCCCTCGGTGGAGACGGAGCCCTCCAGAAATTCCTCGATACGGGCGATCTCGGTCCGCAGGGCGCTTTCCGAGAACGTCGGATCGGGGGTCAGCTCGGCGAGCAGATGCGCCGCCAGTGCCGCCGGGGTCGGGTGGTCGTAGACGAGGGTGGCGGGAACCTTGACCCCGGTGGCGGCGGTCATGCGGTTGCGGAGTTCGACTGCGGTGAGCGAGTCGAAGCCCAGCTCCTGGAACGTGCGGTCGGTGCTGACGGCCTGTGCGTCCGGGTAGTTGAGGACGGCGGCCACCACGCCTCGTACCAGCTCGGCGAGCATGCGCCGACGCTCGGGCTGGGTCAGGCCGGCCAGGCGCTGTTCGAGGGTCTGCTCGGCGGGTGCTTCGGCGCGGTCGATGGTGCGCCGTGCCGGGGTTCTGATCAGCCCCCGGAAGAGCGGCGGTATGCCACCGGTCCTGCGGATGGCGGCGAGGTCGAGCGGGGTGGCGACGGGCGCCGGGGCGTTGAGGGCGAGGGCGGTGTCCAGCATGGCCGGGCCCTGTTCCACGGTGACCGGCAGGTAGCCGCTCCTGGCCCACCTGGCCTGGCTGTTCTCGTCGAGACGGGTAGCCATGCCGCCCTCC
>NZ_JASCIR010000009.1 GCF_029968095.1 Streptomyces solicavernae | reverse complement strand
TGAGCTGGGGCGGTGCGTCTTCTGTACGGGGTCCCTCATCGGGCAGATCGAGACCGCGCACAAGGTTCCTACGCGGCAGCTGTCCGAGCGGCTCGACGCGGCCCTCGGGACCGACGGCCACTTCGGCCGGCTGGTCGGGCTGGTGCTGCGGAGCCAGTTGCCCAGCTGGTTCCAGGCGTACGCGGAGATGGAGGCCAGGGCGGCCTATATCTCCACGTATCAGGCCCAGTTGGTGTACGGGCTTCTTCAGACGGAGGCGTATGCGCGGGCGGTTCTCGGTGTGCGGTCCGACGGTGACCTCGACGCCAAGGTGGCGGCCCGGCTCGAACGTCAGCGCATCCTGGAGCGGGAACAGCCGCCGCTGGTGTGGGTCGTGCTGAGCGAGGCCGTGCTGCATCAGGAGATCGGCGGTTCGGAGGTCATGCGAACCCAACTCCGCCGCCTGTTGGATCTGCAGGAGCGGGACTGGGTGAAGATTCAGGCGCTGCCGTTCAGTGCGGGTGCGCATGCCGGGTTGATGGGTTCCTTCACCCTGCTCAGGTTCGACGACGACCCCGACCTCGTCTACACAGAGGACTTCGTGCAGGGGCACATGACCGCCAACCCGCAAGCCATCAGGGAAGGTTCGCTCCGATACGATCACCTGCAGGCCGCCGCGCTCTCCGTGGAGGACTCGGCGGCGCTGATCGCCCGAGTGATGGAGGAGCGTTATGCACACTGACCGGGATCTGACGGGCGCGACGTGGCGTAAGTCGACGTACAGCGGAGATACTGGCGGCGAGTGCATCGAATGCGCCCCCATCGGCCACGCCGCCTGGCGCAAGTCGTCGTACAGCGGCAGCACCGGCGGCGAGTGCGTCGAGATCGCCCAGCTCCCCACCCGCATCGCCCTCCGCGACTCCAAGGCCCCCGAGGCGGGAGCCTTCACCGCGAGCCCCGGTGCATTCGCCGCGTTCGTGCGGGCCGCGTCCGATGGGCGGTTCGGGTGATCGGAAGCTTCGCGACGCGGGCAAAGCGGGGTGCGTGCTTCCGGTGAACGGCGTGTGAAAGGTGGGGAGTTGGGGTGCACCTGGGCTGTGCGGGCGTGATTGGGTCCAGTGGTACGACTTCCCATCAGACACGAAGGACACTCATCACCATGAGCGAGACCTCGCGCATCGAGACCGCTGAGATAGCCGACGCCGACCTCGACAACATCGCGGGTGGCCTGTCGGTCAGCGGCAGTGTGGAGGGCCTGACGGCCGAGTTCACGCAGGGCCCCAACGGCCTGCCCGTGCTGAGCGGAGGCTCCATCGACTCCGTCTCGATCACCGTCAAGGACATCCCGCTGGGTCTGGGTTCGGTCACCGGCTGATCTCCCGCCCTTGCGGCCGCGTCGGCCCCCGGGACCTGCTGTGGTCTCGGGGGTCGACGTTTTGTTGTGCAGCAGCAGCAGCAGCAGCAGTAGCAGTAGCAGCAGCAGCAGTCCGGCCGACACCGACACCGACACCGACGCCGACACCGGACTGTTTCTGACCTTCCGTCAGATTGAAACGTGTTCTAGTGTGCCCCGCATGGGCATCGGGAGCGCCGGAAGCGCCGGAAACGTCGGAAGCATCGGAATCACCGAAGAGCAGCGGGAGTTGGCCGAGGCCGTGCGCGGCTGGGTGGCCCGCGCCGTACCCGTCGAGGAGACGCGCAAGCTGCTCGAAAGCCCGGACAGCAGGGCCGGGCGGCCCGCGTACTGGGACGGGCTCGCCGGGCAGGGGCTGCTCGCGCCGCATCTGCCGGAGGAGGGGTACGGGGGAGGCGGCGGGGATCTCGTCGATCTTGCCGTCGTCCTGGAGGAGGCGGCGCGGGCCGCGCTTCCCGGGCCGTACCTCGCCAACGCGCTGACCCTCACCGCCCTGCACCGCGCCGGACAGCGGGAGCTGGCCCGCGAGCTGGCCGCGGGACGGGGGATCGGCGCCGCCGCACTGGGCGCCGGCACGCTCACCGCCGTGGCCGAGGGCGACGGGTACGTGCTCGACGGGGCCGCCCCGCCCGTGCTCTCCGGCGGCGAGGCCGACCTGCTGCTGCTCGCCGCCGAGTCCGCGACCGGCACCGTATGGGTCGCCGTCGACGCGGAAACCGTCAGCGTGCGCGGGCACGAGAGCGCCGATCCGACCCGGCCGACCGCCGAAGTCACCGCGAGCCAGGTCCCCGTGCCCGCCGAGCGCGTCCTGCACGGGCTCGACACCGCCCTCGTACGCGACCTCGCCGCCACCCTCCACGCCGCCGACGCCTGCGGCACCGCGAGCCGGGCCCTCGAAACGGCCGCCGGACACGCCAAGGTGCGCGAGCAGTTCGGGCGGCCGATCGGGCAGTTCCAGGGGGTCAAGCACCTGTGCGCCGACATGCTCGTCCGGGTCGAGCAGGCACGCGCCCTCGCCTGGGACGCCGCCCGGGCAGCGGAAACAGAGGCCCCCAACGTACGCGGACTCGTCACCTCCCTCGCCGCCGCGACCGCACTCGACGCCGCACACTCCTGCGCCAAGGACTGCATCCAGATCCTCGGCGGCATCGGCTTCACCTGGGAGCACGACGCGCACCTGTATCTGCGCCGGGCCCTGGTCGCACGGCAGTTGCTCGGTACGGGGGACAGTCACCGCGCGCGTGCGGTGCGGTTCGCCGAGGCGGGGGTCCGACGGGAGCTGCGGCTCGACCTTCCGGCGGAGGCTGACGCGTACCGCCACACCGCGCGCCAGGCCATCGACGGGGCGCGCGGCCTCGACCCCGCCTCCGCCCGCCGCGCCCTCGCGCCGACCGGCTACGCCGCCCCGCACCTGCCGCCCCCCTACGGACTGGGTGCCGGACCCGTGCAACAGCTCGCCGTTCAGGAGGAGTTGAGGGCGGCCGGGGTGAAGGTGAGCGATCTGGGCATCGCCACCTGGGTCGTGCCCTCGCTCCTCGCGTACGGGACCGAGGCGCAGCAGGAGGCCCACCTCGCGCCGACCCTGCGCGGGGACGTGCTCTGGTGCCAGCTGTTCAGCGAGCCGGAGGCGGGCTCGGACCTCGCCGCGCTGCGCACTCGCGCCGAACGGCTCGACGACGGGCGCTGGCGGGTCAACGGGCAGAAGGTGTGGACGAGCGCCGCGCAGTGGGCGGACTACGGGATTCTGCTCGCCCGTACCGACCCGGACGCGCCCAAGCACAAGGGGCTGACTTATTTCCTTGTCGACATGAAGCGTACGGACGGCGTCGACGTCCGGCCGCTCAGGGAGATCACCGGGGACTCCCTCTTCAACGAGGTGTACTTCGACGATGTGGTGCTGCCCGCGGACGCGGTGGTCGGTGAGGTGAACGACGGCTGGCGGGTCGCCCGCAACACCCTCGGCAACGAGCGCGTCCACATGGCCGACCAGGTGGCGTTCGACACCGGCCTCGAAGCGCTCATCGCCCGCGCCGCCGACCTCGACGGGGCCTGCCGCACCCGCATCGGCGCCCTCGCCGCCGAGGCGCACGCCCTGGCCTGCATCGGGCTCCGTACGACGATGCGGCAGGTCGCCGGGGCGGAGCCCGGGGCCGGGGCGTCCATCAGGAAACTCGTCCAGACCCCGCACCAGCAGAAGGTCGCCGAGCTCGCCCTCGAACTGCTCGGCCCGGCGGGCGCGGTGCGCGAGGGCGCGGGCGAGCGGGCCGTGCACGGGTTCCTGATGTCCCGCTGCCTGACCATCGCGGGCGGTACGACGCAGGTGCAGCTGAACGTCGTGGCGGAACGGCTGCTCGGCCTGCCGCGCGATCCGGAGCCCCGCCCTCTCATCTGACCCCACGCCACTGATGACCCCACGCCACTGATGACCCCACGCCACTGATGACCCCACGCCACTGATGACCCCACGCCACTGGTGGCCCCACGCCACTGGTGGCCCCACGCCACTGATGACCCCACGCCACTGACCGGAGGAGCTTGCTGTGAAGACGTACATCGTCGGTGTCGGCATGACCAGGTTCGAGAAGCCCGAGACGCGGGACTGGCAGTACTGGGACATGGCCAAGGAGGCCGGCACCAAGGCCCTTGAGGACGCGGGGCTCTCGTACGAGCAGGTCGGGCAGGTGCCCGTCGGCTACTGCTTCCAGGCGTCCACGGCCGGGCAGCGCGCCGCGTACGAACTGGGGCTCAGCGGCGTGCCGGTCTACAACGTCAACAACAACTGCGCGACCGCGTCCACGGCCCTGATGATGGCCCGGCAGTTCGTCGCGGGCGGTCTCGAAGACTGCGTGCTGGCGCTCGGCTTCGAGAAGATGGCGCGCGGGGCGCTGGGGGGAGGGGCCGACGGGGGAGCCGCTGATGGATTCGGCAAGACGTCACCCGTCGCGCGGCACTACGGGATCATGGCCGAGCGGCACGGCTTCGAGATGTCCCCGCCCACCGCCCAGATCTTCGGCGACGCGGCCCGCGAGCACATGGAGTTGTACGGGACCACGGAGGCGCAGCTCGCGGCGGTCGGCGCGAAGAACCACCGGCACTCGGCGCACAACCCGTACGCGCAGTTCCAGGACGTGTACACGGTCGAGGAGGTGCTGGCGGCGAAGACGATTCACCGGCCGCTGACCAAGCTCCAGTGCTCGCCCACCTCGGACGGGGCGGCGGCGGCCGTGGTCGTCTCCGAGCGGTTCGTCGAGCAGCACGGGCTCGGCGAGCGGGCCGTGGAGATCGTCGCGCAGGCCATGACCACCGACACCGCCGCCTCCTTCGACTCCGGCTCGTGCATCGACGTCGTCGGCAAGCCGATGTCGAAGGCGGCGGCGCGGCAGGTGTACGAGGCGTCCGGGCTCGGCATCGAGGACGTCGACGTGATCGAGCTGCACGACTGCTTCTCCATCAACGAACTCCTCACGTACGAGGCGCTGGGCATGTGTGAGGACGGGGAGTCCGGGAAGCTGGTCGAGGCCGGGGCGACGACGTACGGGGGGCGGTGGGTCGTCAACCCGTCCGGGGGGCTGATCTCCAAGGGGCATCCGTTGGGGGCTACGGGGCTCGCGCAAGTCGCGGAGTTGAGCTGGCAGTTGCGGGGCCGGGCGGACCTTCGCCAGGTCCCCGGCGCGCGGGTCGGGCTCGCGCACAACATCGGGCTCGGCGGGGCGGCTGTGGTGACGATGCTGCGGCGGGCGGGGGGTTAGCTCTCCCCTCCCCGCCCCTTTTCGGGGCCTAGGTCCGCCGACCGAGGGTGCGTACGCCCATGCCCCGATGCATCCGGAGTCCGCCTCCTGAGAGCATGGCCGTCATGGTCCAGAGCCCCCCCGACACCTGCATAGCCCCCGTCACCCGGAAGACCGCCCCCCTGTGGGCGGTCATGCTCGCCGCCTGTGCGGGCCAGTTCCTCGTCGTGCTCGATGTGTCCGTGGTCAACACCGCGCTGCCGTCGATGCGCGCCGACCTCGGCATGAGCGCGATCGGGCTGCAGTGGGTGGTCAACGCCTACTCCATCGCCTTCGCCGGGTTCATGCTGCTCGGCGGCCGGGCCGGGGACCACTTCGGGCGGAAGCGGATGTTCCTCGTCGGGCTCGGTCTGTTCACCGCCGCCTCCCTCGCGGGCGGCCTCGCGCAGGCCGACTGGCACCTGCTCGTCGCCCGCTCCGTGCAGGGCCTGGGCGCCGCCATCCTCGCCCCCTCGACGCTGACGATCCTCACCTCGGCCGTGCCGGAGGGGCCCGCGCGGGTGCGGGCGATCGGCACCTGGTCCGCGGTCGGGGCGGGCGGCGGCGCGGCCGGCGGGCTTGTCGGCGGGGTCCTCACCGACCTGTTGTCCTGGCGCTGGGTGCTGCTCATCAACGTGCCGGTCGGCGCGCTCGTCCTCGTCGCCGGCGCGGTCTGGCTGAGCGAGAGCCGGTCCGGCCAGGCCCGCCGCCTCGACCTGCCGGGCGCGGTCCTCGTCACGGCGGGCCTCGCCACCCTCGCGTACGGCATCGTGCAGACGGAGGCGGAGGGCTGGACGGCGCCCGCCACCCTGGCCCCGCTGGCCGCCGGTCTCGTACTGCTCCTGGTGTTCCTGCTCGTGGAGGCGCGCACGCGGGTGCCGCTGATGCCGCTGAAGCTGTTCAGGGTGCGGTCGGTGTCGGCCGCCAACGCGTCCATGTTCATCTGCGGCGGTGCCATGTTCGCCATGTGGTTCTTCATGACGCTGTACGCGCAGAACGTTCTGCACTACTCGCCGCTGAAGGCCGGGCTCGCGCTCATCCCGTCCTCGCTGACCATCGTCATCGGCTCCAAGCTGGCCCCGCGCCTGATGCCGCGGCTCGGCGCGAAGAACGTGTCCATGCTCGGCATCGTGCTCGCCGCGGCGGGCTTCGGCTGGCAGTCGGCGGCGATGAGCGCGGACGGCGCGTACATCACGTCGATCATGCTGCCCGGCATCGTGATGATGCTCGGCGCGGGCCTCGCCTCCACGCCGCTCGCCTCCCTCGCCACCTCCGGCGCGGAACCCGGCGACGCGGGCCTGGTCTCCGGCCTCATCAACACCTCCCGCACCATGGGCGGCGCGCTCGGCCTCAGCGTGCTCTCCACGGTCGCCGCGTCCGGCGCGCACGGCTCGGCGGGCCCCGAGGCGCTGACGGAGGGGTACGCGGCGGCGTTCCGTACCAGTGCGTTCCTGCTGGCCGCCGGGGTCGTCGTGATGCTGCTGTGGATGCCGCGCGGCACGGCGGGGCGGCGCAGCGCCTCAGCCTGACGGGGGCTGCTCATGGGGTGCTGACGGGGGCTGCTCACGGCGTGCGGCCGCCGCGAGCGCAGGGTCGACCACCGTCTCGCCGCGCAGCGCCCGCCGGATCGCCTCGGCCAGCTCCTCGACCGGCCCGTCCTTGACCAACAGGCCCGCCGCGCCCGCAGCGAGGGCGCTGCGCAGCAGCCCGGGCCGGCCGAAGGTCGTGAGGATCAGCACCGCGCACTCCGGGCACTCCGCGCGCAGCTCCGCCGCCGCCTCCAGGCCGTCCCGCCCCGGCAGTTCCACATCGAGCAGCGCCACGTCCGGACGCACGGTCAGCGCCTCGGCCGCGACCCGGTCGCCCGCCCCGACCTGCGCGACCACCTGCAGGTCCGGCTCCATGCCGAGCAGCAGGGCGAGCGCGCCCCCGGTCACGCTCGGGTCCTCGGCGAGCAGGACGCGCACGCTCTTGGCGGGGCGATGGTCATGGGGCATCTCGGTCATATGCCCAGATTAGGGATATAGGGTGGTTCGGGCACCCGGGCTGATCTGACATTGCGTCAGCTGAACGTCTTCACAACGGCATTGGGCTGCGTTATACATGGTGCCCAACGGCCTAGAACGCGTTCTAGAACCGCGCGCCGGGCCGGTCGAGGACGGCCTCGGTGCGGCTGACGGTGCGGACGGTCGCGCCGAGGTCTTCGCCCGTACGAACGCATCCGTACGACGCATCCGTACGACGCATCCGTACGACGCATCCGTACGAACGCATCGCCGCGAACGCGCCACCCCGCGAACCACAAGGAGCCGTGTCCCCATGCCCATTGATGCCGCCAAGGCCGTAGCCGCCGAGCCCCGCAGCACCGACATCGCCTGGGACCACAAGGACATCCAGCTCTACCACCTGGGCCTCGGCGCGGGCCTGCCCGCCACCGACCCCGACGAGCTGCGCTACACCCTGGAGTCGAAGCTGCACGTGCTGCCCAGCTTCGCCACCGTCGCGGGCGGGGGCATGGCCGTGGCCGGAGGGCTCTCCGCGCCCGGCGTCGACGTGAACCTCGCGCACGTCCTGCACGGCGGCCAGACCGTCACCCTGCACCGCCCGATCCCCGTGTCCGGCAAGGCCGTTCAGACCTCGACGATCCCCGCGGTGTACGACAAGGGCAAGGCCGCGGTGATCGTGATGCGCTCCGACGTGGCCGACGCCGACGGGCCGCTGTGGACCTGCGACACCCAGATCTTCGTACGGGGAGAAGGCGGCTTCGGCGGTGAGCGCGGGCCCTCGGCACGCCTCGACCTGCCCGACCGCGCGCCCGACCGTGTCGAGGAGCGCCCGATCCGCGAGGACCAGGCCCTCCTCTACCGGCTCTCCGGCGACTGGAACCCGCTGCACGCCGACCCGGAGTTCGCGAAGCTCGCCGGGTTCGACCGGCCGATCCTGCACGGGCTGTGCACGTACGGCATGACGCTCAAGGCGGTCGTGGACACGGTGCTCGGCGGGGACGTGTCGCGGGTGCGCTCGTACACCACGCGGTTCGCCGGGGTGGTCTTCCCGGGGGAGACGCTGCGGCTGCGGATGTGGGAGGGCGAGGGGCGCGTGCAGGTCGCGGTGAGCGCGGTGGAGCGGGACGACGCGCCGGTCCTCGCGGACACGCTGGTCGAGTACGCATGACCGCGCACGCATGACCGCGCACGCATGACCGCGCACGCATGACCGCGCACGCATGACCGCGCACACGTGACCGAGCGCACGTGACCGAGCGCACGTGACCGAGTCCGGGCACAACTGACGTACGAACAGGCCCAGTTGACGTACGAGAGGAGCCGCACCATGCGCGCAGCCGTACTGCACGAGACAGGCCAGGAGAAGCTGGAGGTCCTCGACGACGTCGAGGCGGTGGGGTTCGGTGCGGGGAAGGTGAAGATCCGGGTACGGGCCACGGGGCTCTGCCACTCGGACCTCTCCGCGATGAACGGCGTGCTGCCGCAGCCCGGGCCGTTCGTGCCGGGGCACGAGGGCGCCGGCGAGATCGTCGACGTCGGCGAGGGCGTCACGCACGTCGGGCCCGGCGACCGCGTCCTGGTCTGCTGGCTGCCCGCCTGCGGGGCGTGCCCGTCGTGCAGGCGGGGCCAGACGCACCTGTGCCTCGCCGGGTTCATGAACGCCGGGGTGCCCAACTTCAAGCGCGCCGCGGGGGACGTGTTCGGCTTCGCCGGGACCGGCACCTTCGCCGAAGAGGTCGTCGTCGACGCCAAGTGCGCCGTGCCCATCCCGGACGACGTGCCCTTCGACATCGCCGCCCTCATCGGCTGCGGCGTCACCACGGGGCTCGGCGCGGCCGTCAACACCGCCGATGTCAGGGCCGGTTCGTCGGTCGCGGTGATCGGCTGCGGCGGCGTCGGGATCTCCGCGATCCAGGGCGCGCGGCTCAAGGGCGCCGCGCAGATCGTCGCCGTCGACCCGGTCGCGTCACGGCGCGAGGCGGCGCTCCGGTTCGGCGCCACGGAGGCGGTCGCCCCGGACGCGCTCGACGACGCCAAGCAGCGTCTCACCTCCGGCGAGGGCTTCGACTACGTCTTCGAGGTCGTCGGCAAGTCCGCCACCGCCCGTGCCGCGTACGAGAACACCCGGCGCGGCGGCACCCTGTGCGTGGTCGGCGCGGGGGCGCTCGACGACTTCCTGCAGGTCAATATGTTCGAGCTGTTCTTCGACGAGAAGCGCATCCTGCCGTCCATGTACGGCGGCGGTGACGTCCTCACCTCGTACGAGCGGGCCATCGCGCTGTGGCGGGCGGGACGGATCGACCTGGAGGGCCTGATCACGCACCGCGTGCCGCTCGCCTCGGTCAACGACGCGCTCGACCAGATGCGCAGCGGCGAGGCCCTGCGCACCTGTATCGAACTCTGACCCTGCCCGCCGTACGGCAGCCGCTCAACTCCCTCACTTGCCTCACTGAGAAAGGACCTTGATGTCACAGCCACTTGCCGGTCTGTCGGCGGTCGTCACCGGAGCGGGCCGCGGCCTCGGCCGGGCGGAGGCCCTGGAGCTGGCCCGGCTCGGCGCGAGCGTCGTCGTCAACGACTTCGGACAGCCGGGGCGGGACGGCTCCGGGGAGGCCTCGGCCGCGCCCGCGGAGGAGGTCGCCGCCGAGATCCGCGCCGCGGGCGGGGAGGCGATCGCACACCTCGGCGACGTGGCGGACCACGAACAGGCCCGCGCGCTCGTGCAGTCGGCGCTCGACACGTACGGGAAGCTCGACATCCTGGTCAACAACGCGGGCATCCTGCGGGACCGGATGATCTTCTCCATGGGCGAGGAGGAGTGGGACTCGGTGATCCGCGTCCACCTCAAGGGGCACTTCAACACCACCCACTTCGCCTCGGTGCACTGGCGCGCCCGCGCCAAGGAGACCGGAGGCCCGGTCTACGGCCGGATCGTCAACACGTCGTCGGAGGCCTTCCTCGCGGGCTCGGCCGGGCAGCCCAACTATGCGGCGGCCAAGGGCGGGATCGTCGGCCTCACCACGTCGTCGGCGCTCGCCCTCGGCAAGTACGGCGTCACGGCCAACGCGATCTGCCCGCGCGCCCGTACGCGGATGACGGAGGACGTCTTCGCCGGGTTCAACGAGCCCGAGGGCGACGCGCTCGACCCGCTGGCCCCGGAACACGTGGCCCCGCTGGTCGGGTACCTCGCCGGGCCTGCCGCCGCGCGGGTCAACGGGCAGCTGCTCGTCGTGCACGGGGGGATGGTCGCCGTCGTCGAACGGCCGCGCGTGGCGGCGAAGTTCGACGCGGCGAAGGAGGTGTTCTCGTACGGGGAGCTGGATGAGGTGCTGTCCCCGTACTACGCGGACCGGCCGGCGAATGAGACGTTCGGGGCGTCGGAGGTGCTGGGGCTCAAGAAGGGGTGATTCTCCCTCGAAAGCAACGCGCCCCCCGAGGCCCGAGCGGGCTTCAGGGGGGCGCGTTGGCGTCGGAAGAAAACGGAAGAAGACTGCTTACGCCGCTTCCGAGCGGCGTTCGTCGGACGGCTTGCGGTGCCGGCCGCGCGGTGCCGGAGCCTGCTCCGGGACGTCCTGGACGGACACCGGACCGCGGTGCCTGCCGTGCCCGCGCTGCTCTGCCGCGGCATCCGGAGCGGACTGCTCCGTGGGCACGTCGCTGTTCTCGGTCATGGGAAAAATGTCACCCCGTAAGAAGATCGTCAAAGGACAGCCGGGCGAGTCTAACTGTCCTGTACGCGGCAATCACGCCAGGTGCATAACGGGTTGTGGCACGCCTTCGTAACGGTTCGGAAGCCGTGCCCGGCACGCCGTGCGAACCCCTTGCACGCGGCCCTTCCGCTCGGGGGCGTTCACGCCTCCGCGTGCTGGATGCGGCGCGCGATCCGCCGCATGAGCAGGGCCTGCTGGAGGGGCGCCTGCTGCAACGGGACGGGTCGTGGCGCGGGCGCGGGCGCGGGCGCGGGAGCCGGTTCGGGCGGGGCCGGGGGCGGCGCCATGACCCGGGCCACGCCACAGGGCTCGGCGTCCGTGGCGTACGGGAGCCGGAGTTCGCCGTCGGGCGTCCACAACCCGGCGCCGGTCAGCCAGCCTTGGGGCGCGGCGATGTGGTGGACGCGGCGCTCGACGGGCCGCCAGAGCCCGATCCACGTACCCGCCGGGCCGTCGATCCGCAGCGCCACCGCGCAGTGCTCGGGCATCAGGACCTGCCCCGGCTGGATCGCGAACGGGGTCACCGCGCAGTCCGGAAGGCGCAGGCACTCGGGGAAGCGGACGGGCAGCGTCGAGCCGAGCACGCCCCAGCCGAGCCGGTCGTGGCCCGGGGCGTCGGAGCGGACCAGGATCAGGCCGCCGGCCGCGTCGGCGAGCAGCAGCCGGTCGTCGCTCGCCTCGGCGATCTGCAGCAGCGGCGTGACCTCGCCGCCGCGCTCCAGGTCGACGGCGACCGCTTTCGTACGGCCGTCCAGCTCCTGGTCGAGGGCGAGCATCCGGCCTGCGCGGTCCAGCCACACCCCGCCCGTGCAGCGGCCGGGCACCTCGGCGACCCGCTCGGGCCCGAAGGCGCCGCCCGCGACCAGCCACACCGCGGTGGAGTGCGCTCCGGGGGCCAGGGCGTACGCGCGGGAGCCGCCCGGCGAGGGCGTCAGGAGGCTCAACTCCGCGCACTCCAGGGCGCCCAGGACGTGCTCGCCGGTGCCGGGGCCGGTCGGGTAGAGCAGCGAGAACGACTGCCGCTCCGCGACGGCGCGGTGCACGAGGACCCGGCCGTCGGCCATCGCGAGCACCTCGGTGCCGTACTCCTCGGCCTTGTCGAGGGGGAGCGGGACGGCGTACGGCTCGGGGCCGTCGAGGGTCCAGCGCTCGGGGCACCACGCATCCCCGCGGTCGCCGTGCGGGGCGAGGCGGGCGGCGTACGCGCCGTCCGCGGAGATGGTGAAGGAGGGCGTGGCCGGGGGGTGCGGGGGGCGGGGCGGGGGGTCTTGCAGGACCGTTTCGGCAGGGGCGGCAGGCTCGCTGCGCTGGCCGTGCTGGCTGCGCTCGCCGTGCTGGCCGTGCTGGCCGTGCTGGCTGCGTTCGTCGCGCTCGTCGCGTTCGTCGCGTTCGTCGCGTTCGTCGCGTTCGCCGTTCGCGCCGCTGCCTCCGGGGGCTTGCGTGCCGGTCGTCGCGGTCTTCTTGGCCCAGGCCGTCGTGGTCATGAGTAGCGGTCACCTCCGGCCCAGAAAGCTAGTTTTCGCACGCGCTGCCGTGGCACGAGCGGCCCACTCCTTCACACCAAAGGGTGGCCATGTCCTGATTCGCCTGAGAAAGCCAGGGGGTTGTGCTGAACCGGTTGTGGCTTAAGGTAAGGCCAACCTAAGTACCCCTGGAGCTTCGATGTCCCTACGCCGCCGCGGCACCGCCGCCGTCGCCCTCGCCGTCGCCGCCTCGCTCTCCCTGGCCGCCTGTTCCAGCGGCGACGCCGGCTCGGGAGCGGATTCCGGCAAGAAGAACGGCAACGGCAGCAAGTCCGTCGCCCAGGGCGGCGAGGACTTCTCGAACGCCGCCGAGGAGACCGCGCAGATGGGCACCGACGCGAAGCCCGGCGAGTTCCCGCGCACCATCGAGCACGCCATGGGCAAAACCGAGCTGAAGGCCAAGCCGAAGCGGGTCGTCGTCCTGGACGTCGGCGAGCTGGACAACGTCGTCTCGCTCGGCGTCAAGCCCGTCGGGTACGCGCCGACCGAGGGCGACGACGGCATACCCGGCTACCTCGCCAAGGACGCGGGCAAGCCCAAGAGCGTCGGCACGATCAACTCCCTCAACCTGGAGGCGATCGCCGCGCTCAAGCCCGACCTGATCCTCGGCAGCGAGCTGCGCGCCGCGAAGATGTACCCGCAGCTCTCCAGGATCGCCCCGACCGTGTTCTCCATCCGCCCGGGCTTCACCTGGAAGGAGAACTACCTCCTCAACGCCGCCGCGCTCGACAAGCAGGCCGAGGCGAAGGAGCAGCTGTCCGCGTACGAGAAGAAGGCGAAGGAGCTCGGCGCGGCCATCGACGAGGGCGGCGAGAAGCCCACCGTCACGATGCTGCGCTACCTGCCCGGCAAGATCCGCCTCTACGCGAAGGCCTCGTTCATCGGCACGATCCTGGAGGACGTCGGCGTCGAGCGCCCGAAGAACCAGCAGATCAACGACCTCGCCGCGGAGATCAGCCCGGAGAGGATCGACGAGGCCGACGCCGACTGGATCTTCACCGGCGTCTACGGCGACGCGAAGAAGACCGACCGCTCCCAGGCCGAGGGCAACCCGCTGTGGAAGAAGCTCGACGCGGTCAAGCAGGGCCAGGCGAAGAACGTCCCGGACGAGACCTGGTACCTGGGCCTCGGCGTGACGGCCGCTGACGAGGTCCTGGACGACCTGGACGGGTACCTGACGCAGTGAGCCCAAGGGCCCGGGGCACGTACCCCGGGCCGCGCCAGCTCGCGGGGAACGGCCAGTGATCGGACGGCGGAAGGGCAGGTAGCCTGAACCCGTGCCCCGTCTGTCTGAAGTCATCGCCGCCCTGGACGCCCTGTGGCCCCCGGAGCGGGCCGAGCAGTGGGACGCCGTCGGCACCGTCTGCGGGGACCCGCAGGCCGAGGTCACGCGCGTCCTTTTCGCCGTCGACCCGGTGCGGGAGGTCGTCGACGAGGCGGTCCGCCTGGACGCCGACCTCCTGGTCACGCACCACCCGCTCTACCTGCGCGGTACGACGACGGTCGCCCGCTCGCACTTCAAGGGCCGGGCCGTGCACGACCTGATCAAGAACGACGTCGCGCTGCATGTCGCGCACACCAACGCCGACACCGCCGACCCCGGAGTCTCCGACGCCCTCGCCGGCGCCCTGGACCTCCGCGTCGTACGCCCCCTCGTGCCCGACCCCACGGACCCGTCGGGCCGCCGCGGCCTCGGCCGGATCTGCGAGCTCGACCACCCGCTCACCGTGCGGGAGTTCGCGGACCGCGCGGCCAAGCGGCTGCCCGGCACCGCGCAGGGCCTCCGCGCGGCGGGCGACCCGGACGCCGTGATCCGTACGGTCGCGGTGAGCGGCGGCTCCGGCGACAGCCTCTTCGACGCGGTCCGCGCGGCCGGAGTCGACGGCTTCCTCACCGCCGACCTGCGCCACCACCCGGCGTCCGAGGCCACTCAAGCGACTCCTCTCGCGCTGTTCGACGCCGCCCACTGGGCCACCGAGTGGCCCTGGTGCGAGCAGGCCGCCGCCCAGCTCGACGAGATCTCCGACCGCCACGGATGGGGCCTGAGGGTCCATGTCTCGCGTACGGTCACCGACCCCTGGACCGCCCACGCGGCGTCGTCCGCCTCCGCACCCACCAAACCAACTGGAGCCCCCAACTGAACGCCGCGCCCGCCGACCAGATCCGCCTCCTCGACGTCCAGGCGCTCGACGTACGCCTGCAGCAGCTCGCGCACAAGCGCAAGGCGCTGCCCGAGCACGCCGAGATCGAGTCGCTCACCAAGGACCTCACGCAGCTCAAGGACCTCCTGGTCGCCGCGCAGACCGAGGAGAGCGACTGCGCCCGCGAGCAGACCAAGGCCGAGCAGGACGTGGACCAGGTGCGCCAGCGCGCCGTCCGCGACCAGCAGCGCCTGGACTCCGGCGCGGTCACCAGCCCCAAGGACCTGGAGAACCTGCAGCGCGAGATCGCCTCGCTCGCCAAGCGCCAGGGCGACCTGGAGGACGTGGTCCTGGAGGTCATGGAGCGCCGCGAGTCCGCGCAGGAGCGGGTCGGCGAGCTGACCGAGCGCGTCGAGTCCGTGCAGGCGAAGATCGACGACGCCACGGCCCGCCGGGACGCCGCCTTCGAGGAGATCGACGGCGAGGCCACCACGGTCACCAAGGAGCGCGAGGTCGTCTCCGGTTCGGTCCCCGCCGACCTGCTGAAGCTCTACGACAAGCTGCGCGAGAAGGAGGGCGGCGTCGGCGCGGCCCGCCTCTACCAGCGCCGCTGCGAGGGCTGCCGCCTTGAGCTCAACATCACCGAGCTGAACGAGGTCCGTGCCGCCGCCCCGGACGCGGTCGTGCGCTGCGAGAACTGCCGCCGCATCCTGGTCCGTACGTCGGAGTCCGGGCTGTAGTCCATGCGTTTCCTGGTCGAGGCCGACGGCGGGTCCCGGGGCAACCCGGGCCCCGCGGGGTACGGCGCGGTCGTCCTGGACGCGGCCACCGGTGAAGTCCTCGCCGAGCGGGCCGAGTTCATCGGCGTGGCGACGAACAACGTCGCGGAGTACAAAGGCCTGGTCGCCGGTCTGCGGGCCGCCCGAGAGCTCGACCCAAAGGCCACGGTCGCCGTCCGGATGGACTCCAAGCTGGTCGTCGAGCAGATGTCGGGCCGCTGGCAGATCAAGCACCCGGACATGCGCCCGCTCGCCGCGGAGGCCCGCGGAGTCTTCCCGCCGGGGACGGTCACGTACGAGTGGATCCCGCGCGCGGAGAACAAGCACGCGGACCGGCTCGCCAACGAGGCGATGGACGCGGGCAAGCGCGGTGAGCAGTGGTGCGCGGCCGACTCCACGGCGGAGCTGGACGCGCAGGACGCCCGCGCGGCACGGAACGCGGCCAAGGCCCCTGTCAGCGACGGCCCGCCCGGCGACGCGTCGGCGGGAGCGGCCAAGGCGCGGGCGGCGCCGGCGGGTTCGCGTACGAGTGCGGCTCCCGTAGTCCAGGCCCCCACCGTCGCCCGGCCCGCCGCCGCACCCGACCTCGGCCCGCCCGCCACGCTCGTCCTGCTGCGGCACGGCGAGACCGCGTTGACGCCCGAGAAGCGGTTCTCCGGCAGCGGGGGCTCCGACCCGGTGCTCTCGGCCGCCGGGCGGGAGCAGGCCGAGCGGGTCGCCGCCGCGCTCGCCGCGCGCGGCACGATCCAGGAGATCGTCAGCTCACCGCTGCGCCGCTGCCGCGAGACCGCGGACGCCGTCGCGGCCCGCCTCGGCCTCCCCGTGACGCTCGAACAGGGCCTCAGGGAAACGGACTTCGGGGCCTGGGAGGGCCTGACCTTCGCCGAGGCGCGCGAGCGCTACCCGGACGAGCTCGACGCCTGGCTGGCCTCGCAGGACGCGGCACCGCCCGGCGGGGAGTCCTTCGCCGCGGTCACGGCGCGGGTCGAGGAGGCGCGGGACCGCCTGGTCGCGCGGTACGCGGGGCGTACGGTCCTGCTCGTCACGCATGTCACGCCGGTCAAGACGCTGGTACGGCTCGCGCTCGGGGCGCCGCCGCAGGCGCTGTTCCGGATGGAGCTGTCGGCGGCGTCGCTCTCGGCCGTCGCGTACTACGCGGACGGGAACGCCTCGCTGCGGCTCCTCAACGAGACATCCCACCTGCGCTGAACCCGGGCGTTCAGGCTGCCCGTACGGCCGCCGCCTCGCGGGCCAGACCCTCGACGCGCGCCCAGTCCTTCGCGGCGACCGCGTCCCCGGGAAGCATCCAGCTGCCGCCCACGCAGCCGACGTTCTTCAGCACCAGGTACGAGGGCGCCGAGGCGGGCGTGATGCCGCCGGTCGGGCA
The DNA here is from genome assembly GCF_029968095.1 of Streptomyces solicavernae. Lineage (GTDB taxonomy): Bacteria > Actinomycetota > Actinomycetes > Streptomycetales > Streptomycetaceae > Streptomyces > Streptomyces solicavernae. The sequence continues at coordinate 216,369 of NZ_JASCIR010000009.1, read as the reverse complement.
GAAGCGGGCCTGGGGGAGGGGGCCCGCGAGGGACTTGAGGTAGGCGGTGCCGCCGGCGGCCTCGGCCGGGAAGAACTTCATCTCGCTGACGCCGCGTTCGAGCAGCGCCACGACCTCCGACGTCGTGGAGACGCCGGGCAGGAACGGCACCCCGGACGCCTTCATCGCGTCGAGCAGCGTGTCCGTCCAGCCGGGGCTGACCAGGAACTGAGCGCCCGCGTCCACCGAGTCCCGGACGTTCTCGGGGGAGATCACGGTGCCCGCGCCGACCACCGCGTCCGGCACCTCGGCGGCGATCGCGCGGATGGCGTCGAGCGCGGCCGGGGTGCGCAGCGTCACCTCGATCGCGGGCAGTCCGCCCGCCACCAGGGCGCGGGCGAGCGGCACCGCGTCCGCGGCGTCCTCCACGACGACGACGGGGACGACAGGGGCGAGGTCAAGGACAGAGCGCGAAGTCATGGCCCCATCCTGCCCGGCGTGCGCAGCATGCGCAAAGCCCATTGCGCATGCTGCAACACCTCGTATGTGTCAGTGAATCTCCGTCACGACCACATCGAGCTGCCAGGCCTTCCCCGCCTTCCCGGGCGCCTCCGCCTCCACCGCGTACCCGAGCCCGCGCAGCGTCCCGACCAGCTCCGCCGGGGACGCGGGCGCCGCGCCCGCCTGCAGCAGGTCCCGCACGATCCGGCCCTTGGTCGCCTTGTTGAAGTGGCTCACCACCGAGCGCTTCTCCACGCCGTCGACCAGCTGCGCGTGCAGCACCCGCACGGTCGCGGTCCGCCCCGCCACCTCGCCCTTCGGCTTCCACGCGCTCGCGTACGCGGACGAGCGCAGGTCGAGGACCAGCCCCTGCCCGGCCGCCTCCGGAAGCACATCGGCCATGACCTCGCGCCAGTACGCGTTCAGGGCGCCGAGACCCGGCAGCTTCACGCCCATCGAGCAGCGGTACGACGGGATCCTGTCGGTGACCCGGACCGCGCCCCACAGCCCCGAGAACACCAGCAGCGACTTCGCGGCCCGCCGCTTCGCCGCCGCGTCCAGGGAGGCCAGGCCGAGCGCGTCGTACAGGACGCCGGTGTAGATCTCCCCGGCCGGACGCGCCCCGGCGGTGCGCAGCTCCGCGTTCTTCGCGACCTCGCCGCGCAGCCCCTCGCTCAGGCCGAGCACCTCGCGCGCCTTCTCCTCGTCGGCCGCGCACAGCTCCACCAGCTCGTCGAGCACCGCCTGCCGCGCCCCGCTCAGGCCCGGCAGGGACAGCCCCTCGGCCTTCAGCGGCGCGCCCCTCCCGGAGGCGGCCTTTCCCTCGGACGGAGGCAAGAGCACGAGCACGACGGGTTCTCCTTCTGCGGCGGTACGAGGCGGGGGTGCGGCCCCTGGGCAGCGTATCGGCCGCGTGCGGTACGCCAGGACCGCGCCGGGAGCAAGCGGGCAGAACGGGAGGAACAAGCGGGCAGAACGGGAGGAAATCGTACGGACGAAATACGCTCACACACATGCCCCGCCGCCACCTGCACGTGCCCCCCACCGCGGAGGCCACCCCGCTGCGCGCCGCCCTGCGCGAGCTGCGCGCGGAGCTCGACGTGCCGCAGGAGTTCCCGCCCGAGGTCATCGCCGAGGCGGAGGCCGCCGCACGCGAGCCCCGCCTCCCCGAGGCCGACGCCACCGACGTCCCGTTCTTCACGATCGACCCGCCCACCCGTCACCCGCCACCACCCTTCCAACGAGTCGCTTCGCGACCGCCTTTTGATCCGACCGACCTCGACCAGGCCATGCACCTCTCCCGCAGGGACGGCGGCGGCTACCGCGTGCAGTACGCCATCGCCGGCGTCGCCGCCTTCGTCACCCCCGGCGGCGCCCTCGACCGCGAGGCCCACGCCCGCGCGGTCACCCTGTACTTCCCCGACGAGAAGGTGCCGCTGCACCCGCCGGTCCTCTCCGAGGGCGCCGCCAGCCTGCTCCCCGACCAGGACGTGCCGGCCCTCCTGTGGACCATCGACCTGGACGCGGACGGACACCGCACCGCCGTCGACGTACACCGCGCCCTCGTCCGCAGCCGCGCCAAGCTCGACTACGAGGGCGTCCAGAAGGCCATCGACTCCGGCACCGCCGAGGAACCCCTGGCCCTCCTCCGCGACATCGGGCTGCTGCGCGAACAGCGCGAGGTGGATCGCGGCGGAATCTCCCTGAACGTCCCCGAGCAGGAGATCGTCGAACGCGACAATCACTACGCCCTCACCTACCGCGCGCCCCGCCCCGCCGACGCCTGGAACGCCCAGATCTCCCTGCTCACCGGCATCGCCGCCGCCGACCTGATGGCCGAGCACGGCACCGGCATCCTGCGCACCCTGCCGGCCGCCCCCGACGGCGCCGTCGGCCGCCTCCGCCGCGCCGCCACCGCCCTGCACGTCGACTGGCCGCACCACGTCCCGTACGCCGACCTCCTGCGCGCCCTCGACCCGCGCGAGCCGCACCACGCGGCGTTCCTGGAGGAGTGCACGACGCTCCTGCGCGGCGCGGGCTACACCGCGTTCACCGGCGGCGAGCTGCCCGAGCCGCGCGTCCACTCGGCGGTGGCCGCCGCGTACACGCACTGCACGGCCCCGCTGCGCCGACTCGTCGACCGCTACGCGGGGGAGATCTGCCTGGCCGCCTGCGCCGACGACGACCCGCCCGAGTGGGTCCTGGCCGCCCTGCCCGAACTGCCGAAGGAGATGGCCGACGGCACCCGGCGGGCCAACACCGTGGAGCGCGAGTGCGTCGACATCGTCGAGGCCGCGCTGCTCCGGGACCGGGTCGGCGAGACCTTCGACGCGATCGTGATCGACGTCAAGGAACAGGAACCGGCCGTCGGCACCGTGCACCTGGAGGACCCCGCGGTCGTCGCCCGCATCGAGGGCGGCACCGAGCCGCTCCCCCTCGGCGAACGCCTCCGCGTCCGCCTCACCCAGGCCGACCCGGGGACGGCGAAGGTGCGGTTCGCTCCGGAGTGAGCTCCTTGGCAGCCGTGCTCTTGGGAGCCGTGCTCTTGAGCGCCGTGACAAGGTTGAGCGCCGTGACAAGGCCCTGCGGATCGTCCGCGTGGAACCGCACCGCAGTCCCCACCTCCACCCGCCGCCCCAGCGGCCGTACGAACGCCACGGGCGCCGCGAGCTCCACGGTCACCGTCGACTGCGAGCCGACCAGCAGGTCGAGGCTGCCGTCCGGGTGCTCCTGGACCCGCTTGCCGCCGGGGTAGCGCCGCTCCACCCGTGCACGCGCGACCGCCTCCGCCGGAATGCGCAGGTCGAGCAGGTGCCCGTACCGGATACGCAGCGAACCGTCGACGCCCACCACATGGGGCCGGACCACACAGGCGGCGTGCAGCGCGAGCACCTGCAGCACGGTGTACACGTCGAGGAACAGCACGACCGCGTGCACGGCGGGCCACGGGATCAGCACGGCCAGCGCCACCGTCTCAAGCACCGCCACGAACAGCAGGCCGAACAGCATCGCCGTCTGCGGCCCGGTGTACGCGACCGCCCGCGCGCCCTCCCGAACCCCGTGCCGCCGCCGCGCCACCCACAGCAGCAGGCTGTACAACCCGTGCAGTTCGAGCACGGTCAGCCGCCGCACGACACGTACGGCCTTCGCCCAGTTCACGGCCGCCCACCCCCTCCCGTACGCCGCGCACGCTCGGCGAGGCCCGCGATCATGCGCCGTACGACCTCGGCCTGCGCCGCCGGGAAATCCGCGAGGAACGCCTCCCCGAAGCCGCCGCCGAGGGACTGCTCGGCGCCCCCGTGCGGAATCAGCCGCAGCACGGCCTCCGGCATCGCGGCCGCGAGCTCGTCGCCGAGCGGCCCGATCCGCGGATCGTCCGCCGCGGCCTCCGCCAACGCGTCCAACCGCCCGTACAGCCCCTCCACCCGGCCCACGAACTCCGGGTCCTCGGCCAGCGGCCGCAGCGCCGCGACCAGCTCACCGCTGCCCTCGGGCCCGCCGAGCGAGTCGAAGAAGGCCAGGTGCTCGCGGTCCTTCGCGGCGATCGCCGAGTCCGTCGGCCCCAACGCGGCGAACAGCCGGCCGAGCTCCGGCGACACCGGCCCCTCCGGCGGCAGTTCCCCGGCCCGCGCCTGCCGCAACAGCTCCGCGAGCCGGCCCCGCCGCTCCCGGACCGCCGCCTCCTGCCGCGCCAGATCCCCGTCCAACTCCTCCAGAACCTCTACGAGTTCCCGCCCGGCGTCGTCCGCGAGCACATCCCTGACCTCGGCGAGCCCCAGACCCAGCTCGGTGAGCCGCCGGATCCGGGCCAGCTCCACGGCATGCCGCAGGCCGTACTCCCGGTACCCGTTGGCCCGCCGCTCCGGCTCCGGCAACAGGCCCTGCTGGTGATAGTGGCGCACGGCCCGCGTGGTGACCCCGGCGAGCGCGGCGATCTCTCCGATCCGCATGAGCCCAGTAGAAACGTTGCCGCTGCGACAAGGTCAAGGGCGCTCCGGCCGGGGGCAGAACCCTGGTAGCACCCGGGTAGCATGTGACGCACGGCGGACGAGCCGGCCGGGCGGTCGCGGCGAGGGTCTTCGGACTCTCTCCGAGGAACGTCCGGGCTCCACAGGGCAGGGTGGTGGCTAACGGCCACCCGGGGTGACCCGCGGGACAGTGCCACAGAAAACAAACCGCCGGGGGCTTCAACCCTCGGTAAGGGTGAAACGGTGGTGTAAGAGACCACCAGCGCCTGAGGTGACTCAGGCGGCTAGGTAAACCCCACCCGGAGCAAGGTCAAGAGGAGCACCGCAAGGCGCTCTGCGCGGATGATCGAGGGCTGCCCGCCCGAGTCCGCGGGTAGACCGCACGAGGCCGACGGCAACGCCGGCCCCAGATGGATGACCGCCTCCCCCCGGGCCGCGAGGCCCTGGGGAGACAGAACCCGGCGTACAGGTCGACTCGTTCCGCCGCAAGGCCCCTGACCTGGGAGTTTCCGACTCTCGGGCCAGGGGTTTTTGCTTGCTCCCATCGCGCTTCACCCTGCAAGTTCGCGCCACGCATATGCGCGCCCGCATCGCCCGCCGGGACTGACCTGAGGTGTTGTGCATCGGCTTCGGCGCCGAGGGAGTCCGCATGAGCGTGTGGGCTATGCCATCCCGGCTCACCATCGGATATACAACAGATTGGATGTTGGGTGGGTGCATGAGCGAGCCGTGGCCCGTCGACGTCGAACAAGATGTTCTGGATTGGCTCGACCGACTCACGGATGACGAATACCTGCACGTGGAGGCACACGTCGGGCGTCTACTGGACGCGCCGACCACGCTCGGCGAGCCCTACTCCCGACACCTGGGTGATGGCCTGCGCGAGCTGCGGTTCATCTCGGACATGATGGCCTGGCAGTGCGCATCACGTACTGGCTGGCTCCGGATCAGCGGATCGTGCTGCTGACGGTGTTCCACAAGACGAAGCAGCGCGAGACCAATGAAGTCGACCGGGCCCGTCTTGTCATGAAGGCCTGCCAGGAACAAGGGCCCGGACACGAGCCGGGACACGACGTCTATACGCGGAACGTCACGAAGGGAGACCTCCGATGAGCCACACCCGATGGAAGCTCGCCCGCGAGCGCAAGCTCAGCGAGGGCTACAACGAGACCCCGGAGGTCGAAGCGCGACGGGCGGAGATCGCAGCAGCGATCGACCTCGGCCAGCTCGTCTACGACCGGCGCACGTCACTGGGCCTGTCCCAGACGGAGCTGGCCAAGCGCGCACGCATGACCCAGCCGCAGATCTCCAGCATCGAGAGCGGCGGCGTCACCCCTACCGTGCCCATCCTCACGCGCCTGGCGAAGGCACTGAACGCCAAGCTGAACGTCTCCCTCGAAGGGCCGCGCGACGAGGCCACCGCCGTACACACGGTCGTGACGTCCAGCTTCCAGGTGACTGTGCGCAAGGAATGTCTCCCCTCACCGCCTGCCGCCCTGGAAAAGCACCTGGCGCGAGTCACTGAAGAACTCTCCGCGCTGTCACACGTCAACTCCGCCATCGGGGATGCGACCCTCGACCTGGACACGGCGACAGGCGAGGTGACCATCTCGGTGATGCTGACCGAGCCCCTCGCTACCAGTGAGGCAGAAAGCCTGGCCAACGATGTGATGCGCACGGCGATTCATGCAGCTGGCGGCTCAACCGCCAACTGGGGAACCCAGGCAGAGGATCCCCTGGCGGAATACCGGCGCGTGCGCTCTCGAACAGAACGCGAGTACACCTGACTCAGTCCTGGTCGTGCTCGTCGATGAGGAAGCCGTGCATCGGGCGCGGCGCCGAATCCGCGGTGGGCCGGCCCAGACTCTTCAGCGCCTCAGCCTCCGCCTGGGCGTCCGCGTCGTCCTCGGTGCGGCGGCCCAGGAAACTGTCATCGAAGGCGGGCGGGGCGGGGCCCAGTCGCTGGCCGCGCCTCGAACGTCAGCGGGCTGATGATGGCGCCCGCGCCCTCGCCGCCGTCGAGGACGGGCAGGCCGGCCGCCCGGAGGAGGGTGACGAGTTCGGCGACGAGCGGGCCTGGGGACGGTCGGGCAGCGGGGTGATGGTGACCATGGCGGCGAGCGTATCCGTCAGGGTGTGGGCGCTCGGCGAGACCGTGACCGGCGCCACCGTCGGGTGGTGGCCGATCGGCAGTCTCCTTCGAGCCGGGCTCCGGCTCGACCTCGCCCGGCACGACGACGACCCCGAGGGCGTGGCGCTCGCCTGGTATGTGGGCTGCTCTACGTCGACCGCGCACGGGAGTTGTGGCAAACCAGTATCAAGAATCCTTTCCGGGGCGAGTAGTTGACATCGGGCGTTCATGAAACGGCCGTATCGCAGGTTTCAGGTGAATGCGCCGACGCGCCCCCGAGGTCGACACGTCCACGGTTCATCAATCCCGTTCACCTGTAAGGCCGTTCGTCTGGATCACGAATCCCGTTATCCGGAGGAGGAGAGCTCGTGGCATTTGTGACGGCGGCCAGACAGAATTCCCCAGGTACGGTCACCCGCCTGCTCGCTCTCTGCAGTGGAGACGGGGCGGATGCTCTCTGGTGGATGATGGGGCCATGTTGATTCACATCGAGGGATCGAATCTGCCTGGACAGGAGTGGGGACAGTGCGGGCAGACGCCGGGCGTGTCCGGTTACCGCAACATCCACATTGCGGTACAGCGGCGCGATCGGCCGAGTGAGCTGTTCGGTCTGCATCCGGGAGACGCGTTGTCGGCGCATTGGGAGTTGGAGGTCACGGCCAGATCAGTTGATGGGCAGTGGGACCTGCGTGGCCCGTATGTGCAGGGGCGGCCCGGCGCCCGGTTCATCTACCTTTCGTGGGGAACAGTCGACGATCACGAGGTGTTCACGATGTTTCGTCGGGCGAAGCTTTGGCTCGACGGCATCGACCACGGGGTCCTCACAGCGGCCGTGGATGGTGGCCTGCTGGTAGGGAGGCTGGGGCTGACGGACATGCGTGGAGGTCCGCTGTGTGCGGCTGTCCGGCCACCCCTGATCGAGTGGTCGACTTCGTAGCAGCGCGGTGCAGATCGGTCCTCGTTGTCGTCCAGCGTGGTGGCCTGAACATCGAACGGTGCCGCCATGGCCGGCCATGCCCGTCATCACCCGGCAGGAGGGGCGCTATCCGCCCAACGCCGCATCCGTCAGCTCACCATGACCCACCACAAGATCAATTATCAGACAAGCCCCGGGGCCGGCGGGGTGCGCCCTCCGTCGTTCGGGGGTCTCGCCAAAGCGACGCCGACCTCTGGCAGCGTGCAGACCGACGCAGGGAGGCCGAAAGGGACGGCTTCAAGGTTGAGGAAGTCCACCACGGGCACCTGTGGGGGTGGCTGATCTGCTGCAATTGCGGTGACCGAGAGCGGATCTCCTGCACTCCTCGCAACTCCGACGTCGCCGCCAAGCGACTCAAGGAATTCGTCGACAGACACAAGAAGATGCACAAGTGAGGAGGAAGCGGTGCGCACCTGGGAATTCACGCTGATCATGAACCGGGGGCTGACGGACGAGGAAGAGCACGCCTGGAACTACTGGCCTGAGGCTGACGACCTGCTCGTAGACGGCAGCATCGGCCAGACAAAGGGTCCCCCGGGGACCAGCAAAATGGAATCGATGTGCTTCATCGAAGCCTCCTCGCTCCTGGAGGCCGTCTCCATCGCCACCCAGGAAATCCGGAAAGTCGCAGACGTCTACCCCGTGTGCATCGAGGTGGACGAGGAACACCGCCGCGACCTTGAAGGGCTCGCCCGCGTCGCCTGACACCTGGCCAGCCACCCAGCCACCCAGCCACCCAGCCACCCAGCCAGGTGACCCGATCACGGCACGCCCCCACCGGCTCGACTGAACCTGTGGGGGTGCTGCTGTACCCGGACGCTGGAACGACCTGCCGTACGGTCTGAACCGGTGCTCTTCTGTGCCGTCCGGCTTCCGTAAATGCCCTGCCCGCTGGGCGACCCGCCGCGAGCGGGCCAAGGTCCGCTGGGCGTGGGGCCGATTGGTGTACGTCTCGGGCTGCCCCCGAAACCAGCGGAAACCCAGCGAAAGGGACTCCATGAACGACGATCTGCCGGTCGAGCTGCTCGCGGACCCCGCCGTACGTGCCTTCGTCGCGGCTGTCAACGCTCAGGACAGGGATGCCTTCCAGGACGCGCTCGCACCCGGTGCGGCCATGTCGGACGACGGTACGGAGCGGAATCTCGCCGAATGGACCGAGCGGGAGATCTTCTCCTCCAACGGTCGGATGGCCGTCGAGTCGCAGTCGGACGACGGGCTCACCCTCCTCGTCCGCTACAGCAACGACACCTGGGGCGAGATGCGGACCCGCTGGCAGTTCACCGTCGAGGGCGGGAAGGTCGCCCGGTTCGACACGGGGCAGGTCTGAGGCTTGAGGCTTGAGGCCTGATTCGGTCAGCAGCCTTTTTCGGAACGGTAGTTGACGGTTCGTCAGTTCTGTGGGTTCCTCTCCTTGTCCGTTGGAACCTCTCCTTGTCCGTTGGGCCGGGAGGGGAGGAGAGGGCCCCTGGACGAGCGCACCGTGAACCCACCCCCTACTCCGAAGGGACTCCCATGACCTCCCCCGACCTGACCCCCATCGACCTCCTCGAAGACACCTGGGCCAAAGGCGTGCCGCACGAGCAGTTCGCCCGGCTGCGGCGCGAGGACCCCGTGCACTGGCACGAGATACCCGGCGACCGTGAGGGGAATGGCGGCGACACCGGCTTCTTCGCCGTCACCCGGCACGAGGACGTCGTCGCGCTCAGCCGGGACCCGGAGCTGTGGTCCGTCGAGCGCGGCTCGTTCTTCGTACGGGACCAGCCGCCCGAGGCCCTGGAGAGCCTGGCGCTCACCCTCGTCGGGATGGACCCGCCCAAGCACAGCCGCTACCGGCGGCTCGTCAACGCCGCGTTCGCGCCGCGCATGATCCGCAAGCTGACCGAGGACATCGAGCGGCGGGCCGGAATCCTCGCCAACCGGGTCGCCGAGCTGAGCGAACAGGGCGGCGGCGGGGTCGAGTTCGTCGAGGAGCTGGCCGCGCGGCTTCCGTTGCAGGTGATCTGCGAGATGGTCGGCATCCCGGCCGCCGACGAGGACAAGATCTTCGACTGGTCCAACCGCATGGTCGGCTTCCAGGACCCGGACTTCCGTACCAGCGAGGAGGACGGGCAGATCGCGGCGGCCGAGATCTACGGGTACTGCGACGCACTCGCCGCCGCCCGCCTGAAGGAGCCGCGCGACGACGTGATCAGTGCTCTCGTGCACGGAGAGGTCGACGGGGAACGGCTCAGCGCGCACGAGATCGACATGTTCTTCGTGACGCTCTGCGTGGCCGGCAACGAGACCACCCGCAACCTCCTCGCCGGCACCCTGCTCACCCTCGCCGAACACCCGAAGGCGCGGGCCGAGCTGGTCGCGGGCATCGACGACGAGGCGCTGTGGGCCACCGCCACCGAGGAGTTCCTGCGCTGGAACGGCTCGATCCACAACTTCCGGCGCACCGCGACCCGCGACACCGAACTCCGCGGCGTACCGGTCGGGGAGGGCCAGAAGGCGGTCCTCTACTACACCTCCGCCAACCGCGACGAGGCCGTCTTCGCCGACCCGGACGTGCTCGACCTGCGCCGCACCCCCAACGACCACCTGGCGTTCGGCGGCGGCGGTCCGCACTACTGCCTGGGCTCGGGCCTCGCGCGCACCGAGATCAAGTCGCTCGTACGAGCCCTGCTCCGCCGCTTCCCGCACGTCGAGCTGACGGGCGAGCCGCGGCGGATGCGCTCGGACTTCATCAACGGGATCAAGTACCTCCCTGTGCGCTTCAGCTGACCCCCGCCCCGCCCCGCCCCCGCGGAGGTCAGTCGGCGATACGGACCGCCGTGCCCGCCACGTGCACGCGCGGGTCGCCCCGGCGCAGCGTCACCGTGAGCGTGCCGGGGCGGCCCAGGTCCTCGCCCTGCCGGATGACGAACTCCGACTCCTCGCCGACCAGGCCGAGCTCACGGGCGTACGCGCCGAACGCCGCGGCCGCCGCGCCCGTCGCCGGGTCCTCGACGACGCCGCCGACGGGGAAGGGATCGCGGGCGTGGAACAGCGCGTCCGACTCGCGCCACACCAGCTGCAGGGTGGTGAGGCCGAGGCGCCGCATGAACGCCTCCAGGCGGGCGAAGTCGTAGTCCAGGTCGGCGAGGCGTTCGCGGGTGGCGGCGGCGAGGACCAGATGGTCGTTGCCCGCGAAGGCGATGCGCGGCGGCAGCGCCGCATCCAGGTCGGACCCGGCCCAGCCGAGCGCGGCCAGCGCCTCGTCGAGGTCGGCCCGCCCGACGTCCTTGACGTGCGGTTCGACGCTGGTGAGGGTGGCGCGCAGCTCGCCGTCCACCGCGGCCACCGTGACCGGGACCGTGCCGGCGGGGGTCGCGAACACGTAGTCGCCGGGGCCGCCGCCGTGCTGGGCGAGGGCGACGGCCGTGGCGACCGTGGCGTGCCCGCAGAACTTGACCTCGTCCTTCGGGCTGAAGAAGCGCAGCGTGTACGCCCGGCCGCCCGCAGGGGCCAGCTCGGCGGGCGGGGCGGTCAGGAACGCGGTCTCGCTGTAGCCGAGCCCGGCGGCGATCGCCAGCTGCCGCGCGTCGTCCAGGCCGCTCGCGTCGAGCACGACACCGGCCGGGTTACCCCCGGCCGGGTCGGCGGAGAAGGCCGTGTAACGGAGGACGTCGGGGCGGGCGGAGGGTGCGGTGGATGCGCTCATGTGCCGACCAACCCCGTACGGGACGCGGGCATTCCCCGGCCTGCGCCCGCGACGGAAAACTGCTCAACTCCGTACGGGACGCGGGCATTCCCGGCCCGCGCCCGCGACGGAAAACCGCTCAACCCCGCCCGATGAACGGCATGTTCGTGGCCATCACCGTGGCGAACTGCACGTTCGCCTCCAAGGGAAGCTCCGCCATGTGCCGCACCGTGCGGGCCACGTCGGCGACGTCCATCACCGGCTCGGCGGCCAGCTCCCCGCCTGCCTGCAGGATGCCGCGCTGCATCTGCGCGGTCATGTCGGTCGCGGCGTTGCCGATGTCGATCTGGCTGGTGGCGATCCGGTACGGGCGCCCGTCCAGGGACAGCGACTTCGTCAGGCCCGTCATGGCGTGCTTGGTCGCGGTGTACGCGACGGAGTGCGGGCGCGGCACCTGGGCGGAGATCGACCCGTTGTTGATGATCCGCCCGCCCTGCGGGGACTGGCCCTTCATCTGCCGGAACGCGGCCTGCGCGCACAGGAACGCGCCGTTGAGGTTGGTGTCGACGACGTGCCGCCACGCCTCGTAGGACAGCTCGTCCAGGGGGACGCCGCCCGGGCCGAACGTACCGGCGTTGTTGAAGAGCAGGTCGAGCCGGCCGAACCGGTCCCCGGCGGCGGCGAACAGGGCCGCCACGTCGTCCTGCACCGCGACATCGGTGCGTACGCAGAGCACGTCGTCGCTCTTCGTGAGCGCCGCCGTCTCCTGAAGGGCTTCGGTGCGCCGCCCGGCGAGCGCCAGGGACCAGCCGCCGCGGGCCAGTTCGAGGGCGACGGCCCGGCCGATGCCGGAACCCGCGCCCGTCACGATCGCGATCTTCGTTTGCGCCTCGTTCATGGCCCCGCAGCGTACGGGACGCGCGGCAATCCGCCGCTCATCCGTCCGCCATACGACTGTTGTGTACGCGACAGCCCCCGGTCTTCGCGCCCCCGTCGAATGCCTCTGACAACAACCGTCAGGGGAGGGGCAGATGACAGTCGCCGCGCACGAAGCAGCCCGCAACGCAGCTCACCGCACCGACGAACTCCAGGCCGCGGCACGCCACTTGGGGCGCCGGCGGTTCCTCACCGTGACCGGCGCCGCCGCCGCGCTGGCCTTCGCCACCAACCTGCCGGGCACCGGCGCCGCGCACGCCGCGGAACTGGACGCACGGCGCATATCCGACGACCCGTTCAGCATGGGCGTGGCCTCCGGCGACCCGCAGCCCGGCAATGTCGTGCTGTGGACCCGGCTCGCCCCCCAGCCCTTCGAGGCCGACGGCGGACTGCCCGCCCGGCGCGTCACCGTCGCGTGGGAAATCGCCCACGACGACCGCTTCGCCCGGACCGTCAGACGGGGCACCGCCACCGCGCACCCCGAGTTCGGCCACTCCGTGCACGTCGAGGTCGACGGCCTGGACGCCGGGCGCGTCTACTACTACCGCTTCCGCACCGGCAAGTGGGTCAGCCCGGTCGGCCGCACCCGCACCGCCCCGGCCCGCGCCGCCGCCGTCTCCGCCCTGAAGCTCGCCGCCGTCTCCTGCCAGGCGTACCACGACGGCTACTTCACGGCGCACGGGCACCTCGCGCAGGACGACGTCGACGTGGTCCTCCACCTCGGGGACTACCTCTACGAGTACGCCGTCAACTCCACCGGCGGCGCCCGCAGCTACACCGACCGCGTGCTGCCCGCCCACTTCAACCGGGAAACCGTCACCCTCGACGACTACCGGATGCGCTACGGCCTCTACAAGTCCGACCCCGACCTGAAGGCCGCGCACGCCGCGCACCCGTTCCTCGTCACCTGGGACGACCACGAGACCGAGAACAACTACGCGGACGACATCCCCGAGAACTCCGTACCGCCCGAGGAGTTCCTGATCCGCCGGGCCGCCGCGTACCGCGCGTACTGGGAGAACCAGCCGCTGCGCCGCCCGCAGCAGCCGTCCGGGCCCGACATGCAGCTCTACCGGCGCCTGCACTGGGGCCGGCTCGCCCAGTTCGACATCCTCGACACCCGCCAGTACCGCTCCGACCAGGCGTACGGCGACAACGCGCACCCGGCCGGGCCCGAGACGGACGACCCGAAGCGCAGCATCACCGGCGCGACGCAGGAGCGCTGGCTGCTCGACGGCTGGCGGAAGTCGCGGGCGCTGTGGAACCTGCTGCCGCAGCAGGTCGTCGTGTCCCAGCGGGCGTTCGACCTCACCGACACGCCCAAGCTGTCCATGGACGCCTGGGACGGCTACCGCGCCTCCCGCACCCGAGTGCTGGACGGGGCGCGCGCGGCCGGAATCGACAACCTGATGGTGCTCACCGGCGACGTGCACCGCGGCTACGCCTTCGACATCAAGCAGGACTTCGACGACCCGGACTCCAGGACCCTCGGCACGGAGATCGTCGCGACCTCCATCGCCAGCGGCGAGGACGGCGCCGACAGGCCCGCCACGTGGGACACGTACATGAAGGCCAACCCGCACCTGAAGTTCTTCAACGGCCGCCGCGGGTACGTGACGGTGGCCCTCGGCACGGACGCGGCGCGGGCCGACTTCAAGACGGTCCCGGCGGTGACGACGCCGGGCGCGCCGATCTCGACGGCGGCTTCGTTCGTCACGGAGGCGGGGGACCCGGGCCTGAAGCCGGTGTAACCGGCTTCTCGTGACCGCCGCCACCCCGGCCTCGGCTCCCTGCCGAGAGGACTGGCCTCGACCACGCCGGCCGAGCTGAGAACATAGGGAGCCGAGGCAACTATGGGGAGGGGTTGAGGTACGTGACGGCTGTGGACCGGCGTTCCGCAGGGCTCAGCGGGCCAGAGGTACGCGACGGCGGCAAGGCGGCCGCGCGGCGCACCGGACTCCTCACCACGTTCCTGCTCGGCGGGCTCACCGCCGTACCGCCCCTCTCCATGGACATGTACCTGCCGGCACTGCCCGAGGTCACCCGCGTCCTGGCCGCGCCCGCCGCCACCGTGCAGCTCACCCTCACCGCCTGCCTCGCCGGGATGGCGCTCGGGCAGCTCGTGGTCGGGCCGATGAGTGACCGCTGGGGGCGGCGCCGGCCGCTCCTCGTCGGCCTGCTCGTCTACATCGTGGCCACCGCGATCTGCGCCGCCGCGCCCGGCGTGGAACTCCTCGTCGCCTTCCGCCTGCTGCAGGGACTCGCCGGCGCCGCGGGCATAGTGATCGCCCGCGCGGTGGTGCGCGACCTGTACGACGGCGTGGACATGGCCCGGTTCTTCTCCACCCTGATGCTGATCTCCGGGGTCGCCCCGATCGTCGCGCCGGTGGTCGGCGGGCAGGTGCTCCGCTTCACGGACTGGCGCGGCATCTTCGTCGTCCTCACCGCCATCGGCATCGCGCTCACCGCCCTCGTCTGGCGCCGCCTGCCCGAGACCCTGGCGCCGGAGCGCCGCCAGTCCGGCGGGGTCGGCTCGGCGCTGCGCACGATGCGCGGCCTGCTCGGCGACCGCGTCTTCGCCGGGTACACGCTCGCCGGCGGCTTCGCCTTCGCCGCCCTCTTCGCGTACATCTCGGCCTCCCCGTTCGTGATCCAGGAGATCTACGGCGCTTCCCCGCAGACCTTCTCCCTCCTCTTCGGCGTCAACTCGGTCGGCCTGATCCTCGTCGGGCAGATCAACGGCAGGATCCTCGTCGGACGGGTACGGCTCGACCGGGTCCTCGGGGCCGGCCTCGCCGTGATCACCCTCGCCGCGGCCGCGCTGCTCCTGCTGACGGCCGGGGTGTTCGGGGACGCCCGGGACCTCGGGCTCGTACCGGTCGCCGCCGGGCTCTTCGTCCTGATGTCCGCGATGGGCATCACGTTGCCGAACGCCAACACCCTCGCCCTGACGCGCACCCCGCACGCCGCGGGCTCCGCCTCCGCACTGCTCGGCACGTCGTCGTTCCTGGTCGGCGCCGTGGCCTCGCCGCTCGTCGGCATCGCGGGCGAGCACACCGCCGTGCCGATGGCCGTGGTCCAGCTGTCCTGCGCGCTGCTCGCGGCCGCGTGCTTCGTGGGGCTGTGCCGGCCGTGGCGGAACTCCCGTACGGCGGTGTCCGCTCGCGCCGAGGGGGCGGAGCGCTGACCCCGCCACGGCTGCGCAGCGGCCCGCCCGAGCGAGCCGGACTCGACCCGGAGGAGCTGCGGCTGCTCGCCGAGGAGGTGCGCGCGCTGCCCGGCACATGGTGCGCGGGCGCGGTGGTGGTCGCCGGGCGCGGCCCCGTCCTCGCGGTCGAGGAGGCGGCGGGCTGGGCCGTCCGGTACGCCGCCGGGGGCGTCGAGCTCCCCGCCCACCGCCGCGTCCCGATGACCCTCGGCACGCCCTTCGACCTGGCCTCGCTCACCAAGCTGTGCACCGCCGTCGCCGCCGTCCAGCAGATCGAACGCGGCACCCTCGGCATCGACGCCCGGATCGCCGCGTACGCCCCCGAGCTCACCGCGGCCGCGGACCACGGCATCACCGTGCGCCAGCTGCTCACCCACACCTCCGGCCTGCGCCCCGAACTCCCGCTGTACGCCTGCCCGGACGAGCCCGCGATGCTCGCCGCGCTGCGCACCGAGGAACCGGTCGCCGAGCCGGGCGGCGCCTACCTCTACTCCGACCTGAACATGCTCCTGCTCCAGCAGGTCCTGCAGCGCCTCACCGGCCGCCGCCTGGACCGGCTGATCCGCGACGGCATCACCCGGCCCCTCGGCATGCGCGCCACCGGCTTCGGGCCCTGCCCGTTCGCCGCGGCCACCGAGGACCAGCGCACACCGCGCGCGAAGCTGGACCGCGGCATGCTCAGGGGAGTGGTGCACGACGAGAACGCGTACGCGCTCGGCGGCGTCGCCGGGCACGCGGGCCTCTTCGGCACCGCCCACGACCTGGCGGTGTTCTGCCGCACGCTGCTCGGCGGCGGCGCGTACGGGCCCGCGCGCATCCTCGGGCCGGACTTCGTCGACCTGCTGCTCCGGCCGCCGGGGCTCGGCTTCCTGGTCGACCAGCCGTGGTTCATGGGGGAGCTCGCGGGGCGCGGGGCCGCGGGGCACACGGGGTTCACGGGGACGTCCCTGGTGCTCGACCGGGCCACGGACAGTTTCCTGGTGCTGCTCGCGAACACGGTGCATCCGGTGCGGAGGGTGCCGGACAGCACGCCCCGGGCGCGGGCGGCCACGCGGTTGGCGCGGGCGGTGGCGGGGGCGGGGGCGGTCTGACCCCGGAGCCCCCCGGGGGTGCTGGGGCCGCGGGTACGATTCCCCAGGTGAACGACCCCGCCCCCGCCGAAGCGCTCCGCCCCGCGCTGAGCGGCCTGCTCGACGGACTGCCCCCCAAGCAGGCCGCCCAGGCCGTGGACCGCCTGATCGCCAACTACCGCGGCCGCACCCCGACCGACGCCCCCGTCCTGCGCGACCGCTCGGACGTCGCCGCCTACGCGGCGTACCGGATGCCCGCCACCTTCGAGGCCGTACGCTCCGCCCTCGACGCCTTCGCGGCCGCCGCCCCCGAGGGCTGGTCGCCGGGCAGCCATGTCGACATCGGCGGCGGCACGGGCGCCGCGACCTGGGCGGTCAGCGCGACCTGGCCCGAGGAGCGCCCGGTCACGGTCCTCGACTGGGCGGAGCCCGCGCTCGCCCTGGGGCGTGAACTGGCCGAGTCCAACCCCCTGTTGCGCGCCGCGCGCTGGCAGCGCTCCCGTATCGGAGCAGCGCTCACCGTCGAGAGCGCTGATCTCGTCACGATCTCGTACGTACTGGGCGAGCTGACCGAGGCCGACCGCGGCTCGGTCGTCGAGGCTGCGGCCGCGGCCGGCGAGACCGTCGTCGTCGTCGAACCCGGCACCCCCGACGGCTACGCCCGCATCATCGAGGCCAGGGACCGCCTGATCGCCGCGGGCCTGCGCATCGCCGCGCCCTGCCCGCACAGCGCCGCCTGCCCCATCGAGCCCGGCAAGGACTGGTGCCACTTCGCGTCCCGCGTCAGCCGCTCCTCCCTGCACCGGCAGGTCAAGGGCGGCTCCCTGGCGTACGAGGACGAGAAGTTCAGCTACGTCGCCGCCACCCGCCTCCCGGCCGCCCCGGCCCCGGCCCGCATCGTCCGCCGCCCGCAGCTCCGCAAGGGCCAGGTGCTGCTCGACCTGTGCGTGCGCGACGAGCAACTGACCCGTACGACGGTGACGAAGCGGCACGGGGACCGGTACAAGGCGGCCCGGGACGCGGAGTGGGGCGACGCCTGGGAGTGACGCCTGGGAGCGACGCCTGAAAGTAGGGCCGCCGCTTGTTGCGTACGGCGAACCTGCCCGCGTACGGCGAACGTGCCCGCGTACGGCGAACCCGCCCGCGTACGGTCACGCGCGCGAGGCGGTCAGCAACGCAGCTCCTGCGTACAGCACTTGACGCTCCCGCCGCCCTTGAGCAGCTCGCCCAGATCCATCCCGACCGGCTCGAAGCCGCGTTCCCTGAGCGGCCCGAAGAGGCCCACCGCGGCCTGCGGCAGCAGCACGTGCACGCCGTCCGACACCGCGTTCAGGCCGAGCGCCGCGGCGTCCGGCTCCTCGGCGATCAGCGCGTCGGGGAAGAGCCGGCGCAGGACGGCCCGGCTGCCGGGGGAGAAGGCGCCGGGGTAGTACATGACCGCGTCGCCGGAGTCCGCCGCGTCGTCGAGCACGGCGAGGGCGGTGTCGAGGTGGTAGTAGCGCGGGTCGACCAGGTCGAGCCCGATCACCGGCCGCCCGAAGAACTCCTGCGCCTCGCCGTGCGACAGCGGGCTGGCCCGGAAGCCGCGCCCGGCGAGCACGTACGAGGCGGTGACGGCGAAGTCGCCCTCGCCCTCGTTGATGTGGGCGGGCTCGCACACGTCGGCCTCGGCGAAGCCGTGCGTACGGAACCAGTCGAGGTGCGCGGCGGCCTCGGGGGCGCGCTCGGCGTGGGCGAAGCGGGCGCCGAGGACGCGGCCGCCGATCACGGTCGCGCCGTTCGCGGCGAAGACCATGTCGGGGAGTTCGGGGCGGGGGGTGAGCTCCTCCACGGTGTGGCCGAGCGAGCGGTAGCGCTCCCTCAGGTCCTCCCACTGGGCGACGGCCAGGGATACGTCGACGGGCTTGGCCGGGTCCATCCACGGGTTGATGGAGTACGTGACCTTGAAGTGCGCGGGTGGGCACATCAGGTAGCGCCGGGGTGTGGCGTGACGAGGCAATGAGGGCTCCTCACGGTGGGTGGAGCGGCCGGGTGTCGGCCACTCGGATTGCTGCCCATGGTCCGCCGTGAAGAGCCCTCCTGCGCGGTGGCGAACGGGTTGTTTTCCGTATGTGCCGCGCGCGTTCACCCCGCGAACGGTCATGAGGGCGAGACATGAGGGCGAGATTCCGAGACGATACGTATCGCCTCACCCCGCTGCTACATTCGAGCCATGGCCACCAAGACAGCCCCCGACTCATCGCGGCGCAGCGAGCGCTCCCGCCGCGCCATCTACGACGCCGCCCTCGCCCTGATCGGCGAGGCCGGATACGCGAAGACCACCATCGAAGGCATCGCCGCCCGCGCAGGCGTCGGCAAGCAGACGATCTACCGCTGGTGGTCGTCCAAGGCGGAGGTCCTGCTCGAAGCCTTCGTCGACCTCGGCGAGCGGAGTATGGCCGAGGCGGCCGACGCCGCCGGGGTGGACCCGGAGGAGTACCGCGCCATCCCCGACTCCGGCGACCTCGCGACCGACCTGAAGGACGTGCTGCGCGCCACCGTCGACGAGCTGAAGGACCCCCGGTTCGAGATCCCCTACCGTGCGCTCGCCGCCGAGGGCATCATCAACCGCGACCTCAGCGCCCGCGTCGTCGAACAGCTCCTCGAACCCGGCCTCCAGCTCTACGTGGCCCGGCTGCGCGCCGCCCAGGAGGAGGGCGAGCTGCGCGCCGACCTGGATCCGCGGATCGCTCTCGAACTCTTCGTCTCGCCGATCGCGCAGCGCTGGCTGCAGGGCACCGGCGAGCTGACCCACGCGTACGCGGACACCCTCGTCGAGTACGCGCTGAGCGGTCTCACCCCTCGCTGAGCGGTCTCACCCCTCGCTGAGCGGCCGTGCCCGGACCTGGCCCGTGACCGGAGTGCGGGTGAGGCGGCCGGGCGCGTTGGTGATCACGCCGTCGCAGCCCAGGCGCAGCACCCGGTCCCGCTGCCTCGCCGAGTTCACGGTGTGCGCCCACACATGCGGGATGCCCGAGGCGACCGCGCGCACCAGATCCTCGTCACGCGCCTTGTAGTCGACGTCCAGGACGTCCACGAAGCCGCGCCACTCGCGCGGCCGGTCGGTCCTCATCTGCCGGGCGCTGCGCCAGAGTTGGGTGCGCAGTCCCAGCTCGTGGGCGCGTTTCGCGACCGACGGCCAGTGCGAGTTGACCAGGACGGAGCGGGTCAGGCCGCGCTTGTGCAGCATCCGCGCCAGCGGGGCGAGCCCGTCCCTGTCCTTGACCTCAAGGAGCAGCACCACCCGCCCGCCGAACCGGTCGAGCACCTCGGCCACCGTGGGCGGGCGCTCCGGCCGCCAGGTGCCGCGCAGCGAGGGGTGCGGCGTCAGTCGTACGTCGCGCCACTGCTTCGCCGTGAGGGAGCGGACCCGGCCCTTCCGGTCGGTCGTACGGTCCAGGGTCGCGTCGTGCATCGCGACCAGCGTGCCGTCGCGCAGCACCCGGGTGTCCACGTCGAGCACCTGGGCCGTGCCCCGCTCGAACGCCGCCATCAGCCCGGACATGCTGTTCTCCGGCACTTCCAGGGCGCCGCCGCGATGCGCGGTGTACGTGATGCGGGGCAGCGAGTCGACGGTGAGCGGGCCGCCGGCGCTCCACTCCAGGGGTGCCGTCGGGCCGCCCGGGGTGACGCCGGACGGCCTGGCCGGGGCGACGCCGGTCAGTTGTCCCGCCAGGGCGAGGGCGGTGATGACAGCGGGTGCAGCCATGGTGACCATGCCGACCAAGGTAGGCATATATGTCCGGACTCGCCCGTCATCGTCACCCAAGGCCGCGCATCGCCCCCGGTACCCCGGTTGAGGAGTGCGGCCACCCGGGGCGCAGGATGGTGGCACCATGGACGGACGGGACGAAGCAAGGTGAGGGGATAGATGGGCGCGGAGTTCGGCCGCCGGACCGGCGGACAGAGCAGGTTCTCGCAGTGGCTGCGCGCCCGCCGCCCCAAGGAAGCGGCCGACGACGACGGCGGTGGCCGCACGGCCCTGCTCCTAGCCGCGGCCGCGGCAGGGCTGCCGCTCGCCCCGGCCGCGCACCCGGCCGGGTACCGCTGCTCCTGCGAGCGCATCGGCTGCCCCACCCCCGCCCGGCACCCGCTCTCCTTCGCCTGGCAGACCCAGTCCACCACCGACCGCGCCCAGATCGAGCGCTGGGCCGAGCACCAGGTAGAGGCCAACTTCATCACCGCGACGGGCATGGTCCACGACGTCCTGGACGTGCCGGTCGAGGCCGGACGCAGCGCCCTGGAGCGGCTGCTCGCGGCGGGCGTCGAGGTCGGCCCCGTCGCCGAGTCCGGCGGG
Source organism: Streptomyces solicavernae (assembly GCF_029968095.1). GTDB lineage: Bacteria > Actinomycetota > Actinomycetes > Streptomycetales > Streptomycetaceae > Streptomyces > Streptomyces solicavernae. The sequence goes on along the minus strand of NZ_JASCIR010000009.1, from coordinate 195,600 downwards.
GACCGGATGATGTTCTTCACGGCGACCCGCGGCACCCCCGAGGACGAGGACGAATGGTGGCCGTGTGAGCTGGACTGCCACCCCGAGACGATGGACGAACACCCCGGCCTGCGTTGGCACTGCCGGGGTTCGTACGTTCTGGTGCCGCCCGCCCGCCTGCCCGGCGAGCTCGACGTGCACTGGGTGCGCGGCCCGGAGCATCCGCTGCCCGAGCCGCTGACCCTCCTCGAAGCGCTCACCGACGCCATCGCGCGGTATGCGGACGCGGGCGCGGAGCCGGAGAGCGCGGCCTGGCCGCTGCGCGGCTGAGCTGCACGCGCTTGCGCGCGACGACGGCCGGGCGAGACCCCCTCGCCCGGCCGTCGTCGCGCGTCGCACCCCCGCTCGCCTGCGCGTACGCCCCCTACGCCTACGCGCCCACGCCTACGCGCCCACGCGCGTACCCGCCTACCCGCCTACTCGCCCTTCGCGCCCGTGAGCCCCTGCACCCGGTTCAGCACCCGCACCTGCGAGGTGGTGCCGCCCTTCTTCGGCGGTACGAGGGCGGTCTGGGCGGCCGCCGACTCCAGGGTGACCGCGCTCTTCGCGTCGCCCCTCATCAGCGCCCGTACGTCCGGGCCGATGCGCAGGTTCAGGCCCTCGGCGGCGGTGCGCTTCTCGTAGTGGCGGGTGGAGAAGAACACCAGGGCCCCGCCGTTCTTCGTGCGCAGCCCGACCGGGGCGAAGTCACCGGAGTTGTGCGGCTCGTCGATGTACTGCGTGACCAGCCCCGCCTTCTCGGCCTCCTCCTCGCGCTTGGTGCGCCAGGACGAGGTGTACGGGCCGTCCTCGAAGGTCTCGCCGCCGTCCTTCAGGTAGGAGGCGAACTCCTCGCTCAGGTTCTTCGGTGCGACGGCGAGCTTCGCGTCGTCCACGTCGACCGGCTCGGCGAAGCCGTCCTTGTCCTTCTTGAACTCCGGCATCTTCGCGGGCGGCACGAACGCCAGGTACGAGGCCTCCCACGACTGGTCGAGGCCGCCGCGGGTGAAGACCATCACCCAGCGGAACGAGCCGTTCTTGTCCTTGTTGCTGTCGGTGTCCGCGACGAACCAGCGCGGCCAGCCGGTCTGTTTGGGGATGGTGAACTTCGCGTCGTCGAGCTTCAGGGGCGTCGGCGCCGTCAGCTCGTCGCCGTCCTTCTTCCGCTCCGCGCGCGCCTTCAGGCCCGCCTGGTTGATCGCGCCGAACGGTCCGGTGACCTGTTTCGCGTCCTTGGCCGGGTCGGCGGCGGCCTCCGCGGCGTTGTACGCCTCCGTGAAGTCCTTGAGCGCCCGCGCGGCCTCGGCCTTCGTCGCCGCCGGCAGGACCTCCCGCTCCCCGTGCACCGTCACGCACCCGCTCGCCGTCACGGCCAGCACCGTCACCGCCGCTGCCGCCGCGGCCGGCCGACTCACCCTGCGCAGCCTGCTCATCGCTTGCTTTTCGCTCCGCTCCAACTGCCGCCACTGACGCTCGGAACCCTACCGGGGCCAGGGGCGGCACAACCGCCGGGATCGGATACAGAGCCCACACCGTGACCTGGACGACCGCCAAGGCTCGGCCTGCTCGCCGGCCCTGGGCAGGGGCGGAGCCCCCGGGTGCGCCTTACGCGCTGAGCGGGAACTCCTCGCCCAGGGCCCGGAACACGGCGGTGTTCAACGCGAACGCCCGCTTGCACTCGTCCACGATCCGCATCTTCTCCAGGTCGTCCACCGGCACCCCGTCGAGCAGTTCGCGGTAACTCCGCTTGAACGCCGCCGGGTTGGCGATGCCCTCGAAGACGTAGAACCGCACGCCGTCGCCCTTGCGGGCGAAGCCCCAGGTCTTCTCCGCCTTGTCGCGGATGATCTGGCCGCCGGAGAGGTCGCCGAGATAGCGGGTGTAGTGGTGGGCGACGAAGCCGCCGGGCCAGCTGCGGGCGCACTCGGCGACCCGGTCCACGTACGCCTGCGTCGCGGGCAGCGGGCGCAGGCCCTCGCGCCAGTCCCCGGAGTCTCCGTGCAGATGCGTCAGGTCCCGCTCCAGCTCGGCCGTGCGCTCCAGCTCGGGCCGGATGAAGGGGCCCGCAACCGGGTCCTCGCGCAGGGCCTCCATGCCGCTCTCCATCGCGCCGTACACGAACCAGAGCTGCTCCGTGTAGCGCGTGTACGCCTCCACGCCGAGGCGGCCGCCGAGCAGGTCGCCCATGAACGTCGAGGTCTCGGCCTCGGTGTGCGCCTCGTGGGACGCGGTGCGGATGAGCGTCGAGAACGGCGTGGACGCGGTGGACATGGCTGTGGACCTCCGGTGCCGAGCGGGCTGGGAACCAGCACTGATCCTGCTGCTTAGGCATACCTAAGTCAACTGGTTTCCGACGGGCTGTCGGTAAAGGAGTTCCCGACGTACTGTCGGTAAAACGTCTCTCGGAGAAAACGCGTGTCAGGGCAGCGTGAGGATGTCCGCGCCCGTCTCCGTCACCACGAGCGTGTGCTCGAACTGCGCGGTCCGCTTCCGGTCCTTGGTGACCACGGTCCAGCCGTCGTCCCACATGTCGTACTCGTGCGTGCCCAGCGTGAGCATCGGCTCGATCGTGAACGTCATGCCGGCCTTGATCACCGTCGTGGCGTGCGGGCTGTCGTAGTGCGGCACGATCAGGCCGGAGTGGAAGGACGAGTTGATGCCGTGCCCGGTGAAGTCCCGCACGACGCCGTAGCCGAACCGCTTCGCGTACGACTCGATGACCCGGCCGATGATGTTGATCTGGCGGCCCGGCCTGACCGCCTTGATGGCCCGCGCGGTCGCCTCCCGGGTCCGCTCCACCAGGAGCTTCGACTCCTCGTCCACGTCACCGCAGAGGTACGTGGCGTTGTTGTCGCCGTGCACGCCACCGATGTACGCCGTCACGTCCAGGTTCACGATGTCGCCGTCGCGCAGCACCGTGGAGTCCGGGATGCCGTGGCAGATGACCTCGTTGACCGAGGCGCACAGCGACTTGGGGAAGCCGCGGTAGCCCAGTGTGGAGGGGTAGGCGCCGTGGTCGCACATGAACGCGTGCGCCACCTCGTCCAGCTTGTCCGTGGTGACGCCCGGCTCGATGTACTTCGCGGCCTCGGCCATGGCCTGCGCGGCGATACGGCCCGCGGTCCGCATCAGTTCGACGGTCTCCGGGGTCTGCACCTCCGGGCCCGAGTACGGCGTGGGCGCGGGCTTGCCCACGTACTCGGGGCGGCGGATGTTGCCGGGGACGGAACGGGTGGGAGAGAGCTCCCCTGGTACGAGCAGCGACTGGCCAGACATGCCAGTGAGTGTATCCAGCGCGCTTGGGGCACGATGGCGGCGGGAACCATCCTCGGAGCGGCAGAGAGGGGTCCGTGATGGCCCTGTTCAAGAAGCGCACGGTCGGCAAACCGGGAGAGTGGTACTACTGCCTCGAACACCGGAAGGTCGAGGAGGGGCCGGAATGTCCGAACAAGGACCGCTTCGGCCCGTACGCCTCCCGCGTGGAGGCGGAGCACGCGATGCAGACCGCCCAGGAGCGGAACCTGGAGTGGGAGACCGACCCGAGGTGGCACGACCGCAAGGGCGAGACCGACACCACTGAGTGATCGGGCATCCCCGAGTGATCGGGCATCCGCGAGCGTTCGGGCATCCCCGAGCAACCCGGCACCCCCGGGTGACCGTCCCGGCTCACCAGCGGGCGGGCGGCGGCTCCGTCAGCTGATCCGCGAGCCGGGACAGCCGGTCCCGCAGGCCGCGGCGCCCGCGCGGGGCCGGCGCGGGCAGCGCGTTCTCGCCGGCCGCCGCGCTCACCAGGTGCTGCACCGTGTCCAGGTCGAGCTCCGGCTCCTCGGGCACGGTCAGCGCCTCGTGCGCGAGGCGGTTCAGCTCGCGGTCGCCCGACTCCAGGGCGAGCACCGTCGCCCCCGCCCTGCGCGCGTCGTGGACCCGTTCGAGCAGGCCGCCGCCGGGGTCGTCCGGCGCGACCACGAGCAGCGTCTCGCCGCGCCGCGCCGCCTCGATCCGGCCGAGGCCCACCGACAGATGCGCCGGATCCCCGGGCCGCACCCGGTGCCGCACCAGCGTGGGCCGCAGCTCGGGCGTTCCCGACCAGGCGGCCTCGTCCACCAGGTGCGCGGCCAGGTGCCAGGGCTCGTACCCGCTCGTCCCCACGAGCAGCAGCCCGCCGCCGTGCGGCACCACCGAGCCGCGCAGCGCCCCCGCGAAGCGGCGGGTGGCGCGCGGCCATTCCGTTCCGGCGAGCACTTCGCGCAGCAGCGCGACCCGTACGGCGTCCATGGCCCCGCATGCTGCCTCCCGTGCCCGGCGGCTGTCCGGGACTTGCCCCAACTCAAAGGCCCGGGGCCGTGGTTGCGGCCGCGGGTTCGCACACGAGCGCGGATTCCGTACGCCAGCGCCGCCTACCGGCAAGTATCGTCGCCGTATGACTTCCCACGATGCTGCTCAAGAGGCCCCGTCCGCTCCGTCCCAGGCGCAAGGCAAGGCTCCGGCGAAGGACCCCTGGGACCTTCCCGACGTGTCCGGGCTCGTCGTCGGCGTGCTCGGCGGCACCGGCGACCAGGGCCGCGGCCTCGCCTACCGGCTCGCGCGCGCCGGCCAGAAGGTCGTCATCGGCTCCCGCGCCGCCGAGCGAGCCCGGGCCGCGGCCGACGAGCTCGGCCTCGGCGTCGAGGGCGCCGACAACGCCGAGTGCGCCCGCCGCTGCGACATCGTGATCGTCGCGGTGCCGTGGGACGGGCACGCCAAGACCCTTGAATCGCTGCGCGAGGAGCTGGCCGGGAAGCTCGTCGTGGACTGCGTCAACCCGCTGGGCTTCGACAAGAAGGGCGCGTACGCCCTGAAGCCCGAGGAGGGCAGCGCCGCCGAGCAGGCCGCCGCGCTGCTCCCGGACTCCCGGGTCACCGCCGCCTTCCACCACCTGTCGGCCGTGCTGCTCCAGGACGCATCCCTCGACGAGATCGACACCGACGTGATGGTGCTCGGCGAGACCCGCGCCGACACCGACCTCGTGCAGGCCCTCGCCGCCCGCATCCCCGGCATGCGCGGCGTCTTCGCCGGGCGCCTTCGCAACGCCCACCAGGTGGAGTCGCTTGTCGCCAACCTGATCTCCGTGAACCGGCGCTACAAGGCGCACGCGGGCCTGCGCGTCACCGACGTGTAGGCGGGCTGCGGACCCCGGCGGGGCATGGGGGACACTGGACGGCGTACGAACCGCATGTATCCGGACAGGAGCCGACCCCCATGCCCCGCCTCGCTCTGTACGCCCTTGTCGTCTGCGTCCTCGCCGTCGCCGCGGCCGTGGTCTCCTTCGTCGAGGGCAGCTGGCTCGGCATCGTCTGGGTGCTGATCGCCGGCCTCTCGTCCAACATGACCTGGTACTACCTGCGCAAGGGCAGGGCCGAGAAGGCGCAGGCCGACGCGGCCGCCGTCAGCCGCTGACGCAGACCGGGCTGTCCGCCCGCCAGAAGCGGTAGAGGTTCTGGCCGCAGTACGCCGCCGGCTCCTCGATGCCGAGGACGCGAAGCAGGACGTCGATCGCGTCGAAGAACGCGATGTTGACCTCCGGGATCCACAGCACCGCGAAGACCGCGAGCAGCCCGAACGGCGCGAACGGCTCCACCTGGCGGCGGACCTTCCGCGACAGCCAGGGCTCGATCACCCCGTACCCGTCCAGGCCCGGCACCGGCAGGAAGTTCAGCAGCGCCGCCGTCACCTGCAGCAGCGCCAGGAACGCCAGCGCGTACCGGAACGCCGGCGGTACGCCCGCCAGCGCGTCCAGCCAGAACGGCGCCGTGCACACCACCGCGAACGCGACGTTGGCCAGCGGACCCACCGCCGAGATCAGGCTGTGCCGCCAGCGGCCCCTGATCCGGCTCCGCTCGATGAACACGGCGCCGCCGGGCAGCCCGATCCCGCCCATGATCACGAACACCACGGGCAGCACGATGCTCAGCAGCGCGTGCGTGTACTTCAGCGGGTTCAGCGTCAGATAGCCCTTCGCGCCGACCGAGATGTCCCCGCTGTGCAGGGCGGTGCGGGCGTGCGCGTACTCGTGCAGGCAGAGCGAGACGACCCAGGCGCCGGTGACGAACAGGAACACCGCGAGGCCGGTGTTCGCCGCGAACCCCGTCCACGTCGCCCATCCGGCGGCGGCCGTGACGGCGGCGATGCCCAGGAAGACGGGGCTGGGGCGGCGGTCGCTGCGGGTGAGGGCGGTCGTCATACGGGGTCTCCTCGGCGGGCTGTGCGGCGGGGTCGCCTCGGTGACCGTGATCGCCCTCCGGGCTCGCCCTCAAACTCCGGACGGGCTGGATTTCGTACGCGTGCGCGGGCACCGCACGGCGACGGGGAGAATGGCCCGGTGCGCTACTCCATTCTCGGCACCACCCAGGCAGTCCGCGCCGACGGCGGCGCCGTCGCGGTCGGCGGGCCGCGGCTTCGCGCCCTGCTCACCGTGCTCGCGCTGCGCGCCGGGCGGACCGTGCCGGTCGGACAGCTCGTCGCCGAGGTGTGGGACGGCGACGAGCCCGCCGACGCGACCGCCGCGCTGCAGGCGCTCGTCGGACGGCTCCGCCGGTCGCTCGGGCACACGGCCGTCGAGTCCGTCGAGGGCGGCGGCTACCGGCTCGCCGCCGCCCCGGACGACGTGGACGCGCACCGTTTTGAACGCCTCGCAGGGGAGGGCGCCCGCGCACTCGCCGACGGCGACCCGGCCAAGGCCGCCGCCCTGCTCGACGACGCCCTCGCCCTGTGGCGCGGCCCCGCACTCGCCGACCTGCCCGACCGCACCGCCGACGCCGCCCGCCTCGACGCCCGGCACCTGGACGCCCGCCGGACCCGGCTCGCCGCCGCCCTCGGCCTCGGCCGGGCCGAGCAGTCGCTGCCCGAGCTGACCGCCCTGTGCGCGGAGCACCCCCTCGACGAGCCGCTGCAGGCGCTCCGCTTGCGTGCCCTGCGGGACGCGGGCCGGGCGGCCGAGGCGCTCGCGGCGTACGAGCAGGTGCGCGGGGAGCTGGCCGCCCAGCTCGGCGCGGACCCCGGCGCCGAACTCCGCTCGCTGCACGGCGAATTGCTCGCCGGTCCGGCGGTCCCCGGCCCGGCCGGCACGGACGCCCCGGCCGCCCGCGGCAACCTCCGTACCCGCCTCACCAGCTTCGTCGGGCGCGAGGCGGACATCGAGGCGCTGCGGGGCGACCTCGGGCGGGCGCGGCTCGTCACGCTGCTCGGGCCGGGCGGGGCGGGCAAGACCCGGCTGTCGCAGGAGGCCGCCGAGGCGCTGCCCGTGCCGGACGGGGTGTGGCTGGCCGAGCTGGCTCCTGTCGCAGCCGCCGCCGCGGCCACCGACGCCGCCGCCGTGCCCGAGGCCGTGCTCACCGCGCTCGGCGGCCGCCGTACCGTCCTGTACGGCATGGGCGCCGAGGAGCTGCGGGCCGGCGCCGACCAGGGCGGCGGCGACCCCCTCGTACGGCTCGCCGAGCACTGCGCGCCGCGCCGGATGCTGCTGCTGCTCGACAACTGCGAGCACGTCGTGGAGTCCGCCGCGCGCACCGTCGAGTATCTGCTCGCGCACTGCCCGCAGCTCACCGTGCTCGCCACCAGCCGTGAACCCCTCGGCGTGCCGGGCGAGTGGGTGCGCCCGGTGGAACCCCTGCCGGAGCCGGTCGCGCTGCGGCTGCTCGCCGACCGGGGCGCCGCCGCCCGGCCCGGCTTCCGCACCGAGGACGACCCGGAGGCCTGCGCGGAGATCTGCCGGCGGCTCGACGGCCTGCCGCTCGCCGTGGAACTCGCCGCCGCCCGGCTCCGCTCGCTCACCCCGCGCCAGATCGCCGACCGCCTCGACGACCGCTTCCGCCTCCTCACCTCGGGGAGCCGTACGGTGCTGCCCCGGCAGCAGACCCTGCGGGCCGTCGTCGACTGGTCCTGGGAACTGCTCGACGCCCACGAGCGGGCCGTGCTCCAGCGGCTCTCGGTGTTCGCGGGCGGCTGCGAACTCGACGCGGCGGAGGCGGTGTGCGGCGGCGCGCCCACCGGGCCCGAACAGCCGGGCGGTGAGGCCGCCTGCACGCTCGACCTGCACGTGGACCGCCGGGACGTGACCGAGCTGATCGGCTCGCTCGTCGACAAGTCCCTGGTGGTGGCGGCCCCTTCGGACGCGGGCACGATGCGCTACCGGCTCCTGGAGACCGTCGCCGAGTACGCGGGCGCCCACCTCGACGCGGCCGGCGACCGCCCCGCCGCCGAGCACGCCCACCTCGTCCACTACCGCGAACTCGCCCGCCGGGCCGACCCCGAGCTGCGCACCGGCCGGCAGAAGCAGGCCATCGCCCGCATCGAGCGCGAGTACGAGAACCTGCGCACCGCCCTGCGCCGCGCCACCGACGCGGGCGACGAGCAGGAGGCGCTGTGCCTCGTCCTGTCGCTGTGCTGGTACTGGCAGATGCGCGACCTGCGCAGCGAGTCCCGGCACTGGTCGGCCGTCGTGTCCACGCTCGGCCCCGATCCGTTCGCCGAGCCCGTCGAACCGGCGCCGCCGCTCGCCGAACGGTGCACCGCGAAGCCGCCGCCGATGGTGCCCGAGCAGCTGACGGAGGCGCGGCGCGGGGTGCGGCTCATGCAGATCGCGTCGATGGACCACCGGTCGAACGACTGGTACCGGCCGGAGAACGAGCAGCGCCTGCAGGGCATCGTCGCCGCCTACCGCCCCGGCCTGCCGCAGACCTGCTGGAGCCCCGGCGGGTTCTGGATGTTCGCGGTCCTCCTCACCGGCAGGCCCGACGACCTGCGCACCCTCCTCGACCGGAACGTGGAGACCTGCCGCGCGCACGGCTTCCGCTGGGAGCTCGCCGGGATGCTGCAGCTGCGCGCCAACATCCTCGCCAACCGCAGCGCCTGGGGCGGCGACGCGGACCGCGACGCGACCGAGGCGCTTGCCCTGTTCACCGAGCTCGGCGACTCCTGGGGCGCGGCCGAGGCCCTGTCGGCGCGCGGCGAGGCCTGGGAGCGGCGCGGCGGACTCGCCCTGGCCGAACGGGACTTCACCGCGGCCGTGGAGCACGCGGAGGCCATCGGGGCGGCCGCGCAGGCGGCGGTGCTCCGGGTGCGGCTCGCCGGGATCATGCTGGAGACCGGGCAGCCGGAGCAGGGCGAGGCGATGCTGTGGCAGATCCTGCACGAGGCCGGCGACACCTTCTCCGAGGCCGTGCCCGCCGCCCGCGTCCACCTGGCGGGACGGCTCGGCGAGAGCGGCCGCAGGGACGAGGCCCGCGAACAGCTCGACCTGCTGTGGGACCAGTACTTCTCCGGGCCCGCCGTGATGTTCAAGGGCGTCCTGCACGGCATCTACGGCTGGCTCGACATCCTCGACGGCCGCCACGAGGAGGCGTACACCCACGGCAAGGCAGCCTTCGACTGGTCCCAGGACCCGGTCGCCGCGATGGTCGCCCCGCACATGGCGTCCATCCAACTCGCCTTGTGCGCCTGGGCGTTGGCGGGCCGGGGCGGCAGCGAGGCGGCGTACCGCGGGGCCCGGCTGCTCGGCGCGGCCGACGCCAAGCAGCCGCCCGGCCACCGCCCCGCCCGGCAGGAACGCCTGCAACGGGAGGCCGCCGAGCAGGCCGTACGGGAGATCCTGGGCGACGAGGCGTACGAGCGCGGGCATGCGGAAGGCGGCGGCCTCTCCGCGGAAGAGGCCGCCGCCCTGCTCTGATCCGGGGCCGATCAGAAGGGGCGGCACGCAGCGCCTCGTTGTTTCTGCGTCCTGCGTCCTGCGTCCTGCGTCCTGCGTCCTGCGTCCTGCGTGCTGCGTGCTGCGTGCTGCGTGCTGCGTGCTGCGTGCTGCGTGCTGCGTCCTGCGTTCCGCGGATCAGGCCTTGTTGGTGAACTTGCGGATGGCGATCGGCGCCATCACGACCGTGAGGCCGATGGACCAGGCCAGCGTCACCCACAGGCCGTGCGCGATCGGGCCGCCCACCATCAGGCCGCGGGCCGCGTCCGCGAGGCCGGACATCGGGTTGTACTGGGTGAAGGCCTCAAGCCAGCCCGGCATCGACGCGGTCGGCGCGAAGATCGACGAGCCGAACTGCAGCGGCATCATCACCAGGAAGCCCATGGCCTGCACCGACTGGGCGCTCTTCATGACCACACCGAGGGTCAGGAAGATCCACATCACGCCGAAGCCGAAGAGCGCGGACAGGCCGACGGCGGCGAAAAGACCGCTCCAGCTCGTCACCTCGAAGCCGACCAGGACGGCCACGACCATCAGCACGGTGGTGGCGATCAGCATCCGCAGGATCTCCACGGAGATCTTCGCGATCAGCACCGAGGCACGTCCGATGGGCAGGGACCGGAAGCGGTCCATGATGCCCTTCTGGAAGTCCTCGTTGAAGCCGGTGCCGACGGCCTGCGCGATGGTCATGCTCATCATCGCGAGCATGCCGGGGATCACGTACTGCACATACGCGTCCTGGCCGCCGCCGAGCGCCTGGCCGATCGAGCCGCCGAAGACGTACACGAACAGGAGCGTGAAGACGACCGGCATCAGCAGGGCGTCGAACATCGACTCCGGGTTGTTCCTGATCCACAGCAGGTTGCGGCGGATCAGCGCCCCGGTGTGCCGGACGTGGGCGCGCAGGCCGATGCGGTCGTCGGCGTCGCCCTGCTTGAGTGTCGGCGGGGCGTCGAGGGGCGCGGTGGTCGCGGTGGTCATGCGGCGACCTCCTCTCGGGTCGGGGCGGCGTCCTGCGGGGCGCTGGACTTGTGGCCGGTGAGGGACAGGAACACCTCGTCCAGGCTGGGCAGTTCGGTGGCGATGTCGGCGAGCGCGTAGCCCCTGGAGGCGAGCGCGGCGACGATCGCGGTCAGCTGCTCGTCGCTCTGGACCGGTACGAGGACCGTGCCGTTCTCGGCGTCCACGGTGGCCGTGGCGAGCCCGGTCAGGCCGGAGGCGTCCAGGTCGGCGGCCATGGCGCGCAGCTCGGCCGGGTCGGCCGGGCGGACGCGCAGGGTGCGGCCGCCGATCTTCGCCTTGAGCTCGGCGATCCCGCCGCCCGCGATGATCTTGCCGCGGTCGATCACCGTCAGCTCGGAGGCCAGCTGCTCGGCCTCCTCCATGTACTGGGTGGTGAGCAGTACGGTCACGCCCTCGCCGACCATCCGCTTCACCTCGTCCCACACCTCGTTGCGGGTGCGCGGGTCGAGTCCGGTGGTCGGCTCGTCCAGGTACAGGACGGCGGGCTGCCCGATCATCGAGGCGGCGAGGTCGAGGCGGCGCCGCATGCCGCCGGAGTACGTGGCGGCGGGGCGCTTGGCGGCCTCCGTGAGGGAGAACCGCTCCAGGAGCTCGGTGGCGCGGCGCTTGGCGTCGGCCCTGGAGAGGTCGAGGAGGCGGCCGATCATGTACAGGTTCTCGAAACCGGACAGCTTCTCGTCGACCGAGGCGTACTGGCCGGTCAGGCCGATCTTGCGGCGCAGCTGCCGGGGCTGGCGCAGTACGTCGTACCCGGCGACGACGGCCGAGCCGGAGTCGGGGGTGATGAGGGTGGACAGGCAGCGCACGAGAGTGGTCTTGCCCGCGCCGTTCGGGCCGAGGACGCCGAGGACGGTGCCTTCGCGGACGTCCAGGTCCACGCCGTCCAGGGCTCGTGTTCCTTGGGGACCGCCGTAGTGCTTGACCAGCCCCCGCACCTTCACGGCGTGCCCGCCGTTGCTGGGGTTCTTGTCGGATCGCGTCATGGGGACAACCCTGCCGGGGGCTGCCGACAGATCACCGACAGCCGACCGACAGGGTCCGACACCCCACCGACACGGGCCTCTACCCCGGACTCCGCTCCGGGCAGTGGAACGCGTGCTCCGGGCTAGCTAGTGGAACGCGTGCTCCGGGTTAGTGGAACGCGTGCTCCGGGCCAGCTAGTGGAACGCGTGCTCCGGCGCCGGGAACGCCCCGCCGCGAACCTCGTCCGCGAAGGTCTTCGCCGCGTCCCCCATCACCGAGCGCAGCGCAGCGTACTGCTTCACGAAGCGCGGCACCTTCCCCGAGGTCAGCCCCATCATGTCCGTCCACACGAGGACCTGCGCGTCGCAGCCGGCCCCGGCGCCGATGCCGATCGTCGGGATGTGCAGGGAACGCGTCACCTCGGCGGCCAGCTCCTCCGGCACCAGCTCCAGGACCACCCCGAACGCGCCCGCGTCCTGCGCGGCCTTCGCGTCGCGGAGCAGCCGGTGCGCGTCCTCGTCGCCGCGGCCCTGGACCCGGTAGCCCATGGTGTTCACGGACTGCGGGGTCAGGCCCAGGTGCGACATGACCGGGATGCCCGCGGAGACCAGCAACTCGGTCTGGGCGAGCGAGCGTTCACCGCCCTCCAGCTTCACGGCGCCCACGCCCGCCTCCTTGACCAGCCGGGTCGCCGAGCGCAGCGCCTGCACCGGGCCCTCCTGGTACGAGCCGAACGGCAGGTCGCCGATGACCAGGGCGCGCTGGGTGCCGCGTACGACGGCGGCGCTGAGCATCGCGATCTCGTCGAGGGTGACGGGCACGGTGGTCTCGTACCCGAGGTGGCAGTTGCCCATCGAGTCGCCGACGAGGAGGACGGGGATGCCCGACTCGTCGAAGACGGACGCGGTCATCGCGTCGTACGCGGTCAGCATCGGCCACTTCTCGCCGCGCTCCTTGGCGACGGCGAGGTCGCGGACGGTGACGCGTCGGGTGGTCACGCCGCCGTAGAGCGGCGTACCGGAAGTCTTGCTGCCGGTGGTGGTGCTGCTGCTGGTGGTGCTGCTGGTGGTGGTCTCCTGCGGCGGGGCAGGCGTGTGCGCAGCCGAAATCTGCGTCATGACGACGGCTCCTTCAAGTCATCTCGTGGCGCCCTGACGGCGTCCCCGGATCACCGCCATGGTGGCACCTCGCGGCCCGCCCGCGCCAGAGCGGGGTCCCGACCCGCCCCGCCGCCGTCGCATCGTGCGCGTTTCGTCACAGCCGCCCCACGGCCCCGCACCGGCGGAACTCCGCACGGCCCCGCGTCGTCCTCGACCACGTACGGCCGTCGTACGGCGGCGAGACAAGGGCTGCACCGCATCGCCTAGGGTCTGGGGCGGACGGTGTGCACGGCAGGCAGTGAGGCAACGGTATGGCGCAGGCGTACAGGGCGGAGACGGGGAGCCGAGGCTCGGGGGCCGCGCGTTCCGGATCTCGGCTTCGGCGGCTGCGCGGCGACTGGCGGCCGGACCGCGGGAGCCTGCGCCGCGGTCTCGTCCTGGCCTTCTTCGCGGTGGTGCTCGCGCTGGTCATGGCGGTGCACTCGTACATCCCCAATGCGGTCGGCAACCTCGGCAGCCTGATCGAGACGTTCCTTCCGTGGCTCGGCCTCGGCGTTCCGCTTCTGCTGCTGCTCGGGTTCGCCCGGAAGTCGCTCACCGCGGTGGTCGCGGTCGTGCTGCCCGCCGCGGTGTGGGTGAACCTCTTCGGCAGCCTGGTCTTCGACAAGGCCGGCACCGGCGGCGACCTCACCGTCGTCACGCACAACGTCAACGCCGGGAACCCCGACCCCGAGGGCACCGCCCACAAGGTCGCCGCGTCCGGCGCGGACGTGGTCGCCCTGGAGGAGCTGTCGCCGCAGGCGATGCCCGCGTACAAGCGCGCCCTTGCTCGGACGTACCGCTACCACACCGTCGAAGGCACCGTCGGCCTGTGGAGCAAGCACCCGTTGAGCGACAGCCGGCCCGTGGACATCAAGATGGGCTGGACCCGGGCGCTGCGCACCACCGTGAACACGCCGCAGGGCGACGTCGCGGTGTACGTCGCCCATCTGCCCTCGGTACGGGTCAAGGCCGACGCGGGCTTCACCGCCGGGCAGCGGGACAACAGCGCGGAGGCCCTGGGCATCGCGATCCGGGACGAGCCGGTCGAGAAGGTCGTGCTGCTCGGCGACCTCAACGGCACGATGAACGACCGCGCGCTCGCCCCGGTCACCTCGCAGCTGCGCTCCACGCAGGGCGCGGCGGGCGACGGCTTCGGCTTCAGCTGGCCCGCCGGGTTCCCGGCGGCGCGGATCGACCAGATCATGGTGCGCGACGTGGAGCCGGAGGCGTCCTGGACCCTGCCGGGCACGGACAGCGACCACCTGCCGCTGGCGGCCCGGGTCTCCCTCTGAGGACCGTCATCCCGCGTTCACGGGGCCCTCATCCCGCGGAATACAACGCCTGAGAGACTTTGTTCCGTACGAGAACTTAAGTGCGTACGAGGGCGTACGGACATCTCCCCCTGCCAGTTGTAAAGGGTCTCTCTCATGCCTGTGGCGCTGCTGGCGCTCGCCGTCTCCGCCTTCGGTATCGGCACCACCGAGTTCGTCATGATGGGCCTGCTGCCCAACGTCGCGGACGACCTGGGCACTTCCGTGCCCACCGCCGGGTACCTCGTCTCCGCGTACGCGATCGGCGTCGTCGTCGGCGCCCCGCTGCTCACCGCCTTCGGCTCCCGCGTCCCGCGCAAGAAGATGCTGGTCCTGCTCATGGCGGTCTTCACGATCGGCAACCTGGCCTCCGCGCTCGCCCCGAGCTTCGGCCTGCTCGCCGCGGGGCGGGTCCTCGCCGGGCTGCCGCACGGCGCGTTCTTCGGCGTCGGCGCGGTGGTCGCCGCGCGGCTGGTGCGGGAGGGGCGCGAGGCGCGGGCCGTGGCGACGATGTTCCTCGGCCTGACCGTCGCCAACGTCGTCGGTGTCCCCGCCGCGACGCTGCTCGGCCAGCACCTCGGCTGGCGTGCCACCTTCCTGGTCGTCGCCGCGATCGGCCTGCTCGCGATGGGCGCCCTGGCGAAGCTCGTCCCGTACGTCCCCGTCGAGGCCGGGCAGAGCCTCCGCGCCGAACTGCGCGCCCTCGGCGACCGGCAGGTGCTGCTCGGGCTGCTCACCGCGGTGTTCGGCTTCGCGGGCGTGTTCGCGGTGTATGCGTACCTGGCCTCGATGACGACCGAGGTGATGCGGATGTCCGAGTCCTCGGTGACGGTCGTCCTCGCCCTGTTCGGCATCGGTATGACGCTGGGCGCGCTGGTCGCCGGCCCCCTCACCGACCGGGCGCTGCGGCCCACGCTGTACGGGTCGCTCGGCGCCCTCGCCCTGGTGCTGCTCGCCTTCGACTACACGGTGCATGTGCGGTGGGCGGCGCTGGTCACGGTCGTGGTGCTCGGGGCGGTCGGGTTCATGACGACCACGCCGCTGCAGATGCTGGTGATGCGCAAGGCCGCCCACGCTCCGACGCTGGCCTCGGCGTCCAACCACTCGGCGTTCAACCTGGCCAATGCGGGCGGGGCCTGGGCCGGTGGGGCGGCCATCGCGGCGGGCTGGGGATGGATGTCTCCGACGCTCGTCGGCGCCGGGCTCGCGGTGGTCGGGCTTGCGATCGCCGTGCTGGCGGGGTTGGCGGACCGGGGTACGGGTGCGTCCCGGGTGGTCGCCGGGGGCGTACCGGTGCGCGAGCAGGAGCAGGAGCAGGAGCAGGAGCAGGAGCAGGTGGGCTGAGGCTTCTTTCTTGCCCCAGCCCCGCCCCCCTGGGGTCAGCCCAGTTCCCGCCAGCGACTGGTGATCGGAAGACGACGGTCCTTGCCGAACCCCTTCGCCGAGATCTTCGTGCCCGGCGGGTACTGGCGCCGCTTGTACTCCGCGCCGTCCACCAGCCGCAGCACCTTCGCCACGACCTCCTCCTCGTACCCCGCCGCCACGATCTCCCCGGCACCCTTGTCCCGGTCCACGTACAGCGCCAGGATCCCGTCGAGCACCGGGTAGTCCGGGAGGGAGTCCGTGTCCACCTGGTCCGGCCGGAGTTCGGCGCTCGGCGGCTTGGTGATGGAGTTCTCCGGGATCGGCGGGGTCTGCCCGCGCTCGACCGCGGCCCGGTTGCGCCACTCAGCGAGGCGGAAGATCGCCGTCTTGTAGACGTCCTTGATCGGCCCGTACGCGCCCACCGAGTCGCCGTACAGCGTCGAATATCCCACCGCCAGCTCGGACTTGTTGCCCGGCGCGAGCACGATGTGCCCCTCCTGGTTGGAGACCGCCATCAGCATCGTGCCGCGCAGCCGCGACTGCAGGTTCTCCTCGGCGAGCCCGGTCAGACCGAGCGAGCCCATGTACGCGTCGAACATCGGCTCGATCGGCACCGTACGGAAGTTGAGGCCGGTCCGCCGGGCCAGCTCGGCGGCGTCGCCCCTGGAGTGGTCCGAGGAGTACTTCGAGGGCATCGAGATGCCGTACACGTGCTGCGCGCCCAGCGCGTCGCAGGCGATCGCGGCGCAGAGCGCGGAGTCGATGCCGCCGGAGAGGCCGATCAGGACGGACCGGAAGCCGTTCTTCGCGACGTACGCCCGCAGGCCCACCACCAGCGCCGAGTACACCTCCTCGGCGTCGTCGAGCCGCTCCGCGTACCCGCCCGCGAGCTCCGCCTCGTACGCCGGGACCGGCTCCTCGGAGAGGATCACGTGGTCGATCCGCAGACCGTCGTCCACGAGGCGTCCACCAGCGGCTCCGCCGCGGGTCTGGGGGGCCGGGCCCGCGGCCGGCAGGTCCAGGTCGAGGATGACGCTGCCCTCGGCGAACTGCGGGGCGCGCGCGACGACTTCGCCGCTCGCGTCGACCACGATCGAGTCGCCGTCGAAGACCAGCTCGTCCTGACCGCCGATCATCGCGAGGTAGGCCGTGGTGCACCCGGCCTCCTGGGCGCGCTTGCGCACCAGCTCCAGGCGGGTGTCGTCCTTGTTCTGCTCGTACGGCGAGGCGTTGACGGAGACCAGCAGGCCCGCGCCCGCCGAGCGGGTGGCCGGGACGCGGCCGCCGTCCTGCCAGAGGTCCTCGCAGATCGCCAGCGCCACGTCGACCCCGTGGACGCGGACGACGGGCAGCGTGTCGCCGGGGACGAAGTAGCGGAACTCGTCGAAGACGCCGTAGTTCGGCAGGTGGTGCTTGGCGAAGGTGAGGACCACCTCGCCGCGGTGCAGCACGGCCGCGGCGTTCTGCGGGGCGCCGGCGGGCTGGCCGTACTTCGGCTGCGCGGTCTCGGAGCGGTCCAGGTAGCCGACGATCACCGGAAGTTCGCCGTACCCCTCGTCGGCCAGGCGGGCGGCCAGGGCGCGCAGCGCCTGCCGGGACGCCTCGACGAAGGACGGGCGCAGGGCCAGGTCCTCGACGGGGTAGCCGGTGAGCACCATCTCCGGGAACGCCACGAGGTGGGCGCCCTGGTCGGCGGCGTGCCGGGTCCAGTGCACGATCGCGTCGGCGTTCTGGGCGAGGTCGCCGACGGTCGAGTCGATCTGATTCAGGGCGAGGCGTAGTTGAGGCACGCGGCCCAGTGTAATCGTCAGAGCGACGCGATGTGGTGGGGGAGCGGTGTGGGGCGCCCCACGCCGGTACGGGAGGCGCCCCGGGGTACGTGCTACTTCGCCGGGCCCGTCCAGATCACTTCGTCGTACTTCAGGATCTCGGGGCCGACCTGCAGCTGGAGCTCCTCCGTGGCGTCCGCGGGCACCGAGAAGGCGAACTTGCCCTGGGCCTGCTTGCCCGGGAGGACCTTGCCGTTGAAGGGCTCGGTGCCGTTGTTGCCGTCGAAGACCAGGTCGGCGCCGGCGCCGTTCGCGTCCCGCAGCGACGGCAGCGCGGTGGTGACGTCCATGGTCTTCTTGCCGCCGTTGACGATGGTGATCGTGAACTGCACCGCCACGTTGCCGTCCGTGTGCCCGGCGGCGAACTGGTCGGGGCTGTACGGCTGCGGCTTGCTGACGGTGACCTTCACGCCGTCGTCGTACGTGTGGGTCGCGCCGAACTTCAGCGCCTCGTCCGACCCGGCCGCTCCCGGCTCCCCGGTGTCCTCGCCGCCCGCGGAGCCGCCGGTGCCGGAGCCGCCGTCGCTGGTGCCGGGGTCGGCCGAGGCGACCCGGTCGGCCTCCTTCTCCAGCTCGTCGGACACCTTCTGCACGGCCAGCACGACGACCACGAGCCACACCACCGACAGGACGATCGCGACACCGCCGAGGACCGTGCCGGACAGCGCCACACCCTTGTTGGTGGCCATGCCCTTGCGCGCCTTGGAGAGGCCGATCAGGCCGAATATCAGGGCCAGTACGCCGAGGATGACGCCGCCCCAGACGGTGAAGAACAGCACCGCGCCGATGATGCCGAGCACGAGGGCCGCGATGCCGAGGCCGTTCTGCGGCTGCGGCGGCGGTCCGGGGTACGGCGGCTGGTCCCAGGGCGAGGGCGGGCCGGGGTGGTGGCTGGGCGTGGTCATCTGCAGTCCTTGAGAGGGAGCTCCTGGTGCAGGAGCGGTCGAGCAGGGTCCACGACCGGACCCTGCGCAGGAAGGACTCACATCCCGGCCGCAAGGTTGCACGGATTCCCGTCCGTCTTACGGAGCGGAACACCGGGCCGCGGCGCCGTACGTAGGCGGGGACGCCCACCGCATGCGCCGCCGAGCGCGGAGTCAAGCCTCAACCCGGCTTCGCGCCCCGCGCCTTGAGCAGGTCGGACATCAGCTTCAGTTCGGACTCCTGGGCCGCGACCATGCCCTCGGCCAGGTCGCGTTCCACGCCCGGGCGGCACCGGTCCACGCAGCCCTGGGCCATGTGCACGCCGCCCTTGTGATGCGCCGTCATCAGCTGCAGGAACAGCACTTCGGCCCGCTCGCCGTCGGCCTTCCTCAACTCGGCGAGCTCGGCCTTCGTCGCCATGCCCGGCATCAGCCGCCCGTCGTCCCCGGGGCCACCGCCGTGCCCGCCGTGCCCGCCCATCCCCATCCACGCCATCGGCGGCCCCGCCGACACCTTCGGCAGCCCCCACAGGTCCAGCCAGCCGAGCAGCATGCCCCGCTGGTTGGCCTGCGTGTTGGCGATGTCGTACGCGAGCCTGCGCACCTCCTCGTCGTCGGTGCGGTCCCGTACGACGAAGGACATCTCCACCGCCTGCTGGTGGTGCACCGCCATGTCCCGGGCGAAGCCCGCGTCCGCCGAGTCCGCGGCCGGGCGTTCGTGCGCGGCCGGAGCGGGCGGCAGCGGCGGGTCGTGCACCGTGCCGCCGCCCGCGAGCGCGGCCGTCACCCCGCCGCCCGCAGCGGCGAGCACCACCGCGGCGCACACCGCCGCCCACCCCGCACGCCTCACTGCGCGATCCCGCCCTGGCAGGCCGCACCCGGCTCCGGAGTCTGCTTGCCCTGCACGTACTTGGCGAAGAACGTGTTCACGCGCGGATCCTTCGCGCTGTCCACGGTGACCTGCTTGCCCCAGGCGCTCAGCATCAGCGCGCCCTTCTGCTCGTTCACCGGGCTCATCAGCGAGTACGGCGTCGCGCTGACCTTCGCCTCAAGGGCCTTCAGGTCGGCCGGCTTCGCCTTCTCGTTGTACGTCACCCAGACGGCGCCATGTTCGAGGGAGTGCACGGCGTGCTTGTCCGGGATCGGCTTCCCGTACACGTCCCCGTTGCAGTTCATCCAGATCTGGTCGTGGTCGCCGCCGACCGGAGGCGTCATCGGATAGCTGACCGGCTTCGTGACGTGGTCGCGTCCCAGCGTCTTCGCGTCCCAGGACCTCTCGCCCTCGATGGACTTCCCCGCGGCCTCCTTGCGGGCCTTGGCCTGCGCCTTCTGCTCGGCCGCGATCCGGGCCTCCTCCTTCTTCTGCTCGTCCCGCTCGCGGATGAACAGATACGAGCCGAACCCCACCAGGCCCGCGACGACGGCCGTGCTCGCCACGATCGCGATGGTCCGGTTGCGGCGCTCCCGCGCCCGCTCGGCCCGGCGCATGGCCTCTATCCGGGCCTTGCGGTCGCTCGAACTTCCCTGTCCGGAGGTCTTGCTGGAACCCATGAGTTGTCCTTCTGCGCAAAGGTATGGATGACGGGGTACGGCGGCCCGCCGATCGTAGTGGCCACCGGGATGTCGCAGGCCACAAGGGGCCCGTAATCTGGCGGAAACCCCTGGCCTCGATACTGAAGCCCCTACCGTGCCGGGGCGGTGGTGCACAGACCGTCTGAACTGCAAGGATGTAGCTATGGACAAGCAGCAGGAATTCGTGCTCCGCACCCTTGAGGAACGCGACATCCGCTTCGTACGCCTGTGGTTCACGGACGTCCTGGGCTTCCTCAAGTCCGTCGCGGTGGCACCGGCCGAGCTGGAGCAGGCCTTCGACGAGGGCATCGGCTTCGACGGCTCGGCGATCGAGGGCTTCGCCCGGGTCTACGAGTCGGACATGATCGCCAAGCCCGATCCGGCGACGTTCCAGATCCTCCCGTGGCGCGCCGAGGCCCCCGGCACCGCCCGGATGTTCTGCGACATCCTGATGCCGGACGGCTCCCCGTCGTACGCGGACCCCCGCTTCGTCCTGAAGCGCATCCTCGCCAAGACCTCGGACCTGGGCTTCACCTTCTACACCCACCCCGAGATCGAGTTCTTCCTGCTCAAGGACAAGCCGGTGGACGGCTCCCGACCCACCCCCGCCGACTCCTCCGGCTACTTCGACCACACCCCGCAGAACGTGGGCATGGACTTCCGCCGCCAGGCCATCACGATGCTCGAATCCATGGGCATCTCGGTCGAGTTCAGCCACCACGAGGGCGCCCCGGGCCAGCAGGAGATCGACCTGCGGTACGCGGACGCGCTCTCCACCGCCGACAACATCATGACGTTCCGCCTGGTCATGAAGCAGGTCGCCCTGGAGCAGGGCGTGCAGGCCACGTTCATGCCGAAACCGTTCTCCGAGCACCCGGGCAGCGGCATGCACACCCACCTGTCCCTGTTCGAGGGCGACCGGAACGCGTTCTACGAGTCCGGGGCCGAGTACCAGCTCTCCAAGGTCGGCCGCTCCTTCATCGCGGGCCTCCTCCGCCACGCCGCCGAGATCTCCGCGGTCACCAACCAGTGGGTCAACTCGTACAAGCGCATCTGGGGCGGCTCCGAGCGCACCGCGGGCGCGGGCGGCGAGGCTCCCTCGTACATCTGCTGGGGCCACAACAACCGCTCGGCCCTGATCCGCGTGCCCATGTACAAGCCCGGCAAGACCGGCTCGGCCCGCGTCGAGGTCCGCTCCCTCGACTCCGGCGCCAACCCCTACCTCGCGTACGCGGTCCTCCTCGCCGCCGGCCTCAAGGGCATCGAGGAGGGGTACGAACTCCCGCCCGGCGCCGACGACGACGTCTGGGCCCTGCGCGACGCGGAACGCCGCGCCCTCGGCATCGAGCCCCTGCCGCAGAACCTCGGCGAGGCGATCGCCCTGATGGAACGCTCGGAACTGGTCGCCGAGACCCTGGGCGAGCACGTGTACGACTTTTTCCTCAGGAACAAGAAGCAGGAGTGGGAGGAGTACCGCAGCGAGGTCACCGCCTTTGAACTGCGGAAGAACCTGCCGGTCCTGTAAGGGAGTCGGGCGGTACGGCGAAGGGCCCCGGGGCGTTGCTCCCCGGGCCCTTCGCCGTACCGCCCTCAGATCACCGACCGCAGCGGCTTCTCCGCCCGGACCCGGTACTCCTGGATGCCCCAGCCGTTGCCGTCCGGGTCCCTGAAGTGCATGAACGTGCCGCCGTCCTGCTCGCCGTAGGTCACCGGCTCGGTGACGTCCAGGCCGCGGCCCGTCAGTTCCTTGTGGGCCTGCGCGATGTCGGCGACGCACAGCTGCATGCCCTGGTACGAGCCGGGCGCGGGCGGCGGTGTGACGTTCACGCCCTCCAGGTTGTCGCTGATCGCGACGGAGCAGCCCGAGCCGGGCGGGGTCAGCTGGACGACGCGCACGCCCGGCATCACCTCGCCGTCGAAGTCCACGGTGAAGCCGACCTTGTCGCGGTAGAACTCCTTGGCGCGGTCCACGTCAGAGACGGGAAGTGTGATTACTTCGAGTGTGTAGTCCATATCGGAAACCATGCTCCTTGTCGGACGGCGCGGCTACTCTGAACGTATGACCACTCGGGAAGAACTGCACGCGCTGCTCGACCGCGTCCCGGACGATGATCTGCCCGTTCTCGCCGAGCGCCTGCGCGAGCTCGGGCTGTTGCGGACGGCTGCCACCGGTCCGAGGTCGCTCGGTATGGGGAACTCCGGGCACACGGACACCTCCGAGCGGGCGGACGAAATTCTGCGCGAATCGGGCTTCGGCGAGTGATCGTCATGGACACGGGCCCCTTGGTGGCCCTCACGGATCGTACGGACGCCCACCACACTGCGTGCCGCGACTGGTACGCCGACGTGAATCCGCGCAACCTTGCCGTGCCTGCTCCGGTGATCGCCGAAGCGTGCTACTTGATCGCGCTCCGCTGCGGAGCCGAGGTGGAGGCGACGTTCCTCGAGGATCTCGCCCACGGTTGGTACGGCACCGTCACCGCAATCATGCCGGAGGAACTGCTCAGGGCCTCCGAACTGGTGCGGCGGTACGCGGACTTCCCACTCGGCGGTACGGATGCCTGCGTCATGGCCGTCGCCGAGAGGCTGAAGACGGTGCGGGTGTGCACCGTGGACCGACGCCACTTCGCCACCGTACGTCCGCTCCATGCCCCGGCCTTCGAGCTGTACCCGCTCAAGCTGTAGCACTGCTGCCCCTGCGGCTAGGCTCGGCCCCGTACGATGATCACACGGGAGGCCGGACATGACCACGCCGGGGCGGAGAAGCAGTACATTCACGCGGCTGCTGCGGCACGGCTTCAACGACGCCTCCGCGGCCGGGCGGCTCCTCGACAGCCCGGAGCTGGCCTCCGTCCGCAACGACCCGGTGCTGCTCGACGCCCTCGGCGCCACCGCCGACCCGGACCTCGCGCTGCTCGGGCTCGTCCGGCTCGTCGAGGCGCAGCACCCCCATGACCCTGGTGCCCCCGAGACCCCCGACGAGCGGCATCTGCTGCTCGACACGCTGCTGTCCTCGAAGCCGCTGCGCGACCGGCTGCTCGGCGTGCTCGGCGCCTCCGAGGCCCTGGGTGACCACCTGGCCCGCCACCCCCGCGACTGGCAGGCCCTGGTGACGTACGAGGCGAGCGATCTGCACCCGGGCGTCGAGGAGTTCGAGCACGGTCTCGCCGAGGCCGTCGACCCCGTGACGCTGCGCGTGGCCTACCGGCGCTGTCTGCTGTCCATCGCCGCGCGCGACGTGTGCGGCACCACCGACGTGGCCGAGACCGCCGCCGAGCTCGCCGACCTGGCCACCGCGACCCTGCGGGCCGCCCTCGCCATCGCCCGTAGCGCGGCACCCGAGGACGCCGCGCTCTGCTCGCTCGCCGTGATCGCGATGGGGAAGTGCGGCGGGCACGAGCTGAACTACGTGTCCGACGTGGACGTCATCTTCGTGGCCGAGCCCACCGAACCCCCCGGCCACGCAGGCGCCGCCGACGCCGCCGACGAGTCCAAGGCCATGCAGGCCGCGACCCGGCTCGCCTCGCACATGATGCGGATCTGCTCCGAGACGACCGTCGAGGGCACCATCTGGCCCGTCGACGCCAACCTCCGCCCCGAGGGACGCAACGGCCCCCTCGTCCGCACCCTCTCCTCGCACCTCGCCTACTACCAACGCTGGGCCAAGACCTGGGAGTTCCAGGCACTCCTCAAGGCCCGCCCGGTCGCCGGCGACCCCGAGCTCGGCGAGGCGTACGTGGAGACCCTGGCCCCGCTGGTCTGGCAGGCCGCCGAGCGCGACAACTTCGTGCCCGACGTGCAGAAGATGCGCCGCCGCGTCGTCGACAACATCCCCGTCACCGAGATCGAGCGCGAGCTGAAACTCGGGCCCGGCGGCCTGCGGGACGTCGAATTCGCCGTGCAGCTCCTGCAGTTGGTGCACGGCAGGGCCGACGCCTCGCTGCGCAGCGGCACCACCCTCGACGCCCTCGCGGCCCTCGCCGCAGGCGGGTACGTGGGCCGCGCCGACGCCGCGCAACTGGACGCCGCGTACCGCTTCCTGCGCGCCATGGAGCACCGCATCCAGCTGTACCGGCTGCGCCGCACCCACCTCGTGCCCGAGGACGAGCGGGACCTGCGCCGCCTCGGCCGTTCCCTCGGCCTGCGCATCGAACCCGTCACCGAGCTGAACCGGGCCTGGCGGCGGCACGCGGCCGTGGTCCGCCGGCTGCACGAGAAGATCTTCTACCGGCCGCTCCTCGACGCCGTCGCCCAGCTCGCCCCCGGCGAGACCCGGCTCTCCGCCGACGCCGCCCGCGAACGCCTCGTCGCCCTCGGCTACGCCGACCCGGCCGCCGCCCTGCGCCACCTGGAGGCGCTGGCGTCGGGTGTGACGCGCAAGGCCGCCATCCAGCGCACCCTCCTCCCCGTACTCCTCGGCTGGTTCGCCGACTCCGCCGACCCGGACGCGGGCCTGCTCGGCTTCCGCAAGGTCTCCGACGCGCTCGGCAAAACCCCCTGGTACCTGCGGCTCCTGCGCGACGAGGGCGCCGCCGCCGAGAACCTCGCCCGCGTCCTGTCCGCCGGCCGGCTCGCCCCCGACCTGCTGCTCCGCGCCCCGGAGGCGGTCGCCCTGCTCGGCGACGCCCGCGGCCTCGAACCGCGCGGCCGGGACCACCTGGAGCAGGAGATCCTCGCCGCCGTCCGCCGGGCCGACGGCGCCGAGCAGGCCGTGGCCGCGGCCCGCGGGGTACGCCGCCGCGAGCTGTTCCGTACGGCCGCGGGGGACCTGATCGGCTCGTACGGGACGGAGGAGAGCCCCGCGTTCGAGGCAGTGCGCGAAGCGCTCCTGGCAGGGGCGGTGGCGGGAGACGGGCGGGCCGACCCCGGGGCCCTGGTGGACCGGGTCGGGAGCGCCGTCTCCGACCTCACCGCCGCCACCCTCGCCGGAACCCTCCGTGCCGTGGTCCGCGCGGGCTGGGGCGACGAGCTGCCCACCCGGTTCGCCGTCATCGGCATGGGCCGCTTCGGCGGGCACGAGCTGGGCTACGGCTCCGACGCCGACGTGCTGTTCGTGCACGAGCCGCGCGAGGGCGTCGACGACCAGGACGCCGCCAAGGCCGCGAACCAGGTGGTCGCCGAGATGCGCCGCCTCCTGCAGCTGCCCACGTCCGACCCGCCGCTGCTCATCGACACCGACCTGCGCCCGGAGGGCAAGAGCGGCCCGCTGGTGCGCACCCTCAAGTCGTACGCCGCGTACTACCAGCGCTGGTCGCACGTCTGGGAGAGCCAGGCGCTGCTGCGCGCCGAGCCCGTCGCGGGCGACGCGGACCTGGGGCAGCGGTTCGTCGAGCTGGTCGACCCGCTGCGCTACCCGGCCGAGGGCATCGGCGACGACGCGGTACGCGAGATCCGCCGCCTCAAGGCCCGCATGGAGGCCGAGCGGATGCCGCGCGGCGCCGACCCCACCCTCCACGCCAAGCTGGGCCGGGGCGGCCTCTCCGACGTCGAGTGGACGGTGCAGCTGATCCAGCTCAAGGAGGGCTGGGCCGAGCCGGGCCTCCGTACGACCCGCACCCGCGAGGCGCTGGCCGCCGCGCACGCCGCCGGGCTTGTGTCCACGGAGGACGCACAGGTCCTGGACGAGGCATGGGTCCTCGCGACCCGGGTACGGAACGCGGTGATGCTGGTCCGGGGGCGGGCCGGGGACACGTTCCCGTCGGACGGGCGTGAACTGGCGGCGGTGGGCCGGTATCTCGGGTACGAGGCGGGCACGGTCGGCGAGATGATCGACGACTACCGGCGGCTCACGCGGCGGGCCCGGCACGTGGTGGAGGAGCTGTTCTACGGGGCGGTGGGCTAGGGCCTGTCCGGCGCCTCAGCGCGCCGTCGGCTCGGGCATCGTCATCGCCCTGCGGGCTCGTCCTCAAGCTCCCCCAGCCTTCGGCCGGGAGGTGTCCCCAGACGGGCTGATTCCTGTGTCGCTGGTTCTCTGCGGGCCGGTGGGGGCTGGTCGCGCAGTTCCCCGCGCCCCTGATCGGGCGCCCGGTGCGGGGCCCTGCCGTACCAGAGGTGGGCGAGGGCGAGGGCCACGCAGAGGCAGAGGAGGCCGCCGACCGCGTCCAGCCAGAAGTGGTTGGCCGTGGCGATGATCACCACGAGCGTCGCCGGCGGGTACAGCACGGCAAGGACCTTGACCCACGGCACCCGGGCGAGCGTGAACACCGCGAGGCCACACCACAGCGACCAGCCGATGTGCATCGACGGCATCGCCGCGTACTGGTTCGTCATGTGCTTCAGGTCGCCGGACGCCATCGAACCCCACGTCTCGTGCACCAGGACCGTGTCCACGAAGCCGCCGCCCTCGAAGAGCCGCGGCGGGGCCAACGGGAAGAAGTAGAAGCCGATCAGGGCGAGTCCGGTGGTCACGAAGAGGACGGTGCGCATGGCCGCGTACCGCCCTGGATGCCTGCGGTACAGCCACACCAGGACCGCGATCGTCACGACGAAGTGCAGCGTCGCGTAGTAGTAGTTCATGCCGACGACGAGCCATGTCACCGAGTTCACGGCCTGGTTGACCGCCCGCTCGAAGGCGAGACCGATCGTCTGCTCGGCCTGCCACACCCAGTCGGCGTGCCGCATCGCCGCGTCCCGCTGCTCGGGAACGGCGTTGCGGACCAGGGAGTACAGCCAGTAACTCACCGCGATGAGGGCCAGCTCGTACCAGATCCGGGGGCGTCGCGGGGTGCGAAGCCGGCGCAGGAAGGTTCCCGCCGGACGGGCTCGGTCCTCCGCTCCGAGGGGTGAGGTTCCGGCCGCCGTCAGGCCTTCCCGTGTACTCACATGCGTCTCACCCATGGACAGAAAGTCTGCCAGATTTTCACCTTTGCCCGATCATCCCTCGGGTGGGTCCGGGGCGCATTTTCTACGCCCCAAGGACGATGCGCGGAAGGCCTCCGGCGGAGGAATCCCCGCCTCAACCCTTAGGGGGAGAAGCCTTGCGCGCAGAAGCAGTTGAACCGCGTACGACCAGTTCGGGCATGAACACGAACTCGCTGCGCGGGGCCGGGGTGCCGGCGATCTCTTCGAGCAGCGTGTTCACCGCGGCCTGGCCCATCGCCGGGACCGGCTTGCGGACCGTGGTCAGCGGCGGGTCGGTGAACGCGATCAGCGGGGAGTCGTCGAAGCCGACCACCGAGATGTCGTCCGGCACTTCGAGGCCGCGCTGCCGTGCCGCGCGGATGGCACCGAGAGCCATCATGTCGCTCGCGCACACCACCGCCGTGCAGCCCCGGTCCATCAGCGCCGCGGCCGCCGCCTGACCGCCCTCCAGGGTGAACAGCGAGTGCTGCACCAGCCGCTCGTGCACCGCGTCCTCGTCGAGGCCCAACTGCTCCCGTACGGCCCGTACAAAGCCCTCGATCTTCCGCTGGACCGGCACGAACCGCTTCGGGCCGAGCGCCAGGCCGATGTCGGTGTGCCCGAGGGAGACGAGATGCGTGACGGCCAGGCGCATCGCGGCCCGGTCGTCGGGGGAGATGAACGGGGCCCGCACCTTGTCCGAGAAGCCGTCGACCAGCACGAACGGCACGCCCTGGGCGCGCAGCTGCTCGTACCGGTCCATGTCGGCGCTGGTGTCGGCGTGCAGCCCGGAGACGAAGATGATGCCGGCGACGCCGCGGTCCACGAGCATCTCCGTCAGCTCGTCCTCCGTGGACCCGCCCGGCGTCTGGGTGGCGAGCACCGGCGTGTAACCCTGCCGGGTGAGGGCCTGCCCGATGACCTGCGCGAGGGCCGGGAAGATCGGGTTCTCCAGCTCCGGCGTGATCAGCCCGACCAGGCCCGCGCTGCGGCCGCGCAGCCGCACCGGCCGCTCGTAGCCGAGGACGTCGAGGGCGGCAAGCACGGACTGGCGGGTGGTCGCGGCTACCCCCGGCTTCCCGTTCAGCACCCTGCTGACCGTGGCCTCGCTGACCCCCGCCTGGGCTGCGATGTCGGCAAGCCTCGCGGTCATGGGACGCGACTGTACCGGGCGGACCCGGCGGTGCCTATCGGGTACCGGTGGCGTACGTGCCCCGCCAGGGGCGCGGGGCTGTCACCTGTGCGGCTCAGCCGCGGGGCGCGAGCGACCAGGGGCGGCCGGCACTCGGCGGCGCAACGGGTACGGGGCAGACCCAACACCGTCGGGTTCAAGGCGCAGCTCACGCAGAACCCTGCGGCAGCGGCGCCAGCGCGACAAGCCGCTCGACCAGTTCCGCGAACGGCCCGTCGGGCGGTTCCGAGGCGATGATGCCGCGCAGCACATCCCCCATCTCCTCGTCGTACGCCGCACTCACCGCAGCCAGCGCAGCGAAATCGTGGACCAGCTGCAGCTCCAGCTCCGCGCGCGGCACCCGGCGGCCGTCCAGCCACAGCAGCGCCGTGGACTCGGCGAGCGACACCCAGGAGCGCACGACGAGTTGGAGCCGGGCGGACGGCGCGCTGACGCCGAGGTGCGCGAGGATCTGCTCGTACGCGGCCTGCCGGACCGAGTCGATCAGGGCGTTGGTGGTGGACGAGCCGACCGCGGGGCCGCCGCGCATCAGGGCCGCGAAGCCCGGACCGTGCTCGTCGACGAAGTCGAAGAAGCGGCCCATCACCCGCAACAGGCGGGCGCCGAGCGGCCCTTCGCGCGGCTCCTCGAAGCGCGCGGCGAGGTCTTCCGCGGCCTTGCGCAGCGCCGCCTCGTACAGGCTGCGCTTGCCCGGGAAGTAGTGGTACACCAGCGGGCGGGAGATGCCCGCCGCGCCGGCTATCTCGTCGATGGAGACCTCGTCGGGGGAGCGGTGGCTGAACAGTTCGAGCGCCACAGCGATCAACTGCTGCCGCCGCTCCTCGACTCCCATCCTGCGGCGCACCCCGGTCGTCATACGAACACCCTAACGGCCGGGGGTACGGTCACCGCCAGGGGCCGGTCGCACCGATCAACGGCGTGCACCGGTCACAGGCTTGCACCGGTCACCGGCGTGCACCGGTCACCGGCGTGCACCGGTCCCCGGCGTGCCGCGTTCGCAGCGCCTCACAGGTCGAGGACCAGCTTCGCGCCGCGCGCGCGGGACACGCAGACCAGCATCGAGTCGCGCCGCTCCTCGTCCGTGAGCAGCTCGTCCCGGTGGTCCACCTCGCCCGCCACCACACGGAGTTGGCAGGTGCCGCAGAAGCCCTGCTCGCAGGAGTACGCCACGTCCGGCAGCTTCTTGCGGACCGCGGCGAGGACCGTCTCGTCGGCGGCGACCGCGACCGTGCCGCCGGTGCGGCGCAGTTCGACCTCGAAGGCCGTGCTGCCCGCGGTGGCCGCGGCGGGCGTGAACCGCTCCAGGTGCAGGGCGCTGCCGTGCGGCAGCGCCGCCGCCACCGCGTCCATCAGGCCCTCGGGTCCGCAGCAGTACACCGCCGCGGCCTGCGGCACCCCGTCGAACAGCGCGGCCGCGTCGGGCCGGCCGTCCTCGTCCTCGGCGAGCACCGTCACCCGGCCCCGGCCGCCGCGGCCGAGCCGCTCCACCTCGTCCAGGAACGGCATGGAGGCCCGCGAGCGCCCCGCGTACACCAGCTGCCACAGCGCCCCGGACGCCTCGGCCGCGCGCAGCATCGGCAGCACCGGCGTGATGCCGATGCCGCCGGCCACGAAGACGTACGCGTGCGACGGTTCGAGCGGGAAGCGGTTGCGCGGGCCGCGCACCTCCACCTCGGTGCCCTCGGCCAGCTTCTCGTGCACCTCGCGCGAGCCGCCGCGGCCGTCCTCGATCAGCCGGGTCGCCACGGTGTACGCGGTGCGGTCCGCGGGGTCGCCGCAGAGCGAGTACTGCCGGACCGCCCCGGACGGCAGCACCAGGTCCAGGTGCGCGCCCGGCTCCCAGGCCGGCAGCGGTCCCGCCGCCGCGTCGCGGGGCACCAGACGCAGCCGGACCACGCCGTCGGCGACTTCGGTGCGGTCCGCGACACGCAGGCGCTGGGCGCGCCCGCGCGGCCGGCCTGATACCGGGGTCTCCAGGGCGGGCATCGGCCACAGCGGTGCGGTCGCCATGCGGCTGCGCACGGCCTTCCGTACGAGCAGTGCGGCACCCGCGACGGCGACGACGGTGCGGATCTTGGGCATGTCAGGCGGCACCCTTCTGGGTCTTCGGCGCGGCGCACATCTCAGGCGGCGCCCTTCTCACGGGCCTCGGCGGCGAGGGCGGCGGGCGACGACGCCAGGTAGGCGACGGCCTGCTGCGTGGAGCCCTCGTGCGAGGGGTGGTAGGCGCGGTTCAGATACCGGGGGATGGAGCGCACCATCGCGCCCGCGGTCGGCAGCACGCCCTGCCGGCCCTTGGCGAAGAACTCCTTGAACGAGGCCTTGCCGTCGACGAGCGTCGGGTCGTTCTCCATGAAGAAGCGCGCCCCGCGCTGCCACAGGAACACCAGCGCGCTGAACGCGGTGGCCCAGGTGCGCACCCGGCGCGCGTACGAGCCGTCGACGTGCAGGAACAGGTCGAACGCGACCGAGCGGTGCTCGACCTCCTCGGCGCCGTGCCAGCGAAGCAGGTCCAGCATGGTCGGGTCGGCGCCCCGCCGGTCCAGCTCGTCCGCGTTCAGGACCCAGTCGCCCAGGAACGCGGTGTAGTGCTCGATCGCCGCGATCAGCGCGACCCGCTCCATCAGCCACCACTTGCGGGGCCTGCCGGGCGGCAGCGTCCGGTCGCCGAGCAGCTTCTCGAAGAACCAGTCGATCTGCGCGGTGTACGGGGTCGGGTCCAGGCCCTGCTCGCGCAGGTGCGGCAGAACCTCGTCGTGGGCCTGGGAGTGCATGGCCTCCTGCCCGATGAATCCGATCACGTCGGCGCGCAGCTGCTCGTCCTCGATGTACGGCAGGACCTGCTTGTAGACGTGCACGAACCAGCGCTCGCCCGCGGGCAGCAGGAGGTGCAGGACGTTGATGGTGTGCGTCGTGAACGGGTCGCCGGGCAGCCAGTGCAGCGGCGTCTCCTCCCAGGCGAAGGAGACCTTGCGTGCCTTCAGGGCCGTCCACTCCGAGGCGATGGGCTGCGGCGCCCGGTCCGACCGGGCCTGCGGCGTATTAGACATGGCGTCAATGTACTGACGGGTAAAGCCTACGGGTAGCCCTTGAACGCGGCTTTTTGGCGCGAGTTCCACCGCCACCGCAGCGCCGGCACCTCCGTCGCTACCGCAGCGCCGGCACCTTCTTGCCGTTCGCGAGGCGGCCCGTCAGCTGGGCCTGCGCGCCCTTGCGGGCGGGAGCCGCGAGAGTGTGGCCGCGGGCCGCGCCCTGCGCGCCGCCCGTCACCCGGATCGACGCCACGTCCTTGCTGCCCGCCGCGAGCACATGCCAGTGACCGGCGCGGGACTTCCACAGCACCCCGGCGAGCACCCGCGGATCGCGCGCCCCGCAGGCCGGCGAGTCCTGCGCCCGCGCCGCGATCGCCCCGGTCTCCTCACCCGGCGCCTGGAACTGGGCGAGCACCCTGCTGCCCGCACCCCGCCAGGTGTCGGCCCGCGTGCACACCCAGGTCGCCGTCCCGTTCCCCTCGGGCAGCCGCTGGGTCGCGTACGCCCAGGAGTTCACCGACCGCACCCCGTTCGACCGCACCGCCCCGAGCAGGCACGCCGTACGCGCCCAGGCGGCCCGCGCCGCCTCGCCTTCGACCTCATGCGGCGCCTGCGGGCGCCCGGAGGTGAGGCGGGCCGGGGTGAGCTCGCCGAGGTCGGTCACCAGGCGGGTGCCGCCGCCTTCCTCGCGCAGTTCGAGGGCGGCGACCTCCGCGCACCCGGAGGCACCGCGCGAGGCCGACGGTGCGACGGCCGGCAGCGGTCCCGTCACGCCGTCCGGCGCCCGCTCCAACTCCCGGGCAGGCGAACCCGGATCGCGCAGGTCACGGACGGCGACGGTACGCACCCACGGTGCCGTCAGATACCGCACCGCACCCTTGCCCCGGCTCACGACCACCGCCCCGGACCCGGCCTGCCCGGCGCCGTCGACCCGCGCGAAGTCCAGGGCCGCGCCGCCGCCCGCCCCGGACCGCGGCTCCGCGTACCGCACCAGGCGCAGGCCGTCGTACAGCACCACCACACGGGCCCGGCCGACCTCGCCCGCGTACAGCAGCTGCGCCGGTCCGGGCGGGGCGCCCGACGCGGTGCCGGGGGTCGCGGAGACCTGCACGGACGGGCCGGGCCGCGCCCACACGGCGAGGGCCCGGCCGAGGAGTTCGCGGTCGTCGGTGCGGGAGCCGCGGGCCGGCCACACGGAGAAGTCGGTGCGCGCCGAGCTCCGCCACTCCCCGTCCGCCGCCCGCGTCAACTTCCCCGGATCCAACGCCGCTTCGGCCGCCGGGTTGCGGGCGTGCGCGGGGGCCGCCGGGCCGCCGGGGGCCAGGCCGTCGCCGGGCAGGGCGAGCAGCGTGCCGCACACCAGGGCCGCGGCCGCGGCGGCGAGCGCGGCCCGGCCGTGCTGCCTGCGCCGCATCAGGTCCGGCGGCCTGGCCTGCAGCGAGCACGGGTCGAACTCGGAGGAGCCGAGCAGTTCGTACGAGGCGGCCACGCCGTCCGCCTCGGCGAGTGCGGCGTGCGGGTCCGCCACCCCGGCGCCCTCCAGGATCCTGCGCACCTCGGCGTCCGGCAGCCGCTCCAGGCCGCGCAGTACGTACGCGGCGCGCGCCGGGCCGCCGAGCGCCGACAGCTGCTGGTCGAGGGCGAGTTCATCGGCGCCGCCGGAGCGCGGGAACAGCCTCAGGCCCCACACCTGCGGCAGCAGCGGCGGCAGTTGGGCGCGCCGCGGCCAGGCCCGCCGCCGCAGCGGAACCCCCGCCTCCAGGGCGCTCCGCAGCACCCGCAGGCGCACGTATCCGTACCCCGGGTCGCAGCCCGGCCGACCCGCCCCGCGCTGTGCCGGGACCATGGCGCGCTCGACGGTCGTACGGCCGCGGGGCAGGGTGCGCTGGGTGAGCCAGTGCGCGGTCAGCACCCGCCGGTTGCGCCCGAGCGACGGCGGCAGCACGAGATAGCCGAGCCGCACGAGCCGCGGGTAGTGCTCGACGAGCGCGGCCTCGGCCTGCTCCACGTCCACGACGGGAGCGGGCTCGGGGCCGGCGGAGGGGGCGGTTCGAGTGGCGGCGTCCGAGGAACTCACGTTCAGCAGAACGAGCGAATCGTCGGATGGTCACCCGAAAGGCAGTCGCGTGAATTGGCGGCAGGGTGAGCGGAGTTGCTCCCGTCGGCCGAGTCTGCAGCCACCGGGTCTGCATCCACCGAGTCTGCATTCGCCGAGTCTGCATTCGCCGAGTCTGCATCCACCGAGCCTGCATCCACCGAGCCTGCATCCGTCGAGCCTGCCGCCACCGGGTCTGCACCCACCGAGCCTGCATCCCACCTGAGCCTGAACGGTCCCCCGAGCCTGCGCTCTTGCCCGAGCCTGCACCATTGCCCGAGCCTGCGCCTTTGCCCGAGCCTGATCCGTCACCCGGTCATGAACCACCCCCGATCCCGATCCCGAACCCGATCCCGAACCCGCTGAACTCCACCGTCCCCCGTGCCCCGCTGCCTCCGTGCGCCGCCGACATGAAGAGGCCCACGTCCTGGGTCGCCGCCGCGCCCGCGACCGGCACCTCGGCGACCGTCCGCCAGCTCGCCCCGTCGTCCGTCGAGCACGCGCCGCGGAACGTGTCCCCGGCCCGGCTCAGCCGCAGCAGTACCGGGGCCGCGACGCCGGTGATCCGCCGGTACGTGTCCACGGTGCCGTCACCGTTCGTGTCGTACGAGAGCACCACCCCGTTCGCCGGTGTCGCCGACAGGTTCACGAAACCCGGAGATCCGGGCGTGGCAAGGGAGTTGCGGGCGATGAGCCCCGCGCGTGCCCACGGGCCCGTGGCGTCCTGCGCGTCCACCCGGACCGTCACCGCGACCCCGTCCCGCAGCGCCCCCGCGCGGTACGCGGCGCCGAACTCGCTGGTCCCCTTCCACAGGTCCCGGCCGCCGCCGTTGACCGCGAACCGCCCGCCCGCCTGCCCGAACACGGCCCCGCTGTTGGTGTACGTCCGCCACACCTCGTCCAGCGGCCCCGCCACGTACAGGCTGTCCTCGACCACCGTCGTGACCCGGTCCTCGCCCTTCGGGCCGTACCGCACGGACAGTTCGTACGGCAGCGGTCTCAGCGGGCCGGTCAGCGGCTCGTCCGGGGCCTGGGCGCGCCAGAACACCTCGCCCTCGCCGGCCGCGGGCACGGACGGCAGGGACGTGCCGTCCTCCGGGGCGGCGTCGAGGCCGGTGAGGGCGAAGTCCACCCGGCCGGTGGCACGCAGCCCGTTGACGTTGGTGAAAACCGCCCGCACGCGCGCGTGCCCGCCGGGCGGGAACGCGGACGGCTCGGCGGAGACCGCGATCTCCCCCTGATAGGGGGCGCGCGCAAGGACATCGTGCGCCCGCTTCGCCGTGCGGTACGCGTCGTTCGGCGGCCGCAAAGGGTAGGCCTTCCGCTCCCGCGTCCACGGCTCCTCGATCGCGTACCAGTCGAACGTCTCCGGCTCCCGCCCGGCCGCGAGCGCGTCCTCCAGCGCGTCCAGGTAGGCCGTCCACTGCGGTAGGTGGAAGTCGCCGATCAGGCCGTGCCAGTCCCGGTTGGCGTAATTGGCGAGACGGCCGCCGTCCGCGGTGGCCCGGTCCGCCCAGGTGGTGATCAACACCCTGGCGGTGCGCTCCAGTTGGGCTTCCTCGGCCGGGGACGACGCCATCCGCCTGGCGTCGTCCAGCCAGGGTCCGAGCAGGAACGCCCGGTGGGATCCCGTGACGTCCTCGCTCAGCCGCATCAGCTTCAGCCAGAGCCGTGCCAGGGCCCGGAACGTCTCCCGGTCCTTCCTCCCGTACGCCGCCCGCAGCTGCGGCACCAACTGCCAGGAACGGTTGGCGAGCGCCTGCCGCGCCAGGTCGGTGAGGTCGTACCGGTACGCGTCCGAGCGGCGCAGCGACTCCCGCACCCCGAGCAGCGCCGCGAACGCCCCGTCGAAGCCGCCGGGCGGGAACGCGGGCGTGTGCGTCGCGTAGTACGTGCCGGAGTTGGCGCTCAGGCTCGGGCGCGCCGCGAAGATCGAGTCGTGCGGCCGACCGTCCTTGCTGGTGATCCGGTACGCGGTGTCGCGCAGTGCCGCCATCGCCTCGCGGGCCTGCCGGTCCGGCCTGTCCCCGGCGCCGTAGCGCAGATCGGCGTACGCGCGGAACCAGGCGGCGCGGTCCACCGGCTCCGTGCGCCAGGCGAGTTCCGTGAACAGTTCGAACGCCGCCGGGTCGCGTTCGGCGGCCTCCGGCATGTACGCGGTGCCCGCGAGCGTCGAGCCCGGCCGGTCCCGCCAGTCCGTGAACCGCTCCGTCCACATGTGGGTCTTCGCGCCGATGGTGGTGCGGCCGCCGAAGTTGGGGATGGTGCCGAACGCGTACGGCACGCCGCCCCAGTCCCGCTCCCGGTCGGTGACCGTCTCCAGGTCGGACAGGCCGTCCACGACGAGGAGCTGCTTCTCGTCCAGCGCGTCGATCACGTCGCGCCGGGGGTTGGCCTGCCAGCCGAGGATCGTCCAGAGTGCCCGGGGACGTGCGGTGCGCAGCGCCCGCTCCACGGCGCGCGCGGCCTCCGGAACCGGCACGTCCCCGGGGTCGCCGCCTTCGTGCAGCAGGTCCATCTTGAACAGGTCGACCTCGCCGAAGAGTTCGGCCTGGTGCCGGTAGAAAGCTGCCGCGACCTGGGCGAACACCTCGGTGCGCGGGTCGAGCCAGTCCGGCCTCCGCAGGCCGTTCCAGTCGCCCTGCGGGACGGTGCGGGCGCCCGGGTTGCGCTCGGCGAAGCCGTCGGGGACGGTCCCGAAGTATCCGGGCGCCACCGGTTCCATGCCGAGCGCACGCAGCCGGGCGGTGATCTTGCGCCCCAACCCGATGCGCCTGGCGATCAGTTCACGGCTGAGCGGGCCGCCGTACGTGCTCATGTTCTGCAGCAGCCACCACGGCTGGTGCGAAGGGGCGGGCAGCCAGGTGCGGGCCTCGCTGTCGGAGTAGCCGAAGTCCTGCAGAAGGCGGTGGTAGACGCCTTCCTGGCCTGCGGTGACGAGCACTTCGTTGCAGCCGTGCAGCGCCAGCACGTCGATCATGCGCTCCCAGCGGGGCCAGTCCGCGTACGGGGCGGTGTAGCCGTCGTGGGTGTCGTTGAAGACGAAGCGGTGCGGGACCGTCGCGGCCCGGTGGAGCGGCCGGTCCGGTCCGGGTAGCCGCTTCGGCAGGTCGAGTTGGCTGCCCGCCCAGGAGATATGGGCGCCGCACACATACTTCAGGTACCAGTGCACGCCGGTGAGGAGCGCAAGGCGCCCGGTGCCCGCGACGTCGATCCGCCCGGTGCGGCCGGTGACCCGGAACCGCTCGCCGGGGCCGTCCAGTCCGGTGAGGCGGAACTGGTCCGCGTGCTCGGGCAGCAGCCGGTTGAGCGCGGCGCGCACGGGATCCGTATCGAGGGCGGGGCCCTGTGCGGGCCGCCCCGGGGCGTGGGGCGGGACGGCGTGGGCCGGGTCGGTCGTGCTCGTGCCGAGGACGGTGCCGAGGCCGACGGCTCCGGCTGTCCCGATGACGCTGCGGCGGGACGGATCAGTCATGTGGTGCCCCCCTCTGTCGTCTGCTGCGGCGCACGCTAACCGGGCGGTCGGCGGCGCTCAACGGTGCTTACGGAGCTGGCGTGTTCGTGTCGGCGGATGGGACGGGAGAGGCGGATGAGGGGTCTCCTTGCAGTGGGCATGGCGGTGGGCGTGGCGGTGGTCGTGGCGGTGCTGGTGGCGGTGCTGGTGGCGGTGCTCGGGGTCGCGTCGTGTGGTTCCGGTCGGGGCGGGGGCGGAGGCGGGGGCGGGGTGGTCGTGACCGGCACGTCCGGCCTCGACCGGCTCGCGGCGGCAGCCGGCTGCGACCCCGTCGTCCGTACGGAGAGCCGTGATCTGCGCCAGGCCAACTGCCGAACGGATGAAGGCCGTTACGTCCTTACCGCGTTCCGTACCGACCGTGGCCAGCGGGAGTGGCTGGACGCCGCGAACGACTACGGCGGCAGCTATCTCGTCGGCCGCCGGTGGATCGCGGTCGGCGAGCGACGGCTGCTCGTGGAGCTGCGCGGCCGGCTCGGCGGGACCGTGGTGACCTCCTCGCACCACTCGGCCAGCAGCGGTGGTGGGGGGAAGCAGGAGGGACACCACCCGGGCCACGGCACGAACTGACCGCGCAGCGGTACGGGAGTCTTCGGTCATGTGCAGCGGTCGCCGCGGTTGATGCAGCGCACCATTCGGTTCATGAGCTCCTCGTCGAATACGTTGATGAAGTCGCCGTGGTCGGTGATCGGTTTGTGCAGTTGCTCGGGGAACGAGTCGACGGCGAAGTTCCGCTCCGGCGCGACGTCGTACACGATCCGCTGCACCAGCTGCGGCACGGCCCGGAACCCTTGCGGGCAGCGGCCCTGCTCGTCGGTGAAGGCCACGTGAGTGCGGTGGTTGGCGCTGTCGGTGTTCTGTCCGTCCCAGCAGCTCTGGAAGCGGAACGTCCGCACCACGTCGCTGCCGTCGGGGCACAGCGGGTACTTGTCCGCCAGTTGACGGTCCTCGAAGCCGGTGCAGCTCCAGGACGCGTTGGCGTTGGCGTCGCCGTTGGTGAAGGCCTTGGCGTCGCCGGTGATGATCCGCAGGAACCGCGGCATCGCGGTGACCTCGCCGACCGGGCTGCCCTCGAAGGTCAGGCTGACCTGGACCGGCGTCTGGATCTCCCCGACGTTCTGGTCGTTGCCGCCGCCGTCGGCCCCGGCGTCCTCCTCGTCCTGCCCGTTCTGCACGCGCAACACCGGCCAGTAGTACGTGGAGCGGTCGCCCTGGTTGCGGCAGCTGGTGGCGCCGTTCGCCAGGTCCTCGTCGTCGGCGAAGGCGTTGTTGGCCTGGTTGCCGACGTAATCGTGCATGTGGTGCGCACCGTTGCTCACCCCTGGGGCCACGATGACGTTGTCGGGGTTGCGGTTGCCGTTCTCGTTCGTGCCGCAGTCCGTCGTGAACGTGCCGCGGGACGCGTTCTGTTGCGCACGCGGGAGGTTCACGTTCGGCTCGACTGAGCGAATGTCGACGAAGTCGTCGGCGACGGGGCCGTTCCCGGCTTGACCGCCTTGGTTCCGGGCTGTGTCTGGGGCTGTGCCTGTGCCTGTGCCTGTGCCTGTGTCCGTGCCCGTGCCCGTGCCCGTGCCCATGTCTCTGTCCGTGTCAGTGTCAGGGTCTGGGTCTGGGTCTGGGTCTGTGTCCGTGTCTGGGTCTGGTTGGGGTTCGGGGTCCTGGTCGGTGGCGCGGAGCGTGCAGGGGGCCAGGCTGTCGAGGTTCTCGGGGGCGGCGCCGCCGTTCTCCTCGATGGCGCCGACGATGCCGCCGATCGACGCCCGGCGCTGCTGCTCCAGCGGTGGGAACAGTCCGGCGGGATCCTCGCCGGTCTGCTGCCGTTGCGCGAGCTGTGTGTACGCCTCGGTGATCTGGCTGTCGAGCGCGGCCAGTTGGGCGTCTACTTCCTGCCGTGCCGCCTGGGGCACCTCCCTGAGTTCGTCGCCCACGTCGGGGCAGTCGATGGTGGACATGACGGCGGCGGGCTGACCGGCTCCGGTGCCGGGCCCCTCACGGCCGCTGCTCTCGCCGGCCGAGGCGTAGACATTCACCACAGCCAGCCCGCCGCCGCCGAGTATCAGGGCCGTGGCGGCGGCGATCGCCCGGCCTGCCAGCGTCGATCGTTTTCGTGATGTGCGTCCCATGCGTTGACGTACGCAACAGCAGTCCGTGCCGTTCAACGGCGCCCCGTCGCACGGACCCGCTCACGCCATGCCGAGGACCTTCTTCTCCACCTCCGGTGCGAGTCCGAGCCGGGGCCGGTCGGCGCGCTGGGGTGCGGTGCCGCCTCTCGACCGAAGCCACTCCCAGGTGTCCCGCACGGTCTCGGCAGCCGGTCTGCACCGCAACCCCGCGGCCAGGGACTTCGACACGTCCGCGCCGTGCAGCGCGCCGTGCATGTCGCTGTCCGGCGGCACCCATATCGGCAGCTGCGTCCAGGGCTCGATGCCCGCCTCGGCGATCACCTCGGGAGCGGTCCAGCGCAGCTCGGCGTCGCTGCCGGTGACCTGCACGCAGGCGTCGAGGAGTTCGCCGGTCGTGGTGTGGCCGGGCGGCGCGAGCACGTTGTACGGGCCGCCCCGTTCCGCGGCCGCCGCGTCGAGGGTCCACTCCGCGAGGTCCCGTACGTCGATGAACTGGAGCGGCAGTTCGCGCGGGCCGGGTGCGAGGACGGGGCCGCCGCGCGCGATCCGGCCCAGCCACCAGGGCAGCCGCCCCACGTTCTCGTACGGCCCGATGATGAGTCCGGCCCGCACGAGCAGGGAGCGGTCCGTGCCGAATGACTCCAGGACGGCCAGCTCGCCGCCGCGTTTGTCCTGGGCGTACTCCGTCTGGTCCGCGTCGGCCGCCCCGTCGTTGAGGGGGGCGCTCTCGGTGAAGCCGGCCGGGGGTGCCCAGGCGTAGACCGAGCCGCTCGACACGTACACGTATCTCCCGGCCCGCTCGGCGAGGAGCCGCGCGCTGTCCCGCACGACGCGGGGCGCCGCCGACCAGGTGTCGACCACGATGTCCCACGCGCCGTCGGCCAGTGCCGCCAGGCCGTCGGGCGCCGTGCGGTCGCCGTGCAGGGCGCGGACGCCGGGCGGGGGTGCGTGCCGGCCGCGGTGCAGCACCGTCACGTCCCAGCCGCGGGCGAGCGCCGACTCGGCCACGGCCCGGCCGACGAATTCCGTGCCGCCGAGAATCAGAAGTTTCATGCCTTCGAGCTTGCCCGCCGGACGGCCGCGACGGAACACCGCTCTGCTGTCAGAAGATCCGCGAAGTCGTCGGCGGAACCGGGAACGATCCGGGGCGTCGGCACATTGTGCGCGGAGCAGCGCCGCCGGGCAGTGCAGTGCAGTGGCAGTGCAGTGGCGCCTCGCGCGCGGAGGCAGTGTCGTGGGCGTCAGCCCGGCGGTGTGAAGCCGGTGGTGCAGGTCAGACTTGAGCCAACGCCCTTGCAGGCGGCGGCACTTGAGGCGACTCTCACTGCAGAACGCCCGCACGCGCGGCAGCGGCCGACGGCGGACGACGAAGTGGACCGGCACACACGCGGTGCCCCCGCCGGACGTCCGGCGGGGGCACCCTCACGGTGAACGGTTCGGTCAGACCTGGCCGGCCTTCTCCAGGGCGCTGCAGCAGGTGTCGACGATCAGGCGCGTCACGACGTACGGGTCGACGTTCGCGTTCGGGCGGCGGTCCTCGATGTAGCCCTTGCCGTCCTGCTCGACCTGCCACGGGATGCGGACCGAGGCGCCGCGGTCCGAGACGCCGTAGCTGTACTCGTTCCAGGGGGCGGTCTCGTGCAGGCCGGTCAGGCGGTCGTCGATGCCCGCGCCGTAGTTCTTGACGTGGTCCATCGGCT
This sequence comes from Streptomyces solicavernae, assembly GCF_029968095.1. Lineage (GTDB taxonomy): Bacteria > Actinomycetota > Actinomycetes > Streptomycetales > Streptomycetaceae > Streptomyces > Streptomyces solicavernae. Next base: position 155,241 of record NZ_JASCIR010000009.1, on the reverse strand, counting down.
TGGAGCCCTCACCGAGGGACTCGCAGGCGGTGATGATCGCGTCGTAGCCCTCGCGCATGGCCTTGGTGGAGAAGTTGGTGTGCGCGCCGGCGCCGTTCCAGTCGCCCTTGACCGGCTTCGGGTCGAGGGTCGCGGAGATGTCGAAGTCCTCGGCGGTGCGGTAGAGCAGCCAACGGGCCACCCACAGCTGGTCGGAGACCTCCAGCGGCGACAGCGGGCCGACCTGGAACTCCCACTGGCCGGGCATGACCTCGGCGTTGATGCCGGAGATGCCGAGGCCCGCCTTGAGGCAGTTCTCCAGGTGCTCCTCGACGACGTCACGGCCGAAGATCTCGTCCGAGCCGACACCGCAGTAGTAGCCGCCCTGCGCCGCTGGGAAGCCGCCCTCGGGGAAGCCGAGGGGACGCGCGCCCTTGAAGAACGTGTATTCCTGCTCGATGCCGAAGATCGACTCCTGGCCCGCGAACTTCTCGGCGACCTCGCGGAGCGGGGCGCGGGTGTTGGAGACGTGCGGCGTCATGTCCGTGTTGAGGACCTCGCACAGGACGAGGATGTCGTCGCCGCCGCGGATCGGGTCCGGGCAGGTGAAGACCGGCTTGAGGACGCGGTCGGAGGCGTGGCCCTCGGCCTGGTTGGTGCTGGAACCGTCGAAGCCCCAGATCGGCAGCTCGGCCAGGCCGGCCGGCGCACCGGTCATGATCTTCGTCTTGGAGCGCAGCTTCGCGGTCGGCTGGGTGCCGTCGATCCAGATGTATTCGGCCTTGAAGGTCACGGGGCGCCATCCTTTGCGGGCTGTGCGTGCGATGCGGGTGAATCGCGCATGCGGGTGGGTCGCGGCGGTGCTGTCGCGCTGTACCCGCAGCCTGGCAACCCGCGATTTCCCGTCCGTTGCCCGTCTGTGAACCCCGTGTAACGCCGCCGGCTCCTGGTGGCCGGTGGTCAGGCGCGTCGTGTACCCGGTTGACGTCCACGGTTGCGGTACACGGTTGACTGGGCCGCATGGCGACACCACAGATGACCCCCGAGACTCCTGCGGCACCGTTGCGCGTCGGCCTGTTCGGTACGGGACCGTGGGCCGCGCGTGTGCACGGTCCGGCGCTCGCCGCGCACCCCGAGGTGGAGCTCACCGGGGTGTGGGGGCGCAGGCCCGAGGCGGCCGGAGCGCTCGCGAAAGAGCTCTCCACGCGCGCGTACGCGGACAAGGAGCTCTCCACGCGCGCGTACGCGGATGCGGACGCCCTGATCGCCGACGTCGATGTGGCCGCGTTCGCGCTGCCGCCGGACGTGCAGGCGGAGATCGCCGCACGCGCGGCGCGGGCCGGGCGCCATCTGCTGCTCGACAAGCCGGTGGCGACAAAAACCCGCACCGCGCGTGCGCTGGCCGACGCGGCGGCCGGTGTCGCCTCGGTCGTCTTCTTCACGCTGCGCTTCTCGGCGGCGAGCGCCCCCTGGCTCGCCGAACAGGCCGCCGTGGACGACTGGTTCACGGCAAGCGCGCAGTGGCTCGGCAGCATCCACGCGCCGGATGCGAAGAGCCCGTACGCCGCGTCGCCCTGGCGCCGCGAGAAGGGCGCGCTGTGGGACGTGGGGCCGCACGCCCTGTCGCTGCTGCTGCCCGCGCTCGGCGACGTGACGTCCGTGACGGCGGCGGCGCGCGGCCCCCTCGACACCGTGCACCTGCTGCTGGGGCACGCCTCGGGCGCCTCGTCGGTGGCCACGCTGAGCCTGACGGCGCCGGAGCAGGCGGGCGGCGTGACGGTCGAGCTGCGCGGCGCGTCCGGCGTCGCGACGCTCCCCGAGGTGTGGGGCGACGGGCCGCTCGACGCTTACGCGCGTGCCGTCGATGCCCTCCTGACCGCGGCCCGCACGGGCGTCCCGCACGCCTGTGACGTGCGGTTCGGGCTGCGCGTGACGGAGATTCTGGCCGAGGCGGAGGCCCTGCTCGGGTAGCGCCGGGCGGAACCGAGGGACGCTGCCAGCGGCTCAGCGGCTCAGCGGCTCAGCGGCTCAGCGGCTCAGCGCGTCCCGTACCGCCTCGTCCGTGCGGGCCACCACGGCCGTGCCGTCGTCCGCCGTGATGATCGGGCGCTGGATCAGCTTCGGGTGCGCGGCGAGCGCGGCGATCCAGCGGTCGCGGGCGGCGGCCTCGCGCGGCCACTCCTCGCGGTCCTTGAGGTTCAGCTCCTTCGCGGCCGCCTCCTGGGTGCGGGTGATCTCCCACGGTTCGAGGCCGAGCCGGTCCAGTACGGCGCGGATCTCGTCCTCGCCGGGCACGTCCTCCAGGTAGCGGCGCACCGTGTACGACGCGCCTTCCTCGTCGAGCAGCCGCACCGCGCTGCGGCACTTCGAGCAGGCCGGGTTGATCCAGATCTCCATGCCGCAAGCGTAAGCCAGCACTCCGCTACGAGGAGGCCGGACCGGGCCTCGGTCCGGGCCGCGGCGCGAGCCTCAACGCCCGTGCGGCCAGCGGCGATTGTCAGTGGTGGGCCATAGAATTGAAGCAGTGTTCGAGACGGGTTGGGCACGGCCGCGGCAGCGGTGTGTCCCACCCCCGACCACCCAGGAGGATGTTCATGGCCGCTGTCCTGTCCGCTGTCCCGAAGCCCTTGCCGATCGACCTTCCGTACATGCCGCTGCTGAAGCAGCCGCTCCCCGCGGGCCGCCCGCGGGAGTGGTACATCATGCACAACCGCCGCCTGAAGGCCATGCGTCTCGCGATCGCCCTGCTCGACTCGGGCGTGCTCCGCGCCGAGCAGGCGAACAACCGCAAGATACGCAGCACGGCCGAACTCGTCGGTGTGCACCCACCGTCGGACATCACCTGCCACATGGTCCGCGCGCTGATGCGCTACAGCCGCTGAGGCGTGGTCCACGGCGGGGTGCGGGGCGGTGGACTGCCGCCGCCCCGCACCCCCGCGGGAGGCGTCAACCGCCGCTCGCGTACGCCCTCTTGAAGTGCACCCGACCCTGTGGCGAACATGTCCAGACCAATGCCGTCGGGTCCGGTGCGCGCCGCGCGCCGTCGAACGGAAGGCCGCACCGTGCGACGCACCCAGCTCCTCGTCCCCGCAGCCCTGGCCGCAGTCCTCGGCGCCGCCCTGACCGGCTGCGCCACCGACACCAGGGCCGCGGAACCGGACCTCGTCGCACCGCGCGGCCTCACCGCCCAGGCGTCCAGCGCCACTTCGGTCCACGTCATGTGGAACAAGGCGGCCACGGGAGACGTCACGGCGTACGAGATCTACCGAGGCAGGACCCGCGTCAGGACCGTCCCCGCCGATCGCCTCATGGTCGACGTCACGGGCCTGAAACCCGCCGCCACCTACACGTTCACCGTCCGCGCCAAGGGCGACGACGGCACCGCCTCACCCCCGAGCCGCGCCGTCACCGTCACCACCCGCTCCCACACCGCCACCGACCACGAACCACCCACCGCCCCCACCCGCCTGCGCGCCCGCGCCTCCGGCCCCCGCGCCGCCACCGTGTCCTGGCGCGCGGCCACCGACAACGAGGAGGTCACCTCGTACGACATCTACCAGCGCGGCTCGAAGATCCACACTGTCGACGGGGACTCGACCACCGCCCTGGTCACGGGACTTCGCCCCGGCACCGACTACACCTTCACCGTCAAGGCCAGGGACGCCGCCGACAACAGCTCCCGCGCGGGCGACCCCGTCGGCGTCACCACGGCCGAGAGACCCGACGGCGCCGAGGACACCTCGAAGGACACCGCACCCACCGGGTTCCGCGTCACCACGCACACCGACGACGGCGCCCACCACCTCGACCTGTCCTGGACCCCGCCCGACACCGGGGGAGACGTCAGCGAGTACCAGATCCACCTCAACGGCAGACCCGCCACCACCCTGATGTGGGGCGCGAAGGCACCCGAAGGCCGGGCCGAGCACAGCTTCTTCATCGGCCGCGAGGACGGGCGCACGTACCGTGTGAAACTGCGCGCCAAGCTGCCCGACGGGAACTGGGGAGCCTTCTCCGAGGAGCGCACGGTGACTACCGGGCAGTAGCCTCGGCCTGCCGGCCGTGTCCCGCCCCCGAAGGGAACTCCCCGTGACCGTAGCCCTGTTCACCCTCGGCGGGACCATCGCGATGGCGGGCGCCGGTGCGGACGAGCGCGGCGGCACCGTCGTCACCCGCCTCACCGGCGCCGACCTGACCGCGGCCGTGCCCGGGCTCGACATCCCCCTCGACGTCCACGACACCCGGGCCGTCCCCAGCGCGAACCTCACCTTCCGGCACCTCCTCGACCTGGTCGAACAGGCCTCGGAGGCGGTACGCGCGGGCGCGCGCGGCGTCGTCGTCACCCAGGGCACCGACACCCTGGAGGAGAGCGCCTTCCTCGTCGACCTGGTGTGGCCGCACCCCGAGCCGTTCGTCCTCACCGGCGCCATGCGCAACCCCACCCTCGCGGGCCCCGACGGACCCGCCAACCTGCTCGCCGCCGCCCGCACCGCCGCCGCCGACGGGGCCCGCGACCTCGGTGCGCTCGTGGTGCTCGACGACGAGATCCACGCGGCACGTTCCGTCCGCAAGGCGCACGCCACCAGCACGGCCGCGTTCACGTCCCCGAACACCGGCCCCGTCGGCCACGTCATCGAGGGCACGCCCCGCATCCTGACCCGCCCGCCCCGCCGCACCCCGCTCACCCCCGGCACCGCCGACCCCGCCCGCGTCGCCCTGTACACCGTCACCCTCGACGACGACGGCGACGCGCTCACCCGCCTCGGCGAGGACGTCAAGGGCCTGGTGGTCGCGGCCTTCGGCGTCGGGCACGTCCCCGCCGACCTCGCGCCGGTCCTCGGTGACCTCGCCACCCGCATCCCGGTCGTCCTCGTCTCCCGCACCGGCGCCGGGTCCGTCCTGAGCCACACCTACGGCGCCCCCGGCTCCGAGACCGACCTCCAGCGGCGCGGCCTCATCAACGCCGGACTCCTCGACCCGTACAAGGCACGGGTGTTGCTGCGCCTCCTCCTCATGACGGCGGACGTGACGGTGAAGAGCATTGCGGAGACGTTCGCGCGATACGCCTGAGTCCACAGCCTCCTGGCCGAAAACATCCGCCGGAAATGCCCGAGTCGGGCCTGGTCCCGTATGTCCGAAGCACCCCGAGGCGTGGCGTGACAAGAGTCGCACCGACCCGGCGACCAGTCGATTCCCCTTGCCCTGTATGGCCCTTGAACCCGGGGCTTACCCATGGGTAGCGCGTAGTTTCACCCCGAATTTCCGGCCCGAGTGCGGAGATCGTGCGGAGATTCAGTGCGTGCTAGGTTCCCGTCCGACCGGGGGGTCGACCGCTCGAAGCGAGAGGGAACCGTGGGTCACATGCACCACATGGACGGTGGCTGGATCACACCAGTCCTGTCGTACGTCATGGCCGTCGTGGGGGCAGCGCTCGGACTGCGCTGCACCGTGAGGGCGCTGGCCGCCAGGGGGCGGGCCAAGAGGAACTGGCTGATCACCGCGTCCGCCGCGATCGGCGCGGGCATCTGGACGATGCACTTCATCGCGATGCTCGGCTACCACGTCGAGGGCACGCCGATCCGCTACGACATCCCGCTCACCCTGCTGAGCCTCGTCGTCGCGATCGCCGTCGTCGGCGCGGGCGTCTTCATCGCCGGATACGGCGGCTCCCGCGCCCGCTCCGTACTCCTCGGCGGCCTCGGCACCGGACTCGGCGTCGCCGCGATGCACTACATCGGCATGGCCGCCGTGGAACTCAACGGCAGCCTCGCGTACGACCCGACGCTCGTCGCGGCGTCCGTCGTCATCGCCGTCGTCGCCGCGTCCGCCGCCCTGTGGGCCGCGCTCGCCGTACGCGGACCGGTGATCGCGGCCGGTGCCGCCCTCGTCATGGGCCTGGCCGTGAGCAGCATGCACTACACCGGGATGGCCGCGGTCTCCGTCACCGTACGGCCGGGCACCGAGCCCCTCGCGGGCGCCAGCGCGCCCGCGTTCATCCTGCCGCTCGCCGTCGTGCTCGGCTCGTTCCTCTTCCTGACCTGCGCCTTCGTCGCGCTGTCGCCGACCGCCCGGGAGAGCGCCGAGAACGCGGCCGCCGCCCGGCCGCTGCACGAGGTCGAGCTCCCGGCCGCCTGAGCGCGCGCCCGCCCCTCCTTCTCACCCCGCCAGTCCCGCAGGGCCGAGCCGTCCCTCGCCCGCTCAACTCCCGCACCGCCGAGTGCCGTCGAGGAGCCACTCCGTCATGCCCGTACGCCCACGTCTGCCGCTGCCCGAACGGCTGCGCCCCAAGTCGATCAGAGCCAAGGTCGTCACGCTGCTGACGGTTCCGGTGGTCTCCCTGATGGCGCTCTGGGGACACGCCGCGGTCACCACCGCGACCCAGGTCTCGGACGCCGAGCAGCTGAAGCAGGTCAACTCGGCGCTCGTACAGCCGGTTTCCGACTTCACCCGCGCCGTCCAGGACGAGCGCGCCGCCGCCCTCGTGCAGTACGCGGCCCCGGACGCCGCCGCCCGCGGCGCCTACGACGCGGCCAAGTCCCGTACGGACAAGGCCGCCGCGGCCCTGCGCGCGGGCGTACGCTCCAGCAGCACCGACATCGCCGGCATCGACGCCGCCCTGCCGGACCGCATCCAGCGGCTGCTCGCCGGAGCCGACGCGCTCGCCGGGCGGAAGGCTCCGACCCCGTCCGCCGCGCTCGCCCGCTACAGCACCGCCGTCGACCACGGCTTCGCCGTCCGCTCCGCGCTCGCCCGCGCCGACCGCACCGGCACGGCCGCCGACACCCGCGCCGTCCTCGAACTCGCCCGCGCCCGCGAGGCGTTGAGCCGCCAGAACGCCGTGTACGGGGCCGCGCAGGCCGACGGCGCCATGACCGGCGCGCAGTACCGCACCTTCGTCGGCGACGTCGCCCTCCAGCGCAGCCTCACCCGGAGCGCCGCCGCCGACCTCGCGCCGCGCGACGCCGCCGCCTACCGCGCGGTCCTCGACTCCGACTCCGCCGCCGAGCTGCGCACCGCCCAGGACGCGGTGCTCGCCGCGGGCGCCGGAAAGGCCGCCGAAGCCCTGCCCGCCGGGAACTGGCACACCGCAGCCCGCACCACCCTCGCCGGACTCGACCGCGCCGAGCGCGCCACCACCGCACCGGTCGCCTCCGCCGAGCCGTACTCCCTCGCCACCCTGGGCAGTTCGGGCCTCGCCGTGATCCTCGGCCTGCTCGGCGTGGTGCTCGCCCTGATCCTCTCCGTACGCGTCGGGCGCGGCCTCGTCGCCGACCTCACCGGGCTGCGCAACCGCGCCCTCGACCTGGCCGCCACCCGCCTGCCCACCGCCATGCGCCGCATCCACAACGGCGAGGACATCGACCTCGAAGCCGAGGCGCCGCTCGCCCGCACGCCCGTACGGGACGAGATCGGGCAGGTCGGCGCGGCCCTCACCACCGTGCAGCGCGCCGCCCTGCGCGCCGTCGCGGGCCGCGCCGCCGTCCTCACCGGCGTCTCCGGCGTGTACGTCAGCCTCGCGCGGCGCAGCCAGGTGCTGCTCCACCGTCAGCTGGAACTCCTCGACACGATGGAGCGCCGTACCGAGAACCCCACCGACCTCGAAGACCTCTTCCGCCTCGACCACCTGACGACCCGGATGCGCCGGCACGCGGAGTCCCTGCTCATCCTCTCCGGCTCGGCCCCCGGCCGCGCCTGGCGCAACCCGGTGCCGCTGATCGACGCCGTACGCGCGGGCATCGCCGAGACCGCCGACATCGACCGGGTCCAGCTGCACGCCATTCCGGACCTGCGGCTCGCGGGCTCCGCCGTCGCCGACCTGGTCCATCTCGTCGCCGAACTCGCCGAGAACGCCGCCCAGTTCTCGCCGCCGCACACACCCGTGGTGGTGCGCGGCGAGGAGGTCGGGTCCGGGGCGGTCCTGGAGATCGAGGACCGCGGCCTCGGTATGGGCGACGAGGCGCTGGCGGCGGCCAACGAGAAGATCCACGCCGCCGACATCGACCTGCTCGACTCCCGCCGCCTGGGCCTCTTCGTGGTCAACCGCCTCGCCGAACGCCAGCGCCTGGACGTGACGCTGCGCCGCTCGGTGTACGGCGGTATCACGGCGGTCGTCTTCGTACCGAAGGAACTCCTGGAGGCCCCGCATCCGGGTCTGCGCCCGTTGCCGGAGCGACTGGAACGCCGACTGGAGCCGGAGCCGGAGCCGAAGCCGGAGCCGAAGCCGAAGCCGAAGCCGGAACCCCGGCCCACCACCCCGGCCCCCACTCCCACCCCGACCCCCACCCCTCGGGAAGACGGCCTCCCCCGCCGCGTACGCCAGGCGAACATGGCGCCCGAACTGCGCGCACCCGACACCGCACCGGACACCGCACCCGACACCGCACCGGCCACTCCACCAGCCACCGCACCAGCCACCGCACCCCCGGACACCGCACCGGAACCCGGCCGCGAGCTGCCGGGCCGCCGTTCCCCGGAGGCCGCACGCGCCACGATGGCCTCCCTGCGCTCCGGCCGGCACCGCGCCCGCGCCGCCCGCGAGACCGCCGTACCGCACACCCCCCAGACCCCGCACACCCCCCACACCCCGCACACCGACGACGAAGGACAAGGACCCCGATGACCCCGACGTACACCGTCACCAACCTCGGCGGCGGCGACCGGTCCGGCGGCGAGGGCCGCGGCGGCGTCGACTGGCTCCTCGACGAGCTGGTCGACCGGATCGCCGAGGTCCGCCACGCGGTGATGCTCTCCGGCGACGGCCTGTGCGTGGGCGCCTCCAGCGGCATGGGCCGCGACGAGTCGGAACGCTTCTCGGCGATCGCCTCCGGCTTCCACTCCCTGGCCAAGGGCGCGGGCCGGCACTTCGACGCGGGCGGAGTCGTCCAGACGATGGTCGAGCTGCAGGGCGGCTTCCTGTTCGTGGTCGCCGCCGGGGACGGCTCCTGCCTCGCCGTGTTCACGGACGGGCACGCGGACATCGGCCTGGTGGCGTACGAAATGGCCCTCCTGGTGGACCGCGTACGCGAACACCTCGGCGTCCCCACCCGCACGGACGGCGAGACCCCATGACGGACGACGCAGAGCCGCGCCCGGGGGACGCCTGGACCGACCGGTACGACGACGAGGCAGGACCGCTCGTACGCCTCTACGCCATGACGGCCGGCCGGGCCCGCACCGCCAACGGCGCGGAGCGGGTGGACCTGATGGCGATCGTGCGCACGACCCCCGACGGCCCGCCCCCGACCGGGCCCCTGCCTCCCGAACAGCGCGACCTCCTCGCCCTGTGCGCCCAAGGCCCACGCCCGGTGGCCGACCTGGCCTCGGACTCGAACCTCCCCCTCGGCGTCGTACGCGTCCTGCTCGGCGACCTGACCGCCGCCGGACTGATCACCGTCACCTCGCCGGACGCCGCCCCGCAGACCAGCACCCGCCCCGACGCCCACCTTCTGCGAGAAGTGATCCATGGCCTACGAGCACTCTGACCGCGTCCCGTTCACCGCCCTGAAGCTCCTCATCGCCGGTGGCTTCGGCGTCGGGAAGACGACGCTGGTGGAGTCGGTGAGCGAGATTCGCCCGCTGCGTACGGAGGAACAGCTGACGGAGGCCTCCCGCCCGGTCGACGACCTGGCGGGCGTGTCCACCAAGACCACGACCACGGTCGCGATGGACTTCGGCCGCATCACCCTCCGCGAGAACCTCGCCCTCTACGTCTTCGGCACCCCGGGCCAGGACCGCTTCTGGTTCGTCTGGGACGAGCTGGCCACCGGCTGCCTCGGCGCGGTCGTCCTCGCCGACACCCGCCGCCTGGCCGACTCCTTCCCGGCGGTGGACTACTTCGAGAGCCGGAACATCCCGTTCATCGTCGCGGTCAACTGCTTCGACGGAATCCGCACCCACACCCCCGAAGCCGTCGCCGCCGCCCTGGACCTCTCTTTGACCACCCCCGTACTCCTCTGCGACGTGCGCGACCGCGAGTCCGGCAAGGACGTCTTGATCTCCCTGGTCGAACACGTCCTGGCCCAACCCTGAACGTCACCATGCCGGCCACACGGCAGGAACGGCGAAGGCCGCCGCCCCTCAGAGGGGCGGCGGCCTTCGTACGCGTGGGCGTATCCGCGGTTTAGAGGTCGAAGTACAGCTCGAACTCGTGCGGGTGCGGGCGCAGCTGGATCGGGGCGATCTCGTTGGTGCGCTTGTAGTCGATCCACGTCTCGATCAGGTCGGACGTGAAGACGCCGCCCTGCTGCAGGTACTCGTTGTCCGCCTCCAGGGCGTCGAGGACCGCGGGAAGGGAGGTCGGGACCTGCTGGACGTTGGCGTGCTCCTCGGGAGCGAGCTCGTACAGGTCCTTGTCGATCGGCTCGGCCGGCTCGATCTTGTTCTTGACGCCGTCCAGGCCGGCGAGCAGCAGCGCCGAGAAGGCCAGGTACGGGTTGGAGGACGGGTCCGGGGCGCGGAACTCGACGCGCTTGGCCTTCGGGTTCGAGCCGGTGATCGGGATACGCATGGCCGCGGAGCGGTTGCGCTGCGAGTACACCATGTTGACCGGGGCCTCGAAGCCGGGCACCAGGCGGTGGTACGAGTTCACCGTCGGGTTGGTGAAGGCGAGCAGCGACGGGGCGTGCTTGAGGATGCCGCCGATGTAGTAGCGGGCGGTGTCCGAGAGGCCCGCGTAGCCCTGCTCGTCGTAGAAGAGCGGGTTGCCGCCCTGCCACAGCGACTGGTGGACGTGCATGCCCGAGCCGTTGTCACCGAAGATCGGCTTCGGCATGAAGGTCGCGGTCTTGCCGTTGCGCCAGGCGACGTTCTTCACGATGTACTTGAAGAGCATCAGGTCGTCGGCCGCGGCGAGCAGCGTGTTGAACTTGTAGTTGATCTCGGCCTGGCCGGCGGTGCCGACCTCGTGGTGCTGGCGCTCGACCTGCAGGCCGGCGTTCTCCAGCTCCAGGGAGATCTCCGAGCGCAGGTCGGCGAAGTGGTCGACCGGCGGGGCCGGGAAGTAGCCGCCCTTGTAACGGACCTTGTAGCCGCGGTTGTTCTCCTCCGCACCGGTGTTCCAGGCGCCCGCCTCGGAGTCGATGTGGTAGAAGCCCTGGTTCGCGGAGGTCTCGAAGCGGACCGAGTCGAACACGTAGAACTCGGCCTCGGGGCCGAAGAACGCGGTGTCGGCGATGCCGGTCGACGCGAGGTACGCCTCGGCCTTCTTCGCGATGTTGCGCGGGTCGCGGCTGTACTGCTCGCCCGTGATCGGGTCGTGGATGAAGAAGTTGATGTTCAGCGTCTTGTCGCGGCGGAACGGGTCCACGCGGGCCGTCGACAGGTCGGCGCGCAGCGCCATGTCCGACTCGTGGATGGCCTGGAAGCCGCGGATCGACGAGCCGTCGAAGGCCAGCTCCTCGGACGGGTCGAACGCCGTCGCCGGGATCGTGAAGTGCTGCATCACGCCCGGGAGGTCGCAGAACCTGACGTCGACCATCTTGACGTCATTGTCCTTGATGAACTTCTTGGCATCGTCGGCGTTCTGGAACATCCGGCTCCTCCTACTCCCGGTCCGGGGTGGAGCCGGGGAAATCTCGCTTGAGTGCGGCCAGTGCGGTGGCACACGCTGGTCCTGACCATAAGGACGGGGGATTTCTCAAGCATGACCCATTTGTTTCGTCGAAGTTAACCGAACGACGGGCCGCGCGCTCTTCCACGACCCGGCCTCCGGGGTGCGAAAGGGGGCGCAGTACCGTGGACGGGTGGACAACAGACAGGCAATCGGATCGTGGCTCTCCGGCCCCCGCCAGGCGGCCGAGGACATGGGCGCCGACTTCGGTTACCGGGGCCAGCAGCTGGGTCTGCCCGAGGAGGGCCCCGGCGCCATCGCCCCGCTCGGCCGCCGTTTCGGAGCGGTCGTCGTCGACTGGGCCGCGTGCATGCTGATCGCATACGGCCTCTTCGCTCAGGGCAACCAGCAGGCGATGGGCAACTGGGCCCTCGGCATCTTCTTCGTCCTGAGCGTGCTCACCGTCGGCACGGTCGGCTCCACCCCGGGCAAGCGGATGTTCGGCCTGCGCGTGGTCGGCGAGGACGGCGGCCGCGTGGGCATCGGCCGCGTACTGCTCCGCAGCCTGCTCCTGTGCCTGGCCATCCCGGCCCTGATCTGGGACCGCGACGGCCGCGGCCTCCACGACCGCCTGGCGAAGGCGGTCCAGGTCCGCATCTAGAGTCCGCGTCCGGTCGGCATCTGTCCGGCCACCTGTCCGTGCCCGGGTTGAATTCAGCCCGTCCAGAACATCCGCATACGCCGATGGGGCGCCGGGAACCAGTCAAGTTCCCAGCGCCCCATCAGCGTAGAAAGACAAGCGGGCAGCGTCACCGCATCTTGCCGCCCCCCTTGGGCATCCGCATCCCCTTGGGCATCGGACCCTTCGGCAGCGGCATGTTGCTCATCAGGTCGCCCATCGCCTTCAGCCGGTCGTTGGTCTGCGTGACCTGCGGGCCGGCGAGCACGCGCGGGAGCTTCAGCATCGTCGTGCGGAGCTTCTTCAGCGGGACCTGGCCCTCGCCGTTGCCGACGACGAAGTCGTGCACCGGTACGTCGACGACGATCCGGGCCATCTTCTTCTTCTCGGCCGCGAGCAGACCCTTGAGCCGGTTCGGGTTGCCCTCGCCGATCAGGACGATGCCGGCCTTGCCGACCGCGCGGTGCACGACGTCCTGGCTGCGGTTCATCGCCACCGCCGGGGTCGTGGTCCAGCCGCGGCCGACGTTGTCGAGCACCGCGGCCGCCGCACCGGGCTGTCCCTCCATCTGCCCGAACGCAGCCTTCTCGGCCCGGCGGCCGAAGACGATCGCCATCGCCAGGAAGGCCAGCAGCGCACCGAGGATGCCCAGATAGACCGGGTACCCGATGAGGAAACCGATTCCGAGAAGGACACCGAAGGTGACGATTCCCACTGCGGCTAGAACGAGACCGATCTTGGAGTCGGCCCGCCGGGTCATCTTGTACGTGAGAGCGATCTGCTTGAGCCGCCCTGGGTTCGCAGCGCTCGCTGCGTCGTCCTTCCTCGCCATGTCTCGAAGTTTACGTGCCCTTCGAACGGACTACGACGTGCGGGCCGCCTCAAGCACCCGCTGGGCCTCGACGCGGTCCTTGGCGCGGCGCCGGTCCTCGACGACCGAGGACCACGCGTTGCGGCGGGCGGTGCGCTGGCCGCCGCCCATCAGGAGCGACTCGACGGCGCGCAGGGCGTCGGTGACGGAAGGGATGGCGGTGGCGCGTACGGGGGGCGCGGCCTGCATGGCGGGGTCCCTCTCTGGAAGACCGGACGGAGCGGGAAGTGCGCGGGGGGTACGTGGCGTAGTGCCAGCGTCACTGATTGGTGTTACCAGCGCATGACCGGCCGGTCAAACACCTATGAAGCCGCGATGTGGGCCCGATGCGCGCTCCGCGAAAGCCGACACGGCCCGTACGGCGCCCCTGCCTGCGGGGACCGTACGGGCCGCGCCACCCAAGCCGTTACCGGCCAGTAGTCACTTGTGCGGGATTTCACACGACCCTGAGGTCCGCGGCTGCCAGCAGCTCACCCGGCCGCTCACCCAGCCCCTCACCCGGCCGCTCACACCGCCTGCGAGGCCGCCTGCTCACCACGCTTCTCGCGGGCCATCCGGAACAGCCGGCCCGCGCGGTACGAGGAGCGGACCAGCGGCCCGGACATCACACCGGAGTAGCCGATCTCCTCGGCCTCCTCCTGCAGCTCCACGAACTCCTGCGGCTTGACCCAGCGCTCCACGGGGTGGTGGCGCACGGTCGGGCGCAGGTACTGCGTGATCGTGATGAGCTCGCAGCCCGCGTCGTGCAGCTGCTGCAGCGCCTCGCTGATCTCCTCGCGGGTCTCGCCCATGCCGAGGATCAGGTTGGACTTCGTGACCAGGCCGTCGTTGCGGGCCTCGGTGATGACCTTGAGCGAGCGCTCGAAGCGGAAGCCGGGGCGGATCCGCTTGAAGATCCGCGGCACCGTCTCCACGTTGTGCGCGAGCACCTCGGGGCGGGACGAGAAGACCTCGGCCAGCTGGTCGGGCTCGGCGTTGAAGTCGGGGATGAGCAGCTCGACCTTGGTCTGGCCGGCCTCGCGCTCCGCCGTCATCGCGTGGATCTGGCGCACCGTCTCCGCGTACAGCCAGGCGCCGCCGTCCTCCAGGTCGTCGCGGGCGACGCCGGTGATGGTGGCGTAGTTCAGGTCCATCTTGACGACGGACTCACCGACGCGACGCGGCTCGTCGACGTCGAGGGCCTGCGGCTTGCCCGTGTCGATCTGGCAGAAGTCACAGCGCCGTGTGCACTGGTCACCGCCGATGAGGAACGTGGCCTCGCGGTCCTCCCAGCACTCAAAGATGTTCGGACAGCCCGCTTCCTGGCACACGGTGTGCAGACCCTCGCTCTTGACGAGGTTGTGCAGGTCCTTGTACTCGGGGCCCATCTTCGCCCGGGTCTTGATCCACTCGGGCTTGCGCTCGATGGGGGTCTGGCTGTTGCGGACCTCCAGGCGCAGCATCTTGCGTCCGTCGGGTGCGACTGCGGACACGACCGGCTCCCTACAGCTTCGATTCTTCGGCGTACACCAGGGTACGCCCGTTGTTCGTACGCTCTTCAGTGCGGCCAACCTGTGGACGGCCGCCCGCATTCCCGGGCCTTGCCTCGGCCGTCCCTCGGTTCAGGCGGCCTGCTGTGGCTCCGGCTCCGGCTCCGGCTGTGGCTCCGGCTCCGGTTCCGGCTCGCGCACGATCTCGCGCGGCTTGAGCTCCGCGTTCTCCAGTACGTCCCGCAGGTGCCTCTCGACGACCGGCAGGACCTCGTCGATGGTGACGTCCCGGCCCAGCTCGTTCGCGAGCGAGGCGACGCCCGCGTCCCGGATACCGCACGGCACGATCTTGTCGAACTCGGTGTTGTCCGGGTTCACGTTCAGCGCGAAGCCGTGCATCGTGACGCCCTTGGCGACGCGGATGCCGATCGCGGCGAGCTTGCGGTCCTCCCGGCGCTGGCCCGCGTTGGACGGCGCGTACTCCGGACCGTTCATCCGAGGGTCGAACTCCTCGTCCTGCAGCCGCGGATCGAAGTCCAGGGAAAGCCCGCCGAGGTGCTGCGCGGCGGGTTCCGTGGCGTCGCCGAGCACCCACACACCGCTGCGCCCCTCGACCCGGCTGGTCTCCACGCCGAACTCGGCGCACGCGCGGATCAGCGCCTCCTCCAGGCGGCGCACATGCGCGACGACGTCCACCGGGCGCGGCAGCTTCAGGATCGGGTAGCCGACGAGCTGGCCCGGACCGTGCCAGGTGATCTTGCCGCCGCGGTCCACGTCGACCACCGGGGTGCCGTCGAGCGGCCGCTCGTTGTCGGCGGTACGGCGGCCCGCGGTGTAGACGGAGGGGTGCTCCAGGAGCAGGCAGGTGTCGGGCGCCTCGTCGGCGAAGCGGGCGGCGTGCACCCGGCGCTGCTCCTCCCAGGCCTGCACATAGTCGACCTTGTCCGGGCCGAAGCCCAGACGTACGAACCGCAGCTCACTCACGGCAAGCGCCTCCCTGAAAACTTTCACCGTGCACGTTTCGCGCCAGGCGTCGTGGACCCGCGAAGATCCGCCGGACAGGCCCTGGCCACTGTACGACCCGGCGCAGTACCCGTTCGAGTCGCCCGTGACGGCCGAAACCCGTCACATCCTCGCCCAATCCTCACACGATCGGATGAATGCGGGGCCAGGCTCGCGATGCGGGCGTCGCAGGCCGCTAAATTCGCGCCGTTCCATGAGGGCTGCACACCGGCCCGGAAGGCAGGAGACCGTAGAGCCGATGACGGATCGACCCCCGCAGCGCACGCCCAACCGCCAACTAGCCGCGCTGATCGCCGAGGCCGGCTTCTCCAATGCGGGGCTTGCCCGCAGGGTCGATCAGCTGGGCCTGGAGCACGGACTCGACCTGCGCTACGACAAGACCTCCGTGACCCGCTGGCTGCGCGGCCAGCAGCCCCGCGGCACGACGCCCGCCCTGATCGCCGAGGTCTTCACCCGCAGACTCGGCCGCCGCCTCTCCGCCCAGGACCTCGGCCTCGACGCCTGCGCGCCGGTCTACGCGGGCCTGGAGTTCGCCGGCACGCCCGAGGAGGCCGTCGACATCGTCAGCGGCCTGTGGCGCAAGGACTCCGGCAGCCACGCCGAGCTGCAGAAGATCGCCTTCACTCCGGCCGGTCTCGTCGTGCCCAGCCGGGACTGGCTGATCGGCCGCGCCGACGAGCGGGTCGGCCGCGGCGAACCGGCGAACGGCGCCCGGGTCCCCGCCCAGGGCCGCGCCTCCGTGCCCCGCCAGCGCAGCCAGACCGAGCGCGGCCCGGGGCAGAGGGTCACCGGCGGCGACATCGCGGCGCTCCGCTCCGTCGGCGAACTCTTCCGCGCCCTCGACCACGCCTACGGCGGCGGCCACGCCCGCCAGGCCCTCGTGCGGTATCTGGAACACGAGGCCGAGCCGATGCTGCGCGGGGTGTACGGCGAGCAGACCGGCCGCAGGCTCTTCTCCGCGGCCGCCGACCTGACCCGGCTCGCGGGCTGGACCTCGTACGACATCGCGGCGCACGGGCTCGCGCAGCGGTACTTCGTGCAGGCGCTGCGGCTCGCGCAGGCGGCCGGGGACCGGGCGTACGGCAGCTATGTGCTGGTGACGATGAGCAGGCAGGCGGTCTATCTCGGGCACGGGCGGGAGGCGGTGCAGCTCGCGCGGGTCGCCCAGCAGGGCGTGGGCGCGGCGGCGCCGCCGGCGGTGCAGGCGCTGCTGCACGCGGTGGAGGCGCGCGGACACGGCGTACTCGGCGAGGTCCGCGCCTGCACGGGCGCTCTCGTACGGGCCGAACGCGCCCTCGAAGCCGCCCGGCCCGGGGACGAAGTGCCGCACTGGGCACGGTTCTTCGACGAGGCGCAGCTCGCCGACGAGTTCGGGCACTGCCACCGCGACCTGCAGCAGTACCGGGCGGCCGCGCAGCACGCGGAGCGCTCGCTGCATCTGCGCGCGCCCGCGTTCGCCCGCTCGCGCCTGTTCAGCCGCGTCGTCCTGGCCACGGCCCGCCTCGGCCTCGGCGAGCTGGACCAGGCCTGCGCCCTCGGCGCGGAGGCGGCCCAGCAGGCCGCGGAGATGCGGTCGGCCCGCGCGCTTGAGTACGTACGGGACTTCGAGCGGCGGCTTGAGCCGTACCGGGACGCGATGCCGGTGCGGGGGTATCGGGACCGGGTGGCGGCGATCGGCTGAGACCCGACAGGGGCGCGGGGAGAAGGCCGCCCGCAGGGCCTACGCCGCAGCCCGCACCGCCTCCGCCCGCACCGAAACCCCCAGATCCCGCAGTACCGCCCGCGCCGCCCGCCGCCCCGAGTGCAGGGCGCCCTGGACCGTGCTGGTGTCGCGGTGGTCGCCGCACACGTACAGGCCCGCGAGGATCCGGACCTGGCGGCGCGGGTCGTGCGGGACGGGCATCGCGGGGACGGCCTCCGGGTCGTGGTGGACGGCGAGCAGGTCCCAGCCGGACGTGGACGTGCCGTAGAGCCGGGCGAGTTGGGCCCGTACGTCCCGCTCGGCGGGGGGCGGGCCGTGGACCACGGATGTGATCAGGGCGCGTCCGGCCGGGGCGCGGGCCGGGTCGACCTCGCTCATCACGGCCGTGTGCGCGACGGGTCCCGAGCGGTCGGCGTCGAGGAGCAACGCGGGCTCGGCGAGCGGCGGTTCGGGCGCGCTGTGGTGCAGCACGGTCACCGCGTGGAACGCCGGCATCCGCAGTCCGGGCAGCAGCTCGGCGGCCTGCCGCGCCCCGGTCGCCAACAGCACGGAACGGCACCGGAGTTCACCGTGGTCGGCGGTGCGCAGGGAGGTGGTGGCGACCTCCACCGCCTTCACCCCGGTCTGCACCGTGCCCGGCGGCAGCGCGGCCGCGAGCAGGGCGGGCAAGGTGTCGGCGCCGCCCCCGGGAACGCACAGCCGGCCCCGGGCGAAGCCCCGCAGCGCGAGGTCGGCGCAGCGGCTGGACGTGTCCAGGTCCGGGTCGCAGAGCAGCGCGGCGAGCAGCGGGCGCAGAAAGCCGTCGACGGTACGGGCGGGCAGTCCGCGGCTCGACAGGGCCTGGGCGGTGGACAGTTCGGGCCGGGTGAGCAGCCGGTCCACCGGGGTGGCCGCGAGCCGGGTCAGGGCGGCGCCGAGCCGGGCGTGGTCGAGCGGTCCGCCCAGGGCGGGGCGGGCGCGCTGCGGCCGGAGCGCGGGGCGCGGCGCCCGTGGCGCGGCGGCCAGCGCACGCGCGGCGCTGAGTGCGCCCCGTGCGCCCCTCGCGCTCCGGCGCCCGCTGAGCGCCGTGCTCAGCGCGCTCCCCGCCTCCCAGGTGCGGTGGACCCGGCCGCCGCTGTGGACCAGGACGCCGGGTGCGAACGCACGCAGCGCCAGGGCGTCCAGGGCCGGGGTGCGACGCAGTTCGGGATCGGCCGTGGAGAGCAGCCGGCCGATCCGGTCGAGCCGGAATCCATCGATCCGTTCGGTGCTCATCCGGCCGCCGACAGCGGGAGCCGCCTCCAGGACGACGGTGCTCACCCCTGCCTCGGTCAGCCGGAGTGCGGCGGAGAGCCCGGCGACCCCGGCTCCCACGATGACGACGTCCGCCTGTTCCGCGGGCTCCTGCACGTGCCCCTCCCCAGGTTGCGGCTGCTGGGGTCGTGATGCCCCAACTCGACCCGGGAATACCCGAGTTCGGCACGAGGTTAGGAGCGGATTCGGTCAGGTGCAGTCGCGCATGCACCGGGCACGGTCGCACGAGGTCGCATTCGGTCGCATCCGTCTCCTTCCGGGCGTACGCCGCCTCCTTCCGGGCGTACGCCGTCTCCTTCCGGGCGTACGCCGGGGCGCATCGGGGGGTGCGGCCGTCGCTCAGCTGCGCAGCGCCGCGCGTACGGCGGCGTCGATCGTCGGGAACGCGAAGCGGAAGCCCGACTCCAACAGGCGGGTGGGCAGCACGCGTTGGCTGCCGAGCACGTCGGAGGCCAGTTCGCCGAGGACCAGGCGGAGGGCGGGCGCGGGCGCAGGGAAGAGGGTGGGCCGGTGCAGGGCGCGGCCCATCGCGGCCGTCACCTCGCGGTTGGTCACCGGGTGCGGCGCCGTCACGTTGACCGGCCCGGACAGCGAGTCCGTGTCGAGGAGATGGCGCAGCGCGGCCACCTCGTCGTGTCGGGCCACGAAGCTCCAGTACTGCCTGCCGTCGCCGAGCCGGCCGCCGAGCCCGGCCTTGAACAGCGGGAACATCCGCGCCCAGGCGCCGCCCTCGCGCGCGACCACCAGGCCGGTGCGGGGGAACACGGTGCGCACCCCGGCCTCCACCGCGGGGCCCGCCGCCTCCTCCCACTCCACGCACAGGGACGGCAGAAAACCGTCGCCCGCGGGCGCGCTCTCGTCCACCGCGCGGTCGCCGGTGTCGCCGTAGTAGCCGACCGCGCTGCCGTTCAGGAAGACCCGCGGCGGGGTGTCCAGGGAGGCCACGGCCTCGGCGAGCGCGGCGGTGCCGAGCACCCGGCTGTCCCGCAGTTCCCGCTTGTACGCGTCCGTCCAGCGGTGGTCGCCGATCCCGGCCCCGGCCAGGTTGACCACGGCGTCGCAGCCCGCGAGCCCCGCTGTGTCCACGTACTGACGCTTCGGGTCCCACTCGACCTCGTCCGGGGAGTCGGCCCGGTGGCGGACCAGGCGCACGACCTGGTGCCCGTCCGCGACGAGCGAGCGTGCGAGGGCCGATCCGATGAGACCGGATGCGCCCGCGACGGCGATGCGCTGTTTGGCGTCCATGGGCCCATCCTGCCCACAGGCGACGGGAGTCGGCACATACGGCAGGGCCCGTTCTGCGCCGCCCGGCCGGGATGTCAGTGCCGGGTCCTACGCTGGCGGGCATGCCGTTCGACGATGCCCGTGAGGCCTGCGACACCCGCATCCGCCCCGCCCTGCCGTCCGACGAGAGCGCGCTGGCCGCGCTCGACCGGGAGGCCTGGTCGCGGCTGCACGCGGTGACGCCGAGACCCGCGCCGGACGCGCCGTTCTTCGACGAACGGCACGCCCCGGAGGACTTCCTGGTGGCCGCCGACGAGGACGGGATATCCGGCTATGTGCGCCTGGTGCCGCCCACCTCGCTTGCCGTCAACGCCCATGTGCGGCAGATACAGGGCCTGGCCGTCGCCGTCCGTGCGCGCGGCCGGGGCCTCGGCCGCGCCCTGGTCGCGGCGGCCTGCGAGCTCGCCCGCGCGCAGGGCGCGAGCCGCGTCACGCTCCGCGTGCTCGGCCACAACGCCCCGGCCCGCGCGCTCTACGCGGCGGCGGGCTTCGCGGTGGAGGGCGTGCTGCCGGGAGAGTTCCTGATCGACGGGGCGTACGTGGACGATGTGCTCATGGGGCGCGCCCTCTGACTCCTGCGAGGGGTGGGCCGCCGCTGCGAGGCCGTGGGCCCGTCAGGCGGGCATGAGCTCCCGGAGGCAGCGCAGGGCGAGCTCGGCGGGCGCGCCGGGTCCTCGTACGGCCGTGTCCTCCCGCTCCGCCCAGGTCTCCAGGGCGATCCGGATCGAGGCCGTCGCCGCGGCCGCCGTGAGGCGGACCCGCAGCGGGTCCGGGTCCGGGCCCGTCAGGGCGGCGACCACCGGCCCGAGCCGTTCCTCGGACTCCTGGTTCACGCGGTACCAGACCGCCCGCAGCGCCGGGTCCCCGGCGGCGGCGCGGAGCAGTCCGCGGGTCTGCCGCAGCCCGTCGGCGGCCGCGTCGTCCGTGGGCGTGAGGGCGTCCGCGACGGCCGCGTCCAGGGCTTCGGCGAGCGGGACGCCGGGTTCCGTCGCGGCGAGGCTGGCGCGCCACTGGTCACCGCCGACCGCGAGCAGCGGGCCGACGGCGTCCTGCTTGTTGCGGAAGTACCGGTAGAAGGTGCGCAGTCCGACGCCCGCGCGGGCGGCGATCGCCTCGGTCGTCGTGGCGTCCGGGCCGAGTTCGGTGAACAGCTCGGCTGCGGCGTGCGCGATCTCCAGCTGGGTGGCCGCCTTGCGGCGCTCGGTCAAAGAGGTGCTCGCGGAGGTGCTCACGCCGGAAGCGTACGCCCCGATCGCGCCCCAGACGCCATTGTGGCGCACATCGCCATCATGGCAAACCGTGCCACGCAGGCGTACTCTGCGAGAAGGGAAGCCGGGCAGAGCCGGAGAGAACCCGGAGAGAACCCGGAGAGAACAGAGCAGGGAGAGCAACGTCATGCAGAACCTCGATCGCTACACGGGCCGCCGCGTCCTCGTCACCGGCGCGGGCTCCGGGATAGGCCAGGCCACCGCGCTGCGCATGCTCGCCGAGGGCGGGCGCGTGGCCGCCGCCGACATCAGCGAGGACGGCCTGAAGGACACCGTCGCCAAGGCCGGCCCGAACGCGGAGCGCCTCAGCACACTGGTCCTGAACATCGCCGACGAGGCGGCGGTCAAGGCGGGCGTCGCCGCCGCCGTCGAGACGCTCGGCGGCCTGGACGCCCTGGTCAACGCGGCGGGCATCCTGCGCTCCTCGCACACCCACGAGACCACCCTGGACGCCTTCAACCAGGTCATCTCCGTCAACCTCACCGGCACGTTCCTGGTGATCCGCGAGGCGATCCCGGCGCTCCTGCGGGGCGAGGGCCCGGCCGTGGTCAACTTCAGCTCGACCTCCGCGATGTTCGCGCACCCGTACATGGCGGCGTACGCGGCCAGCAAGGGCGGCATCCAGTCGATGACGCACGCCCTCGCGAGCGAGTACGGGAAGCAGGGCATCCGCTTCACCGCCGTCCAGCCCGGATCCATCTCCTCCGGGATGACCGACGGCTCCGGCGCCAGCCGCCGGAGCACCGGCCCCGGACTGCCCGAGGACGCCGACATGAGCCTCTTCGTCAAGCTCGCCCCCGCGCTCGGCGACGGCTTCGCCGGTCCGGAGACGGTCGCCTCCGTCGTCGCGATGCTCGCCTCGGACGACGGCCGCTTCATCACCGGCACGGAGATCCGCATCGACGGCGGCACGCACTTCTGACCCCGGCCCGGGGGCGCGGCGCCGATCACCTGACCGACCGGCCCGAAGTGCGTCCGGGCGGGCCGCGCCGCAGGGTTGCCGTATGAGCCCCCAGCGTCCCGGAACCCGCGGAACGGGAGCGTGACCGGCGCAGCCGACCGCCGTCGGCACGCCGAGCCGCGCGGCGGGCAGGCGGCCTGGCTGCGGCGCGGCGCGGGCCCACCGCACTGGGCCCGCCGGCTGCCGGTGCTGCTGCTCCTCGTCCTCGGCGCGGTGCAGGCCCTCACCCCGCGCGACATCGAGCTGGGCCTGCTGCTCGCCGCCACCCCGCCGCTCGCCGCGCTCGCCTACGGGCCGGTCGCCACCGCCCTCATGGGCGCCGCGGCCGTGGTGCTCGCGATCGTGCCCGGCGCCGGCCCCGACCGGCCGGGCAACAGCGACATCCTCATGGTCACGTCCGTCGCACTGCTCAGCGTCGGCATCTCCCTGGTCCGCAGCCGCCGCGACGCCCAGCTGGTCAGCGTCGGCTCGGTCGCCGAGGCCGCCCAGCTCGCCGTCATGCCGCCGCTGGCCGAACGCGTCGGCCGGGTGCGCTGCGCGGGCCTGTACCGGGCGGCCGAGCGCGGCACCCTCGTCGGCGGCGACCTCTACGACGTACGCGAAGGGCCCTGGGGCGTACGGGCGTTGGTCGGCGACGTGCAGGGGCACGGGCTCGCCGCCGTCGGCACCGTGGCCGCGCTGCTCGGCGCGTTCCGGGAGGCCGTGCTCGACGAGCCGTACCTCGAAGGCGTCGCCGCCAAGCTGGACCGGCGCCTCGTCACGGACAACGCCCGCGCCGAGCACGCCGAACTGTTCGCCACCGGGCTGCTCGTCGAGTTCGTGCCCGGCTCGCCGACCGTACGAATCCTGTCCTGCGGGCACCCGGCGCCCCTGCTGCTGCGGGCCGGCGCCGCCGCGGAACTGGCGCCGGACCCCGGCACTCCGCTCGGCCTCGGCCTGGCCGCCAGCTATGCGCCGCCGCAGCCGCTCCTGCTCGACCTCACACCGGGCGACCGGCTGCTCGCCCACACCGACGGCGTCTCCGAGGCGCGGGACGCGCAGGGCGAGCTCTACGTCCCGGTGCTCCGGTTCGCGACACTGCCCCTTGAGGTGCGCGAGGGGGACCCGGCGGTGCTGGTGGGCGCGCTGTGGCGGGACCTGCGCGCCTTCGCCGGGGAGGTCGAGGACGACGTGGCGCTGCTGGTCCTGGCCCCGACGGAGCAGGGGGAGCAACCGGAGAAGCAACCGGAGAAGGAGAAGGGCGAGGAACCGGAGGAGGAACCGGAGAAGGAGAGGCGCGAGGAACCGGAGAAGGAACCGGAGAAGGAGAGGCGCGAGGAACCGGAGAAGGAGAGGCGGCGCGACGAGTGAGGAGTCAGCGGCTCAGTCGGGCTCAGTCCGCAGGGCCGAACCGGTCCCACAGCTTCGGGTAGTAGCGGGCGAGCGCCGTGTCGTCCTCGAAGTCGACGGGCGTGCCCTGCGGTTCGGCGGGCGCGGCCGGGATGCCCAGGTCGGCGGCGACGGTGCCGGTCAGCTGCTCGTACGCCTCGTCGGCCGCGTACCCCAACTCCTCGGCGTCGCCGTCGATCTCCTCGTCGAAGTCGTCCAGGAGGTCGGCGAGCGCGTCCGGGTCGTGCAGGGCGCCCTCGAAGACCTCCCGGCCCTGGCCGATCAGCCAGCAACGGAAGAAGTCGAAGGCGTCGTCGCTGGCCCCGTCGAGCAGGACGGCGGCCGCGCCCCACAGGTCCCAGCGGTAGGCGCGGTTGTAGCGGGCCTCGAAGTGCCGGGCGAAGTCCAGGACGGCGTCCGGGTCGAGCTTCACCAGGCGTTCCACGAGCAGGTCGGCGTGGTCCTCCGGGTCGCCGTCGGCGGCCGCGCGGGTGCTGTCGATGAGCTCCCAGAACTCCGTCTCGTCCATCACGGGACCAGCATCGTCCCTGGGCGGGACCGACGCACCCGGAGTGCAGCTCTTGTTACTGGTACGACCGCACGCATCCGCCTTCCGGACAGAAGATGTCCGGATTCGCTGCCAGGCTCGACGTATGACCGAAACCGAAACACCGCAAGAAGCCCCCCTGCACGGCAAGACCGCCCTCGTCGCGGGCGCGACCCGGGGTGCGGGCCGGGCCATGGCCGTGGAGCTCGGGCGCGCCGGGGCCACCGTGTACGTGACGGGCCGCACCACCCGGGAGCACACCAGCGAGGTCGGCCGCGACCGCGAGACCATCGAGGGCACCGCGGAACGCGTCACCGAGGCGGGCGCCGACTCCGGCGGCCGCGGCATCGCCGTACCCACCGACCACCTCGACCCCGCGCAGGTCCGCGCCCTGGTCGACCGCATCGACGCCGAACAGGGCCGGCTCGACATCCTGGTCAACGACATCTGGGGCGGCGACGTCCATGTGGAGTGGGGCCGCAAGATGTGGGAGCACGACCTCGACAAGGGCCTGCGCGTGCTGCGCCTGGGCGTCGAGTCGCACATCGTCACCAGCAGCTGCGCCCTGCCGCTGCTGATCCGGAACCCGGGCGGCCTCGTCGTCGAGGTCACCGACGGCACCGAGGAGTACAACCGCCGCTACCGCGAGCCGTTCTACTACGACCTCGCCAAGTCGGCGCCGCTGCGGATGGCCCACGGCCTCGCCGAGGAGCTGAAGGAGTACGGCTGCACCGCGGTCGCCCTCACCCCCGGCTGGCTGCGCTCCGAGGCGATGCTCGACACGTACTTCAAGGTCACCGAGGAGAACTGGCTCGACGGCTGCGAGCAGAACCCGCACTTCGCGATCTCCGAGACGCCGACCTACATCGGCCGTACCCTGGCCGCGCTCGCCGCCGATCCGGACGTGGCCCGGTTCAACGGCACGTCCCTGTCCAGCGGCGGCCTCGCGCGGGAGTACGGCGTGACCGACGTGGACGGCTCGGCGCCGGACGCCTGGCGGTATCTGACGGAGGTCGACCAGACCGCGCCGGAGGCGGACGTGACGGGTTACCGGTAGGGGTCCTGCCGGTAAAGGTCCTACCGGTAGAGGTCCCCGAGCCGGGCTGCGGTCTCCGCGAACCGGTCGCGCAGGGCGGCCGGTCCGAGCACCTCGCACTCCGCGCCGAGCACGATCAGCTGGCCGTACGCCACCTCGTCGCTCTCCACCGGCAGTACGATCCGCACCCAGCCCCGGCCGTCCGGTTCCGGCGCCGCGTCCAGGGCCTCGCGGGCGGCGGCCGGGTCGGTGACGTACGGCAGTCTGCGCGCGCCCGCGGGGGAGAGGCGCAGGACGGCCTCCGCGCGCAGGATCGAGCGCGCGAACTGCGCCGCGCGCTCCTCCCAGAACCGGGGCAGCTCGAACTCCTCGTCCCGCACGAAGCGTTCCGGGCCGGGCGTGACGGAGGTGAAGCGGTCGATCCGGTACACCCGGTGGGCCCCGTGCTCCGGGACGCGGGCGCACAGGTACCAGACGCCCGCCTTCAGGATCAGCCCGTACGGCTCCAACTCCCGTTCCGTCTCGGTGTCCCGGCGGCGGTAGCGGGCGGTGACCCGGCGGTCGTCCCGGACCGCGTCGGCGATGACGGGCAGCAGCTCGGGCGGGTCGGCCTCCCGGAACCAGGCCGGTGCGTCCAGGTGGAACCGCTGCGCGGCGCTCCGCGAGGCGTCCCGCAGGCTGGGCAGCAGCGCCGCGGACACCTTCAGGCGGGCGGCGGAGGCGGCGTCCTCCAGGCCCATCTCGCGCAGGGCGCCCGGCACGCCGGACAGGAACAGCGCCTCGGCCTCGCTGCGGGCGAGCCCCGTGAGGCGGGTGCGGTAGCCGCCGATCAGCCGGTACCCGCCGAGGCGGCCCCGGTCCGCGTACACGGGGACGCCGGCCTCGGAGAGTGCCTGGGCGTCTCGGGTCACGGTGCGCTCGGACACTTCGAGCTCGGCCGCGAGCTCGGCGGCGGTCATGGAGGGCCGGTTCTGCAGCAACAGGACCATCTTGATGAGGCGTGCGGCTCGCATGCGGGTATTTTCCCCAGCCCCGCCTCTTCCCGTAACCGGGGCTCCGCCCCGGACCCCGCTCCTCAAACGCCGGAGGGGCTGGAACGACGGCGCAGCAGTGGGGTGAAAAGAACCGGCCCCGCCACGACGCAGCGTGACGGGGCCGGAGAGCCGAGGGGACCGGCTACAGCCCGTACTTCTCCCGAGCCTCCTTGACCGCCGCAGCGGACACCTCACCGCGGCGGGCGAGCTGCGCCAGAGCAGCCACCACGATCGACTCCGCGTCGACCCCGAAGTGACGGCGGGCCGCGTCACGGGTGTCGGACAGGCCGAAGCCGTCCGCACCAAGCGACGTGTAGTCCTGCTCGACCCACTGCGCGATCTGGTCCGGCACCTGCCGCATGTAGTCCGTGACGGCAAGCACCGGCGAGGTGACGCCTTCCAGCGCCTGGCGCACGTACGGCACCTGCTCCTCGCCACGCAGCAGCGCCGCGTCGGCCTCAAGGGCGTCGCGCCGCAGCTCCGTCCAGGAGGTCGCGGACCACACGTCCGCGCCGACACCCCACTCCTCGGACAGCATCCGCTGCGCCTTGAGGGCCCAGTGGATCGCCGTACCGGAGGAGATCAGCTGCGTGCGCGGAGCCTCGGCCGGGACCGAAAGGCCCGCGGACTCGGCGGTGTTGAAGCGGTACAGGCCCTTCACGATGCCCTCGTCGACGCCCTCGGGCTTCGCGGGCTGCGGCATCGGCTCGTTGTAGACCGTGAGGTAGTAGAAGACGTTCGAGTCCTCGCCGGGCGCGGTCTCGCCGTACATCCGGCGCAGACCGTCCTTGACGATCGCCGCGACCTCGTACGCGAACGCCGGGTCGTACGTCAGCGCCGCCGGGTTGGTCGCCGCGATGACGGGGGAGTGGCCGTCCGCGTGCTGCAGGCCCTCACCGGTGAGCGTCGTGCGGCCGGCCGTGGCGCCGATGAGGAAGCCCTTGCCGAGCTGGTCGCCGAGCTGCCACATCTGGTCGGCCGTGCGCTGCCAGCCGAACATCGAGTAGAAGATGTAGAAGGGGATCATGGTCTCGCCGTGCGTGGCGTACGACGATGCCGCGGCGATGAAGTCGGCCATCGAGCCGGCCTCGGTGATGCCCTCGTTGAGGATCTGGCCGTCCTTGGCCTCGCGGTAGTACATCAGCTGGTCGCGGTCGACCGGCTCGTACGTCTGGCCCTTCGGCGAGTAGATGCCGAGCGACGGGAACAGCGACTCCATGCCGAAGGTGCGGGCCTCGTCGGGGACGATCGGCACCCAGCGCTTGCCGGAGGTCTTGTCCCGCATCAGGTCCTTGGCGAGGCGCACGAACGCCATCGTGGTCGCCATCGACTGCGAGCCGGAGCCCTTGTCGAAGGCGGCGAAGGTCTTCGCGGCGGCCTCGGGCAGCGCGGGCAGCGGCTGCGTACGGCGGGCGGGGGCCGGACCGCCGAGGGCGGCGCGGCGCTCCTGGAGGTAGCGGACCTCGGGGGAGTTCTCGCCCGGGTGGCCGTACGGCACCTGGCCGTCGGCGAAGTCGCTGTCCTTGATGGGGAGTTCGAGCAGGTCGCGCATGCCCTTGAACTCGTCCGTGGTCAGCTTCTTCATCTGGTGGTTGGCGTTCTTCGACGCGAAGCCCTCGCCGAGCGTGAAGCCCTTGACCGTCTGGGCCAGGATCACGGTCGGCGCGCCCTTGTGCGCGAGGGCGGCCTTGTACGCGGCGTACACCTTGCGCGGCTCGTGGCCACCGCGCGACAGCTGGAAGCACTCGATGATCTTGTCGTCGCTGAGCGACTTGCCGAGCTGGACAAGGGCCGGGTCGCCCGCGAAGAAGTGGTCGCGGATGTAGGCGGCGTCACGCGTCTGGTACGTCTGGATCTGCGCGTCCGGAACCTCACGGATGCGGCGGACCAGGGCGCCGTTGGTGTCGAGCTGGAAGAGCTCGTCCCAGGCGTTGCCCCACAGCGACTTCACGACGTTCCAGCCGGCGCCGCGGAACTGGGCCTCCAGCTCCTGCACGATCTTGAAGTTGGCGCGGACCGGGCCGTCGAGGCGCTGCAGGTTGCAGTTGATGACGAAGGTCAGGTTGTCCAGGCCCTCGCGCGAGGCGAGTGCGAGTGCCGCCGTCGACTCGGGCTCGTCCATCTCGCCGTCACCGAGGAACGCCCACACGTGAGAGTTGGAGACGTCCTTGATGCCGCGGTTCGTCAGGTAGCGGTTGAACCGCGCCTGGTAGATCGCGGAGAGCGGGCCGAGGCCCATGGAGACCGTGGGGAACTCCCACAGCCAGGGCAGGCGGCGCGGGTGCGGGTACGACGGCAGACCGTTGCCGCCGGACTCCTGCCGGAAGTGGTCGAGCTGCTGCTCCGAGAGGCGCCCGTCCAGGAAGGCGCGGGCGTAGATGCCGGGCGAGGCGTGGCCCTGGATGTAGAGCTGGTCGCCGGAGCCGTCCTGCTCCTTGCCGCGGAAGAAGTGGTTGAAGCCCGTCTCGTAGAGCCAGGCCGCGGAGGCGAAGGTGGCGATGTGGCCGCCGACGCCGTGCTTGGAGCCGCGGGTCACCATGGCCGCCGCGTTCCAGCGGTTCCAGGCGGTGATCTTCCGCTCCATCTCCTCGTCGCCCTCGATGGCGGGCTCGGCGGAGGTGGGGATGGTGTTGACGTAATCCGTCTCCAGGAGCCGCGGCAGGGCGAGGCCCGCGTCCTCGGCGTGCTGGAGGGTACGGCGCAGCAGGTACTCCGCGCGATGCGTACCGGCGTGCTCGCTCACGGCGTCCACGGAGGCCGCCCACTCGGCGGTCTCCTCGGGGTCGCGGTCCGGCAGCTGGTCCAGCTGGCTCGGAAGCTTGCCTACGGGGTCGGTCATGATCGA
Source organism: Streptomyces solicavernae (assembly GCF_029968095.1). Taxonomy (GTDB): domain Bacteria; phylum Actinomycetota; class Actinomycetes; order Streptomycetales; family Streptomycetaceae; genus Streptomyces; species Streptomyces solicavernae. The sequence goes on along the minus strand of NZ_JASCIR010000009.1, from coordinate 126,334 downwards.
CGCCTTCCGGACAGGTTCTTCCGCGACGCCGCGGAAGAGGGGGTGGAGATGGCCCTATCTGGCAGGACAGGGCGGTGGGCTGGGTGCAGCCCGCCGTCGACTGTAAGCCGCTGATCGATGATCGATCAAAGGGTTGAGGGGAGAAATTTCTCTACGTGGAGAAATCGGCACCCCGTGCCTGGGGTTCGGGCACGGGGTGCCGCCCATTTCTGGTCAAAGTGGACGCTACTTTGCGGGCGGGGTGGACCATATGAGCGCAGGTCGGCCGGCCTGTGAGCGTCGACTCGGGCGCCCTCGATCGCGCTCCGCGCTCGTCCCCCCAGCTACCGCTGGGAGGTGCCCCCCAGACGACGGGCTGATTTATGCCCGCGGCGCACAACCAAGAACGTGTTCCTTCACCAACGCCCCGATCTGCGGATCACGCCGCCGGAACGCCGCCACCAGCTCCTCGTGCTCCTCCGCGTACGACTGCTGCTGCGTGCCCAGCCAGCGGATCGACAGGGCCGTGAACACCTCGATGCCCAGGCCCTCCCAGGTGTGCAGGAGCACGGAGTTTCCCGCGGCGCGCACCAGTTCGCGGTGGAAGCCGACGGTGTGCCGCACCTGCGCCGTGCCGTCGGCGTTCCGGTCGGCCTCGTAGAGCGGCGCCACGTGTGCCTCCAGGGCCGAGCAGTCCTCGGCCAGGCGGTCGGCGGCCAGCTCGGCGGCGATCTGCTCCAGGCCGGCCCGTACCGGGTAGCTCTCCTCCAGGTCGGCCGCGGTCAGATTCCGTACGCGTACGCCCTTGTTCGGGGCCGACTCGATCAGGCGGAGCGACTCCAGCTCGCGCAGGGCCTCCCGGACCGGAGTCTGGCTGACCTCCAGCTCGACCGCGATACGGCGTTCCACGATGCGCTCGCCCGGCTTCCAGCGGCCGCTGACGATCCCCTCCACGATGTGCTCGCGGATCTGGTCGCGCAGCGAGTGGACGACGGGCGCGGACATGGCCGCCCCGGGGCTCGAACTCATGGGTGGTGGCTCCTCAGGCAGGTGCGATGGGACGACGATACGGCGTTCACCTCGTCCTTGGGGTGTGCGCGGGGTGCGGGATCCGTCACTCGCGGCTGCCGCGGCGACGCCCCGCACACGGCGGCGCCCCCGTCCGGAAAGTTCCGGACGGGGGCGCCGCCGTACAACGGGAATCCTCAGGTCAGAGGCCGAGCTCGACCTCGAACTCGCCCGCCTCCAGGATCTGCTTGACCGTCGACAGGTAGCGGGCGGCGTCGGCGCCGTCCACCAGTCGGTGGTCGTAGGAGAGCGTCACGTACGTCATGTCACGGACGGCGATGGTCTCGCCGAGGTCCGGGTGGTTGATGACGACGGGGCGCTTCACCGTGGCACCGATGCCCAGGATGGCGACCTGGTTCGGCGGGACGATGACCGTGTCGAAGAGCGCACCGCGCGAACCCGTGTTGGAGATCGTGAAGGTGGCGCCCGACAGGTCGTCCGGGGCGATCTTGTTCGTACGGACCTTGCCCGCCAGCTCCGCCGTCTTCTTGGCGATGCCCGCGATGTTGAGGTCACCCGCACCCTTGATGACCGGGGTCATCAGGCCCTTCTCCGAGTCGACGGCGATGCCGACGTTCTCGGAGTCGAAGTAGGTGATGGTGCCCTCGTCGTAGTTCAGGCGGGCGTTGATGACCGGGTGGGCCTTCAGCGCCTGGACGGCGGCCTTGACGAAGAACGGCATCGGGGAGAGCTTGACGCCCTCGCGGGCGGCGAAGCCGTCCTTGGCCTTGCCGCGCAGCTTCATCAGCTTGGTGATGTCGACCTCGATGACCGAGGACAGCTGCGCCTGCTCCTGCAGGGCCTTGTGCATGTTGTCCGCGATGGCCTTGCGGATGCGCGGCAGCTTGACCGTCTGGCCGCGGAGGGGAGAGACCTCCAGGGCCGGGGCCTTCGGCGCGGCAGCGGCAGCAGGGCCCCCTGCAGTCACAGCAGCGGCCGGAGCGGCGGCCTTGGCGGCCTCCGCGGCGGCGATGACGTCCTGCTTGCGGATACGGCCGCCGACGCCGGTGCCCTTGACGGCCGACAGGTCCACGCCGTTCTCCGACGCGAGCTTGCGGACCAGCGGGGTCACGTAGGCGCCGTCGTCCACCTGAGCCACGGCCTGCGCGGCCGGGGCGGGTGCGGCGGGCGCGACCGGAGCCGGGGCGGCCGGGGCAGCCGGGGCGGCGGGCGCGGCCGGAGCGGCAGCAGCCGGAGCCGGGGCAGCGGGAGCCGGAGCCGGGGCGGCCGGGGCTGCGGGGGCAGCCGGGGCCGGGGCGGGCTCGGCCGGAGCGGCGGGGGCGGCCGGGGCGGCGGCCGGAGCCGCACCCGCGGCACCGATGACGGCGAGCTTCGCGCCGACCTCGGCGGTCTCGTCCTCACCGACCACGATCTCCAGGAGGACACCGGCGGCGGGCGACGGGATCTCGGTGTCGACCTTGTCGGTCGAGACCTCAAGCAGCGGCTCGTCCTCCGCGACCTCCTCGCCGACCTCCTTCAGCCAGCGGGTGACGGTGCCCTCGGTGACGGACTCGCCCAGGGCGGGCAGCGTCACGTCGGTGCCCTCGGCACCACCGGCGGGGGCGGCGGCGGGGGCCTCGGCGGCGGGCGCCGGAGCCGCGGGGGCCTCGGCGGCCGGGGCCGGGGCGGGCTCGGCGGCGGGGGCCTCGGCCTGGGCCGGGGCGGCGGCCGGGGCGCCCGAGCCGTCGTCGATGACGGCCAGCTCGGCGCCGACCTCGACGGTCTCGTCCTCGGCGACCTTGATGGACGCGAGGACACCGGCGGCGGGGGCCGGGATCTCGGTGTCGACCTTGTCGGTCGAGACTTCGAGCAGCGGCTCGTCGGCCTCGACGCGCTCGCCCTCGGCCTTCAGCCAACGGGTGACGGTGCCTTCGGACACGCTCTCGCCGAGCGCCGGCAGGGTTACGGAAACCGACATGGTTTCGGTTGCTCCTAACGAACTACGTATGGGTAACGGGGCGCGATCGCTGCGGGAGAGCGACTAGTCGTGCGCGTGCAGCGGCTTGCCGGCCAGGGCCAGGTGGGCCTCGCCGAGCGCCTCGTTCTGCGTCGGGTGCGCGTGGATGAGCTGCGCGACCTCGGCGGGCAGCGCCTCCCAGTTGTAGATGAGCTGCGCCTCGCCGACCTGCTCGCCCATACGGTCACCGACCATGTGGACACCGACCACAGCGCCGTCCTTGACCTGGACGAGCTTGATCTCGCCCGCGGTCTTCAGGATCCTGCTCTTGCCGTTGCCCCCCAGGTTGTACTTCAGGGCGACGACCTTGTCCGCACCGTAGACCTCCTTGGCCTTCGCCTCGGAGAGACCCACCGACGCGACCTCGGGGTGGCAGTACGTCACCTTCGGCACGCCGTCGTAGTCGATCGGAACGGTCTTCAGACCGGCCAGACGCTCCGCCACCAGGATGCCCTCGGCGAAGCCGACGTGCGCGAGCTGGAGCGTCGGGACCAGGTCACCGACGGCCGAGACCGTCGGCACGTTGGTCTGCATGTACTCGTCGACCAGGACGTAGCCGCGGTCCATCGCGACGCCCTGCTCCTCGTAGCCCAGGCCCTGCGAGACCGGGCCGCGGCCGATGGCGACCAGGAGGACCTCGGCCTCGAAGGTCTTGCCGTCGGCCAGGGTCACGCGGACGCCGTCCTGCGTGTACTCGGCCTTCTCGAAGAACGTGCCGAGGTTGAACTTGATGCCGCGCTTGCGGAACGCGCGCTCAAGAAGCTTGGAGCTGTTCTCGTCCTCGACGGGGACGAGGTGCTTGAGGCCCTCGACGATCGTCACCTCGGAGCCGAAGGACTTCCAGGCCGAGGCGAACTCGACGCCGATGACGCCGCCGCCGAGCACGATCGCGGACTTCGGGACCCGGTCCAGGGTCAGCGCGTGGTCCGAGGAGATGATGCGGTCGCCGTCGATCTCCAGGCCGGGCAGCGACTTCGGCACGGAGCCGGTCGCCAGCAGCACGTGGCGGCCCTGGACACGCTGGCCGTTCACGTCGACGGAGGTGGGGGACGAGAGCTTGCCCTCGCCCTCGATGTACGTCACCTTGCGCGAGGCGATGAGCCCCTGCAGGCCCTTGTACAGGCCCGAGATGACCTCGTCCTTGTACTTCTGGACGGCGGGCATGTCGATGCCCTCGAAGGTGGCCTTCACGCCGAACTGCTCGGACTCGCGGGCCTGGTCGGCGATCTCGCCGGCGTGCAGCAGGGCCTTCGTCGGGATGCAGCCGACGTGCAGGCAGGTGCCGCCGACCTTGTTCTTCTCGATCAGGGCGACGTCAAGGCCCAGCTGCGCTCCGCGCAGGGCCGCGGCGTAACCGCCGCTACCGCCGCCGAGGATCACTAGGTCGAAAACGGTGCTGGCGTCGTTCGCCACGTCACGTCCTCCATGCATGTGCGCCGTACGCCGGTCTGCGATGACCGCGCGGCGGCTGGTGTTCGGCCGCTTGTTCCTTCGGCCCTGTGGTGGGGGCCCTGTCCTGCCGAGAACCCATCTTCGCACTTGTCGACGGGCGACGGGACGCCGGGCCGCTGACTGAGACGGGCGCCTCAGTGATTTCGTCGATCGGCGCTGCGTACCGAGGTACGGATTTCGTCGGAAGCGAAACCGAATGCAGCCCGTCCGGGGCCGCACCCCCGGCCACGGTCGCCGCGGCCGGGGGTGCGGATCGTGCTCCGTGAGCCGGTGCTAGCCCAGGTCGCCGGCGGCCGTGCGCTCGGCCAGGCGGACCAGGGTGCGGACGGCGCTGCCCGTGCCGCCCTTGGGCGTGTAGCCGTAGGGGCTGCCCTCGTTGTAGGCCGGGCCCGCGATGTCCAGGTGGGCCCAGGCGATGCCCTCGCCCACGAACTCCTGCAGGAACAGGCCGGCCACCAGGCCGCCGCCCATCCGCTCGCCCATGTTGGCGATGTCGGCCGTCGGGGACTCCATGCCCTTCTGCAGGTGCTTCGGCAGCGGCATCGGCCAGGACGCCTCGCCGGCCTCCTCGGCGATCTCGTGGACCGACGTACGGAATGCGTCGTCGTTGCCCATGACGCCGAAGGTGCGGCTGCCGAGGGCCATCATCATCGCGCCGGTCAGCGTGGCCACGTCGACGATCGCGTCCGGCTTCGCCTCGGAGGCCTTCCACAGCGCGTCGGCCAGGACCAGCCGGCCCTCGGCGTCGGTGTTGAGGACCTCTACGGTCTTGCCGCTGTACATCCGAAGGACGTCGCCGGGGCGGACAGCGGAGCCGGACGGCATGTTCTCGGCGAGCGCCAGCCAGCCGGTGATGTTCACCTCAAGGCCCAGGCGGGCGGCGGCGACGATCGCGGCGAACACGGCGGCGGCACCGCTCATGTCGCACTTCATCGTCTCGTTGTGCCCCGCCGGCTTGAGCGAGATGCCGCCCGAGTCGTACGTGATGCCCTTGCCGACGAACGCGAGCGACTTCTGCGCCTTCGGGTGCGTGTACGCGAGCTTCACCAGGCGCGGCGGGTTCTGCGAACCGGCGCCGACGCCGAGGATGCCGCCGTAACCGCCCTTGACGAGGGCCTTCTCGTCGAGCACCTGCACCTTGATGCCGTGCTCCTTGGCCGCGGCCGAGGCGACGGCGGCGAAGGCCTCCGGGGTGAGGTCGTTCGGCGGGGTGTTGATCAGGTCGCGGGAGCGGTTGACCTCCTCGGCGACCGCGGCGGCGCGCTCCAGGGCGGCCTTCACGTCCTTGTCGCGCGGCTTGTCCACGGCGATCGCGGCCTCGCCGAGCGGGCCCTTGCCGTTCTTGCCGCCCTTGGCGGCCTCGCCGTCGTCCTTGTACGCGTCGAAGGAGTACCCGCCGAGCGCGGCGCCCTCGGCGAGCGCGGCCACGGCCTCGGCGCTCTCGGCGGGCAGGGCGAACACGGCCTTCTTGGTGCCGGCCAGGGCGCGGGCGGCGGCGCCGGCGGCGCGGCGCAGCGCGTCCTCGTCGAACGCCGCGTCCTTCTCCGGGAGTCCGCCGAGCCCGACCGCGAGGACGACCGGCGCCTTCAGCCCGTCGGGGGCGGGCAGCTTCGTCGTCTCACCCTCGCCGCCCGACGCACCGAGCGTTTCGAGGACAGCGGCGAGCTTGCCGCCGAACGCCTCGTCCACGACGGCGGCGCCCGGTGCGAGGACCGGTCCCTTCGCGCCCTTCGCGACACCGACGACGATCACGTCGGCGCGCTGCCCGGCAGCGGCGGCGGGCTTCAGAGTCAGAGCAGTCACGGTGGTGAATTCTCGCTTCCGTTGAGTTGTGGCCGATGGGATCGGGTCGACCTGGCCCAGCCGCATCGTACGACCGGCCCGATGAGCACCCGGAGTGAGCCTACGCTCGCCGCTCCCGCAACCGCCCGGGAGTGGGTGCGCGCGACCTGCGGATAACCTGCCGCGGTGAACTCAGTGGACGGCGGCGGCAGCGGCAAGGGCATACGGGACGACCTGGAGGACGGACTCCGGTTCGCCTTCGGCACATTGACGGTCCTTCCGGTCCGGCTGACCCGCTGGGACCGGGGCGCCGCCCGCGCGGGCATGCTCTGCGCGCCGCTCGCCGGGCTCGTCGTCGGCCTGTGCGCCGCCGCCCTCGGCACGGCCTTGTTGCTGCTCGGCACCGGCCCGCTGCTCGCCGCCGTCGCCACGGTCGCGGTGCCCGCGGCGCTCACCCGCGGCCTGCACCTGGACGGCCTGGCCGACACCGCCGACGGCCTCGGCTCCAACAAGCCCGCCGAGGCCGCGCTCGCCATCATGAAGCGGTCCGACATCGGCCCGTTCGGCGTGGTCACGCTGCTCTTCGCGCTCCTCGCCCAGGTGGCGGCGGTCTCCCACGCGTACGAGTCGGGGTGGGCCGAGGGCGCCGTCGCGGCCGTCGTCTCCGCGGTCGCCGCCCGCGTCGCGCTCACCCTCGCGTCACGTTCCGGGGTCCCGGCCGCCCGGCCCGACGGACTCGGCGCCGCCGTCGCCGGAACGGTCTCCGTCCGGTCCGCGTCGGCCGTCCTCGGCGTGGTCACGGTGGTGGCCGCGGGGTGCGGTGCGCTGTGGGGTGAGGCCACCGTCAGCGCTGCGGTGCGCTGCGGGGGTGCGGTCCTTGTGGCGGTGGGGGCGGCGGAGTTGTTGCTGCGGCGCTGTGTGCGGAGGTTCGGCGGGGTGACCGGGGACGTCTTCGGCGCGCTCGCGGAGACGGCGGCGACGGCGGCGCTCGTCGTGCTGGTCCTCGGGGGGTAGCTCCTCGGGGGTAGCGGCCGAGCCCCGGCGGGCGGAGTGGGTGAATTCGGGCGGTTCGCCGGAGCTGTGCCCATGCGGGCTACTGGCCGGACTGCGGCTCCCGGTCCCCCAACTCCGCCTCCGTGTCGGCCTGTTCGTCCTCGACGTCCGTCTCGGGTTTGACCTCCGGCAGTTCTGCGGCCAGGGCCGCGGCCGCCTGTACGAGGGGGAGCGCCAGCATCGCGCCCGTACCCTCGCCCGCCGTGACGCCCTGGTCGAGCAGCGGGTCGACGGCGAGCCGGTCCAGGGCCTTGGCCTGGGCGGGCTCGCCGCTGCGGTGGCCCGCGAGCCACCAGTCCGGCGCCCGGAACGCGACCCGCTGCGCGACCAGCGCACAGGCCGCGGAGACGACTCCGTCGAGGATCACCGGCGTGCGACGGACCGCGCTCTGCAGCAGGAACCCGGTGATCGCCGCGAGATCGGCGCCGCCGACGGTACGCAGCAGCTCCAGCTGGTCGCCGAGGACCGGCCGGGCCCGCCGCAGCGCGTCCCGTACGGCGGCGCACTTGCGCATCCAGGCCAGGTCGTCGATGTGCCGGCCGCCGCGCCCGGTGACGACCGAGGCGTCCGTGCCGCACAGCGCCGCGACGAGCGTGGCCGCCGCCGTCGTACCGCCGACGCTGAGGTCGCCGAGCACCACCAGGTCGGTGCCGGAGTCGGCCTCCTCGTCGGCGACCGCCATGCCCGCGCGGAACGCCTGCTCGGCCTCCTCGGCGGTGAGCGCGTCCTCGACGTCGATCCGGCCGCTGCCGCGCCGCACCCGGTGCCGTACGGCCTCGGCGGGCAGCTCGTCCGGGTCGCAGTCCAGGGCCAGGTCGACGACGCGGACCGGGACGCCGCTGCGGCGCGCGAGCACCGCGACCGGGCTCTCCCCGTCGAGCACGGCGCGCGCCAGCCGGTAAGCGCTCCCGGCGGGCCGCGCGGAGACGCCGAGTTCGGCCACGCCGTGGTCGCCCGCGAACAGCACGGCGCGGGGCCGCTCGATCGGCTTCACCGGCACCGTCGACTGTGCGGCCGCCAGCCACTCGCCCAGCTCGTCAAGCCGTCCGAGCGCGCCCGGCGGCACGGCCAGCCGCTCCCTGCGCTCTTCGGCGTCGCGGCGCACCCCGCCGTCGGGGCGCTCGATCAGATCGGAGAAGTCATCGAGATTCAGCGAGCTCATTCGCCGAACAGTACCGGGACCGACCCGAACACCTCATCGCCCCGGCCCGACGCGGCTCCGGTGCGGCTCCCGTGCGGCCAGGGCAGGGGCTCCGGTGCGGCTCCGGCGAGCACGTCAACCTCGCGAACAGTCCCCGTCCCCGAACGCCGCGCACGCCTCGTGCCGCCGCCCGCCGCAGGGCGCTCTCACCCCCGCAGCATCATCGCCTGGCCCGCCACGACCAGCAGGACGGACTCGCACTCCGCCGCGAACGCCGCGTTCAGACGGCCGAGTTCGTCGCGGAAGCGGCGGCCTGCGGCCGTCGCGGGGACCACGCCCGAGCCGACCTCGTTGGAGACCGCGACCACCGTCCTGCGCGTCCTGCGCACCGCCTCCGTCAGCTGCGCCACCCGCTCCCGCAGGGCCCGCTCGCCGCCCGCCGCCCACTTGTCGTCGTCCCACGCGCCGACCCGGTCCATCGCGTCGGTCAGCCACAGCGACAGGCAGTCGACGAGCAGCGGCGGCCCGTCCGCGTCGAGCAGCGGAGCCAGCTCGCAGGTCTCCTCCGTACGCCAGCTGCCCGGCCGGCGCTCCCGGTGCAGGCCGATCCGCGCCGCCCACTCCGCGTCGCCCTCACGGCTCCCGCCGGTCGCGACGTACACCACCTCCGGGAAGGACTCCAGGCGCCGCTCCGCCTCGACGGACTTGCCGGAGCGGGCCCCGCCGAGCACGAGCGTGCGCCGCGGCAGGTCCGGTACGGCGTGGAACTCGCCGACCACCACCGTCGTACCGTCCGGCACGGCCCGCGCCCCGGCCGCGGCCAGCCTGCGGCGCAGCTCGGCGCCGGGCGGCACGTCGTGGTCGATGTGCACCGCGAGCACGTCGGTCGTGGCGGTCACGGCCCCGGCCGTGCGCAGCCGCGCCAGCGCGTCCGGCCGCCCCACGACATCGGCGAGCACCATGTCGTACGGCACCGGATGGTCCAGCCCCGCGGGCGCACAGCCCGGCGGCAGGTACAGCAGCCGCTGTCCGTCGGGACCCGTCACCTCGTACCCGGTGCCCGGCGCGTCCATGGCCAGCGCCCGCACCCGGTGCCCGTCGAGCAGCGCCAGCTCGCGGCCCTCCGGCACCCGGCCTCCCGAAGGCAGCCCCGCCGGGTGCTCGAACGCCGGGCCTTCCTGCGGGTGCGAGAGCAGCACCTGGCGCACGCCGCTGAGCGAGTGCCCCGCGCGGGCGGCCGCGAAGGCCGCCCCGGGCGTGAGGTCGAGCAGCAGCACGCCGTCCACCAGGAGCGCGGTCGCCGCGCGTGTGTCGTCGCCGAGGGCGCTCGCGCAGGCGGCGCAGGGGCAGTCGGGGCGGGGCAGCCCGTCGGGGGCGCCGGTGCCGAGCAGAGTCAGTTCCACGGGGACGATCCTGCCGTCTCCGAGACGGTCTTGCGCGCCCGGATAGGCTGCAGCCAGGACTCGGATCTTGGACCAGCACCTGGGAGGCTGACATGGCGGCGTGGACGTGGCGGTTCGAGAGGTCCGACGGCACCGAGGTGGAACCGTCGGTCCAGCCCGAGGAGTTCACGACGCAGGGCGACGCGGAGTCCTGGATCGGCGAGGTCTGGAAGGACCTCGCGGACGGCGGCACCGACCAGGTACGCCTCTTCGAGGACGGCACGGAGATCTACGGCCCGATGAGCCTGCACGCTCAGGAAGCCGCGGCGCAGGAGTAGCCCTTGGCCGGAGCGTTGGCCGTCGGCCGGTGTGCGGACGGTCAACGCAGGTCTCTGCTGCGTACGTAGCGCAGCCCGCAGCCGTCCTCGTACGGATCCCCGTCGTCGTTCGTCAGGCTGAGCACCGGCTGCATCGGGAGCCAGGTCAGGCCGAGCAGCCAGCGTCTGACCGTCTGCCAGAACCGCGGCCGCCCGGCGTCCTCGGCGCGCACCACACGCGAGGTGAAGAGGAACTTCCCCACGGTCGCGCGGAAGATCAGCGCGCCGAGGACATGGTGGACGAACGAGACCCCGAGGATGAGCCCCGCGACACAGCCCCAGTAGGCGCCGACGCTCTTGTCCCCGGCGAGCTGCTCGGCGAGGGCGAAGCCGCCGAGCAGCGCGATCAGGCCGTCGACGGTGGCCGCGAACCCCCGCCGGTAGTCCCCTACCTCCTCCGGCTCGGACGGCGCCTGCCGCTGGTACTGCTGTGGGTGTGGTTGCGGGTGCTGTTGCGGGTACTGAGGAGGGCTCTGCTGCTGCGGGTGCTGCTGGTACGGGTTCGCCTGGTAGGGGTTCGTCGGTTGAGGGGCGTACGGCTGGTTCTGTGGCGGCTGCTGGTTGATCACGTACGCCATCCTGCCCCATCGCACTGACATGCGAACTCCCCTACTGCTCACAGCAGAAGGGGAGTTGGGCGTTCCGCGTGGGTGGTGGGCCGGGCGCTCAGCCCCGTACCCCGCACAGATGTGTCAGCGCCGCCACGGACCGGTACGGATCGGTGCGCCCCGCGCGTTCCTCCGCCGCGAGCAGCGCCGTGAGTTCCGCTTCCGGCGGCAGCCCGGCCTCGTCGGGGACCGTGTCCGTGAAGACCCGTACGCCGTACCAGGCGTGCAGCGGGGCGCCGATGCCCGCGAGCGTCGCCGTGAGGTCGGCCCGGCGGTCGGCGCGCACTTCGAGGCCGATGCGGTTGGTGTACGCCGTGGTGTCGAACGCGGTGAGTGCCGTCGGCCAGTCGCCGGAAAGCCCCGGCCGCATCGCGAGCGCGTCCGCGTTCCGCACGAGCAGCGAGAGCAGCCCGCCCGGCGCCAGCATCCGGGCGAGCCCGGCGAGCAGGCCGTCCGGCTCGTCCACGTACATCAGGACGCCGTGGCAGAGCACCACGTCGAACGAGCCGGGCAGGAAGTGCACACCGGTGTCCCGCCCGTCGCCCTCGACCAGCCGCACCCGCGCGCGGATGCCCTCCGGCTCGGCGGCGAGCGCCGCACGCGCGGCGGCCAGCATCTCCGCGTCCGACTCGATGCCGGTGACCCGGTGGCCGACGCGCGCGAGCCGCAGCGCCTGCGTGCCCTGGCCGAGGCCGACGTCGAGCACGCGCAGCCGCCGGCCGACGGGAAAGCGGGCGCCGATCTGCTCGTCGAGCTGGCGCGCGACCAGCTCCTGGCGGACGACGTTCCGCAGCCCGCCGAGACCCTTCAGCCAGCCGGCCGCGCCCCCCTCGAAGCCCTCCCGTCGCCCGCCGCCACCCTTCCAAGGAGCGCTGCGCGCCGGTTCAGAATCTCCGCTCAGGGCCGCTCTCCGCGCTTGACCTGCGGCTTCGGCAGCCGCAGTCGGCGCATCTGGAGCGTGCGCATCAGGGCGTACGCCACGGCGCCGCGCTTGGGCTCGTCCGGGAAGCGCTCGCGGAGCTGCTTCTTCAGGCGGATCGCGGTGAAGACCGAGTCGATGACGATCAGCAGGATCACGCCCAGCCAGAGCAGCAGCGCGATGTTCTGCAGCTGCGGGTTCTGCAGCATGCTCAGGACGAGGATGATCACCGCCATCGGCAGGAAGTACTCGGCGATGCAGAACCGCGAGTCGACGAAGTCGCGCGCGAACTTGCGCACCTTGCCCTTGTCGCGCACCGGCAGATAGCGCTCGTCGCCACTGGCGAGCGCCTCGCGCTGGCGCGCCATGTCCGCACGGCGGGCCTCGCGCTGCCGCTTCGCCGCCTCCTTGCGGTTAGTCGGCGTACTCGCCACGCTGCGGCGCTGCGACTGGGCGGCGCTGCGCTTCGGGGTGGGGCGACCCTTGGGTGCCTGCGGGTCGCGGGGCTGCGTGGAGTCGGCTACCGGCGCCTTGGCGCTCGGGGCCTTCTCATCCTTGGAACGGCTACGGAACACAAAACCCAAGGGTACGGGGTAGCCGGTGTGTACCCCAGCCCGGCGGGGAACGATCCGGCAACGGCGGACGTCCTGAAGGACAACTGCACGGGGATCCAAAAAGGGATCCAACGGGACCTTCCCGGTCATTGCCGCGCCCGGCCGCGGGTCGCTCACCTACTCCTTGGGCGGGAGCCACCGGCTCCGCAGTCGTCCTTGGGGAGGAGTCGATCGGCGCTCGAACAGTGCGGTAATGGATGCAGGGCCCGTACGCTGGGTTCTGTCGCAGTGCTGGAGCTGGAACGGCCGGTCGGATCTGTCAGAAGGGGGCGCGCGAAGCCCATGAGCGGTGTCATGAAGCGTATGGGGATGCTCTTCCGCGCGAAGGCGAACAAGGCCCTTGACCGGGCCGAGGACCCGCGCGAGACCCTCGATTACTCGTACCAGAAGCAGCTGGAGCTGCTGCAGAAGGTGCGCCGCGGCGTCGCCGACGTGGCGACGTCCCGCAAGCGCCTCGAACTGCAGCTGAACCAGCTCCAGTCGCAGTCGTCCAAGCTGGAGGACCAGGGCCGCAAGGCGCTCGCACTCGGCCGTGAGGATCTGGCGCGCGAGGCGCTGTCCCGCCGCGCCGCCCTCCAGCAGCAGGTCACGGACCTGGAGACGCAGCACCAGACCCTGCAGGGCGAGGAGGGGAAGCTCACGCTCGCCGCCCAGCGCCTGCAGGCCAAGGTCGACGCCTTCCGTACGAAGAAGGAGACGATCAAGGCGACGTACACGGCGGCGCAGGCCCAGACCCGGATCGGGGAGGCCTTCTCCGGCATCTCCGAGGAGATGGGCGACGTCGGCATGGCCATCCAGCGGGCCGAGGACAAGACGGCCCAGCTGCAGGCCCGCGCCGGTGCCATCGACGAGCTGCTTGCCTCCGGCGCCCTCGACGACCAGTCCGGCTCGACCAAGGACGACATCCAGGCCGAGCTGGACCGCCTCTCCGGCGGCACCGACGTGGAGCTGGAGCTGCAGCGCATGAAGGCCGAGCTGTCCGGAGGTTCCGGCCCGTCCCAGCAGGCCATCGAGGGCGGCGGCAACGGCCAGGCCCAGGGCCAACCGCAGCAGGACACGCCCCGCTTCGACAAGCAGTAGGCAGTAGAAGGCAGTAGAAGGCAGTAGAAGGCAGTAGAAGGCAGTAGAAGGCAGTAGTAGGCCGCAGTGGGCAGCAGCAGGCCGCGTACGGAACCCTGACTCTGAGGAGAGCGTCATGATCGTACGGATCATGGGGGAGGGGCAGGTGGAGCTGGCCGACAGCCACTTCGCCGAACTCAACAAGCTGGACGACGAACTGCTCGCCGAGATGGAGAGCGGCGACAGTCCCGGCTTCCGCACCACCCTGCACGCGCTCCTGGACAAGGTCCGCGAGCTCGGCACCCCGCTGCCCGACGACGCCCTCGAACCCTCGGAACTGATCCTTCCGTCGCCGGACGCGACGTTGGAGGAGGTCAGGGAGATGCTGAGCGACGACGGGCTGATCCCGGGCTGAACCCGACAGGTCTGCCCCGGGCACGACGGAGCGCTGTCCGACCGCACCGGTACCGTTGCCAGACGTGAGCACCCTCGTACGCGCCAGGGACTGGCAGAAGGCACACCCGCTGGCCTTCGACGCGAGCCTCGCCCTGGCCGTGCTGGTCTGCATGCTGCTCGGGTCCTTCGTCGAGCCGCACGGCCCGCGCGGGCCCTACTTCGGGCGCAGTCCAGACGGGCTGAGCGTCGCCCTGATGCTGGCCGGCTCCGTCGCCCTGATCTTCCGGCACCGCCGGCCGTGGTGGGTGCTCGCCGCCACGGTCGCCGTGTCCCTCGTCGAGGTGGCCACCGGGGAGCCGCGGGCGCCCGTCGCGATGTGTGCCGTCGTCGCCCTGTTCACCGTCGCCGCGCGCACCGACCGGCCGACCACCTGGCGGGTCGGCCTGCTCACCATGACCCTGCTCACCGGCACCGCGATGCTCACCGGACCGCTGCCCTGGTACGCGCAGGAAAACCTCGGGATCTTCGCCTGGACCGGCATGGCCGCGGCCGCCGGGGACGCCGTGCGCAGCCGCCGGGCCTTCGTCGACGCCATCCGTGAGCGGGCCGAGCGCGCCGAACGGACCCGCGAGGAGGAGGCCCGCCGCCGGGTCGCCGAGGAACGCCTGCGCATCGCCCGCGACCTGCACGACGTGGTCGCCCACCACATCGCCCTCGTCAACGTCCAGGCCGGCGTCGCGGCGCACGTCATGGACAAGCGGCCCGACCAGGCCAAGGAGGCGCTGGGCCACGTACGCGAGGCCAGCCGCTCCGCGCTCGACGAACTCCGCGCCACCGTCGGCCTGCTGCGGCAGACCGGCGACCCCGAGGCGCCCACCGAACCCGCGCCGGGGCTTGCCCGGCTCGGCGAACTCGTCGACAGCTTCCGGCACGCCGGGCTCCCCGTCGAGGTGGCCTGCGCCGACGAGAACGCCCCGCTGCCCGCCGCCGTCGACCTGGCCGCGTACCGCGTCATCCAGGAAGCCCTCACCAACGTCCACAAGCACGCGGGCGCCGATGCGAGGGCCGAGCTGAGCGTGATCCGGGTCGGCGCCAACGTGGAGATCACCGTGATCGACGACGGACCGGGAGTGGACGAGCCGGGCGAACCGGATGAGCCGGGTGAGCCGGACGGACCGGACGGGGTCAGCGGCGGGGGCCACGGACTGCTCGGCATGCGCGAACGCGTCTCCGCACTCCGCGGCACCCTCACCGCGAGCCCCCGCTACGGCGGCGGGTTCCGCGTCCATGCGATCCTGCCGGTCGCCGAGCGCGCGGCCACGACCGGCGAGCGCACGGCCACGACCGGCGAGCGCACATGACCCGCACGGCCACCACGGGCGGGACCGTCACGGGCGAGACCGTTACGGGCGGGACCGTTACGGGCGGGACCGCCACGGACGAGACCATCATGGGGGAGACCGTATGACCGCAGTCATCAGAGTGCTGCTCGCCGACGACCAGGCCCTGCTGCGCAGCGCCTTCAAGATCCTCGTCGACTCCGAGCCCGACATGCAGGTCGTCGGAGAGGCATCCGACGGCGCCGAGGCCGTCGCACTCGCCCGCTCCGAACGCGCCGACGTCGTCCTCATGGACATCCGCATGCCCGGTACGGACGGCCTCGCCGCCACCCGCACCATCAGCGCCGACCCGGACCTCGCCGGGGTCCGCGTCGTCATGCTGACCACCTTCGAGGTCGACGAGTACGTGGTGCAGTCGCTGCGCGCCGGCGCCTCCGGGTTCCTCGGCAAGGGCTCCGAGCCCGACGAACTGCTGGGCGCCATCCGCGTCGCCGCCGCCGGGGAGGCGCTGCTCTCGCCCGCCGCGACCAAGGGCCTGATCGCCAAGTTCCTCGCCCAGGGCGGCAGTTCGGACGACGGCGACGGGACCAGGGGCGCCCACGCGGAGCGCCTGCGGGCCCTCACCGGGCGCGAGCGGGAGGTCCTCGTGCAGGTCGCGGGCGGTCTCTCCAACGACGAGATCGCCGAACGCCTGACCGTCAGCCCGCTCACCGTGAAGACCCACGTCAACCGTGCGATGGCCAAGCTGGGCGCCCGCGACCGGGCACAACTCGTCGTCATCGCGTACGAATCGGGCCTGGTACGTCCGAGGGTGGACTGAGCCCGAAGGGCCGTACTGCGCTCGCAGTAGGTGCCGGACAAGGAAGGGGACCTGGGAGCGAGGGATACCGCTCCCGGCATGACCGAGGGTTGAAGGGTCGGGCGCAGGCTGCGCCCTCTCCTGCCGCGCAAGCCACAGAAGAGAGACCCTCACCCATGTCCTGGCTGTCAAGATTCAGCCTCGCCCAACGGGCCCTGATCGGGCTGATCTCGATCGTCGCGATCGCGTTCGGCGCCATAGCCGTCCCGCAGCTCAAGCAGCAGCTGCTCCCGTCCATCGAACTTCCGATGGTCTCCGTCATCGCCCCGTACCAGGGCGCGTCGCCCGACGTGGTCGAGAAGCAGGTCGTCGAGCCGCTTGAGTCGTCCATCGAGGCGGTCGACGGGATCACCGGCATCACCGCCACGGCCAGCGAGGGCAACGCCCTGGTCATGGCCCAGTTCGACTACGGGGACAGCGACTCCAAGCAGCTCGTCGCCGACGTCCAGCAGGCCGTGAACCGGGCCCGCGCCCAGCTGCCCCGGGACGTCGACCCGCAGGTCGTGGCCGGCTCCACGGACGACATCCCGACCGTCGTCCTGGCCGCCTCCGCCGACGGCACCGACCAGCAGGCGCTCGCCGAGAAGCTGGAGCGCAGCGTCGTACCCGTCCTGGAGGACATCGACGGCGTCGGCCAGGTCTCGGTCGACGGCGTGCGCGACCTGCAGGTGGCGGTCACCCCGGACGCGGCGAAGCTGGCGCGGGCGGGCCTCACCCCGGGTGCGCTGGTGCAGGCGCTGCAGCAGGGCGGGGCGTCGGTCCCGGCCGGTTCCTTCGACGAGGCGGGCAAGAACCGCACCGTTCAGGTCGGCGGCGGCTTCACCTCCCTGAAGCAGGTCGAGGACCTGATGGTCGCGCCGGAGGCGGCACCCGGCGCGTCCCGGGGCGGGCCCAAGAAGCCCGTACGCCTCGGCTCCGTCGCGCAGGTCGAGCTGCAGGAGGCCGCGGCCACCTCGCTGACCCGTACGAACGGGGAGCCCAGCCTCGCCGTCGTCGTCACCATGGACCAGGACGGCTCCGCCGTCGACATCTCGGACGAGGTCAAGGCCGAACTCCCGGACCTGCGGGCGGACCTGGGCGCCGACGCCGAGCTGACCGTGGTCTCCGACCAGGGCCCGGCGGTCTCGAAGTCGATCTCCAGCCTGACCACCGAGGGTGCGCTCGGCCTGGCCTTCGCGGTCGTCATCATCCTGGTCTTCCTGACGTCGATCCGCTCGACGCTTGTCACCGCGGTCTCCATCCCGCTCTCGGTCGTCCTCGCGCTGATCGTCCTGTGGACGCGTGACCTGTCCCTGAACATGCTCACGCTCGGCGCGCTGACCATCGCCATCGGCCGGGTCGTGGACGACTCGATCGTGGTCCTGGAGAACATCAAGCGGCACCTCGGCTACGGCGAGGAGCGCAAGGAGGCGATCCTCAGCGCGGTCAAGGAGGTCTCCGGCGCGGTCACCTCGTCGACGCTCACCACGGTCGCGGTGTTCCTGCCGATCGGCCTGGTCGGCGGCATGGTGGGCGAGCTGTTCGGCTCGTTCTCGCTGACCGTCACGGCCGCCCTGCTCGCCTCCCTGATCGTCTCCCTGACGGTCGTTCCGGTGCTCTCGTACTGGTTCCTGCGCGCCCCCAAGGCCACCGCGGGCCTGGACCCGGACGAGGCGCGGCGCAAGGCCGAGGAGAAGGAGGCCCGCAGCCGGCTGCAGCGGCTGTACGTGCCCGTGCTCCGGTTCGCCACCCGGCGCCGTTTCACCAGCCTGCTGATCGCGGTCGTGGTCCTGGTCGGCACGTTCGGCATGGCGCCGATGCTGAAGACCAACTTCTTCGACCAGGGCGAGCAGGAAGTCCTGTCCGTCAAGCAGGAGTTGGCGCCGGGCACCAGCCTCGCCGCCACCGACGAGGCCGCCGCGAAGGTCGAGAAGGCCCTCGCCGGGATCGACGGCGTCAAGGACTACCAGGTCACCATCGGCTCGTCCGGCTTCATGGCGGCCTTCGGCGGCGGCACCGACACCAACCAGGCCTCGTACCAGGTGACCCTCACCGACGGCGCCGACTTCGAGCAGACCGGCGACGCCATCGAGCGGGAGCTCGGCGCCCTCGACGGCATCGGCGAGACCCGCATCGCCGCCGGTGACCCCATGGCCGGGCAAGGCCTCAGCGTGGTCGTCAAGGCCGCCGACGCCGACGTACTGAAGAAGGCGTCCGAGCAGGTCAGGGACGGGGTCGCGGAGCTCGACGACGTCACCGACGTGCAGAGCGACCTGTCGCAGTCGGTGCCGCGGATCTCGGTCAAGGCCAACGAGAAGGCCGCCGCGGCCGGGTTCAACGACACCACGCTCGGCCAGGCCGTCGCCCAGGCGGTGCGCGGCACCCCCAGCGGCAAGGCGGTGCTCGACGACACCGAGCGGGACGTCGTCGTGAAGTCCGCGAAGCCCGCCGAGACCCTGGAGGAGCTGCGTGACCTGCGGCTCGGCCGGGTCCAGTTGGGCGACATCGCCACGGTGAAGCTGGTCGACGGCCCGGTCTCGATGACCCGCATCGACGGCGCCCGCGCCGCGACGATCACCGCCAAGCCGACGGGCGACAACACGGGCGCGGTCAGCGCCGCGCTCCAGACCAAGCTGAACGAGCTTGAGAAGGACCTGCCCGACGGCGCCACGGTCTCCATCGGCGGCGTCTCCGAGGACCAGGACGAGGCCTTCGCCTCGCTCGGCCTGGCGATGCTCGCGGCGATCGCGATCGTCTTCATGCTGCTCGTGGCGACCTTCAAGTCCCTGGTGCAGCCGCTGATCCTGCTGGTCTCCATCCCGTTCGCGGCCACCGGCGCGATCGGCCTGCTCATCGCCACCGACACCCCGATGGGCGTCCCGGCGATGATCGGCATGCTGATGCTGATCGGCATCGTGGTGACCAACGCGATTGTGCTGATCGACCTGATCAACCAGTACCGCGAGAAGGGCTACGGCACCGTCGAAGCGGTCATCGAGGGCGGCCGCCACCGCCTCCGCCCGATCCTGATGACGGCCCTGGCGACGATCTGCGCGCTCGCCCCGATGGCGGCGGGCGTCACCGGCCACGGCGGCTTCATCGCCAAGCCGCTCGCGATCGTGGTGATCGGCGGCCTGGTCACGTCGACGCTGCTCACGCTCCTCCTGGTGCCGACGCTCTACGCGATGATCGAACTCCGCAAGGAGCGCCGAGCGAAGAAGAAGGCAGCCAGGCGCGCCAGGAAGGCGGGCATCCCGGAGCAGCCCGAGGCCCCGTCGCAGTCGCACACCGACGAGCCGGAGCCTGCGCAGGTCTGACGGACGGTCGTACGCACGAAGGGGGCGCCCCTCGCCGGTCAACTGCCGGAGAGGGGCGCCCTTTCGCGCTCCGCGCGTACAACACTGTTGTACGCTGCCCGTATGGGCGCAAAACGAAGCATGATCACGTTGGCCGTGGACACGGAGACGAAAGAACGCGTGCGTGCCTATGCCGACGCTGCGGGTGTGGACCTGACCACGTACGTCGCGGCCGCGATCGGCGCCGCGATGGAGCGCGACGACCAGGTCGCGCGCGCCTTCGCACCCCTCGACGAACTGATCGCCGAGACCGAGCGGAGCACCCCCGGCGCAGCGCGGCCGGCCGAGGGCGCCGACGGAATCGCTGACGGCGAGAGCGAGGCCATCGGCCAGGCGCTCGACGACTTCTTTGCGACGGGTCCCGCCGCCGGACGCGGGCAGGGCGCCGCCTGATGACCGTCGTCTACGACGCCGGGATGCTGATCCGCCTGGAACAGGGGCGCGGCCGGGCGCAGGCCCTGCACCGCAGGGTGCTTGAGCGCGGCGGCCACCGCCCCGTCGTACCGCTCCCGGTCCTCGGGCAGGTCTGGCGCCCGGGGCCGGGCAACTACACCAACCTCAAGCCGATCCTGGCCGGCTGCACCGTCTACGCGGCCCGCGATTCCCGGCCGCCGCACTTCGGGGCGAAGGGCTGGGACGACCCCCGCCATGCATGCCTGCCGTGCGCGTCCGGGCACACGGAGCAGGACGGCAAGCGCGTCGGGGCCCTGGCCTCGCGCGTCAAGCTGCCCGCCAAGAAGTCGTTCGACGTCGTCGACGCCCTGGTCCTCGTCATCGCGGCGCACCACGGCCGCGCTCTGGTGGTGACGACGGACATCGAGGACATCCTGGCGTACCGCGAGGCGCTCGGTGAGCATCAGATCGGCGTCTGCCACCCCGACCAGCCGGACCGAATTCTCTGACGGACCGGATTCTCTGACACCCGGACCGGATTCTCTGAACACGGACCGCACTCTCTGAAACACGGCGGTGGCCGACCGGGATCACCGGTCGGCCACCGCAACGCAGACCCAAGGAAGCTACGCCACCTACGGCAGCGCCAGCATCCGCTCAAGCGCAAGCTTCGCGAAGCTCTCCGTCTCCGTGTCGACCTCGATGCGGTTGACCAGATTGCCCTCGGCCAGGGACTCCAGGGCCCAGACCAGGTGCGGAAGGTCGATCCGGTTCATGGTCGAGCAGAAGCAGACCGTCTTGTCGAGGAAGACGATCTCCTTGCCCTCGGGCGCGAAGCGGTTGGCGAGCCGGCGGACCAGGTTCAGCTCGGTGCCGATCGCCCACTTCGAACCGGCGGGCGCGGCCTCCAGGGCCTTGATGATGTACTCCGTCGACCCGACGTGGTCCGCCGCGGCCACGACCTCGTGCTTGCACTCGGGGTGCACCAGGACGTTCACGCCGGGGATGCGCGCCCGTACGTCCTCGACCGACTCCAGCGAGAACCGGCCGTGCACCGAGCAGTGGCCGCGCCACAGGATCATCCTGGCGGCGCGCAGCTCCTCGGCGGTCAGGCCGCCGTTCGGCTTGTGCGGGTTGTAGACCACACAGTCGTCCAGGGACATGCCCAGGTCGCGCACGGCGGTGTTCCGGCCGAGGTGCTGGTCGGGCAGGAACAGCACCTTTGTCGCATGGGGCTCCCCCTGCTCGAAGGCCCAGTCAAGCGCGCGCTTCGCGTTGGACGAGGTGCAGATCGTGCCGCCGTGCTTGCCGGTGAACGCCTTGATGTCCGCCGAGGAGTTCATGTACGACACCGGCACGACCTGCTCGGCTATGCCCGCCTCGGTCAGCACGTCCCAGCACTCGGCGACCTGCTCGGCCGTCGCCATGTCGGCCATGGAGCAGCCGGCGGCGAGGTCGGGCAGGACCACCTTCTGGTCGTCGGAGGTCAGGATGTCCGCCGACTCGGCCATGAAGTGCACACCGCAGAAGACGATGTACTCGGCCTCCGGCTTGGCGGCCGCGTCCTTGGCCAGCTTGAAGGAGTCGCCGGTCACGTCGGCGAACTGGATGACCTCGTCGCGCTGGTAGTGGTGACCGAGCACGAAGACCTTGTCGCCGAGCTTCTCCTTGGCGGCGCGGGCGCGCTCCACCAGGTCCGGGTCGGACGGCGAGGGCAGGTCGCCCGGGCAGTCGACGCCGCGCTCGCTCTTGGGGTCGGCCTCGCGGCCGAGCAGCAGCAGGGCGAGCGGCGTGGGCTCGACAGCCAGGTCTACGGGGGAGTGGGCGGTGGTCACGACACGCACCCTTTCTTCTTCCGGCGGGCAGAACCCGCTGTCCGGGCCTGCTTTTCGTCGAATTGACGCTATCTATCATAACTGCTTCACGTCAGTTTGACGATGGCCATCGTGTCGATGTGACGCATTCCCGGACCACGCACCGGCGCCTTGCCCCGCGCGGGTGTGCGAGCATGAAGAGGCAGGCGCACTTGCAGAATCGGCGCGCCGGGCCCGGAATGAATCCGCGGCCCCGAAGGTTGCACCCGTCGGCAAGCAGTCCGAACAACCCGGGAGAGATCTAGATGTCCGTATCGGACGAGACCACCACCGTCAGCGACGGCATCATCCTGTCCGACGCCGCCGCGGCCAAGGTCAAGGGCCTCCTCGACCAGGAAGGCCGTGACGACCTGGCGCTGCGCGTCGCCGTTCAGCCCGGTGGCTGCTCGGGCCTGCGGTACCAGCTGTTCTTCGACGAGCGCTCGCTCGACGGCGACGTCGTCAAGGACTTCGACGGCGTCAAGGTCGTCACCGACCGCATGAGCGCCCCGTACCTCGGTGGCGCCTCCATCGACTTCGTCGACACCATCGAGAAGCAGGGCTTCACGATCGACAACCCCAACGCCACGGGCTCCTGCGCCTGCGGCGACTCCTTCAGCTGAGCCAGCCGGCTCCCCGGAGTCACTGACGTACGCACGAAGGCGGCGCCCCCCTGCGAGGGGAGCGCCGCCTTCGTCGTAGATGCGGGCCTTGCTGCTTCCGCCGCACCGCCGATCCTTCCGCCGCGCCGCGCTACTTCCGCCGCACCGCCACCCCGTCCGTGCCGACCACCGTGCGCTCGCCGAGCGGCTTGTCCAGCGTCACCTCGGCCGTCCGCTCCTCGGCGATCATCACGCAGACCTCGCCCTTCTTCTGCGGCTTCTCGGCCACCGCGACCCGCACCTCGCTCGCGCTCTCGGTCGCCCGCGCCGTGTACTCACTGCACGCCCCGCCCCAGAAGTGCAGCGTCAGCTTCCGCCCGTCCGCGCTGTACGAGGTCACGGGAACGTCCCTGGACTCCGGGCCGGCGTCCTGCGTCGGCGCGGGCTCGGGCGCGCTCGCCCCGGTCAGATACTGCGGGTCCACCGCCGGATGCGTCACCGTGAACGGCCGCTCGGCACCCTCCGGCCGCACCTGGAACAGCCAGGACGGTACGAGCACCGGCCGCCCCCGCTCGAAGTGCAGCGCGAGCCCGAACGTCGCCTTCGCCACCTCGACCGGCTCCGGCCCGGCACCCTTCGCCCCCGACTCGGGCGGACACGGCTGCCGCGGTCCCGCGCCCCCGCCCGGCGCGGGCTCACCCGGAGCGATGCCGCCGGGGCCGGGCGCGTCCGAGGCGCCCTCGGTGTGCGGAACCGGCCGCGCACACCCACCGCTGCCGCTTCCCGGCCCGGTCTTCGCGGCGGCCTCGTTCAGCTCCGCGATCGTCTTCTCCGCACTCAGTACGGGATAGGCGGCGCCCTTCACAGGCTTCGTCAACTTGCCGCTGCCGCCCACCACTTGACCGTCCGAGCCGATCTGCACGCCGGTCGACCAGCCGTACGTGGGCAGTCCGCTCACCTTCGGGTCGGCGTTCACGACCCGCACCGCGCCCATCGTCTGCGAGGCGTCGAGCGCGGCGCCGGCCTGCCCGACCGCCTTCAGTACGGGCGCGGCGGCACTCTTGGCGGCCCGCTCGCTCACGGGCCCGGGATCCGTGTCCCCGGCGGGGTCCGTTTCCGCTCCGGGACCCGTGTCCCCGGTCCCGGAACCGCCCTTCGGCGCACAGGACTTGCCCTTGACGCAGTTGTCCGTACCGCCCGCATATGCCTGGAAGGTCCAGGTGCCCGGCGCCTCCTTGCCGACCGTCAGCAACGGCCCGTCCCCGGCGCGCCCCACCTTCCACGTGGTGCCCTCGGCGCGCGGCGTGCCGGACACGTCAAGTGCCTCGGCGAGCCGGGCCACTTGGTCCGCGTCGACCGTGCCGCGCAGCCGGTGCACGGACGCGGAACCCGGCCCCTTCGGCAGCTCGCCGCCCGCCCGGTACGTCACCCCGCCGGGCGCGGGCTCCCCGGGCGCGATCCCCGCAGGGTCGTCAAGCGTCAACGGGGGAGGAGTCTCATCGGCCGCCGGCACACCAGAACCGGAACCTCCCGAGGCGTTCGCCGCGACATACGCACCGCCGCCCCCGGCCAGCAGCACCGCGGCCGCCACCGAGACGGCCACGATCCCGGGCCGCCGCCGACGGGTGCCCTCGTGCGTCTCCTCGCTGCCCACCGCATCGCTCCTTCGTCCGCGCCGACTCCCCGTACGGGGACGACTGCCGGTGGGACGGTCCTCAAGGGCGCGCGGTTCCCGCCTGCGCGCCGGTCAGTAGTCGGACATCGCGTCCAGGAGCCGGGCCGAGGCGCCCGGCACGATCACGCCGTGGATGCTGGCCGGCGAGACGGGCCGCGGCGCGGACTCGCGCACCGCCCTCCAGTGCGGAGCCATCCGGGCGCAGTCCCCCTGAAGCTGCTTCAGCGTGAGGTCGGGCTGTTCCGGCATGGCGGTGTGCTTCGACATATACGCACCGTACGCACGCGGAACCCCACAGAAAAAGGTCTACTATCGGGTAGTTTTGGCGGTTCAGCGAAGGGGTGCCGACCCGATAGCGTGAACTGTCAATCTCCACCGCAGCCTCTCCCGCAGGAGACATACGCCGTGCGTATCGCAGTCACCGGCTCCATCGCCACCGACCACCTCATGACCTTCCCCGGCCGATTCGCCGACCAACTGGTCGCGGATCAGCTGCACACGGTCTCCCTCTCCTTCCTGGTCGACAACCTCGACGTACGCAGGGGAGGGGTCGGCGCCAACATCTGCTTCGGCATGGGCCAGCTCGGCACCCGCCCAGTCCTGGTCGGGGCCGCAGGTTCCGACTTCGACGAGTACCGCGCCTGGCTCGACCGCCACGGCGTCGACACCGACTCCGTCCGCATCTCCGAAGTCCTGCACACCGCCCGCTTCGTGTGCACCACGGACGCCGACCACAACCAGATCGGCTCCTTCTACACCGGCGCCATGAGCGAGGCCCGCCTCATCGAGCTGCACTCCGTCGCCGAGCGCGTCGGCGGCCTCGACCTCGTCCTGATCGGCGCCGACGACCCCGAGGCGATGCTCCGCCACACCGAGGAGTGCCGCTCCCGCTCCATCCCGTTCGCCGCGGACTTCTCGCAGCAGATCGCCCGCATGGACGGCGACGAGATCCGCACCCTCATGGACGGCGCCACCTACCTCTTCTCCAACGAGTACGAGAAGGGCCTCATCGAGACCAAGACCGGCTGGAGCGACGACGAGATCCTCGGCCGTGTCGGGCACCGCGTCACCACCCTCGGCGCCCGCGGCGTCCGCATCGAGCGGGCGGGCGAGGACCCGGTCGAGGTCGGCGTCCCCGAGGAGGAGTCGAAGGTCGACCCGACCGGCGTCGGCGATGCCTTCCGGGCCGGCTTCCTCTCCGGCCTGTCCTGGGGCGTCGGCCTGGAGCGCGCCGCCCAGGTCGGCTGCATGCTCGCCACCCTGGTCATCGAGACCCTCGGCACCCAGGAGTACACCCTGCGCCGCGCCCACTTCATGGACCGCTTCACCAAGGCGTACGGCCACGAGGCCGCCACCGAGGTCCAGGAGCACCTGGCCTGATCCGGCCACCCCTGCAGGCCGGGCCCGGCTGACGTACGGGCCCGCGTGAGTCAGGTGAGCCGGCGGACCGTATAAGCAGTGCCGCGGTCCGCCGGCTCCTCGCTCACGAACTCCTGCCCCCGCATATGGCACCAGGCCCGGATGTCGAGCGCGGCGACCTCGTCGTCCGAGAGCACCGTCACCGTGCCGCCCACCGGTACCTCGCCGATGACCTTGCCCAGCTCGATCACCGGCACCGGGCACCGCTCCCCGACCACGTCCAGGACGAGCGACCCGCCCGGACCGGCAGCCACCACCGCCGCAGGCGCCCCCAGCTTCGCCCGCACCCCGGCCACCGCCTCCGGCAGCACCCCCAGGAACCGCTCCACGTCCGCCGCCGCCGTGCCCACCGGCAGCGACACCCGTACGTTCCCCTCGCTCAGCACCCCCATCGCATGGAGGACATGGCTCGGCGTCAGCGTCGAACTCGTGCACGACGAGCCCGACGACACCGAGAAGCCCGCCCGGTCCAGCTCGTGCAGCAGGCTCTCGCCGTCGACATAAAGACAAGAGAACGTGACCAGATGCGGCAGTCGCCGCTCCGGATCGCCGACCACCTCCACATCAGGCACAAGCTCCGGCACCCGCGCCCTGATCCGCTCCGTCAACTCCCGCAGCCGCACGGCCTCCTGGGCCGCCTCCGCGTGCACCGCCCGCAGCGAGGCCGCCGCCGCGACGATCCCCGGCAGGTTCTCGAACCCCGGCGCCCGCCCCGACTCCCGCTCGTCCGACGGCCCTTGAGCCGCGAACCGTGCCCCCTTCCGTACGACGAGCAGGCCGACCCCGGACGGCCCGCCCCATTTGTGCGCACTCGCCGCGAGCAGCGACCAGGCGCCCCCGACCGGCCCCCACGGCAACGACTGCGCCGCGTCCACGAGCAGCGGCACCCCGGCCGCCCCGCACGCCTCGGCCACCTCGGCCACCGGCTGCACCGTGCCCACCTCGTGGTTGGCGGACTGCAGGCAGGCCAGCGCCGTGTCCGCCCCGAGGGCCCCGGCGAACTCCTCGGCGTCCACCCGCCCCGTACGCCCCACCGGGACCCGGGCTGTCGTACCGCCCCGGTCCTCGTGGGCCGTCGCCGCGTGCAGCACGGAGGAGTGCTCCACGGCGGACACCACCAGGCGCCGGCCCACGCGGCGGCGGCCCGCGAGCGCGCCCGCCACCCCCGAGTGCACCGCCCGCGTCCCCGAAGGAGTGAAGACCAGCTCGTCCGGTCTGCACCCCACGGCCTCGGCCGCCGCCTCGCGCGCGGCGTCGAGGAGCAGCCGGGCCTTCCGACCCTCGCGGTAGAGCCGGGACGGGTCGGCCCAGCCCTCGTCCAGCGCGGCGAGCAACGCCTGGCGGGCGACGGGGTGCAGGGGAGCGGACGATGCGGTGTCGAAGTAGGGCACGCCGTCACGCTACCCGGGTCGCGGGGGAGCCCGGGAGGCCTGTGGATAACCCTCGGGAAGCCCTTCGACAGCCCTCCGGCAGAGCCCTTCGACAGCCCTCGGACAGCCCTCTCGTGCACACGCCCGGAAGGGGTCGTTCCGGGGCCGCCGCCGACTGGTTGTCGGTATCTCTGGAGGGGGCGTCAGTTGCCCGTTCACGTGCGGTGTTGTGCCTCGGTGGGAGAGTTCCGGCCACCCCTTCGGGTCGTGCGGCGGCGCGTTGGGCACCCTCCCCGCGCGACCCCAAATAGCGTCCAGTAGGGTTTGGTCCGCATAAACATCCAAACCCTGCCCGTACAGGGACCGGAGCCCGACCGATCGCATCACCGGCCGAGCCCGGCCGAGCGGGCGAGACTCTCGGGAAGGCGCTACGTGAGTCCCAACGGCTCCGACCGCTCGTCGCGGCGCCCGATGCGGCGGAAGCTGCCGCAGGTGCTGACTGCGGGCCTGGTCCTGGCGACCGCGACCGGTTGCACATACAAGGACTTCCCTCGGCTTGGAATGCCCACCCCTGTCACGGAAGAGGCTCCGCGGATCCTCTCCCTGTGGCAGGGCTCGTGGGCCGCGGCGCTCGCCACCGGCGTGCTCGTGTGGGGCCTGATCCTGTGGAGCGTTGTCTTCCACCGGCGCAGCCGCACCAAGGTCGAGGTTCCTCCGCAGACCCGGTACAACATGCCCATTGAGGCGCTGTACACCGTGGTTCCGCTCATCATCGTTTCGGTGCTCTTCTACTTCACCGCGCGCGATGAATCGAAGCTCCTCGCACTCTCCGACAAGCCGACACACACGGTGAACGTGGTGGGCTTCCAGTGGAGCTGGGGCTTCAACTACATCGAGAACGTCCCCGGTTCCGAAGGCGACGCCAAGTCGAACAAGGAACTCTCGGCGATTCCGGACAAGTACCAGAAGGACTTCCCGGAGAACGCCGGCGGTGTCTACGAGGTCGGCACGCCCGGCACCCGGAACCCGCAGAACGGCAACCCGGGCCCGACCCTGTGGCTGCCGAAGGGCGAGAAGGTCCGCTTCATCCTGACTTCGCGTGACGTCATCCACTCCTTCTGGGTGGTGCCGTTCCTGATGAAGCAGGACGTCATTCCGGGCCACACCAACGTCTTCGAGGTGACCCCCAACAAGGAGGGCACCTTCATGGGCAAGTGCGCCGAGCTCTGCGGCGTCGACCACTCCCGGATGCTGTTCAACGTCAAGGTCGTCTCCCCGGAGCGCTACCAGCAGCACCTTGAGGAGCTGGCCGAGAAGGGGCAGACCGGCTACATCCCGTCCGGCATCGAGCAGACGGACCCGGCCAGGAATGCGGAGAAGAACCAACTGTGAGCATCCTCAATGAACCCCAGGGTGCTGCCGCAGCTGATGACGACTCGTACGAAAACGAGCTCCCGGTTCGGCGCAGGCAGCCCGGCAACGTGGTCGTGAAGTGGCTGACCACCACCGACCACAAGACGATCGGCACGCTTTACCTGGTCACGTCGTTCGCGTTCTTCTGCATCGGCGGCCTGATGGCGCTCTTCATGCGCGCCGAACTGGCCCGTCCCGGCACGCAGATCATGTCGAACGAGCAGTTCAACCAGGCGTTCACGATGCACGGCACGATCATGCTGCTGATGTTCGCGACGCCGCTGTTCGCCGGATTCGCGAACTGGATCATGCCGCTGCAGATCGGCGCGCCCGACGTGGCGTTCCCGCGGCTGAACATGTTCGCGTACTGGCTGTACCTCTTCGGCTCGCTGATCGCGGTGGGCGGATTCCTCACCCCGCAGGGTGCGGCCGACTTCGGCTGGTTCGCCTACTCCCCGCTGTCGGACGCGGTCCGTTCGCCGGGCATCGGCGCCGACATGTGGATCATGGGTCTGGCCTTCTCCGGCTTCGGCACGATCCTCGGTTCGGTCAACTTCATCACCACGATCATCTGCATGCGTGCCCCCGGCATGACGATGTTCCGGATGCCGATCTTCACCTGGAACGTGCTGCTGACCGCCGTCCTGGTCCTGCTGGCCTTCCCGGTCCTGGCGGCCGCGCTGTTCGCCCTGGAGGCGGACCGCAAGTTCGGTGCGCATATCTTCGACGCGGCCAATGGCGGCGCCTTGTTGTGGCAACACCTCTTCTGGTTCTTCGGACACCCAGAGGTGTACATCATCGCCCTGCCATTCTTCGGAATCATTTCCGAGGTCATCCCGGTCTTCTCCCGCAAGCCGATGTTCGGCTACATGGGCCTGATCGGCGCGACCATCGCGATCGCCGGTCTTTCCGTGACGGTGTGGGCGCACCACATGTACGTCACCGGTGGCGTGCTACTCCCGTTCTTCTCCTTCATGACGTTCCTCATCGCCGTGCCAACCGGCGTGAAGTTCTTCAACTGGATCGGAACGATGTGGAAGGGGTCCTTGAGTTTCGAGACCCCGATGCTCTGGGCCGTCGGCTTCCTGATCACCTTCACCTTCGGTGGTCTGACCGGCGTCATCCTGGCCTCGCCGCCGATGGACTTCCACGTATCGGACTCGTACTTCGTGGTCGCGCACTTCCACTACGTCGTCTTCGGAACCGTGGTCTTCGCGATGTTCTCCGGATTCCACTTCTGGTGGCCGAAGATGACCGGCAAGATGCTCGACGAGCGACTCGGCAAGATCACCTTCTGGACGCTGTTCGTGGGCTTCCACGGCACGTTCCTGGTGCAGCACTGGCTCGGTGCCGAGGGCATGCCGCGGCGTTACGCGGACTACCTCGCGGCCGACGGCTTCACCGCCCTGAACACGATCTCGACGATCGCCTCGTTCGTCCTCGGCATGTCGATCCTGCCGTTCTTCTACAACATCTGGAAGACCGCCAAGTACGGCAAGAAGATCGAGGTCGACGACCCCTGGGGCTACGGCCGTTCGCTGGAGTGGGCCACGTCCTGCCCGCCGCCGCGGCACAACTTCCTCACCCTGCCGCGGATCCGCTCCGAATCCCCGGCGTTCGACCTGCACCACCCGGAGATCGCGGCGCTCGAACAGCTCGGACACGGCGACGAGTCCGACAAGGCGCTCGCGGGCGGCAAGGAGGCCGGCAAGTGAAGATCCAGGGCAAGATGTTCATCTGGCTGAGCGTCTTCGTCCTCGCCATGGCGATCGTCTATGGCGTGTGGTCGAAGGAGCCGGCCGGTACCACGGCGCTCTTCCTGGCCTTCGGCCTGTGCATCATGGTCGGCTACTACCTGGCCTTCACGGCCCGGCGGGTCGACGCCATGGCGCAGGACGACAAGGAGGCCGACGTCGCGGACGAGGCCGGCGAGGTGGGCTTCTTCAGCCCGCACAGCTGGCAGCCGCTCTCCCTGGCCGTCGGTGGCGCGCTCGCCTTCCTGGGCGTCGTGTTCGGCTGGTGGCTGCTGTACTTCTCCGCTCCGCTGATCCTCATCGGTCTGTGGGGCTGGGTGTACGAGTACTACCGCGGCGAGAACCAGAACCAGTGAGCCATTAGCACACGGCACCGCAAGACGGGCCCGGACACTCCGTGAAGGAGCGTCCGGGCCCCTCTTGTGCAGTAACACCGGGACCCCCGAACGGGTCACTCGGCGCGCCGCGGCCGACGAATCTTCATACCGTGTGGTCATGAGCAACTCACCGCGCATCACCACGGTTCTGAGCTGCACACTGCTGGTCGTCGCGCTCGGCGCGGGAGCGACCGCGTGCGGCAGCTCCGACAGCCATCCGCTCTCGGCGAAGCCGTACGACGCGGCCGACCAGATCGCCTTCAGTGGTCAGGACGGCACCAAGAAGGTGGACCCGGAGAAGCCCCTGGAGGTCACCACCCAGGGCGAGAAGGCCCGGATCACCGACGTCACGGCCACCGACTCCCTCGGCCGCTACCTCGCGGGCGAACTCTCCGCCGACGGCACCCGCTGGCACAGCACCAGCCCCCTCGCGGCCGGCGTGCACTACACGGTGAAGGTCAGCACCGAGGACGAGGACGGGGCGCCCGGAAGCAAGCTCCTGGGCTTCGACACCGGCAAGCCCAAGAAGAAGCTCCTGAAGGTCGAGTTCGGCCCGGAGAAGGGCACGTACGGCGTCGGACAGCCCGTCACCGCGAAGCTCAGCAAGGCCGTCAAGGGCAAGGACGCCCGGGCGATCGTCGAACGCGCCCTGACCGTCCGCTCCGTGCCCGCGGCTCAGGGCGCCTGGCACTGGGTCGACAGCAAGACGCTGCACTACCGCCCGAAGGAGTACTGGCCGACCAAGGCCACCGTCGAGGTCCGCTCCAACCTGGAGGGCATCAAGGTCGACGACGGCCTGTGGGGCACCGACACCAAGCCCGTGAAGTTCAAGACGGGCGACCGCGTCGTCGCCGTCGTGGACGCCGGCTCGCACAACATGACCGTCTACCGCAACGGCGAGGAGATCAAATCCGTGCCGGTCACCACCGGCAAGCCCGGCTACTCCACGCGCAACGGCATCAAGGTCGTCCTCGGCCAGCAATACGTGGTCCGCATGACCAGCGCCAGCATCGGCGCCTCGGACTTCTACGACAAGATGGTGTACTACGCGACCCGCGTCACCGACACCGGCGAGTACCTGCACGCCGCCCCCTGGTCCGCCGGCTCGCACGGCTACGCCAACACCAGCCACGGCTGCGTCGGAATGAGCACCGGCAACGCCGCCTGGCTGTACGAGACCCTGCGCCAGGGCGACCTCGTCAAGACGATCAACAGCTACGGCGAGGACATGCCCACCTTCGGCAACGGCCTCGGCGACTGGAACATGGACTGGAAGGACTGGCGCAAGGGCAGCGTGCTCCTCGCCGACACCCGCGAAGGCCAGTCCCCGGTCGACAAGGCCCGCCTGCGCCCGCAGGTCTGAGCCCGCCCACATGCCCGACACCCCTGCCACGACCAGCACCCCTGCGCCGTACGGCCGTTGGCGCGTACGAGGCAGGGGCGCCGGTCGTCGGCGGAGGGCCGCCTCAGGAGGTCGCGGTGAGCCTGCGGCGCAGCAGGGCGGCCAGCGAGTCCGCGAACTCGACCGGGTCGACGGGCAGCGTCACGGCCGCCTCCGCACGGCTCCACGTGGCCAGCCAGGCGTCCTGCGGGCGCCCGATGAGCAGCAGCACGGGCGGGGCCCGGAAGACCTCGTCCTTGATCTGCCGGCACACGCCCATACCGCCGGCCGGCACCGCCTCGCCGTCCAGGACGCAGACGTCCACGCCGCCGTGCTCCAGCTCCTTGAGGACCGCGGCCTGCGTCGCACACTCGATGAACTCGACCCGGGGAACGTCCGCGGCCGGCCTGCGCCCCGTCGCCAACCGCACCTGCTCGCGGGTGTTCGCGTTGTCGCTGTAGACCAGGACCGTGGCGGTCGACTTCATGGTTGCTCCGCTTCGTCGAGGTGCAAGGCCCGGCCCCTCGACTCGGGGCCGATGCGCGGATGTTACTCCTGTCGATACCCTGTCAACACCGGTACGAACAGGCCGCTGATGGGCCATCCGGGCTGGACATGGGCTGGGAACACTCCGAACGGCACCCCCCGGAGTGAGGGCTGGATAAGCGACCGACATAATGTCGGCGTGGCGACAGCAATGACAGTAGACAAGGGGCACGCGCACCCGTCGGTCAATCGACCGAACCTCACCAGCGTCGGAACCATCATCTGGCTGAGTTCCGAGCTGATGTTCTTCGCGGCCCTCTTCGCGATGTACTTCACCCTGCGTTCGGTTACGGGTGCCGAACACTGGAAGGAAATGGCTTCGGCCCTGAACTTCCCCTTCTCGGCGACGAACACCACGATCCTGGTGCTCTCCTCGCTCACCTGCCAGCTCGGCGTCTTCGCCGCCGAGCGCGGTGACGTGAAGAAGCTCCGGGCCTGGTTCATCGTGACCTTCATCATGGGCGCGATCTTCATCGGCGGTCAGGTCTTCGAGTACACCGAGCTGGTCAAGCACGAGGGCCTCTCGCTCTCGTCCGGCCCGTACGGCTCGGTGTTCTACCTCACCACCGGCTTCCACGGTCTGCACGTGACCGGCGGTCTGATCGCCTTCCTGCTGGTTCTCGGCAGGACGTACGCGGCCAAGAGGTTCACTCACGAGCAGGCAACCTCCGCCATCGTCGTGTCCTACTACTGGCACTTCGTCGATGTCGTCTGGATCGGCCTCTTCGCCACGATCTACATGATCAAGTAATCGGGCCCGGGTCCGTACGACGAACCCGCCGCCCATCACATTCCAGAAGCATCGACGCAGAAGATCCTGACACCGGGGTAATCCGTGAAAAAGCTCTCCGCACGACGACGCCATCCGCTGGCGGCGGTCGTCGTCCTACTCCTCGCGCTGGCGGCCACCGGGGGGCTGTACGCCGCGTTCGCACCCGCGGACAAGGCGCAGGCCGATGAAACCGCCCAGTCCCTCGCCATCGACGAGGGCAAGAAGCTCTACGCCGTCGGCTGCTCCAGCTGCCACGGCACCGGTGGTCAGGGCACTTCCGACGGCCCGAGCCTTGTCGGCGTCGGCGCCGCGGCGGTGGACTTCCAGGTGGGCACCGGCCGTATGCCGGCCCAGCAGCCCGGCGCCCAGGTGCCGCGCAAGAAGGTCATCTACGACCAGGCCGAGATCGACCAGCTCGCGGCGTACGTCGCGTCGCTCGGCGCCGGTCCCGCGGTGCCGACCGAAAAGCAGTACAACCCCGAGGGCGCCGACATCGGCAAGGGTGGCGAACTGTTCCGCAGCAACTGCGCGCAGTGCCACAACTTCACCGGTGAGGGTGGCGCCCTGACCCACGGCAAGTTCGCGCCGACCCTTGAGGACGTGTCTCCGAAGCACATCTACGAGGCCATGCAGACCGGCCCGCAGAACATGCCGTCCTTCCCCGACACCACGATGCCGGAGAAGGAGAAGAAGGACATCATCGCGTACATCGACGCGGTCAACGGTGAGAAGACCGCCAGCCCGGGCGGGCTCAAGCTGGGCGGCCTCGGCCCCGTCAGTGAGGGTCTGTTCGCCTGGATCTTCGGTCTGGGCGCGATGATCGCCGTCGCCGTCTGGGTAGCCGCTCGGACCGCAAAGGCCAAGAAGTCATGAGTAGCCAAGACATTCCTGAAGAGAACCTGCCGAGCGAGCAGGACGCTGCCGGGCACACCCTGCAGAAGACCGCGGACACCGACCCGTTCGCGGACCCGGGACTGCCCCCGCACGAGCACCGGGTCCAGGACATCGACGAGCGGGCCGCCAAGAGCTCCGAGCGCACGGTCGCCCTGCTGTTCACGATCTCGATGCTCGCCACCATCGGCTTCATCGCCTCTTACGTGACCTTCCCGGTCGAGAAGATCGTCTACATCTGGCCGCTCGGGCACATCAGCGCGCTGAACTTCGCCCTGGGCATCACGCTCGGCATCGCGCTGTTCTGCATCGGCGCGGGCGCGGTCCACTGGGCCCGCACGCTGATGTCCGACGTGGAGATCGCCGACGACCGGCACGCGATCGAGGCCGAGCCCGAGGTCAAG
This sequence comes from Streptomyces solicavernae, assembly GCF_029968095.1. GTDB lineage: Bacteria > Actinomycetota > Actinomycetes > Streptomycetales > Streptomycetaceae > Streptomyces > Streptomyces solicavernae. The sequence goes on along the minus strand of NZ_JASCIR010000009.1, from coordinate 92,163 downwards.
GCCAAGGTCATGGCGGACTTCGCGGCCGGCGCCGAGGAGTCCGGCTTCGGCCGGCGCAAGCTGATCCGCAACACGATGTTCGGCGCCATGGCCCTCGTGCCGCTCTCCGGCGTCGTACTCCTGCGTGACCTGGGTCCCCTGCCCGAGGACAAGCTGCGGCACACGCGCTGGGCCAAGGGCAAGATGCTCGTCAACATGAACACGCACGAGCCGCTGCGCCCGTCGGACGTCGCCGTGGGTTCGCTGACCTTCGCCATGCCCGAGGGCATGTCGGAGCACGACCACGATTTCCAGAAGGAGATCGCCAAGGCCGCCCTGATGATCGTCCGCATCCAGCCGGACGACATCAAGGACAAGCGCGAGCTTGAGTGGTCGCACGAGGGCATCGTGGCGTACTCGAAGATCTGCACCCACGTGGGCTGCCCGATCTCCCTGTACGAGCAGCAGACGCACCACGCCCTCTGCCCGTGCCACCAGTCCACCTTCGACCTCTCCGACGGTGCCCGAGTGATCTTCGGCCCGGCCGGTCACGCCCTGCCGCAACTGCGCATCGGTGTGAACGAGGAGGGCTACCTTGAGGCGCTCGGCGACTTCGAAGAGCCCGTCGGTCCTGCCTTCTGGGAGCGCGGATGAGCACCAATACTGAGAACAAGAGGAAGGCACCGGCCGGCGAGCGCGTAGCCGACTGGGCCGACGGCCGCCTGGGGATCTACTCCCTGGCCAAGGCCAACATGCGGAAGATCTTCCCGGACCACTGGTCCTTCATGCTGGGCGAGATCTGCCTCTACAGCTTCATCATCATCATCCTCACGGGTGTGTATCTGACGCTGTTCTTCCACCCGTCGATGAACGAGGTGGAGTACGCGGGCAGTTACGTCCCGCTGCAGGGTCAGCTGATGTCCGAGGCGTTCAACTCGACGATGCACATCAGCTTCGAGGTCCGCGGTGGTCTGCTGATCCGGCAGATCCACCACTGGGCCGCGCTGATCTTCGTCGCGGCGATGCTCGTGCACATGATGCGCGTCTTCTTCACCGGCGCGTTCCGCAAGCCGCGCGAGGTCAACTGGCTGTTCGGCTTCCTGCTGCTCGTGCTCGGCATGTTCACCGGCTTCACCGGCTACTCGCTCCCGGACGACCTGCTGTCCGGTACGGGTGTCCGCTTCATGCAGGGCGCCGTGCTGTCCGTCCCGGTCGTCGGCACGTACCTGTCGATGTTCCTGTTCGGCGGTGAGTTCCCCGGCGGCGACTTCGTGGCCCGGTTCTACTCGGTGCACATCCTGCTGCTGCCCGGCATCATGATGGGCCTGCTGGTGGCCCACCTGATCCTGGTCTTCTACCACAAGCACACCCAGTTCGCGGGTCCCGGCCGGACCAACAAGAACGTGGTCGGCATGCCGCTGCTTCCGGTCTACATGGCCAAGGCCGGTGGCTTCTTCTTCCTGGTCTTCGGTGTCATCGCCGTCGTCTCCGCGATCGCCACGATCAACCCGATCTGGGCGATCGGCCCGTACCGGCCGGACCAGGTGTCCACGGGCGCCCAGCCCGACTGGTACATGGGCTTCTCCGAGGGCCTGATCCGTGTGATGCCGGGCTGGGAGATCAACCTCTGGGGTCACACGCTCGTCCTGGGTGTGTTCGTCCCGCTGATGATCTTCCCGCTGGTCCTGGCGGCCATCGCGGTCTACCCGTTCATCGAGTCCTGGGTCACCGGCGACAAGCGCGAGCACCACATCCTGGACCGCCCGCGCAACGCCCCGACCCGTACGGCCTTCGGTGTCGCCTGGCTGACCTGGTACTTCGTCCTGCTCGTCGGTGGTGGAAACGACCTCTGGGCGACCCACTTCCACCTGTCGATCAACTCGATCACCTGGTTCGTCCGGATCGCGTTCTTCGTCGCTCCCGTCCTCGCGTTCGTCATCACCAAGCGGATCTGCCTGGGTCTGCAGCGGCGCGACAAGGAGAAGGTGCTGCACGGGCGCGAGTCCGGCATCATCAAGCGCCTGCCGCACGGCGAGTTCATCGAGGTGCACGAGCCGCTCAACCAGGAGCAGCTGCACACCCTCACCGCGCACGAGCAGTACGAGCCGGTCGAACTCGGCCCCGAGGTCGACGAGAACGGCGTCAGGCGCAAGCTGTCGCGCGGCGAGAAGCTCCGGGCCAAGCTCTCCAAGGGCTACTACGGGGAGGACAGCCAGATCCCCAAGGCCACGGCGGACGAGTACAAGGAGATCACCAGCGGCCACGGCCACCACTGATCCCCGTCGGCTGTAGCTGAACGCCACGGCAGGAGCCCCGTCCAATCGTCGGACGGGGCTCTTTGCCGTCCCCGGCCTTGGCTAGGCTGGGGCCCACACCCCTTTCGTACGTACGAGACCAGGAGTAGCCATGAGCAGCGCTACGACCCCCGCTGGAGGCAACCACGCGGCGGGCCGTACCTGGCCCGACGTACTGAACGGACTGCTCGAAGGGCGGGACCAGAGCGCCGACGACACCGCGTGGGCGATGGACCGCATCATGCGCGGCGAGGCGACGGACGCGCAGATCGCCGGGTTCGCGGTGGCGCTGCGGGCCAAGGGCGAGACCGTGGAGGAGATCTCCGGTCTGGTACGGACCATGTACGAGCACGCCAACACCATCGAGGTGCCCGGGCCCAGCGTCGACATCGTCGGCACCGGCGGGGACGGCGCGAAGACCGTCAACATCTCCACGATGTCCGCGATCGTGGTGGCCGGCACCGGCACCAAGGTCGTCAAGCACGGCAACCGGGCGGCTTCGAGTGCGAGCGGGGCCTCGGATGTCCTGGAGAAGCTCGGGGTGAATCTGGAGTTGACGCCGCGGCGGGTCGCCGAGGTGGCCGGCGAGGCGGGCATCACCTTCTGCTTCGCGGTGAAGTTCCACCCCGCGCTGCGCCATGTGGCCGCCGCGCGCAAGGAGTTGGGGATCCGGACGACCTTCAACTTCCTCGGCCCGCTCACCAACCCCGCCCACGTCAAGGCCCAGGCCACCGGCGTCGCCGACCCGCGGATGGCGCCGATCGTCGCCGGAGTGCTCGCCAAGCGCGGCTCCAGTGCCCTGGTGTTCCGCGGGGACGACGGCCTGGACGAGCTCACCACCACCGCCACCTCGCGGGTGTGGATCGTGCGCGACGGGAGCGTGCGTGAGGAGGCCTTCGACCCCCGGGACGTCGGCGTCGATCTCGTGCCCGTGGAGGCGCTGCGCGGCGCGGACGCCTCGTACAACGCCGATGTGGCCCGGCGGCTGCTGAGCGGCGAGACCGGGCCCGTACGGGAGGCCGTGCTGCTCAACGCGGCGGCGGCGCTGGTGGCGTTGGAGCCGACCGGGGCGCCGCTGGCCGAGCAGATCGCGGCCGGGATGGCCAGGGCGGCCGAGTCGATCGACTCGGGGGCGGCGAAGCGGGCGCTCGACCGGTGGGTCGCGGCCAGCAACTCGTGAGCCCGTATCTGCTGAGACAGCAGGCAGTGTGACGCAAGGCGCAGTCCGGATTCTGGACTGCGCCTTGCGCGTGCTCGATCTTCTGGCAAGATGCTCGTCAGGTCATGAGTGACAGCGATCGAGGCCCCGGCCCGCTGTCCGGCAACCCTCCGTCCGTGGCGGGGTGCCCCGGGTGAAGACCAGGCCGCAGGCAGCGAGGTCTGCGGCAAGCGCGGACCCCTGCACACCCTGGGGTCCTGGTCCTCAAGGGAGCAGTCTCGTGAGCAAGCGAATGCGATAGGGCGCAGAGCCCCTTCCCGCGTATCACCTTTCTTTCCTCACTCCCGCGCCGTCGACGCGCCCCCGTGCACCCCCGTGTGTGCTTGAGGCTGCGTCCGGTCGCGGTGAATTCGCCTGCCTCTTACGGGAGTTCGCCATGTCTGTCGCCACCTCTGCCGCCACCACCACCGCCGCCTCTGCCGCCGCCGACGAGTCCGGCTGTACCCCGCTGCCCGTCCTCGGCCGGGACGTCACCGTCCCGCTGGTGACCGGCGGCGAAGTGACCTACGCGGCCCTCGACTACGCCGCCAGCGCGCCGGCCCTGCAGCGCGTGTGGGACGACGTGGCCGCCTACGCCCCGTACTACGGCAGCGTGCACCGCGGCGCCGGGTACCTCTCGCAGCTCTCCACCGACCTGTTCGAGAACGCGCGCCGCACCGTCGAGGAGTTCCTCGACTGCCGCGCGGACGACCAGCTGGTCTTCACCCGGTCCACCACCGACTCCCTCAATCTGCTCGCCGCCGCGCTGCCCGCCGACTGCCAGGTCTTCGTCTTCGAGACCGAGCACCACGCCTCGCTGCTGCCGTGGCGCGACGCGCGGGTCACGTACCTCAACGCGCCCCGCACGCCCGGTGAGGCCGTCACCACCCTGGAGCGGGCGCTCGCCGACCGCGAGCCTTCCCCGAGCTCTCAGCTTCGTTCGAGCAGGGGAGGCCCCAATGGTCCGGCGCTCGTGTGCGTCACCGGCGCCTCCAACGTGACCGGTGAGCTGTGGCCCGTGAAGGAGCTCGCCGCCGCCGCGCACGCGCACGGCGCCCGGATCGTCCTCGACGCCGCCCAGCTCGCACCCCACCACCCGCTCTCCGTCCGGGAGTTGGACGTCGACTGGGTCGCGTTCTCCGGGCACAAGCTGTACGCGCCGTTCGGCTCCGGTGTGCTCGCCGGGCGCGCCGACTGGCTGCAGGAGGCCGAGCCGTACCTCGCCGGCGGCGGCGCGTCGAAGGCTGTGGCCCGGCGTACGGACGGCGGCGTGGACGTCGAGTGGCACACCACCGCGGCCCGCCACGAGGCCGGTTCGCCGAACGTGATCGGCGCGTACTCCATCGCCTCCGCCTGCAAGGCGCTCACCGAGGCCGGGTTCGACTCGCTCGTGGCGCGCGAGCGGCAGCTGATCGACCTGGTGCGGGACGGGTTCGCCGAGGTGCCCGAGGTGAAGGTGCTCTCGCTGTTCGGCGACGACGCGCCGCGGGTCGGGGTGCTCTCCTTCGTCGTGGAGGGCTGGAACAGCTCGCACTTCGCCGCCGCGCTCTCCGCCGAGTACGGGATCGGCGTACGGGACGGCCTGTTCTGCGCCCACCCCCTGGTCCGCACCCTCCTCGGCAGCGACCCGCAGGAGCAGGGCGAGTGCGGTGCCCCGGAGGGCGCGCCCGGCGAGAAGTCCCTCAACGCGATCCGCGTCAGCTTCGGCGCGGGCACCCCGGACGAGCACGTGGAGCGGTTCGTACGGGCGGTCCGGGAGCTGGTACGGGACGGTGCGCGGTGGTCGTACCGCACCGAGGGTGGTCGTTGCGTGCCGGACACGGGTTCGGCGTCCTAGCCGGACAAACTGCATTGCTCACGCCGCCAACCGTGCCCCCAACAGCACCATCCGCAGGGCTCGTTCCGTGGCGTCCGTCAAGAACTCCCCGCCCCGGCCCAGCGCCTCCGGCAGGGACACCGGGGCCGGGAGGATCGAGCTGTACGCGTCCACTCCCGCCGCCGTGACCTGGTGAGCGCCCTCCCCGATCGTGCCCGCGAGGGCGAGCACCGGCCGGCCGGACTGCTTCGCGCGACGGGCCACCTCGGCCGGTACCTTGCCGCGCGGCGTCTGGTGGTCCAGGGCGCCCTCCGCGGTCACGACCAGGTCGGCGCGGGCCAGGCGGGCGTCCAGGTCCAGGTGGTCCAGGAGCACGTCGAAGCGGGGGAGCAGGCGGGCGCCCAGGGCGGCGAGGCCCGCGCCGAGGCCGCCGGACGCGCCGGTGCCGGGGCCCTCGCGCAGGCCGACGGCGCCGAGGTCGCGTTCCAGTACGTACGCCCAGCGCTCCAGGCCCGCCGACAGCTCCTCCACCTGCTCGGGGGAGGCGCCCTTCTGCGGTCCGAACACGCGGGCCACGCCGCGCTCCCCGCACAGCACGTTGAACGGGTTGCAGGCGACCTGGAGCTCCACGTCCTTCAGGCGCGGGTCGAGGCCGCTCGCGTCGACGCGGTCCAGGCGGCGCAACTCGGTGCCGCCGCGCGGGAGTTCGTACCCCCTCGCGGTGAGCAGCCGGGCGCCGAGAGCCTGCAGGGCGCCGGCGCCGCCGTCCGACGTACCGGAGTCGCCGCAGCCGACCAGGATGCGCCGCACCCCCGTGTCCAGGGCGGCGCGGATCAGCTCGCCGACGCCGTACGTGGTCGTGGCGCCCGGGTCGCGCAGGGCCTGCGGGACCAGGGAGAGGCCGGCGACCGCGGCCATCTCGACCACCGCCGTGTCCCCGTCGAGCAGCGCGAAGTGGGTGCCGACCCGCTCGCCGACCGGGCCGGTCGCCGGGAGCGCGACGAGCCGGCCGCCGGTGGCCGAGGCGAGCGCGCCCGCGGTGCCCTCGCCGCCGTCGACCAGCGGGATCAGGTCGACCTCGGCGTGCGGGACGACACGGCGTACCCCCGAGGCGATCGCCTCGGCGGCGTCCTGGGCGGACAGGGACTCCTTGAAGCCGCTGGGGGCTACGGCGAAACGGGTCAGCATGGCTGTCAACTCCTCGATGACACAGGTGAGTTCAGGGGTTCAGGACCGGCACGCCGAGCAGCGGCCAGACGGTGAGGGCGAAGAGCAGGACGAGCGCGGCGGTCGCCGGGGCAAGGACGGCGGACAGGCGCAGCAGGTCGCGAGGGCCGTACGTGGGCGTGCCCGCCAGGTCGGAGAAGAGCGTGACCGGCTTCGCCGAGGCGGGCAGGGTGTGACAGAAGCCCGCGGCGGCCGTGGAGGCGAGCGCGGCGGCCACCGGGTTGACGCCCGCCCCGACCGCCGCCGCCACGACCAGCGGGACGAGCACCGAGGAACGGGCCGAGCGGGACTGCAGGATCAGGTGGGCCGCGGTGCTGATCACCACGACCACCCCGAGGAACACCCACGGCTCCACCGCCACCGGCAGCCCCGACACCAGCCACTTCGCCGCACCCGAGTCGGCGAGCGCCACGCCCATCGCCATCGTCGCGGCCATGAAGAGCAGCAGCGCCCACGGCACCGTCTTCAGGGCGTCCTTCAGGCGTACGGTGCCGAGCGCGGGGGAGGCCGCGACGACCGCGCCGATCAACGCGACCACGGCGGGCGGCACCTGGTGCAACGGCTCGCTGCACCACAGGGCGACGACCGTGCCGAGCAGCAGCGCGCAGCGGGCCTCGGCGGAGGACAGCGGGCCGGTCACGGGCTGCTCGCTGTGCTCCTGTATCCGGTCGGCGGTGATCCGGACCGGGCCGCGCCGGTCCGCCCGCCGGGTCGTCGTCAACAGGACGAGTTCGGCGGCCAGATGGGAGGAGGCGACGGCGAGCGGCAGGCCGAGCAGCAGCCACTGCGTGAACCCGATCCGGTCACCGGTCGCCTCCCACAGCACCGACACGGTGATCAGATGCGCCCCCGCGCCGATCAGCGTCGCCACCGCCGAGAGCAGGATCACCGTCGGGAACAGCAGCGCCAGCATCACGACGAGCCGCCTGCGGTCGGACAGCACCTTGGCGAGCGCCAGGAAGACGGGCAGCGCGAGCGCGGCCCGCCCCGAGGTGGCCGGCACCGCGAAGGCCGTCACCACCAGCGCGGCGGTCGTCAGATGCGTCAACTGCCGTACGCTGCGGGCCCCCGAGACCAGGAACGCCGCCGCACGCCCCGCGAGCCCCGTCCGGGCCACCGCCGCGGCGAGCACGAACGCGCAGATCAGCAGCCACACCGTGGCGTCGCCGAGGGTGCCGAAGAGGGTGTCGCTGCTGATCACCCCGGTCGCGGTGAGCGCCAGCCCCGCGCCGAGCGCGATGTACGTGTCGTCGATCGGCGTGCCGATCCACGCGCACGTCGCGAGCGCGAACACGGCGAGGGTGAGACGGGCGTCGCCGCCGAGGCCGGGGAAGTTGGTGGGGACGAGCAGCAGCCCGCAGAGGGTCAGGGCCACGCAGAGGGTTGCCGCTTGCCGGAAGTTCACTGTCACGTACGACAGTCTTCGAGGCGGGCGTGAGTCCTCTATGAGCCGTAAATGAAAGGAAGTTCACCCACGGCCGACATGCCCCTTACGCCGCGTCCCCCGGCAGCCGGTACCCCATCCCCCGAACCGTCTCCACCCGCTCCGCGCCCAGCTTCTTGCGCAGCGCGCGCACGTAGACGTCCACGATGTTGGAGCCCGGGTCGAAGTCGTAGCCCCACACGTGCGACAGGATCTGCTCGCGGGCGAGGACCTGGCCGGGGTGGCGCAGGAACAGTTCGAGCAGCACGAACTCGCGGGCCGTGAGGTCCACCGTCCGTGTCCCCGAACGCGCCCTGCGGGTACGGAGATCCAGGCTCAGCTCGCCGCTGCGCAGCACCGTCACCTCGGGGGCGCGGGCCGCGGTGCGCAGGCGGAGCCGGACCCGGGCGAGCAGCTCCTCGAAGCGGAACGGCTTGGTCATCCAGTCGTCCGCGCCCCCTTCGAGGCCCGCGACCGTGTCCCGTACGGAGTCCCGCGCGGTCAGCACGATCACCGGGACCGTGACGCGGGCCTCGCGCAGCTGCCGCAGAACCGTGAAGCCGTCCCGGCCCGGCAGGCCGATGTCCAGGACGATCAGGTCGAAGCCGCCGGTCAGGGCGTAGTCGTGGGCCGCGTCGCCGTCGCCGACCACGGTGGTGGTGAAGCCGTTGGCGCGCAGGCCCTTCTCGACGAACGAGGCGATGCGGTCCTCGTCCTCGACGATCAGAATCCGGTTCACCTGTGTCCCTTTCGAGGGAGGGGAGCGTTCAACGGTCTTCCTCCAGCGGCAGATCGAGTACGAACGTGGCCCCGGCGTCCGATGACCTCAGCCGCACGCCGCCCCGGTGGCCCTCGGCGATCGCCCGCACGATGGCCAGGCCGAGCCCGGCCCCGGTCGTACGGGCGCCGCGCCGGGCCGTGCCGCGTCGGAACCGTTCGAAGATCACCTCGGCGTCCTGCGGCTGCACGCCGGGGCCCGAGTCGGCGACGTACAGCTCGACCCGGGCCCCGGCCAGGCGTGACCCGATCCGGACGGTCTGGCCCGCGGTGGTGTGCTGGACCGCGTTCTGGGCCAGCTGGACCATCGCCTGGGTGATCCGCTGGGCGTCCAGCCCGGCCTCGCCGTCGGCCACTTCGGGCAGCTGCCAGTCGCGCTCGCCGAGGGTGCGGGCCTTGACGAAGACATCGGCGGTGAGCTCCGCGAGCTGCACGGGCGCCGGGGTGACGAAGTCCGGCCGCTCGGCCTTGGCGAGCAGCAGCAGGTCCTCGACGATCCGGCTCATCCGGTCCAGTTCGTCGGTGACCAGGCGGACGGTCTCCTCGCGCTCGGCCGGATCGTCGCCCATCAGCTCCAGGTGCCCGCGGACGATGGTGATGGGGGTGCGCAGCTCGTGCCCGGCGTCGTCGACGAACTCCCGCTGCGCGGCGAACGCCCGCTCCAGGCGGTCCAGCATCGCGTTGAACGTCTCGGCGAGCGCCGCCACGTCGTCCCGGCCCTGCACCGGAATGCGCTGGGTGAGGTCCTGCTCGGTCAGCTGGGCGGCGGCGGTACGGACCGTGCGTACGGGCTTGAGGATGCGGCCCGCGACGGCCCAGCCGATGCCCGTCGTCATCAGGAGCGCCACTCCGGAGATCGCGAGCATCAGGCGGAACACCTCGTCCACGCGGGCGAGTTCGCGCTCTGGGTGGAAGGCGACCACGAAGGCCGCCTCCGGTTCGCCGCCGTGCCGGGCGACGCTCACCTTGGCCCAGCGGATCTCCCCCTCGGGGCGGTGCAGGGCGCCGGTGGCCTCGTCCGCCTCGAAGATCGCGCGGCGGGCGGCGGCGTCCTCGTGCAGCGGGCGCTCGACCGGAATCTCGCGCTGCTGGACGCGCTGGGCGGGGGAGCGGCCGTCGCGGGCGACCAGGCCGAGCAGTTCCTCGTCGGTGTCGGCGTACTGCCGTTCGAGGAAGACGTGGATCAGGCGGTCCGGGTCGGTGAACGGGCGGCCGGTCTCCGGATCGACGCCCTGCGCCTCGAAGTTGGTGAACTCGCTGGTCTCCTGGGCGAGCAGCCGGGAGATGCGGTGGTCGACGTCGCGGACCAGGACGGAGCGGGTGGTCATCGCGACCGCGGCGAGCGCCACGGCCATCACGACGAGCAGCCAGAGCAGGATCCGGACGCGCGCGGATATCCACCGCGCGGGCCCGGGTTCAGCCGTCGTCACGGTCTCCCGCGCCGCGCTCGGACCGGTCGTCGGTGTCGTCGGCGGATTCGTCCGGGCCGTCCGCGCCGTCATCGTCGCCGCCCGTGGGGCCGTCGCTCACCGGCGGCCGCGAGACCACCTCGTCGCTGGGCGTCGGCGTCGGCTCCGGCTTCGGGGAGCCGGAACCCGAGCCGGACGGGGTCGGCGAACCGCTCTCCAGCTCCAGCTTGGGCGGCGCCTTGGGCGGCTCGGGGCTGTCGGTGAGGGCGTAGCTGGTCGCCGCGATGCCGAGCGGAATCGCGACGACGGCGGCGAGGGCCGCCATGCGGTGGGAGAAGGCCATGCATCGAGCGTGCGGTACGGGGTGCGGCGCCAGGATGAGGCCAAGGTGAAGGAACCTTCATCCGGCGCCGCTCACGGCGGACAGGTGTCCGGATGTACGGGGGTATGGATGCCCGGATGCCCGGATCAGGAGTCGAGGCCGATGGCGAAGGCGGCTTCGAGGTCGTGCTGGGAGTAGGTACGGAACGCGACGTGCGTGTCCGTGCCCTCCACGCCGGGGATCTTGCTGATCCGGCCGGGGATCACGTCCGCCAGGTCGTCGTGGCGCGCGACCCGCACCATGGCGATCAGGTCGTACGTACCGGTCACGGAGAAGACCTCGCTGACGCTGTCCAGCGCGGCGATCGACTCGGCGATCTCCGGAATCCGGTCCACGCTGGTCTTGATGAGCACGATCGCGGTGATCACGGCTGACTGTCTCCCTCGGTGGCCGTCGTCGCAGTGCCCCCCAGCCTAGCCGTACGGGAATAGCGCACCCACGCGTAGACGAAACCAAGCGAGAACCCCACCACGTGTGCCAGATACGCGACCCCGGGGCCGCCCGAGTCGCGCTGGGCCGCCACCCACTGCAGGGCCACCCAGAACGGCAGCACGATCCAGGCGGGGAAACGCAGCGGCACGAAGAACAGGAACGGGAAGAGGCTCGTCACCCGGGCCTTCGGGAACAGCCGCAGAAACGCCCCGAGCACCGCCGCGATCGCCCCGGAGGCCCCGACGAGGGTCGCCTGCGAGTCCCCGTGGACCATCGCGTACGCACACAGCGCGAGGGCGCCGCAGCCCAGGTAGAACAGCGCGAACTGGAGGTGCCCCATCCGCTCCTCGGCCATCACGCCGAACACGCACAGGAACAGCACGTTGCCGAGCAGATGGAGCCAGCTGCCGTGCACGAACAGCGCGGTCAGCGGGGTCAGCGCGGCCCGCGGGTCGCCGGTGAGCAGCTCGGCCGGGATCACCCCCCAGCGCTGGAAGTAGCCGCGCTGCGCGGCGAGCAGCGCCTCCCCGGTGCCGTACGTGGCGTTCAGGCCCGAGGACGGGGAGAGCACGAAGACCGCGCAGCAGAGCGCGGCCAGGGCGTACGTGACAACGGGGCCGTGGCCGAGCAGCAGCTGCTTGAGCGCCTGGGCGGCGGGGCTTGGTCCGCTCTTGTCCGTGATCATGCGACAGATCCTGACGTAACGGGGCCGAGCGGGACGGACCGCCTCGCCGTACCGGCCCGTGGACGCGGCGTACCCAGGCCCTCCGGCAGGCCGTAGGGTTGAAACGGAGTGTTTCCCCCCGGGACCCACCGGGACCCACCGAGCACTACCCCGAGCACGACCCGAGTACGACCCGAGGAAAGGCGCACGAGCGCGATGACGGTTCCCCTGCCGACCGACACCACCCGCTGGCGCTGCACGCTGTGCGGCAACCTCACGCGTTTCGACGTCACCCGCTCCTCGAAGGTGGTGGAGTACGTCCATCTCGACCTGGCCGGTGAGCCGAAGGTCGAGGAACGCGAGGTGGTCAGTGAGACCATCGAGTCCGTGCGCTGCCGCTGGTGCAACGCGGTGGACCAGATCGAGTTGGTGGACAGGCCGGGCGCGGAATCCTGAGGGGTCCCGCCCACAGCAAGTGGGGTGACGGATGGTGGAGGCGGGTGAGCATGGCTCCGGTGCCCAGCCTGCCGGTGCGGCGGGGCGTGACTCCGGTGCCGAGCCTGCCGGTGCGGCGGGGCGTGACTCCGGTGCCGAGCCTGCCGGTGCGGCCGACGGCCCCGCCGAGACGCTCGACCGTCCGCTGCCCGAAGGCGTGCGCCGCCGCGTCGTCGCGATCGCCGCGGAGGGCTTCGGCGGCCTGACCGTCGCCGAACTCCCCGCCCAGCTGCGGCAGTACGCGCGCTTCACCCCCACCCGGCGCCTGAAGTTCGCGGGCAACGCGATGGCCGCGGCCCTGGAGGGCGAGACCCTCTTCCGGCAGCGCATCGGCGAACGCCTCCGCGAGGCCCAGCCCGAACTCGCCGACGCGCTCGACGCCGGTACCCCGCCCCCGGCCGCCGACCCGCTGGACGTCGCGGCCGCCGCGTACGTCCTGCGGCCCACCGGCTGGGTCAAGTTGGTCACCGCCGCCGGCGAGGAGGCGCAGCGCGCCGACGCCGAGCGGGTCGGCGAGGAGACCCGGACGGAGCTGGAGCGGCTGCGCCGCGAACTCGCCGAGGCCCGCGACAAGTCCCGCTCCGAGACGGAGCGGCTGCGCACCGAACTGGACACCGCCAAGCGCGAGGCCGAGTCGCTGCACCGCAAGCTGCGCGCGGCACACAGTGACATCAAGCGCGGCGAGGCGGCGCTGCGCAAGGCCGCCGCAGAGGCGGAGGCGCTGCGCGCCGAGACGCACACGCAGCTCTCCGCCGCCGACAGCGAGGCCCGTCGCCTCAAGTCCCGGCTCGGCGAGGCCGAGTCCGCGCTCGAAGCCAGCCGCAAGGCCAGCCGCGAGGGGCGGTCCGTGGAGGACATGCGGGTGCGGCTGCTGCTCGACACCCTCCTGGAGTCGACGCAGGGCCTGCGCCGCGAACTCGCCCTGCCGCCCGTGTCCGTACGCCCTGCGGAGACCGTGGACGCGGTCGAGCCCGGCCGGATGACGCCCAAGGACATCGCGGCCCGCGCGCTGTCCGAGAACGACCCGGCGATCCTCGACCAGCTCCTTGCGCTGCCCCAGGCCCACCTGGTCGTGGACGGGTACAACGTCACCAAGACCGGCTATCCCACGATGCCGTTGGAGAAGCAGCGGCTGCGGCTGCTCGGTTCGCTCTCCGCGCTCGCCGCGCAGACCGGGGCCGAGGTCACCTGTGTCTTCGACGGTGCGGAACTGGCCGCCCCGGTGCTGCTCGCGCCGCCGCGCGGGGTACGGGTGCTCTTCTCGAAGCCGGGGGTCACGGCGGACGAGCTGATCCGCCAGCTGGTCCGGGCGGAACCGCCCGGACGGCCGGTGACCGTCGTCTCCACGGACCGCGAGGTGGCCGACGGGATCGCCCGGGCGGGGGCGCGGCCGGTGGCTTCGGCGGTGCTGCTGAAGAGGTTGTCGCGGGGGTAGTCCGCCCCGCACCGTCGGCCTGGGCCCCGCCCGGTTGCCCTGCGGCCTCGTCCTCAATCGCCGCGCTTGCGCCGCATTTGACGTTCACCTTCTGGACGCACCCGCCCGGCACCGATCACTACCCGCTCGCGGCATTCGAGGAACAAGGCAACTCCTGCCCCTAATGCCCGATTTGGCGAACCCTAAGCGCTACCCCGCGTCAAGTGCGCATCACTGCCCGTGCGTTGAGAGTAAAGAATCCGCTCCGCTGGCGAGATTTTCCCCGGCAGGATTTGAAGGATCACGATGAGGTCACTTAGTGTCTGGGCTCGAACCTCCGCTCGGTTGATCACTCATCAGGAGTGGCGGTGGGGGTCCCGCCCACCGCGACCGGTAGGCGCGTTGAGGAAGAAGGAGCCGCCCCCGTGGCGTCCCACCGTCGACCGAAGCAGCCGAGCCGCACGCGCGTGACCGTGCTCACCGCGACCGCCGCAGCTGCCGTCGCCCTCACTTCACAGGCCGCACAGGCCGACCCCAAGCCGAGCAAGAAGGACGTCAAGGCGAAGGTCGACAAGCTCTACGAAGAGGCCGAGAAGGCGACCGAGAAGTACAACGGCGCCAAGGAGCAGCAGGACAAGCTCGAAGACGAGATCAGCGATCTGCAGGACAAGGTCGCCCGCGGCCAGGACGAGCTCAACGAGCTGCGCTCCGGCATCGGTTCGCTGGCCAGCGCGCAGTACCGCTCCGGTGGCATCGACCCCTCCGTGCAGCTCTTCCTCTCCTCCGACCCGGACTCGTACCTCGACAAGGCCTCCTCGCTCGACCAGCTGACGAGCAGGCAGGCCGACGCCCTCAAGAAGATCCAGTCGAAGCAGCGGACCCTCGCGCAGCAGCGCTCCGAGGCCTCCGGCAAGCTCAAGGACCTTGAGGACACCCGCGAGGAACTGGGCGAGAAGAAGAAGGAAGTCCAGGGCAAGCTCGCCGAGGCGCAGAAGCTGCTCAACACCCTCTCCGAGAAGGAGCGCGCCGCGATGGCCGCCGCGGAGGAGCGCGCCAGCCGCGCCGCCGGGGACCGCGCCGACCTGGGCGACGAAGCGCCCGCCTCGGGCCGTGGCGCCGCCGCCCTCAACATCGCCAAGAGCAAGATCGGTTCGCCGTACGTCTACGGCGCCACCGGCCCCAGCTCCTTCGACTGCTCGGGCCTGACCCAGTGGTCGTTCGCGCAGGCCGGCGTCTCCATCCCGCGCATCTCGCAGGACCAGGCCAACGCCGGCACCCGCCTCGGGCGCAGCGAGCTCAAGCCCGGCGACCTGGTCATCTTCTACGGCGACCTGCACCACGTCGGCTTCTACGCGGGCAACGGCCAGATCCTGCACGCCCCGAAGCCCGGTGCCGCCGTGCGGTACGAGTCGATCAACAACATGCCGTTCCAGTTCGGCGTCCGTATCTGACACGCGCAACCGGCCGGAAGGCGGCTCGGCACGTCCCGACACGCCCTCCGAACGGGCGAATTCACCGATCGTGTGCCGGCCCGGCGCCCCGCCGTCCACCTGCGTGGACGGCGGGGTTTCGGCGTTTTCACGCGCGTGTGGTGCGCCGCCGGCGCGCCCCGGCTGCTGATAGCTTCCCCGCTGTTCGTCGGCGAGCGCCGTCGGACCTACCGCCGGACGGGCGGGAAGTGACGCCTGTGGAGGCCTCTTCGGCCGGGACGAAGTCCCGGGCCCGGCCGGTGAAGCGGGAACCCGCCGGAAGTCGCTCCGCGCCGCGGGACGGCAGGCCGGGATCCGGGCCGACGGCCGCGGAGGACGTCCGACCGCCGCTGTTCCCCGGCAGTTCCGCCGCCCCGAGGGCGGTGGACGCAGCGGCGCGGGAAGGAGAGACGTACCCCGTGGCGTCCCATCGCCGTCCTTCGCGCCCTGCGCAGCCCGGCCCCGGCCGTGACCTCAGCGCCCGGGCGATCGTGCTGTCCGCCGCCGTGGCCACCGCGGCCGCCGCCCTCACCGCACCGACCGCCACCGCCGACCCGCAGGCCTCCCCGGCCGAGACCCGGGCCGAGGTCACCCGCCTCTTCGAGGAGGCCGAGCGGGCGACGCAGGCGTACGACAAGGCCGATGAGCGGGCCGACCGGCTGCGCCGCGAGATCGCCCACACGCAAGGCAGCGTGGCGCGCGGGCAGGAGCGCATCAACACGATGCGGGGCGTGCTCGGTTCGCTGGCCGGGGCGCAGTACCGGTCCGGCGGCATCGACCCGACGCTCGCCCTGATGCTCTCCGAGGACCCCGACGGCTACCTCGCCAAGTCCTCGACCCTGAACCGGATCAACGCCCGCCAGGCCGGCCGCCTCGACAAGCTCCGTACCGCACAGCGCGAACTCGCCCAGGAGCGCGCGGAGGCCACCCGCAAGCTCGCCGACCTGGAGGCGTCCAGGAAGGCCGTCGCCCGGCACAAGCGCAAGGTCGAGGCCAAGCTCGCGCGGGCGCAGCGGCTGCTCAACTCCCTCTCCCCGCAGGAGCGTCGGGCCATCACGGAGGGCTCCGGCGCCGTCCCCGCGCCCACCGGAGCCGCCGCGTCCTCGGGCCGGGCCGCGGCCGCCGTCGCCGCGATCCGGCAGGCCGTCGGACGCCCCTACGTGTGGGGCGCCAACGGGCCGAGCGGCTTCGACTGTTCGGGCCTGACCCAGTGGGCGTACGGCAGGGCCGGCGTCGGACTGCCGCGCACCTCGCAGGCCCAGCGGGGCGCGGGCCGCCAGGTCTCCCTCGCGGAGGCCCGGCCCGGGGACCTGGTGACGTACCGGGATGATGCGAGCCATATCGGGATGTACATGGGCGGGGGTCAGGTGGTGCATGCCCCGTACCCGGGGGCCGTGGTGCGGTACGACCCGGTCGGCATGATGCCGGTTTCGGGCGTCACCCGGGTCTGAGCCCCGCCCCCGGACAACGCCCGCTCGCCGTGGGGCGGCTGCTTCCGATCGAGGCTCACGGGTCGGCTGTGGTTGCTCGTGCAGTTCCCCGCGCCCCTTTTTGGGCTTCCAGGCTCGTACGATCGGGGGGATGGCGGGTCGGGCGTGGTGCAGGCGGGTGGTGGGGGCGGCTCTGGCCGCGGTCCTGCTCGGTACCTCCTGCTCCGCCCCGGCGCCGCGGGACTCCGCCGCCACCGCCGTCGAGGCGCTGCTGGAGCGGCGCGCGGAGGCCGTGCTGGGGCGGGACGAGGAGGCGTACGCGGCCACCGGCGGGCCCGGCGCCGAGTTCGACCACCTCGCGCAGGTCCCGCTCCACTCCTGGACGTACCGGCTCATCCGCCTCGACCGCACCCGCACCGGCGCCACCGCCACGGCCGCCCTCGACTACCGCATCGCCGGGCACGACCGCGCCCCCGTCACCGTCGAGCGCACCCTCGACCTGAGGCGGCGCGACGGCCGCTGGTACGTCGCGGCGGAGCGGCCGGGGCCGGACGCCGGGGAGCAGCTGTGGGAGCAGGGCGCCGTCACAGCGGTGCGCGGCGAGCGCAGCCTGGTCCTCGGCGTGGGCCAGGGCGAGTCGCGGCTGCGCCGGTACGCGGACCTCGCCGACCGTGCCGTGCCCGCCGTGCAGCGCGCGTGGGGGCGGGGCTGGCCGGGGCGCGTCGTGGTCCTCGTACCGGACTCGACGCAGGACATGGCCGACCTGCTCGGCGCCTCCGCCTCCTCGTACCAGGGCATAGCGGCGGTCACCACGGGCGAGTCGGGCGGCGGCGTGAAGGCCCCGGCGGACCGGGTGATCGTCAACCCCGAGTCGTACGACCTGCTCGGCGACCTCGGCCAGCAGGTCGTCCTCACCCACGAGACGACCCATGTGGCGACCCGCGCCGCCACCTCGGACGCGACTCCGCTGTGGCTGTCCGAGGGCTTCGCGGACTGGGTCGGGTACCGGGGCACGGGCCGCGCGCCCGAGCAGGCGGCGCCCGAGGTGACCCGTGAGGTGCGCGCCGGGCGGGTGCCGCAGCAGCTCCCGGACGACGCGGCGTTCGGCTTCGCGGGCGACGCGGGCCGGCTCGCGCGGGCGTACGAGAGCGGCTGGCTTGCCTGCCGCATGATCGCCGAACGGCACGGCGAGAGCGCGCTCGTGGACCTCTACCGGAAGGCCGGCGCCCACCCGGGGCGCGAGGGCGCGATGGCGGAGGCGCTGCGGGACGTGCTCGGCCTGACCCCGGAGGCGTTCACGCGCGCGTGGCAGGACTATCTGCGGCGGGTGCTGGGCTGAGGACCGCCGCGGCGCGGAGGCAGCGCAGGGCGAAGAACGCCGTCGCGTAGTCGAGGAAGGGCCGCAGGCCGGGGGAGAGCACGGCGAGCGCGGCGGCGGGCGGGGATCGGCCGGGGCGTGCGGCGCGGCCGTTCGGTACTGTCGGCGGCGATGCACAAGACCCTGATCGTCACCAACGACTTCCCGCCCCGCCCCGGCGGCATCCAGGCCTTCCTGCACAATATGGCGCTGCGCCTGGACCCGGACCGCCTGGTCGTCTACGCCTCCACCTGGAAGCGCGGCCGCGAGGGCGCCGAGGCCACCGCCGCGTTCGACGCCGAGCAGCCCTTCACCGTCGTACGCGACCGCACGACGATGCTGCTTCCGACCCCGCGCGTGACCCGCCGCGCGGTCGGCCTGCTCAAGGAGCACGGCTGTACGTCGGTGTGGTTCGGGGCGGCCGCGCCGCTCGGCCTGATGGCGCCCGCGCTGCGCCGGGCCGGGGCGGAGCGCCTGGTCGCCACCACGCACGGGCACGAGGCGGGCTGGGCCCAACTCCCGGTTTCCCGCGGCCTGTTGGGGCGGATCGGGGAGTCCACGGACACGATCACGTACCTCGGCGAGTACACCCGCTCGCGCATCGCCCGCGCCCTCAGCCCCGCGGCCGCGGCCCGCATGGTCCAACTCCCGCCGGGCGTCGACGAGAAGACCTTCCACCCCGGCTCCGGCGGCGACGAGGTCCGGGCGCGGCTCGGCCTCAGCGGCCGGCCGGTGGTCGTGTGCGTCTCCCGGCTCGTGCCGCGCAAGGGCCAGGACACCCTGGTCCGCGCCCTGCCCGCGATCCTCGCGAAGGTCCCGGACGCGGTGCTGTTGATCGTCGGGGGCGGCCCGTACGAGAACGAGCTGCGCAAGCTCGCCGCCGAGACCGGGGTGGCGGACTCGGTGCGGTTCACGGGGTCCGTGCCGTGGGAGGAGCTGCCCGCGCACTACGGCGCCGGCGACGTCTTCGCCATGCCCTGCCGCACGCGCCGGGGCGGCCTGGACGTGGAGGGCCTCGGCATCGTCTACCTGGAGGCCTCGGCGACGGGCCTGCCGGTGGTCGCGGGCGACTCGGGCGGGGCGCCGGATGCCGTGCTCGACGGGGAGACGGGGTGGGTCGTCCGGGGGGGCGCCCCCTCGGAGGCCGCCGACCGCATCGTCACGCTCCTGCAGGACCCCGAACTGCGCCGCAGAATGGGGGAGCGGGGGCGGGAGTGGGTCGAGGAGAAGTGGCGCTGGGACCTGCTCGCGGACCGGTTGCGGGAGTTGCTGTAAACGCCGAGTTCCCCGTGCCCCGAAAGGGGCGCGGGGAACTGCGCGAGCAACCACAGCCGGGCCGCAGCCGCGAACGAAACAGCAGCCCTACGGCGAGTGGGCGGCCACTTCAGCTGGTGTAAAGCGCCTCGATCTCGTCCGCGTAGTCCTTGGCGACCACGTTCCGCTTGAGCTTCAGGGACGGCGTCAAGTGCCCCGACTCCTCCGTGAACTGCGCCCCGAGCACCCGGAACTTACGCACCGACTCCGCCTTGGACACGGCCGCGTTGCCGTCGTCCACCGCCTGCTGGACGGCGGCGAGCAGCTCCGCGTCGTCCCGCAGGTCCGCCGCCGACTTAGCGGACTTGCCGTGCTCGTCGGCCCAGCGCCCGATGAACTCCTCGTCCAGGGTGACCAGGGCGCCGACGAACGGCCGCCCGTCGCCGACCACCATGCACTCGGCGACCAGGGCGTGCGCCCGGATGCGGTCCTCGATCACCGCGGGCGCGACGTTCTTGCCGCCGGCTGTGACGATGATCTCCTTCTTGCGGCCGGTGATCGCGAGATAGCCGTCCTCGTCGAGGGTGCCGATGTCACCGGTGTGGAACCACCCGTCGGCCAGGGCCTCCTCGGTCGCGCCGGGGTTGTTCCAGTACTCCTTGAACAGGTGCTCGCCGTGCAGCAGCACCTCGCCGTCGTCCGCGATCCGGACGACCGAACCGGGCAGCGGCTGGCCGACCGTGCCGATCTTCTGCCGGTCGTGCGGGTTGAACGTGGTGGCCGCGCAGGACTCGGTGAGGCCGTAGCCCTCCAGGACCGTGAAGCCGATGCCGCGGAAGAAGTGGCCGAGCCGCTCGCCCAGCGGGGCGCCGCCGGAGATCGCCGCCTCGCCACGGCCGCCGAGGACCGCGCGCAGCTTGCGGTAGACCAGCCGGTCGAACGTCTTGTACTTGAGCTTGAGGCTCAGCGACGGGCCCGAGGGCGTGTCCAGGGCGCGGCTGTACGCGATCGCCGTGTCCGCGGCCTTGTCGAAGATCTTGCCCTTGCCGTCCGCCTGCGCCTTGGCGCGCGCCGAGTTGTAGACCTTCTCGAAGACCCGCGGCACACCGAGGATCAACGTCGGCCGGAACGAGGCCAGTTCGTCCGTGAGGTTCTTGATGTCCGGTACGTGGCCCAGCTTGATCGGCGCCAGCATCGGGGCGATCTGCACCAGGCGCCCGAAGACATGGGCGAGCGGCAGGAACAGCAGCACCGAGCACTCGCCGGTGCGGAACAGCGGGCGGATCCGCTCCACGATGTTGCCGCACTCCGCGAAGAACGAACGGTGCGTCAGGACACAGCCCTTGGGGCGGCCCGTGGTGCCCGAGGTGTAGACGATCGTCGCCGGGTCGTCGGCCTTCGCGAGCGAACCGCGCTCCTCGACCGTCTCGTCGGCGACGTCCGCGCCCGCGCGGCGCAGCTGCTCGATCGCGCCCGCCTCGGGGGAGTCCGTCTCGATCTGCCAGACGTTCGCCAGGTCGGGGAGCCGGTCGCGCACCGCCTCGACGGCCTTCGCGTGCACGTCCAGCTCCACCAGGCAGGCCACCGCGCCGGAGTCGCCGAGGATCCACTGCACCTGCTCGGGCGAGCTGGTCTCGTACACCGGGACCGTCACCGCGCCCGCGCTCCAGATCGCGAAGTCCAGGAGCGTCCACTCGTACCGCGTACGGGACATCAGGCCGACCCGGTCGCCCGGGCCGACGCCGGACGCGATCAGGCCCTTGGCGGCGGCGTGCACCTCGGCGAGGAAGTCCTTGGCCGAGACGTCGGTCCAGGTGCCGTTCACCTTGCGGCCGATGACGGCAACATCCGGGTGCTGCGCGGCGTTTCGGCGGACGATGTCGGTCAGATTGCCGTCCGCGGGGACCTCGTACAGGGCCGGAAGGCTGAACTCGCGCAAGACTGCTGCTCCTCATAGGGCGCCGGCGCCACGACGGTGTGCGATGCGACGGTGCGGTCCAAGATCGGGCAGGTGCTCGATGGCTGAACTTGCAGGTGGGGTGCATCGAGCACGACTGGACTGCCCGGACGTTACCCACCGGTACTGCCTTTTCGGTAGGGGGGTCGGGCCAGATGTTCGCTGCGTCACACATCACGTCACGCGTCGCGGCGTTCCTTCGCGCACAGTAATCCACTTTTCGGGCGACTCGGAAGTAACCGCAGGTCCGGCGGCCCCTACCGGCTCAAGGCGGCTCGCCCTAGGGTGATCGTCATGCCAGACATGCGGGTACATGTGGTGAGCGACGTGCACGGCAACGCGGAGGCGCTGGCCCGCGCGGGCGACGGCGCGGACGCGCTGATCTGCCTCGGCGACCTGATCCTGTTCCTCGACTACGCCGACCACTCGCGCGGCATCTTCCCCGAGCTCTTCGGCACACAGAACGCCTCACGCCTGGTCGAGCTGCGCACCGCCCGCCGCTTCGACGAGGCCCGCGAACTGGGCGCGCGGCTCTGGGCCGGCCTGGACGCGGACCGCGCCACGGCCATCGAGAACGCCGTCCGCAAGCAGTACGCCGAGCTGTTCGCCGCCTTCCCCACTCCGACGTACGCGACCTACGGCAACGTCGACATGCCGGCCCTCTGGAGCGAGTACGCCCTCCCGGGCACCACCGTCCTCGACGGTCAGCGGGCCGAGATCGGCGGCCGCGTCTTCGGCTTCGTCGGCGGCGGCCTCGAATCCCCCATGAAGACCCCCTTCGAGATCAGCGACGAGGAGTACGCGGCCAAGGTCGAGGCCGTCGGCGAGGTCGACGTCCTGTGCACCCACATCCCGCCCGAGGTCCCCGACCTCGTGTACGACACCGTGGCCCGCCGCTTCGAGCGCGGCAGCAGCGCCCTCCTCGACGCCATCCGCCGCACCCGCCCCCGCTACGCCCTCTTCGGCCACGTCCACCAACCCCTCGTACGCCGCATGCGGATCGGCGTCACGGAGTGCGTGAACGTGGGCCACTTCGCGGGCACCGGGACGCCCTGGGCCCTGGAGTGGTGAGTGATCGGAGCGCGGTAGCCTTCACGCGGGCGGCGCGCACGTGGTACGCCGCCGATCACACCCTCGACGGAACCGCACCGGAGGAGCCACCGCGATGGCGGAACACACCAGCTCGAACATCGAGATCGAGGCGGCGCCCGCCGACGTCATGGCGGTGATCGCCGACTTCGGCCGCTACCCGGACTGGACCGCCGAGGTCAAGGAGGCCGAGGTGCTGGCCGCCGACGGGCAGGGCCGCGCCGAGCAGGTCCGCCTCGTCATGGACACCGGCGCGATCAAGGACGACCAGGTCCTCGCGTACACCTGGTCCGGCGACAGCAAGGTCAGCTGGACCCTCGTCAAGTCCCAGATGCTCCGCGCCCTCGACGGCTCCTACGTCCTCGCCGAGAAGGGCAAGGGCACCGAGGTCACGTACGCGCTCACCGTGGACGTCAAGATCCCCATGCTCGGGATGATCAAGCGCAAGGCGGAGAAGGTCATCATCGACCGGGCGCTCGCGGGCCTCAAGAAGCGGGTGGAGTCGGGGAGTTAGGCCCTCCATGCAGACCCTTCTCGTCACCGGCCCCGGCGGCAGCGGCCGGACCACCACCGCCGCGGCCACCGCGCTCGCCGCCGCGCGCGACGGGCGCCGGACCCTCCTCCTCACCGCCGACGCCCACGACACCCTGCCCGCGGTGCTCGGCGCCGTGGAGCTACCCGGACTCACCGTGCGGCATGTGGACAGCGGCGCCCACTTCCGGCGCGAACTCCTCGCCCTCCAGGACCGCGCGGCCACCGCCCTCGACCTGTTCGGCGCCCAGCGCCTGGACGAGGAGGAGCTGACCGAGCTCCCGGGCGCGGGTGAGCTCGCGCTCCTGCGGGCCGTGCGGGACGCCGCCGCGCAGCCGTACGACCTGGTCGTCGTCGACCTGCCGCCCGCCCCGCAGGCCCTCGCGCTGCTCGCGCTCCCCGCCCAGCTGCGCCGCTACCTGCGCCGGCTGCTGCCGCCCGAACGGCAGGCCGCCCGCGCGCTGCGCCCGATGCTCGCCCAGCTCGCGGGCGTCCCGATGCCCGCCCAGTGGCTGTACGACACCGCCGCGCACTGGGACCAGCACCTCGCCGCCGTCCAGTCGGTGATCGAGGCCGACACCACCGCCGTACGCCTCGTCGCCGAGCCCGGTCCCGCCGGGGCCGACGCCGTGCACACCGCCCGCACCGGGTTCGCCCTGCACGCACTGCGCACCGAACTCCTCGTCGCCAACCGGGTGTTGCCGCACGACTCGGCCGACCCGTGGCTCGCCTCGGCCGCCGCCCAGCAGGACAAGGCCCTCGCCGAGTGGCGCGACGCGTACCCGCTGCACGCCGCCGCCCACCTCGGGCGGGACCCGCGCGGCGCCGACGACCTGGCCGCGCTCGCCCTGCCCCTACCCGACCCGGTGCCCGATGCCGTGCAGTGGCCGGTCGAGGACCGGCTCGCCGACGACGGCGTCCTGGTCTGGCGGATCCCGCTGCCCGGTGCCGTCCGCGAGGACCTCGACCTGGTGCGGCGCGGCGACGAACTCGTGGTCACGGTCGGCCCGTTCCGCCGCATGGTGCCGCTGCCGTCCGCGCTGCGCCGCTGCACGGTCTCGGGTGCGGGGCTCAGGGACGGCGAGCTGCGCATCCGCTTCACACCGGATCCGGGGCTGTGGCCGCAAGGGCGGTGAACCGTGTACCCCCGTTCGGGTAACGTCGACAGTGAGCAGTCACACGCCGTACGCAGCCTCCGCAGGAGCCTCCCATGAGCGACACCGAGCGCACCGCACCCGACGCCGACGCCTGGCAGAAGGCCTGCGCCGAGGACCTCGCCGCCGAGCAGGCCCGCCACCGCGCGCAGCACGGCGCACCGGAGCCCGGCTCCGCCGCCGATGAGCTGCGCAAGCTGATGGACGCCGTCACCGACAAGCTCTCCTCGTTCCAGGCCCCGATCGCCGGCACCGCCGCCCAGGGCGCCGTGCAGCACTTCGTCGAGCAGGCCAAGGCCGCCGTCGAACCGGTCATCGAGCGCAACCCCGAGGTCTTCGACCACCTCGCCAACGCGGGCTCCGAACTCCTCGCCGCCTACCGCAGCGCCGTCTTTGGCCACGAGCGCCGCTGGACCGCGGGCCCGGACGAGGCGAAGCCGCAGGCCCCGGGCGGCGGAAAGCCCGAGGACACCGGCGGCGGGGAGCACATCGACCTCGACTAGGGGGCGACTAGGGGAGACGCCCCTGGGGGCCCGTCGACCTCGGGTACGGTTGCCCCTAGCGGGGCTCGAACCGAAAACTGAGGGACTAATGGGACTCACCATCGGCGTCGACATCGGCGGCACCAAGATCGCAGCGGGTGTGGTCGACGAAGAGGGCAACATCCTCTCCACCTTCAAGGTGCCGACCCCCAGCACGCCTGACGGGATCGTCGACGCGATCGCCTCGGCCGTCGAGGGCGCCCGAGCGGGGCACGAGATCGTCGGCGTGGGCATCGGAGCCGCCGGATACGTCGACCGCCAGCGCTCCACGGTCTACTTCGCGCCCAACATCGACTGGCGCCAGGAACCGCTCAAGGAGAAGGTCGAGGCCCGCGTGGGCCTCCCGATCGTCGTGGAGAACGACGCCAACGCGGCCGCCTGGGGCGAGTACCGCTTCGGCGGCGGCAAGGGCCACCGCAACGTCATCTGCATCACGCTCGGCACCGGCCTCGGCGGCGGCATCATCATCGGCAACAAGCTGCGCCGCGGACACTTCGGCGTCGCCGCCGAGTTCGGCCACATCCGGATGGTCCCGGACGGCCTGCTCTGCGGCTGCGGCTCGCAGGGCTGCTGGGAGCAGTACGCGTCGGGCCGCGCCCTCGTGCGGTACGCGCGCCAGCGCGCCAACGCTACCCCGGAGAACGCCGAGATCCTCCTCGGGTACGGCGACGGCACCCCCGAGGGCATCGAGGGCAAGCACATCTCCATGGCCGCGCGCCAGGGCGACCCGGTCGCCGTCGACTCGTACCGCGAGCTGGCCCGCTGGGCCGGCGCCGGGCTCGCCGACCTGGCGTCGCTGTTCGACCCGTCCGCGTTCATCATCGGCGGCGGGCTCTCGGACGAGGGCGAGCTGGTCCTCGACCCGATCCGCAAGTCGTACAAGCGCTGGCTGGTCGGCAGCAACTGGCGGCCGGTGGCGGAGGTGGTCGCCGCCCAGCTGGGCAACAAGGCGGGCCTGGTGGGCGCGGCGGACCTGGCCCGGCAGCCGGATCCGGTGATGTGACCCAGCGCTTCGTGCACGGGTGAACGCCCGCCGCTTCCTTCGGGGCGGCGGGCGTTTTCCGCGCTGCCGCGGGTGGCGTTTTCCGTGCTGCCGCGGGCGGCGTTTTCCGTGCTGCCGCGGGTGGCGTTTCCCGTACCTTGATCCCCATGACCGCCCTTCCCAACTCCCTTGCAGAGCCGGACGGTTCGGCCGTCATCCGCGTCCTCAGCTACAACGTCCGCTCCCTGCGCGACGACACCGACGCCCTCGCCCGCGTCATCGCCGCCTGCGCCCCCGACCTCGTACTCGTCCAGGAAGCCCCGCGGTTCTTCCGCTGGCGCAAGAAGCTGGCCAGGCTCGCCGCCGCGTCCGACCTGGTGATCCTCTCCGGTGGCGGCACCGCGGCCGGGCCCGCGCTGCTCTGCTCGCTGCGCGCCACCGTCGAGCGCACCGAGGACGTCCTGCTCCCGCTCACCCCCGGCCTGCACCGCCGCGGCTTCGCCACCGCCGTGGTCCGCTTCGGCGGGGCCCGGCTCGGCGTCCTCAGCTGCCATCTGAGCCTGCAGACCGACGAGCGGTACGAGCAGGGCGCCCTGCTCCTCGACCGGCTTGCCGGGATGGGCACCGAGCACGCCGTCGCGGGCGGCGACCTCAACGACCGGCCCACCGGCCGCACGTTCCGCCGCCTGGCCACCGCCCTCCAGGACGGCTGGGCCGTGAAGCCGTGGGGCGGCGAGTACACCTCCGTCCCGGCCGACCCGCACCAGCGGATCGACGCGATCTTCGCCACCTCGGGCATCGAGGTCCTGGGGTGCGGGGTGCCCTCCGGGCACGCGGGTGTGACGGAGGCGGACCTGGTGGCGGCCACGGATCACCTGCCGGTGCTGGCTGCGCTGCGGGTGCCGGCGGGCGGCAGGTAGCGGGGGCTCCCCGGAGGGGCTCAAAAATGAGCCCCTCCGGCGATTGAGGAGGCCCGTCCGGCAGGACCTTCGGGAAGGGGCGGGGCGGGGAGGAAAGCACGCGCAGCCGACGTGCCGAGCCCCGTCGGCCCGCCGAGCCGCCACGGGGCCCCACCCGTACCCGCCCGCAGATCCGCCTCGCGGTAGCGCCGGCACCCCCGGTGCCAGTGCAGGATCGCCGCCATCCAGTCCTGCAACTCCCGCACATAGCCCCCGACCGCCGCGCGCGCCCCCGCGTCCAGCCCCAAGTCCTCGTACAGCACGGGCAGTTCATGCGCGACGACATGCTGGAACTGGCGCAGCCGGGAGTTCATCAGGGCGTCGACGAGGGCCACGCCCGTGGCGTAGCCGACGTCGAAGAAGTTCTGCACGACCAGGACGCCGTTGTGCACCTCGCCCTCGTACTCGATCTCCTTCTGGTACGAGAACAGGTCGTTGAGCAGCGTGGCGTAGTCCGCGGCGGCGTTCTCCAGGGAGCGGAGCGGGCCGCTGCGGGAGACCTCCTCCGGCAGCGCCCCGCCGTGCCGGATCCGGGCCAGCCGCATCGTCATGTCGGCGCCGAACGTGAGGCGCCGCATCTCGATGTAGTCCACCGGGTCCGGGATGCGCTGCTGCGCCCGCTCGGCCAGCTCCCACACCCAGCTCGCCGTCATGTCCTCGACGCTCTTGCGGAACGCCGCACGGTCCCGCTCCGGCATCGGCCCCGCCGTGCGCGCCCACAGGTCGGCGAGGCCGCGCTCCAGGGCATCGTGAGGCTCGGGCGCGGCGCTCGCGTCCAGCGGCATGAACAGCGACAGCCGCTCGGTCGCCGCGCGGGCGCCCGCCAGGTCGCGGGTGCGGCCGTACAGTGCCGGGTACAGGTCGTCGCCGTACGTGCCCCACGTCAGCCAGTGCGCCGACAGGTCCAGCTCGTCCGGGGTGGCGTCCGGGTCCAGGCCGGCCGAGCAGAGGGGGAAGTCGTAACCGGCGAGGCGGCGTTCGTCCCAGATGTCGGAGAGCGGCCGGCCCGGCTGCGTCCGGAGCATGCCCATCCGGCGCCCCCACTCCACACAGCGCGGCCGCGCCCCCGCCAGATGCGGGCTCAGCGAGACCGGGTACGGAAGCTGGAACTCCGGCAGCAGGGAAGGCCCGACGTGCCGATGCGGCGGGTGGCTGCGGCTGCGCAGCCTGGCCCGCTCGGCCCGCGGCGTGAACCGCAGACCGGCGCCGATCGCGGTGCCGGGGACGGCGCCGGGCGGGGTGAAGGGCACGGTGCCGGGCTGAGGGAAGGGCATGGTGCCGGGTGCGGTGAAGGGCACGGTGCCGGGTGCGGTGAAGGGCACGGTGCCGGGTGGGGTGAAGGGCACGGTCAGGCCGCTCGGGTCGCGGCCTGCCGCCTCCGCGTTCATGTACCGGCTGGAGCGCAGATGCCACTCGTGCCCGCCCGACTGCCAGTCCTGCAGCCCCTTCGCGTACGCCGCGACCGCCGCCGTCTGCGCCGCGTCCAGGCCGCGCTCCGCGCACAGGCCGGGCACTTCGGTGAGCGCCGTGTGCTCGAACTGCTGCAGGCGCGAGGTCAACAGGTCGTTGACCGCGTCCGCCGCCTCCTGCGTCGTACAGCCGAGGAATGTCTCCATCACCAGGACGCCGTTGCTGTTCTCGCCCTCGTCCTCGACCTCGCGCTGGTACGAGAACAGGTCGTTGCGCAGGTGCACCGCGTCCGAGAACGCGTCCCGCAGCACCCGCAGCGGCCTGGATCCGGCTACGGCGTCCGGGAGTTCGGCCCGCGCCGCGTACTCCACGAGCCCCGCCGACCAGGGGGCGCCGCCGACCTTGCGGCGCATCTCGATGTACTCGACCGGGTTGGCGATCCGCCCCTCGTTGATGTTGGACAGCTCCCACAGGGACTCGTTGAGAAGGTTCTCCGTGGCCTGGGCGAAGCGGGCGCGCCAGCCCCGCGACATGCTCGGCACGGTCCGCGCCCACAGGTCGGCGAGGCCCGCCTCCACCGGAGTCCGCGGCTCCGGAAACCCCTCGGCCAGGTCGTCCGGCATGAACGCGGGCAGCCGGTCGAGGTACGCCTTGGCCCCGGCCCGGTCCTGCGTCCGCTTGAACAGCTCCAGGAAGTGGTCGTCGAAGAAGAAGACCCACACGTACCAGTCCGTGACAAGGGACAGCTCGTCCGCGCCGCAGTCGGGATGGGTGTACGCGCACAGCAGCGCGTAGTCGTGCGCGTCCAGGTCGCGCTCCTCCCAGACCCCGGAACCCTCCAGCATCCCCATCCGCCGCGCCCACCCCCTGGAGTGCGAACGGGCAGCCTCCACCTGCGGGTTGAGCCGCGCCGGATACGGCACGTAGAAGTCGGGGAGGGTGAACGGCTGTCCCATTGCGTGCGCCAGGCCTTTCGCGATCCACGGTACGGAGGGTCATCGGACGGCGACCTTAAGTGATCACGTCAGCGAGTCCCTACCCGTGGCCCGGACGGCGTATCCGGCGCGGTGAATAGTCGTACTAACACAGTGGGTCGGCTGCGGCTGTAGACCGTGCCGCCGTTGCTGTTGCTCTTGTTCGTGGATCTGCGGATTCCGGATGAGTGAGCGTCGATGATCGAGGCCGACTCGTTGACGCAGTAGGGGGAGGAACGCGACGAGTCCACTTTCCCGGTGTCCAAGTTGAGGCGTGTGCCGCCTTGCTCCACCGCGATCAGCCGGGACACGGTCACGCACAGCCCGCCCGCGCCCCCGTCCTGCGGGTACCGGTAGAAGGTCACCGCCTGCCGGCCGTCGGCGGCTTGTTTGATCTCGATCCGACTGGGGCGTCCGTACCCCGTGTCGGTCGTCCATGTGCCGACGAAGTACGAGGGGACGCTGCCGGAGGGCGCATCCTCCCCTGGCCGGGCGAGGTCGGGGTTGAACCGGGGTCCTTCGGGGCGCTGTCGCCGGGGCGGGGCGCGGCGTCCTGGTCGTCCTGGTTGCGCTCGATGAGGTAGACCGTGCCGCCGGCCACGAGCGCCTGCGGTCCCGGACGTGAACAGCCGGCAGAATAAGGGGTGTTGGCGGGGGGAGGCAGGCCGGAAGGCGGCCGCGGGAGCCCGGCCGGCCGTGCGGCGAGCCCGGCTCAGACGACCGCGCCCCGCCCCGGGTCGTCGTCCTCGTCGTCGTCGCCGTTCATCCGCAGCACCAGCGTGGCGAAGCCGCCGACGAAGCCGCCGATGCCGAGGGTGGTCAGCCACCACGTCATGTCCCAGCCGAGCAGCACCGCGAGCAGCAGCAGGACCGGGCCGCCGACGACGGCGAGCCAGGCGAACTTGGCGGTCGCGTCCGCCTCCGGCAGCGGCGGCGGCTCGGGCGGTACGAAGTGGCCCTCGTCGTCCTCGTCGAAGTCGTCGTCCGTGGCCTTGGGCGGGCTGTAGTCCCGCGGGCCCGGGCCTATGCCGGGGGCGAACGTGACGGAGGCGCCGACCTTGCCGGTGCCCTTGTCGTCGCTGTGCTTGCCCCCGCTGTCCTGGTCCCCGCTGTCCTGGTCGCCGCTGTCCTGGTCGCCGCTGTCCTTGTGGTTGTCCTTGCCGTTGCCCTCGCCGTCGTCCCTGCCGTCGCCCTCGCCGTCGTCCTCGGAGGTGTCCGCGGAGGCGTCCGGGGCTGCCTCGGAGCCGGGCTTGGCGTCGTTCGCCGCCTCTGCCTCCAGGCCCGCCAAGTCCTCGACCGACTTGAACGGCTTCGCGCCCGGCGGGTCCGGCGGCTCCTCGCCGTACCCGGCGACGATCGCCGCCCAGGCCGCGTCCTCGTCGAGCCGGGGGCCGTCGTCCTCCTCGCGGCTGCCGTCCCTCTCCGCGCCGTGCTCAGCCACCGGTGGCCGTCCCCTCTGTGCTGCCTGCGCCGACACTGGGCGCGAGCCGGGCGAGGAAGGCGTGGCTCTCCTCGAAGATCCGGTCCGCGTCATGGTCCAACGTCGCCACGTGGTAGCTCTGTTCCAGCAGGATCTCGGTGACATCCGTGGACGAGACCCGGCCGAGCACACGCGCGGAGTCGGCCGGCGGCACCACATGGTCCTGCGGGCTGTGCAGGAGCACCACAGGCTGGGTCACCTGCGGCAGCTCGGCGTCGACCAGGCGGAAGAACTTCCGCAGCGAGTGCGCGGCATGCAGCGGCACGCGCGCGTACGCCACCTCCTCGCTGCCCTCCTTCGCGATGTCACTGGCGATGCCCGGGATCGTCGCCACCAGGTGCCGGGCGACGGGCAGCGCGTGGGCCGCCGGGCCGTGCACCTTGTTGCCCGGGTTGACCAGGACCAGGCCGCTGATCGCGTCCCCGTGCTTGGCCGCCAGACGCAGCGCCAGCGCACCGCCCATGGACAGGCCGAAGACGAACACCTGCGAGCAGCGCTCGCGCAGGTCGTGCAGGGCGCGGTCCACCTCCGCGTACCAGTCCTGCCAGCCCGTGGCCGCCAGGTCCTGCCAGCGCGTGCCGTGTCCGGGCAGCAGCGGCAGCGAGACCGTCAGACCGCGCTCGGCCAGATACTCCGCCCACGGACGGAGCGACTGCGGGGTTCCGGTGAAACCGTGGCAGAGGAGCACACCGACCTCACCGCCCTCGTGGCGGTACGGCTCGGCTCCGGGCAGGACCGGCACGTTCGGTCTCCTTCATGAGGATCGGGGTGGAACAGGAGTTTGCGTTCACCGTACGCGACCGGACCGACACCGACCAGGGTCGTCCCGGAAGGAGCGCAGGCCGGGCTCGGGTTAAGGTCTGTTCGACAGATGAGAAAGGCGTACGCGTTGATCTACGGCGTTATGAAGCTGACCGTCGGAGGCAGTCTGAAGACTGTGTTCCGGCCCTGGGTCGAGGGGTTGGAGAATGTTCCGGCCGACGGACCCGCGATCCTCGCGAGCAACCATCTGTCGTTCTCGGACTCGTTCTTCCTGCCCGCTGTGCTCGACCGGAAGGTCACCTTCATCGCGAAGGCCGAGTACTTCACGTCACCCGGAGTGAAGGGCAAGCTGACGGCCGCCTTCTTCAAGGGCGTCGGCCAGCTGCCCGTGGACCGCTCCGGCGCGCGCGGCGCCGGTGAGGCCGCGATCAAGAGCGGCATCGAGGTCCTGGAGCGCGGCGAGCTGTTCGGCATCTACCCGGAGGGCACCCGCTCCCCGGACGGCCGCCTCTACCGCGGCAAACCCGGTGGCCTCGCGCGCGTGGCGCTCGCCACCGGCGCCCCGGTGATCCCGGTGGCGATGATCGACACGGAGAAGATCCAGCCGCCCGGCAAGGTCGTCCCCAAGCTGATGCGCCCCGGCATCCGCATCGGCAAGCCCCTCGACTTCGGCCGCTATCAGGGCATGGAGGGCGACCGCTTCATCCTGCGCTCGGTCACCGACGAGGTGATGTACGAGATCATGAAGCTCTCCGGCCAGGAGTACGTCGACATCTACGCGACCGCCGCCAAGCGCCGGATCGCCGAGGCGGCGAAGAAGAAGGCCGAGCAGGAGAAGGCCGCCAAGGCGTAGATTCCGGAGCTCGCCGGGGCGTGACTTCAGGGACGCACCGGGCAACCGGCCGCCGGCCGCACCGTGGGGGGATTCATGGCCAAGCGGGAACGCGTCATGCGGATGTCCGTCGAACTGCCGCTGTGGCGTGCGGTGTCCGGGTACCGCGTGCTGACCGCGCTCTACGCGATCGCGATCTTCGTGCACCAGTGGGGCGACTACCAGCGCCCCCTCATCGGCGTCGGCTATCTCGCCGTACTCGTCGTCTGGACCCTGGCGACGCTGCCGCGCGTGTCCAGCGCGCAGAGCTGCACCAAGCGGTTCCTCGGCGCCGACCTGACGCTTGCCCTCGCCGGCATCCTGCTCACCACGGTCGCCGACCCGGACCACGGGGACGGGCCGACGCTGCCGACGATCTGGACCGCCGGACCGGTGCTCGCCTTCGCCCTGAAGGGCGGCTGGCGCTGGGCCGCGTTCGCCTCGTCCCTGGTGGCCGTCGCGAACATCGTGCAGCGCGAGACCCCCAGCCGGGACACCGTGCACAACGTGCTGCTCGTGTGGGTCGCCTCCATAGCGATCGGGTACGTCGTGGAGGTCGCCCGCGCCTCCGAGCGCACCCTCGCCCGCGCCCTGGAGATCGAGGCGGCCACGCGCGAGCGTGAGCGCCTGGCCCGCGACATCCACGACAGCGTGCTGCAGGTCCTCGCGATGGTGCAGCGGCGCGGCACGGCCATCGGCGGCGAGGCCGCGGAGCTCGGCCGGCTCGCCGGTGAGCAGGAGGTCGCCCTGCGCACCCTGGTGGCGGGCGGCCTCACGCCCGCGTCCCGCGCGTCCGAGGACGCCTCGCAGGGCGCCCTGGTCCGCGAGGTGGACGAGCCGGACGGCCCGGACGGGGCGGACGGCGCGGCGGCCACCGGCCCCTGCGACCTGCGTACGCTGCTCGCGCCGTACGCCGGAGCGCGGGTCACGCTCTCGGAACCGGGCGCTCCGGTGCTGCTCGGGCCCGCCGCGGCGCGGGAGCTGACCGCCGCTGTCAGTGCCGCCCTGGACAATGTGAAAAGCCATGCGGGTACGGATGCCCAGGCCTGGATCCTGGTCGAGGACTGGCCGGACGAGATCATCGTGACGGTCCGGGACGACGGACCGGGCATCCCGGAGGGCAGGCTGGCCCAGGCCGAGGGAGAGGGGCGGCTCGGGGTCGCCCTGTCCATCCGCGGCCGCCTCCGGGACATCGGGGGCACCGCCGAGCTGATCTCGGTACCAGGGCAGGGCACGGAAGTAGAGCTGAAGGTCCCACGGGGGAAGGCGAGTTGACGTGACGGAAGAGCAGACGCAGCAGGACGGCGCGGGCGTGGCACCGGTCCGGGTGATGGTCGTCGACGACCACCCGATGTGGCGGGACGCGGTCGCCCGCGACCTGGCCGAGGCGGGCCTTGACGTGGTCGCGACGGCCGGGGACGGCGAGCAGGCGGTCCGCCGCGCCAAGGCCGCTGCCCCCGACGTCCTGGTCCTCGACCTCAACCTGCCCGCCAAGCCCGGCGTGCAGGTCTGCAAGGAGCTGGTCGGCGCCGACCCGAAGCTGCGCGTCCTGGTCCTCTCGGCGAGCGGCGAGCACGCGGACGTCCTGGAGGCGGTCAAGTCCGGCGCGACCGGCTATCTCCTCAAGTCGGCGTCCACGGAAGAGCTGTTGGACGCCGTGCGCCGCACCGCCGTCGGGGACGCGGTGTTCACGCCCGGCCTCGCGGGCCTGGTCCTGGGGGAGTACCGCAGGCTGGCCTCCGAGCCCGTCCCCACCGAGCCGGACGAGCCGAAGGCCCCGCAGCTCACCGACCGCGAGACGGAGGTGCTCCGCCTGGTCGCCAAGGGCCTGAGCTACAAGCAGATCGCCGAGCGCCTGGTCATCTCGCACCGCACGGTCCAGAACCACGTCCAGAACACCCTGGGCAAGCTCCAGCTGCACAACCGCGTGGAGCTGGTGCGGTACGCGATAGAGCGCGGCCTCGACGAGGAGTAGCCGACACGGGAGCGTCCCGGCACCTCCTCGCCGCCCGGCCACCCTTAAGGGTGAACGGCCAAAGATCAACTCCCTTGTGTTGCAACGGAATTGACTCTTCGCGCCATGCCGAAGTGACCTGGATCACCATTAGCGTGACCCGCGTCAGGCACATTCGGGCTCATCCAGGCGAAGGGACATCTTCCATGCGGGTCGGAGTACTGACCGGAGGCGGCGACTGCCCCGGGCTCAACGCCGTCATCCGGGGCATCGTCCGCAAGGGCGTGCAGGAGTACGGGTACGAGTTCGTCGGCTTCAGGGACGGCTGGCGCGGGCCGCTCGAAGGTGACACCGTTCCGCTCGGCATCCCGGCCGTGCGGGGCATCCTGCCGCGCGGCGGCACCATCCTCGGCTCCTCGCGCACCAACCCGTTCAAGGAGCGGGACGGCATCCGCCGGATCAAGGAGAGCCTGGCCAAGGAGGAGGTGCAGGCGCTCATCACGATCGGCGGCGAGGACACCCTCGGCGTCGCGGCGCGGCTGTCCGACGAGTTCGGCGTCCCCTGCGTCGGCGTGCCCAAGACCATCGACAACGACCTCTCGGCGACCGACTACACCTTCGGCTTCGACACCGCCGTCGGTATCGCCACCGAGGCCATCGACCGGCTGCACACCACCGCCGAGTCCCACATGCGCGTCCTCGTCGTCGAGGTCATGGGCCGGCACGCGGGCTGGATCGCGCTGCACTCCGGGCTCGCCGGCGGCGCCAACGTCATCCTCATCCCGGAGCAGCGCTTCGACGTCGAGCAGGTCTGCTCCTGGGTGACCTCACGCTTCCGGGCCTCGTACGCGCCGATCGTGGTCGTCGCCGAAGGGGCGATGCCCAAGGACGGCGAGATGGTGCTCAAGGACGGCTCCCTCGACTCGTTCGGGCATGTGCGGCTCTCCGGCGTCGGCGAGTGGCTGGCCAAGGAGATCGAGCGGCGCACCGGCAAGGAGGCCCGCACCACCGTCCTGGGCCACGTCCAGCGCGGCGGCACCCCGAGCGCCTTCGACCGCTGGCTCGCCACCCGCTTCGGCCTGCACGCCATCGACGCGGTGCGCGACGGCGACTTCGGCAAGATGGTCGCCCTGCGCGGCACGGATGTCGTACGGGTCCCGATCGGCGAGGCCACCGCGCGCCTGAAGACCGTCGACCCGGAGCTGTACCGCGAGGTCGGCGTCTTCTTCGGCTGACCGGAAGCCCCGGGCGTGGGGGCGGCACCCGGCTCCGGGTGCCGCCCCCCACCGGCGTCCATAGACTCGCCGCCATGGAGATCCTGGCATTCGGCGTGCAGGCCGACGAGAAGCCGCTGATCGAGAAGGCCTTCGCGCCGCACCACGACATCCGCTGCCTGGACGTGTTCCTGAACGAGGACACCGCCCCCATCGCCGCCGGGTACGAGATCATCTCCACCAGCGTCAACGCGGTCCTGCACAACCGCGTCCTGCAGACCCTCGCCGCCGGCGGGACGCAGATGATCGCCCAGCGCTCGACCGGCTTCAACAACATCGACCTGCAGGTCGCCGAGCGCCTCGGCTTCACCGTCGCCCGCGTCTCGTACTACTCGCCGTACTCCGTGGCCGAGTTCGCCTGGACGCTCGCGACGGCCGTCAACCGCCGCGTCGTCCGCGCCTCCCGCCGGACCCGTGACTTCGACTTCCGGCTCGACGGGCTGATGGGCCGGGACCTGCACGGCCGCACCGTCGGCGTCCTCGGCACCGGCAAGATCGGCGAGGCCTTCACCCGCATCGCCCACGGCTTCGGCATGCGCCTGCTCGGCTGGGACGTGGCGGAGAACCCGGCCTGCCTGGAGCTCGGCATGAAGTACGTCGCGAAGGGCGAGCTGCTCGCCGAGGCCGACCTGATCAGCCTGCACGTACCGCTGCTCCCCGAGACGCGGCACCTCATCGACGCGGGGGCGCTGCGGGCCATGAAGGACGAGGCGATCCTGGTGAACTCCAGCCGCGGCGCCCTGATCGACACCGAGGCCCTGGTCGGCGAGCTCCGCCAGGGCCGCTTCACCGGGGTCGGCCTCGATGTGTACGAGGCCGAGGCCGGGCTCTTCTTTCTCGACAAGTCGATCCAGGGCGTCGAGGACGACACCCTGGCCCGCCTGCTGACCTTCCCGAACGTCCTGGTCACCTCGCACCAGGCGTACTACACCGTGGACGCGGTCCGCCAGATCATCGAGGCCACCGTGCGCAACGTCCTCGACTACACCGCGGGCCGCCGCAGCGAGAACGTGCTCGTCCCCGCCGAGCCCAGGACCGACTGAGCGACCAGCTCCGCCACGATCCGGGTGCCGCGCAGCGTGAGCACCGACTCCGGGTGGAACTGCACCGAGGCGAACCCCGGCCCGCGCAGCGCGTGCACCTCGCCGGTCTCCCGGTCGCGGCTGACCTCCACGCGGTGCGCGCCCAGCTCGGCCTCCTCCTCGTCGTCGCAGCGCGCCACGAAGCTGTTGTAGAAACCCACCACCTCGGGCCGTCCGAACAGCTCGATCCGGGTCTGCGCCCCCTGGTACGGCACCTGCTTGCGGCCGATCTGCAACCCCAGTTCGGCGGCGAGCAGTTCATGGCCCAGGCACACTCCGAGCAGGCCGCGAGTGTGTTCCCGCACCAGGTCGGCGGTGAGCGCGCGCAGCATCCGCATCTTCGGGTCGGCCGCGTCCGCCGGGTTTCCGGGGCCGGGCCCGAGGACCACCGGGCCCTCGTGCGCGAGCGCCGCCTCCCGCAGCCCCGGTTCGTCGTACCGCCGCACGCTCACGTCAAGGCCGGACGAGCGCAGCAGGTGCGCCAGCATCGCCGTGAACGTGTCCTCGCCGTCGATCACCAGGGCGTGCCCGGACAGCTCCGCGGACCGCTCCTGCATCCGCAGCCAGAACGGCGCGAGCGAGGCCCGGCGCGAGTCCAGCGCCTCCCGCACGCGCGCGTCGTCCGCGAGGCGCGGGCGCACGCCCTCCGCGCGCGGGCGCCCGGGCCGCACGCCGAGCGCGGCGAGCACCCCGGCCGCCTTCGCGTGCGTCTCGGCGACCTCGCCCGCCGGGTCCGAGTCCCGCACCAGCGTCGCCCCGACCGCCACCCGAAGCCCGCCCCGCGCATCGATGTCGGCGGTACGGATCAGGATCGGCGAGTCCAGGGTCTGCGCGCCGCCCGCATCCCGGCCGATGAGCGCGAGGGCACCCGCGTAGTAGCCCCGGCCCCCGGGCTCGTACCGCTCGATGACCCGGCAGGCGTTCTGCACCGGCGAGCCGGTCACGGTCGCCGCGAACATCGTCTCCTTCAGGACCTCCCGCACATCCAGCGACGACTTCCCCCGCAACTCGTACTCGGTGTGCGCGAGATGGGACATCTCCTTCAGCCGCGGCCCGACGACGACACCACCCATGTCGCCGACGGTGCACATCATCTTCAGCTCCTCGTCGACCACCATCGACAGCTCGGCGATCTCCTTGCCGTCCGCGAGGAAGTCGAGCAGATGCTCCTCAGTGGGCCCCTCGGCCGGGTACCGGTAGGTCCCGCTGATCGGGTTCATCACGACCGTCCCGCCGGTCATCCGCACATGCACCTCGGGGCTCGCGCCCACCAGCGTCCGCCCTCCCGTCTCCCGCCCCCGCCCTTCTGCGGAAGGCCCTCCGGGCCCCTGCTCGTCTCCCGTCTCCCGCCCCCGCCCTTCTGCGGAAGGCCCTCCGGGCCCCTGCTCGTCTCCCGTCTCCCGCCCCCGCCCTTCTGCGGAAGGCCCTCCGGGCCCCTGCTCGTCTCCGGTGTGCACGACGTACGTCCAGTACGCGCCCCGCTCCCCGTCGAGCAGCCGCCGGAACAGGGCGAGGGCGTCGGCGCGCGAGAAGCCGTCGATGCGGCCCTCGAAGTTCCGCCGGATCACGAAGTTCGCGCCCTCGCCGCTCCCGATCTCGTCCCGGATCACCCGCTCGACGATCCCCGCGTACGCCTCGTCGTCCACGTCGAAGGCCCCGCCCGTCACGCTCACCTCGTGCGCGGGCAGCTCATCGAGCGCCTGCGCGAGCGGCACCTCGTAGCGCTCCTCGGTGCACAGCACGGTCAGCGGGGTGCCGTCGTCGCGTACGTCGAAACCGCGCTCCCTGATCTGCCGGAACGGGACGAGCGCCAGCACCGGAAGCTCCCGCTCCGGAATCTCGGCGAGCCGCTCCACCTCCTGCACGGGCCCGAGCAGCACCTCGACGGTGTCCTGGTCGTGGCCGGGGGTGCGACGGCGGAGCAGGGCGAAGGGGGTGGTCGATGCGACGAGGTCGACAAGTCGACTGATCGGCATGGAGGTTCGCATGCTGGTGGTTCCTTCCTGACGAAAGGAGGGAACGGCCGCTGAAAACACTGAAGGCCGCCCCTCGGGCGGCCTTCGCGAATCGTTGTACGCGCAGTCAGTGGGCCGCCGGATGAGCGGTCCACCACCAGTTACGGGTCTCTTGCGCGAACATGCTCCGCACCCTAGCGCATCCCGCCGGCCCGGCCGGGGCCGTCCGGCGCCCGTCTCACGAAGTGGGCTGCGGGCTGGGCACCCGCCAGGACCCCGTAATGTTGTCGAGGTGACCGTGAACGCTAAGACCACCGCATCCGGTGGCAACACCTGGCGAGACCTTCCCGCGGCGCAGCAGCCTGAGTACCCCGATGCCGAGGCTCTGCGCGATGTGATCGCGGACCTCGAATCGTATCCGCCGCTCGTCTTCGCAGGCGAGTGTGACCAGCTGCGCGCCCGCCTTGCGTCCGTCGCCAAGGGAGAGGCGTTCCTGCTCCAGGGCGGCGACTGTGCCGAGGCCTTCGACGCCGTGTCGGCCGACCACATCCGGAACAAGCTCAAGACCCTGCTCCAGATGGGCGCCGTGCTGACGTACGCGGCCTCGGTGCCCGTAGTCAAGGTCGGCCGTATCGCCGGCCAGTACTCCAAGCCCCGCTCCAAGCCCACCGAGACCCGCGACGGCGTCACCCTGCCGACCTACCGCGGCGACTCGGTGAACGGCTTCGACTTCACCGAGGCGGCCCGCGTCCCGGACCCCGAGCGCCTGAAGCGGATGTACAACGCCTCCGCCTCCACGCTCAACCTGGTGCGCGCCTTCACCACCGGTGGCTACGCCGACCTGCGCCAGGTGCACGCCTGGAACCAGGACTTCGTGAAGTCGTCCCCGTCGGGCCAGCGGTACGAGAAGGTCGCGCGCGAGATCGACAACGCGCTGAACTTCATGCGGGCCTGCGGCACGGACCCGGAGGAGTTCAAGACCGTCGAGTTCTACGCCTCCCACGAGGCGCTGCTCCTCGACTACGAGTCGGCCCTCACCCGGACCGACTCGCGCACCGGCAGCCTGTACGACACCTCCGGCCACATGGTCTGGATCGGTGAGCGCACCCGCCAGCTGGACCACGCGCACATCGAGTTCGCCTCGCAGATCCGCAACCCGATCGGCATCAAGCTGGGCCCGACGACCACCCCGGAGGAGGCGCTGCAGTACATCGAGCGCCTCGACCCGGACCGCGAGCCGGGCCGACTGACCTTCATCGTCCGGATGGGCGCGGACAAGATCCGCGAGAAGCTGCCCACCCTGGTCGAGAAGGTCACCGCCTCCGGCGCCCAGGTCGCCTGGATCACCGACCCGATGCACGGCAACACCTACGAGGCGGCCTCGGGCCACAAGACCCGCCGCTTCGACGACGTGCTCGACGAGGTCAAGGGCTTCTTCGAGGTGCACAAGGCGCTCGGCACCCACCCGGGCGGCATCCACGTCGAGCTCACCGGTGACGACGTCACCGAGTGCGTGGGCGGCGGCGACGAGATCTTCGTCGACGACCTGCACCAGCGCTACGAGACGGCCTGCGACCCGCGCCTGAACCGCAGCCAGTCCCTGGACCTGGCGTTCCTGGTGGCGGAGATGTACCGCGACCAGTAGTCGCATCGTTGCACACAGCTGTGGGGCGCGGATCACACGATCCGCGCCCCACACTGCTTTTGCGTATTCCCTCCGGCGGGTAAGGTTAGGTTAGCCTCACCGATCAATCGGGACGGCAACGACTTATGAATCCCGACCGCGAGTCCTGGGGAGGTGTACCGCGTGTTCGTCTGCAACTGCTTCGGAGTGACCGAGGAACAGGTGAAGAAGCACGCGGCGGACGGCGCCTGCACCCCCCGCCAGATAGCGTCCGCCTGCAAGGCCGGCACGGACTGCGGTTCCTGCGTCCGCCGGATCCAGGCGCTGCTCGGCCGGGGCGCCTGCCCCCGCCGTGACCTGGTCGACCAGGGCGAGCCCGCATTCGCGCCGACGGCGGAACTGCTGGACGCCGAGGCCGCCTGACCTCCTGCCGGACGGGCTCAGCTCTCCGGCTGCTCGATCAGCTGGGCGATGTACAGCGGCTCACCCAGCTTCTCCACCAGCTCCAGCTGGGTGTCGAGATAGTCGATGTGGTGCTCCTCGTCCTCCAGGATCGACTCGAAGATGTTCGCCGAGGTGATGTCGCCCTTGGTCCGCATGACCTCGATGCCGCGCTTGAGGCGGTCGATCGCCTCGACCTCGATCTGCCGGTCGGCCTGGAACATCTCGGTGACGGTCTGGCCCACCCGGACGTGGAACAGTCGCTGGTAGTTGGGCAGCCCGTCGAGGAACAGGATCCGGTCGGTCAGCACCTCCGCGTGCTTCATCTCGTCGATCGACTCGGACCGGGTGTACTTCGCGAGCTTGGGCCAGCCGAAGTTCTCCTGCATCTTCGCGTGCAGGAAGTACTGGTTGATGGCCGTGAGCTCGGCGGTCAGCTGCTCGTTGAGGAACTCGATGACCTCGGGGTCGCCCTGCATCGCAGAGGCTCCTTCCAAGTACGTATCGGGGGCAGGTGCGCCGCATCCTTGCACCGGCGCCGGTGGCCGGTCCAGTAAGTGCATGCTTAGTAGGAGTTGCCCGAATCGATGCGCACCTGGTCACAGCCACTCTTCCAAGGCTGTCATCATGGAGGCATGGGTCATCCGGAAAGCCGCGAAATGGAGCAGTCGGAACTTCCTCCGGGGCAGCGGCTGCAGCGGGGCTGGCCCGTCACCCATTACGGCCCGGTGCCCAAGTTCCGCCCGGAACGCTGGGAGTTCAGGGTGTTCGGCGCGACCGCCGACGGCGACAAGCACTGCTGGACGCACGAGGAATTCGCGGCTCTTCCGTACGCCACGGTCGTGGCCGACCTGCACTGCGTCACCAAGTTCTCGATGCTGGGCGCCGAATGGGGCGGGGTGCCCACGCGCGCCCTCGTCGAGCTGGCGCCGCCCGCCGAGGGCGTCACCCACGTCATGGTCTGGGCCGAATACGGATTCAGTTCGAACCTTCGCCTCGACGACTTCACGTCCGAGAAAGCGATCTTTGCAACGCATCGCGACGGCGAACTCCTCACCGCCGAACACGGCTTTCCGCTCCGCCTCGTGGTGCCCCACCTCTACGCCTGGAAGGGCCCCAAGTGGGTCCGCGGCATCGAGTACATGACCGCCGACCGCCGCGGCTTCTGGGAGGAGCGCGGCTACCACAACATCGGCGACCCCTGGCGTGAACAGCGTTATTCGTACCAGGAGGAACCGGGCGACGGCCCGGAGCTGTAACCCGCCCGGGCCGTCGTGGTGATGCCGCTCAGTGGTGGTACTGGTGCACCACCGCGTGGCCCTTGCCGCGGCCGATCATCCACTTGTTCACCGGAGTGGTGACGAGGAATGCGATCGCGAACGCAAAGGCGAGCGCGCCCCAGAACAGCGCGTCCGACAGGTGCGCCTCCATGGCGCCGGGCACGAGCAGCAGCACGCCGTTGTCGACGATCTCCATCACCGTGATCGAGAGGGTGTCCGCGGCCAGCGCCACCCCGATCGCGGTACGCAGCCCGACGCCCGCCCGGACGACCGCCCAGAGCGTCAGCGAGTACCCGAAGAAGAAGGCCAGGACGATCGCGAGGGCCATCGTCGGCGCGGTGCCCCAGCCGAGTGCGGTGCCGATGATCATGCCGAGCACTTCTCCGATGGCGCACCCGGTGAGGCAGTGCAGCGTCGCCTTGGCGGCCATGGCCCAGCTGACCCCGCCGCCGTGGTGCTCGTGGTGCTCGTGGGGTGCGTGGGGTGCGTGGCCGTGGTGGTGCGCCTCGTGCTCCCGGCGCTCGGAGTGGGTCTCGTGCTCCATGAGTAGCCCCCAAAGTCAGGTAGCGGCTCCTGCCACTGACAAGAACCGTATACCCCCCTGGGGTATTCCTCAAGCGAAGCGCGCGGGCCTACCGGTCCCTCAGCTCCTTCAGCCGCGCCACGTCCGCCGCGTGCCCCTCCTTGCCGCCCGGGGTCTCGATGACCAGCGGTACGCCGGCGGTCGCCGGGTGGCTGAACAGTGCGCGGAACGGGTCCTCGCCGATGTGCCCGGCGCCGATGTTCGCGTGCCGGTCCTTGTGTGCGCCGACCACGTCCTTGGAGTCGTTGGCGTGGATCAGCTTCAGGCGGCCCTCGCCGACCGTGTCCACGAGCAGGTCGAGGGTCTGGTGCATGCCGCTCGGCCCGGCCAGGTCGTGGCCCGCCGCGTAGATGTGGCAGGTGTCCAGGCAGACGCCGAGCTTCGGGTGGGCGTCCAGGGCTTCGAAGTACGGCCCGAAGTCCCAGGTGCGGGCGCACAGCGAGGCGCCCTGCCCGGCGGTGGACTCCAGGAGCAGGAACGGGTCGTCGTCGTGCGTCAGCTCGTCGAGCAGCGGCAGCAGGGTCTCGCGTACCTGCTTGAGCGCGACCGAGCGGTCCCGGCCGCCGGTCGCCGAGCCGGTGTGGACGACCACGCCGAGCGCGCCGATCTCCCGGCCGCGGCGCAGCGAGTGCCGCATCGACTCGACCGACTTCTCCGCGGTGGCCTCGGTGTGCGAGCCGAAGTTGATCAGGTACGGGGCGTGTACGTACGCCGGAATGCCCTCCTCGGCGCAGGCCGCGCGGAACTCCTCGTCCTGCTGCGGGTTGCCGACCGGGGTGGCCCACCCGCGCGGGTTGGCCACGAAGACCTGGACGGTCTCGGCGCCCATCTCACGGGCGTACGACAGGCCGACCTTGGCGAGGCCGCCGGCCACCGGGACGTGCCCGCCGACCGGGTTGCGGGGTCTGTTGCTGCCGATCTTGCCGTTGTTGCCGATCTTGCTGTCGGCGCCGATGCTGCTGCTCACGCGACCAGGGTGGCACGGCCCGGGACGCGCCCCCTCAGCGCGTCCGGATGGTGACCTCACTGCCCCGCGGGGCCTCCTCGCCCGCGCCCGGCGCCTGGTCCCAGACCGTGTCGCCGACGAACCAGCGCTGGACGTTCACCTTGAAGCCCGCCGCCTCCAGCTTCGCCTTGGCCTCGTCCTTGCTCAGGCCGCTCACGTCCGGGACCTCGACGAGGTCCGGGCCCTTGGAGACCGTCAGCCTCACCGTGTCGCCGTGCGCCAGCTGGGCGCCCTCGCCCGGGCGCTGCACCGCGATCGTGCCCTTGTCCTCCTCGGAGAAGACCCGCTCCGGTGCGACCTCCGCCTTCAGGCCCGCCTCCCGGAGCTCGGCGCGGGCGTCCTCAAGGGCGTCCCCGACGACGTCCGGGACGTCGACCGGGCTGCCCTTGCTGACGGTGAGCGCCACCCCCGTACCGGGCTTGACCTTCTTGCCGACCGCCGGGTCCGAGCTGATCACGGCGCCCCGCTCGACCTCGTCGCTGAACTGCCGGGTCACCATGCCCGGTTCGAGGCCGCGGTCCCGCAGGTCGTTCTTGGCCTTCTCCAGCGGCGTGCCCTTCAGGTCGGGCACCGTGACGATGCGCGGGCCGAGCGAGATCGTCAGGGTCACCCGCCCGGTGTCCCGGATCTGGCTGCCCGCCTTGGG
Organism: Streptomyces solicavernae; assembly: GCF_029968095.1. Taxonomy (GTDB): domain Bacteria; phylum Actinomycetota; class Actinomycetes; order Streptomycetales; family Streptomycetaceae; genus Streptomyces; species Streptomyces solicavernae. The sequence goes on along the minus strand of NZ_JASCIR010000009.1, from coordinate 48,587 downwards.
GTCGGTGTCCATGACCGTGCCGCGCTTGTCGTTCGCGCTGTACTTCCGCTCGATCTCGCGCACGTCCAGACCGGCGTCCGCGAGCGCCTTGCGCGCCTGCGCCTCGGTCTTGGTGAGCAGCGGCGGTACGCGCGTGAACTGGCCCACGTTGATGTACCAGACGCCCGCCCCGACCCCGAGGGTGAGCAGCGCGGCGAGCAGGGCGAGCACCGCGCGGCTCGGCCGGCGCCGGTTGCCGGGGCCGCCGACGGAGGCGCGCGTGGGCTCGGTGGGCGGCGGCACCTCCAGGCGGCTGGTGCGGTTCAGGCGGTCCTCGTCGCCGCCGGCCGCCGGGTCCGGCAGCTGCTGCTGCTCGGCGGGGAGGGGGCTCGGGACCGTGCCGAGGGCGCGGGGGATCACGCTGGTGCGGTCGTCGGCGTTGTCGTGCGCCTCCGCCAGGGCGCCCGGCGGCAGCGCGTCCAGCTGCTCGTCGGTCAGCGCCGCGCGCGCCTGCCGGGTCTGTGAGAGCAGCGCCACCGCGTCATGCGGGCGTACGTCGGGGTTGCGGGCCGTGGCCGCGGCGGTCAGCTCGTCCAGGTCCACGGGCAGGCCGGGGACGGTGGCCGAGGGCGGGGGCACGTCCTCGTGCAGGTGGCGGTAGAGGACCTGGGCGGGGGAGTCGCCGGTGTGCGGCTTGGCGCCGGTGAGCATTTCGTAGAGCACGACACCGCAGGCGTAGACGTCGACCCGGGGGTCCGCCGTGCCGTTCTCTATCTGCTCGGGCGCGAGGTACGAGACGGTGCCGAGGACGGCGCCGGTGGTGTTGGTGACCGTGTCCACCGCGCGTACGAGGCCGAAGTCGGCGACCTTGACCCGGCCGTCGTCCCCTATCAGGACGTTCTCCGGCTTCATGTCACGGTGCACGAAGCCCGCGCGGTGTGCGGCGCCCAGCGCGGCCAGAACCGGCTCCAGGATGTCGAGCGCGGCCCGCGGCTGCAGGGCGCCCCGCTCGCGCAGCACGTCCCGCAGGGTGCAGCCCGCCACGTACTCCATCGCCAGGTAGACGTACGCCCCGTCCGTGCCCTGGTCGTAGACCCCCACCACATTGGGGTGCGAGAGGCGGGCGACCGACTTGGCCTCGCGGATGAAGCGCTCCACGAACGTCACGTCGGCGGCCAGCGTCGGGTGCATCACCTTGAGCGCGAGCACGCGGTCGAGGCGGGTGTCCACGGCCCGGTAGACCGTGGCCATCCCTCCGACCGCCACGCGCGCGTCGATGCGGTAGCGGTCGTCGAGCACCTGCCCGACCATGGGGTCTCCCCGGCCGAAGGCTGGGGAAGGGTCCTGAAGGGTCGTGTCCACGCGAAGAGTCTACGAGTGAGCACGGACAGCCCCGCACGCCTGTGGAAAACCGGGGTGCGACTGCAGCGCAGCTGTGACCCGCGGATTTCCGTGGTGACGGGACTGCCCGTGGGACGAAGCGTCAGAAGGCCGGACGTTCCGGGTCGAGTCGGGCCATTCCCTCGGTGGGTGAGGACGCCTCCGCGAAGTGGCGGCGCGGAATGCGTCCCGCGCGGTGCGCGAGCCGGCCCGCCTCGACCGCGTGCCGCATCGCCTCCGCCATCAGCACGGGCTCCTGCGCGCGCGTGACGGCCGAGGCCAGCATCACCGCCGAGCAGCCCAGCTCCATGGCGAGCGCCGCGTCCGACGCCGTACCCGCGCCCGCGTCCAGAATCACCGGCACACGCGCGTGCTCGGCGATCAGCTGGAAGTTGTGCGGGTTGCGGATGCCGAGCCCGGAGCCGATGGGGGAGCCGAGCGGCATGATCGCCGCGCAGCCCACGTCCTGCAGCTTGCGCGCGAGCACCGGGTCGTCGTTGGTGTACGGCAGCACCGTGAAGCCGTCGTCGACCAGCGTCTCGGCCGCCTCCAGGGTCTCGATCGGGTCGGGCAGCAGGGTGCGCTCGTCCGCGATGACCTCCAGCTTGACCAGGTCCGTACCCAGCGCCTCGCGGGCCAGGCGGGCGGTCAGGACGGCCTCGCCCGCGGTGAAACAGCCCGCGGTGTTGGGCAGCACCTGGATGCCGAGCCGGTCCAGGACGGAGAGCACCGAGCCCTTCACGTTCGGGTCGACGCGGCGCATCGCGACGGTGGTCAGCTCGGTGCCGGACGCCATCAGGGACCGTTCGAGCACGTCCAGGCTGGGCGCGCCGCCGGTGCCCATGATGAGCCGCGACGAGTAGCTCGTACCGCCGATGACCAGGGGGTCGTCTGCCATGGTTCAGCCTCCTTGGACGGCGGTGAGGATCTCCACGCGATCCCCTTCGGCCAGTGCGGTGCGCGGCCACTCACCGCGCGGGACGACGGTTTCGTTGACGGCGGCGGCCACCCCCGAGGGGGCGGCGCTGACGGTCGCCACCAGGGCGCCGAGGGTGGTGCCGGGGCAGACGGACCGCTCCTCTCCGTTCACGGACACCCGGGTCGCGGTGCTCGTACGGTCCGTGCCCGTGCTGTCGGCGCTCATACGGTCAGCTCCTCGCGTGCGCCGAAGCGCTGCGGCGTGAACGGGCGTACCGCTTCGGGCAGTTCGCCGGTGGTCAGGACATGCGCCATCGCGTCGCCGGTGACCGGGGTGAGCAGCACGCCGTTGCGGTAGTGGCCGGTGGCCAGGTGCAGGCCGGGCAGGCCGCTCGGGCCGAGCAGCGGCGCGTTGTCGGGGGAGCCGGGGCGCAGGCCCGCGCGGGTCTCGGTGAGCGGCAGCTCGGTGATGCCGGGCACCAGCTCGTGCGCGTCCCGCAGCAGCTCGTACACCCCGCCCGCGGTGACCGTGGTGTCCCAGCCCAGGTCCTCGCTGGTGGCGCCGAGGACCAGCTCGCCGTCGACGCGCGGCACCAGGTACACGGCGCCGCCGCGGACGACCGCGCGCACCGTCCGGCTCAGGAACGGGGCGTACGCCTTCGGCACGGTCAGGCGGAGCACCTGGCCCTTGACCGGGCGGACCGGTGGTACGACCTCCGGGGGCACTCCCTCCAGCTGTCCGCTGAGACTGCCCGCGGCGAGCACCACCTGGTCGGAGGCGAGCGCCGTGCCGTCGGCGAGGACGGCGCCGCGCGCCCGCTCACCCGCCACCGTCAGCCGCTGCGCCCACTGCCGGTGGAACGTCACCCCGGCCCGCTCGCAGGCCGTGACCAGGGCGGCGGCCAGACGGCGCGGGTCGATCTGGTGGTCCCCGTCGACCCGCAGGCCCCCGCGCACGCCCGGCGCGAGCATCGGTTCGAGCCGCCGGCACTCGCGCCCCGAGAGCCACTCGGATTCGAGGCCCGACTCCCGCTGCAGGGCGTGCAGTTCGCGCAGGTGCGCCCGGTCGTCGGCGTCGAGCGCGACGGCGAGGGTGCCACACGCGCGGTAGCCGAGTTCCAGGCCGCTCGCCTCCCGCAGCTCGGCGGCGAAGCCGGGGTAACGGCGGGCGGAGGCGAGGTTGAGGGCGAGGAGTGTCTGCTCGCCGTAGTGGAGTTCGGTGACGGCCGCGAGCATGCCCGCGGCGACCTGCGCCGCGCCGCCGCCGGGCTCGGGGTCGACTACCGCGGTGCGCAGCCCCCGCTGCGCCGCCCGCCAGGCCGTGACCAGGCCGATGATGCCGCCGCCGAGGACGAGCACATCGGATGCGGGTGTGCGTGGATGCGTGCTGCGTGCATGTGCGGTGCCTGGATGCGTGGTGCTGGGATGCACGGTGCGTGGATGCATGGGCGTCCAGCCCCTCCCTTCGCCGGCATGACCCGGATCAGGTTCGTACGGTCGGAGGCGCTGAGCCTCCCTCTCAGCCCGGTGCGTCCGGGCTCCCGCGAGTGGTTACTCCCGCCACCCTAGCTCGCGGCCCGCGCCCGGTTGAAGGGTGCCGACGAGCGGGGCCTGCAGGAGGCCGACGGGGGAGGGTGCACGCGCGGTGGGGTTCGGCACACGCGCGGTGGAGCTTCGGTGGCGTTTCGGCCACACGCGCGGTGGAGCTTCGGTGGCGTTTCGGCCTCACGCGCGGTGCAGCTTCGTGGCGTTTCGGCGACACGCGCGGTGCAGCTTCGGGCACACGCGCGGTGTGGTTTCGGGCACGCGCGCGGTCGGGCCCGGTGTGCAGCAGGTCACGCCGCGAGCTTCGCCGGACCGCTACCTGACTGATCGTCACCTGTTTAAGGTGATCGGGTGAGCGAGCAGCAGAGGCAGAGCGACCCCCAGCCGGGCGAGCGCCCCCAGGAGCAGCACCGCGTGGTGATCGTCGGCGCGGGCATGGCCGGCGTACAGACCGCCGTGGCCCTGCGCGAACAGGGCTTCACCGGTTCCGTCACGCTGATCGGGGCCGAGCCCCACCAGCCGTACGACCGGCCGCCGCTGTCCAAGGCCGTTCTGCTCGGCAAGGCCGAGGGCTCCGCCTTCGACGTCGACTTCGAGGCGCTCGGCGTGGAGCTGCGGCTCGGCGAGGAGATCACCGGGCTGCGCCCCGCCGACCACGAACTGGACGCCGTGCGTGGCCCGATCGGCTACGACACCCTGGTCGTCGCCACCGGAGCCGAGCCCGTCCGGCTGCCCGGCGCCGAAGGGGTGCCCGGCGTGCACCTCCTGCGCACCCTCGACGACGCGGAGCGACTGCGTCCGGTCCTCGCCGAGCAGCATGCCGTCGTGGTCGTCGGCGCGGGCTGGATCGGCGCCGAGTTCACCACCGCCGCGCGTGACGCGGGCTGCCGGGTCACCGTCGTCGAGGCCGCCGAGGGCCCGCTCGCCGGCGCCCTGCCCGCCGAGGTCGCCGCCCCCATGGCCCGCTGGTACGCCGACGCGGGCGCCGAACTCCGTACGCACGCGCGCGTGCAAGGCGTCGAACCGGGCGTCGTCGTCCTCGACGACGGCACCCGGCTGCCCGCCGGCGCCGTCGTCGTCGGCATCGGCGCCCGCCCCGCCACCCGCTGGCTGGCCGGCTCCGGCATCGAGACCGGACCCGACGGCGCGGTGGTCGCGGACGCCTTCCTGCGCACCTCGGCCCCCGACGTGTACGCGGTCGGCGACTGCGCCTCCTTCCCCTCGGCCCGGTACGGCCGCCGCCTCCTCGTGCACCACTGGGACAACGCCCTGCAGGGCCCACGCACGGTCGCGTCGCACATCGTCGGCGCCGAGCCCACGGCGTACGACCCGGTGCCCTACTTCTGGTCCGAGCAGTTCGGCCGCTTCGTGCAGTACGCGGGCGACCACAGCGGGGCCGACCGCACGGTGTGGCGCGGGGACCCGGACGGTCCGGCCTGGTCGGTGTGCTGGCTGCGGGAGGGCGCCCTGGTCGGGCTGCTCGCGGTCGGGCGGCCCCGGGACCTCGCGCAGGGGCGCAAGCTGATCGAGTCCGGGGCTGCTCTGGACGCTGAGCTGGTCGCGGATCCTGCCGTTCCGCTCAAGTCGGCGAAGGTCTGACGGAGGGTCTGGCGAGGCGGTCGCGGTCCCGGGCGGATCCGGGGCCGCGGGGTGTTCCGGGCCGGGGGGTGAGGCTGGCCTGTTCCTGGCCGGGGTGAGGCGGGCCTGTTCCGGGCCGGGGTGAGGCGGTCGCGCCTGGTCGGGCGGCTGTGGGGGGACGTGTCGGCGGCGCCGGGTACCGACTGTCAGTGGGGGATGGCACGCTTGTGCCTGTGACCGAGATTGACGCAAAGACCGATGCTCTCGTCCCTGCCTGGCTCAACCTCCCCGAGATCGCCGAGCTCCTCGGCGTCGAGGTGACACGCGTCCGGCAGCTCGTCAAGGAAGGCCAGCTGATCGCCGTGCGCCGCGGCGAGAACAGGGCGCTGCACGTGCCCGCCGCCTTCATCGACGAGGACAAGGTCGTCAAGGGCCTCACTGGCACCCTGACGCTCCTGCGGGACGACGGCTTCAACGACGAAGAGATGCTGGAGTGGCTCTTCACCCCCGACCCGACCCTGCCGGGCACCCCGGCCCAGGCCCTGAGCGAGAATCGCGGCACGGAAGTGAAGCGCCGCGCCCAGGCGCTCGCCGTCTGATTCGAACCCGGGCGCAGGCCGCCTGAACCGAACGCAGGCACCCGCCGCCTGCACCGAACCCGGGCGCTCGTCGCCCGATCCGACAACCGACGGCGTACGGGCCACGGCACCCGCCCTGGCCCGTACGCCACCAGAACGGGGGGAGTCCTTCCATGTCCCGCGCACCCCGCGAGGCCCTCGCCGACGCCCGGCTGTACCTCTGCACCGACGCCCGCAAGGCCCAGGGCGACCTGCCCGCGTTCCTGGACGCGGTGCTCGCCGGCGGCGTCGACATCGTCCAGCTGCGCGACAAGGGCATGGAGGCCGGCGAGGAGCTGGAGCACCTCCAGGTCTTCGCCGACGCCTGCAAGCGGCACGGCAAGCTGCTCGCGGTGAACGACCGGGCGGACGTCGCCCACGCCATCGGGGCCGACGTCCTGCACCTCGGCCAGGGCGACCTGCCGGTGCCCGCGGCGCGGGCCGTCATCGGCGAGGAGCCGCTCATCGGCCGCTCCACGCACGCCGAGTCCGAGGCCGCCGCGGCCGCCGTCCAGCCCGGCGTGGACTACTTCTGCACCGGCCCCTGCTGGCCCACCCCCACCAAGCCCGGCCGGTACGCACCCGGCCTCGACCTCGTGCGGTACACGGCTGGGCTCGGCACCGAGCGCCCCTGGTTCGCGATCGGCGGGATCGACGCCGGGAACCTGGACGAGATCCTCGAAGCAGGCGCCCGCCGCGTCGTCGTCGTACGCGCGCTCACCGAGGCCGACGACCCGGGCGCCGCCGCAGCCCACTTCGCGAGCAGACTGCGCGAGGCCGCCGGCTGAGACCACGGGCTGCCACGGACTGAGGCCGCGGACTGCGGGCGCGCGCTGAGGCCGCGCGCTGAGGGCGTGGCTGACGGTGATGCGCCATGGCCGAAACAGGCACACAAGTGTCCGAAGGGTGGACGGCAAACGGCTATTGCGGACATATTCCCCTGGTCTGGTTGGGGTGCCGAGAACCCCTGAGTAACCTGCCAGGTATGGCCCTAGGCACTGCTTCCACCCGGACGGACCGCGCACGCACCGTGCGCGACATGCTCGCGACCGGCAAGACCACGTACTCCTTCGAGTTCTTCGCCCCGAAATCCCCCAAGGGCGAGCGGAACCTGTGGAACTCCCTGCGCCGGGTCGAGGCGATGGCTCCCGACTTCATCTCCGTGACCTACGGAGCGGGCGGTTCCACCCGGGCGGGCACCGTGAAGGGCGCGCAGCAGATCGTCGCCGACACCACGCTCACCCCGGTCGCCCACCTCACCGCGGTCAACCACTCCATCGCCGAGCTGCGCAACATCATCGGGCAGTACGCGGACGCGGGGATCAGGAACATCCTCGCGGTCCGCGGCGACCCGCCCGGCGACCCGATGGGCGACTGGGTCGCGCATCCGCAGGGCCTCACCTACGCCGCCGAACTGGTGCAACTGATCAAGAGTTCGGGCAACTTCTGTGTGGGCGTCGCGGCGTTCCCGGAGATGCACCCGCGCTCCGACGACTGGGACGCCGACGTCCGGCACTTCGTCGACAAGTGCCGCGCGGGCGCCGACTACGCCATCACACAGATGTTCTTCGACGCGGACGCGTACCTGCGCCTGCGCGACCGGGTCGCGGCCGCGGGTTGCGAGACCCCGATCATTCCGGAGATCGTGCCGGTCACGAACGTCAAGCAGCTGACCCGGTTCGCCGAACTCAGCAACGCGGTCTTCCCGGAGGATGTGAAAGAGCGCATCCTCGCGGCGCAGGACGATCCGGCGGCTGTACGCTCCATTGGCATCGAGTTCGCGACGGAGTTCAGCGCTCGGCTGCTGTCCGAGGGAGTGCCAGGTCTGCACTTCATCACCATGAACAACTCCGCGGCGACGCTGGAGATCTACGAGAACCTGGGCCTGCACGACCCACAGCAGGCCTGAAACTCAAGGCCGTGGCCCTGCCCGAACCGGGGCGGGGCGGGCGGCCGCAGGAGAGGGACGTACATGGGCTGGACGGTCCTCTACATCGCGTTCGGAATCGTCGCGCTGTGGTTGTTGGGCGAAGTGCTGCTGCAGTACAAGGCGCGGCTGCGCTGGCGGCTGCTCGCCTTCGTCGGCTTCCTCGGCGTGGTCGTCGGCGTGCTGCTGCCGTCGATCTGGGTCATCGGGGCCGGCGCCGCCACGTTCGCCGTCGGTCAGACCTATGTGACGCTCTCGTTCCGCCGCGGCTTCTCCACGGGCTGGGCGATCGGCGGCAGCCCCGGCGCGAGCCGCCGCCGCAAGACCGAGGGCCTCGACGCCCAGGACCCGACCCTGGAGGTCTCGGACCTGGAGTACGACCCGGCGTACGCCTCGGACCGGAACCAGCCGTTCGCCGCCGCCCCGGACGCGACCCAGCCCTTCGCCGCCGCCCCGGACCAGGCCCAGCCCTTCGCCGCCGCCCCGGACGAGCCCCAGCCCTTCGCCGCCGCCCCGCTCCAGGACTTCCCGCCCGGGCCGCCGGACGCCCAGGCTCCGGAACCGCCGCAGCAGTCCCCGGTGTACAACCCGGAGCCGCTCCCGGACGAGACCGGGCAGTACGGCGTCTACCAGGACTCGGCCTTCCCACCCCCGCCCGCCGCGGCCCCGGCCGGCGGGGGCGCGGCCGGCTTCGGCTACGACGCGTACGGCACGGGTGGCTACAACCAGCACGACCAGCACGACCAGCACGACCAGCACGACCAGCACGACCAGCACGACCAGCAGAGCTACGCCTACGGCAACCAGCAGCAGTACGCGGCCTACTCGGACCCGTACATCGGCAGCCAGAGCGGCTACGCCGAGTACGACACCTACGGCGGCCAGCAGGGGCAGGCGGGTTACGACCCCGCCTACCAGGACCCGTACGCGGCGGCCTATCCGTCCGACACCCCGCCCGGCGGTGTCTGGGTGCCGCAGCAGCGCACCGGCGACGAGCTGCAGGGCGGCGCCGACCTGCCGCCCGAGCAGCCCTACCCGTACCAGGGCCAGGGCGGCTACGACACGGGTTACGGCGAGCAGCAGCAGCCGTACCGCTACTGAGCACCGGGCCGCCGCGGCCGTCGGCGGCGCGTGGCCGTCAACTCGGCTCCGCAGGGCCAAAGTTCCGCATCGCTCACTGAGAGCCGCGGAACTCCGGCCCTTCGACGATCAGGCCGGCGACCAGCGCCCCGGACATTCCGGAGTGCGGCAGTCCGCCGCCGGGGTGGGCCGAGCCGCCGACCAGGTGGAGCCCCGCCAGCCGCGTCGCGTTGGACGGGTACAGGAACCGCTCGCCGGCGCCTGCGAGGGCGGGGGGCGCGGCGCTCGCGGGCGGGCCGTCCGGCAGCTCGCGCCAGATGATCCGCTCCCGCAGACCCGGTATCGCCGACTCGGCGGCCGACACCAACTGGTCCGCGTACGCCTGCGTCCCGGCCGGGTCGGCGAGGACCTGCCGCGACGGGGCCACCGCGGAGAGCACCACTGACTCGTGCTCGGCGTCGGGCGTCAGCGCCGGGTCGCCCGGGCGCAGCACCGTGACCGTCGGCCGCACCCCGGCGGCCGGGCCGGAGGCCAGGGCGTCCAATTCGGCCTTGCGGCCGGCCGGGTGCACCACCGTGCGGTGCACCGCACCGGCCTCCCGGGCGCCGCGCAGCGCGAGCAGGACCGTGAAGCGGGCGCCGCTGCGCTCCGCGCCCTCGGCCGGCTGCACATCCCCTTCGGCCTGGAGGCGGTGGGCGGTCAGCTGCTGCAGCCGCAGCGGGTCGATGCCCGCCACCACGTGGTCCGCCTCGACGCGGGTGCCGTCGGCCAGCTCCACGCCCGCCGCGCGGCCGTCCTTCTCGACGACCGAGACGACCTCCGCGCCGAAGCTGAACTCCACCCTCCGCGCGCGGCACCGTTCGTACACCGCGCGCGCCAACTCCCTTATGCCACCGCGGACATACCAGGTGCCGAAGGCCTGCTCCAGGTACGGCAGGACGGCCGCGCTCGCCGGAGTCGTACGCGGGTCGAGGCCGTGGGCCAGGAGGGAGCTCTCGACCAGGGCGACCAGATGCGGCTCTGCGAGCTCGCGGCGGGTCACCTCGGCGAAGGTGGGCGGTCTGCGCCGCAGCAGTCCGCTCCTGCGCACCGCGGGGTACGGATCGCGCTCGGCGAGCACCTCCCAGTTCGGCCACAACGGCTCCTCCAGGAGGGGGCGGCGGCAGCGGTCCCAGGTGTCGCGCGCGCGGTTGAGGAACGCGCCCCAGCGCTCGCCTGCCGGGGCGCCGAACGCCGCGTCCAGCGCCTCGACTACGCCCGCGCGGGAGACGTTCGGCAGCGCGACGGACGTGCCGTCCGCGAAGACGTGCCGCACGGCCGGGTCGACCTGGACGAGCTCGACGCACTCCTCCAGGGGCTGCTTGCCGGTCTTCACGAACAGGTCGCGGTAGACCGCGGGGAGCGGGAGCAGGCCGGGGCCCGTGTCGAACGCGAAACCGTCGCGCGCGAAGCGGCGGACCCCGCCGCCGTACGTCTCGGTCCGCTCGAACACCGCCACCCGGTGGCCTGCCACGGCCAGCCGGGCAGCGGCCGCCATCGCGCCCATGCCGGCGCCGATCACCGCAATCCGTGCCATGCCAGGGACTTTAGCGGCCGCCACTGACAACGCCCGGCCGCCGGAGGCGCGGCCCTCGGCGGGGTCAGCCGGGTGGTGCGCCCATGCGTTCCACGAGGCGCTTCTCCTCGCGGAGCTGGGCCCTGCGGCGCAGGAAGCGGCGGATCCGGTGGGCGATGAAGATCAGCAGGACAAGGCCGATGAGCAGCAGCGCCGCCGCGGTGATCGCGGCCGCCTCCGGATGGAACATCGCGAACGAGACGAGACCGCCTACGCCCAGGTCCTCGGCCACGCTGACCATGAAGTTGCTGGCGGGCTCGGGGGAGGTGTTGATCGCCATGCGCGTGCCGGCCTTCACGCAATGGCTCGCCAGCGCGGTCGAGCCGCCGACCGCTCCCGCCGCCAGATCGCTGAGCGAGCCGCTCTGGCCCGCGAGCAGGGCCCCGACCACGGCGCCGGACACCGGCCGGATCACGGTGTGCACCGCGTCCCAGGCCGAGTCGACGTACGGGATCTTGTCGGCCACCGCCTCGCAGAGGAAGAGCACGCCGGCGACGCACAGCACGTCGGTGCGCTGCAGCGCCTCGGGCACGTCGTCGGTCAGGCCGGTCGCACCGAAGACGCCGAGCAGGAGCACCACCGCGTAGGCGTTGATGCCGCTGGCCCAGCCGCTCGTGAAGACGAGGGGGAGTACGGACACGGACGCGATCGTAACCAGTGCGGCGCTCCGCGAGTTGGGGACGAGCACTCAGGTCTGAGTATCCGTACTCAGGCGTCGAGATGAGTAGTTGCGCGGATGGGCCCCGGCCTGCGCAGACGGAAGAGTAGGGGGCACGGAAGGGGCGCAGCGCCGGCACCGCCGACACGGGGCGGCGGAACGGCGCGGCACCCCGGACGTGAACGGGGGAGGGCACGGGGGACGACACGGGGGGCGCGTCGGCTCCGTGAGGCTCGGGGGGATCGAGCCTCACGGAGCCGACGCTTTCGTGTGTCCGCGCGTGCGCCGGATTTCGCGTTCGGCGTCCGCGCGTGTGCGGGATTTCGCTGCGGGATTTCGCTGCGAAACCCTCGCTACGCGCGCGTGCCGCTGACCCTGCCCTGGAGGAGGCGGGACAGCGCCGAGTGGACGTCGTCGATCGTCCGCTCCGGCTGGAACGCCTGCCAGTCCAGGGCGGCGACCAGGACCATGCCCACCAGTGCCGCCGCGGTGAGCGGGACGTCGATCTCCGAGCTCAGCTCACCGTTCTCGACGCCTTCCCGCAGTACGTCCTCGACCACCGCGACGGCCTGCTGCCTGACCACCATCAAGGTGGACTGCCAGGCCCTGTTGGTGCGCCACAGTTCGGCGACGTACAGCTGCGTGAACGCCGGATAGGTGTCGATGAAGACGAGCCCCGCGCGGATCATGCGGTCCAGGGCGTCCACCTTGCTGCCACCCTCCGCGGCGGCGCGCTCGGCGGCGTCCCGGAGCGAGGCGGTGAGCAGGCCCACGCCGTGCCGCAGCAGCTCCTCGAAGAGCTCGGCCTTGCTGGCGAAGTTGTAGTAGACCGTGCCCTTGGCCACCCCGGCCCGCTCCGCGATCTCGTCGACCGTGGTCGCGGAGAAGCCCTTCTCGGCGATGAGCGTGACGGCCGCTTCGTAGAGCTTGGCCCGGGTGGCTTGGCGCCGCGTGCTGCTGCTTTCCATGGTCCTGATTCTCACAGGTCGGGTTCGGCTCGCTGTGCTCACAGGTCGGGTTCGGCTCGCCGCGCTCACAGGCTCAGTTCCGGGTGCAGCCGGTCCAGGGTCCACACCTGCTTGCGCCGCGCGGACAGCGCGGTGAGGGCGAGCGCCCCGAGGGTGAAGGCGAGCAGCACCGCGCAGGCCTGCCACACCGGCCCCAGGCCGCCGCCGCTGATCAGCCTGCGCAGCGACTCCACGACGTAACTCATCGGCAGGAAGGGGTGGATGGCGTTGAAGAAGGCCGGGCTGGTCTGCACCGGATAGGTGCCGCCCGCCGACGTCAGCTGCAGCATCAGGACCGCGAGGACCAGGATCCGCCCCGCCGCCCCGAACCGGGCGTTCAGCCACTGCACGATCGCCGCGAAGCACCCGGTGACCAGGAGCAGGAAGCCGACCGTGCCCGCCGCCCGCGCCATCTCCAGGCCGAGCCCCCAGTGCAGCACCGACATCAGGGCGGCCGTCTGCAGCGCCCCGAGCGCCGCCACCGGCAGCCAGCCCGCGAGCGCGATCCGCCAGGCCGAGGCACCGGCCGCGAGCGCCCGCCGGTTCATCGGCTGGATCAGCATGTACGCGACCATCGCGCCGACCCACAACGACAGCGGGATGAAGTACGGGGCGAAACCGGTGCCGTAGTTGGGCGCCTTGTGCAGCGACTGGGAGGCGAGCTGGACGGGGTCGGCCATCACCTCGGTGCGCGCGTCCCGGTCCTCCTCGTCGTAGTCCGGGATCTTGGCGACGCCGTCGTGCAGGCCGCCCGCGAGGTCGCCCGAACCGTCGACGAGCTTGAACATGCCTCCGTTGAGGTCGTTCGCACCCGTCTTGAGGCGGCCCACGCCGCTGTCCAGGTCGACGGCGCCGGACTTGGCGGTGCCGAGGCCGGTGTGCAGCCTGACCGCACCCTTGGCGACCTTCTTGGCGCCGCTGTTCAGCTTGTTGATCTTGGCGACCGCGTCGTCCAGGTCCTCGTCCAGGTGCGGCGCCCGCTCGGCCAGGTCGTCGGCCTGCTTCTGCAGCTTCGCCAGGTGACCGTCGAGCTTGGCGATGTCGCCGTCGTAGTCCTTGACGACCCGGTCGAGGTCGCCTGCGATGCGGGCCGTGGTGGCCGCCGCGTCCTTGGCGTCCTTGAGGGCCGGGCAGTGCGGGCCGGGCAGGGTCGCGTTCTCGCAGAGCGAGGCGTACACCGTGTCGAGCCGCTCGGACGCCTTGCGGGACTCCGTGGCCGCGCCCGGGGCCGCAGCCGCGAGGTCGTCCAGGTGACGGCGGACGACCGCGGCCGAATCCGATACGAGACGTGCCGTATCGCCGATGGTCCGACCGTTGTCCTTGAGGAACGGCCGCACCTTGGCCGCGCCCGCGTTCACCTTGTCGGCGAGCGCCTGCGTGCCCGCTGCCACCTGGCCCGCGCCGCGCTCCAGTTCACCGGCGCCCTTGTCGAGGCGCTTGATCCCGCCGGACAGTTCGGTGCTGCCGTCCTTGGCGTCCTTGAGGCCGTCCGCGAGCTGCTTCGCGCCCTTCTTGGCCTTCCCCGCACCCTCCTTGAGCTTGTCCGCGCCCTCCGCGGCCTTTTTGGTCTTGCCGTGGATGTCGGAGAACGAGATGAAGATCTTGTCGAGGAAGGTGCGCGAGGCATCCGTGGAGGCCGCGGTGCGCACCTCGGCGAACACCGTCCGCGAGATCTGCCCGACGATGTAGTTGTTGGCGTCGTTCGTCCGCACCTGCAGCGCGCTGGTCTCCGGCGCGTCCCCCGAGCTGGACGCGATGCGCTCGCTGAAGTCCTTCGGCATGGTCAGGGACAGGTAGTACGTGCCGTCCTCGACGCCCTTGCGGGCCTCGTCTGCGCTCACCTCGTGCCACTGGAAGGTGTCGCTTTCGTGCAGCCCCTCGGTGATCGAGTCGCCCGCGGAGATCTTCTTGCCGTCCGCGATCGCGCCCTCGTCGTCGTTGACCAGCGCCACCGGGATCCGGTCCAGGCGGCTGTACGGGTCCCAGAACGACCACAAGTAGAGCGCTCCGTACAGCAGCGGAAGCAGCAGCAGGGCAACCAGCGCCGCGCGTGGCAGCTTTCCCCTGCCGAAGCGCCTCAGCTCAAGCGCGGCCAGTCTCGGCGAACGCATCCGCCGCCCCCTTCGTCTCGTCCGTCTCGTCTGTCTCGTCTGTCTCGTCTGTCTCGGCGTCCGTTTCCGATTCCTCGTCGTCCGCTTCCGCTTCCGCGCGGTCCACTTCGGTGGCGAAGGCCTCGGCCTCGGTCTCGTCCTCGGTCTCGTCCTCGTCGTCGCCCGCGGAAGCCGTGGACACCACAACCGCACCCTCGGGCGCCTCGCTGCACACCGCGACGACCGTGGTGCCGGACTCGGCGACCGACCGCAGCAGGTCCCAGGCCTCGGCCCGTTCGGCGTCGGACAGCTTCAGGTCCACGTCGTCCACCCCGAGCAGCCGCGGTTCCCCGATCAGCGCGAGCGCCACGGAGAGCCGCAGCTCCTCCAGCCGCTCCAGGTCGCGTACGGAGGTACGGGGGCCCTTGGGCAGCGACTCCAGGTCGAGCCCGGCCGCCGCAAGGGCATGGTCGACATGTCGTCTCATCGATGCCCGGCGCTCGGACCGCGGCCGCAGCAGCGAGCGCAGCGAGCCGCCGAACCGCCGCTGGAGCAGGGCGCGTTCATGGATCTGCTCGCGCACGGTCAGCGCCGGGTCGAGGTCGGTCACCCCCGGTGCCGGACCGAGCGCGCTGACTCCCCGTACGGCCGCCATCTGCTTGGGCAGGCGCATCCGCCCGATCGTCGCGCGCCCCTCCGTGGGCCGCATCCGCCCGGTGAGGGCGAGCAGCAGGCAGGTGCGGCCGGAGCCGGACGGGCCCTCGACGGCGATCAGGGCGCCGGGCTCCGCGTCGATCCGGACACCGCGGAACGCCCAGCCGCGCGGGCCTCTCAGGCCGAAGTCCTCGGCCGTGACGGATATGCCGCGGGGTGCCCCGTGTGGGCTCTCCACAGACCTTCCCCCTCGTGAACTCTCTGGCGAACTTCGCAGGCGAACTTCGCAGGCGAACTTCGCAGACGAACGTCTCTGACGCTCTTTTGAACTGACTGGTCAGTGCAGAACAGTATGCAGGGTCCGCCCGCAAGCGTGGCGGCCGCCCCTCCCCAACTCCCGTACCCGAACCCCCGGTCGAGCCGAAATCGCAGGTCAGAGCCGATTGTCAGTGGCGTACCTCACGATGGGGTCATACGGCTCCTCATGCGCCGTCATACGACGACAGGAGGTTCGTCATGGCCAGTTCTTCCGCAGCCGCCGCACGCCGGCGTCGCGCCACCGCCGGCCCTGCCCCCTCACTGAACGGTCCGGCGAGCGACATCCACCCCGTGCTGCGCCGGGCGACGGCCCCGCCGGCCGCACTCGACCTGCTGGGCCAGGCCCGCACCGGGCTCGACGACGCGGTCACCCTGGAAACCCCCAATGAGCGCTACGCAGCCGCCCACCTCGCCGCCCTGCGCACCGCCGCCGCCGTCCTCGCGGCCCGCGGCCGCCCCGAGACCGACCCGCGCAAGCGCCGGCGCATCAGGAGCGCCTGGGAAGTGCTCCCCGAAATAGCGCCCGAACTCACCGAGTGGAGCGCCCTGTTCGCCTCCGGCGCCCGCCGCCGGGCCCGCGCCGAGGCGGGCATCCAGGGCGCCGCGACCACCCGCGACGCCGACGACCTGCTGCGCGACGTGGCCATGTTCCTGCGCCTCGTCGAACGCATGCTGGTCCTCCAGCCGGCCCTGCCCCAGCCACGCCAGGACCGTCCGGCGGCGGAGCCGTCCCAGGCGGATGACAGGAGACCGGTCAGGAGGCAATAGGGTGGGACCACCTGCGCTTTGCGTACCACGCGAGGCCGGGTGATTCACCCCATCGCTCCGCCGACAAAGAGGCGGTGCCGCGCGCCGAGGAGTCAACTGCCGTGTCGGACCCGATGCGCCCCCGCGCTTCTCTCCGTACCGCCGTGGTCTGGGAGGTCCTGAAGGACGCCCTGGACCGTCAGGCCAAGGCGACGGGACGCGCTTCGCTCGACGTCCTGGACACCGGCGGCGGCAGCGGCAACTTCGCGGTGCCCGTGGCCCGCCTCGGGCACCGCGTCACCGTCGTCGACCCCAGCCCCAACGCCCTGTTCGCCCTGGAGCGCAGGGCCGCCGAGGCCGGTGTCGCCGACCAGGTCCGCGGCGTCCAGGGCGACGCCCACGGCCTGTTCGACGTGGTCGGCCGCGGCGAGTACGACGTGGTGCTGTGCCACGGCGTCCTGGAGTACGTGGACGACGCGGCCGAAGGCGTGCGCAACGTCGTCGGCGCCCTGCGCGAGACCGGCGCGCTCAGCCTGCTCGCCGCGGGCCTCGGCGGCGCCGTGCTCGCCCGGGCCCTCGCCGGCCACTTCACCGAGGCCCACGAGGCGCTCACCGACCCGGACGGCCGCTGGGGCGAGGGCGACCCGGTGCCGCGCCGCTTCACCGCGGAGCAGCTCACCGGCCTCGTCACCGACTGCGGCCTGCGCATCGGCGCGGTGCACGGCGTACGGGTCTTCGCGGACCTCGTCCCCGGCGTGCTCGTCGACACCGAGCCGGGGGCGCTCGACGCCCTCCTCAAGCTTGAGGCCGCCGCCGCGGAACAGCCCGCGTTTCACTCGGTGGCCACGCAGCTGCACGTGCTCGCCGAGAAGGCCGCCGCATGACGCGCGGCGCTGATCAGCACCGCAGCCGCAGATGGAGTACGCCACAGGACCCCCGATCGGGCGCTTCGCCCCGTATGATCGAGGGAGACCGTCCGGCATGACGGATCGGCCGCTGGGGAATGCCTGCTTCAGCACGGCCGGACCTCCCATGACGGGCCCGGAAGGCGAATTGGCGTAGAGGGGCGGGTTTCACGGGGGCGATTCCCTGCCTATCCTGAAGGGGACCCCCGGTCGCCCCGGCGACTGCACGATGAGGAGGACTCCGTGCCGCTCTCGGAGCACGAGCAGCGAATGCTCGAGCAAATGGAGCGAGCGCTGTACGCCGAAGATCCCAAGTTCGCGACAGCGCTTGAGGGAAGCGGGCTGCGTACACACACCCGTCGACGGGTCTACCAGGCTGTTGCCGGCTTCCTGGTGGGTATCGCGCTCCTCATGACCGGCATGGTCGCGCAGCAGATCTGGATCAGCGTCGTGGGCTTCCTCGTGATGCTCGGCTGCGCCGTTCTCGCTGTCACCGGTTGGCGCAAGGCGCCCAAGCCAGGGGAGCAGGCCGCTCCCGGTGAGGCGCCCGGCCAGACCACTCGCCGCCAGGGCAAACAGCGCCGCTCGATGATGGACCGGATCGAGCAGCGATGGCAGCGTCGTCGAGACGAAGAGGGCCGCTGAGTCCGCGCTGAACAGCTTGGCTGAAGGGGTGCACGCCTGGGCGCGCACCCCTTTCGCATGCCTGTTCCACATGCCCGCGCTTGCCAGGACCGGCCCCCCCGGATGCCCCAGCTCGCCGGGACTCTCGCGCGCCCGGCCGTTGCCGGGGCGATCAGCCCTGCCGGTGTCCCGGTCGGCGTACCGCCGCTGACCAGCGGTCCAGGCGGCTCTCGCCCCGGCCGTTCACCAGCAGACGCCGGGTCAGCGCCCGCCGACGGGCACTGAACGCCCAGGCCACACGGACAGCCGAACGCGGCGCGAGCACCGCCCGGGCCCGGCTCGCGCGGCTCAGGCCCGTACGCAGCCCCGCCCGCAGCCGCTGCACGTCCTCGGCCAGGCCCGCCGCCGGACGCGGGTGCGGCGCGTACAGCACCTGCTCCACCGCCGAGGCCACCCGCAGGGCCGACTCCGCCGCCGGCTCACCCCCCAGATGCCCGACGCGGACGATGCGCTCCGCCGCCTTGCGCGGCGTCAGCGACTCGTCCGGCAGGATGCCGTAGTCCCAGGCCAGGTCCGTGACCTCGCGCCAGACCGCCAGCGTCCGCGCCGCCGCGTCCGCCCCCGTACGACCCCGGGCGCCTAGCCGCACCGCGCGCACCCGGGTCCGCCACAGCCACGGCAGCAGCGGCAGCGCCACAAGCAGCAGCGCACCGACCGACACCGCCACGACCGACCACACCGGCGTGCCGTCGGCGCCGCCGTCCGCACCGCCCTGGGCCTGCGCCGCCCCGCACTCGCCGAGCAGCCGCTGGTCCCGGCCACAGCCCTCCGACGGCGCCGACGACGGGTCCTCGGACGGCGTGTCCGAGGCCGAAGGCGCCGGCGCCGCACTGTCGCTCGCCTCCGGCGCGGGCACGTCCTGCCGGGTGTAATCGGGCGTCGAACCGCGCGTCGGCGTCGGCTCGAAACGGGTCCAGCCGACCCCCTCGAAATACAGCTCGGGCCAGGCGTGCGCATCGCGCAGGCCGACCGACATCGTGCCGTCGGACTGCGGAGCGCCCGGAGTGAAGCCGACCGCCACGCGGGCCGGTATGCCGAGCGTGCGGGCCATCGCCGCCATCGAGAAGGAGAAGTGGACGCAGAAGCCCTCCTTCTGCTTCAGGAACCGGCTGATCGCCGCCACCCCGCTGCCCGCCTGCACCTCCGTGTCGTACGTGAAGCCGCCCTCGGTCGTGAACCAGTCCTGGAGCTTCACCGCGCGCTCGTAGTCGTTGGACGAGCCCCGCGTCACCTTCCGCGCCGTCGCGTACACGTCCGCGGGCAGCGAGTCCGGTACGGAGGTGAACTCGCGCGCGAGCGTCGCGTCCGGCGCCGGAGCCTCGGCCAGCTGCTCGGCGGTGGGCTGCACGACGAGGCTCCTCACCTCGTACTGCCTGCCGCCGGTGTTCTGGCCGCGGTCGCCGACGAGGGTGCGGCCCACCGGCTCGTACCGCCAGCGGCCCTCGATGCTGACCTGCGTGGCCGGGAAGGGCATCGGCAGCCAGTTCTGCTGGTACCAGTCCGCCGCCGAGATGTTCGTCTGCACCTCGGTCGTGCGCACCTCCGAGCTGAGGCCGCCGGGGACCGGGAGGCGGTTCGGCACATCCGTGATGGCGCGCTCGGCCGGCTTCCAGGACCTCCCGTCGAACTGGTCGAGGGCCACGATCCGCAGATACATGTCCTGCGTCTGCTCGGAGTTGGTGCGGTACGAGATGACCTCGCGGTCGGTCGGCTGGTTCAGGCTGTTCTGCAGCGAGACCAGCGGGTTCACCGCGGAGATCGTGCCGCCGCCGGGGCCGGTGCCGCCACCGCCGCGCGCCGGGTCGAACAGGCCGCCGTCCAGGGCCGGCAGGGCCGCGGGCACCAGCAGGGCGACGCCGAGGGCGACCACACCGATGCGCCGGCCCGTACGGACCGGGGCCACCGCGCCCGTGCCGCTCGGCTCCAGGCCGGAGGTTAGGCCGCCCGGCCTGCGGGCGGCGCCGCCGAACACCCGGCCCCACGCGGAGAGCCGGTCCCGGCCCTCCGCCAGGAGCAGCAGCAGATAGCCCGCGGCGGCCAGGACGAACCACACCCAGCCCGCCCCGCCGTCCGACAGCCCCGCCGCGACCGAGTACAGCGCGAGCAGCGGCAGCCCGGCCGGGGCCGCACTGCGGAACGTCACCGCGAGCGCGTCCACCGCGAGGCCGATCACCAGGACCCCGCCGACCAGCATCAGCCGGATGCCGTCGGAGAGCGGCGCCGGGATCGCGTACTGCCCCACGTCCTGGGCTCCGGCCTGCAGCAGCGCGGCGAAACGGCCGAAGGCGTCCGGGCCGGGCAGGAACCCGGCGATCGCATAACCGCTCGCGAAGACCAGCGTGAGCAGCAGCAGCGTCACCACGGCCTGGGCGAGCACGGTCAGCGGCCGGGCCAGCGGGACCCGGCGGGCGAGCGCGCCCGTGCCCGACTGCAGGGCGAGCAGGACCGCCGCCTGCACGATCCAGGCGATCGAATTGACCAGCGGCAGCAGCGCGCAGGCCGCGAGCAGCGTGGCCGCCGTGGCGCACAGGACGAGACGGGTGCGCCCGCTCATGACCAGCCTCCCGGAGTCGTGCCCGCGACGGAGCCCGCGCCCGCGCTGTGCCGGTCCGCCTCGCGCCACAGCTGCGCCAGGTCCGCGCCGGGCGGCACCCCGATCGCCGTCCAGCCCGCCTCGCGCAACTGCCGCAGCCGCTCCTCGAACGGGCCGGACGGACCGCCGCCCGGTGTGCGCGTCCACGCCCGGCCGTCCAGGACGAACGCGACGGCCCCGCCGCTGCGCTGCCGCATCCGCGCGGCCACGGCGGCCTGCGCCGCGTCCAGGTCGCCGAGGAAGGCGACGAGCAGGCCCTCGTTCCCGCCGCGCAGCACCTCGTACGCGCGCGACAGGTCCGTGCCGTCCGAGTGGTCGACCACCGCGAGGGTGTCCATCATCAGCCCGGCCGCGTCGGCCGACTCCAGGCCGGGGCCCGCGAAGCCGTCGGGGCCCTCGCCCGGCACGGACGCGCCGGTGTCGGTCAACAGGCGGACGCCGTAGCCGCGTTCGAGCATGTGCACCACGGCGGAGGCCGTGCCGGAGACCGCCCACTCGAAGGGCGAGTCGGGTCCGGCGCCCTCGTGGGCCGCGCGGCGGGTGTCGAGCAGCACCGTGCAGCGGGCGCGCTGCGGCTGCTCCTCGCGGCGCACCATCAGCTCGCCGTACCGCGCGGTGGAGCGCCAGTGGACGCGGCGCAGGTCGTCGCCGTACCGGTACCCGCGCGGGATCACGTCGTCCTCGCCGGCGAGGGCGAGCGCGCGCTGGCGGCCGTCGCCGTACCCGGCGGCCTCGCCGGAGAGGCGGACCGCGGGCAGCGGCGTCACGCGCGGGACGACCGTCAGGGTGTCGTACGCGCTGAAGGAGCGGGTCAGCTCGCACATGCCGAACGGGTCGGACAGGCGCAGCTGCAGCGGCCCAAGCGGGTAGCGTCCGCGCAGGTCGGAGCGGACGCGGTAGGACACCTCGCGGCGGCCGCCCGCCTCCACCCGGTCGAGCACGAACCGGGGCCGCGGGCCGAGCACATAGGGCACCCGGTCCTGCAGCATCAGGAGTCCGGTGGGCAGCCGCGACACGTTGTCCATGCGCAGGTGCACTCGGGACTCGGAGCCCGCGGGCACGCGCGCGGGCGTCAGGCGGCGCGAGCCCGCGACGCGATAGCGCGTGCGGTACAGCACCAGCGTGCAGAGCAGCGGCAGCACGGCGAGCAGCAGCCCGACGCGCAGCAGGTCGCCCTGGCCCAGGACGTACGCACACGCCGCCGCGGCGATGCCGGCGGCGAGGAAGGAGCGGCCGCGGGTGGTCAGCCCGGCGAACGCGGTGCGCAGGCTGCCCCGGTCGTCGTCCGCGTCCGCCTGACCGGTCTGCGGCGGCGGCCCCCCGACCGCCATCACAGCCTCCGGGCGCCGGGCGGCTGCCGGCCGTAGGCGTTGGCACCCGGCAGCTGGCCCGGGTACCCGGAGGCCGGTGCGGGGGCGGCGGGCACCGGCGTGCGCTGCAGGATCTCCAGGACGACCTGCTCGGCCGTACGGCGGTTCAACTGGGCCTGGGCCGTGGGCAGCAGGCGGTGGGCGAGGACGGGGACGGCGAGCGACTGGACGTCGTCCGGCAGCGCGAACTCCCGGCCGTTCAGGGCGGCGGCGGCCTTCGCGGCGCGCAACAGGTGCAGGGTGGCGCGCGGCGATGCGCCGAGCCGCAGGTCGGGGTGCGTACGCGTCGCGGCGACCAGGTCGACCGCGTAACGCCGCACCGGCTCCGCGACGTGGACCGTGCGCACCGCCTCGATCAGCTTGACGATGTCGTGGGCGTGCGCCACCGGCTGCAGGTCGTCCAGGGGCGAGACCGCACCGTGCACGTCGAGCATCTGCAGCTCGGCCTCGGCGCTCGGGTACCCGATGGAGACGCGGGCCATGAAGCGGTCCCGCTGGGCCTCGGGGAGGGGGTACGTGCCCTCCATCTCGACCGGGTTCTGCGTGGCCACGACCATGAACGGGTCGGGCAGCTCGTAGCTCTTCCCGTCGATCGTGACCTGGCGCTCCTCCATGGACTCCAGGAGCGCGGACTGGGTCTTGGGGGAGGCGCGGTTGATCTCGTCGCCGATGACGATCTGGGCGAAGATCGCGCCCGGCTTGAACTCGAAGTCCCGCTCCTGCTGGTCGAAGATCGACACCCCGGTGATGTCCGAGGGCAGCAGGTCCGGCGTGAACTGGATGCGGCGCACCGAGCAGTCGATGGACCGCGCGAGGGTCTTGGCGAGCATGGTCTTGCCCACGCCGGGGACGTCCTCGATCAGGAGGTGCCCCTCGGCGAGGAGCACGGTCAGCGAGAGCCGTACGACCTCCGGCTTGCCCTCGATCACACCCTCCACCGACCTGCGGACCCGCTCCGCGGTCGTGGTCAGGTCAGTGAGGCTCGCTCGATCTTCATAGGTCGTCACCCGGCCCTCCTCGGCCCGTTCTCAAGGCCGGTGTCTCGGTGCGACACGGCCCTCCCCGAATCACGGCACCGCTCGCGGAAGCGTCCGCGGGATGCCACACACGCATTCTTGTTGCCGTTACCGGGTCGTGTCACTTGCCTGTGGATAACTGGCGGCGATATGTCGGGCCTTGCGGCCTTTTGGGATATGAGTACGGCTGATTTCTCTCTGGACCTGCCCGGAACGCAGCGCTCCGCCGGGCCTGGACAGCACCCGGCGGAGCCGTGAACACAGAGAAGGGGCGGACCGTTACGCCGGGTCGATCTCCCGCAGCAGGCCGGTCTTCACGTCGAAGACGAAGCCGCGCACGTCCTCGCGGTGCAGCAGGAACGGCGAGGTGCGCACCCGCGCCATGGACTGGCGCACGTCCTGGTCGACGTCGCGGAAGGCCTCCACCGCCCACGCCGGACGCTGGCCCACCTCGTCCTCCAGCTCGTGCCGGAAGTCCTCGGTGAGGCTGAGCAGACCGCAGCCGGTGTGGTGGATCAGGACGACGCTGCGGGTGCCGAGCGCGCGCTGGCTGATGGTCAGGGACCGGATCACGTCGTCGGTGACCACGCCGCCCGCGTTGCGGATCGTGTGGCAGTCGCCGAGTTCGAGCCCGAGGGCGTCGTGCAGGTCGAGCCGGGCGTCCATGCAGGCCACGACGGCGACGTTGAGGACGGGCCGGGCGTCCATGCCCGGGTCGGTGAAGGCGGAGGCGTACCGCTGGTTCGCCTCGACGAGGCGGTCGGTGACTGTACCTTCGGCGGACGCGTGCGCAATGCGGCCGGCGGGGTCTGCGGGAACTGAGGCTGTCGACATGCGTACGACGGTAGTCCGCACCGCACGCGCGGGCCCGCTGTGGGAGGGGACAAAGAACGCCTTATGCCGTTGTTGTGAGGGAACGCACAGACCCGCACAGGCCGCGTCCGTACGGGTGAGCAGGCTCCCGCAGTGGCCCCGCAGTGGCCCCGCAGTGGCCCCGAAGCGGCCCCGAAGCGCCCCCGGAGGGCTCCCGGAAGGCCTCCAGGGGGCTCCCGTACGACGCGCACAGCGCGCGCGTGGCCGGAGATTGACCGCGGGACAGCGTGGACTAAAGTGACGCGAAGCGGGAGGCGGACAACCCTCCCTCCTTGACTGGTTTCCCGGAGATTCCTTACGGATTTCCCCGCGCGCGGTGCGCACGTACGGCTCGGCCTCCTCCCGCTCCCGGTCGGCTGACGCCCCTTCCCCGGCGCCAGGCGGGCCGTTCCCCTTCGAGCGGGCGGGGACCCGGCAGTGCGTGTGCGGCCGCGCTCTACTTGAGAGGGTGTTTTGAGCGAGAGCCGACACGTCCCGGTGATGCTCCAGCGGTGCCTGGACCTGTTGGCCCCGGCCCTGACACAGCCCGGAGCCGTGGTCGTCGACTGCACGCTCGGCCTCGGCGGGCACAGCGAGGCGCTGCTCACCCGCTTCCCCGAGGCCCGGCTCGTCGCCCTCGACCGGGACAAGGAGGCGCTGCGCCTCTCCGGCGAGCGGCTCGCCCCGTACGGCGACCGGGCCACCCTGGTGCACGCGGTCTACGACGAACTCCCGGACGTACTGCGGCGCCTGGAGATCCCCGCCGTCCAGGGCGTCCTCTTCGACCTCGGCGTCTCCTCCATGCAACTCGACGAGGCGGACCGCGGGTTCGCGTACGCGCAGGATGCCCCGCTCGACATGCGCATGGACCAGACGGCCGGGATGAGCGCCGCCGAGGTGCTCAACACGTACCCGGCGGGCGAACTCGTGCGCATCCTGCGGGCGTACGGCGAGGAGAAGCAGGCCAAGCGGATCGTCTCGGCGATCGTGCGGGAGCGCGAGAAGGAGCCGTTCAGCAACAGCGCGCGGCTCGTCGAACTCATCCGGGACGCGCTGCCGCAGGCCGCCAAGCGCACCGGCGGCAACCCCGCGAAGCGCACGTTCCAGGCGCTGCGGATCGAGGTCAACGGTGAACTCTCCGTACTGGAACGGGCGATCCCGGCGGCCGTGAAGGCGCTCGCGGTCGGCGGGCGGATCGCCGTCCTCTCGTACCACTCGCTCGAAGACCGGCTCGTCAAGCAGGTGTTGGCGGCCGGTGCGGCCAACACCGCGCCGCCCGGCCTTCCGGTCGTGCCCGAGCGCTACCAGCCGCGGCTCAAGCTCCTCACGCGCGGTGCCGAACTTCCCACCGAGGAAGAGGTGGCCGAGAATCGCAGGGCCGCGCCCGCGCGGCTGCGCGGGGCGCAGCGCATCCGGGAGGACATCGCGTGACGCGGCGCAGTGGGGAGGGCTTCGCATGAGCGCACGACCGCAGATGCGGGGCAGGGCCGCGCGGCTCGCCCGGCTGCTCCCCGCCGGGCCGGCCACCGCGGCCCGCACCCCGTTCGTACTGCTGGTCGTCGTGCTGCTCGGCGGCGGCCTGATCGCGCTGCTGCTGCTCAACTCCTCGCTCAACCAAGGGTCGTTCCGGCTCAGCAAGCTGAAGAAGGAGACCACCGAGCTCACCGACAGGCAGCAGCAGCTCCAGCGTGAGGTCGACGGCTACTCCGCGCCCGGCAACCTGGAGCGGCGCGCCCGCGAGCTGGGCATGGTCCCCGGCGGCAACCCCGCCTTCCTCGACCCGGAGGGCAAGGTGCACGGCACCACGGACCCGGCCACCGCCGAACCGTCCGCCGCGAGCAAGCCGCCGCCCCGTACCGCCAACTCCACGCCGCCGCCCTCCGGTTCGCCGCCCTCCGGTTCGCCGGGCGGGAGCCCGAAGCCCTCCGGTTCGCCGGGCGGCAGCCCGAAGCCCTCAGGCACGCCGAGCGGCGGAGCCAAGCCCTCCGGTTCGCCCGCCGCGCAGCCGCCGAGCCCCTCGTCCGGCGCGCGGACCGGGGCGGAGCCCACTCCTTCGACCGCCGCAAGGTGATGCCGTGACCGACAGGCAGCCCCCACGACGCCGGGTGCCGGGACCGGCCGAGCCGGGCCGCTCCGGCACCACCCCGCGACGCCCCGCCCCCGGCGCCCGCCCCGCCGCCCGCCGGCCGCGCCCCGCCGCCCCCCGGCCCCGCACTATCCGCCTCGGCAGCCCCCGGCCCCGGCTCCGGCTGATCAGTGTGGCCCTGGCCCTGGTGATGATCGCCTTCGTCGTACGGCTGTTGCAGGTGCAGGCCGTGGACGCGAGCGCGTACGCGGCGAAGGCCGCGAAGAACCGCTATTTCAGCCACACCCTGACCGCCGAGCGCGGCGGCATCACCGACCGCAACGGCGCCGAGCTGGCGATCAGCGTGGACGCGTACGACATCACCGCCGACCCGTCGATGTTCACGGCCGAGGCGACCGACGTGAGGGACGCGCCGGAGCAGGCCGCCGCGCTGCTCGCGCCGATCATCGACCGGGACGCCGCCGACATCGCCCGCAAGCTGAGGAAGCCCGACAGCCGGTACGCCCTGCTCGCCCGCCGTCAGACCCCCGAGGTCTGGAAGCAGATCAAGGACCTGAAGAACACCTTCCAGGAGAAGGCGGACGAGGCCGACAAGGGCAGCGTCCTCGCCGGTGTCTTCCAGGAGCCGAGCAGCAAGCGCCTCTACCCGAACGGCGACCTCGCCGCCGGAACGCTGGGCTGGGTCAACGCCGACGGCAAGGGCGGCGGCGGCATCGAGGCCCAGCTGAACGAGGAACTCGCGGGCAAGGACGGCAAGATCACCTACGCGCAGTCCGGCGGCCGGCGCGTCCCCACGGCGGGCGGCGACGAGAACCCCGCGACGCCCGGCTCCGACATCGAGCTGACCATCGACCGCGACATCCAGTACGTCGCCCAGAAGGCCATCGCCGAGCAGGTCGAGAAGTCCAAGGCCGACCGCGGCTACGTCGTCGTCCAGGACACGAAGACCGGGGAGCTGCTAGCCCTGGCCAACGCCCCCGGCTTCGACCCGGGCAACCTCGCCGAGGCCGACCCGCAGGCCCTCGGCAACGCCGCCCTGCGCGACGCGTACGAGCCGGGCTCCACCACCAAGCTGATCTCGATGGCGGCCGTCCTGGAGGAGAACGCGGCCACACCCGGCACCCATGTCACGGTGCCGAACCGGCTGCACCGCGGCGACCGGCTCTTCAAGGACGACGTCGACCACCCCACCTGGTACCTGACGCTCAACGGAGTGCTCGCCAAGTCCAGCAACATCGGCACGATCCTCGCCACGCAGCAGCTGGGCAAGACCCAGCCGGAGGCCAACAAGGTCCTCTACTCGTACCTCCGCAAGTTCGGCATCGGCCGGCCGACCGGGCTCGGGTTCCCCGGCGAGACCGCGGGCATCCTCGCCAAGCCGGAGGACTGGTCGACCTCGCAGCAGTACACGATCCCGTTCGGCCAGGGCTTCGCGCTCAACGCCGTGCAGGCCACCTCCGTGTACTCGACGGTGGCCAACGGCGGCGTACGCGTGGAGCCCACGCTGATCCGCGGGTCCAAGGGGCCCGATGGCCGGTTCACGCCGGCGCCCGAGCCGAAGAAGGAGCGGGTCGTGAGCGAGAAGACCGCCAAGACCCTGTCCGAAATGCTGCAGTCGGTCGTGGACGACGACGAGGGCACCGGCACCAAGGCGAAGATCGACGGCTACCGCGTGGCGGGCAAGACCGGCACGGCCAACCGCGTCGACCCGAAGACCGGCCGCTACAAGGGCTACACCGCGTCCTTCGCCGGATTCGCGCCCGCCGACAAGCCGCGGATCGCGGTTTACTGCGCCGTTCAGAACCCGACCAAGGGCAGCTACTTCGGTGGCCAGATCTGTGCGCCGATCTACAAGACGGTCATGGAGTTCGCGCTCAAGACCCTTCAGGTGCCGCCCTCCGGCAGCAAGGCCCCCGGCCTTCCGGTCACGTTCGACCCGAAAGACTGATCCGCCCCACTGAACAGGTAGCCCCGTGACAACGATCACCCCCGACTCCGGGAACCAGAACCCCCGCCCCGCACCCGAGGACGGCCCATTTCGCGCCTCGCCGGGTGCGCCGGGTACGCTCACCGCCGTGCCACACGCTGATCAGTCCCAAACCACCCAGAAGGGCGTTCCCGTGACATATCCGGGACCGCCGCGGCCGGAGCAGGTCTCCGCGAGCACCCTCGCGACCCTCGCCGAGCAGCTGGGTGTCGACGTACCCGGAACCGCGGAGATCACGGGCATCACGCACGACTCCCGTGCCGTGCGCCCCGGCGACGTCTACGCCGCGCTCCCCGGTGCCCGCGTCCACGGCGCCGACTTCGCCGCGCAGGCCGCCGACCTCGGTGCCGCCGCGATCCTCACGGATCTGGCCGGCATGGACCGGGCCACGGCGACCGAGCTGCCGGTGCTCGTCGTGGGCGACCCGCGCGGCCGCATGGGCGAGCTGGCCGCCACCATCTACGGCCGCCCCGGCGCCGGCCTGCTGCAGATCGGCATCACCGGCACGTCGGGCAAGACCACCACCGCGTACCTCGTCGAGGGCGGGCTCAAGGCCGCCGGGCACAAGTCCGGGCTGATCGGCACCGTCGAGATGCGGGTCGGGGACGAGCGCATCAAGTCGGAGCGCACCACCCCCGAAGCCACCGATCTGCAGGCGCTGTTCGCGGTGATGCGCGAGCGCGGCGTCGACTCGGTGGCCATGGAGGTCTCCAGCCACGCCCTGGTGCTCGGCCGGGTCGACGGCTGCGTCTTCGACGTCGCCGTCTTCAACAACCTCAGCCCGGAGCACATGGAGTTCCACTCCGACATGGAGGACTACTTCCGGGCCAAGGCGCAGCTCTTCACGCCCAAACGCTCCCGGCTCGGCGTCGTCAACTTCGACGACGAGTACGGCCGCAGGCTGGTGACCGAGGCCACCGTCCCGGTCATCACGTTCTCCGCCGAGGGCCACCCGGACGCCGAGTGGCGCGCCGAGGACGTCGAAGTCGGCCCGATGGACTCGACGTTCACCGTCGTCGGCCCCAAGGGCGAGCGGATCGCCGCGAAGTCGCCGCTCGCCGGGCCCTTCAACGTGGCCAACACCCTCGCCGCGATCGTCGCCCTCGCCGCCTCCGGCATCGACCCGCAGACCGCGGCCGACGGCATCGCGGCCGTCCCCGGGGTGCCGGGCCGCCTGGAGCGGGTGGACGCCGGGCAGCCGTACCTCGCGGTCGTGGACTACGCCCACAAGACCGACGCCGTCGAGTCCGTGCTCCGCGCCCTGCGCAAGGTCACCGAGGGCAAGCTGCACATCGTGCTCGGCTGCGGCGGCGACCGCGACCAGACCAAGCGCGGCCCGATGGGCGCCGCCGCCGCCCGGCTCGCCGACACCGCCGTCCTCACCTCGGACAACCCCCGCTCCGAGGACCCCCTCTCCATCCTCGCCACGATGATCGCCGGTGCCGCCGAGGTGCCGGTGCACGAGCGCGGCGACGTCCAGGTGTTCGAGGACCGGGCCGCCGCGATCGCCTCGGCCGTGCACCGCGCCCGCCCCGGGGACACCGTCCTCGTCGCCGGCAAGGGCCACGAGCAGGGCCAGGACATCAACGGAGTGGTCCGCCCCTTCGACGACCGTGACGTGCTGCGCGCCGCCATCGAGCACAGCCGCCGCAACGCCACTCAGAACACCCAGGGATGACGCAGTGATCGCCCTCTCCCTCGCCGAGATCGCCTCCGTCGTCGGCGGACAGCCGTACGACATACCGGACGGCGACCGTCAGGTCACCGGCTCCGTGGTGATCGACTCCCGCAAGGTCGAGCCCGGCGGCCTGTTCGCCGCCTTCGTCGGTGAACAGGTCGACGGCCACGACTACGCCGAGCGCGCCATCGAGTCGGGGGCGGCCGCCGTGCTCGCCACCCGGCCCGTGGGTGTGCCCGCGATCGTGGTCGACGACGTCGAGAAGGCGCTGGGCGCCCTCGCCCGCGCCGTCGTCGCCCGGCTCGGCACCACCCTCGTCGCCCTCACCGGCTCCGCCGGCAAGACCTCCACCAAGGACCTGATCGCCCAGCTCCTGCAGCGCAGGGCCCCCACGGTCTGGACCCCGGGCTCCCTCAACAACGAGATCGGCCTGCCGCTCACCGCGCTCACCGCCACCGAGGAGACCCGCCACCTCGTCCTCGAAATGGGCGCCCGCGGCATCGGCCACATCCGGTACCTCACCGGCCTCACCCCGCCGAAGATCGGCGTCGTGCTGAACGTCGGCTCCGCCCACATCGGCGAGTTCGGCGGCCGCGAGCAGATCGCCCAGGCCAAGGGCGAGCTGGTCGAGGCCCTGCCGGAGGACGGCACCGCGATCCTCAACGCCGACGACCCGCTCGTACGCGCGATGGCCTCGCGGACGAAGGCGCCGGTGCTGTTCTTCGGCGAGTCCGAAGAAGCCGACGTACGCGCCGAGAATGTCCGGCTCACCGACCAGGGACAGCCGTCCTTCACGCTGCGCACACCCTCCGGGTGCAGTGACGTGACCTTGCGCCTGTACGGTGAGCACCACGTGTCGAACGCGCTTGCCGCGGCCGCCGTCGCCCACCGACTCGGGATGTCAGCCGAGGAGATCGCGGTCGCGCTCTCCGAGGCGGGCAACCTGTCCCGCTGGCGGATGGAGGTCACCGAGCGCCCGGACGGCGTGACGGTCGTCAACGACGCCTACAACGCGAACCCCGAGTCCATGCGAGCCGCACTGCGCGCGCTCGCTGCCATGGGTAGGGGGCGCCGCACGTGGGCGGTGCTCGGGCAGATGGCCGAGCTGGGGGACGAGGCGCTGGCCGAGCACGACGCGGTCGGACGCCTGGCCGTCCGGCTCAATGTGAGCAAGCTCGTCGCGGTCGGGGGCAGGGAAGCGTCCTGGCTGCAGCTGGGCGCATACAACGAGGGTTCGTGGGGTGAGGAGTCGGTGCACGTGTCCGACGCACAGGCGGCGGTCGACCTGCTGCGCAGCGAGCTGCGCCCGGGAGACGTCGTGCTCGTGAAGGCCTCCAGGTCGGTGGGCCTGGAGAAGGTCGCGTTCGCGCTCATCGAGGGTGAGGTCTCCGGCCGATGAGGCAGATCCTCTTCTCGGGTGTCATCGGACTCTTCCTGACCCTGGTCGGCACCCCGCTGCTGATCAAGCTCCTGGCCAAGAAGGGCTATGGCCAGTACATCCGGGACGACGGCCCGCGCGAGCACGCCAGCAAGCGCGGTACGCCGACCATGGGTGGTATCGCCTTCATCCTGGCGACGATCCTCGCGTACTTCCTGACCAAGCTGCTCACCGGCGCGGAGACCACCTTCTCCGGGCTTCTGGTGCTCTTCCTGATGGCGGGCATGGGCCTGGTCGGCTTCCTCGACGACTACATCAAGATCATCAAGCGGCGTTCGCTCGGGCTCCGGGCCAAGGCGAAGATGGCCGGACAGCTGATCGTCGGCATCACCTTCGCGGTCCTCGCGCTGCAGTTCGCGGACGTACGCGGCAACACTCCGGCCTCCACGCGGCTGTCCTTCGTCACCGACTTCGGCTGGTCGATCGGCCCGGTGCTCTTCGTGGTCTGGGCGCTCTTCATGATCCTGGCCATGTCGAACGGCGTGAACCTCACGGACGGCCTGGACGGCCTCGCCACCGGCGCCTCCGTGATGGTCTTCGGCGCGTACACGTTCATCGGCGTCTGGCAGTTCCAGGAGTCCTGCGCCAACGCGGTGACGCTCACCAACCCGGCGGCCTGTTTCGAGGTACGCGACCCGCTCGACCTGGCCATCGTGGCCTCGGCGTTGATGGGTGCCTGCTTCGGCTTCCTGTGGTGGAACACCTCACCGGCCAAGATCTTCATGGGTGACACCGGCTCGCTCGCCCTCGGCGGCGCCCTCGCCGGCCTCGCGATCTGCTCGCGTACGGAACTGCTGCTCGCGCTCCTCGGCGGCCTGTTCGTCCTCATCACCATGTCCGTGGTGATCCAGGTCGGCTCGTTCCGCCTCACTGGGAAGCGCGTCTTCCGGATGGCACCCTTGCAGCACCACTTCGAACTCAAGGGCTGGTCCGAGGTCCTTGTGGTGGTCCGGTTCTGGATCATCCAGGGCATGTGCGTGATCGTCGGACTCGGCATCTTCTACGCAGTATGGGCGGCCGCCAAGTGACCGACTGGCAGGGCAAGCACGTCACCGTCGCCGGGCTCGGCGTCTCCGGAATCCCGGCGGCCAAGGTCCTGCACGGCCTCGGCGCGGTCGTCACGGTCGTCAACGACGGCGACGACGAGCGTTCCCGTACGCAGGCCGCCGAGCTGGAGGCACTCGGGATCACCGTCCGGCTCGGTACTGCATCGACCAGCGGCTCCGCCGCGGGCGACACCCTGCCGCCCGGCACCGAACTGATCGTCACGACCCCCGGCTGGAAGCCCGACAAGCCGCTCTTCGCAGCAGCGGCCGAGGCGGGCGTCGAGGTGTGGGGCGACGTCGAGCTGGCCTGGCGCCTGCGCGGACCGGACGCCGCCCCGTGGCTCGCGGTCACCGGCACCAACGGCAAGACCACGACCGTACGGATGCTCGCCTCGATCCTTCAGGCGGCGGGCCTGCGCACCGCGGCCGTCGGCAACATTGGCGTCTCGCTCCTGGACGCGGTCCTCGGCGAGGAGCAGTACGACGTACTCGCCGTGGAGCTCTCCAGCTACCAGCTGCACTGGTCGCCCTCGGTCCGCGCCCACTCGGCCACGGTCCTCAACCTGGCGCCGGACCACCTGGACTGGCACGGCTCGATGGAGGCGTACGCCAAGGACAAGGGCCGGATCTACGAGGGCAATCGCGTCGCCTGCGTCTACAACGCGGCCGACAAGGCGACCGAGGACCTGGTCCGCGAGGCCGACGTCGAGGAGGGCTGCCGCGCGATCGGCTTCACCCTCGGCAGCCCCCGGCCCTCCGAACTCGGCGTCGTGGACGGCATCCTGGTCGACCGCGCCTTCGTCGAGGACCGGCAGCAGAGCGCCCAGGAACTGGCCGAGGTCGCGGACGTCAACCCGCCCGCCCCGCACAACGTCGCCAACGCCCTCGCGGCCGCCGCCCTGGCCCGCGCCTTCGGCGTCGAACCGGCCGCCGTACGGGACGGGCTGCGCAACTTCCGCCCCGACGCCCACCGCATCGAGCACGTCGCGGACGTCGCCGGGGTCTCGTACGTGGACGACTCCAAGGCGACCAACCCGCATGCGGCACAAGCCTCGTTGGCCGCGTACGAATCGATCGTCTGGATCGCCGGCGGGCTCGCCAAGGGAGCCTCGTTCGACGAGCTGGTCGCCGCCTCCGCGAAGCGGCTGCGCGGCGCCGTGCTCATCGGCAAGGAGCGCCACCTGGTCCGCGAAGCCCTGGCCCGACACGCCCCCCAGGTCCCGGTGGCCGACCTCGGCCGGACCGACACTGGGGCGATGTCCGCGGCCGTCGAGGAGGCGGCCCGGCTCGCGGCTCCCGGCGACACCGTTCTGCTCGCCCCGGCCTGCGCCTCGATGGACATGTTCGTCAACTACAACAAGCGTGGCGAGGCGTTTGCGGACGCCGTGCACGCCCTCGCCGCCGAGCGCGGCGACGCCACCCACCGCGCCTAGCCGGACCGGCCCGCCCGCCGCACCCCGGCGGCGCGGGCACGACTGGAGGGGACAGCGACGATGCCCGCCGACGCCAAACCCGCGCGCGACGTGCGCAGCGCGGCCATCCCGCTGGGCAGGAACCGGAAACCGCTGGGCAGAAACCGGAGCCCGTTGGGCAGGAACCGGAACCCGCTGCGCGGGAAGACACAGCCGCGACCGCCCCGGGACCGGCCCTGGCGGCGGATCGCCGACCGCGCCCGCAAGGCCTGGGACCGGCCGCTCACCGCGTACTACGTGATCCTCGGCAGCAGCGCGCTGATCACCGTGCTCGGCCTGGTGATGGTCTACAGCGCGTCCATGATCCAGGCGCTGCGGCTCGACCTGCCCGCCTCGTACTTCTTCGGCAAGCAGTTCATCGCGGCGGTGCTCGGGACGATCCTGCTGCTCGTCGCCATGCGGATGCCGGTCAAGCTGCACCGGGCGTTCGCGTACCCGATGCTCGCCGGTTCGGTCTTCCTGATGATCCTGGTGCAGGTGCCCGGGATAGGGCATGCGGTGAACGGCAACCAGAACTGGATCTACCTGGGCGGTCCGTTCCAGCTCCAGCCCAGCGAGTTCGGGAAGCTGGCGCTGGTCCTGTGGGGCGCCGATCTGCTCGCGCGCAAGCAGGACAAGCGGCTGCTCACGCAGTGGAAGCACATGCTGGTGCCGCTGGTGCCGGTCACGTTCATGCTGCTCGGGCTGATCATGCTCGGCGGCGACATGGGCACGTCGATCATTCTCGCGGCGATCCTCTTCGGCCTGCTCTGGCTCGCGGGCGCCCCCACGCGCCTCTTCGCCGGTGTGCTCTCCGTCGCCGCGATGCTCGGCTTCGTCCTGATCCGTACGAGCCCCAACCGGATGGCCCGCCTGGAATGCCTCGGCGCGACCGACCCGGGCCCCCGCGACCAGTGCTGGCAGGCCGTGCACGGGATCTACGCCCTCGCCTCCGGCGGATTCTTCGGTTCCGGTCTGGGAGCGAGTGTGGAAAAATGGGGTCAACTCCCTGAACCGCACACCGACTTCATCTTCGCCATCACCGGGGAGGAACTGGGGTTGGCGGGGACGCTGTCGGTGCTCGCTCTGTTCGCGGCTCTAGGCTATGCGGGTATCCGCGTGGCCGGACGCACGGAGGACCCCTTCGTGAGGTATGCCGCGGGAGGCGTGACCACCTGGATCACGGCCCAGGCCGTGGTCAACATCGGTGCGGTGCTCGGCCTGTTGCCGATCGCCGGTGTCCCGCTCCCGCTGTTCTCCTACGGAGGGTCCGCCCTGCTGCCGACGATGTTCGCCGTCGGACTCCTCATCGCGTTCGCGCGCGAGGAGCCCGCGGCACGAGCAGCGCTTGCCATGCGGTCGTCCGCCTCGGGCAAGAAGCGGGCTGCGGTGAGATGGAACACGATGAGACGGCGCGCCAAGGCGCGACCGTCCGGAGAGCGGTGAATTTCGGTGCATGTCGTACTCGCCGGTGGGGGGACCGCCGGCCACATCGAGCCCGCGCTCGCCCTCGCGGACGCCCTGCGCAGGCAGGACCCCACCGTGGGCATCACGGCCCTGGGCACGGAGAAGGGCCTGGAGACCCGGCTCGTGCCGGAGCGCGGCTACGACCTCGCGCTGATCCCCGCCGTACCCCTTCCCCGTAAGCCCACCCCCGAACTGATCACGGTCCCGGGCCGGCTGCGCGGCACCATCAAGGCCGCCGAGCAGATCCTGGAGCGCACCAAGGCCGACGCCGTCGTCGGCTTCGGCGGTTATGTGGCGCTGCCCGGCTACCTCGCGGCGAAGCGCCTCGGCGTGCCGATCGTGGTGCACGAGGCCAACGCCAGGCCCGGCCTCGCCAACAAGATCGGTTCGCGGTACGCCGCCCAGGTCGCGGTCTCCTCGCCGGACAGCAAGCTGCGCAACTCCCGTTACATCGGCATCCCGTTGCGCCGCACCATCGCCACCCTGGACCGCGCGCAGGTGCGGCCCGAGGCCCGCGCCGCGTTCGGGCTCGACCCGAACCTGCCGACGCTGCTCGTCTCCGGCGGTTCGCAGGGCGCGCGCCGCCTGAACGAGGTCGTCCAGCAGGTCGTCCCGCATCTGCAGCGCTCCGGCATCCAGGTCCTGCACGCGGTCGGCCCGAAGAACGAAATGCCGCAGGTCGACAACATGCCGGGGATGCCGCCGTACGTCCCGGTACCGTACGTGGACCGGATGGATCTCGCGTACGCCGCGGCCGACATGATGCTCTGCCGCGCGGGCGCGATGACCGTCGCCGAACTCTCCGCCGTCGGACTCCCGGCCGCCTACGTCCCGCTGCCCATCGGCAACGGCGAACAGCGGCTCAACGCCCAGCCGGTGGTCAAGGCCGGCGGCGGTGTCCTGGTCGACGACGCCGAGCTCACCCCGGAGTGGGTCAAGGAGAACGTCCTCCCGGTGCTCGCCGACCCCCACCGGCTGTACGAGATGTCCCGCGCCGCCGCCGAGTTCGGCCGCCGGGACGCCGACGAACTCCTCGTCGGCATGGTCTACGAGGCGATTGCGGCACGCCACCGGGCGTGAGAAGGCAGGGGAGCGTGGCCGGACCCACCACCGCCGAGCGAGGCGAACGCACACAGGGGGACGCACCGGCCCGCCCGCCCCGGCCGACGGGCGGTGGCCGCCGGCTTCGGTTGCCACCGACCCGCACCCGCGTCATCGCAGGGGTCGCTGCCGCACTGCTCGCAGCCGGCGTCGTCTGGCTCCTCTACGGCTCGCAGTGGTTGCGCGTGGAGCGCGTGAAGACCTCCGGCACCGAGGTGTTGACCTCCGAACAGGTCCGCGCGGTGGCGCGGGTTCCGGTCGGCGCACCGCTCATCTCCGTTGACACGGACGCGATCGAGGACCGGCTCCGGAAGAAGCTGCGCCGTATCGACACCGTCGACGTCGTACGTTCCTGGCCGCATGGAATCGGCCTGAAAGTGACCGAACGCAAGCCGGTGCTGCTCATCGAAAAGGGCGGAAAGTTCACCGAAGTGGACGCGAAAGGCGTGCGGTTCGCAACGGTGGACCGGCCGCCCAAGGGCGTTCCGCTGCTCGAACTGGACGCCGCCGCGTCGCCCAGCCTCAACCGCTTCGGCACGGAACGGCTGTTGCGCGCTGCCGTGCAGGTGGCCGGGGATCTGCCCGCCTCGGTCGCGAAGGACGCGCGAACCGTTCAAGTGCGTTCATATGACTCGATCTCGGTCGAGCTGAAGGGCCAACGCACCGTCCACTGGGGCAGCGTGGAGAAGGGCGACGCGAAAGCCGCCTCGCTCACCGCGCTGATGAAAGCGGAACCGACGGCCCGACGCTTCGACGTGAGCGCTCCCACCGCCCCCGCCGTGTCAGGGAGTTGACGCCCAAGTGCGCTGGCCAGCACCCTGGTTGGTCAGCGCAACGGCTGATCACATAGGGTGAAAAGAAAAACGGGAGGTTCGGCGTGTTCGTTGAACGTGCGCCACTTGTCGACTTAGTGTCCTGTTTCGAAGACTCCAGGGAACAGACACACTGGTAACCCTAAACTTCAGCGTTAGGGTTCGGGTCGGCGTTCGGACCGTCCCAATTCGGCATCAGTCGTCGCACCGCACGCACGGCGAAGCGGCGACACGTAAATCGAGGCGAGAGGCCTTCGACGTGGCAGCACCGCAGAACTACCTCGCAGTCATCAAAGTCATCGGTGTCGGCGGCGGTGGTGTCAATGCCATCAACCGGATGATCGAGGTCGGTCTCAAGGGCGTCGAGTTCATCGCCATCAACACCGACGCGCAAGCCCTGTTGATGAGCGACGCGGACGTCAAGCTCGACGTCGGCCGTGAACTCACCCGCGGACTCGGCGCCGGAGCCAATCCGGCAGTCGGGCGCAAGGCGGCCGAGGACCACCGCGAGGAGATCGAGGAGGTCCTCAAGGGGGCCGACATGGTCTTCGTCACCGCCGGTGAAGGCGGCGGCACCGGCACCGGCGGCGCACCCGTCGTGGCCAACATCGCACGCTCGCTCGGCGCACTCACCATCGGTGTGGTCACGCGCCCGTTCACCTTCGAGGGCCGCCGTCGCGCCAACCAGGCCGAGGACGGCATCGCGGAACTCCGCGAAGAGGTCGACACCCTCATCGTGATCCCCAACGACCGTCTGCTCTCCATCTCGGACCGCCAGGTGAGCGTGCTCGACGCGTTCAAGTCGGCGGACCAGGTGCTGCTCTCCGGTGTCCAGGGCATCACGGACCTCATCACCACGCCCGGCCTGATCAACCTCGACTTCGCCGACGTCAAGTCCGTGATGTCCGAAGCGGGTTCGGCCCTGATGGGCATCGGCTCGGCGCGCGGGGACGACCGCGCGGTGGCCGCAGCCGAGATGGCGATCTCCTCGCCGCTCCTGGAGGCGTCCATCGACGGCGCCCGCGGCGTGCTGCTCTCCATCTCCGGCGGATCCGACCTCGGCCTCTTCGAGATCAACGAGGCGGCCCAGCTGGTCAGCGAGGCCGCCCACCCCGAGGCCAACATCATCTTCGGCGCGGTCATCGACGACGCGCTCGGCGACGAGGTGCGCGTCACCGTCATCGCCGCGGGCTTCGACGGCGGGCAGCCGCCGAACAAGCGCGAGAACGCGGTGGGTTCGAACACGGCGGGCAAGCGCGAGGAACCGGCCCCGGTACGCAGCACCAGCACCGAGTCCCGCCCCGCCTTCGGCTCCCTCGGCAGCGTGACCCCGCGCGAGGACACCGCCCCGGTCGCCGAGCCCGCCCCCGAGCCGGCCCCGGCGAACGAGATCCCGACGGCACCGGTCACCCCGCCGCAGGTCCCGCCGGCCCGTCCGTACCAGGACAGCCCGGCCGAGGAGCTCGACGTGCCGGACTTCCTGAAGTGACCGACGCCAAGTGATAACTGCGCACAACACCGTGGACGGCGCGCACTTCGCCTTCACCGACAGGTGGGGCGGGGTGAGCGCCGTTCCGTACGAGCAGCTCAACCTCGGCGGGGCGGTCGGCGACGCCCCCGAGGCGGTCCGCGGCAACCGTGAACTCGCCGCCAAGGCGCTGGGTGTGGAACCCGGCGCCGTGGTGTGGATGAACCAGGTGCACGGCCGGGACGTCGCCGTGGTGGACGGTCCCTGGCGTGATAATTCCGACATTCCTTGCGTGGACGCCGTGGTGACGGCGCGCCGCGGCACCCCGCTCGCCGTCCTCACCGCCGACTGCACACCGGTGCTGCTCGCCGACCCGGTCGCCGGTGTCGTCGGTGCGGCGCACGCCGGCCGGCCCGGTCTGGTCGCCGGAGTCGTGCCCGCCGTGGTCGGGGCGATGGCGGAACTCGGCGCCGAGGCCTCCCGGATGATCGCCCGCACCGGGCCCGCGGTCTGCGGCCGTTGCTACGAAGTGCCGGAGCAGATGCGGGCCGACGTGGCGGCGGTCGAGAGCGCGGCCTACGCGGAGACGAGTTGGGGAACCCCGGCGGTCGACGTGACCGCCGGGGTGCACGCCCAGTTGGAGCGGCTCGGGGTGCGCGACCGGGAGCAGTCGCCGGTCTGCACACTGGAGTCCGAAGACCACTTCTCGTACCGCCGCGAGCGCACCACCGGTCGGCTCGCGGCCTATGTCTGGCTGGACTGATAGGGCATGACGGACCGTAAGGCGGAACTCGCCGCAAATCTGGCGAAGGTGGAGGAGCGCATCGCTGCCGCGTGCGCTGCGGCCGGGCGCGAGCGGGAGGAAGTGACCCTGATCGTGGTCACGAAGACCTACCCCGCGAGCGACGTGCGGATCCTCGCCGAACTCGGCGTGCGCAACGTCGCGGAGAACCGGGACCAGGACGCGGCGCCGAAGGCCGCCGAGTGCGCGGATCTGCCGCTGACTTGGCACTTTGTCGGCCAGCTGCAGACCAATAAGGTGCGTTCCGTTGCCAGTTATGCCGATCTGGTGCAGTCCGTGGACCGGCCCAAGCTCGTCACCGCTCTCTCCGCCGCGGCGGTGAAGGCGGAGCGCGAGCTGGGCTGTCTGATCCAGGTCGCCCTCGACGCCGAAGAGGGCGGCCGGGGGGACCGGGGAGGCGTAGCGCCTGACGGAATCGAGGAGTTGGCCGGACTTGTGGCGGAAGCTCCGGGGCTGCGGTTCGACGGTCTGATGACCGTCGCACCGCTCACCGGACCGTACGCGGGACGGCAACAGGCGGCGTTCCAGCGGCTGGTGGAATTCTCAACCCTCCTGCGCGCGGCCCATCCGGCTGCGAACATGGTGTCGGCAGGGATGAGCGCGGACCTGGAGGAGGCCGTTGCGGCCGGAGCGACACATGTGCGCGTCGGCAGTGCGGTCCTCGGAGTCCGACCCCAGCTCCGGTAACGTCGCCAAGCAAGTCGGACCACAGCAGAAAATATGGTCATTCCCGCAGATCAGCGGGGGTGCCGAGTGGATCGCGAGCACCTGGTGGCACAGCGGATCCACCACAGAGCGGAGGACTCAGAGCATGGCCGGCGCGATGCGCAAGATGGCGGTCTACCTCGGCCTCGTGGAGGACGACGGATACGACGGCCGGGGTTTTGACCCCGATGACGAGTTCGAGCCCGAACTGGATCCGGAGCCCGAGCGGGACCGTCGGCGGCACGAGCCTGTACATGAACTGCAGCAGGACGAACCGGCCCGAAAGGTACAGACGCCCGCGCCGCGCGATCCGATGCCGGCCGCCGCTCCGGTTCCGGCTGAAATCGGGCGTCCCGCGCGAATCGCCCCCGTGGCATCCATCACACCTGAACGTCAGAGCCTGGAGAAGAACGCACCGGTGATCATGCCCAAGGTTGTCTCCGAGCGGGAGCCCTACCGCATCACGACTTTGCACCCCCGGACCTACAACGAGGCCCGTACCATCGGGGAACACTTCCGTGAGGGCACTCCGGTGATCATGAATCTGACGGAGATGGACGACACGGATGCGAAGCGACTTGTCGACTTTGCCGCCGGTCTGGTCTTCGGACTGCACGGCAGCATTGAGCGGGTGACACAGAAAGTGTTCCTGTTGTCTCCTGCTAACGTCGATGTCACGGCGGAGGACAAGGCTCGCATCGCAGAGGGCGGGTTCTTCAACCAGAGCTGAGAAGCGACACCGGATCGAGTAGTACGAGACAGGGGAGAGGGAAGCGCGGATCATGAGCGTTGTCTTGGATGTGCTCTACATCGCGCTGATGTGTTTCCTCATCGTGCTGATCTTCCGGTTGGTCATGGACTACGTCTTCCAGTTCGCCCGCTCATGGCAACCCGGCAAGGCGATGGTGGTCGTTCTGGAGGCCACCTACACTGTCACTGATCCACCGCTCAAGCTTCTGCGGCGGTTCATCCCGCCGCTGCGTCTCGGGGGCGTGGCGCTCGACCTGTCCTTCTTCGTGCTGATGATCATCGTCTACATCCTGATCTCCGTCGTGAGCGCGGTGTGAGCGCGATGTCACTTACGTTCTTGCCGAATGCCGACGACTACGTTGAGGTGAAGAGATGCCGTTGACCCCCGAGGACGTGCGGAACAAGCAGTTCACGACCGTCCGCCTCCGAGAAGGCTATGACGAGGACGAGGTCGATGCCTTCCTCGACGAGGTCGAGTCCGAACTGACGCGACTGCTCCGCGAGAACGAGGACCTGCGCGCGAAGCTCGCCGCAGCGACCCGTGCCGCCGCGCAGAACCAGCAGCAGGGCGGCATGCGCAAGCCCGAGCCGCAGGACCAGCCGCCGCAGCAGCGCGGTCCCGGCGCCCCGGTGCCCGCCGCAATATCGGGTCCGCAGCCGGTGCCGCCGCAGCAGCAACAGCACCTGGGCCCGCCCCAGTTGCCCGGTGGCGCGCCGCAGCTGCCCGCAGGTCCCAACGGCGGCCACGGCGGTCCGCAGGGCCCCGGTCCCGGTGGCCCCATGCAGCAGGGCGGCCCGATGGGCGGTCCCCTGGGTGGTCACGGTCCGCAGCTCCCGCAGGGTGGCGGCGGTGGCGGCGGTCAGGGCGGTCCCGGTGGCGACAGCGCCGCCCGCGTCCTCTCCCTGGCCCAGCAGACCGCGGACCAGGCGATCGCGGAGGCCCGCTCCGAGGCCAACAAGATCGTCGGCGAGGCGCGTTCGCGCGCCGAGGGCCTTGAGCGCGACGCCCGCGCCAAGGCCGACGCCCTGGAGCGGGACGCGCAGGAGAAGCACCGCGTCGCGATGGGCTCCCTGGAGTCCGCCCGCGCCACGCTTGAGCGCAAGGTCGAGGACCTGCGCGGCTTCGAGCGCGAGTACCGCACCCGCCTGAAGTCGTACCTGGAGTCGCAGCTGCGCCAGCTGGAGACCCAGGCCGACGACTCGCTGGCCCCGCCGCGTACGCCGGCTGCCGCCTCGCTGCCGCCGTCCCCCTCGATGGCTTCCGCCGGTGCGCCCTCCATGGGCGGGAACCACACCATGGGCGGCAACCAGACGATGGGCGGCCACGGAGCCACCACCGGTGGCAACTCGTACGGCGGCCAGCAGCAGATGGCGCCCGCGATGACGCAGCCGATGGCGCCGGTGCGGCCGCAGGGTCCGCAGCCGATGCAGCAGGCTCCGTCCCCGATGCGCGGCTTCCTCATCGACGAGGACGACAACTGACGGTCGTACGCGCGCAGCGCGCGTAGCGTCGGCAGCGCTTCAAGGGCCTGGCCCCGGGAATCCTCCCGGGGCCAGGCCCTTTTGCCGTACGCACAGGCGGAGTTGACGCACGGGGGAGTTGGGGATTCGGACACAGGTCGGGGGGACCAGGTGTGCCCCGGTACACAACGCCGAAGGCCCGGCGCCGCCCGATCCGTCGGATCGGGCGACACCGGGCCTCGTTGTTGACGCTGCTTGGGCGCGGTGTCGGTTACGCCTCGGTCTTGCGGAGGCGGAACGTCAGGCCCAGACCCTCGTCGGTGAAGGGCGCGCCATACGTCTCGTCGGCCTCGCCCTCGGCGAAGTCCAGGGCGAGGACCTCGTCGGCGATGAGGGCGG
Organism: Streptomyces solicavernae; assembly: GCF_029968095.1. Lineage (GTDB taxonomy): Bacteria > Actinomycetota > Actinomycetes > Streptomycetales > Streptomycetaceae > Streptomyces > Streptomyces solicavernae. The sequence goes on along the minus strand of NZ_JASCIR010000009.1, from coordinate 6,403 downwards.
AGTGCTCGGCGAGGGCGTCCGCGGTGTCGCCGAACGTGGCCGACCAGCGCACCGCGATCCGGTCCGCGACGTCCAACCCGCTGTTCTTGCGGGCCTCTTGGATGAGCCGGATCGCGTCCCGGGCGAGGCCCGCGCGGCGCAGGTCCTCGGTGATCTCCAGGTCGAGCGCGACGGTGGCGCCGGCCTCGGAGGCGACGGACCAGCCCTCGCGCGGCGTCTCCGTGATGAAGACCTCGTCGTGAGTGAGCGTGACCGTCTCGCCCTCGACCTCGATCGTCGCCGAGCCGTCGCGCAGCGCCAGGGAGAGCGCGGCCGCGTCCGCGTCGGCGACGGCCTTGGCCACGGCCTGGACGCCCTTGCCGAACCGCTTGCCCAGGGCGCGGAAGTTGGCCTTGGCGGTGGTGTCGACGAGGGAGCCGCCGACCTCGGACAGCGAGGCGAGGGAGGTGACGTTCAGCTCCTCGGTGATCTGCGTGCGCAGCTCCTCGCCGAGCGCGTCGAAGCCGCCTGCCGCGACCAGGGCGCGGGACAGCGGCTGCCGCGTCTTCACACCGGACTCGGCACGCGTGGCGCGGCCCAGCTCGACGAGCCGCCGCACCAGCGCCATCTGCTGCGAAAGCACCGGGTCCACAAGGGAGTTGTCCGCCTGAGGCCACGTCGCCAGGTGCACGGACTCCGGGGCGTCCGGCGTCACCGGCACCACCAGGTCCTGCCAGACCCGCTCGGTGATGAACGGCGTCAGCGGGGCCATCAGACGCGTGACCGTCTCGACGACCTCGTGCAGGGTGCGCAGCGCCGCCTTGTCGCCCTGCCAGAAGCGGCGGCGGGAGCGGCGCACGTACCAGTTGGAGAGGTTGTCGACGAAGGCCGACAGGAGCTTGCCGGCGCGCTGGGTGTCGTACGACTCCAGGGCCTCGGTGGACTGCTCGACCAGCGTGTTGAGCTCGCTGAGCAGCCAGCGGTCCAGGAGGGGGCGGTCGGCCGGGGCCGGGTCGGCGGCCGAGGGGGCCCACTTCGACGTACGGGCGTACAGGGCCTGGAAGGCGACCGTGTTCCAGTACGTGAGGAGGGTCTTGCGGACGACCTCCTGGATCGTGCCGTGGCCGACGCGGCGCGCCGCCCACGGGGAGCCGCCCGCGGCCATGAACCAGCGCACCGCGTCCGCGCCGTGCTGGTCCATGAGCGGGATGGGCTCCAGGATGTTGCCCAGGTGCTTGGACATCTTGCGGCCGTCCTCGGCGAGGATGTGGCCGAGGCAGACCACGTTCTCGTAACTCGACTTGTCGAAGACGAGCGTGCCGACGGCCATCAGCGTGTAGAACCAGCCGCGGGTCTGGTCGATGGCCTCGGAGATGAACTGCGCCGGGTAGCGGCTCTCGAAGAGCTCCTTGTTCTTGTACGGGTAGCCCCACTGCGCGAACGGCATCGAGCCCGAGTCGTACCAGGCGTCGATGACTTCCGGCACACGCGCGGCTGTCTGCGTACAACCGTCGTGCGTGCACGTGAACGTGACGTCGTCGATGAACGGGCGGTGCGGGTCGAGGGCCGACTGGTCCGTGCCCGTCAGCTCGGACAGCTCCGCGCGGGAGCCGACGCAGGTGAGGTGGCCCTCCTCGCAGCGCCAGATGGGCAGCGGGGTGCCCCAGTAGCGGTTGCGGGACAGGGCCCAGTCGATGTTGTTGTTCAGCCAGTCGCCGAAGCGGCCGTGCTTGACCGAGTCCGGGAACCAGTTGGTCTTCTCGTTCTCTTCGAGCAGACGGTCCTTGACGGCGGTGGTGCGGATGTACCAGGACGGCTGCGCGTAGTAGAGCAGCGCCGTGTGGCAGCGCCAGCAGTGCGGGTAGCTGTGCTCGTACGGGGTGTGGCGGAAGAGCAGGCCGCGCGCGTCCAGGTCGGCGGTCAGCTTCTCGTCGGCCTTCTTGAAGAACTCGCCGCCCACGAGCGGGACTTCGGGCTCGAAGGTGCCGTCGGGCAGGACCGGGTTCACGACCGGCAGGCCGTACGCGCGGCAGACCTTGAGGTCGTCCTCACCGAAGGCGGGGGACTGGTGGACCAGACCGGTGCCGTCCTCGGTCGTGACGTACTCGGCGTTGACGACGTAGTGCGCCTCGGCCGGGAACTCGACGAGCTCGAACGGGCGTTGGTAGGTCCAGCGTTCCATCTCGGCGCCGGTGAAGGACTCGCCGGTGGTCTCCCAGCCCTCGCCGAGCGCCTTCTCGACGAGCGGCTCGGCGACGACCAGCTTCTCGTTGCCGTCGGTGGCCACCACGTACCGGACGTCGGGGTGCGCGGCGACGGCGGTGTTGGAGACGAGGGTCCAGGGGGTGGTCGTCCACACCAGGAGCGCGGCCTGCCCGGCGAGGGGGCCGCCGGTGAGCGGGAAGCGGACGTAGACCGAGGGGTCGACGACCGTCTCGTACCCCTGCGCCAGCTCGTGGTCGGAGAGGCCGGTGCCGCAGCGGGGGCACCAGGGGGCGACGCGGTGGTCCTGGACGAGCAGGTCCTTGTCGAAGATCTGCTTCAGGGACCACCAGACCGACTCGATGTACTCGGGGTTCATCGTGCGGTACGCGTCGTCGAGGTCGACCCAGTAGCCCATGCGCTGGGTGAGGTCGGCGAAGGCGTCGGTGTGCCGGGTCACGGACTCGCGGCACTTGGCGTTGAACTCGGCGATGCCGTACGCCTCGATGTCCTTCTTGCCGTTGAAGCCGAGCTCCTTCTCGACGGCCAGCTCGACGGGCAGCCCGTGGCAGTCCCAGCCGGCCTTGCGCGCGACGTGGTACCCGCGCATCGTGCGGAAGCGCGGGAAGACGTCCTTGAAGACGCGGGCCTCGATGTGGTGGGCGCCGGGCATTCCGTTGGCGGTGGGCGGGCCCTCGTAGAAGACCCACTCGGGGCGACCCTCGGACTGCTCCAGGCTCTTGGCGAAGATCTTCTGCTCGCGCCAGAAGTCGAGCACGGCGTGCTCAAGGGCGGGCAGGTCGACCTGGGCGGGCACCTGGCGGTACTGCGGCTGCGTATTCAACGAGCTTCCTCCGGCGGACACTGTTTCCGTCGGAGGGACGAGAGCCGGCCTGCGCCGTGTGCGGCGCGGGCTCCCGCGGTACCACCCTCCTTGGCCCGTCCGGCTCGGGTGTGCGCCGGTGGGCCCCCTCATTGGGGTCGCGGCCGGGTCTACTCACCGTCGCTGCGGTTTTCTTCCGGCGGCTCCGGGGTGATCTTCACGCTCGCGCGGGCCCCCGGGCTTCCACCGTCCCCGGGTCGCTCCTGGCTGCTCACGGACGCTACTCGTCCCCATCCATGCCTTTTCGCTGTGCCCAGTGTACGGGGCTCGGCGGCGGTGGGCCGACCGGATTTCGTACGGGGGCGGGGCGCCGTGGGCTGACCCGAATGGCCACACGCGCGGGGTGCGGATCCCGGCGCGGGGCGCGTGGCGGATTACCGGGCGGGGAGCTGGGCACAACCGATGCATGCCGGTCCCGGGGCTCCCGTGGGCCGGGCGGATCGGGCGGAGTGCCCCGTTGCCGCGGGCCTGGAGTCGATTTATCGTCCCAGCACGATTCGCGAGCAAGATCACAAAATGTGAAGGGGCCGCGGCCATGGTGGCGAAGAAGAGCACGGAGAAGGCCGCCGAGACCAAGGCCGCCGAGACCAAGGCCGCCGGGGCGAAGGCTGCCGGGGCGAAGGCCGCCGGGACGGAGAGCGCCGAGACGGAGAGCGCCGAGACGCAGGGCGCGGCAGCGATGACCGCGAAGACCGCGAAGGCCGCCAAGACCGCGAAGAAGACCACCAGGGCGGCGAAGAAGAGCACCACCACGAAAGCCGCCACGAAGAGCACCACGAAGGCGGTCACGAAAACCGCCACCAAACCCTCCACCAAACCCTCCACCAAACCCTCCACGGAAACCGCCACGGAAACCGCCACTACAAAGAAGGCGGCCGCCAAGAAGACCGCCTCCGCGCGTGCTGAGAGCGCTGAGGGAGCGGCGGCCGACGCCACCAGGGCCCGAGGGAAGGGCGCGACCAGGAAGGCCGCCGAGGAGCAGGCGGCCGAGGAGGCGGCGCACGCCGCGAAGAAGACGGGAGCCAGGTCGGTGGCTGCGAAGAAGACCGGGGCGACGGCGGCAGAGCAGTCGGCCCCTTCCGTACCGAAGGCGCGAGCGGACGCGGCCGAGCCGGGCGAGCTCGCCGTACGGCCCGGCGAGGACCCGTGGACCCCCGAGGAGGTGGCCGACGCGCGCACCCTGCTGTCCGAGGCGGCGGGCCGGCTGCGTACCGAGATCGTGGCGTCCGAGGAGTCGCTGCAGGGGCTGATGCGGGACTCCGGGGACGGGGCCGGCGACGACCAGGCGGACACCGGGACGAAGAACATCACGCGCGAGCACGAGATGGCCCTGGCGGCCAACGCGCGGGAGATGCTGGAGCAGACCGAGCGGGCCCTGGAACGCCTCGACGCGGGGACGTACGGACTGTGCGAGAGCTGCGGGAAGCCCATCGGGAAGGCGCGGATGCAGGCCTTCCCGCGCGCGACCCTGTGCGTGGAGTGCAAGCAGAAGCAGGAACGGCGGTCCTGAGGAGCAGTCACTGTGAGTGGGTGCCGTACCCTCGTCCTCAGTCGGAATCTAGGTTGAGGGACTCACGTGGCAGAGGCGGAGCGCATCATCGGTACGCCGGACAGCGAGGACGCCGGGGCGACGGAGTCGGGAGAGCCGCAGCAGGGGGCCGCGGAGCCGGAGCAGCCGCAGCAGGAGGCCGCGGAGCCGGAGCAGCCCAAGGGGCGGCGGAAGATCGCGGTGCTGTTCGCCGTCGCCACTGTGGCGTACGCCCTCGACCTGATCAGCAAGCTGATCGTGGTGGAGAAGCTGGAGCACCACGAGCCGATCGAGCTGATCGGCGACTGGCTGAAGCTGCAGGCCATCCGGAACGCGGGCGCGGCCTTCGGGATCGGTGAGGCGTTCACGGTGATCTTCACGGTGATCGCGGCCGTGGTGATCGTGGTGATCGCCCGCCTCGCGCGCAAGCTGTACAGCCTGCCGTGGGCGATCGCGCTCGGCCTGCTGCTCGGCGGTGCCCTCGGCAACCTCACCGACCGGATCTTCCGGGCGCCCGGCGTCTTCGAGGGCGCGGTGGTCGACTTCATCGCGCCGAAGGGGTTCGCGGTGTTCAACCTGGCGGACTCGGCGATCGTGTGCGGCGGCATCCTGATCGTGATCCTGTCCTTCCGCGGCCTCGACCCGGACGGCACGGTCCACAAGGACTGAGCCGCACGGTCCACAAGGACTGAGCGGCACCGTCCACAAGGACTGAGCGGCACCGTCCACAAGGACTGAGCGCCGGGAGCGATACGGGCGGGCGCTCGTGCGGGGCTGTCGTACCCGTCCTGCATACTCGACGGGTGAGCACGATTTCCGAGATCCGCACCCTGCCCGTGCCCGACGGCCTGGAGGGCGAGCGCGTAGACGCCGCCATCTCCCGCATGTTCGGCTTTTCCCGTACGAAGGCCGCCGAGCTGGCCGCATCCGGAAAGGTGCAGGTCGACGGCAGCGTCGTCGGCAAGTCCGAGCGCGTGCACGGCGGGGCCTGGCTTGAGGTGGAGATGCCGCAGGCGGCGCCGCCCGTGCAGATCGTCGCGGAGCCCGTCGAGGGCATGGAGATCGTGCACGACGACGAGGACATCGTCGTGATCATGAAGCCGGTCGGCGTCGCCGCGCACCCGAGCCCCGGCTGGACCGGCACCACCGTGATCGGCGGCCTCGCCGCCGCCGGGTACCGGATCTCGACCTCCGGCGCCGCCGAGCGCCAGGGCATCGTGCACCGCCTGGACGTCGGCACGTCGGGCCTGATGGTCGTCGCCAAGTCGGAGCGTGCGTACACCTCGCTGAAGCGGCAGTTCAAGGAGCGCGTGCCGGACAAGCGCTACCACGCGCTCGTGCAGGGCCACCCCGACCCGCTGAGCGGCACCATCGACGCCCCCATCGGACGGCACCCGAACCACGACTACAAGTGGGCGGTGACCGCCGAGGGCAAGCCGTCGGTGACGCACTACGACCTGGTGGAGGCGTTCCGCGCGGCCTCGCTGCTCGACATCAAGCTGGAGACCGGGCGCACGCACCAGATCCGCGTGCACATGTCGGCCCACCGCCACCCCTGCGTCGGCGACCTGACGTACGGCGCGGACCCCACGCTCGCCAAGCGGCTCGGCATCACCCGGCAGTGGCTGCACGCGGTGCGGCTCGGCTTCGAGCACCCGGACGACGGGCGCTGGGTCGAGTTCGAGAGCGGCTACCCGGACGACCTGCAGACCGCCCTCGACCGGGTCCGGGCGGAGAGCGCGTGACCACGCGGTCGTACGCGGTCCGGCCCGCCGAGTCCGCGGCCGACCGTGCGGCCTGTCTGGCGGTGC
>NZ_JASCIR010000089.1 GCF_029968095.1 Streptomyces solicavernae | reverse complement strand
TCCTCGACGGCGACCTTGACGATGGTGCCCTGCATCGGCGAGGCGAGGGTGTCGCCGGAGGAGGCCGGGCCGGACTTCTTCGCCGCCCGCCGCTTCGGCTTGGCGCCCGCGGCAAGACCCGTACGGGCCAGGGACATGCCCAGCGACGACGGCAGCGACACCTCAAGGCGCTTGCCGCCGACCTCGACGACGACGGTCTCACGGCCCGTCTCGTCCTCCTCGCCCTCGGCCGGACCGGCCGCGAACGGCTTGATCTCGTTGACGAACTCCGTCTCGATCCAGCGGGTGTGGACCGTGAACGGGTCGGTGGAGCCGCCCAGTTCGGGCCCGAACGCCGGGTCGACGACGACGGCCTGGTGGAACGGGATGGCCGTGGCCATGCCCTCCACCTTGAACTCCGCGAGCGCACGCGCCGCGCGCTGCAGCGCCTGCTGCCGGGTCGCACCCGTCACGATCAGCTTCGCAAGCAGGGAGTCCCAGGCCGGGCCGATCACGCTGCCGGACTCGACACCCGCGTCCAGACGCACACCCGGACCCGCCGGCGGGGCGAACTCGGTGACGGTGCCGGGCGCGGGCAGGAAGCCCCGGCCCGGGTCCTCACCGTTGATACGGAACTCGAAGCTGTGCCCGCGGATCTCGGGGTCGCCGTAGCCAAGCTCCTCACCGTCGGCGATCCGGAACATCTCCCGCACCAGGTCCAGGCCGGTGACCTCCTCGGTGACCGGGTGCTCGACCTGCAGACGCGTGTTGACCTCCAGGAAGGAGATCGTCCCGTCCAGGCCCACCAGGAACTCCACCGTCCCGGCGCCCACATACCCGGCCTCCTTGAGGATGGCCTTCGACGCCGCGTACAGCTCCGCGTTCTGCGCCTCGGACAAAAACGGCGCCGGGGCCTCCTCCACCAGCTTCTGGTGGCGGCGCTGCAGCGAACAGTCACGCGTGGAGACCACCACCACGTTGCCGTGGCTGTCGGCCAGGCACTGCGTCTCCACATGCCGCGGCTTGTCCAGATACCGCTCCACGAAGCACTCGCCCCGACCGAACGCCGCGACCGCCTCACGCACCGCCGAGTCGTACAGCTCCGGCACCTCATCCAGCGTGCGGGCCACCTTCAGACCCCGCCCGCCACCACCGAACGCCGCCTTGATCGCGATCGGCAGACCGTGCTCCTCGGCGAACGCCACCACCTCGTCCGCACCCGACACCGGATCCGGCGTACCCGCCACCAGCGGCGCACCCGCGCGCTGCGCGATGTGCCGGGCGGCGACCTTGTCACCCAGATCCCGGATCGCGTGCGGCGGCGGGCCGATCCAGATCAGACCCGCATCCAGGACCGCCTGCGCGAACTCGGCGTTCTCGGAGAGGAACCCGTACCCCGGGTGAACCGCGTCCGCCCCCGCATCCTTCGCCGCGGCCAGCACCCTGGCCATGTCCAGATAACTGGTGGCCGGGGTGTCACCACCCAGAGCGAACGCCTCGTCGGCCGCACGGACATGCAGGGCATCCCGGTCCGGATCGGCATACACGGCCACACTCGCGATCCCAGCATCCCGGCACGCCCGGGCCACGCGGACAGCGATTTCGCCACGGTTGGCGATGAGCACCTTGCGCACGTTG
>NZ_JASCIR010000088.1 GCF_029968095.1 Streptomyces solicavernae | reverse complement strand
TAGCCTCGATCTTTCGTGACGGTCCGTCGGTTCTTCTGGCGGGCCGTTTCGCTTGTTCTGCCTGGTGAGGGCGTGTTGAGGGCCCGGCTGTCGCGCCGGGTGGGCGCCGGTTTCCACGGTTCCGGCCGGGGTGGCTTTGTTCGCAGGGACGGGTTTCGGTGGTCAGCCTGGGTTCGGGAGGGCTCCGAGTCTCGTCACGGCGCCAGTGATCACGTCTGTCCAGGGCCAGTGGTTGGCGAATCTGAGGTGCCGGCGGCGGGCGGTCGTGACGATCTGTGCGGCGGCGGAGAAGAGACGAAGCCGCAGGCGGCGGGGCTCCCAGAGCCGGGGTTTGCCGGTCAGGGCCAGCATGGGCATCCAGGCCAGCAGGTCGAGGGCGAGCTGGACGATCTCCAGCCAGATCTGGTTTTGGGCGGCGTCGTGCAGGGGCAGGTTGCGCAGGCCGGTGGCGCGAGCGTTTCGGATGCGGTCCTCGGCGCGTGCCCGCTGACGGTGGCGGAGCTCAAGTGCGGCGATCGCGGAGCCGGTGGTGTTGGTGGCGAATGCGGTGAGCCGCAGGCCGTCGGCATCGGTGAGCCTCAACTGGGCGCCGGGATGCGGCCGTTCCTTCCGGACGATCAGTCGCATCCCCTTCGGCCAGCCTTTCAGGCAGTCGCCGTCGAGTTCGCAGACCCAGGCGCCGTCGCGTATCTCGCCGCCCGGCTCGACAGCTGCCGTCCAGGCGGCGGGCGGGACCTTCAATACGGCCTGGTGAATGGCTTCGGTGATGGTCATGCCGACCGAGTACGACAGCCATCTGCCACGCTTTGCGAGCCAGGCGACGAACTCGTGTGTGCCGCCGCCGGAGTCGGTCCGGATCAGCGTCCGGCGTCCACGCCGGTACTTCTTCGGCAGCTGAGCCAGCGCGAGTCGGGCGGCTTCGATGTGATCAGCGGCGGTGTTGCTGCCCGCGTTCCCGGGCCGCAGCAGGCTGGCCACCGGCTCGCCGGTGCCGCCGCTTCCGTGATCGACGAAGCCCATCAGCGGGTGATGTCCGTAGGTCTTCTTCCAGGTCGCGGCCGCATCCTGCTTCTCGGAGTGCGCCAGGACCAGCACCCCGTCCAGGTCCACGACCACCTGCCCGGCGGCCTCCGGCGACGAGGGCCCGGCCAACTTCCATACCCGCTCGCGTACTTCGGCCCGTGCCGCGCGGATCGCGTCCAGGGCCTTCGGACCCGACGCGGCCAGGGTGTCGATGAGGCGGGAAACGGTCGGGTCGGACGCCACCGGGCCGAACACGGCCGGCTCGGCCCTCAGCATCCCGGTATCGGCGAGGCAGTCGCCGCCCAGTGCGACCGCGAGGGCCACGTCCAACAGGACCTTGCCCGGATCATGTACAGCCCGAGCCTTCCGCCACGGCGCCAGCGCACCCGATATCGCGGTGTCCAGCCCGGTCTTGCGGACTGTCTCGACCAGCAGCACACCCCCAGCCTGGGAGACCACTGCCCGACCGCCGCCCTCGATGCGGACATGCGGATACGACCCGATACGCTTCTTCACCTGAGAAGTGCTTCTTTCCACGGCACGATCTGGACCCTCGACAAGTCCTATCGTTGCAGGTCAGGAGCACTTCTCGCGTTTTTGATCAAGCT
>NZ_JASCIR010000087.1 GCF_029968095.1 Streptomyces solicavernae | reverse complement strand
AGTGGGTGTTGTCGTTCCGATCTTGAGGTGTGTGCGTCGAACGGAAGTCTCGATCGGGTGATCGTCTCGGGCTGTGTGCATGGAGACAGGGCCCCTCGGTAGCTCAGTGGTTGTCGAAGCCAAGAGCTGTACCGGGAGGCCCTGTTGTCGTATGTGTACGCGCTCGCGCCGGTGGAGTCCAACTCGGTTGCCCCGTCGTGTGATTGTGTCGCTCACCGGTTCGGGAACGCGGCTGATCATCCGGAGCGTGTTCGGCGGTATCCGTCGGACATGACAGACGCGGAGTGGGCCCGGGTCCGGCCATTGCTGCCGGTGCCCGGCTGGCTGCGGGGCCGGGGTGGGCAGCCAGAGGTGTACTGCCACCGGGCGATGCTCGATGCGGTCCGCTATCTGGTCGACAACGGCATCAAGTGGCGGGCGATGCCCGCCGATTTCCCGCCGTGGGACCGGGTGTATGCGTTCTTCCGCCGCTGGCGCGACCATGGCCTGGTCAAGGAGTTCCACGACCGGCTGCGTAATCGACTACGGCGGCGGGAGGGCCGGGACGAACGGCCCACGGCCGGTGTGATCGACTCGCAGTCCGTCAAGGCGGACGCGGTCGTCGGTGCGGACAGCCGCGGCTTCGACGGCGGCAAACTCATCAACGGCCGCAAACGGCACGTCGTGGTCGACACCCTCGGCCTACTGCTCGCGGTGACGGTCACCGCCGCGGGGATCGGCGACCGCCCCGCCGCCCGTGTTCTCCTGCGACAAGTCGCCGACACGCACCACCAGTTGGCGCTCGTCTGGGCCGACGGCGGCTACACGGGCAAGCTGATCGAGTACTGCCTGACCGGGCTCGGTCTCGTCCTGGCGATCGTCCAACGCAGAGACAAACTGCGGGGCTTCGTGGTGCTGCCCAAACGCTGGATCGTCGAGCGGTTCTTCGCCCACCTGATGCGAAGCCGCCGCCTGGCCCGCGACTTCGAACGCTCCACCACCAGCGCCGAGGCGGTGATCTACTGGTCGATGACGATGCTCATGACCCGCCGTCTGGCCCGATAACCCCCGCGGCGAGGGCGAACCGGCCTGGCTGCCGCTCGGCCAGCCAGCCCCGCGCCACCAGACGCTTCGCCTTCGAGCGCAGTGCCTCCACCTTCGCCGGCACCGCATCCAGGCCGAACACGGCGGCCATCTCCTGGCAGGTCAACGGCCCTTGGTGGAGGCGGCGACGGTCCGCGAGGGCCTGCAGGATGCGCTGGTAGTCCACCGACAGCACCGACCAGCCCAGACCCTCGCGCCAGACCGGCACCTGCGACTTCGGCTTCGCGGCCGCCGCTACCGACGAAGCTGCCTCTGTCCGCTCGGCCTGCTCGGGATCCTCGGCCTGCTCGGGATCCTCGGACGGGTCCAGTACCTCGCCCACCCGTGACCGGGCAATGGCCCACTCCTTCCAGTCCCGCTCGGCCACGGCCAACTCGGCTTGCACGCGGTCGACTTCTTCTCGCAGCTCGTCCACCCGACGACGGGCAGCAAGTTCACGCTGTTCCAGCAACCCCACGACCGACGGCATCCGCGACCTCCCCGGGAGCGATGACACGACAGGCCACCACTCCCACAACACCGCCGCCCCTACGCCTGACCAGCCAAAACACCGCCCTCAGGTTCGGAACGACAACACCCACT
>NZ_JASCIR010000085.1 GCF_029968095.1 Streptomyces solicavernae | reverse complement strand
GAACTCCACGAAACTGCCGGGAGTCGCGGCGACGGTCGAGCCGCCGACGAGCGCGAGCGTGGACTCGCCCTGGCGCAGCGACTGCACCGCCTGATGCAGGGCGACCAGCGAGGACGAGCACGCCGTGTCGACCGTCACCGACGGCCCCTCAAGACCGAGGACGTACGAGATCCGGCCGGACATGATGCTGGAGAGGCTGCCCGTCATCAGGTAGCCGCCGAGTTCCTCCGGCCCGCTGAACAGGCCGATGTAGCTCTGCCCGGAGAATCCCGTGAAGACTCCGGTCGGGCTGCCCTTCAGGGATGTGGGGTCGATGCCCCCGTACTCCAGGGCCTCCCACGCCGTCTCCAGGAGCAAGCGGTGCTGTGGGTCCATCGCCTGGGCCTCGCGCGGCGAGATGCCGAAGAAGTCGGCGTCGAACTCGCCCGCGTCGTGCAGGAATCCGCCCCGGTGCGTGTAGGTGCGACCCGGCTTTCCGGGCTCCGGATCATAGAGCTCGTCCATGTCCCAGCCGCGATTGTCGGGGAAGTCGCTGATCGCGTCGGTCTCGTGCTCCACCAGGCGCCACAGGTCCTCCGGCGAGGAGACCCCGCCCGGGTAGCGGCACGCCATGCCGACAATCGCGACGGGTTCGTTCTTGCGCTCTTCGAGTTCGGCGATGCGGCGGCGTGACTTCTTGAGGTCGACGGTCACTCTCTTGAGGTAGTCGACCAGCTTCTGCTCGTTGTCGCCACTGTGGGCGTTCGGGGCGGCAGGGGGGTTGGGCATGGCAGGGGTCTCCTCGAAACAGCGAGTCGGTGCGAGTTCGTTCGGTGTGTTCTCTTCGCTTCTGGTGCGGGTCAGTTCACCGCCGACTCGCCGAGTTCGGCATCGATGAAGTCGAAGATCTCGTCGACCGACGCGGACCCGAGGGCGTCGCCGGCTTCGGGGTCCTCCGAGTAGCTGTCGGCCGCCCGGCACTTCTCCAGGACCGTCTGGAGGCGTACGGCGATCTCGGAGCGGGCCGCCTCGTCGAGGGGGAGTGCAGCCAGGTTCGCTTCGACCCTGTCGAGGTCGGCGAGAACGGAGGCCGCGTCACTTCCCGCAGCGGGCGGCGCCAGCTCGTCGTGCACGTGGGTGACGAGCGCGGCCGGGGTGGGGTGGTCGTACACCGCGGTGGCGGTGAGCCGCACGCCGGTCGCGGCGCGGAGCCGGTCGCGGAGTTCGACCGCGCTGAGCGAAGTGAACCCCAGCTCCTGAAAGGTGCGTTCGGGGTTGAGCGCGCTCGCGTCACCGTAGCCCAGGACGACGGCGACCTCGGCGTGCACGAGGTCGGCGACTGCTTCGAGGCGCTCCGCGGGAGGCAGCGCGGCCAGGCGCTCAGTCGAGGGAAGGGCGGTGTGCTGGGCCGGGAGGGTCTCGGACAGGTCGACGCCCTGGACATTCCGGTCGGAGTCGGCGGCGCCGGATTCCGGTGTGGCCAGCCAGTAGTTCTGGCGTTGGAAGGCGTACGTGGGCAGGGGGACGGTGCGGGCGCCTCGGGCGGTGAAGCAGCCGTCCCAGTCGACAGCGACGCCCCGGTTGTGCAGCCGGCCCAGGGCAGTCAGCAGATCGGTGGCTTCGGGCCGCTCACGACGCAGGGTCGCAATGAACCGCAGGTCCGAGGAGTCCAGGCACTGCTGGGCCATGGCGGTGAGTACGGCGTCCGGGCCGAGCTCCACAAAACGCGTCACACCCTCGGACTCCAGCACCCC
>NZ_JASCIR010000084.1 GCF_029968095.1 Streptomyces solicavernae | reverse complement strand
GGTCTCGATCAGGACGGCGGTCTGCACCGTCATGTGCAGAGAACCCGTGATGCGGGCGCCGGCCAGCGGCTGGGCCGCCGCGTACTCCGCGCGTATCGCCATCAGGCCGGGCATCTCGTGCTCGGCGAGCGTGATCTCCTTGCGGCCGAACTCGGCCAGGGACAGGTCCGCGACCTTGAAATCGGTGAAGTCAGCGCTCGGCTGCGAGGGCATACGGTGCACTCCTTGAGTTCAGTACGTTGTGGTGGATCTCCAGTGCCGCCGTGGAGCGGTTGAGCGTGATGTAGTGCAGCCCAGGCGCCTCTTCGGCCAGGAGTCGCTCGGTCATGGCGGTGGCGTAGTCGACGCCGATGCGGTGCCCTGCCGCGGGGTCGTCGCGCGCGGCGTCCAGGCGGTGCGCCAGGTCCTCGGGGAAGGCGGCGCCGCTGAGTTCGGCGAAGCGGCTGATCTGGCGCACATCGGTCGCCGGCATGATCTCCGGGATGATCGGAGTGTCGCAGCCCGCCGCAGCCACCCGGTCCCGCAGCCGCAGATAGTCCTCCACCCGGAAGAACATCTGCGTGACGGCGTAGTCGGCGCCCGCGCGGCACTTGGCGACGAAGTGCCGGATGTCGCTGTCCCAGTCGGCCGAGCGCGGATGCCGCTCCGGGAACGCCGCCACGCCGATGCGGAAGTCGCCCAACTCCCGTACCAGGGATACGAGTTCGTGGGCATACGTGAAGCCATCAGGATGCGGGACCCACGGGGCGTTCGGGTCACCGGGCGGGTCGCCGCGTACCACCAGGACGTCCCGGACACCGGCGTCTGCATACTGGCCGATGATGTGGCGCAGCTCGGCCCGGCTGTGCCCGACTGCCGTCAAGTGCGCGACCGGACGGAGCGTCGTCTCGGACGCGATACGGCGGGTCATGTCGACCGTACGTTCACGTGAGGACCCGCCCGCACCATAGGTGACGGAAACGAAGTCGGGGGCGAGCGGTTCGACGCGGCGGATCGCGCGCCACAGGGTCCGCTCGCCCTTGGCCGTCTTGGGCGGGAAGAACTCAAAGGAGAATGTCGTCATGACCGACTCCCTCCCGCGTTGAAGTAGCTCGCTTCGGGGTGGTGGATCACGATGGCGTCGGTGGACTGCTCGGGGTGCAGCTGGAACTCCTCGGACAGCTCGACGCCGATGCGCTCCGGCTCCAGGAGGTCGGCGATCTTCGCACGGTCCTCCAGGTCGGGGCAGGCCGGATAGCCAAGGGAGTAGCGGCAGCCCTGGTATTCGGTGCGGAACATGCCGTCGAGCTCGGCGGGATCGGAGGCGCTGATGCCGAGCTCGGAACGGACGCGTGCGTGCCAGTACTCGGCGAGGGCCTCGGTCAACTGCACGGACAGGCCGTGGAGTTCGAGGTAGTCGCGGTAGGAGTTGGCCTCGAACAGCTCGGCGGTGACCTCGCCGATCTTCGAGCCGACGGTGACGACCTGGAGGCCGACCACGTCGGTCTCGCCGGACTCCTCGGGGCGGAAGAAGTCCGCGAGGCAGAGGCGGCGGCCACGGGGCTGGCGCGGGAAGGTGAAGCGGGTGCGCTCGTTGCCGTCGCCGTCGAGGAGGATCAGGTCGTCGCCCTTGGACACGCACGGGAAGTAGCCGTAGACCACCGCCGCCTCCAGGAGGTTCTCGGTGCGCAGCCGGTCCAGCCACATCCGCAGCCGCGGCCGCCCCTCCCGCTCGACGGTCTCGCCCTTCAGCCCCCACTGGCCCTTGAACAGCGCGCCCTCGTCCAGCCAGGACGCGTACTCCCCCAGCTGGATCCCCTTGACGACGCGGGTGCCCCGGAACGGCGGCTCAGGCACACGGTTGTCCACGCACACGTCGGAACGGACCGGGCCCTGCTCCTCCTGTACGGCGGCCACCGGAGTGTGACGCTTCGGCACCA
>NZ_JASCIR010000083.1 GCF_029968095.1 Streptomyces solicavernae | reverse complement strand
TTCAAGTGCGGGCCACTGACAACGAGGGTCCGCCCAGGGGGCGAACCCTCTCCTTGCCCTGCTCCGCAGGGGCTTCGTTTCACCCCCCCACCTAAAGGTGGGGGTACCCACGAAGGAGACAGGATGGGCGCGCTGCAGGTCCCGGAGCGTCCCGAGGGTGGGTTGCCGGTCGCCCTCGTGGCCGAGGTGGGCGAGGTAGGCGTCGAGGTCGAGTTGGTCGCTGCTCCACATGTGCCGGACAATGGCCGCCTGTCCTGCGCCTATTCCTCGGCCGCGTACGTCCGCCTATTTCTCCCGCGCGTACGTGCGCCTATTCCTCCCGCGCGTACTGCGGGACGCGTACGGGGTCCTGGGGCGGGGCCGGTGCGGTGGGGTCGCCCTTGCGGTGGCGGGGGCGGTGGTCGTGGTCCGGGCGGTGGCGGGTGCGGCGGTGCCGTCCCCGGGCCCGGCCCATGGTGGTCACGCACACCGTCGTGATCAGGGCGGAGACGACGAGTGCGGCGGCGGCCCAGCGGAAGGCCCGGGTGTAGCCGTGGACGAGGGCCTGCTCCTGCAGGTGTCGGGCGCCGCCGGACCCGGCGGTGTGCGCGGTGAGGTACGCGGCGGTGGCCGCGGCCGCGATGGAGTTGAGCAGGGTGGTGCCGACGGCTCCGCCCACCTGCTGCGAGGTGGTGACCATCGCCGACGCGACACCGGCGTGCCGCGGTTCCACCTGGTGCGTGGCGAGGGAGATGCCGGGCATCAGCGCGGTGCCGAGGCCGGTGCCGAGCATCAGTTGGGCGGGCAGGATCAGCAGCACGTACGAGGAGTCGGGCGTGAGCCGGGTCAGCAGCAGCATGCCGGCCGCGGCGAGCAGGAAGCCGGGGGCCATCAGCAGGCGCGGTGCCGTGCGCAGCATGAGCCGGGCGCCGATCTGCATGGACCCGATGACCATGCCCCCGCTCGCGGGCAGGAACGCGAGTCCCGTCTGCAGCGGGGTGAAGCCCTTGACGATCTGCAGGTAGTACGTGACGAACAGGAAGGTGGCGAAGAGGGCGATGAAGGCGAGACCGAGGGAGACGTAGGCGCCCGCACGATTGCGTTCCTTGAGGACACGCAGCGGCAGCAGCGGCGAACCGACCCTGGCCTCGACGAGGACGAACGTCAGCAGCAGCACGGTGGCGACGGCGAACGTGGCCAGGGTGGTGGTCTCGGTCCAGCCGGTGGACTCGGTCCGGGTGAAGCCGTACACGAGCGTGCCCAGGCCGAGTGTGGAGAGCAGCACGCCGGGGATGTCGAGGGGGGAGCGGTTGCGGGAGCCGGTGGGTTCGCGGATCACGGCGTACGCGCCGAGTGCGGCCATGACGGCGATGGGGACGTTGACGAAGAACGTCCAGCGCCAGTCGAAGTACTCGGTGAGGAAACCGCCGAGGATGAGCCCGACCGCGCCGCCGCCGCCGGCGATCGCACCGTAGATGCCGAAGGCCTTGGCGCGTTCCTTGGGGTCGGTGAACATGACCGCGAGGAGCGACAGGGCCGACGGCACGAGCAGCGCGCCGAACACGCCCTGCAGCGCGCGGCCGCCGAACATCATGAGTTCGCTCTGCGCCGATCCGCCGACGGTGGAGGCGAGGGCGAAGCCGGTCAGGCCGGTCAGGAACGTGCGTTTGCGGCCCCACAGGTCGGCGACGCGACCCCCAAGCAGCAGGAGACCGCCGTACGCGAGGGCGTAGGCGGTGATGACCCACTGCCGGTTGGAGTCGGTCATGCCGAGGTCGTGCTGGACCGACGGGAGCGCGACGTTCACGATGGTGCCGTCGAGGACGACCATCAGTTGGGCGAGCCCGATGAAGACGAGTGCCTTCCATCGCCGCGGGTCGGGGTGAGCCGTCGTCGGCATGGGGGTGGACACAAGGGCTCCAATCTTGGCGGGCGGTCGGGCGGCACGGCCTTGGCGGTCGGACGGGCGGTCGGTCGGTCGGCGCGGCCTTGGCGGGCGG
>NZ_JASCIR010000082.1 GCF_029968095.1 Streptomyces solicavernae | reverse complement strand
TTCGGCGATCTTCGCCACCGGCATGCCCTGCGCGGACAGCAGGATCATCTGGGCACGCCGCCAGGTCACCACCGACCCAGTGCCCCGGCGGATGATCCGCAGCAGCCGTCTGCCCTCGTCATCGTCGATCTCGCGTACACGCACTCGTTCCGCCATCCGGACAGCGTGACGGCCACGCGCCGTCCGGCACAGCACCGAGGCGGCGCGTCACATCACAACAGGGCAAACGTTGCCTGATGCAGCACTACCACCACGTGCAGACCACTCAGCCCCTGAAGGAGAAGGCCAAGCACATCCTGTATGTCCGGGACTTCGCCGACCTCCAGCGGGCATTGGTGGAGCTGTACCGAAAGAGCGGTGCACGGTCCTACCAGGAGATCGAGGACATCAGCGCGGGGACCTTGTCGCACTCCACCGTATGGCGCGTGATGAACGAGACCGCCAGGCCTCCGTCGCCGGAATTTGTCGTCGCCTTCGCTCAGGCCTGCGGCCTACGAGGCGTGGAGCTCAGGCAGTGGAGGCATGCGTGGCATCGGGCCGAGGAGAGGCGAACCGGAGGTACGCCAAAGAATCCCGTACCCAGCCAGCGCAGGCGCCGTCAGGTGGCGACTGTGATGAAGAAGGACGGCACCGACAAGCTGTACTACCTGGATCGTGGCCGAGACCCTGGCGGCGAAGACGTGTGGACGTGGCGGGAAGAGGTGCCGCAAGGGACGCTGCAGCGGCATCTCGAACACGCGATGCGCAGCGGCGGGAGTTTGTCCCCGGCCGAACTCGAAGCAGCTCGTAGCCTGAAGAGAAGGCTGCCGAGGCCGCAGGCCATCGAACTGAGTCGTGCTTCCTACGCGAAGAGGAAACTGGGCCGACCCCCGATTCCCCCGGAAGAGGGGCAACGTCCACGTCGCAGTGGAGCGCGAATCATCGTGAGGCGTACGCGAACGACCTCGACGCCGAGCGCAGCCTGGTCGCGGTGACCGCGAAGACGAATCGTCAGAAGGCCGACCAGGACCCGGCGCAGTGGATGCCCCCGAACCCGGACGCGCAGTGCCGCTACATCGCCGAGTGGACCGCCACGAAACTCCGCTGGGGCCTGAGCGCGGACCAAGCCGAAGCCGACGCACTGAAGGTATTCGCCGAGGCCTGCGAGACCACCGTCGTCCACTACACCCCGGCCTCCTAACTGACCTGCTGGTGCTCCCCTCCTGGGGGGGCACCGCGGCTTTCGGCCCGCCCTGGAAGTAGTGCCGCCGGCCACCGTCGAAACCCGGAAACTCACTGTCAGGAGGCCGCCGTAACGCCACAGGGCTCTGTCCCTGCGCGGGAAGTGCCCCATCGGGCTGATGACCCGATGGGGCAAGGCGCAACGCTGCGTTGTCTCCACGTTCCGGGAGACCAAGTCGCGGCGGTGAAGGCGCCGTGCTACGGCCGGGCCCAGCAGGCGCCGATCGCCTCGTTCGGGGTCAGGCCGGCCGCCTCCAGCCCCAGCTGGCAGTCAAGCCGCTTCCCGTACGGAGCCGGCTCCGGCTCGACGTGGGCACAAGCCGCCTTCGTCTTCGGCCCCACCGGGTATCCGTAGCTGGCGACCATCGCCTCGCACGAGGCCGCTCCCTTCACCTTCACCGGTTCTTGCGCTTGTGTCAGCGCGAAACGGAAGTCGGAGGTCTCCGAGGCGCTGGCCGGCACAGTGGCGGCACCAAGAGCACCGACGGCGATGACCACCGTCAGCGCGGCGATGTCTTACGGCGCATGGCATGAAGCATGTGTTCCCCCTGAGTTGGATTGATTGTTCGTGACCACGGGGCCGGTCCGCCCCGCGGCCGTGTCGCGAGACCAGCACGCTGGCCACGCGGTGAAGGACCTACTGGATTTCGACGGTGACACCGCCGACACCGTTGCTGTACCACGGGCAGTACGCCCCCATGCCCACCGTGCTGCCGATCCGGGTCGCTACCCAGTTGCTGTACTGATCCGGGGCGTACCCGCAGATGACCCGCACGCGCCAGACGTGCGCCCCGCTGACGTCGGTGCAGGTGGCCCCGGCGTACTTTTGCTCATGCTGGATGAATTCCCGGCAGTCGAGGGTCCCGGCCGCACCGACATCTGCCTGGGCTGGTGCTGCGGTTCCGAGTGCGGCTGTGGCTGCGAGGGCCACGCCTGCGGTCAGGGTGCTGATTCGGCGGATGGTCTTGCTCAAGATTCCTCCCCCATAGTGTCAAGCACCGGGTTTCGTGGAGTGTCAAGCACCGGGTTTTGTGGAGAGTGAGTTAGCTGGTTTTCTGGAGTGACGCTGGGGGGTTGGCCGTGTAGTAGGCG
>NZ_JASCIR010000081.1 GCF_029968095.1 Streptomyces solicavernae | reverse complement strand
CCCAGCGGCAGCCGGGGGAGCGTCGTGGACCCGCGAAGATCCGCCGGACAAGCCCTAACCCTCACCCGACTCCCCGAGCCCCGCCTCGTACGCCTCTACCATCGCGAGCCGCGAGTCGTCGAGGTAGCGGGCAAGCAGCCGCTCGGCGGCCGGCCGGTCACCGGACTGAAGCGTGTCCAGAATCTCCCGGTTTCGCGACAGATAAGGCTCGTGCAACCGGCGCGGGTCGTCCACCACGTGGAAGACCAGGCGAAGTTCGGCGAAGACGCTGCGCATCAGCTCGTCCATGCGCGCGCTCCCGGCGAGGGCCACGAGTTCGCCGTGGAAGCGGATGTTGGCGGTGCCGACGCCCTTCCACTCCTTGGCCCGCGCCGCGCGGTGCGCCTCGGCGACGGCGGCGGCCAGGCCGTCGAGCGCGTACGGGGGTCGGCCGAGGCCGCGCACCACGGCGCACTCGACGAGGTGGCGGGTGCGGAAGATGTCCTCGACGTCCTCGACGGTCAACATCCGTACGAAAACACCGCGGTTGAGCTCGTGCGTGAGCAGCCGCTCGTGGGTCAGGAGCCGGAAGGCCTCCCTCAGGGTGTTGCGCGAGACCTTGAGCGCCGAGCCGATGCTCTCCTCGGACAGCCGCTCTCCCGGCGGGAAGTACCCGTCGGCGATCCGGCCGCGGAGGATGTCCGCCACCCGTTCCGCCGTACTCGTGCGCCCCAGGAGCACACGGTCGTCCACGAGTCCGCTCATCGCTCGTCCACCAGGCCGCTCATGGCGGAATTCAAGCGCAGATACCAGAACGAGACAACACAGGTATTGAGGGATTGTTGAACGATCCCCTACGGTGCTCGGAACGTGAAGCCTCCAGCCCGGCTCGAATCCCCCCGAAGCACCTCCAGAAGCAGCGCCTGAAGCACCCCTCCTCCCACTCCGAACGAGGTGCCTGATGAGCACGACCCCTCAGCGCCACTCCACAGCAGAGGCAGTACCCGCCCCTCCGCTCGGCCGGCCCGACGACGACACCGGCGCGTTCGCCTGGCTGCGCGCCCTCGGTCCGCGCGGCCGGCGCGCCTTCGGCGGCGCGTTCGGCGGCTATGCGCTCGACTCGTACGACTACTTCACGCTCCCCCTGAGCATGGTGGCGATCTCCGCCTACTTCGCCCTGGACAGCGGCCAGACGGGCCTGTTCACGACCGTCACCCTGGTCGTCTCGGCCGTCGGCGGCGCGCTCGCCGGGGTGCTAGCCGACCGGGTGGGCCGGGTGAAGGCCCTGATGCTGACGGTGATCACCTACGCGGTGTTCACCGTGGCGTGCGGCTTCGCGCCCAACTACGAGATGCTGCTGGTGTTCCGCGCCCTTCAAGGGCTCGGTTTCGGTGGTGAGTGGGCGGTCGGCGCGATCCTGGTCGCCGAGTACGCGACGGCCAAGCACCGCGGGCGCACGCTGGGCGCCATCCAGAGCGCCTGGGCGGTCGGCTGGGCACTCGCGGTGGTCGTCTACACGCTGGTCTTCCAGTTCCTCGACGAGGGCCTGGCCTGGCGTGTGATGTTCTTCACCGGCGCCCTGCCCGCGCTGCTCGTGATCTACGTACGGCGCAATGTCAGCGACGCCCCCGAGGCCGCCGAGGCGCGTCGGGAGAGCCGCGAGAAGGGCTCCTTCGGGGCCATCTTCAAGCCCGGCATGCTGCGCACCACGCTCTTCGCGGTGCTGCTCTCGACCGGTGTCCAGGGCGGCTACTACACGCTGTCCACCTGGATCCCCACCTATCTGAAGACCGAGCGCGGCCTGTCCGTCGTCGGCACCGGCGGCTATCTCGCCGTGCTCATCTCGGGCGCCTTCCTCGGCTATCTGGCGGGCGGTTACCTCACGGACCTGCTCGGCCGGAAGAAGAACATCGCGCTCTTCGCGTTCCTCTCCGCCCTGTGCATCCTGTCCTTCTCGGCCATCCCCGAAGGCGCCAACGGCATCCTTCTGGCGGTGAGTTTCCCGCTCGGCTTCTGTATGTCCGCCATTTTCAGCGGCTTCGGCTCGTTCCTGAGCGAGCTGTACCCGGCGGCGGTACGCGGCACCGGGCAGGGTTTCACCTACAACGCGGGCCGCGGTATCGGCGCCGTCTTCCCCACTCTGGTGGGCTTTCTCGCCGACAGCTGGGGCGTGGGCGGAGCGCTGATCTTCGGCGCCCTCGCCTACGGCATCGCGGTCATCGCCCTGTTCGGGCTGCCCGAGACCCGCGGCAAGGAGCTCGCGTGAGCCGCACCGAGGCCGATCAGCGGCCACGCGCGGTGCGCGCCCGGTTCCGCGCGGGTGAGGCCGTCCCCACCGCGGGCCTCGCCCCGGGCCACACCCAGGCCAACCTGATCTCGGTCCCCGCCGACTGGGCCTACGACATGCTGCTGTTCTGCCAGCGCAACCCGAAGCCCTGCCCGGTGCTAGGGCCTGTCCGGCGGGTCTTCGCGGGTCCACGACGCTCCCCCAGCTACCGCTGGGA
>NZ_JASCIR010000080.1 GCF_029968095.1 Streptomyces solicavernae | reverse complement strand
GTTCCCGTCCAGTGGTCGGACGATGCGGAAGTGATGGTCCGACGTGAACAGGTCGGCCGTGCGGTAGTGCGCGGCCAGGGCGACGTTCACGGCGTCCGCGAGGCCGATGCCCTTGCCGCCGTCCAGGTTCCGGTAGCCGTCCATGACTGCGTGCGCCGTGTGCAGGTGTGGCTGCACGGCGGGTACTTCGAAGCGTTTGCCGTCGACTCGCCTGTTGATGAAGTCGAGGGCGGTTGACGCGGCCTGGGCGCTGATGCGTTCCGTCAGCAGGTAGTCGAGCTCGGCCAGCACCATGGGCGATATCACGAGATGTCCGATGCGGCCCAGGCAGCTGCGATGCTCGGCATGGCCCTTGCTGGAGGCGGTGAACAGCCGGAACAGGGCGTTGGTGTCCCCGATCGCCACGGCAACGCCCTGCTCAGTCAACGTCGCCGCCCATTCCGCGCAGAGTGGCGTCGATCTCGTCGTCCGAGAGGTCGGGGCCGTCGAACGTCGGCAGGTCGTCGAGCGGCCCCATCGGGTCCGTGCGGAACGGATAAGTGGGTGGGCCTGGCTGGATGCCCTGGCGGGACAGGGTGGCGATCGGCTGACCGTTGCGCGTGATCGTGAGCGTCTCCCCGGCCTCCACGCGCGCCATGACACCCGCCGTGTCCTGGTTGAGCTCTCTTATCGGCACGCTCTGAGTCATGACTCCACTGTAGTACGGCGTAGTACGTGCCGCCAGTGCGTCGCTCCTGGCGGCACTCGTATCCGTGCTGAACCCCGACCGAGATCAACCACTGTGGCGGCTACCGACTCCGGCTCACCACCGCGGAAGGCCGGACGGCTCTCCACCTGGCGGGCGCCGCGCCGCACCGGACGGCACGGACCGGTCGTACGAGTACGACGTGCTGGGCCGACGTGTGGGCCGTACGACTCCGGCGGGGGCGCACAGCCGGTGGGCGTACGACGCGGCGGGCAACCGGACCGAGTTGACGACATCCGGGCGGACGATGACGTTCGACCACGACGCGGCGGGCCGCGAACTGACGCGCCGTGTCGGCGACGCGCTCTCGGTTACGCAGATGTACGACCCGCTGGGCCGCCTGACCGCGCAGACGGTGACGGGCGCCGGGGGCGGTGCTGGTGCTGATACTCCGGTCCAGCACAGGTCGTACGGCTACCGCGCGGATGGCCATCTCACCCGCATCGACGACCAGTTGAACGGCACGCGCCACTTCGACCTGGACGCGGTGGGGATTCATGATTTCTCCGAGGAGCCGACCGTTGTCTACTGTGAAGTGGGTGACGACGGGTACGAGACTCGGAAGGTTCAGGAGTATCGCGATGGTCTAGCGCTGAAGGCGAAGGCGGACGCGCAGCACGAATCGGGTCGAATTGGTCTCAGTGACATTCCGGTGGGGTCCATTGATGATGTTGCCGCTCAGTCGGAATTCTCTACATTTCTTATCGAGCCCGATGATTTCGAGGGGGTCTGGCGCGGTGCCCGGTGGCCGGGTGCTTATTAGTCCAGTCACCCCAAGGAGGCGGGGGGCGGCTGAGGGCTTTGCCCTGGTCAGCGGTCGTGGAGTGCCTCGGGGCGGGTGACGTGAACAACGGTGAGCAGGTCGTCCAGGCCCTTGAAGTCGTCCGGGTTCGTCGTGAAGAGGGGGAGTTCTTCCGCGATGGCGGTGGCGGCGATCATGAGGTCCGCGACCCGGCGGCGGGGCTTGCGGCCGGAGCCGATCACGGCTGCGCAGACCCTCCCGAAGGTGCGGGCCGCCTCGGTGTCGAAGGGGATCGGGTCGAATTCGTTCTCGGCGCGCTGGAGGACGTCCATGCGCCGGGCGCGCTCGGCGTGCTCGTCGTAGTTGTCCTGTTCCGTGTTGCTGCGAACCTCGTGCGGCCCCGCCGAGAGTTCCGCCAGGGTGATTGCGCTGATCGCCACCTCGGCGGGCAGTTCTGCCGGGTCCAGCCACCTGCGCAGGATCAGGATGTTGGTGTCGAGGAGGCCCTGCCGGTGCTCAACGGGCATAGCGGTCGTCCAGCTCCTGCTCGGCCGTGGCGTCCTGGTCGGCGCGGAATGTGTCCACGGAGATGTCCGGGGCCGTGCGTGACATGGCCGCGAACTCGCCGCGCGGGACGAACCTCCTGCGACGGCGCAGGGGGACCAGTTCGCCGATGTGGTGCCCGTCCCGGGTGACGGTGAAGGACTGGCCGTGCTGGACGGCGTCCATGATCTCTCTGGACCTGGTGCGCAGATCGCGCTGAGTGATCTCCGGCTGTGCGGTCATGCAATCCACGGTAACTCCCGAGTGCTACGCCGTGCTACCGCTTGGCACACCGGCTCCACCACGGTCAGGTTTCGCCTCGCACTCGAACCACACCGTATTGCCCGTCGCCCCGGCAGGGGCGGGCTGGGTGCCCCAGCGGTCGGTTACCGCCTCGATGAGGAGGAGGCCGCGGCCGGTTTCCGTGAGGGGGGAGGGGGTGCCTGGCCGTAAAGGGTTCGGGCTGTGGTCCGTTACCTCTACTCGCAGTACGCGCGCGTGGCGGAGGATCTGGATCGTGGTGTGGGGGTTCTCCGGTACGTGGCGGATCACGTTCGCGACCAGTTCCGTCAGGGCCAGCTCTGCCGCGTCGCACAGTTCGTGCATCTGCCAGGACGTGAGGAATGTGCGCAGGATGCGGCGGAAGTGGC
>NZ_JASCIR010000008.1 GCF_029968095.1 Streptomyces solicavernae | reverse complement strand
GCGCGAACGCCGCCGCCCCCGCACCACCCCCACCACCAACCCCCAGCCCAAGCCCGAGGACACCACCGACCCGAAGACCAAGATCAACGCCTGACCCACCCCGCCCTCCGCACACGCCCCCTCCGGACCGACCGCCGCCGGAGGGGGCGCCGTCGTAGGCGCC
The DNA here is from genome assembly GCF_029968095.1 of Streptomyces solicavernae. Lineage (GTDB taxonomy): Bacteria > Actinomycetota > Actinomycetes > Streptomycetales > Streptomycetaceae > Streptomyces > Streptomyces solicavernae. The sequence continues at coordinate 239,471 of NZ_JASCIR010000008.1, read as the reverse complement.
GCTGTCCGCCTCCCGGCTCGGCCGGAACCTGAACCATCCGTTCGGGGAGCACCCGGTGGAGGCGGTACAGGGTGTGACGTACGACCCGAGGGGGTGTTCGGTGCCGGGGGGTGACCCCCTCCCCGGCACCGAACAAAGTCAAGCGCCGGAGGGGCTGAAAGTCAGCCCCTCCGGCGCTTGAGGAGGGAGAGGAGGGAGAAGGAACGCCTCAGCCTCGACGCCCCGCCAGCTTCCAGGCCGACGGGAGGGCGCCCATGGCCAGCGCGGCCTTCAGCGCGTCGCCGATGAGGAAGGGGACGACGCCCGCCGCGAGGGCGGCCGTGAAGGAGAGTCCCGTCGCAGCCATCAGCCACGGCACGCCGACCGCGTAGATCGCCAGGGAGCCGAAGGCCATCGTGCCCGCCATCCGCAGCGCGGACCGGTCACCGCCGCGGCGGGCCAGCTCGCCGACCAGCGTCGCGGCGAGCAGCATGCCGAGGACGTACCCGAAGGACGCCCCGCCCCAGCCCGCGGTGCCGCCCTGGAACCACGGGACGCCCGCGATGCCGGCCAGCGCGTACAGGGCGAGGGCGGCGAACCCGCGGCGGGCGCCGAGCGCGGTGCCGACGAGGAGCGCGGCGAAGGTCTGGCCGGTGACCGGGACCGGGGAGCCCGGCACCGGGACGACGACCTGGGCGGCGAGCCCGGTGAGCACGGCGCCGCCGGCCACCAGCGCGACATCGCGGGTGCGCGAGGCGGGCAGCAGGTCGGCGAGGACCTGGCCGGGACGGGTGGTGACGGCTGCAGTGGCCATGAGGACTCCCTGGCAGGACGTGGTGCGGCGGTGGTGGTACGGACCTTGCGACGTTAGCCCACCGTCGTACGCGCGTTCACCATGAGGCCCTGACAAAGGGGAAGTTGGGGTCTTGGTGTGATCCGCACAAAGGCCGGAGCCCACACCGGCGCCCGGAGTGACCCTCATCACGCCAGGCCAGAGCGGCACCGTCGCTTTTGCGGAAAGCGGGGTGCCGGGGACAGACTGTGGGGTCCCACCAAATCGCTGAGAGCGCCACCACATGCCCGACTCCACGGCCCACGCGGCCGCGCCGCAGGACCCGAAGCCGCCCCTTCAGGAGTCGGAGCCGCTCTCCCACGCCCTGAAGCAGCGGCATCTGACCATGCTGGGCCTCGGCGGCGTGATCGGCGCCGGGCTGTTCGTGGGCTCCGGCGCGGGGATCTCCGTGGCCGGGCCGGGCATCGTCCTGTCGTATCTGATCGCGGGCACGCTCGCGATGCTGGTGATGCGGATGCTCGGCGAGATGTCCGCGGCGATGCCCGCCTCGGGTTCGTTCTCGGTGCACGCGGAGCGGGCGATCGGGCGCTGGGCCGGGTTCAGCGTGGGCTGGCTCTACTGGATGCTGCTCGTCGTCGTGCTCGCCGTGGAGGCGACGGCCGCCGCGCAGATCGCCAACGGATGGGTGGCCTCCGTACCGCAGTGGGCCTGGGTACTGATCTTCATGCTGTTCTTCACCGGCGCGAACCTGGCCGCGGTGCGGAACTTCGGGGAGTTCGAGTTCTGGTTCGCCCTGCTGAAGGTCGCGGCGATCGTGCTGTTCCTCGTCCTCGGCACGCTCGCCGTGTTCGGGCTGCTGCCGGACACCGATCCGGTCGGCCTCACCAACCTCACCGGGCGGGACGGGTTCCTGCCGAACGGCTGGCAGGGCGTGGTCTCCGGGGTCCTCGCGGTCGTCTTCGCCTTCGGCGGCCTGGAGGTCGTGACGATCGCGGCGGCCGAGTCCGCCGACCCGGCCCGCTCGGTGGCCCGCGCGGTGCGCAGCGCGGTCTGGCGGATCCTGTTCTTCTACGTCGGCTCGATGCTGGTGATCGTGACCGTGCTGCCGTGGACCGCGCAGCAGGCGGGGATCAGCCCGTACGTCAAGGTGCTCGACTCGATCGGGGTGCCGTCGGCCGGGCAGATCATGAACATCGTGGTGTTCGTGGCGCTGCTCTCGGCGCTCAACGCCAACCTGTACGGCTCGTCGCGGATGATCTTCTCGCTCGCCGAGCGCGGGGAGGCCCCGAAGGCGCTGCTCAAGGTGTCGGGCGGCGGGGTGCCGCGGCTCGCGGTGCTCGCCTCGGTGGCGTTCGGCTTCGTCTCCGTGCTGCTCAACCTGAAGTGGCCGGACTCGGTCTTCAAGTACCTGCTCAACTCGGTCGGCGCGGTGCTGCTGTTCGTGTGGGCGCTGATCGCCGTGTCCCAGCTGCGGCTGCGGCGGCTGATCGAGCGCCGGGCGCCGGAGAAGCTCGTCCTGAAGATGTGGGGCTTCCCGTGGCTGACCTGGACCGCGCTCGCCGCGATCGCCGCGGTGGTCGGGCTGATGCTGACGGACGCGGAGGCGCGGCCGCAGCTGCTCTGGTCGACGGGTGCGACGGCCGCGGTGATGGCGGTCGCGGGCCTGCGCGAGTGGCGAGAGCGACGACACCGCAACACGCGGTGACCGAACGTGCACTTCAGGTCAAAGAATTGTCCGGATAGCGAGCCAGATCTTCTGCTGAGCGGAGACGACGCTCACACTGGCGGGGCCTTCTACCGTCTCACGTACTGGACTCCCCTCGACCATGTCTCGGACAACTCTGGATAAAGAGCACGATTCGGGTACCGCGACCGAAGCACGGCTCGGCAACGGCCTGAAGCAGCGCCATCTCTCCATGATCGCCCTCGGCGGTGTGATCGGTGCCGGACTGTTCGTGGGCTCCGGCGCCGCGATCGCCGCGGCCGGACCGTCGATCATCATCGCGTACGCGATCTCCGGCGCCCTTGTCATGCTCGTGATGCGCATGCTGGGCGAGATGGCCGCCGCCAACCCGGCCTCCGGCTCCTTCTCGGTGCACGCCGAGCGGGCGATCGGCCCGTGGGCGGGCTTCACCGCCGGCTGGTCGTTCTGGTTCCTGCTCTGCGTGGCCGTGGGCCTCGAAGGCATCGGCGCCGCGAAGATCGCGCACGGCTGGGTGCCGAGCGTGCCCGAGTGGGCCTTCGTCGCCCTGTTCATGCTGCTCTTCTGCGTCACCAACCTGATCTCGGTGCGGAACTTCGGTGAGTTCGAGTTCTGGTTCGCCGCGCTGAAGGTCGGCGCGATCGTGCTCTTCCTCGGCATCGGCGTCGCCGCCATCGCGGGCGTCCTGCCCGACCACGAGCCGCCGGGCCTGTCCAACCTCACCGGCCAGGACGGCTTCTTCCCGAACGGCAGCGAGGGCCTGATCGTCGGCCTGCTCGCCTCGGTCTTCGCGTACGGCGGTCTGGAGACCGTCACCATCGCGGCGGCCGAGTCGGAGCACCCGGTCAAGGGCGTGGCGAAGGCCGTGCGCACCGCGATGTGGCGCATCGCGATCTTCTACGTCGGCTCGATGGCGGTCATCGCCACCCTCGTCCCGTGGAACAACCCGGCGCTGCCCAACCCCGACAAGGGTTCGTACGTCGTGACCCTGGAGGCGCTCGGCCTGCCGGCCGCGGGCCAGATCATGAACGTGGTCGTCTTCGTCGCCCTGCTCTCCGCGATGAACGCCAACATCTACGGTGCCTCCCGCATGGCCGGCTCGCTCGTCGCCCGCGGCCAGGGCCCGAAGCTCCTCGGCAGGATCTCCGGCGGCGTCCCCCGTGCCGCCGTGCTGACCTCCAGCGTCTTCGGGTTCGTCTGCGTGCTGCTCAGCTACTGGTACCCGGAGACGCTGTTCGCCTGGCTGCTCAACATCATCGGCGCGATCATCCTCGTCGTCTGGTTCTTCATCGCCGCGGCCCAGCTGCGGATGCGCAAGAAGCTGCAGCGCGAGGCGCCGGAGAAGCTGGTCGTGAAGATGTGGGCCTACCCGTACCTGACGTGGGTGGCGCTCGCCGGCATGGCCGCGGTCTTTGTGCTCATGGCGCGCGAGGAGGGCACGCGGATCCAGCTGTACTACACGGGCGGCCTGACGCTCGTGCTCATCGTCATCGGCTACATCCTGCAGCAGTCCAACTCCGTGAAGGCCGCGCACGCCAAGGTCGACACCCTGGCCGCCGAGCTGGAGGACCTGAAGGCGGGCAAGCTGCCGCCGGCCCCGGCGGGCGGCGACACGCAGGCCCCGGTCGAGACCGAGGCTCCCGAGGTTCCGGAGGCCCCCGAGGCTCCGGAGTCCCCCGAGGCAGAGGACGCCGAGCCGGAGCCCGAGGCCAAGGCGGAGGCCAAGGCGGAGGCCAAGGCGGAGGCCAAGGCGGAGAACAAGGCGGAGGCCAAGGCGGAGAACAAGGCAGAGGCCAAGGCTGAGGAAAAGGCCGAAGCGGAGGCCGAAGCGGAGGCCGACGCCGAGACCGCCGAGGTGAAGACGGAGGAGGCCGCGGAAGCGGCGGACGCCAAGTCCGACGACTCCCCCGACTCCCCCGACTCCCCCGACTCCCCCGACAAGCAGAAGGCCGACGCCAAGAGCTGATCGCCCGCACTGCCGCGAAGGCCCCCGCCCGGATACGTCCGGGCGGGGGCCTTCGTCGTACGGATCCACCGCACCCCGACGATCACTTGCTGCTAGCCTGCACTTGCAACAGACTTGCAATAAGCCTGGAGGGGACCACGATGGCCGTCTACACACTTCCGGAACTCCCTTACGACTACTCCGCGTTGGCTCCCGTGATCAGCCCCGAGATCATCGAGCTGCACCACGACAAGCACCACGCGGCGTATGTGAAAGGTGCGAACGACACCCTCGAACAGTTGGAGGAGGCCCGCGAGAAGGAGGTGTGGGGCTCGATCAACGGCCTGGAGAAGAACCTCGCCTTCCACCTCTCCGGGCACATCCTGCACAGCATCTACTGGCAGAACATGACCGGTGACGGCGGCGGCGAGCCGCTGGCCGCCGACGGCGTGGGCGACCTCGCGGACGCCATCGCCGAGTCCTTCGGCTCATTCGCGGGCTTCAAGGCGCAGCTGACGAAGGCCGCCGCGACCACGCAGGGTTCGGGCTGGGGTGTGCTCGCGTACGAGCCGGTGAGCGGGCGGCTGATCGTGGAGCAGATCTACGACCACCAGGGCAACGTCGGCCAGGGCTCCACGCCGGTCCTGGTCTTCGACGCCTGGGAGCACGCCTTCTACCTGCAGTACAAGAACCAGAAGGTCGACTTCATCGACGCCATGTGGGCGGTCGTCAACTGGCAGGACGTGGCGAAGCGTTACGCGGCCGCCAAGGAGCGCTCGTACAACCTGCTGCTCGCCCCCTGAGACCGGGCCGAGCCGCACAAGAACGTCCCGCCTCGTGATCGTCTTCTCCACCTTCGCCGGGCGGGCGGACAGAAGAAGGGCCCCACGAGGACGTGACTCGGGGGGCCCTTCCGTGCGCCGATGCGCGGTCAGTCCAGGTTGGAGAAGTCCGGGTCCGCGGTACGGGTGCGCTTGATCTCGTAGAAGCCCGGGGTCGAGGCCACAAGGAGGGTGCCGTCCCAGAGCTTCGCGGCCGCCTCGCCCTTCGGGGCCGGGGTGACGACGGGGCCGAAGAAGGCGACCTGCTCGCCGTCCGCGCCCGGGACCGCGATGACCGGCGTGCCGACGTCCTGGCCGACCTTGTCGATGCCCTCCTGGTGGGAGGCGCGCAGCTCCGCGTCGTACTTCTCCGAGTCCGCGTAGTCGAGGAGGGAGGCCGGCAGGCCCACGTCCTTCAGGGCCGCGGCGATCGTCTCGCGGGTCGCGTCCTCGCCGCGGTTGTGGAAGCGGGTGCCGAGCGCGGTGTACAGATCCCCGACGACCTCGTCGCCGTGGAGCTGCTGCGCGGCCGTCACCACGCGCACCGGGGCCCAGCCCTTGGTGAGCAACTCGCGGTACTGCTCGGGGAGTTCGTCCAGGCGGTCCTCGTTCAGAACGCTGAGGCTCATCACATGCCAGCGGACCTCGACCGGGCGGACCTTCTCCACCTCCAGCATCCAGCGCGAGGTCATCCACGCCCAAGGACAGAGGGGGTCGAACCAGAAGTCGGCGATGACCTTGTCCTGCGACTCGTTCGGCGCCTTGGTCGTCATGTCTCTCCTCGTACGGAATCCGGTGGCCGTCGTGCGCGTCCAGATCCCCACAACAGCGGGCGGGCCCGGGTCATTCCCGGATGTCCCGGCCCGTGCGCGCATGGCAGGATCGGGAGCAAAATCGAACGATCAGTGCGCCCACAAGGCCCGAAGGAGTGCCCGTGCCCGGTGAGAACCTGTCCCGTGACGAGGCCCGTGAGCGGGCGGCCCTGCTGTCCGTCGACGGGTACGACGTCGCCCTCGACCTCCGGTCGGCCCTCGGCGGCGGCGAGACGGGGACGCGGACGTTCCGTTCGGTGACGACGATCCGGTTCCGCTGCACCGACCCCGGCGCCGCGACCTTCGCCGACCTGATCGCCCCGTCCGTCACCGCGGTCTCCCTGAACGGCGCCGACCTCGACCCGTCCGAGGTCTTCGACGGCGCCCGCATCCGCCTGGAGGACCTGGCCGCCGAGAACGAGCTGGTCGTCGACGCGCAGTGCGCGTACAGCCGCACCGGCGAGGGCATGCACCGCTTCGTCGACCCCGAGGACGGCGAGGTGTACCTCTACACCCAGTACGAGCCGGCCGACGCCCGCCGGGTCTTCGCCAATTTCGAGCAGCCCGACCTGAAGGCGCCGTACCGCTTCAGTGTCCAGGCGCCCGAGGGGTGGACCGTGTGGTCCAACGGGGCCGGGGAGCTCGTCGACGGCGTATGGAAGTTCGCCGAGACCAAGCCGATCTCCACGTACATCACCGCCGTCGCCGCCGGTCCGTACCACTACGTCACCGACACCTACGAGCGCACCTTCGCGGACGGCTCGACGCTGACGGTCCCGCTGGGCGCGATGTGCCGCAAGGGCCTCGCCCCGTACTTCGACGCCGACGACGTGTTCCTGGTGACCAAGCAGGGCCTGGACTTCTTCCACGACCACTTCGACTACCCGTACCCCTTCGGGAAGTACGACCAGGCGTTCGTGCCCGAGTACAACCTCGGTGCGATGGAGAACCCGGGTCTGGTGACGTTCCGCGAGGAGTTCATCTTCCGCGGCAAGGTGACGCAGGCGTCGTACGAGCGGCGGGCCAACGTCATCCTGCACGAGATGGCGCACATGTGGTTCGGCGACCTCGTCACCATGCAGTGGTGGGACGACCTGTGGCTCAAGGAGTCCTTCGCGGACTTCATGGGCTCGTTCTCGATGGTCGGTGCGACGCGCTTCACCGACGGCTGGATCACCTTCGCCAACAATCGCAAGTCCTGGGCGTACCGCGCCGACCAGCTGCCCTCCACGCACCCCATCACGGCCGACATCCACGACCTGGAGGCGGCCAAGCTCAACTTCGACGGGATCACGTACGCGAAGGGCGCGGCGGTGCTGAAGCAGCTCGTCGCGTACGTCGGGCAGGAGGCGTTCCTGGAGGGCGCGCGGCGCTACTTCAAGCGGCACGCGTACGGGAACACGGAGCTGGGCGACCTGCTGTCCGCGCTTGAGGAGACCTCCGGGCGGGACATGGGCGAGTGGGCCAGATCCTGGCTGCAGACGGCCGGGGTCAACACCCTCACGCCGCTTGCCACTTACGACGCCGAGGGCCGGATCACCGAGCTTGCGGTCCTGCAGGAGGCGGCCACCGCGCCTCATCAGCCGACTCCGTCGGCGGACCCCGAACTGCGGCCGCACCGCGTCGCCGTGGGCCTGTACCGGCTGAGCCCGGAGGGTGAGCTCGTGCGGTACGCCCGTGCCGAGACCGACGTGGACGGGCCGCGCACCGTCGTCGCGGAGCTGGCGGGCGAGGAGCGGCCCGCGCTGATCCTCGTCAACGACGACGACCTCACGTACTGCAAGATCCGTTTCGACGAGGGGTCGTTGGACACGCTCCGCGGCCACCTCGGGGAGCTGACCGATCCCTCCCCAAGCTCTCAACAGGGTTCGAGCAGGGGATACCCCATGGCGCGGGCCCTGTGCTGGTCGGCGCTGTGGAACATGACGCGGGACGCGCTCATGCCCGCGCGGGACTTCATCGGGCTCGTGCTGCGGTTCGCCGGGCAGGAGAGCGACATCGGCGTCCTGCAGATGCTGCACACCTGGGCACGGTCGGCCGTCACGCACTACGCCGCCCCCGACTGGCGCGAGGAGGGCGGCCGGCTCGTCGCCGAGGGCGCCCTGAGCGAGCTGCGGCTCGCCGATCCGGGCAGCCAGCATCAGCTGACCTGGGCCCGGTTCTTCGCCTCCGTCGCGGTGGCCGACGCCGACCTGCAGCTGCTCCAGGGGCTGCTCGACGGCACCGCGAAGATCGACGGGCTCGACGTCGACCAGGAGCTGCGCTGGACCTTCCTGGAACCGCTCGCCGCGCACGGCCGGGCCGACGAGACCGTGCTCGCCGCGGAGCTGCGGCGCGACGACACCGCGTCCGGCAAGCGGCACCAGGTGCGGTGCCTGGCCGCGCGGCCCTCGGCTGCGGTCAAGGCGCAGGCGTGGGCGCAGGTCGCGGAGTCGGACGCGCTGTCCAACGCGCTGGTCGAGGCGACGATCGCCGGGTTCGCCCAGCCGTCGCAGCGGGAGCTGCTCGCGCCGTACGCGCCGAAGTACTTCGCGGCGATCGAGCGGGTCTGGCGGGAGCGGTCGATCCAGATCGGGATGCATGTGGTGCGGGGGCTGTTCCCGGCGCTGCTCGACTCGCCGTCGACGCTGGCGGACACGGACGCGTGGCTGGCCTCCCACGCGGATGCGGCGCCCGCGCTGCGGCGGCTGGTCCTCGAAGCCCGGGACGACCTCGCGCGGGTGCTGCGCGGACAGGCGTGCGACGCGGGGGCGTAGGAGCGGCCGGGACCGGCCGGTTCCTGCCGGTCCCGGCCGGTCCCGGCCCGTCCCGGCCGTACGGGAAATTGTGACAAGTCAGGTGAACGGCACCCCGTAACCCCCGAATGGACCTGCTGGACCTGCGCCTTTCGGTTCCTGGGGGTGCGGGCTTGAGGACAGGCTTGTCCGCGTTTGTCGACAGAGTCGTAACAGCGGTTAGAGCGCCCGGGAACGTCGGGAATCTGGCCCTCATGAACCACAACACCCCCGTGTCGCACCGCCCTTCGCCCCGGCAGGAACTGCTGCCCGGGGTGTTCCTGCCGCACCCCGGGCCGCCGACCGGCGAGGAGCTGCTGCACGCCGTCCTGCTGTACGCGCGACGGCCCCCGGGCCCCGGCTCCGTACCGCAGCAGGCGCCGCGGCCGGTCGTCGGGGACGCGGCGGTGCTGCCGTACGAGGAGGCGATGATCACGGGGCTGGCGGCGCTGGCCCTGCACGGGTTCGCCTCCGCTCCCCCGCTGCTCTCCCTCGACCGGATCGACGCGCTCGTGCCGCGCACCCGGCGGCTGCGGTCCACCGGGTGCGCCCGGATCGTGCGCAGCGCGGCGCTGCCGCGGCCGCGCCAGATCGCCGGGGTGCATGTCGCTCCGGTGCCGCGGGCGCTCGCGGACGCGGCCGAACGGCTCACGGACGCCGGTGCGGTACGCCGCCTCCTCGCCGAGGCCGTAGGCGGCGGCCACTGTGAACTGGCCGCTGTTGTAAGGGAGTTGGAGCAGGCGCGGCTCCTTCAACGGCCGCACGTGGTGGACGCGGTGGAGTCGCTGCGCGCCGAGGGGCGGGCCGTCGCGGAGGACCGGCTGTTCCAGATGGTGCGCGAGTACGGGCTGCCCGACCCGGTGTGGAACGTGGACCTGCGGCTGCCGGGCGGGCCGCCCCTGGGGGGCGTGGACGCGTACTGGCCGGATCAGTCCGTGGCCGTGGAGCTGGACATGCGGACGAGTCCGGACGCCGGGTGGGAGGAGTACGTCCGCAGGCGGGAGCTCCTGGAGCAGTTGGGGATCACGGTGGTCCATGTCACGCCCGCGAAACTGCGCACGGCGCTCGACCAGCAGGCGACGGTCGTGCGGACGGCGCTGATGGCTGCGGCCGACCGGGATCCGGCGGCGTACGTGGTGGTGCTGCCGCGGTAAGCGCTTCGCGCCTTCGGATTCCGGAGGGGCTGAACATCAGCCCCTCCGGCGCAGGCGCTACTGCCCGCAGTACGCAGCCGCTACTTCCCGCAGTACTCGGCCTCCAGGATCGGCCCCGCCTCCCCCTCCGAGTCCCCGTTGAAGTTGAAGGCCAGGGAGTGGCGGCCGTTCTCCGTGGTGACGCCGTACGTGGACGAGCCGTTGATACCGCCCGCGTGGCCCCAGACCTCCTGGCCGCAGGAGAGGCCGCTGAACTTCATCAGGCCGAGGCCGTACGACAGGGCGTCCTCGCCGGCCGGGACCGTCGTCTTCATCTCCTTCAACTCCCGCTCCGGCAGCAGCTTTCCGCGCAGCAGGGCCGAGTAGAAGCGGTTGATGTCGGCCGAGTCGGAGATCATCGCGCCCGCCGCGCCCGCCACCGACGGGTTCATCTCCGTGACGTCGTACATCGGCCCGTCCTGGTCCGGCGGCGCCAGTTTCGAGTAGGCGCGGCTGCTGGGCTCCGGCATGGTGGGGTCGGTGCCGGGCAGGCTCGTGGCGTGCAGGTCGAGGGGTTCGATGATCCGGTCCTCGACCTCGTCCGCGTACGTACGGCCCGTGACCTTCTCCACGATCATTCCCGCGAGGGCGTAGTTGGTGTTGGAGTAGCGCCAGTCCGTGCCCGGCGCGAAGTCCGGCTCGTGGCGCATCGCGACGGCGACGATCTGCTCGGGCGTGTACGTGTCGTAGCGGTGCTTCAGGAAGTCCGTGGTGAAGGCCTTGCGGGCGATGTCCGGGTCGGCGGTGTAGTTGAAGATTCCGCTGGTGTGGTTGAGGAGCTGCCGTACGGAGATCTTCGTGCCGTCATGGCCGTTGCCGTCGACGACGCCGGGCAGCCACTTGTCCACCGGGTCGTCCAGGTCGATGCGTCCCTCCGCCTGGAGCTGCAGGAGGACAGTCGACACGAAGGTCTTGGTGAGCGAGCCGATCCGGTAGCGGTCGTGGGCGCTGCGCGGGGCGCCCGACTCGCGGTCGCCGACGCCCGACGTGCCCTTCCAGACGCCGTGCGCGTCCCGCGCCTGCCCGGCCACCCCGGGCACGCCCGCCGCGACGGCCGCGTCCATCGCCTCCTGTGTCGCCCGGTGCCCCGTTCCGGAGTCGGCCTGGGCGGCGGGCGCGGTGAACGCGGTCGCCGTGAGCGCCGCTGCGAGTCCCATCAGGCCGGTCCGCACCGTCCGTGCTGCCATGACTGTTCCTCTCCCTCGTGCTGTCCTCGTACGTTCCTGTCTGTGAGGGCAGGACTCCGGGGACCGGCGGGAGGTTGACGGGCGGGCGCGGGGTGGGACGGGAATCAGCCCTTCCGCAGGACCAGTTCGGTGTTGCGGTCGTCCGGGTCGCCGCCCAGGTCGGGCCTGCGGCCGGGGGCGTTGTACGCCAACTCGCGGTAGAGGGCGGCGAGGCCGGGCTGCGAGAGATCGGCGAAATCCGTGCGGTGCGGGGCGGACGACTCGATGAGGGTGGTGAGCACGGACAGGGTGCCGTCGTGGTTGTCGACCAGCTCCACCACCCGGGCGAGCTGCGGGTGGTCGATGTGCGAGGCGGTGGTGATCTCCCAGAACGTGCCGTGCGGGGTGACCTTGTTGCGGTGGCTGTGGCCGTTGATCCAGGCGAGGACCCGGGTGTGCCGGCCGAGGAGTTCGAGGACCTCCTCGCCGCCGTGCCGGGCCTCGCGCGGGCGGTCCGGGTCGGGGCGGAGGTTGCGCATGCTGGTGCTGGTGTGGTGGCTGAAGACGACGACGTACGAGCCGTCCCGTTCGGCCTTCGCCAACTCACCCTTGAGCCAGTCGAGTTGAGCGGTACCGAGGGAGCCCTCGTAGTGGCCCGCCGGGTCGGTGGTGTCGAGGCTGATGCCGAGCACGTCGTCGGCGATGCGGAACGCGTAGTACTGCGTGCCCGCGTCCACGTTGTCCTGGGTGTAGCCGTGACCGGCGGGGCCCTGGCCCGCGTACGCCGGGTCGAGGTGGGCGCGGACGTACTCGGTGGGGGTGAACGGGGCGCGGGAGGCGTCGGGGGTGACGGAGGTCAGCCGCTTCTTCTCGGTGCGCATCAGCTCGCGGAAGCGGTCGCCCTTCGGGTCGAGGCCCTTCTTCACGGACTTCCAGAAGGCGGCGGCACGGTCCTCGGGCAGTGACATCAGCTTCTTGCCGCCGACCGCGAAGTCGTGGAACCAGGGGTCGCCGGAGGCGTAGCAGCCGCCGGGCAGGGAGTCGTGGTTGCCGACCGTCGAGTACCAGGGCAGGTTCAGGCCGGGGCTGCGGACTTCGCGGGTCGCGGCCCGGAGGAAGCCGGGGACCGCGGGGAAGCCGAGCTGTTTGTCGGCGTCGCGGAAGTCGGCGCGGTCCGGGTGCCAGTACTGCTGGAGGCCGCTGTTCTGGACGCCTTCGTAGTGGCGCGGGTCGCCGGTGTTCGGGGTGATGCTGCCGCCGCTCATCGTCCGCAGGAACCAGTCGAGTTCGGCGCGGGAGTTGTTGTCGGTGTTGTCGCCGGTCGTCATGACGAAGCTGAGGGGCGCGCCGGTGGCGGGTGCGCCGCGCAGGGCGTTCACGCGCTCCACCAGCGCCACCGCGCCGGCCACCGACAGGGTCTCCTGCGGCCGCCAGGCGCTGGACGTCTCGGCGCGCACGTACTCGTACCGCAGCGGGTGCTGGGTGTCCACGATGTGCAGGTCGGTGAACTGGACGAACGCGGCGAGCGCGGTGCGCCGGTCGGTGCGGCCGGACTGCGGGGCGGCGAGGTCGCCGCGCACGACCCGCGTCCAGGCGGGTCCCTCGCCGAGCCGTACGTAGCCCTGGCCTGCGCGGGGTGCGGAGGCGCTGTGCAGGGTGGTGCCCGCGGTGTACGGGGCGAGGGGCGCGGCGGGCGCGCTGCGGGAGGTGAGCGGCGTGCGGGCGCCACCCGCGCGGGCGGCGTTGGCCGGGCCGCCGCTCAGACCGACGGCGAGGCCGATGCCCGTGGAGGCCGAGACGGCGCCCGCGGCGGCGAGGAAGGAACGGCGGTCGAGGCTGGCGGCGACAGAGCGGATGCGCGACATGGCGCGGTCTCCCCGGGTGCGGTGCGTTCGCGGCTGCGGTCCTCTGGATGCTTGGCAGCGGGGATGGCGTCCGCGTGAACGCCGTCGCAACGGGGGTGACCTATCGGGGTACGGGCCCCTGCGGGGCGGGCGGGGTGCGGGCGGATCGCGCGCCCTCAGGATCCCCCGGTGGCACGCCACAGCCGCAGCCCCGCGTCCACCAGGCCCACCGTCGGCAGCTCTCCCACCGCCGCCAGGTCGTGCCAGGCCGCCAGGTTCGTCGAGCCGTGCTGCTCGTGGCGCAGGGTGCCGCCCGTGATCCGGCCCTCGTAGACCAGGCGCAGGGCGTGGAAGTCGGCGTACGTGCCGTACTTGCGCGGGTAGCGGCGGCGGATCGAATCGACGCCGAGGAGGGTGACGGGCTCGACCGCGTACCCGGTCTCCTCCTCGGCCTCGCGGATCACCGTGTCGTAGGGGTCCTCGCCGTGCTCCATGCCGCCGCCGGGCAGCGTCCAGTGGCCGGCGACGCTGCCTCCGGACAGGCGGGCGAGGAGGACCTGTCCTTCTCTTGTGCACACGGCGTAGGCCGCCACCCTCAACTCCTTCTGCATCCCCCGACGTTAGAGCGTCGTCAGCGCCAGTACACCGGGTATCGCCGTCCCGTCCGGCGGGCCGTCGGACGGTGGCCGAGCAGGCCGGTGGCGACGAGGAGCGCGCAGGCGAGGGCGAGGAGCGCGAGAAAGGGTCGCGGGGTCGGGTTCCGTACGCATCGAGAAGGTCGTGCCGTAGTGGTTCGGTCTCGCTGAGTGAGGGGCGGGCGCCGCGCCCGGCCGGGTGCCCGCCCCTCGGTGTGGCGTCTTGCACGTCGGACAATGGATTGGACAAGCCGGACCTGGACAGACGCATCATGGATGCCAGACGGCATGCACGGATGACGTCATGTACGGAAACGCGGAGGAACAGCTGTGAAGGTCGGAATCGTCGGAGCCACCGGTCAGGTCGGCACGGTCATGCGCAAGATCCTCGTCGACCGGAAGTTCCCGATCGACGAGCTGCGCCTGTTCGCCTCGGCCCGCAGCGCCGGGTCTGTGCTCGACGGTGTGACCGTCGAGGACGCCTCCACGGCCGACTACACCGGCCTGGACATCGTGCTGTTCTCGGCCGGTGGCGCCACGTCCAAGGCGCTCGCCGAGAAGGTCGCCTCGCAGGGCCCCGTGGTGATCGACAACTCCTCGGCCTGGCGCCGTGACCCCGAGGTCCCGCTGGTCGTGTCCGAGGTCAACCCGCACGCGATCGTCGACCGTCCCAAGGGCATCATCGCCAACCCGAACTGCACGACGATGGCCGCGATGCCCGTCCTCAGGCCGCTGCACGCCGAGGCCGGCCTGACCGCGCTCGTCGTCGCCACGTACCAGGCAGTGTCCGGTTCCGGTCTCGCGGGCGTGGACGAGCTGTACTCGCAGGTCGAGAAGGTCGGCGCGGACGCCCCGAAGCTCACGCACGACGGCTCGGCGGTCGAGTTCCCCGCGCCGAACAACTACGTGGCGCCGATCGCGTACAACGTCCTGCCGATGGCCGGTTCGATCGTGGACGACGGCCTGAACGAGACCGACGAGGAGCAGAAGCTCCGCCACGAGTCCCGCAAGATCCTGGAGATCCCGGAGCTGAAGGTCTCCGGCACCTGCGTCCGCGTCCCGGTCTTCTCCGGCCACTCCCTGCAGGTCAACGCCCGCTTCGAGCGCCCGCTCAGCCCCGAGCGCGCCAAGGAGCTCCTCGCGGGCGCGGAGGGCGTGGTCCTCGCCGACGTCCCGACGCCGCTGGAGGCCGCGGGCAAGGACGCCTCGTACGTGGGCCGCATCCGCGGCGACGAGACGGCCGAGAACGGCCTCTCCCTGTTCCTGTCGAACGACAACCTCCGCAAGGGCGCGGCGCTGAACGCTGTGCAGATCGCGGAGCTGGTGGCGGCTGAGCTGAAGGGTTGATGGTCGGGCTTACGTCGACGTGAGGCGCGGGTCGCCCCGCGCCCCGTCGATCGCCCTTCGGGCTCGTCCGCAAGCGCCGGTCCGGCTGAGAAGTCAGCCGGTCCGGCGCTTGCTGCCTGCCACCACCAGGAGCGCGGCCGCTGCCAGCCCTCCTCCCAGCCACAGCGCTCCGTCCACCCCGAACCCGTCCGCCGCACGGCCGCCGAGCAGGGCGCCCAGGGCTATGGCGACGTTGAAGACGCCCACGTAGAGGCCCGAGACGGGCTCCCGTGCCGCGGGTGCGGCGGCCGCCATCCAGTTCTGGGTGGACACCGAGACCCCGCCGTACGCCAGACCCCAGATCAGCAGCAGCACCGCGGACAGGAGCAGCGAGGCCCCGGCGGCGAGCAGGGCGAGCACCACGGCCGCGAGCACCGCGGAGATCACCAGGAGGGTGCGGCGCGGGTCGCGCGGGGCGAGGGCGCCGCCGACGAAGTTCCCGGCGATCCCCGCCACCCCGTACGCGAGCAGCAGCCCGCTGACCAGCGCGGCACCGAGCCCGTCGACCCGCTCAAGGACGGGCCGTACGTACGTGTACGCCGCGAAGTGACCGGCGACCAGGAACAGCACGACCAGCAGGCCGGCCCGTACGCCGGGCAGCCGGGCCGCGCCGAGGACCGTACGCAGACCGCCCGCACCGCGCTCGGCGGGCAGCGGCGGCAGCGCGCCCGCGAGCAGCAGGCCGACGGCCGCGGCCAGCAGTGCGGCCGCGCCGAACGCCCAGCGCCAGCCGACGAGTTCGCCGAGGAACGTGCCCGCGGGCACCCCGACGACGGACGCCACGGCGATCCCGCTGAACACGATCGCGGTGGCCCGCCCCACCCCCGATTCCGGCACCAGCCGCGGTGCGATCCCCGCCGCGATCGCCCACACCCCGCCGATGGCCACGCCGACCAGGACCCGAGCGGCGAGCAGCACCGCGAAGTGCGGGGCGAGCGCGGAGGCCAGGTTGGCGGCGGCGAGCAGCGCGAGGAGGGCGACGAGGACGGCGCGCCGGTCGGCGGTGCGCGCGGCGACGGGCAGCAGCGGGGCGGCGAACGCGGCGACGAAGCCGGGCAGGGTGACGGCGAGCCCGGCCGTGCCCGGCGAGACGCCGAGCCCGGCGGCGAGCGGGGTGAGCAGCCCGACGGGCAGCATCTCCGCGGTGACGACGGTGAAGGTGGCGATCGCGGCGGCGAGCACGGGCAGGGGCAAGGCCCTTGCGGGAGCCACGAGTTGGGGTTCGGTTCGCATGCCCCAAGCCAACGCCGTACGGGTGCGGGGAACAACGCCGAAGATCTCACCCTTGAATGAGCGAGGCTCATCGATCGACAGAAGGAGCAGGGTGGGCAGGGTGGACGGCATCGGCGGCCTGGAGGCGCGGGAGCTGGAGTGCTTCCTGATCCTCGCCGAGGAGCTGCACTTCGGCCGGACGGGCGAGCAGTTGCGGGTCTCACAGAGCCGGGTGAGCCAGCTGCTGCGCGCGCTGGAACGCCGGGTCGGGGCAAGGCTGTTCACCCGCACCAGCCGGCGCGTCGCGCTCACCCCGCTCGGCGAGCGCTTCCTGACCCGACTGCGTCCGGCGTACGCGGAGCTGCGCGCCGCCGTCGAGGACGCGCGGTCGGCTGCGCGGGGCGTGGAGGGCGTACTACGGATCGGCTTCCAGGGCACGGCGGACGACGGGCTGATGGCGGCGCTGGCGGCGTTCCGGGGTGCGCATCCGGACTGCGGCACCGAGATCGTGGAGCTACCGTTCTCCGACCCGTTCGGGGCGGTCCGTGCCGGGACGGTGGACGCGGCGGTTGTCCTCCTGCCGGTGACCGAACCGGACCTGGTACTCGGCCCGCGCTTCGCGGAGCAGCGGCAGAACGTCGCGGTCTCCGCCCGCCACCCGCTCGCGTCCCGTACGTCCCTGACGGCCGCGGAGGTCTTCGCGACCCCGCTGATCACGCCCGCTCCCCCGGCCCCCGCGTACTGGCGCAGGGCCCAGGCCCCGTCCGACCTGCCCGGCCCGACGGTCCGCACCCTCCAGGAGGGCCTGACCCTGGTGGCCACCGGCCAGGCCGCAATGCTCCTGTGCGGCCCGACGTCCGAGTACCACGCCCGCAAGGACATCGCCCACGTCCCGGCGGACGGCCTCCCGGACTCGACCCTCGGCCTGATCTGGCACCGGGACGGCGAGACGGAACGGGTCCGGGCGTTCGCTCGGGCGGTCAGGGAAACGGGCTGAGCGGCGCGGGCCACGGGGTCAGAACCGCTACTGCCTGGCTCCGGGCGGGAGGAAACAGCCCTCGGTCGGCGAAGGCGATCTGCACAGATACCCGAATCTTGTTCGTCTGGATTAGACAGACATGTTCGTTTACGTTAGACAGTGAGCGTGAAGAAGCGAGACCTCATCAGGACGCTGAATCAGATGGCATCCGACAAGGGGGTGAGCTTCAGCCTCAGGCGACAGGGCGGCGGCCACGAAGTCTGGAACTTCGGAACCAAGACCCTGATCATCCCGAGGCACACGGAGATCGCCGAAGGCACAGCCAGAGCGATCGTCCGGGGGGCGGAGGAGGCCTGAGGCCTCCCCGCCCTCCGGGGCAACACCGACGAGGAGATGAGGGCATGAAGACGTACGCCGCGCAGGCCACGCGAGACGGAAAGTGGTGGGCGGTCCAGGTCAAGGGCCTTCCCGACAACTACGTGACCTTCACCCAGGGCGCCACCTGGACCGAGGCACAGGAGATGGCCGAGGACCTCGTCCACACCGTCCATGAAGACGCGGGCATCGACGAGCCGTTCACCGTCGAGCTGCGCCCCGGCGACCCGGACGTCGTCGACGCGTTGGACGAGCTCGACGTAGCCCGCCAGAAGCAGCTGGCCGCCGACGCCGAGGAAGACCGGGCACTCGCCGCTGCCGCCCGGACTCTGACAAGGCGCGGTTTCACCGTCCGCGACGCCGCGCGGGTCCTCGGCATCTCGTATCAACGGGTCTCCCAGCTCGCCCCCAAGAGCGCGAAGTCCCGGCGCTCTGCGGGCACGAGCACCGGCCACCGTTCGATCAAGCAGCCGTCCTGACCCTGCCATTGCCAAGCGTGCTCGTCATTCAGACGCAGTGTTCGTTGAGCGCCGTGAGGAACGAGGCCCAGCTTGCCCTGGGGATGAGGAGGGCGGGGCCGTGGGGGTTCTTGGAGTCGCGGACGGGGATGGCGGTGGGAACGTCGTCGCGTACCTCTACGCAGTCGTCGTTGTTGCCAGTGCTGTAGCTGGATTTGCGCCAGCCGCTACGGCGCTCAACTGTCATGGTGTGCATAGTCCTTCGCTGTGCCCCTCAGCAGGGCGACTGTGTCCTTCACCGGCAGGGCATCGCCCAGCGCATGATGGTATGCGCCCTGCAATACCTCGACCAGGGCTGGGGAGTCCTGGACGCCTCCGGTGCCGAGGCCTTCCGTGTAGGCAGCCGGGGGCTGGTCCTCGAACCGCATCAGCTTCAGCATGCTCGGCAGCAGCGGGTGACCTCCAGCCGCGAGCGGCAGCACGTGGACACGGATACGTCCGCTGTCAGCGAGGTCGGCGAGGTAACCGAGTTGCTCCGCCATCACCGCCGGGCCGCCGATGGGACGCCGGATAACCGCCTCGTCGAGCATGGTCCACAACAAAGGAGTTACCGGGTCGGACAGAATCTCGGCCCGCCGGAGCCGCGTGGCGACGACCTTCTCGCGCTGCTCCTGACTGAGCGGCGGATAGGCAGTCTCACTGACGACGGCACGGGCGTACGCCTCGGTCTGGAGGAGGCCCGGCACATAGCTGAGGCCGAACTCCCGGATCGCCGTGGCCTGTTGCTCCAACTGGCGCGCTGACTCGAAGTGATCGGCCACAGGGTGCTCGTCATCCCCAGGCCGGAACCTCTGCAGCACATCTCCCGTCCCCAGTGCCCGGTCCAGCCTCCGCGCATCCTCCCGGGACGGGATCCTCCGCCCGGCCTCGATATGCGCGATGTGCGACCGCGTCATCACCGCCGCGTCGGCCAGCTCCTGCTGTGTCATCCCCGCAGCCTCGCGGCGTTGCCTGACCCAGTCTCCGTACCTCGTGCCCACCAGACCCAACTCCCGCCACCAGCACGACAATTGCCCTCATTCTCGCCGAACCGCCCGCCCCACCGCAGCCCGAAGGGACACGAACTCCGCCGACTCCCGCGTAGCGATCTGGACCAGCCCCGCCACGCACCGCAGCAGCGTCGTCTTGCCGCAGCCCGAGGGGCCGACGAGCGAGACCAGATCCCCGCGGTGCACGGACAAGTCGATGCCGTCGGCCGCCCGGTGGCCGTCGTCGTAGGTGTGGGCGCGGATGGGGTTGAAGTTCACGTCGCCCAGGCCCTTGATCTCCAGCACGCGAACCCGACCTCTCCCCGCGACGTCCCGTACACCGCCCAGCACGCCCAAAGGACGTGCAAGGATTGCCGAAAAGTCCCGTAACGAACTCCACCCCACCCCGAGGAGATGACCGCGTGCCTGGCACAAATCTGACCCGCGTAGAGGCACAGGAGCGGGCGCGCCTGCTCACCGTGGACGCGTACGAGATCGATCTGGATCTCGGCGGCGCGCAGGAGGGAGGCACGTACCGCTCGGTGACCACAGTGCGCTTCGACAGTGCCGAGGCGGGTGCCGAGACCTTTGTCGACCTGGTCGCGCCGACCGTGCACGAGATCGTCCTGAACGGCGCCTCCCTGGACCCCGCCACCGCCTTCGCCGACTCCCGGATCGCGCTGCCGGGGCTGCTCTCCGGGCGCAACGAGCTGAAGGTCGTCGCGG
This sequence comes from Streptomyces solicavernae, assembly GCF_029968095.1. Taxonomy (GTDB): domain Bacteria; phylum Actinomycetota; class Actinomycetes; order Streptomycetales; family Streptomycetaceae; genus Streptomyces; species Streptomyces solicavernae. Next base: position 219,643 of record NZ_JASCIR010000008.1, on the reverse strand, counting down.
ACTGCGCGTACACGAACACCGGTGAGGGGCTTCACCGGTTCGTCGATCCTGTCGATGATCAGGCGTATCTGTATACGCAGTTCGAGGTGCCGGACGCCCGTCGGGTGTTCGCCAGCTTCGAGCAGCCGGACCTGAAGGCGACCTTCCAGTTCACCGTGAAGGCGCCGAGCGGCTGGACGGTGATCTCCAACTCGGCGACGCCCGAGCCGAAGGACGACCTCTGGGTCTTCGAGCCGACGCCGCGGATCTCCACGTACATCACGGCGCTCATCGTCGGCCCGTACCACGCGGTGCACTCCTCGTACGAGAAGGACGGGCAGCGCGTGCCGCTCGGCATCTACTGCCGGCCCTCGCTCGCCGAGTACCTGGACGCCGACGCGATCTTCGACGTGACCCGGCAGGGCTTCGAGTGGTTCCAGGAGAAGTTCGACTACCCGTACCCCTTCGCCAAGTACGACCAGCTGTTCGTGCCGGAGTTCAACGCCGGGGCGATGGAGAACGCGGGCGCGGTCACCATCCGCGACCAGTACGTGTTCCGGTCCAAGGTGACCGACGCCGCGTACGAGGTGCGGGCCTCGACGATCCTGCACGAGCTGGCGCACATGTGGTTCGGCGACCTGGTCACCATGGAGTGGTGGAACGACCTGTGGCTGAACGAGTCGTTCGCGACCTACGCCGAGGCCGCCTGCCAGGCCTACGCGCCGGGCTCGAAGTGGCCGCACTCCTGGACCACGTTCGCCAACTCCATGAAGACCTGGGCGTACCGGCAGGACCAGCTGCCGTCCACGCACCCGATCATGGCCGAGATCAGCGATCTCGATGATGTTCTTGTGAACTTCGACGGGATCACCTACGCCAAGGGCGCGAGCGTCCTCAAGCAGCTCGTGGCGTACGTCGGCATGGACGAGTTCTTCCGCGGCGTGCAGGCCTACTTCAAGCGGCACGCGTACGGGAACACCCGCCTGACCGATCTGCTCGGCGCCCTGGAGGAGACCAGCGGGCGCGACCTGAAGACCTGGTCGAAGCTGTGGCTGGAGACGGCCGGGATCAATGTGCTGCGGCCGGAGATCGAGACCGATGCGGACGGTGTCATCCGTTCGTTCGGCGTGCGGCAGGAGGCGCCCGCGCTGCCCGCCGGCGCCAAGGGCGAGCCCACGCTCCGCCCGCACCGCATCGCGATCGGCAGTTACGAGCTGACCGACGGCAAGCTGGTCCGCACCGACCGCGTCGAGCTGGACGTCGACGGTGAACTCACCGCCGTACCGGCCCTCGTGGGCAAGCAGCGGCCCGCCGTGATCCTGCTCAACGACGACGACCTGTCGTACGCGAAGGTCCGGCTCGACGAGGAGTCCCTGAAGGCCGTCACCGCGCACCTCGGGGACTTCGCCGAGTCGCTGCCGCGCGCCCTGTCCTGGGCCTCCGCCTGGGACATGACCCGGGACGGCGAGCTGGCCACCCGGGACTACCTGGAGCTGGTGCTCTCCGGCATCGGCAAGGAGTCGGACATCGGCGTCGTGCAGTCCCTGCACCGCCAGGTCAAGCTGGCCCTGGAGCTGTACGCGGCCCCGGACTGGCGCGAGAGGGGCCTGGCCCGCTGGACCGAGGCGGCCCTCGCCCACCTGAAGGACGCCGAGCCGGGCAGCGACCACCAGCTGGCCTGGGCCCGCGCCTTCGCCGCCGCCGCCCGCACGGACACCCAGCTCGACCTGCTCACCGCCCTGCTGGACGGCACCGAGACGGTCGAGGGCCTGGCCGTCGACACCGAGCTGCGGTGGGCGTTCCTGGAGCGGCTGGCGTCGACCGGCCGGGCGGGCGAGAAGGAGATCGCCGCCGAGTACGAGCGGGACAGGACCGCGGCGGGCGAGCGGCACGCGGCCACCGCGCGTGCGGCCCGGCCCACCCCCGAGGCCAAGGCGGAGGCATGGGCTTCGGTCGTGGAGAGCGACAAGCTCCCGAACGCCGTGCAGGAGGCGGTGATCGCGGGCTTCGTCCAGGTCGATCAGCGTGAACTTCTCGCCCCGTACACGGAAAAGTTCTTCGCCGCTGTGAAGGATGTGTGGGCGTCCCGTTCACACGAGATGGCTCAGCAGATCGCCGTCGGCCTCTATCCGGCGCTTCAGGTCGCGCAGGCCACGCTCGACACGACGGACGCGTGGCTGGCCGTCGAGGAGCCCAACGCCGCGCTGCGCAGGCTGATCTCGGAGTCCCGCGCGGGCGTCGAGCGGGCCCTGAAGGCGCAGGCCGCGGACGCTGCGGCGGCCTGAACACCGGCCTGAGAACCCGCACCACGGGCCCGGTTCCGGGAGTCGCGCGACGGCTCCCGGGGCCGGGCCCCGGCGCGTCCGTCCCGGGCGGTTCCCGGCGGGCCCGCGCGCCCGGTGTGTCCCGCTTGTCCCCCGACACGCAGATGTAACCGGCGGCTTGCCCCCTGGTCGTAAGGGTTCACCCGAAGGCGTTACGCTACCGACCCATCTGATGATCTTCGCGTACGTACGGGAGTAACGCAGTGCAGAGGGTTCGCGCGGGGGCATCCCCACGAAGTTCCAAGTCTCCCGTCCCCCTGTGGCTGTTGCCCCCGCTGGGCCTCGCGGTGGGCACCGCGGTCGCGGCGTTCCTGGTCGCATCCGCCGCCGTCCTGCCCGTGATCGCGGCCGGCGGCGTGGCCACCCTCGCCGTGGGGATCGCCTGCGCCGAGTCCGCCCGGCGCGGCCGCCGGATCGCCGCCCTGGACGCCGAGTCCGCCGCCTGGCAGGTCGCGTTGCGGCGGCAGGAGGCGGAGACGCTACACCTCGCCGACACGCTGCTTCCCGACATCGTGGGGCGGCTGCGGCGCGGCGAGTTCCCCGAGGACGTGCTCGCCTCGCTGCAGGCGCCCGAGGCCCACCTCGAAGTGCTGCGCTCCGTCATCGACGCGGTGACCGCCGAGGAGGACCTGCGCGACTCGGCGCAGCGCGCGTTCGTGAACATCGCCCGGCGCGTGCAGGCGATCGTGCACCAACAGGCCCAGGAGCTGCGGGAGATGGAGGACCGGCACGGCCAGTCCCCGGACGTCTTCGGCGACCTGCTCCGCATCGACCACGGCACCGCCCTGATCGGCCGCCTCGCCGACTCCATCGCCGTGCTCGGCGGCGCCCGGCCCGGCCGGCAGTGGTCACGGGCCGTGCCGCTGTACTCGGTGATGCGCGGCGCGATGTCGCGGATCATCGACTACCAGCGCGTCGAGCTGCACTCGGTGTCCGACATCGCCGTCGTCGGCACCGCCGTCGAGCCGCTGATCCACGCGCTCGCCGAGCTCCTGGACAACGCGACCCGCTACTCGCCGCCGCAGACCAAGGTCCATCTGACCGCCGTCGACGTGCAGTCGGGCATCGCCGTGGAGATCGAGGACGGCGGCGTCTCGATGAGCGAGGAGGCCCGCGGCCGCGCCGAGCGGATGCTGAAGCAGGCGCAGCAGGGCATCGACGTGTACGACCTGGGCGAGAGCCCGCGCCTCGGCCTCGCCGTGGTCGGCCGGCTCTCGCAGGCGTACGGCTTCCAGGTGTCGCTGCGGCCGTCCGCGTACGGCGGCGTCCGGGCCGTGCTGATCGTGCCGCAGGACCTGATTACGACGGTGGCCCAGGCGACCGGCCTCGCGCACGGCATCGGCGCCGCGTCCGGGCCGCGCACGAACCGGGCCGGTGCCACGGTTCCGGACGGTGCCACGGTTCCGGCCGGTGCCACGGTTCCGGACGGTCGTACGGCATCGGCTGGTCGTACGGCCCCGGCTGGTCGTACGGCTTCGGCTGTGGAGGCGCGGCCGGAGCCGTCCGTGGCGCAGGTTCCGGGCCCGCGCACCGAGTCGGCGCCGGCCTCCGTGCCCGCGCCCGCAGCCGCACCGGCCCCCGCGACCGCCGCCGGGGCCGCAACGCCCGCACAGGCTCCTACCGCACCCCGAACGGAGCGCCCGGTGACCGGTCCCACGAACCCGGTGGACGACGACGTGCCCGTGGTGGCCGAACGCACCACGAACGGCCTGCCGCAGCGGCGCCGCCGGGCCCCCTCAGCCCCGGCCGCCGAGTCCCGGCGCCCCGCTGCCGAGGAGGGCTCGGACGGGGTCCAGCCGGGCATGTGGCTGGCCGCCTTCCAGAGCGGCCTGTCCGGCGAGACCAGCGGCGCCGCCCCCGCGGCGACCGGCAACGGCCCGAGCCCGAGGGCCGCACAGGAACTCGACGCCCCTTCGGCGTCGGCTAGCAAGGGGAACGAGCAGTGATGCAGCAGCAGGGACACGCGGGCCAGGCCGCCAACATGGACTGGATGCTCAAGGACCTCGCCGAAGGCGTTCCGCAGACCCGGCAGGTCGTGGTCCTCTCCGCCGACGGCCTGCGCATGGCGCAGTACGGCGCCGACACCGACTCCGCCGACCGGCTCGCCGCCGCCTGCGCGGGACTGCAGAGCCTGGCCGGTGCGGTCGCGGCCGAACTCCCGTACAGCGAGGGCCGGATGCGGCTCGTCGTGATCGAGATGGACGGCGGCTTCTTCTACCTGATGGCGGCCGGGCAGGGCGCGTTCCTCGCCGTGCTCGCCGACGAGGGTGTGGACGCGGGCCTGATGGGCCAGCGCATGCGGGACCTGGTCCTGCGCATCGGCGAGCACCTGAGCACCCCGCCCCGGCAGGACGTGGCCGCCAGGTGAACGCGGACGAACCGCACTGGGACGGGGGCGGCCCCGAACGGCTCTACGTCATCACCGGCGGCCGCAGTGGTTCGTCCGCGAAGACGACGCTCGACCTGGTCACCCTGATCGTGGCCAGGTCGGGCCCCAGACCGGGGATGCAGCCCGAGCAGGCGGCGATCGTACGCATCTGCCAGCGGCCGCTGTCCGTCGCGGAGATCTCCGCGCATCTGAGCCTGCCGGTCAGCGTCGTCACGGTGCTGCTCAGCGACCTCATCGCCGACAACCGGGTGTTCTCCCGACCGCCCGTACCGCCCGCAAAACTCCCCGACATCGCGTTGATTGAGGCAGTGATCGATGGACTTCAGAAGCTCTGAGAGCCCCGGCTCGGTCACGGTTGCCGCCGGGCCGCGGAGCGAGGACGCGCTGCCCGACACGGCGGCCGCGGCGGTCAAGGTCGTGATCGTCGGCGGCTTCGGCGTCGGCAAGACCACCCTGGTCGGCTCGGTCAGCGAGATCAGGCCGCTGACCACCGAGGAGACGATGACGCAGGCCGGCGTCGGCGTCGACGACACCGCGGGCGTGGAACGCAAGTCCACGACGACGGTCGCCATGGACTTCGGCCGGATCAGCATCAACGACGAGCTGGTCCTGTACCTGTTCGGCACCCCCGGCCAGGAGCGGTTCTGGTTCCTGTGGCGCGGCCTGTTCGAGGGCGCGCTCGGCGCGGTCGTCCTGGTCGACACCCGCCGCCTTGAGGTCAGCTTCGACGTGATCGGCCGCCTGGAGGAGCGCTCCGTGCCGTTCGTCGTGGCCGTCAACTCCTTCCCGGACGCGCCGAGTTACCCGGTCGAGGAGCTGCGCGGCGCGCTCGACCTGCCCGCGTCGGTCCCGATCGTGGACTGCGACGCCCGCCTGCGCACGTCCAGCCGGGACGTGCTGATGGCCCTGATGCGGTACCTGCAGACCCTCGCTGTCGCTGATACGGAGGCACCGTGACCCTGACCGAGACCCCCGGCACGTCCGCCATACCCCGGGTGCCCGGCGCGATCCCGCTCGCCGGGCACGCCCTGAAGCTGGTGCGCGACCCCTTCGGCTTCCTCAAGTCCCTGGCCGCGCACGGCGACCTGGTCCGTATCGACCTGGGCACGATGCCGCTGTACGTGGCGACGACGGCGGAGCTTGTGCACGAGGTGACGGTCGGGCAGGCCCGCAGCTTCGAGAAGGGCCGCTTCTTCGACCGGCTGCGCCCCCTCGCGGGCAACGGCCTCGCCAACGCCAACGGCGAGGTGCACCGCGCGCACCGCCGCCTGATCCAGCCGATGTTCTCCAAGGACCGCATCGCGCAGTACACGACGGTGATGAGCCGCAACGCGCAGACGCTCGCCGACTCGTGGTCGGCGGACCAGGAGATCGAGCTGGAGCACGAGATGGCCCAGTTCGCCATCGAGACGCTGGCCTCCACCCTGTTCTCCACCGACATCGGCCTGCCCGCGGTGGAGGCGATCCGCACCAACCTGCCGATCGCGCTGCGCAACCTCCTCGTACGGGCGGCTTCGCCGAAGTTCCTCGACCGGGTGCCGATCCGCCCCAACCGGGAGTTCGACACGGCTGCGGCGAACCTGCGGCAGGTCATCGACGAGGTGATCGCCACCGGGCGCAGGACCGGCCACACCGACGCGGGCGACCTGCTCTCGCTGCTGCTCGCCGAGCGCGACCTGTCCGACGTGGAGGTGCGGGACGAGCTGTCCACCATCCTGTTCGCCGGCGCCGAGACCACGGCGGCCACGCTCGCCTGGACCTTCCACCACCTCGCGCTGCACCCGGAGTTCGACGCGCAGGTGGTCGCCGAGATCCGCGAGGTCGTCGGGGACCGCCCGGTGACCGTCGAGGACGTGCCGAAGCTGGTCGCGCTGCGCCGCGTCCTGGACGAGGTGATCCGGCTGCACGGCGTGACGATGCTGATGCGCCGGACCACGCAGGAGGTCGAGCTCGGCGGCTTCCGGCTCCCGGCGGGCGCGGAGGTCGGCTTCAGCCTGTACGCGCTCCACCGCGACCCGCGGTTCTTCCCGGACCCGGACGCCTTCGACCCGGACCGCTGGCTGCCCGAGCGGCAGGCCGAGGCCGGGCTGCACCGCAGCGCGTACATCCCGTTCGGGGCGGGCAACCGGAAGTGCATCGGCGACCAGTTCGCCTGGACGGAGGCGACGATCGCGCTGGCGACGCTGCTGCCGCGCTGGCGCCTGGTCCCCTCCACGGGGCACGTCCCCAAGGAGGTCGTCTCGGCCGTCCCGCACGCCGACCGCATCCCGATGACCGTGCAGCCACGCTGACCCCTACGTCTTGCCGACGCTGCGGCCGAACCCCGGCCGCAGCGCCCGTACGCCCTTGTTTTGGAGGCCGTCCCCATGACCACCGCCCCGGAACCCGTCGGCTTCACCTCGCCGGCGCCGCCGCCCGGCTGCCCCGCGCACGCCGGCGGCGCGAGCCTGCCGCGGCGGATCTTCGGCCCCGAGGCGGAGAACGACCAGCAGCAGCTGTACGCGCGGCTGCGCGCGGAGCACGGCACGGTCGCCCCGGTCCTGGTGCACGGCGACGTCCCGGCCTGGCTGGTGCTCGGGCACCGGGAGAACCTGGACGTGATGCGCACCCCGTCCCGGTTCACCTGCGACTCCCGCGTCTGGAACCGGCAACTGGCCGCCGACTCCCCGCTGTTGCCGCTCACCGCCTGGCAGCCGCTGCTCGCCTTCGCGGACGGACCGGAGCACGCCCGCCTCCGGCTCGCGGTCACCGACAGCCTGGACCTGTTCAACCGGCAGAGCCTGCGCCGCTATGTGACGCGGTACGCGAACCAGCTCGTCGACCAGATGGCCGGCCGGGGCCGCGCCGACCTCGTCGAGGAGTTCGCGGAGCAGCTGCCGATGATGGTGCTCACCCACCACTTCGGCATGTCGGAGGAGTACGGGCCGAAGCTGGTCGAGGCGGTCCGCGACATGACCCGCGGCAGCGACACCTCGGTGGCGAGCAACCGCTTCGTGGTGGACACGATGAGCGACCTGGTGGCGCGCAAGCGGGTCCAGCCGGGCAACGACTTCACGAGCTGGCTGATCGGCCACGAGTCGGGCCTGAGCGACGACGAGATCCGCGAGCACCTGCGGCTCACGCTGGTCGCCGGGTACGAGCCGACGGCGAACCTGATCGCCAACACCCTGCGGATGGTGCTCACCGACGCCCGTTTCCGCGGCAGCCTGTCCGGCGGCCAGATGACGCTGCCGGACGCGCTGGAGCAGGTGCTGTGGGACCATCCGCCGATCGCGCTGCTTCCCACCCGCTGGGCGATCGGCGACACGGAGCTCGGCGGCCACGCGATCCGGGCCGGCGACATGCTGCTGCTCGGCCTGGAGGCGGGCAACGTCGACCCGGCGATCCGCCCCGACCTGACGGCGTCCATGCACGGCAACCGCTCGCACCTCGCGTTCAGCGCGGGCCCGCACGGCTGCCCCGGGCAGGACATCGGGCGCGCGATCGCCGACACCGGCGTGGAGACGCTCCTCGGCCGGCTGATCGACATCCGGCTCGCGGTGCCGGAGGACGAGCTGCGGGTGGTCTCGGCCTGGATCTCCCGCCGCCTGCACTCCCTCCCGGTCCGCTTCACCCCGCCCCGCACACCGCTGCCGGAGCAGCGCTAGGGGCCGCGGGGCTGGCCCCTCAGGGGCGCGGGGAACTGCGCGAGCAACCACGACGAACCGTCGGGGAACGAACGACAGCACACCCCCTGATCAGGGGCGCGGGGAACTGCGCAACCAACCACGGTCCACCCGCGCTGGAAGGACAACCGCAACCCCGGCGCCCGTAAAGATCACACGAGCTCGAACCACCAGTCCACCGCCGCGATCCCCAGCGGCCGCACGCTCGGGTCCACCGGCGTCTGTCGGAACGCGTCCGGGAAACGGGCCGGGTCGTGCGGGGTGGTGTAGCGCACCGAGGTGATCCCCCAGTCCTGCGCCCCGCGGATGAAGCTGCCGAGCGAGTCCAGGTACTGCTTCAGCTGCGGGCTGGCGTCGGCCCGCAGCCGCTCGCAGAGCAGCAGGAAGAGGTTCGTGGCCCGGTCCCGCTGGGAGATCGCGAGGTCGAGCGCCGCCTCGGACGACACGCCCCGCTCCCGCTCAAGCACCCGCAGCGCGTTCAGCCAGAACTCGTCCTTCCCGCCCGCTTCCTTGTGGTACGAGAAGATGTCGTTGTCCCAGGTGATGATGAACGAGGCCAGCTCGGCGGCGGCCCGTACCCGGGTGTTGTCCCGTTCGTGGGGCTGGAGTTCGTAGCCGTACCCCATCTCCAGGAGCGGCAGGACGACCGAGGTGGCGCCGTCGTACAGCCGCATCAGGGTGTAGTCGTCCAGGTCGGGGACGGTGCCCGCGGTGCGGTGGGAGGCCTCCCAGACGACGGAGAAGAAGTACTCGCGCAGGGCGTCCACCCAGCGGGCGGCCTGGCCCGCGGTGCCGTAGTGGTCGACGCGGCGGCGCAGGTCGCGCAGGCCGTCGGCGAGCGGGTCGTCGGGGAGCATCGGCGTCTCGGGGTTCTGCGCGACCCGCAGGAGACGGGAGAGGTAGCCGGACAACTCGCCGGGCTTGCGGCCGAGTTCGCCCTCCTCGCAGTGTCCGTCGTCGACGCCGAACAGCCACAGCACGAAGTCGGAGAGCAGCGAGACGACTTCCTCGCGGCCCTCGGGCAGGATGCGCGCCGAGAAGCCGCCGATGTCGTGCCGGACCAGCCGGCCGCGCAGCTCGTCGGAGCCTATTCGGAACTTCTCGGCCCAGAGTGCGGTCTGTTGGTCGATGTCCCGGTAGAGCGGATGTATCGCTTCGGCGAACGGCGAATAAATGGGCGGAACGGCCAGGTCGGTCCCCACTGAGCACTCACTCTCGTCGCGGGGCATGAACCGCGCCCCCATGTTGATCAAGGCGCCTCGCATCGTATCCACTGATGGAAAGCGGAATATGTTTAAGTTGTGAAGAACTGAGCGAGTGGCTTGCGCGGCTCGCGGACTACCCGAAGTAAGCCCGTACCAAGCGTGATTGACGTCTCCTCAGGCGTGGCTCAGGCGTGGTTTGGGCGCGCTTCAGGCGTACTGCATGGGGGGCGGGCGTGGCCTCAGGCGCGCCCGAGCCCGTTCGCCGCCTCCCGCAGCGCCGCCACGACGCGGGCGAGGGCCGGCCCGTCCTCCGCACCCCGACGCAGCGCGGCGACCACATGGCGGCGCGGCTGGTCCGGGCCCAGGGTGCACATCGCGACGCCCGCCCGGCGCACGGCCGCCATCCGCGGGACGAGGGCGATGCCCATGCCCGCCTCGACCATCGCCATGATCGCGGTCCAGCCGGCCGCACTGTGCGCCTGTTCCGGGACGAACCCGGCCGCCTCGCAGGCCGCGAGGGTGATCTCCGACCAGGGCCCGCTGCCGCCGAAGATCCAGGGCTCCGCGGAGAGTTCGGCGAGCCCGAGCCGCGCCCGGCCCGCCAGCGGGTGCCCGACCGGCAGGGCCACGTCCAGCGGGTCGGCCAGCAGCGGCACCCGCGTGAACTTGGGGTCGCGCGGGGTCGGCGCGTGCGCGGCGAGGGACAGCGCGAGGTCCACCTCGCCCCCGGACAGCAGCTCGTACGCCTCCGCCGCCTCCGCCTCCCGTACCCGCACCTCGATCCCGGGCGCCGCCGCGCGCAACCGCTGTACGGCCGGGACGACCAGCGCCGGTACCGCGGTGGAGAACGCGCCGACCCGCACCTCCCCGGCCTCGCCCCGCACATACCCGGCCAATTCGGCGTCGGCGCGCTCCAGTTGGGCGAAGACGGCCTCGGCGTGCCGGAGCACGAGGTGGGCCGCGTCGGTGAGCCGCACCCGGCGCCCGTGCGCCTCCAGGAGCGGTACGCCCACTTCCTTGGCGAGGTTGGACAGCTGCTGCGAGACCGCCGAGGGGGTCATGAGGAGGGCCTGCGCGGTGGCCGTGACGGTGCCGCGCTCGCTGAGGGTGCGCAGGATCTGCAGCTTCTTGATGTCCCACTGTGTCATGACCGGAAACCTAGGCCCTTGGGCCGGCCGGGCCGCCCGCGCCCGAGGGCCCCGCTCACTTGGCGGCGCGGGCCGCGCCGAGCACGACGCCGCCGAGGATCAGCGCCATGCACAGCACCTGGAACACCCCGGTCGGCTCGCCCAGGACCGCGAAGGAGAGCAGCGCCACGCAGACCGGCTGGAGGTAGTAGACGACCCCGGCGCGGGCGGCGCCGATCAGCGAGACCGCCTTGTTCCAGGCGAAGAAGGCGACGGCCGAGGAGACCACTCCGACGTAGAGCAGCGGCGAGACGGTCGCGGGCGTCGGCTCGAACCCGCCCTGGAGCACGAGGCTCGCCACGTACACCGGCGACAGCATCAGCGCACCGAGCACGAACGTCGTGAACAGGAAGGACGGCCCCTCGATCGCGGCGGGCCGACGGCGAAGGAGCGCGCTGTACGAGGCGAAGGAGAGCGCCGCCGCGAGCATCCACAGGTCGCCGGCGCTGAAGTCCATGGCGAGCGAGCCCTTGCTGACGAGCAGCAGCACCCCGGCGCAGGCGATGAGCAGGCCGGCGATCCTGCGGGCGCCGAGCCGGGTGCCGCCGAGGCGTTCGTGGAGCGCCATGACGACCGGCGAGGCGGCCATGATCATGCCCATGTTCCCGGCGGTGGTGGAGATCCCGGCCTGGTTGACCAGGGTGTTGTAGACGGTCACGCCGAGCAGCGAGGCGAGCAGCAGATAGCGCAGGTGCGCGCGCAGCAGGGCCCGCTGCCGCCAGGCCGCGCGGGCGGCGAACGGCGCGACGGCGAGGAGCGCGATGATCCAGCGCCAGAAGGCGTGCTGGATGGGCGGTACGGAGTCGGCGAGCGCCCGGGAGGTGACGAAGCTGCCCGACCAGACCACCGTGGCGAGCCCGGCGAGCAGCAGGCCGAAGGTGGCGCCCCGGCGGGCCTTGGCCTCCTTCGCGCCGCTGCCCTGCGTGCTGTCGTGGACCTGCTCCAGGACCGCCATTCGTACCCCTTGCCTCTCCGCCTCGCGGGCGTCTCGCCGATGTGACGGGCCTACCGTCGCACCGCCCAGTCGCTTAGGTCCATCGAAAAGTTTCGACGGATCTGTTCAGCGGAGCTGAAAGGTCAAGGGTCAAGGCGTGCAGGACAGACGACGAGGGCGCGCCCCACCGCTGTGGTGGGGCGCGCCCTCGCGAAGAGTTGCGGGCGTCAGCCCTGCTTCTGCCCCTTGCGGGACTTGTCTCCGACCATCACCAGGCCGGCGATGACCAGGAAGAGAACGATCGGCGCCACAACGTACAGGCCGAGGGTCTCCATCACGTTCAGGCCAGGACCGGGGTCGTCGCCGTCGTCGCGGGTCAGCGCGAGCGCGGGGGACGACATGAGCAGCATCATCAGCGTCGTACCGGCTGCTACGGCGCCGGTGCGCAGGGCGTTCTTCTTGTCCACGGTGCCCAAACTAGCGGGTGCCCGAACGGGCCGCGCGCCCGGGGTGCCCGTAGGGGCCCGACCGGCGGGCGGCGCGGCGCGGGTCAGTAGAAGGAGGGGTCGGCTCCCGCGGCGGTGCCGGTGGCGGTGGGCTCGCTCGTGAGGGGGGCGACGGCGAGCGGGGGTTCGCTGGTGAGGGGTGCGGCGTCGGCGAGCGGGGGCTCGCTCGTCAAGGGCGCTTCGACGCAGCAGGCACAGGAGCCGAGCAACCCGGAGCCGGGGTCGGACACCAGCGAGATGTCCGGCAGGTCGCGCAGCTCCGAACGTTTGGAGAGGGCGTCGAGCAGAAGCTGAGCCGATGCGGCCACGAGGGCCTCCTTCGGTGGGCGGCATGGTCGGATGGGCTTCCCTACCCACGGGAGCCGATCGCATGCGGCCTTCGTGACGCACATCACGCCGCGAGCAGGGGTTTCACCATCAATTGTGCGCCGCATCGGGAGCGGGGCGGGCGGTTTTTTCTCCCTCCCCCTCCCCTTCCCGAAATCCTGCGGAGCTTTCGAGGGCTCCGGCAGGGGCGCGGGGCTGTGACACAGGCGGCTCCGCCGCGTGGGCGCGACCAGCCACGACGAAAGCCGCAGCACCGGAACAACGGCGCCGCGGCCGCACCCTAAGCTGACGTCCGACGCTGAGTGCGGAACGTGCGGAAGAAGGGCGGGGCAGCCGTGCAGATGCGGCGCAGAAAGCGGGCGGCGGCCATCGCGGCCGCGGTGATCGGCGGCCTCATCGGCGGCGCGCCCGGCGCCCTCGCGGCCCCACCGCAGCCCGCCGTCACCGAACCCGACACCCCCGCCACCACCGACCGCGCGAGCGACGGCACCCCGCCGCAGGTGTGGCCGCGCCCGCAGCAGGCCCGGGCGGGCGGCCAGGCCGTACGCATCGGCGAGCAGGTGTACGTCGCCACGGACGCGGGCGCCGACCCGTACGCGGTGGACGCGCTGCGCACCCTGCTCCGGCAGGCGGGCGCGCGCCGGGTCACCGCGGTCGAGGACGGGGCGCGGCTCCCCACCGGCGCGCTCCTCGTGCGCGCGGGCGAGGCGGGCGCGGCCGAGGCAGGCCCGGGCGAAGCAAACGCGGGCGAGGCAGCGAGGAGCGAGGCAGGCAGGAGCGAGGCAAGCAGGAGCGAGGCAAGCCGGGGCGGGCGCTCCGGCGCGGCCGCCGCACTGCGTGCCCTGCGCGCCGACGCCCGCGCCGACCTGCCGAGCGGCGGCTACCGCCTGGCCGTCGGCGAGGTGGCGGGGCGGCCCACGATCGCCCTCGAAGGGGTCGGCGCGGACGGCCTGTTCCACGGCGTGCAGACCCTGCGCCAGCTGATCACCGACACCGGTTCCGTACCCGGCGTACGCATCCGCGACTGGCCCGGCACCGGGGTGCGCGGCCTCGCCGAGGGCTTCTACGGCACGCCCTGGACCCGCGAACAGCGCCTGGAACAGCTGGACTTCATGGGCCGCAGCAAGCTCAACCGGTACGTGTACGCCCCCGGCGACGACCCGTACCGCAAGGCGCGCTGGCGCGAGCCCTACCCCGCCGAGCAGCGGGCCGGCTTCCGTGCCCTGGCCGAGCGGGCGGCCCGCAACCACGTGACCCTCACCTGGGCCGTCGCGCCGGGACAGGCCATGTGCCTGTCGTCCGACGACGACCTGAAGGCGCTGCTCCGCAAGGTCGACGCGATGTGGGCGCTCGGGGTGCGGGCCTTCCAGCTCCAGTTCCAGGACGTGTCGTACAGCGAGTGGCACTGCGAAGCCGACGCCGAGACCTTCGGCTCCGGGCCCGAGGCGGCCGCCGCCGCGCAGTCGAAGGTGGCGGGGGCGCTCGCCGCGCACCTGCGGGAGCGGTACGAGGGCGCGGAGCCGCTGACCCTGATGCCCACCGAGTACTTCCAGGACGGCGCGACCGACTACCGCGAGGCGCTGGCCGGGAAGCTGGACGACCGGGTGCAGGTGGCGTGGACCGGGGTCGGCGTCGTACCGAAGACCATCACGGGGCGGGAACTGGCCGGTGCGCGCGAGGCGTTCGGGCATCCACTGGTCACGATGGACAACTACCCGGTCAACGACTACGCGCAGGACCGTATCTTCCTCGGCCCCTACATGGGCCGCGAACCGGGCGTCGCCACCGGCTCGGCGGCACTGCTCGCCAACGCCATGGAGCAGCCGGTGGCCTCCCGCATCCCGCTGTTCACGGCCGCCGACTACGCCTGGAACCCGAAGGCGTACCGCCCGCAGGAGTCCTGGCGTGCGGCCGTCGACGCCACCGCGTCAAAACTCGCGGACGGCGACCGCGAACGCCGTGCGGCGGTACGGGCCCTCGCGGGCAACACGGCATCGTCGGTGCTCGGCGCCGAGGAGTCGGCGTATCTGCGGCCGCTGATGGACGCCTTCTGGCGGGAGCGCGCGGGCGGCGACCGGAAGCGCACCGAGGCCGCGGGGAAGCGGCTGCGGGACGCGTTCACGGTGCTGCGCGAGACCCCGCAGCTGCTGCGCGACACCGAGCTCGGCGCCGAAGTCGCGCCCTGGTCCGAGCAGTTGGGCCGGTACGGCGCCGCCGGTGAGGCCGCCGTCGACATGCTGCTCGCCCAGACCCGAGGCGACGGCGCCCGCGCCTGGCGGCACCGGCAGGAACTGGACACGGCCCGCGAGGAGGTGCGGGCGGGCCGCGCCACGGTCGGCAAGGGCGTGCTCGGGCCGTTCCTGGACAAGGCGGAGGAGGAAGCGGAGCGCTGGTCCGGCACGGCCGAGGAGCGCGGCGAGGTCGCCGAGGACGACACCTCGTACACCGTGCGGCTGCCGCGCGCGCGGCCCATCGAGGCGGTGACGGCGGTGACGGAGCCCGGCGTGCGCGGCACGGTGCAGGCGCATGTGCCCGGCGAGGGCTGGCGCACCCTCGGCCGGCTCACCGACCGGGGCTGGACGGAGACCGCCGCGAAGGGCCTGCGGGCGGACGCGGTCCGGACCACGGTGCCCGCGCAGCACGTCGTGCCGTGGTTCGCCGACGGGGCCGACGCGGCGTTCGAGCTGAGCCAGGACGAGGCGGACGCGGAGATCGGCGGTCCGGCGCAGCGCGTCACGGCGAAGCTCACCGCCCGCCGCCCGGCCGATGTGCAGGCGAGGCTCACCGCGCGGGCGCCGAAGGGGGTCGAGGTGCGGGTGCCGCGCGAGGCGAAGGTGCCGCGCGGCACGGACGTCTCGGTGCCCGTCGAGATCACGGTGCCCGAGTCCACCCCGGCGGGCAGCTACGCCGTGCCCGTCTCGTACGGCGGCCAGACCCGCACGCTCACGGTCCACGCGCACCCGCGCACCGGCGGGCCCGACCTGGCGCGCGGCGCGCGGGCCTCCTCGTCCGGCGACGAGACCCCCGACTTCCCGGCCCGGGCGGCCAACGACGGGGACCCGGAGACCCGCTGGTCCTCGCCGGCCGAGGACGACGCGTGGTGGCAGGCGGAGTTCGAGCGTCCGGTACGCCTCGGCAAGCTCGCGCTGCACTGGCAGGACGCGTACGCCTCCGGGTACCGGGTCAAGGTCTCGGAGGACGGCGAGGAGTGGCGCACGGCAGCCGAGGTCCAAGGCGGCCGGGGCGGCCGGGAGACGGTCCGGATGGACGAGCGCGACGTCCGTTTCGTGCGTATCGAGGGCGAGAAGCGGGGGACGCGGTTCGGGTACTCGCTGTGGGCTGTGGAGGCGTACGCGGTGCGGGACTGAGGTGGTCCGGAGGCAGAGCCCCCGGACACCACTCAGACAGGGATGCCGGACACCACTCAGGCAGGATGCCGGACATCACTCAGGCCGAGATGCCGTACATCACTCAGGCAGAGATGCCGTCGATCCGGGCCATCACGTCATCCGCGCCGAACGGCTGCAGGTACGGCAGCCAGCGCGGATCCCTGTGCCCGGTGCCGATGATGCGCCAGGCGAGCCCCGACGGCGGGGCGGGTTTGTGGCGCAGCCGCCAGCCCAGCTCCAACAGATGACGGTCGGCCTTCACATGGTTGCAGCGGCGGCATGACGCCACCACGTTCTCCCAGGCGTGCTGGCCTCCCCGGCTCTTGGGGATGACGTGGTCGACGCTGGTTGCGACGCCACCGCAGTACATGCAGCGGCCCCCGTCGCGGGCGAAGAGGGCTCGCCGGGTCAGCGGAACGGGCCCCCGGTAGGGGACCCGCACGAAGCGCTTGAGCCGGACCACGCTGGGTGCGGGGATGGTGCGGGTAGCGCTGTGCATGAAGGCGCCGGACTCCTCAAGACACTGAGCTTTGTTCTCAAGGACCAGGACGAGCGCGCGGCGGAGCGGTACGACGCCGAGGGGCTCGTACGACGCGTTGAGGACCAGGACATGCGGCACGGATGCCTCCTTGTACGCCGGCGGCGCGTGGCTCGCGCCGGGACGATCTGCTCTCAGTCTCCCCTCATGCCTGGTCGAAGCGCCACCATGCGCCGGTAACGGGCTTGCAGTGTTTTCGACCACACCCGTGATTCCCCGGGGGCGTCCGGCCTTCTTCTCGGTGGACATCCGGCGCGCACCCGACCGGCACGTTCTCTTCACACGTGAGGACGGTCTCTCCTTCGAACATGACAACGATCCACACACCATGCCCCGTTAGTGTGGTTGGTCTGCCCGCTCCTCCCCTTTTGTGGGCAGCCGCTACGCCCGGAGGTGCTCGCCGTGTTTCTGTCCGTCGTGTCGACGCTGTCGACGCTGTCGGCCGGGGGGTCCGCGAAGGACCCCGTGAACCAGCTCGACGACGCCCAGCAGAAGGCGACGAATGCCGCGGGGTGGATCGAGGAGAACTGGTCCGCCTGGCTCGGCATCGGGCTGCGGGTCGTGCTGATCGTCGTGATCGCCACGGTCCTCCGCCACGTGATCCGGCGCACCATCACCAAGCTCATAGAACGCATGAACCGCAGCGCCCAGGCCGTCGACCGCACCGCGCTCGGCGGTCTCCTCGTCAACGCCGAGCGGCGCAGGCAGCGCTCCGAGGCGATCGGCTCGGTGCTGCGCTCGGTGGCCTCGTTCCTGATCATGGGCACGGCCGCCCTGATGATCCTCGGCATCTTCGAGATCGACCTGGCGCCGCTGCTCGCCAGCGCCGGCGTCGCGGGCGTGGCGCTCGGCTTCGGCGCCCGCAACCTCGTCACGGACTTCCTCTCCGGCGTCTTCATGATCCTGGAGGACCAGTACGGGGTCGGTGACTCGGTCGACGCGGGCGTGGCCTCCGGCGAGGTCATCGAGGTGGGCCTGCGCGTCACCAAGCTGCGCGGGGACAACGGCGAGATCTGGTACGTGCGCAACGGCGAGGTCAAGCGGATCGGCAACCTCTCCCAGGGCTGGGCCACGGCCGGCGTGGACGTGACGGTGCGCTCGGACGAGAACCTGGCGAAGGTGCGCGAGACGCTCACCGAGGTGGGCGCCGCGATGAGCAAGGAAGAGCCGTGGAACGAGCGGCTCTGGGGCCCGGTCGAGGTGCTCGGCCTGGACGCGGTCTACCTGGACCAGATGGTGATCAGGGTCAGCGCCAGGACGATGCCGGGCAAGGCGCTCGGCGTGGAGCGGGAGCTGCGCTGGCGGATCAAGGAGACCTTCGACGCGGCGGGCATCCGCATCGTGGGCCGGATGCTGCTCGCCGCCGAGGGCGACGAGGACGGCAGCGCGGCCCCGGCGGTCGCGGCCCCGTCCGCGTACGCCTCGACGTACTCGCCGCAGTCGATCGCGGCGTCCCCGATCCCGTCGGCCGGCATGAACAAGTAGTCCGGCGTACGGCCCTTGACGGCACCCGGACGGCCACTGCTACGTTCCTCACGCAACAGGAAACTTTCCTAACAGTACGGGCCCTGGGTACGGAGGAGCACGTATGGCGGGGACTCGCCCCACGGCACCCGGCACGACACCGGGCACGACGCCCGGCACGACGCCCGGGACGACACCCGGCACGCCGCCCGGAACGCCGGGAACACCGCGAGTGCTGCGGGCGATGAACGACCGGGCGGCGCTCGACCTGCTGCTCGCCCACGGCCCGCTCTCCCGCACCCGGATCGGCAAGCTGACCGGCCTGTCCAAGCCCACCGCGTCCCAGCTGCTCGCCCGCCTCGAAGCGGCCGGCCTGGTCGTGGCGACCGGCACCAGCGAGGGCCGCCCGGGGCCCAGCGCCCAGCTGTACGCGGTGAACGCCGCCGCCGCACACGTCGCCGCCCTCGACGTCACACCCGAGCGCATCGTCGCCGCCGTCGCCGACATCACCGGCGCCGAGGCGGGCCGCTTCGAGCTGCGCACGCCCGGCCGCGGCGGTCATGACGTCGTACGGCAGGTGCTGGCCTCGGTCGACGGCGCCGTGCAGGACGCCGGGCTCACCCGCGCCGGGCTGCACCGCGTGGTGATCGGCACGCCGGGCGCGTTCGACCCGAACACCGGGCGGCTCCGGTACGCGAGCCACCTGCCCGGCTGGCACTCCCCCGCGCTCCTCGACGAGCTGGCCGCGGCCCTGCCGATGCCCGTCGAGTACGAGAACGACGTGAACCTCGCCGCCGTCGCCGAGCAGCGCCTCGGGGCGGCCCGCGAGGACGAGGACTTCGTCCTGCTGTGGAACCAGGAGGGCATCGGCGCCGCCCTCGTCATCGGCGGCCGGCTGCACCGGGGCCGGACCGGCGGCGCGGGCGAGATCGGCTTCCTGCCGGTGCCGGGCACCCCGCTCGTCCGGCGGGTCGCCCAGACCGACAGCGGCGGCTTCCAGGAGCTGGCGGGCGCGCAGGCGGTGCCCAGGATCGCCAGGTCCCTCGGCATCGACACCCCCGAGCGGCCGTACGCGGAGACCGCCGCCGCACTCCTGAAGCGGGCCGCGGAGGCCGCCGAGCGGGCCGACGAGGGGGCTGCGGTCGACGGTGACGAGGCGCTGCTCGAACTGCTCGGGCAGACCGCGCAGCGGATCGCGACCGGTCTCGCCGCCGTCGTGGCGGTGCTCGACCCGGGGCTCGTCGTCCTGTCCGGCGGTGTGACCTGCGCGGGCGGGGAGCCGCTGCGCGCCCTGATCCAGTCCGAGCTCGCCGACCTCGCCGCGACCCGGCCCCGCCTCGTCCTCGGCGAGGTGACCGAACAGGCCGTGCTGCGCGGCGCGTTGGAGAGCGCGCTCGCCCTCACCCGCGACGAGGTCTTCGACACCTCGGGCCGCTGAGCCCGGCACCACCAGTCGAATCGTTCACCCTGACCGGCGTCAAAGGCTGAGACGGCACCCGAGACCGCACCCGAGACCGCACCCGAGACGGCCGAGAAAGGCTCAACTCCCATGAAACTCGCAGTAGTCGGCGGCGGCTCCACCTACACCCCCGAACTCGTCGACGGCTTCGCCCGGCTGCGGGACGTGCTGCCCGTCGAGGAACTCGTCCTCGTCGACCCGGCCGCCGACCGCCTCGACCTGGTCGGGGGCCTGGCCCGCCGCATCTTCGCCAAGCAGGGCCACGACGGCCGCGTCACCACCACCGCCGACCTCGACGCGGCCGTCGACGGCGCCGACGCCGTGCTCCTCCAGCTCCGCGTCGGCGGCCAGGCGGCCCGCGAGCAGGACGAGACCTGGCCCCTGGACTGCGGCTGCGTCGGCCAGGAGACCACCGGCGCGGGCGGCCTCGCCAAGGCGCTGCGCACCGTGCCCGTGGTCCTCGACATCGCCGAACGGGTCCGCCGCGCCAACCCGGACGCGTGGATCGTCGACTTCACCAACCCCGTCGGCATCGTCACCCGCGCCCTGCTCCAGGCCGGGCACCGGGCGGTCGGCCTGTGCAACGTCGCGATCGGCTTCCAGCGCCGCTTCGCCGCGACCCTCGGCGTCGACCCGTCGCAGATCTTCCTGAACCACGTCGGTCTCAACCATCTGACCTGGGAGAACGGCGTACGCCTCGGCGGCCCCGACGGCGAGGACCTGCTGCCCCGGCTCCTCGCCGAGTCCGGCGACGAGATCGCCGACAACCTCCGCCTGCCCCGCCCCGCCCTGGACCGCCTCGGCGTCATCCCCTCGTACTACCTGCGCTACTACTACGCGCACGACGAGGTCGTGCGCGAACTCGGCACCAAGCCGTCCAGGGCGGCCGAAGTGGCCGCCATGGAGCGCGATCTGCTGAAGCTGTACGCCGACCCAGCGCTCGACGAGAAGCCCGCACTGCTCGCCAAGCGCGGCGGAGCCTTCTACTCCGAGGCGGCCGTCGACCTCACCGCGTCCCTCATCGGCACCGGAGGGAGCCCGTACCAGGTGGTCAACGCGCGCAACGGCGGCACGCTGCCGTTCCTGCCGGACGACGCGGTGATCGAGGTGCAGGCCCGCGTCGGCCCGCACGGCGCCGCCCCCCTTCCGGTCCCCGAACTCGACCCGCTGCAACGCGGGTTGATCGCCCATGTCTACGCGTACGAGGAACTCGCCCTGGAAGCGGCCCTGCACGGCGGCCGCGACCGGGTCTTCAAGGCGCTGCTCGCCCACCCGCTGATCGGGCAGTACGCGCACGCCGACGCCCTCACCGACCGGCTGCTCGCCCACAACCGGGAGCACCTGGCGTGGGCGTGAGACCCGCCGGCGAGAGCGCCGGATCGGTGCTCGCGATCGACGCGGGCAACAGCAAGACCGATGTGGCCGTGGTGGCGGCCGACGGCCGGGTGGTCGGCGCCGCGCGCGGCGCGGGCTTCCAGCCACCGCGCGTGGGCGTGCAGCGGGCCGTCGACGGACTCGCGGAGACGGTCGTACGGGCGCTGGCCCAGGCGGGGCTGCGGGCGGGCGTCGACCGGGTGGCGCACGTGTCGGCGTGTCTGGCCAACGCCGATCTGCCGGCCGAGGAGCGGGAGTTGACCGCGGCGGTGCACGCGCGGGGCTGGGGGCGCACGGTCGACGTGCGCAACGACACCTTCGCGATCCTGCGCGCCGGACTGCCCGCCGGGGCGCCGCCCCTCGGGGTGGCGGTGGTGTGCGGGGCGGGCATCAACTGTGTGGGCCTGACCCCGGACGGCCGCACCGCGCGGTTCCCGGCGATCGGCCGCATCTCCGGGGACTGGGGCGGGGGCTGGGGCCTGGCGGAGGAGGCCCTGTGGCACGCGGCCCGCGCGGCGGACGGCCGGGGCGGGCCCACGGAACTGGCCCGCACCCTGCCCGCACACTTCGGCCTGGACGGCATGGCCGCGCTGATCGAGGCCCTGCACCTGGGCCGGATCGAGGCGGCGCGGCGGCACGAGCTGGCGCCGGTGCTCTTCGCCACGGCGGCGGGCGGGGACGCGGTGGCCCGCTCCCTGGTGGACCGGCTCGCGGACGAGGTGGTCGCGATGGCCACGGTCGCCCTGGACCGGCTCGACCTGCTGGACGCGGAGGTTCCGGTTCTGCTCGGCGGTTCGGTCCTCGCGGCCACCCACGCCGGCCTGGACTCGGGCATCCGGTCCCGCCTCGCGGCCCGCGCCCCGCAGGCGACCCCGCTGATCGTGACGGACCGCCCGGTCCTGGGCGCGGCGCTGCTGGGGCTGGACCGGGTGGGGGCGGGGGGATCGGCGCATGCGCGGCTGCGGGCCAACTATGCGCCGCCCGCCTGAGTTCTCGCCGCCCTGCCTGAGTTCTCCCCGCCCCGCCTGAGTTCTCCCCGCCCCGCCCCCGGGAACCGAACAATCCCCCCGCACGTGTACAAGTCCAAGGGTCGGCACGCGAGTTTCCGCTGTGCCACGGACAAGATCCAGGAAACGGCGGGGCCGTTGTCAGTCCCTGCGGTCATACTGGACGGCCTGGGGAGCGGTGACCGTCGGATGACCACGGGGGAGGTCGAGAGGTGACAGACCCGCACAACGGCAGCGCCGTACCACGGCGGCGCACCGCCTTCGCCGAGGGCGCCGAGCAGCTGCGCGCCGCGGCGACGACCGAGCCCGGCCGGCTCCGCATCATCGGCGCCGTACTCGCCCTGCTGGTCCTCGCGTTCGGCGCGGTCACCGCCTGGCAGACCTCCGCGCGCGCGGCCGCCGCCGACGACGTCGTGGAGCGCAGCCAGCCCCTCACCGCCGACGCCGCCGCGATCTACGTCTCGCTCGCCGACGCCAACACGGCCGCCGCGAGCGGCTTCCTCGCCGAGGGCCAGGAACCGGCGAAGGTCCGCGAGCGGTACGAGTCCGACATCCGCACGGCCGCCCGCAAACTCGCCACCGCCGCCGCCAACAGCAAGGGCTCCGGCACCGCGAGCGCCGAGATAGCCACGCTCAACGCCCTCCTCCCGGAGTACACGGAACGCGTCCAGACGGCCCGTACGTACAACCGCCAGGGCCTCCCCCTCGGCGGGGCGTACCTGCGCAACGCCAACGACCTGATGCAGACGGAGATGCTCCCCGCCGCCAAGGAGCTGTACGACGCGGAGAAGGCCCGCCTGAGTGCGGACTACGACGCGGCGAAGTCGTACCCGTGGGCGGCGCTGGCCCTCGGCGTGCTCGCACTCGCCGCCCTGGGGTGGGCCCAGCGCCGCAACTACCGCAGGACGAACCGGGTGTTCAACCTCGGCCTGGTCACCGCGACCGGCACGTCCGCCGCGGCCCTGCTGTGGCTGCTCGCCGGGCACACCCTCGCCTTCACCGCGCTCGGCGACTCGTACGACCACGGCGTCCGCTCGCTCAACGTCCTGCACGACGCCCGGATCAGCACGCTCCAGGCCCGCAGCAACGAGAACCTGACGCTGGTCGCGCGCGGCGCGGTGACGGTCCCGGACGGCCCCGACGCCGGGCAGGACAAGTACGACGTGGACTACCGCAAGCTGATGCACCGGCTCGACGACGGCGGGTCGGACCAGGCCCGCTCGGGTCTCCTCGGCGCGGCCCTGGTCCGGGCCGACGACGACGAGGGCCGGGCGCCCGTGGTGAAGGCGATGGACGCGGTGACGGAATGGCAGGAACGCCACAAGGCCGCGCGCGAGGCCGACATGCAGGGCGACTACGAGAAGGCACGCGACCGCGTGATAGGCGACGACAAGGCGACCGGCGAGTCCTTCGACCGCGCCGACAAGGCCCTGGAGCAGGCCGTGGCGCATGAACAGCAGGACTTCAGGGGAGCCGCCGAGGACGGCCGTGACGCGATGACGGGGCTGCCCGTCGGCGCGGCGGTGGTCGCGGTGCTCGGCGCGGCGGGCGCCGTACTCGGCATCGGCCGCAGGCTTTCGGAGTACCGATGAGACCGGCGAGGTACCGGTCAGACCGGCGAGAGGGGGCGAGATGACCCGGAGGAGGCTCGGCGTCCTGCGCGGCTGGGGCGGGGTGGCCGCCATGGCGCTCGCCTGCGTCCTGACGGCGCTGTTCACGCTGCTCCCGCTGTCCCGCTCCGGCCCGGACGGCACCGGCAGGAGCGACGGCACGGGCGGCCCCGGCACCGGCGTGACCCGACCGGCCGCGGCCGACGACTGCACGCCCGAGTCGGCGGTGCGCAGCCTGCGCCCGAGCAAGGAGGAGGGGCCCACGGTCGAGAAGATCAAGAAGCGCGAGGACAAGCCGAACAAACTGATCGTCGGCATCGACCAGAACAGCTACCGCTGGGGGTACCGCAACCCGTCCACCGGCGACCTGGAGGGCTTCGACATCGACCTGGTTCGGGCCATAGCCGACGCCCTGCTCGGCGACCCGGACGCGGTCGTGTACCGCGCGGTGCCCACCAACCAGCGGGTGCAGGCGGTCCGGTCCGGCCAGGTCGACATGGTGGTGCGCACGATGACGATCACCTGCGACC
Organism: Streptomyces solicavernae; assembly: GCF_029968095.1. Lineage (GTDB taxonomy): Bacteria > Actinomycetota > Actinomycetes > Streptomycetales > Streptomycetaceae > Streptomyces > Streptomyces solicavernae. Next base: position 195,756 of record NZ_JASCIR010000008.1, on the reverse strand, counting down.
GCCTGCAGGAGGTCGCGTTCTCCACCGCGTACTTCGAGACCGGGCAGCAGCTCCTCGTCCCCAAGGACTCGGAGATCACCGGGTACGACGCGTCGCTGAAGGGCAAGCGGCTGTGCTCGGCCGCTGGTTCGACGGCCGAGACCGAGCTCAAGCGGAAGTCGTTCGGCGCCGATGTGTCGACCACGGTGCCCAACCAACTCGACTGTCTGGTACGGCTCCAGCTGGGCGAGGTGGACGCGGTGGTCACCGACAGCGCGCTCGCCGCGGGCCAGGCCGCGCAGGACCCGATGGTGAAGCTGGTCGGCGAGCCCTTCACCACGGAGTACTACGGCGTGGCGATGAGCAAGGACTCCCCCGACCTGGTCCGCCAGGTCAACCAGGTCCTGGAGGACTACCGCAAGGACGACTGGGACGAGGCGTACGACGACTGGCTCGCGGACGACCTGAAGAACGTCGACGGCCCGCCGAGACCCGAGTACCGCGAGGACTGAAGAGCACAGACCAGGCCACCTGGACGTACGGAAACGAACCGCCGGACCGGCACAGCGAGAGGTGATCGATGGGCGTCGCGGGACCTGCAGGACCCGGAGCAGGACCAGGACCAGGAACCGGCCCCGTCCCCGGTTCCGGCCCCGATTCCGGCCCTGTCCCCGTCATGGACCGGGACGAGGTGGACCGCGCCCTGAAGCGGCTCGGCGCCGAGCACGAGGCCGTGGAGACGTCCCTGCTCGCCCTGCAGGACCACGCGGGCCGCAGACTCCTGGAGGGCGCCGAGCTGACCGGCGTCACCGCGGACCGCTGGGCCGCCGCCGACCAGGCCGTCACCCGCCTCTGGGCGTACTTCGACGCGTACACCGCGGCCCTGTCCCACGCCCGCGAGCTGCGCGCCCGCAGGCGCTGGCCGAACCGTGACGACCTCGCCGAGCTCACCGAACTCCTGCGCGGCCACTCCGTCACCGTCTCCGCCGGACCGCCCGCCACCGGCGCCCCCGAGGCCCTGACCGGCCCCGCCAGGCTCACCGAACAGTTCACGCTGCCCGAACTGGTCGAGCGGATGAACGCGTTGTACGCCTCGTCCCTCGACGTGGTCGTGGCCGCCGACGCCGTCTGGTCCGCGCTGCCCGCCCGCATCGACCTCCTCGCCGCCGAGCTGCACCGCACCCGCGGGCTCGCCGCCTCCGTGGGCGTACGACCGGGGGAGCACCCCGCGGGCGACGATCTGGAGCGCATCACCCGGGAGTTGACGGGGCTGCGCGCCCAGGTGATCTCCGACCCGCTGGCGTTCTGGCGCGCCAGGACCGGCAGTTCGGCCCCCGGCGGCGGCCGCCCCGACACTGAGCGGTACGACCGCGAGGCGCGCGCCCTCGAAGACGTACGCCGTGAGATAGACGCCGTGCTCACCGTCCGCCAGGACGCCGAGGCGCGCCTCGGCCGGCTGCGGGACGTGCTCTCCCGAGCCGACCGCACCCTCGCCGAGGCCCGTACGGCCCGCGGCGAGGTACTTGCCAAGATCGCCGCCACGGAGGTGCCCGCGGTGAGCGGCCCGCCCACCGCGCTGCACGAACAGCTCGCGGCCGCCGCCGACTACCGCAGACACGGCCGGTGGCACCGGCTCTCCCCGCTCCTGGAGGCCCTGGAGCGGCAGGCGGAGGACGAACTCCTGCGCGCCCGCGAGTCGTTGACCGCCGTCACCGCACCGCTCGCGGTCCGCGCGGAGCTGCGCGGCCGCCTCGACGCCTACAAGGCGAAGGTCGCCCGGCACGGCGCCGCCGAGGACCCGCTGCTCATCGAGCGGTACGACGCGGCCCGCCGCATGCTGTGGAGCGCGCCCTGCGATCTGCGCGTCGCCGAGGACGCCGTGCTGCGCTACCAGCACGCGGCGGCGGAGCTCCTCTCCGGCCGCGTACCGCAGCAGCACCCGCCCGAGGGCGGCAGGAGGACCGATGACGGCCAGTGAGGAGGCGCCGGTGAGCGCGGAGCGCAGAGCCTGCCAACGCCCGGACTGCGAGGGCCGTTACGAGGACATGGGCGGCGGCGAGCTGTACTGCGACGTGTGCGGGCTGGCTCCGGTGGTCGCGCCGAACGGCCTGGTGGCGTCCGCGCCGACCGGCCTCACGACGCCCGCGCGCGGCAGCACATCGGCGCACTCTTCCCGGTCCGCCCGCTCGTCGCACTCGTCGCGCTCGTCGCGCTCGTCGCGCTCGTCGACGTCCCGCCGCTCGGTCTCCGGGCGGCTGACCCGATCCCTGTCCGGGCCGGGCTCCAACCGGTCGGTGTCCGTGCGCAGTTCGGGCTCACCTGCCGGCTCTTCCGGGCGCGGGCGGCTCGGCGTGGGCCTGGTCGAGGTGCCGCAGGTGCCGCGGCCCGACCCGTGGGCGATGGTCCAGGAGCGCCCGGAGGTCCCCGAGCGGAAGCGGTTCTGCTCCCGCTCGGACTGCGGGGCGCCGGTGGGCCGGGCGCGCGGCGACCGCCCGGGGCGCACCGAGGGCTTCTGCACCAAGTGCGGGCACCCGTACTCCTTCGTCCCGAAACTCCGCTCCGGCGACATCGTGCACGGGCAGTACGAGGTGGTGGGCTGCCTCGCGCACGGCGGGCTCGGCTGGATCTACCTGGCCATCGACCGTGCGGTGTCCGACCGTTGGGTGGTCCTCAAGGGCCTGCTCGACACCGGCGACCAGGACGCGATGGCCGCGGCGATCTCCGAGCGCCGCTTCCTCGCCGAGATCGAGCACGCCAACATCGTCCGGATCTACAACTTCGTCGAGCACCTGGACCAGCGCACCGGCTCCCTCGACGGGTACATCGTGATGGAGTACGTCGGCGGCAAGTCCCTCAAGGAGATCGCCAACGAGCGTCGCACCGCGGAGGGGCGACGCGACCCGCTGCCGGTCGAGCAGGCCTGCGCGTACGGCATCGAGGCCCTGGAGGCGCTCGGCCACCTGCACAGCCGCAACCTCCTGTACTGCGACTTCAAGGTCGACAACGCGATACAGCAGCAGGACCAGCTGAAGCTGATCGACATGGGCGCCGTGCGCCGCCTGGACGACCACGAGTCGGCGATCTACGGCACGGTCGGGTACCAGGCGCCCGAGGTCGCCGAGGCCGGGCCGTCCGTCGCGTCCGACCTCTACACGGTCGCGCGTACGCTCGCGGTCCTCACCTTCGACTTCCAGGGGTACACGAACTTCTTCGTGGACTCCCTGCCCGACCCCGCCAACATCGAGGTCTTCCAGCGGTACGAGTCGTTCTACCGCCTCCTGGTCCGCGCCACCGACCCCGATCCGGCGCGCCGGTTCGCCTCCGCGCAGGAGATGGCCGAACAGCTGACGGGTGTCCTCCGCGAGGTGGTCGCCCTCCAGTCGGGCCGCCCGCGCCCGGCCCTTTCCACCCTGTTCGGGCCGGAAGTCCGGGTCACGGACACGGAGTTGTTCGTGGAACGGGAGGGGGCGGTGTCGCGGCTGGGGGTGCGGTCCTTGGGCGGTGCGCCTTCGCCTTCCGCTGGAGGTGCCGGGCGCGTCGGTTCGGGCGCCGGAGGCGACGGTTCGGGCGGCGGAGGCGACGGTTCGGGCGGCGGAGGCGACGGTTCGGGCGGCGGAGGCGACGGTTCGGGCGCCGGAGGCGACGGTTCGGGCGCCGGAGGCGACGGTTCGGGCGGCGGAGGCGACGGTTCCGAGGGCCGGTCCGCTTCCGGGCGTCTGGTCCGGCCCCTCGACACCGCCGCGACCGCGCTCGCCCTTCCCGTGCCGCTGGTCGATGCCGGGGATCCCAACGCCGGGTTCCTGGCCGGCCTGATGACCTCCGCGCCGGCCGAGCTGATCGCCGCGCTCGACGCCGCCCCCGCGCCCTCCGTCGAACTGCGCCTGCGCGAGCTGCGGGCCCGCCTGGAGACGGGCGAACTGCACGCCGCCGTACGCTGCCTGGACGAGCTGGAGCACTCGCACCCGGACGACTGGCGGGTGATCTGGTACCGCGGCCTGACCGCCCTGACCACCGCCGACTTCGAGACCGCCGCGCTCTCCTTCGACGCGGTCTACGACGCGTTCCCCGGGGAGCCCGCGCCCAAGCTGGCCCTCGGCGTGTGCGCGGAGGTGCTCGGCCAGTTGGACAACGCCGCCGAGTACTACCGCCTGGTGTGGACCGCCGACCCGAGCTACGTCAGCGCCGCCTTCGGTCACGCCCGGGTCCAGCTGGCCGCGGGCGAGAGGCGTGCGGCGGTGCGTACCCTGGAAGCCGTACCGGAGGCGTCGATTCACTTCACGGCGGCCCGGATAGCCGCCGTACGCGCCCGACTTCGAGACCAGGCGGCGCACGAACCGCTGCTCGACGATCTGACCGCCGCCGCCGGGCAGGTCGAGGCGCTGCAGCACTTCGGTCTGGACGCGGTCCGCCGCGAACAGCTGTCGGCCGAGGTCCTGGGGGCCGCCCTTGACTGGGTGCTCTCCGGGAGCCGGGGCACTGCTGCGCCGCCGCAGGGCCCCGGGGACACGGTGCTGCTCGGCAGCAGTCTGGACGAGCGTGGCCTGCGCTTGGGGCTCGAACGCTCGTACCGGACGCTCGCCAGGCTCGCCAAAGGCGGCGACGAAAGGATCGAACTGGTGGAGCGGGCCAACCGTTTCCGCCCCCGGACGTGGGTGTGATTGATGTCGCAGATGCACCAGGTGGCCCCCGGGTCCCCTCGGCCGACGTGCCCCGGCTGTGCCGAACCGCTGGAGTCGGGTGACCTGTTCTGCGGAGCGTGTGGGTACGAGCTGTCGGCAGCGCCCGCACAGCAGGACGAACACCCCACGGTCGCCATCGGCCCGGGCGGGGTGCCGCCCGCCCCGGCAGACACCCCGGTCGAGTGGCCCCAGGCCCGGGAGGTGGACAGTTCGGACGTACCGGCCCCGGTGCACCTGCCGAGCGACCTCGCCGGCACGGACTCGGGCGGCGCCGAACTCCCCGCCGCCGCCCGCCCGTCAAGCTCGGACGCCTCCGCCGCGGCCATGCCGGGTACGGAGCACTCCGTACCGCCTGTGCCGGACGCGCCGCCCGTGGCTGACGTGCCTGGCGTGCCTGGCGTGCCTGGCGTGCCTGGCGTGCCACCCATGCCGGAGGTGCCGCCCGCGCCCGCCCCCGTACAGCCCGTACAGCCCGTACCGCCAGCACAGCCCCCGCAACCCGCGCAGGCGCCCTCGGGTCCGGCCGTCGCCGGGAACGGTCTCGACGACTTCGACGAGCCCTCCACGCCGTCCCGCCCCACCCCCGACCCACGCACGGCGACGCCCACCCCCACTCCCCCGGCCGGCCTGAAGCTCTGCGTGGCCTGCCGCGCGGGCCGCGTCGACCGGGACGGCTACTGCGAGCGCTGCGGCCACGCCCAGCCCCGCGAACGCGACCACATGGAGCAGGAGTTGGACGCCGTGGCCGCCGCCAGCGACCGCGGCCTGCGCCACCACCGCAACGAGGACGCGTTCGCGGTCTCGGCCACCGCGCTGCCCGACGGCTCGCCCGCGGTCGTCGCCGTGGTCTGCGACGGCGTCTCGTCCGCGACCCGCCCCGACGAGGCCTCGGTCGCCGCGGCCCGCGCCGCCAATGAGTCGCTGCTCGCCGCGCTGCCCCGCGAGGTCCACCCGCAGCAGGCCATGCACGACGCGATCATCGCCGCGTCCGAAGCAGTCAACTCCCTTGCCGCGCAGGGCGGTCCGGCGACACCTCACGACCCGCAGCAGAACGCCCCGGCCTGCACGATCGTCGCCTCGGTCGTCGCGGGCGGCCTGCTCGTCGTCGGCTGGGTCGGCGACTCCCGCGCGTACTGGGTCCCGGCCGACCGCTCCGTCCCCGCCGCCCGCCTCACCGAGGACGACTCCTGGGCCGCCCAGATGGTCGCCGCTGGCCTGATGAACGAGGCGGAGGCGTACGCGGACGAGCGGGCCCACGCCATCACGGGCTGGCTCGGCGCCGACGCGTACGAACTGGAGCCGCACACCGCGTCGTTCAAGCCCGACCGGCCAGGAGTGGTCGTCGTCTGCACGGACGGCCTGTGGAACTACGCGGAGGGCGTCGAGGAGATGGCGGCCGCCGTGCCGTTCGACGCCACGCAGCGGCCGTTGCACAGCGCCCAGGTCCTCGTCGGCCACGCCCTGGACGGCGGCGGGCACGACAACGTAACAGTGGCCGTGCTGCCGTTCCCGGTCGCGTCGCAGGGGGCAGGCTCGGCCTGACGGCCTGACGGCCTGACGGCCTGACGGCCCGGCGGGACGGGCGGGAAGCGGGGACCAGGGGAAACAAGGGGGAGGCAGTTCTCCATGGCCAATTTCGCGAAACCGAAGGGTCCGCAGTTCGCCGTCGAGGTCTACTCGAACGAACACCTGCCGGAGGGCGGCCGCGAGGTCAACGCCATCGTCACGGTGACGTCGACGGGCGGCGGCACCACGGGCGGCGGCACCACGGGCGGCCTCGCGCCCGCCACCGCGAGCACGGACAGCGGGGGCCCGGACGCCGGAGGGCCGGACGCAGGAGGGCCGGACGCCGCCGTGGCGATCATGGTGGACTGCTCGGGCTCGATGGACTACCCGCCGACGAAGATGCGCGGCGCCCGCGACGCCACCGCCGCCGCGATCGACGCGCTGCGCGACGGCGTCCGCTTCGCGGTGATCGCAGGCACCCACGTCGCCAAGGAGATCTACCCGGGCGACGGCCGCCTCGCCGTGGCCGACGACCGTACGCGCGCAGCGGCCCGGCACGCGCTGCGCCGGCTCGCCGCGGGCGGCGGCACCGCCATCGGCACCTGGCTGCGCCTGGCCGACCGGCTCCTCAACTCCGCCGACGCCCCGGAAGCCGCCGTACGCCACGGCATCCTGCTCACCGACGGGCGCAACGAGCACGAAGCGCCCGAGGAACTGCAGGCCGCCCTGGACTCCTGCGCCGGGCGGTACACATGTGACGCGCGCGGCGTCGGCACGGACTGGGAAGTGAAAGAAGTCACGGGTATCGCCTCGGCGCTGCTCGGCTCGGCCGACATCGTCGCCGACCCCGCCGGTCTCGCCGCCGACTTCACGCACCTGATGGAGACGGCGATGGGAAAGGAGATCGCCGATGTCGCGCTGCGCCTGTGGACGCCGCTGGGCGCGGAGATCAAGTACGTGAAGCAGGTCGCGCCCACCGTCGAGGACCTGACCGGCCGCCGCACCCCGGTCGGCCCCCGCGCGGGCGACTACCCCACCGGGTCCTGGGGCGACGAGTCCCGCGACTACCACGTATGCGTCGAGGTCCCGGACGCCGGGATCGGCCAGGAGATGCTCGCCGCCCGCGTCTCCCTGGTGATCGACCGCGGCGACGGCACCGTCCAGAACCTCTCGCACGGTCTCGTACGGGCCGTATGGACGGACGACCTGGCGGCCTCCACGGCGATCAACCCCCAGGTCGCGCACTACACAGGCCAGGCCGAACTGGCACAAGTCATCCAGCAGGGGCTCGATGCCCGTAAGTCCGGCGATACGGACGGAGCAACGGCCAAGCTGGGCCGCGCCGTTCAGCTGGCCGCGGGCTCCGGCAACGCGGATACGGCCAGACTCCTTGCCAAGGTGGTCGACGTGGTCGACGCGGCGACCGGTACTGTGCGACTGAAAGCGAAGGTCGAGGACGCCGACGAGATGACTCTCGAAACCCGGTCGACCAAAACGGTTCGCGTCACGCACGCCAAGAACGTGCAGCACGCACAGGACACGTAGAACGTGAAGGAGAGGGGGAGCGCCGACATGCCGACCTGCCCGAACGGACACCAGTCGGGTTCCGACGACTGGTGCGAGGTCTGCGGCCACCGCATGGCAGGAGCAGGCGCGCCGGCCGGTGCGATGCCGCCACCGCCACCGCCGCCTCCGGCGGACGGTGGTTACGGCTACCCGCAGCAGCAGTCCGGCCCGCCCGCCCCCGGCGGTGGGTACGGCTACCCGCAGCCGGGTGCCGGCGGCCCGCAGGAGCACTGCCCGCAGTGCAACACCCCGCGCGAGCCGAACGCCCCGTTCTGCGAGGAGTGCCGGTGGAACTTCCCCGCCAACACCCCGACGTCGCACGCGCCCGCGCCGCCGCCCCCGCCCGCGCCCGGTCTGAACCTGCCGCCGGGCTTCGCGCAGGCCGGCCCGCCGCCCGGTGCCGGTCCCGGTGCCGGTCCTGGTCCCGGTGCCGGTCCTGGTCCCGGTGCCGGTCCTGGCCCTGGTCCCGGTCCTGGCCCTGGTCCCGGTCCTGGCCCCGGCTCAAGTGAGTACACGTCCTCGCGGCCCTCGCAGGTGAACCGTCCCGCGGAGCCGCTGCAGCCGGACGCGTCCATGCCCGCGCCGCCGGCGCCGCCGATGCCGGGCGGCCCCCAGCAGACCCAGGCCCCTCAGGCCCCTCAGGCCCCTCAGGCCCCTCAGGGCATGCAGGGCATGCAGGGTCCGCCGCCGCCCGGGTTCCCGGACATGTCGCAGGGTGGTCCCGGTTCGATGGGTGGGCCCGGTCCGCAGGGCGGCCCCCAGCAGGGCCCGCCGCCGCCCGGCTTCCCCGACGCCTCGCAGGGCGTTCCGCAGCAGGGCCCCCCGCCCGGCTTCCCGCAGGGTGGTCCGCAGTCGCCGCCTCCGCCCGGGCCCGGCCTCGGTGGCAACGACGACTGGATGATCCCGCCGCCCTCGGGCCAGGCACCGCCGTCCCCGCAGGAGTCCATGGCGCCCCCGGCACCTCCGGCTCCCGCCCCGGCCCCGCCACAGCCCGGCTTCCCCGACCAGGGCCCGGGCGGTCCTGGCGGACTGGGTGGCCCTGGCGTTCCCGGGTCTCCTGGGGCTCCCGGCGCTCCCGGCGCTCCCGGCGCTCCCGGCGCTCCCGGCGCTCCCGGCGCTCCCGGCCAGGGTTTCCCGGAGCAGGGCTTCCCGGAGCAGGGCTTCCCGGAGCAGGGTCAGCCCGGTCCCGGTCCCGGTCCCGGTCCGCAGGGCCAGGGCGGCGGATACGGCTTCCCGCCGCCGAACCAGCTGAACCAGCCGAACCAACAGGACCCGGCCCACCCGGCGAACCCGGCGAACCCGGCGCCCGCGGGCTGGACGGCGACGATCAGACCCGACCGCGAGTACTTCATGGCGATGATGCACCGCAGCGGCCCCGAGGCCTCCAGCCTCAACCTGCCCGCGTACTCCCCGGAGCAGCAGCGTCAGCTGGTCGGCAACCAGATCACGGTCGGCCGCCGCCGCCACTCCACCGGCGACACCCCCGACATCGACCTGTCGGTGCCGCCGGAGGACCCGGGCGTCTCGCACCAGCACGCGGTCCTGGTCCAGCAGCCGGACGGCAGCTGGGCGGTCGTCGACCAGAACTCCACCAACGGCACCACGGTCAACGGCGGCGAGGAGCCCATCCAGCCGTTCGTCCCCGTACCGCTGCAGGACGGCGACCGCGTGCACGTCGGCGCGTGGACGACGATCACCATCAGGCGCGGCTGACCCGCGGGAGAACGCGACCGTTCGGGGTCACGGAAGCGGCCAGGCGTACGGGCCGGTTGGATCATCCAGCCAGGCCCATACGTCGGAGCCGCTCACCGTGACCCCGAACCGTTCCCGCGCCGGCCTGCCCTCGCGCTGCCAGAGCGCAAGCGCCTCGTGCGGGTCGAGCACGCCCCGGGTCAGCGTCAGCAGGAAGCGGAACAGCTCGCTGTGCAGCGCCCGGTGCGGCAGCCCGCCGGTGAGCGGCGAGCCACCGGCGAACCGCGCCCCCGCCGCCTCCCGGCCGCCGCCACGCAGCGGCACGAAGTACGCGGGCAGGTGCAGGAACCGCCCCTCGGCGCGCTCCCCGTCCTGCACCTCAAGCAGAAGCAGGCCCGTGGCCATCGGCGTCAGGATCCGCGCCCCCGGCCGGCACTGCGCAAGCCACTCTCCCGGCACGGTCTCCAGGGTGCAGGTCGCGATGATCCGGTCGTACGGCGCGTGCTCCGGGCAGCCGCGCGCCCCGTCGCCGGTGACCACCCTCGGGCGGTGGCCCGCCGCCGCGAGGTGCCGGCGCGCGGACTCGGTGATCTCCGGGTCCAGATCGACCGTGGTGACCAGCTCGTCGCCGAGCCGGTGCGCGAGCAGCGCCGCGTTGTATCCGGTCCCGGCGCCGATCTCAAGGACCGCGTCCCCGTCCCGTACGCCCAGGTCCGCCAGCATCTGCGCCATCAGCGACGGCTGGCTGCTGGACGAGATCAGCTGTCCGTCGCGTACGCGGGTGGCCAGCGGCTCGTCCGCGTACGCCCCGCGCAGCCAGCGCTCCCGGCGGCGCGGATCGGGGTCCTCGCCCCACAGCCGCTCGTACCCGTCCGCCGTGCCGACGTAGTAGTAGGGCACGAACAGATGGCGCGGCACCTCCTCGAACGCCTCCCGCCACCGCGGCTCGTCCGCGAAGGCGCCGCTCGCCTCGATCTCCCGTACGAGCCCGGCCCGCGCGGCAGCGGCCCGTACGGCCTCGGCACCGGGCTCGTCGTCCACGGTGGCCGTGACATCCACGGCAGGTGTCTCCCGCGACAGTTCGGCTCCCATGCCCCCACTGTCCTGCGATATCCCCGCGGAGGCGAGGCCTGCGGCAGCGACTGTCCGACGACGGAAGGCCGCGCGAACCACGAAGCTCCACTCGAACCGCGAATCTCCACTCGAACCGCGAGCTCCGCGCGAACCGCGAGCTCCGCTCGATCCGCGGAAGTCCTAGGCCCCGAGTCCTCGGCCGTCCCGTCTGAGACCATGGACGGGTGATGGAGATTCCGCGCGGCACCCTTCAGGAACAGACGTTTTACGAGCAGGTCGGCGGCGAGGAGACCTTCCGGCGCCTGGTGCACCGCTTCTACCAGGGCGTCGCCGAGGACCCGCTGCTGCGGCCGATGTACCCGGAGGAGGACCTGGGCCCGGCGGAGGAGCGGCTCGCGCTCTTCCTGATGCAGTACTGGGGCGGCCCCCGCACGTACAGCGACAACCGCGGCCACCCCCGGCTGCGCATGCGGCACGCCCCGTTCACCGTCGACCAGGCCGCGCACGACGCGTGGCTGAAGCACATGCGTGTGGCCGTCGAGGAGCTGAACCTCTCCGAGGAGCACGAGCACACGCTCTGGAACTACCTGACGTACGCCGCCGCATCCATGGTCAATACGGCGGGGTGACCCCTACCAGCCCGTCCTGGGGGCACCTCCCAGCGGTAGCTGGGGGAGAGCCAGAACCTAGGTGGGTGTCACACTCAGCGCGCCGGCTCCCGCCCTGCGCAGGGCGATCGAGCCGTACGGCGTGCGCAGCCGCAGCCACGCGCCCGAGGCGAGCAGGGTGGGCCCGCTCCCCGGTCCGGTTTCGAAGGCCGCGGGGCGCAGAAAGCCGAGCGCCTGCGCGGCGTGCGCGGCCCGCACCGGCAGTTCGGTGTCGCCGACCGGCCGCGACCAGATCTCCCGGCCGATCCGGTCCAGCTCCGCGCGGGTGCGCTTCTCCGGGTCCAACTCCTCGGTGCGCGACCGGAATTCACCGACCGCGATACCGACGGCCCGGCGCACCGCGTCGAGACCCGGCAGCCCGGGGAGCTGCTGCCAGCCGCCGCGCGGGGGCAGTACCCCGGCCCACGGCGGGCCGGTGACGGCCCCGGGCACGGTGGCCCTGCCCGCCGACTCGTCGATCCCTTCGAGGAGTTCGCCCGCCGAGACGGTCACGTCGAGCTCGGCCGGCTCGGCGAGCCGGGCCGCGCGGATGGCGAGCACTTCGAACGACGGCGGCCGCCCGAACACGGCGAGCGCCCCGCCCCCGGCCTGCAGCCGTACGGCCGCGGCCTTGTCGTAGTGGATGAGCCGGGCCAGGAAGGCGGCCAGGTCGGCCGCCTCCCCGGCGTCGGCGAAACGCAACGGCGAGGCCGTCATGCGGCGAGCGCCCCCGGAGCCGAGTCGTCCATGTACTCCTGCAGGAAGGACTTCTCCTCCGCGCTGATCCGCCGCGGCCGCTGCGCCTCCAGGTCGAAGGGCACGACGATCGTCGAGGCCCGGACGTACACCTGGTCCGGGTCCTTCACCTCGTACGCGATCGTGAGCGAGGCCGCCCCGATCTTCGTCACCCACGACTCGATGGTCACCGGCTCGTGCCGGTGCACCAGCGGCCGTACGTAGTCGATCTCGTGCCGCGCGACGACGGAGCCCCCGGAGAACGAGGGCGAGCCGTCGCCCGGCGCCAGCCGGAACATGAAGTCGATCCGCGCCTCTTCCAAGTACCGCAGGAAGACGACGTTGTTGACGTGCCCGAAGGCGTCCATGTCCGACCAGCGCAGCGGGCAGGAGTAGATGTGCCTGGTCACCTGGTCGACCTCAGCCTCGCGTCAGCTTCTTGTACGTGGCACGGTGCGGGCGCGCCGCGTCCGGGCCCAGCCGCTCGATCTTGTTCTTCTCGTACGACTCGAAGTTGCCCTCGAACCAGAACCACTTGGACTCGCCCTCGTACGCCAGGATGTGCGTGGCGACGCGGTCCAGGAACCAGCGGTCGTGGGAGACGACCACGGCGCAGCCCGGGAAGTCGAGCAGCGCGTTCTCCAGCGAGGACAGGGTCTCGACGTCGAGGTCGTTGGTCGGCTCGTCGAGGAGCAGCAGGTTGCCGCCCAGCTTGAGGGTCAGCGCGAGGTTCAGGCGGTTGCGCTCACCGCCGGAGAGCACACCGGCCGGCTTCTGCTGGTCCGGTCCCTTGAAGCCGAACGCCGAGACATAGGCGCGGGACGGCATCTCGACCTGGCCGACGTTGATGTAGTCCATCTCGTCGGAGACGACGGCCCACAGCGTCTTCTTCGGGTCGATGTTCTCGCGGGACTGGTCGACGTAGGAGATCTTGACCGTGTCGCCGACCTTGATCTGGCCGGAGTCGGGGGTCTCCAGGCCCTGGATCATCTTGAACAGCGTGGTCTTGCCGGCGCCGTTCGGGCCGATGACGCCGACGATGCCGTTGCGCGGCAGGGTGAAGCTCAGGTCGTCGATGAGGAGCTTCTCGCCGAAGCCCTTGGTGAGGTTGTTGACCTCGACGACGACATTGCCCAGGCGCGGGCCCGGCGGGATCTGGATCTCCTCGAAGTCCAGCTTCCGCATCTTGTCGGCCTCGGCGGCCATCTCCTCGTAACGCGCAAGGCGGGCCTTGGACTTGGCCTGCCGGCCCTTGGCGTTGGACCGCACCCACTCAAGCTCTTCCTTGAGCCGCTTGGCGCGCTTGGCGTCCTTCTGGCCCTCGACCTTGAGGCGGGTCTGCTTGGTCTCCAGGTACGTGGAGTAGTTGCCCTCGTAGCCGATGGCGCGGCCGCGGTCGAGCTCCAGGATCCAGCCCGCGACGTTGTCCAGGAAGTACCGGTCGTGGGTGATGGCGACGACGGTGCCGGCGTACTTGGCGAGGTGCGCCTCCAGCCACTGCACGGACTCGGCGTCCAGGTGGTTGGTGGGCTCGTCGAGGAGCAGCAGGTCGGGGGCTTCGAGCAGCAGCTTGCACAGGGCGACGCGGCGCTTCTCACCACCGGAGAGGTTGGTGACCGGCCAGTCGCCGGCCGGGCAGCCGAGGGCGTCCATGGCCTGTTCGAGCTGGGCGTCGAGGTCCCAGGCGCCTGCGTGGTCCAGCTCCTCCTGGAGCTTGCCCATCTCCTCCATCAGCTCGTCGGTGTAGTCGGTCGCCATCTGCTCGGCGATCTCGTTGAACCGGTCGAGCTTGCCCTTGGTCTCGGCGACGCCCTCCTGGACGTTCTCCAGGACGGTCTTCTCCTCGTTCAGCGGCGGCTCCTGCAGCAGGATGCCGACGCTGTAACCGGGCGAGAGGAACGCGTCACCGTTCGACGGCTGCTCCAGACCGGCCATGATCTTCAGAACGGTCGACTTACCGGCGCCGTTCGGACCGACCACACCGATCTTCGCGCCGGGGAGGAAGCTCAGCGTGACGTCGTCAAGGATCACCTTGTCGCCGTGCGCCTTGCGCGTCTTGCGCATCGTGTAGATGTACTCAGCCAAGAGAAACCGTCCGGCAGAACTGGAAGTGGGCAGATACACCCCATCTTGCCGTACGCCTACCGCAGGAACGAAACCCATATGGCGGATGGCCTCTGACCTGGCCGTTGCCGGGATCACCACCACAGATGATCTGTCACTGATTGTCGCTATCGGTCGCCCTCGATCCGCCTCGCACGGCCCAGAGACGGCCCAGCGGGCCCGCGCTCCTCAGCCCACCACTCACCCCGGCTTCCATCCCGTCTGCCGTCGACCCACACACCGTGGAGCGGGCGTGGTTCATGGCGTCCAGGTGGAGCGCGCCACTGTACGAACGACCTGGACGCCATGGGCCGCGGCTGCTCGGCTCTGCCTGGGTCGACGGCAGACGGGATGGAAGCCCACTACGCCCGCCCCATTCGGCCGGCACTCGCGAACGGCGCCCCGTCCATCTCGGAGCCTGAGCGCCCCCGCCGGAGGCATGGTTTGGACCGTGAGCGCGCATGTCGGGTGATCGACTCATGGCCTCCGGTCCTACCCACGTGGGCGCGCGTCGGCGGGAGCGCGCGCGGAGCGGGCCGCAGGCAGGAGCGTCGCGCGGAGCGGGAGCCGGGAAGCGCGCCCGGCGAAGCGAAGCGCAGCCGGGTGCCTTGATGAGGTAGAGAAACTCGTAACAGCTCGGCGCCCGCTTGGCCGGACTAGATGCCTGCCGGGTCGGTGAGCTTGCGTCCGTCGTGCGTCCGGACGTGGGGGGCCATTTCGCCTGCCAGGGCGTCTGCGATGCGGACGCTGTACGCCTCATTCATCGCGGCTACGACCTCGTCAGGCGTCAGCCAATCGACTGCGGTCGACTCATCGGAAAGCCGTTCGTGGCCACCCTCGGGTGTGCATTTGAAGACCAGGGCGACTACCCCGGCCGTCATGTTCTTGTAGACCCCGGTGAGTCGTTCCACGTGCACCTTGATCCCGGTCTCTTCGTAGACCTCGCGGCGCACCCCGTCCTCAATGGCTTCGGTCCGCTCCAGCACCCCGCCCGGCGGTTCCCAACGGCCGTTGTCGGCACGTTGGATCACCAGGACGCGCCCGTCTTCACGCACCACGACTCCGGCCACCGATACCGAGTGGAGAGGCGTTGACGGCTTCTGAGGGTGACTGTTACTCATGTACAGGAGGATAGGAGAGACTGTAGGACTATGGCGAGTAGCAACGTGAAGTCCTCAGAGAAGGCGAAGTACCTACAGATCGCGGACGACCTGGCTGCACAGATTCAGTCGGGGGAGTTGGCACCGGGGGCGGCCGTCCCTAGCGAGTCCGATCTGATGGCCAGGTACACGGTTGCATCCGGTACGGTCCGCAAGGCCTTCGCGGAACTTCGAGCAGCCCAGTTGATCGAGACGCATCACGGTCGTGGCTCCTTCGTGCGCCTGCGCCCACCGGTTCAGCGGAAGTCGTCCGACCGGTTCCGCCGGGCTCACCGAAAGGCCGGTAAGGCCGCTTACCTGGCAGAAGCCGAGCAGTCTGGCGGGGTCCCGTCGGTGACCGTGCTGTTCGTCGGACCAGCGGACGCACCCACAGACATTGCCGAGCGACTAGACGTGCCGTCGGGGTCGAAGGTCCTGGCGCGCAAGCGGCGCTACTTTCGCGACGGTGTCCCCACCGAGGAAGCAACCTCTTACCTGCCCTGGGACGTCGTGAAGGACATCCCGGAGATGTTCGAAGAGAACCCTGGCGGGGGCGGCATCTATGCCCGACTCGAAGAGCATGGGCACCTGCTTGCGGAGTTCACCGAGACCGTGAGCGCTCGCCTTGCGACGAAGGCGGAAGGGGTTGCGCTGGCGCTCAGCCCTAGTGCCCCCGTCATCCACCTTGTCCGGAATGCAATTTCGGACAGTGGTCGCGTCGTGGAGGTCTGCGACACGCTCATGGCCGCTGACCAGTTCGTTCTTGACTATCGCTTCGCCGCTCGCGACTGACGGCTAGGGCGGTTTTCAGCCAACCCACCTAGGGCACTCCGTAGCGCTTGACTCATGTACATGAGTTAGGCACTCTTCTACTCATAACTCCTGTACATGAGTGCAGGAGCGAAGCTCATCTAGAGGAGTACCAATGCCGTCTTTCAAGATCGACCTTTCGACCGCTGTGGTGTTCGTCGCGACTGCGCCGGAGCCGAAGATGGCGAACAAGAAGACCGGTGAACAGGCGATGGACCGTGAGACGAACGCGCCGCTGGCGACGGTGGGGCTGCTCGTCTCGGACGAGGGTGAGGGCAACCTCTACCAGGTCACCGTCCCCGAGACTGGCCTGCCGGAGGGGCTTGCGCCGGGTATGCCGGTGAGCGTGACGGGGCTGAAGGCCCGTGACTGGGAGAACGAGTTCAACGGGCAGAAGCGCCACGGCATCGCGTTCCGCGCGGTCGCGCTGACGACGGGGGCCTGATCATGGCGGACCTGAGTCTGTGGGTTGAGGGCGCGACTGCCTTAACCGCCGCCGGTGGCGTCACCTACGCCCGGTTCCGTGCTCCGCGTGTGTACTGGGCGATGGTGGGGTTGCCGATGGCCTGGGGTCGGTTCTCGGTCTCGTACCGGACGACGATGGATGTGTGCGGGCTGACGGTTCAGCCGTCGGGGCTGCGGGCGTTCATGTCGCGCAAGGTCGCTCGCCGCGAGGTTCGGCCGGTGGCTCCGAAGATCCGCCGTATCCGGCCCACCTCGACCGGTCTGCGGGTCACCCTGCGACTGCCGGCCGGTCTGGAGCCTGCCGACGTGGCTGCCGCGTCGGAGCGTCTGCGTCACGCCTGGGGCGTCCACGGGGTGCACGTGATCGCGACCAAGCCCGGTTACGTCGAGCTGCGGATGACTGGCTATGACGTGCTGCGCCGGGTGCAGATGCCCCGCAAGGCCGTAGCCCGCGATCTGGTGGTGCCGGTTGCACTGCGGGATGACGGGACCGCTTACGAACGGGACTTCCGCCAGATCCCGCACGCGCTCACCCTCGGGGCGAACCAGTCCGGCAAGTCCATGTACCAGCGCAACCTGATCAAGGGCCTTGCCCGGCTGCCGGTCGCCTTGGTCGGGATCGACTGCAAGCGCGGTGTCGAACAGTCCCGTTACGCCGCCCGCTTGTCGGCGCTCGCCACGAACCCGGACGACGCGGCTTCACTGATCGATGTGCTGGTAGCGGAGATGGAAGACCGGTTCGACCTGCTGGCCAAGCATGGAGTCTCGGACCTGTGGGAGCTGCCCGAGCATCTGCGGCCGGTGCCGGTCGTGGTCCTCGTGGACGAGATTGCGGAGCTGTTCCTGATCTCGGCGAAGAAGGACGAGGAACGGAGAGAGCGCATCGTCACCGGGCTGATCCGCCTCGCTCAGCTCTCGCGCGCGGTCGGTCTCTTCATGGAGATCTGCGGGCAGCGCTTTGGCTCCGAGCTGGGCAAGGGCGCGACGATGCTCCGCGCTCAGCTCACCGGCCGCGTGGTGCATCGGGTCAACGACAAGCAGACCGCCGAGATGGGGCTGAACGACGTGGCCCCCGAGTCCGTACCGGCCGCGTGCACGATCCCCGCCGACCGGCCCGGACAGGCCGTCGCCGCTGATGCCTCGGGTGGCTGGGGACGTATCCGCACCCCGCTGACCTCGGTCGAGGAAACCGTCGCTGTCTGCCGGGAGTTCGCGCACATGGCGCCGGACCTTCCGGCCCTGGAGCCCTTCCGGCCGGTCGCTCCGCCGGTCCCGGCCCAGGTGATTCCGCCCAAGCCGACCACGGCCCCGGCGATTCCCTGACACCCCTTCACCCCTGGTTGGCGTGACCGTCTCACGCCAGGTCCCTACCCCGCCCATGCCGAAAACGGAGTGATCCTCATGCGTGCTTACACTCGCCGGGCCTTGGAGCGTTCGGCCGAACTGACCCGCCAGAACAAGTTAGTTGAGGCAGTCGCGACAGCCGAAGCAGTCTTCGAAACGGCCGACTCCGACGAACACCGCGAGATCGCAGCGTGGCTGGTCGACCACGCCGACGACTACGTGCGCGACCCGGCCGGGGGCGAGTGATCGCCATGGCGACTCGGA
Source organism: Streptomyces solicavernae (assembly GCF_029968095.1). GTDB lineage: Bacteria > Actinomycetota > Actinomycetes > Streptomycetales > Streptomycetaceae > Streptomyces > Streptomyces solicavernae. The sequence goes on along the minus strand of NZ_JASCIR010000008.1, from coordinate 177,753 downwards.
AGGCACCGCCCGCGAAGTGCCCGACCTGCAAGGGGTCCGGCGAAGTAGCCCGCGCCGTCCGCGTCGGCCGAAAGCGCCGCTCGGTCGGACAGCAGACCGGCCTCTGCCTCGCCTGCCTGGGCTCGGGCGAAGCCGCCGAATGATCCGAACTGCCGGAGCTGGGCGGCCGGACTTCGATCCCCGCCCCGCTCGGGCCCAATCCCCGCAAGGAGGTGACACGGTGAACCACCGCATCCGCATGGACCCGGTGCTCATTCAGGCCGTGATCGCCGGAGCCCTGTCCTTCTCCCACCTGCACGACCTGGCCCACGCCGCCGGACAGAAGGGCTGGCAGGCCTGGGCCTATCCGATCAGCGTCGACCTGCTCCTTGTCGCCGCCTGGCGCCGACTAAGGACCGCCCGAAGCGACCGAGCCGCCTGGCTGTGGTTCGTGATCGCCCTGGCCGCCTCGCTCGGGGCCAACATCGCCACCGCTGGGCTCCTCGACCTCGAACACGTCCCGGCCTGGCTGCGCATCGTCGTCGCGGGCTGGCCTGCCCTCGCGTTCCTCGGCGGCACGCTCCTCGTCCACACGCCCGCCGCCCCGGAGCCCGTTCCGGCCCCGGTCGCCGCGTCGGTCGAGGAACCGCCCGCGGTCGACCTTCAGCGCACGGACACCGCGCCGGAACTCGACACCGCACCCGAGCCTCCGGCCTCGGAGCCGGTCGCGGAACTGCCCGCCGCTGAACCCGAGCCCGAGCCGGAGCCCGCTCCGGTCTCGGTCCCGGACGCGGTGAAGGTCCCGCCGGCGCTCCTCGACCACGCCCGGAAGATCGCCGCCACGCACGAGGCCGCGAACGGGAGTCCCATCACGCCGGACACCTTGCGCGCCCGCCTAGGCCTGCCCGCGCCGATGGGCAACGCCATCGCCGCTCAGCTCCAACTCAACTGATCTGAAAGGAGAACCACACGTCATGACCGCCTACCGGCGCTTCCGCAACGTCCGCCAGTTCGGCCCCGTACAGGTCGCCACCTTCTACGACGGACGCGGCCGCGACCGCCACACCGCCGCCTGCACCGCGCCCCGCTGCGACTTCTCCGCCGAATACGCCAACCGCTCCGCCGCCGAACTCGCCGCCCGTACCCACCGCTGCACCGCCTAGGAGACCCGTCATGGAAATCCCGCTCTGGCTCGCCATCGCCGTCACCGGAGTCCTCGGCATCAAGCTCATCCGCCCGCCCTGGTGGCTCGTAGCCCTGCTCCTCCTCGGCGGCTACCTCATCGCCGACAGCTTCCTGAGCCCCGCCGTCGACCACGTCATCAACAAGTAACTCGCGGAAGGGAGTTCAGTCCGATGCTCACCCCGAAGATCCCGGTCAACGACCAGCCCACCGGCGACACGATCCCGCTCACCGGCACGGCCCTGGAGCACCAGCCGCAGACCCCGGCCCCCGCGCCCGTCGCCCCGGCGGCTCCTGCCCGGCCCACGGTGCAGCTCACCCCCGGCTCGCTCGCGCTCCTTGTCGGTGGCGGCACTGCCGCGGTTCTCGTCGTCGGCGCGGTGCTGGTCTCCATGCTTCTCGCCGCCGCGATCGCGGGCGTGTCCGTCGCCGTGACTGCGGTGGTGCTCCGCCACCTCGTCAACAACCTTCACAAGGACTGGTGATCGCTATGGACGCACACATGATCGCGGCTGGGTTACCGGCCCTGGGCTGGGCACTTCACGGCGGCTTGCTCTGGCGGCGTCTGACCACCGCCCGCCGTGACCCGCTGACCGGTCTGCACACCCGCGCCGGATGGACCGCCCGCGCCGAACGCCTGCTCGCCAAGCATCCCAACGCCCTCGTGGTCCTGATCGACCTGGACGACTTCAAGACCATCAACGACACCCACGGCCACGCCGCTGGCGACGCCGCCCTGACTGCGACCGCCCGCCGCCTGGCCGACTGGTGCGGACGTCACGGCATCGCCGCCCGCCTCGGCGGAGACGAGTTCGCCGCCATCGTCACCAACCCCGCCGACACACCCAGCGTCCGCGCCCTGCAAGCCGCCCTGGACCAGCCCGTGAACCACAACGGACACGTCCTGCCGGTAGCGGCCTCGGTCGGCCACTGTCTCCGCGCACACCTGCCGGTCCCGATGCTCACCGACGCCCTATCCGCCGCTGACGCCGCGATGTACGCGGCCAAGGGACACGGCAGGCGCCACACGCGCTAACGCCCTCCGGGGCGGCTCTCTCGCCAAAGATCCGCCGCCCCGGACGGCTCCACCTCTTCCTGATCCAACGGACCCGAAAGGGAAGTTCCATCATGGCCCAGCACAGCCCTGCCCGCGTACGCATCTGCCGCGACTGCGACGGCTTCGCCACCGTCACGATCACCACCGGCACCCATAACCCGGACGGCACCCGCGCCACCCTCACCGCCGACTGCCCCACCTGCAAGGGCCACGGCCGCACCACGAAGAACCCCGCTCTCGTCCGGGTCGGGCGGTGACAGGCATGGGACTCCTGAACTGGAACTCCAGCCAGCACTACGAGTCGGACGCCAAGCCTTGCACCCAGTGCGACACGACGACGCCGCTGCGCTCCCACGCGGGTGAGCCCGTCCACAAGGTGTGCGCGGAGGACTGGAACGACCGCAACCCCAACGCCGCTCGCGTCATCCACGACGACGGCCAGGACCTCGGCACCACCCGCTACCACTCCGACCGGCCCCGCAAGAGCCGCAAGGAGGGTGCTCGGTGACCACCTCCGCCCCTGCGGACCTGGCCCCGGCCACCCTCGCCGACGTGCTGAGGGTGGCCGGGAACCCCGGCTTCGACCGCATCCAAGAACAGATCCGCCGCACCGGCGGCTGCTCCGACCCCATCCACCTCCAGGGCTCCACCGTCACCCGCGACCGCACCACCGGCCAAGTCCTCTACTCGTACTCGACCGACATGGAGCCCGGCGGCCGACTCCGCGTCGCCTGCGGCAACCGCCGCGCCTCCCGCTGCCCCGCCTGCGCCTGGACCTACGCGGGCGACACCTACCACCTCATCCGGGCCGGACTCGTCGGCGACAAAGGCACCCCGACCACCGTCCGCGAACACCCCCGCGTCTTCGCCACCCTCACCGCCCCCAGCTTCGGCCCCGTCCACAACCGACCCGGACACCGCCCCTGCCGCTGCGGCGTCCACCACCCCGAGGACGCACCGGAGTTGGGCACCCCGCTCGACCCCGACACGTACGACTACGCGGACGCAGTGCTGTGGAACAACCACGCATCCGAACTCTGGCGGTACTTCACGATCTACCTCCACCGGGAGATCGCCGCCCGCGCCGGAATCACGCAAAAGGCGGCCAAGGAACAGTCCCGGCTCTCCTTCGGCAAGGTCGCCGAGTACCAGAAGCGCGGCGCGATCCACTTCCACGCCGTGATCCGCTTCGACGGCCCCGACGGACCCGACACCGAGCCACCGCATTGGGCCACCCTCGACCTCCTCACCGACGCGATCCACGCTGCAGCCGCCCGCGTCCGTGTCGACCTCCCCGCCTCCGGCGACCACCCGGCCCGTGTCTTCGCCTGGGGCGACCGCCTCGACGTACGCCCCATCAAGGCCTTCGGCGACGGCTCCGAGATCACCGAACAGGCCGTGGCCTCCTACGTCGCCAAGTACGCCACCAAGGCGGCCGAGACCACCGGCACCGTCGACCGCCGCATCGGCAACAAAGAAGCCCTCGTCCTCCTCGAAGTCCCCGACCACCCGCGTCGGTTGATCGAAGCGTGCCTCGGCCTCCATGCCACCTACCCGGACCGCAAGCTGCGCGACTGGGCCCACATGCTCGGCTTCCGCGGCCACTTCTCCACCAAGTCCCGCCGCTACTCCACCACCCTCAGCGCCCTCCGCCAGGTCCGCGCCGACTACCGCGCCGCCCAACACCGTGCTGCCCTCGGCCTCCCCGACCCGGACGACGTGCCCGAGGAGACCACGCTCACCCTCGCCCACTGGACGTACGCCGGCCACGGCCACACCCCCGGCGAATCCTGGCTCGCTGCCAACATCCGCCGCGACATCGAGCAGAACCGCGAACTCGCCCGCGAAGAACGCGCCACAGCCGACGACGAGAAGGGACAGTGACCATGGCAACCGCCCTCCCCAGCCGCTTCCTGACGCCTGAGGACCTCGTGGCCATGTTCGGCCTGCCGAGCATCGAGACCGTCTACCAGTGGCGCCGCAAGCACACCGGCCCCCGCGGCTTCCGCGTCGGCCGACACCTCCGTTTCGACCCCGCCGAAGTACGCGCCTGGGTCGAGTCCCAGATGGAGGAAGCCGCCTAATGGCCGGACACATCCAAGACCGCTGGTACAAGGTCGAGACCGGCCCCGACGGAAAGCCCACCAAGGTCAAGACCGACCGCCACGGCACCGGCCAGCGCTATCGCGCCCGCTACGTCGGCCCGGACGGCACCGAGAAGTCCAAGAGTTTTCCAGACCGTCAGAAGCGGCTCGCTGAGCAGTGGTTGACCAACATCGAAGCCGACATGTCACGCGGCCAGTACATCGACCCGCGCGCGTCCCAGACCACGTTTCGCGAATACACCGAACGCTGGCTCGGCTCCCTGACAACCGACCTCACCAGCCGAGCCGCCATCGAGGGGCGCTTGAGGCTGCACGCCTTGCCCTACCTGGGGTCGCGACCTGTGGGGTCGTTCCAGCCGGAGCACATCCGGTCATGGCTGCGCGAGCTTGAGGCCGTCGTCAGCGCGGACTCGTACCGGCGGCTCATCTTCGATGCGGCTTCCTCGGTCCTCAACGCCGCTGTCGATGACCGCCTGTTGGCCTCGAACCCTTGCCGGGCACGATCGGTGAAACCGCCTCGTCCTTCGGCAACACGAGTACACCCCTGGTCGGCCTCGCAGGTCTTCGCCGTTCGATCCGCGCTGCCCGAGCAGTACCGAGCCATGGTCGACCTGGGCGGCGGTTGCGGTCTGCGCCAGGGCGAGATCCTGGGCATTGATGAGGCCAACCTTGGCGATCTGGGCTGGATCTACGTCCGGCAGCAGGTCAAGAAGGTCCGGGGAACACTGGTGTTCGCGCCCCCGAAGCGCGGCAAGATCCGAGATGTTCCCCTTGACGCCGCAGTAGCCGCTGCACTCGCCGAGCACAAGAAGCACAACCCGCCCGTGGAGGTAACTCTGCCGTGGGGTACGCCCGATGGGCCGATGGTCACCCGGCGCCTCTTCTTCACGGGCAGGACCGGTAAGGCCGTCTGGAGCCAGAACTTCAATGACCAGTACTGGAAGCCCGCCCTTGCGTCCGCCGGGATCATCCCCGAGCCGGAGAAGGGAGAGCGGTACGACGCTGCCCGCGAGCACGGGATGCACGCCCTGCGGCACTTCTACGCGTCCGTCCTCCTCGACTCCGGGGAGAACATCAAAGCCCTGAGCCTCTACCTCGGGCACAGCGATCCGGGCTTCACGCTCCGCGTCTACACGCACCTCATGCCGAGCAGTGAGGCTCGGACTCGAAAGGCCATCAGCGCCATGTACTCGGCGGCCGGTTACGCCCACGACGGCCCAGAGACGGCCCAGGCAGCCTGAGACAGCCCCTCATCGGCGGGAAACCTGCTGGTGAGGGGCTTTCTCATGCCCTCTCGCGGCAAGTAACACCCCATCTTGCCTGACGGCCACCGCCAGGCGGAAACCGGTGTCCCGGTCGTGGGGAAACGTCCCGCGGATGTCGCGGGGAACGTCCCGCGGATGTCGCGGGGAACGTCCCGCGGATGTCGCGGGGAACGTCCCGCGGATGTCGCGGGATACACACCGGCCCCGTGCGCGGGAGCGACGGGGCCGGTGTGCTCACGGAGTCACACGGGCGCTACTCGCTCTCGCCCGCCCCGTCCTTCTTCTTGCGGAGCAGGAAGACCGCGCCGCCGCCGACGACGACCAGGGCGATGGCTATGCCCGCGATCATCGGTGTGGCGTTGGAGCTGCCGGTCTCGGCCAGGTCAGGGCCGTCGTGGGCGCCGGTGCCGCCCGCGGAGGCCGGGCTGGGCTGCGGTGCCGGGGAGGATCCGTCGCCGCCGGTGCTGCCCGCGGTCCGGCAGTCGAGCACGCCCTTGAAGCGCTTCTCGTAGCCGTTCGGGCCGGTGATCGTGAAGTCGTACGCCTGGTCCTCCTGCAGCGGGATCGTGACCGTCTGCACGTCCCCGGCGGCGATGGTGTGCTTGGCACCCATGAGCTCGAACGTGAACGGCTCGTCGCCCTTGTTCGCCGCGGTGATGTCCACGCCGCCCTTGGCGCAGTTCCGCTGCGCGGACAGCGCGGGTATCGGGCCCTTGTCCGCCCAGTGCGCCGTGGCCGTCGCGGACACGGTGGACACGCTGGACCCGGCCAGGATCTGCGTCTGGCTCTTCGTCTCGGACGCGAAGGCCCGGCCGACGGGCACGGTGGTCGAGGCCTGCAGGGTCAGCGAGGCCGTCCCGGCCTCGGCGTCCTCGGGTACGTCGAAGTAGAGCTGGTGCCCGTTGGCCGCCGTGGTGCGGGCCTCGCCGTCCTTGCCCACGATGCGGACACCGCTGGCTGCGGCGTTCGCCGGCGGGGCCACGGTGACGCTCTGCGCGTTGGTCCGCACGGTGACGGGACCGATCCGCTCGCCGGACCTGCCGGACACGGCCGGCGGGTCCAGGGTCAGCGAGGCCTTGGGCTCGGGCAGGGCCCGGGCGCTCTTCTCCAGGTAGTCGGCGAGCTTCTCGGCCTGCGGGTCGAGGGCTTCGACGTCCGCGTCGTCGGAGTAGCGCCAGATGGCGACCTGGGTGCCGGACGCGGCGGCCTCCTCGGTCAGCCCGCGGGCACCGGCCTTCTTGGCGAGCGCCGCCAGGTCGTTCACCTGCGGGTAGGAGTTCTGCAGGATCCAGCGGATCTTGCCCGCCTGCGGGTTGCCGTTCAGCGAGGTCGCGCTCCAGGGGGTCTCCTGGTACTTCGCGTCCTTCTGGGTCGGGTTGTGGACATCGATGCAGTACGTCTGCAGCATGCCGCCGCCGTCCACGGCCATCTCGAAGAGGCCTGCGGCTATGCGCTGTTGCTCGCCGTCCTCGCTTATGACCGCCTGACCGTAGGTCTTCAGTCCGCCCAGGGTCGCGGTCGCACCTCCCTGGTGCTGCGGAGCGTCGGCGGCGGCCGCCGGGCTCGCGCCGAGGGTCGCGCCGGCCGCGACGAGCCCGGACACGAGTGCCGCGACGGCGAGGCGGGCGGAGCCGCGCCGACGTACTGAGAACGAAGAAAACACTGAATTCCCCTCCGGGCGGGACCCGTTCACATGGGTCATGGGGGGTTCGGTCCCGCCAGCAGCATCAACTGCCCCGTGAGTTACGCCCGGCATCCTATGAAGCCGCGCGCACCGCATATCCCTGTCATGCCATCAGATAACCGTTCCGACTCGGAATCGTTATCGCCGGATGGGGCGGTGACCTGCCCTCATCGACACATCACCCCCCAGACCGGCCTACGCGGCGGGCTCGGGCTCCCGCACAGCCGCGGGAGCCGGCAGCTCGAACTGCGGCTCGTTGTCCGGTAGTTGGGACCCGGCATCCGGCTGACCGGACGGGTCCTGACGTTCCGCCATCGCGCCGGGCTCCACCGTCACCCGGCTCGTGCGCCGGAACGCGGACGTACCCCGGGACAGGTCGTGGCCCACGGCGAGCGCCTCGATGTCCGCCGACGTCCACGACTGCCCGCCGCGCTCCTCACTGCGCACCTTCAGCCGGCCCCGCACGAGCAGCGGTTCGCCGACCGACACCGAAGAGGCCACGTTCGCCGCGAGGGAGCGCCAGGCCCAGACCGTGAAGAAGTTGGTGTGCCCGTCCCTCCAGTTCTGTGCCGCGCGGTCGAAGAACCGTGAGGTCATCGCCAGCCGGAAGCGCACCATCGGCCCGCTCGGCGTCTCCCGGAAGACCGGCTTCGTCGCGACGTTCCCCACGATCGTCACCATCGTCTCGTTCATCTCGTCTCGTCCCCTCCCTGAGCCGCACCCCGCGGCCGGCTCCCTGCGCCGGGCCGTCGACGGCCCGGCGTACGTGTCCGGACATGCCTGCGGGCCCGTCCCGCAGGCGGCGCGGAGATCGACCGGCGACCCGCCGCGACCTCAGACTGCAACCTGCGGGGCGAGCCCGCTCCGGCCTGTGGACTACCGGCCGGTTGTGGACAACTCCGTCACCCGATCGTGAGGATCCGCTTCCCGGCCCCCGGCCGAGCCCCCGGACCCCGCCGACCGCAGCGACCCGGCCGCACCCAGCGACCCCATCGCCACCGTGGGCCCGGCGGCCACGGCCCCGGTGACCCGCACGTACTGCTCACGCACCTCGCGGTAGCGCAGCAGCTCCGCCGCGACGGGGTCGAGCACCTGCGCGCGCCCGCACGCGGCGGCGGCCTCGCGCAGCTTCCGTTCCGCCTCGATCCCGTACCGCCTGGCAGGGCCGCGCGCCGCCATCCGGCAGGCCCACTCGACGCCGGGACCGCCCACGATGCCCGCGATCATGAGCAGTACGGGCGAGCCGAGATTGGGCGGGAAGAAGCCGATGACCTGGCCGAGCAGCCAGACTCCGCCGACGATCTGGAGCAGCGTCATCGAGGCCTGGGCGAGCACTGCGAGCGGCCACCAGCCGGGCCGCGGCGGGCGCCTGGCGGGGTACGCGGCGGTCAGCGCCAGCTCGTCGAGTTCCTCCGGCAGCCCCTGCGCGCCGCGCGCCGCGGCGTCCTTGACGGACTGCGCCCACGGCGCCGGAAGTCCGGCCGCCGCTTCGTCGCCCACGGTGCGCGCCGCCTGCTCCACGCGCTGCCGGGCCGTCGCCTGCTCGTCGGCCGGCGGGGTGGGCGACGGCTTCGCGCGCAGCAGCGGGAAGCGCTGGTCCTCATACCAGCGCCAGAGGCGCAGCCACGGGGTGCCGCAGGCCTTGCCCGCGTTCCGGCGCCACGCGCGTTCGGCGGCCTGGCCCGCGGCTGCCGCGCCGACCGCGTCCGCGAGGCGGTCGGAGAACTCCTCGCGCGCCCGCTCGCTGAGCCCGACGCGGCGCCCCGCCGCGTAGACGGGGCGCAGGCGGGCCGCGGCGGCGTCCAGGTCGGCGGAGATGCGGCGGGCCGCGGCGCCGCGCTCGGCCACGAACTGGCCGAGGACTTCGCGGAGTTCGCCGACCCCGTCGCCGGTGAGCGCGGAGAGCGACAGCACGGTGGCGCCCGGTTCGCCGTGCTCGCCCAGGGCGATGCCGTCCTCGTCGAGGAGGCGGCGCAGGTCGTCCAGAACCTGGTGGGCGGCGTCGCCGGGCAGCCGGTCGGTCTGGTTGAGGACGACCAGGCTGACCTCCGCGTGGCCGGCCATCGGGCGCAGGTAGCGCTCGTGCAGCACGGCGTCCGCGTACTTCTCCGGGTCGACGACCCAGATCACCGCGTCCACCACGGTGAGGATCCGGTCCACGTGCTGACGGTGCTCGACGGCCGCCGAGTCGTGGTCCGGCAGGTCGACCAGGACGAGGCCGTCCAGCACCGGCCCCTGCGAGCTGTGCTGGAGCGGCCTGCGGCGCAGTCGGCCCGGGATGGCGAGCCGGTCGAGCAGGCCTGCGGCGCCGTCCGTCCAGCTGCACGCGATGGGTGCGGCGGTGGTCGGACGCCGCACCCCTGTGTCCGAAATGGCCACTCCGGCAAGGGCGTTGAAGAGGGTCGACTTGCCGCTTCCGGTGGCGCCCGCGATGGCGACGACCGTGTGCCGGTCGGAGAGTCCGCGCCGCGCGGCGGCCTGGTCGAGCACCCGGCCCGCCTCGGCCAGAGTCTGCCCGTCGAGCCGCGCGCGGGACAGGCCGACCAGCTCCCGCAGCGCGTCGAGGCGCGCCCGCAGTTCCGGGTCGTACGCGGAGCTGTGCGGGGCGCCGTCGCGGTGGGCGTCGTGCCGGTGCTGGTCGAAGGGCTCCACGCGCGCGTGGCCGGTGTTGTCCGGTGGGTCGCCGACTCGGCGGGCGATCAGGCCGTCGTCCCAGGAACGCCCTTCGGCCGCGTCACTTCCGACGTTCTCCGCGCGTGCGTGGCGCCGGTCCGACGCCTTCTTTGTAGCGCCGGTTTCCGTTGTGCGGGTCTTCGTTGCGTCGGACTTCGTTGTACCGGTCTTCGTTGCGCGGGATTTCGTTGCGCGGGATTTCGTTGTGCTGGGTTCAGTGGTGCGGTCGTCGACGGAGCCGTTCGGCGTCTCCGGTGCGTTCTTCTCGGCTGCGCCCTGCTCGGCCGCGCCGTCCCTGGCCGAGGCCCGTCGTCCTGCTCGTGACCTGCGGGGGCGCTTCCCGCCCGCCGGTGCGGCGCTGTCGTCGGAGGTCGGGGCGCGGGTCGCGGAGCGGGCCCAGGAGCGGGTGCTTGTTCCGGTGCCGGGGCCGGGGCCGGTGCCGGGGCCGGGGCCGGTGCTTGTTCCGTCGCCGGTGGTCGAACTCCCGTCGCGCGTAGCCGAGTTGTCCCGGCCGGAGTCCGCGACGGAACGCTCGCAGGAGGCGGAGGCGCCCGTTCCCGTCGGCTCGGTGGGTTCCTGGCCGCTGGTGTGATCAGTGACGGCAGTCACCGCGGTCACCTCTCCTTCTTCAGTACGGACAGCGCGGCAATGAGTTCGGCCTGCGGTTCCGGTTGGATGTCGAGGGCGGCGAGCGGGGCGAGCCTGCGGTGGCGCTCGGCGCGCAGCACCTTCTCGACGCATTCGGTGAGCAGCCGGCCGCCGCGGTCGCGCAGTTTGAGCGCCCCGTGCGCGCCGATCCGCTCGGCCAGCGCCTCCCCCGCGGTACGGGCCCTGCGGCCGCCGAGCAGCGCCGTGACGAGGAGTGCGGTGACGACCTCGGCGTCGGGCGGGTTCTCCTGGCCGCGCACCTCGTCCTCGACGTACTCCTCCAGGACGCGGCTCCACCTGCGCGCCTCCAGGCCGATCCGGTGCTCGGCGCCCTCGCGGTCCGCGTCGCGCTCGGCGAGCTCACGCGCGGCCGCCGCGGGCTCACGGGACCACCGCTCGTCGATGCGCTGTCCGGCCGCGGAGACGGAGCACAGCAGGAGCGCGGCCAGGCTCTCCACGATCGCGTCGAGCAGTTCACCGGCGCTGCAGTCCAGGGGGTAGCTCCGCCAGCGGCTCAGGGCGGTGCCCGCGAGGACGCCGCCCGCCTGCAGACGCCCCCGCACGCGCGCGTGCTCGCGCTCGTACGCCTCGTCGACGGCGGCCGTCAGGCGCAGTGCGGCCGCGTACTGGGCGGAGACGGCCCCGGCGAGTTCGGGCATCCGGGAGTCGAGCGAGGTAAGCAGTCCGGCCGCGGTGCGGCTCATGGCGTGGGCGCCGGCTGCGGGGTCCTGGACCCGGTGGGTGAGCCACTCCCGCAGCGGCGCCACGGCCGTGGCGGGGAGCAGGCCGCCGCCGCCCGCGGACTCCGGCAGCTCGGGGATCGTGAAGCGCGGCACCTCGCCGAGTCCGGCCTTGGTGAGCAGCGCCCCGTACTGCCGGGACACGTCGGCGAGGACCTGGTGCGGTACGCGGTCCAGTACCGAGACGAGGGTCGCGTCGTACTCCTTGGCGGTGCGCAGCAGGTGCCAGGGCACGGCGTCGGCGTAGCGGGCGGCGGTGGTCACCATGACCCAGATGTCGGCGGCGCACATCAGCTCGGCGGCGAGTTCGCGGTTGCGGGCGACGAGGGAGTCGATATCGGGGGCGTCCAGGAGGGCGAGGCCGCGTGGGAGGGTGGCGGCGGTCTCGATGCGGAGCACGCGCTCTCCCCGTTCGGCGCCCGGGCGGCGCTCGCCGCGCCCGCTGCGCCGCTCGGGTCGCGCGGACTGGTCGGCGTGGTCCGGCATCCATACGCGGGTGAGCTCGGGCAGCACGCGCAGTCCCGCGAACCAGTGGTGATCCTCCGGGTTGCAGACCAGCACCGGCGTGCGGGTAGTGGGCCGTAGCACCCCCGCTTCGCTGACCTGCCGCCCCACGAGAGAATTGACCAGTGTCGATTTCCCGGCGCCCGTCGACCCGCCGATGACCACGAGGAGCGGCGCTTCGGGCTGTCGCAGCCGGGGCACGAGATAGTCGTCGAGCTGCGCGAGAAGTTCGTCCCGGTTGGCACGCGCGCGTGGTGCGCCAGTCAGTGGGAGCGGAAAGCGTGCGGAGGCGACACGGTCGCGCAGGGCGGAGAGTGCGTCGAGCAGCTGAGGCCGTACGTCCAAGGTCACCACATGCGAAGAATGCCCAATTTTGACGACTTTCTGAAGGATATGAGCCCCTGCGCGCCGGTCGGACACTTGAGACAGACGGGACGAGAGGGGACGCAGGCATAACGAGTGCACAACACCCGGGGCGCGAGAGGCCAAAACCGCTGCAGAATTCGTACCTGCCTGCGATTATCGGGACCGCTTCACCGAACCTCCACATCGCGCCGCGGAGGCGAAGCAACCGGGACAAGGACGCCGGAGCCCTATCCTTGTCCCCGGCGAGGTCACGGATCACCCCCACATCCGGGCTCCAGGCCACGGCCGCAACCCGGCCCCCGTAGCTCAGTGGATAGAGCAGGCGCCTTCTAAGCGCTTGGCCGCAGGTTCGAGTCCTGCCGGGGGCGCTTCTCGTCGCCTCTCCTTCGGGAGGGGCTTTCTGCCGGTCTCCTTCGGGACGGCTTTCTGTCGGCCGGTGACCACACCCGCCGCCGCACCTCCGCGCTCTCCGTCGACGCACGGGCGATGTCAGTTGGCTGCGATAGCCTCGCGAAGCGGGTTGAGGTGCTGAGGGCTCGGGGGTGTCATGGCGGGGCAGGACGTGGGCGCGGCGCTCGGGATGGCCGGGGCCGGGCGGCTGCGAAGCGGGGATCCGGTGCGGATCGGGGCTTACGTGCCGCTGGGGCTGCTCGGCAGCGGCGGCATGGGGCGGGTCTATCTCGCGCGGCCCACCGCGCAGGGCGGGGAGCGGCTCGCCGCGGTCAAGGTGATCCGGCCGGAGTACGCGGAGAGCGTCGAGTTCCGGCGGCGCTTCGAGCGGGAGGCGGCCGTGCTCGCGCGGGTCCGCAGTCCGCATGCGCCGCGGCTGCTCGACACCGGCTTCGACTCCGACCTGCTGTGGATGGCCACCGAGTATCTGCCGGGGCCTAACCTGTCGGAGGCCGTGCAGGAGTTCGGGCCGCTGCCGGCGAGCGGGGTGTGGCGGCTGGTCGGCGAACTGGGCCGGGCGCTCGACGAGTTGACGGCCGCGCAGGTCGTGCACCGGGACCTCAAGCCGTCCAACGTGATCCTGGGCGCGGACGGCGCGTACGTCATCGACTTCGGGATCTCCCAGGCCGCCGACGCCAGCTCGATCACCACCACCGGCAAGGCGGTCGGCACGCCCGCGTACATGTCGCCCGAGCGGTTGCGGGACGGGCGGGCCGATGTCGTGTCGGACGTGTTCTCGCTGGCCTGCACCCTGGTCTTCGCAGCGACCGGACGGGCCCCGTTCGGCGACGGCACCGGCGTGGACGTGATGCACCGCGTCGCGTTCGAGGAGCCGTACGCGGACGTCATAGGGGAACTCGTCTCCGTGGACCCCGACCTGGCGGATCTGCTCTCCGCCTGCCTGGCGAAGGAGCCCGGGCTTCGGCCCACCCCGGGCCAGTTGAGCGAGGCGGCGTCGGCCCGGCCCTGGCCCGGGCGGTGGCACGAGCCGCTGCACGCGCAGGTGACGGCGCGGCGGGAGGCGTACGACGTACTGAGTCAGGTGCCGGTGGAGCAGACCGTGCAGCTGCGGTTGCCGGGGGTCGGGCGTGAGGCCGGTAATGGGGCCGGGAGTGGGGCTGCCGCCGACGTCGCTCACGGTCCTGGGGCGGCGGCGCCGGGGTCCGCAGCTCCTCCGCTCGGACCCACGCCCCCGCTCGGGCCCACGCCCGCGCCCGGAGGCACGCTGCCGCGGGAGACGGGCGTGCGGGACGCGTCGGCGGGGCGGGGGCGCGGGCGGCGGAAGCACCTCGCGGTGGTCGCCTCGCTCGCCGTGGTCGCCATCGCCCTGACCGCGTTCCTGCTGACCCGGCCGGGCGAGCCCGAGACCGAGGCCGGGCCGGAGCCGGGCGGTTCGGTGAGCGCCCCCGACTCCCCGGGTCCGGCGGGCGAGTCCGGCCTGACGTCGCCGTCCGCGTCCGGCACCGCGCGGGGCAGCGGTTCGGCCGACGCGGACGAGGGCAACGGGGACGCTTCGCCGAGCTCCGCGGCGTCGAGCAACCGCCCCGCGAGCCCCACCCGTACGGCCTCCGGGAGACCCGGCGGGCAGCAGGGCCAGCGACCGCCCACCACCACACCGAAGCCGACGGCCAAGCCCAAACCGCCATGGCTGTCACAGTGCACGTACTACGCGGGCACCGCCCTCACCCGCTTCGGCGACAAGGGGCAGCGCGTGGTGCAGGTGCAGTGCATGCTCAGCAAGCGCGGGTACGGCATCGGGGGCGCCGGGGTCGACGGACAGTTCGGGGAGGACACGAGAACCGCGGTGAAGAAGTTCCAGCGCGCCAAGAGACTCGACATCGACGGCATGGTCGGGCCCAACACTTGGGCGGCGCTGCGCAGTCGGAGCTGAGCAGCTGCGGAGCGGGCACCCGTCGGCCCGTCAGGCCCAGCGGCCGGGGACGCCCGTCCGCCGCCGGCGCCGCGCCCCGCAGTTGGCCAACGGCGGCACCCAGCGGATGACGGTCACGCAGGAGGCGGTCGGCAGCCCCGCGGCCCGGCTGGTCTCCGAAGGCGGGGGCGAGCACTGGGAGGCGGGCATCGACCTGATCTCCACCGGCGCCCCGCGCACCGCCGACGACACCGAGGCCGAGAGTCCGAGGCCGAGTCCGCGAGTCCGAGTCCGAGGCCGAGTCCGAGTCCGAGTCCGAGTCCGAGTCCGACGGCACGGTCACCGACCCTGCCACCGGCACCGGCACCGGCACCGGCACCGGCACCGATAACGCCGTCCGCCTCGCCTCGCCCCGCCCGTCGTGGACCGCGCCGTCTTCTCGGGCGCGTGCGTCACCGGAGCCTCGTCGACGCTGCGGGCGGAGAACGGCCAGCTGGTGAGGGAGCAAAACCGGTGGACGTGCCTGGCTCACCGGCCTAGCCTCCAGGCACGGCATCGCGCGTTGGTCACCGGCTGGGTGAGCGTGGAGGTGCCCGTGAGTGCCTCTGGAGGCATTCCCACCATGTCGGTCGAGTTCAACCACACCATCATTCACTCCCAGGACAACCGGGCTTCCGCGGAATTCCTGGCGCACATCCTCGGTCTTGAGGTCGGGACGGAATGGGGACCGTTCGTCCCCGTCGCCACGAGCAACGGCGTCACCCTGGACTTCGCGTCCATCCCCGCCGAGTCGATCACGCTCCAGCACTACGCCTTCCTCGTCACCGAGGAGGAGTTCGACGGCGTCTTCGCGCGGATCGAGGCGGCCGGGATCGAGTACTGGGCCGATCCGCACGGCAAGCAGCCCGGCGAGATCAACCACAACCACGGCGGCCGCGGCGTCTACTTCATGGACCCCGCGGGCCACGGCATGGAGGTCATCTCCGCGCCGTACACCTTCGACACGGACGAACAAGCGGCCTCCTAGCCGAAACCTAAACCTCCATGCCGCCATCCGGCTGACTCGCGTCACCCGCACAGCCACCGCTCGGCGTCCCCCGCGTGCGCGAGGGGCGCCGAGCGCTTTGGCTCGGTGGCACGGAGCACGGGACCTCCCCTGATCCGGCGGCGCCTTGGGGGTGCCGCCTCCCGGGCTTCGGTGGAGGACATGCGCATGCGTACGAGTCGAATATCCCCCCGTTCCCCGCGTTCCCCGCGTTCCTCGCGTTCCTCGCGTTCCTCGCGTTCGTCGAGTTCGTCGCGTTTCCTGCGTTCCCCGGTTTCCTCGCGTTCCCCGGGTGCCGGTCTGTTCGTCGCCGCCGTCGCCGCCCCGCTCGCCCTCCTCGCGAGCCCGGCGCTCGCGAGCCCCGCCCTCGCGGCGTCCGGCCCGCTGGTGGTGCCCACGCAGATCAACGTCACCGCGACCGGTACGACGGTCCAGGTCACCACTACCACCTGCCCCAACGGCGGCAAGGCCTCGCTGATGGGCAACGGCAGCGCCAGCTTCGCCGGCGGCGAACAGGTGGACCTCGCCGGCGGCGGCACCAGCAAGAGCGCCTCCTGGCAGGGCGTCAGCCCCGGCAGCTACACCGTGGCCGTGATCTGCACCGGCGGAGCGTCGGCGGGAGCCCAGCGGGTCACCGTCAGTTCCCCGACCACGACCACCAGCCCCACCACCCGCCCGACCTCCCCGACCGGCCAGGTCAGAGGCGGTTTCGGCGGCGGCGCGCCGGAGAACACCGGGGTGCAGATCGCCGGCGGCGCGGCGCTCGCGCTGGCCGCGGGAATCGGCGGTACGTGGCTGATCCGCCGGCGCCGCAACCGCACCGGCCACACAGGACCCACCAGCAACAGCTGAACGGCAGCCACAGCTGAACGGCAGCACCAGCTGAACGACAGGCACAGGGACGACAGGCGCAGCTGAACGACAGCCACAGCTGAACCGCAGCACCAGCTGAACGGCGGCGTCCGCCGCTGTCGCGCCCCGGGCCGCGTGCCCGAACGCTCCCCAGGTGCACGGGGGGCCGCACGCCCCCGGCCGCGCAAAGCGGCGGTCACCGCACCCCCTGCGCCCCCACTCTCCTCCCCAACTCCCACCTCCCACCTCCCACCCCGACCCCGACCCCCACCCCCTCGCTCTCGTACGCCCCCACCTACGGATGTGAGCCCGTGGCCTCCTCGTACCGTCCCCTGCCCCGGATCAAGGCCCCGCTCGCGGGGCTCACCACGCTCGGTGTGCTGGTCGGCGCCTGGCTGATGGCCGACGGCGTGCGGGCGCAGGCCCAGCCGCCGCGGCCGCCCTCCGCGACGGCGAGTGCGGACGCGGCCGGCGGCACGATCGAGGCGCTGCCCGTGTCCCGGCCGGTGCGGATCCGGATCCCGGCGATCCACGTGGAGGCGCCGCTGATCGGCCTCGGGCTGCTGCCGGACGGCACGCTCGACGTGCCGCCGGGAAATATGCCGCAGGTGGCGGGCTGGTTCCAGGAGGGTACGGCGCCGGGCTCGGCGGGCACGGCCGTCACCGCGGGCCACCTGGACTCGGCGAACGGCCCCGCCGTGTTCTACAACCTGGGCGCGCTGCGCGCCGGAAACACCGTCGAGGTGGACCGGGAGGACGGCCGGACCGCGGTGTTCACCGTCGACCGGGTGGAGCTGGTGCCGGGCGACGCGTTCCCGGACGCGCGGGTGTACGGGCAGTCGGACCGGCCCGAGCTGCGGGTGATCACCTGCGGCGGGGCGTACTCCGCGAGCACCAACACGTACCAGGGCAACACGGTGGTCTACGCCCGCCTGACCGGAGTCAAGTAGGACTCCGGGAGGTCAAGTCCCCTCCCCCGCCCCGGAGTCAGGCAGCCGCAGCGCCCCGTACGCCCCCTCCGGCACCGCGGGCGAGCGGGGCGCGACCGCGGCCACGCGCGCGTACGGGGCGCCCGGCGCGCAGGGCGCGGGTCCTGCTCGTCCTTGTTGGGCCACAGGGACATGGCGAGCTCGGCCTGTGCGGGCCTTGCGGCAGCGGCGCGGGAAGGTCAACGCCCCCACCCGGGCCTCGGAGTTGGTGCAGGTGAGGCGGCCGAGGGTGCCGGAGAGGCGGCGCAGGAGTCCGCGGTCACGCATGGTGTGCAGCAGAGTCTGAGTGCCGTGGGTGCCGTGGATGCCGTGGATGCCGTGGGTGCCGTGGATGCCGTGAGTACCGTGAGTACCGTGAGTACCGGCGGCGAGGATCACGTGGCGGGCGGTGCGGGCGTGCTGCCTGCGTCGGAGGCGGCTGCCCGTCGGGCGGGTGGTGACCGCGAAGCCGTCGCCCTGTTCGCGGACCGCGACCACAGTGGTCAGCGGGTGGACGGTCGCCCCCGCCCGTTCGGGGATTCATAGAGCGCCTCGATCTGCTGCTCGTACGCGCGCGCCACCGCGTGCCGTTTGATCTTCAGGGAGGGGGTGAGCAGCCCGTTGTCCTCGGTGAACTCGCCCTCCACGACGACGAATTTACGGATGGACTCGGCGCGCGAGACGGCCTCGTTGGCGTAGTCGACGGCCTTCTGGACGTCGGCCAGCATCCGCGGGTCCTTGAGCGCCTCGGACATCGGGGTGTCCCTGGGCGCCTTGCGGACGGCGAGCCAGTGCTCGACGGCCTCGGCTTCGAGGGTGATGACGGCGCCGACGAAGGGCCGGTTGTCGCCGACGACGATGCACTGGCCGATCGGCGGGCGGCTGCGCAGCCGGTCCTCCAGGACGGCGGGCGAGACGTTCTTGCCGCCGCTGGTGACCAGGATGTCCTTCTTGCGCCCGGTGATCCGCAGATAGCCGTCGCCGTCGAACTCGCCGAGGTCTCCGGTCGCGAACCAGCCGCTGTCCAGGACCTGTTCGGTGGCGTCGGGGTTGTTCCAGTACGAGCCGAAGACGATGGGGCCCTTGATCAGCACCTCGCCGTCGTCCGCGATCCGCACCGAGGTGCCGGGAACAGGCAGGCCGACGGTGCCGGGGCGGGGGCCGAGCGGCGGGATGATCGTGGCGGCGGCGGTGGTCTCGGTCAGGCCGTAGCCCTCGTACACGATGATCCCGGCGGCGTAGAAGAAGAGGTTGAGGCGGCGGTCGAGGGGGGAGCCGCCGCTGATCGCGTAGCGCAGGCGGCCGCCGATCTCCTTGCGGACGCGGCGGTAGACGAGCAGGTCGTAAAGGGCCCAGGCGAGGTAGAGGCCGGGCGTGGGGCCCTTGCCCTTGTCCAGGAACTTGTCGAGGCAGGCCTCACCGAAGCGGACGGCGATGCGGTCGGCGCGCTCGAAGGAGGCGCCGCGGCCGATCTTCTCGGCGGTGGCGCGGCCGGTGTCGTGGATCTTCTCGAAGAGGTACGGGACGCCGACCACGAAGGTGGGTTTGAACGACCGCAGTTCGGGCCGGAGTTCGTCCGGTTTGATGCTCGGACAGTGGCCGACCTCGATCCGCGCGAGCATGCAGGCGACCTGGATGACCCGGCCCAGGATGTGGGCGAGCGGCAGGAAGAGCAGCGTGGTCGCGACCTGGCCGGTGACCTCCTTGAAGACCGGGTGTAGCAGGTCGACGGTCCCGGCGGCCTCGGCGTGCAGATTGCCATGGGTGAGGACGCAGCCCTTGGGGCGTCCTGTGGTGCCGGAGGTGTAGCAGACGGTCGCGATGGTGTCGGGGGTGAGCGCTGCCCTCCGCTTGTCCGCCTCCTCGTCCGTGATGTCCCGTCCGAGGCGGGCGAGTTCGAGGACCGCGCCGTTGCCCAGCTCCCACGACCTGGGCTGATCGTCCATCGACGCACAGGCGGCGCGGACGGTACGGGAGTTCTCCTCGGTCTCCGTGATCACGAAGCGCGCCCCGGAGTCCTGGACGATCCAGGCGATCTGCTCGGCGGACGAGGTGGCGTAGACCGGCACGGTCTGGCCGCCGGCCGCCCAGATGGCGAAGTCGAGCACGGCCCACTCGTAGCGGGTACGGGACATCAGGGCGACGCGGCCGCCCGGTTCGAGGCCTGCCGCGATCAGCCCCTTGGCGGCGGCGGTGACTTCGCGGGCGAAGGTCGCCGCGGTCACGGGCCGCCAGGCGCCGGCCTCCTTGCGGCGCAGGACCACCGCGTCGGGCGCCTCGGCGGCGTTGGTGAAGGGGATGTCGGCGGTCGTGCCGGGGGCGGGGGCGGAGCCGAGGGCGGCGGTGCGCACCTCGCGGACGACGCCGTCCTCCCTGATCAGCTCCGTGTGGACGCGTGCCGCGAGGTCGCTGCGCCGCTTCGCCCGTTTCAGATCCTTGCGTACGCCCATGGGTCGGCTCCGTTGTCGGCGCTGTTCGCTTCCCTGTGGTGCTGCAGTGCAAGTTCTTTACGCGCCCGTCAACTTACCGATGCGTAAGCAGAAATCAATGGGGCTGACGCAGGTCTGACTCCTAAGTAAGCTTACTCGGGAGTAAGAAGTTGTTGCGGACGCCGAGCCGCGCGTCACGCTCGTCATGGGCGACGCCGAGTTCCTGAAGCTGGTCTCCGGCAACTCCAACCCGGTCACGATGTTCATGACCCGCAAGCTCAAGATCGCGGGCGATGTCGCGCTCGCCGCCGGGCTCACCCGCTACTTCGACATCCCGAAGGCGTGACGCCACTTCGACATCCCGAAGACGTGACGCCCGGATGGCCGGTTTCTCCCTCGAACTGGCCGAGGAACAGCAGGACCTGAAGAACTGCACCGCCTGCTCAGCGGCAAGGAGAAGCTCGACGCCCGGCTCGCCCGCGTACGGGAGGGTCCACGGGCGCGAAGAGCCAGGCCGCGATGGCCACGTTCGAGGTGAACCGGCCCCACGTCGGCGCACAGGCGCTCGGGGCTCCGCCCCCGGACCCCCGATCGCCCTTCGGGCTCCGCAAACGCCGGGCTGGCTGGTTTTGTGACCGTTCCGCAACTCTGCCGGCCGGTCCGATACGCCCCCTTCCGCGTCACAGTCACAAGAACTGGACGACAGAAGGGGGCGGCCGGACATGGGTCGTGGGGATGCTCGTGGGGACGGCTGGATGCGCAAGGGGGTGGTGGGGCTCGCCCTCGGGGGTGTGCTGCTCACCGGGTGTTCCGGGGGCGGCGCCATCGGAGCCTCGGACTCCGCGGCGAAGGCGCCGCGTCCGGGCGGGGGTGCCGTCGCGCCCGCGCCGGAGGGCGGGCAGAAGCAGGACGCCGAGGGACAGGAGGCGGCACCGCCGGACTACCTCTCCACGTTCGCCCTGGACGTGGACACCGCCTCGTACGGTTACGCGCGGCGCACCCTCGACGAGGGGCGGTTGCCCGATCCGTCGACGGTCCGGCCCGAGGAGTTCGTCAACAGCTTCCGGCAGGACTATCCGCAGCCGAAGGGCAACGGCATCTCCGTGAACGTCGACGGCGCGAAGGCGCCCGGCGCGGCGGGCGCGGACTGGTCACTGCTGCGGGTCGGGCTCGCCACCAAGTCCGCGGACGCGGAGAAGCGGCCGCCCGCCGCGCTCACGTTCGTCATCGACATCTCCGGCTCCATGGCCGAGCCCGGACGGCTCGACCTGGTCAAGGAGTCGCTCGGCATCATGACGGACCGGCTGCGCGCCGACGACTCCGTGGCGATCGTGACGTTCAGCGACGAGGCCGAGACCGTACTGCCGATGACCCGCCTCGCCGGGGACGCGGAGCGCGAGCGGGTGCACGAGGCGGTCGACGGCCTGGAGCCCACCGACTCCACCAACCTGGAGGCGGGCATCCGCACCGGCTACGACACCGCCGTCGAGGGCCGCACGAAGGGCGCGACGAACCGGGTCGTGCTGCTCTCCGACGCGCTCGCCAACACCGGCGCGACCAGCGCCGACACGATCCTGGAGCGGATCTCCGAGGCCCGCCGCGAGCACGGCATCACGCTCTTCGGCGTCGGCGTCGGCAGCCAGTACGGCGACGCGCTGATGGAGCAGCTCGCCGACAAGGGCGACGGGCACACCACCTACGTCTCCGACCCCGCCGAGGCCCGCAAGGTGTTCTGCGACGACCTGCCCGCGCACATCGAGCTGCGCGCCCGGGACGCGAAGGCGCAGGTCGCGTTCGACCCGGAGACGGTCGAGAAGTTCCGGCTCATCGGCTACGACAACCGGCGGGTGGCCGACGAGGACTTCCGTGACGACCGAGTCGACGGCGGCGAGGTCGGCCCCGGGCACTCGGTGACGGCGCTGTATGCCGTACGGCTGAAGGAGGGCGCGGCTTCCGGTGACGCGCATGTGGCGACGGCGCGGGTGCGCTGGCAGGACCCCGAGTCCCGTACCCCGCACGAGGCTTCGCGCCGGATCAGCGCCGAGCAGCTCGGCGAGCCGCTGTGGGACGGGGCGGACCGGGGTTTCCAGGTGAGCGCGGTCGCGGCGTACTTCGCGGATGCGCTGCGGGCGGCTGCGTATCGGCCGGAGCCGTCGGGGTGCCCGTATGACGACCCGAGTGCGTCGTGCCCTGACCCGAAGCCGGCGTTGGCCGGAGAGGGCACGGTTTCCGGCTCCGGCTCCGGTTCCGGTTCCGGTTCCGATTCCGGTTCCGGTTCCGATTCCGGTTCCGGTTCCGGTTCCGGTTCCGGTGAGGATCGGTTCATGCCGCTGCCCGGCCGGATGTCGTTGTCCGAACTGTCCGAGCACGCGGACCGGTTGGCACAGGGGTCCGACGATCCGGCCGATGTCGACGTGCGGCGGCTGGCGACGGCCGTGCGGCAGGCGGCTTCGCTGCGGGCCTAGGTAGCGTCCAGATCGCCGGGGCTGATAGGTCAGCCCCCGGCGACTGAGGAGCGGGGTCCGGGGAAGCCGCGTCAGCCCCTAACTCACGATGTCCTTCCGCGCGAACCCCCTGAACGCCAACGCGATCAGCACCACCGCGTACGTCACCGAGACCGCCGTGCCCTGGATCATGCCGCCCCATCCCGGGGTGGGCTGGAGGGCGTCTATCCAGGCGAACTGCCAGTGCGCGGGGAGGACGTCCCGCCAGTCGCCGAGGGCCGTGACGGCGTCCAGGACGTTGCCGACGATGGTCAGGCCGACCGCGCCGCCGACCGCGCCCAGCGGTGCGTCCGTCTTCGTGGAGAGCCAGAACGCGAGCCCGGCGGTGACCAGTTGGGACGCGAAGATGTACGCCACGACCACCAGGAGCCGCAGCGCCGAGTCACCGGCCGCGAGACCGCCGCCGGTCGGCAGTTCCAGCGGCCCCCAGCCGTACGCGACCGTGCCCACCGCGAGGGCGACCAGCGGCATCAGGAGCATCGCGGCGGCGCTCAGGCCGAGGGCGACCGCGAGCTTGCTCCACAGCAGCCGGGCGCGCGGCACGGGCGCGGCCAGAAGATAGCGCAGCGAGGACCAGCCGGCCTCGGAGGCGACCGTGTCCCCGCAGAACAGGGCGACAGGGACGACCAGCAGGAACCCGGCCGAGACGAACAGGCAGGTCGCGGCGAAGTTCGCGCCGGACTCGGTGGCGACCTGCATCAGCGTGGCCCCACGCCGCGCGCTCGCCTCCGGGGTGCCGCCGATGGCGAACGCGGCGACCAGGATCAGCGGCAGCACGGCCAGGACCAGGCCCATCACCAGCGTCCGGCGGCGGCCGAGCTGGCGGCGCAGCTCCACCCGCAGGGGCAGGGTGCGCCCGGCGCGGTAGCCGGGAGCGGCATCCACGGCGTCCTCAGCGGCACCCCCAGCGGCATCCCCAGCAGCGTCCACGGCGGTGCTCATGCCGGTCCTCCGATCAGGTTCAGGAAGGCGTCCTCCAGCCTTCGGTGCGGTCCGACGCCCGTGACCGGGACGTCGAGCCGGACGAGTTCGGCGAGCAGCTCGGCGACCGTGGCGCCGTCGAGCCGGACCAGGACGCCGCCGTCCGCGGCGACCGCCGACTGCACGCCCTCCAGGGCGTCGATCTTCTCGACGAGCACCGGCTCCAACTCCCGCTCCGTGCCGACCAGGAGGGTCTGCCCGGAGCCGACGATCTCGGCGACGGGTCCGGCCTGCACGAGCCTGCCGCGGTCCATGACGACGAGGTGCGTGCAGGACTGCTCGACCTCGGCGAGGAGGTGGCTGGAGACGATCACGGTGCGCCCCTGTGCGGCGTACCGGATCATCACCTCGCGCATCTCGCGGATCTGCGGCGGGTCGAGGCCGTTGGTGGGTTCGTCGAGGATCAGCAGCTCGGGCAGGCCGAGCATGGCCTGGGCGATGGCGAGGCGCTGCCGCATGCCCTGCGAGTACGTGCGCACCGCGCGGGCGAGGGCGTCGCCGAGCCCGGCGATCTCCAGGGCCTCGTCGATGTGCGCGTCCTCGGCCGGACGGCCCGTAGCCGCCCAGTACAGCGTGAGGTTCTCGCGGCCCGAGAGGTGCGGCAGGAACCCGGCGCCCTCGACGAAGGCGCCGACCCGGGAGAGCACCGGCGCGCCGGGCCGCACGGCGTGCCCGAAGAGCCGGATCTCGCCGCCGTCCGGGGCGATCAGGCCCATCAGCATCCGCAGGGTGGTGGTCTTCCCGGCGCCGTTGGGCCCGAGCAGCCCGAGGACCTGGCCCTTCTCGACGCGGAAGGAGAGGTCCCGGACGGAATAGCTGTCCGACTTGCCGTACTTCTTGCTCAAGTCCGTGATCTGGAGCGGGACTTCGGCGAGCGTCGGGTCCGGAGCCGGTGGGGTGGTGCGGCGGCGGGCGGTGAGCAGCAGCCCGCCCGCGAGGGCCAGGGCGCCGAGGGGCAGCCACCAGACCCAGGCGGGCAGCGGCGTGGCCGCGGTGGTCAGCCCGGGCACCACGGGCACGTGCAGGGCGCTCTTCGGCGTCACCGTGTACGTGGCGGGGGCGGCCGGTGAGGCGTACCCGAGGTCGGTGGAGGAGAGGACGAGCCGCAGCCGGTGGCCGGCGCGGAACTCGTGGTCGATCGCGGGCAGCGTGAGCCGCACGTCCTTGCCCCGCCGCGCGTCCTCGACCCGGATCGGGGCGACGAGCTGGGAGGGCAGCACCTGCCTGCGGCCGTCGGGGCCGACGTCGTACACCTTGCCGAACAGGACCGCCTCGTCCCGGTCGGAGGTGATGTGCAGGTCGACCGTGGGCGAGCCGGTGATGGTCAGGTCGCGCTCCAGCGGGGCCGAGTCGAAGGCGGCGTGCTGGCCGGGGAAGTCGGTGGAGAGGCCGCCGAGGCCGAGCGAGGACAGCTGGGTGAAGCCGCCGGTGAGGCCGGGGACGTTGGAGATCGCGGGCGGGCTGGCCCCGGCCGGGTTCTCGAAGGACTTCTTCCCGCCGCGCAGGGCGATGTCGCGCCGGCCGTGGTCGAGACCCGGGTACGCGCTGTCGGTGGCGCCGCGCTGCTGGGTGCGGCCGTCGGTGGAGTCGACGCCGCCGGAGCGGGTGACGCGGAAGGGGCTGCCGGTGTCGGTGGACTTCTCGTCCTTCAGGTACCGGTCGAACCAGGCGGTGACGCGGGACTCCAGGCGGTTCGCCTCCAGGTCGCCGCCGTCGTGTCCGCCGGCGAGCCAGTCGACGGCGACGGGCGCGCCGTTGTCGCCGATGGCTTTGGCCATGGCGTCGGCGTGGGAGAGCGGGAACAGCGAGTCGGTCTGGCCCTGCATGATCAGGGCCGGTACGTCGATCTTGTCGCCGACGGCTGCGGGGCTGCGGGCTTCGAGGAGCTTCCGGGCCTTCTCGTCCGGTTCGCCGGTCTCGGCGACGCGGTTGTACATGGCGCACAGCTGCGGCTCGAAGGCCCGGCAGCCGCCGCCGGTGGACAGGAACATCCCGGCCCACAGCTTCTTGAACACGCCGTTCGGGAACAGCGCGTCGGCCAGGTTCCAGTACGTGATCGCGGGGGCGATGGCGTCCACGCGGTCGTCGTGCCCGGCCGTGAGCAGGGAGACCGCGCCGCCGTAGGAGGCCCCGGTCATGCCGACCAGCGGGTCGCCCTCGGCCTGCAGCTGGACCTCGGGGCGCTGCGCCAGCCAGTCGATGAGCCGCGATGCGTCGGCGACCTCGGCCTTCGGGTCGTTGAGGCCGATCTTGCCGCCGGACCTGCCGAAGCCGCGGGCGGACCAGGTCAGCACCGCGTACCCCTCGGCGGCGAGCCTCTCGGCCTGCGCGCGCGTGTCGTTCTTGCTGCCGCCGAAGCCGTGCCCGATGAGCACGGCGGGCCGTTTGGTGTCCGCGTCCCCCGCCGTGAAGTACGACGTGTCGACGCGGACCCCGCCGCCCATGGGCAGCGACCGGTCCTCGCGGTGCACCGCGGGCCCGTCGTCACCTGCGGCGACGGCCGTGGCGGCGCCGGCCCCGGCGAGCACGGCGACGGCGGCCACCATCGCGAGCAGCCGCCGTCCGCGCAGCCGGGCCCACCGCCGACGGGACCCTGACGTGTCTCGTTGCATGCGTTCCACCGTACGGGCGGGGTCTGACAGCCGGAGCACCCGGCAGGGGGAGCCTCGTCACCTCCCCCGGTCGTATACCGGGGGTGCCGAGTACCGCGCCCGTGGTACGAATCCCGTCATGCCGATGACGAGCCCGCACGACATCCGCCGCGCCACGACCGTCGGCCAACTCGTCGCCGCGGGGCCGCTGTTCGACTCCCCCGCGCGCCCGGAGTGGGCGGAGCGCTTCCTGTCCGCCGCGGGCCACCACATGTTCCTCGCGTACGCCGACGGGCAGCCGGTCGGCTTCATCACGGGCATCGAGATGCTGCACCCGGACAAGGGCGTCGAGATGTGCCTGTACGAGCTGGCCGTGGCCGAGCCGTACCGGCGCCGTGGCATCGCGCGGGCGCTGATCGCCGCGCTGACCGCGCTCTGCGAGGAGCTGGGCTGTTACGACATGTGGGTCGGCGTGGACCTGGACAACGCCGGGGCGCTGGCGGCGTACCGCTCGACGGGGGCGGTGGGCGCGGGCGGGTGCGCGGTCCTCACCTGGGAGTTCCGCGCACCCTGAGCCCAGCTCCGGGTCCCGCTCAGTGGTTGCGCGGGAAGCCCAGGTCGACGCCGGCCGGGGCGTCCGCCGGGTCGGGCCAGCGGGTGGTGACGACCTTGCCGCGGGTGTAGAAGTGCGTGCCGTCGTTGCCGTAGATGTGGTGGTCGCCGAAGAGCGAGTCCTTCCAGCCGCCGAAGGAGTGGTAGCCGACGGGCACCGGGATCGGCACGTTCACGCCGACCATGCCGGCCTCGACCTCCAGCTGGAAGCGGCGGGCGGCGCCGCCGTCCCGGGTGAAGATCGCGGTGCCGTTGCCGAACGGCGAGGCGTTGATGAGGGCCAGGCCCTCCTCGTAGGTCTCGGCGCGAAGGACGCACAGGACCGGGCCGAAGATCTCGTCCTTGTAGGCGTCGGCGGTGACCGGGACGCGGTCGAGCAGGGACAGGCCGATCCAGTGGCCGTTCTCGAAGCCCTCGACCGAGTGGCCGGTGCCGTCGAGGACGACCTCGCAGCCCTGCTCCTTGGCGCCCTGCACGTAACCGGCGACCTTGTCGCGGTGGGCGGCGGTGATCAGCGGGCCCATCTCGGAGGTCGGGTCGTTGCCGGGGCCGATCTTGATCTTCTCGGCGCGCTCGCGGATCTTGGCGACCAGGTCGTCGGCGACGTCGCCGACCGCGACGACCGCGGAGATCGCCATGCAGCGCTCACCGGCCGAGCCGTACGCGGCGGAGACCGCGGCGTCGGCGGCGGCGTCCAGGTCGGCGTCGGGCAGCACCAGCATGTGGTTCTTGGCGCCGCCGAGCGCCTGCACGCGCTTGCCGTTGGCGGAGGCGGTGGTGTGGATGTACTTGGCGATCGGGGTGGAGCCGACGAAGGAGACGGCGGCGACGTCCGGGTGCTCCAGGAGGCGGTCGACGGCGACCTTGTCCCCGTGCACGACGTTGAAGACACCGTCCGGGAGGCCCGCCTCGGTCAGCAGCTCGGCGATCTTCAGGGACGCCGAGGGGTCCTTCTCGGACGGCTTGAGGACGAAGGTGTTGCCGCACGCGATGGCGATCGGGAACATCCACATCGGCACCATCGCCGGGAAGTTGAACGGCGTGATGCCCGCGACCACACCGAGCGGCTGGCGGATGGACGCCACGTCCACGCGGCTGGACACCTGGGTCGACAGCTCGCCCTTGAGCTGCACGGTGATCCCGCAGGCCAGGTCCACGATCTCCAGGCCGCGCGCGACCTCGCCGAGCGCGTCCGAGTGCACCTTGCCGTGCTCGGCGGTGATCAGCTCGGCGATCGCGTCCCGGTTGGCGTCGAGCAGCGCGCGGAACTTGAACAGGACGGCGGTGCGCTGGGCGAGCGAGGACTGGCCCCACTGCGCGTAGGCGGCCTTGGCGGCGGCGACCGCGGCGTCCACCTCGGCGGCCGAGGCGAAGTCGACGCGGGTGGTCACCTCACCGGTCGCCGGGTCGGTGACGGGGCCGGAGTGACCCGACGCACCCTCCACGGTCCTGCCGCCGATCCAGTGGTGAACGGTCTTCGTCATGGCGTACAGCTCCCTTGCGGTTCCTCACGGATGGCGGCGGCACGCGGGAGGCGCGCCTACAGGTGGCGGCGGCGTGACCGGGCCTGCCGGTCGTACTGCTCGCGGGCCCGGGCCGCCGCCGGGCGGCTCGCGGTCTCGGCCACAGGAACATCCCACCACGCCTGCGCGGGCGGCACGCCCGACACAGTGTCGGCCGTTTCCGTCTCCGCATAGACACATGTGGGTACGTCGGACTCGCGCGCGTCCGCGAGGGCTTCGCGCAGGTCACGCACTGTTTTCGGGCGCAGCACCCGCATCCCGAGCGAGGCCGCGTTCGCCCCGAGGTCCACGGGCAGCGGCGCTCCGGTGTACGAGCCGTCGGGCGCCCGGAACCGGTAGGCGGTGCCGAAGCGCTCGGCGCCCACGGACTCGGAGAGCCCGCCGATGGACGCGTACCCGTGGTTCTGCAGAATCACCACCTTGACCGGCAGATGCTCCTGGACGGCGGTGACGATCTCGGTGGGCATCATCAGATACGTGCCGTCGCCGACGAGCGCCCACACCCGCAGGCCCGGGTCGGCCAGCTGCACGCCGAGCGCGGCCGGGATCTCGTAGCCCATGCAGGAGTAGCCGTACTCGACGTGGTACTGCTGCGCGGACCGGGCCCGCCACAGTTTGTGCAGGTCGCCGGGGAGGGAGCCGGCGGCGTTGATGAGGACGTCGTCGCCGTCGGCCAACGCGTCCAGGGCGCCGAGGACTTGGGCCTGGGTGGGGCGGGCGCCGGGGTCGGGGGCGGCGTAGGCGGCGGAGACCCGGGACTCCCAGTCGGACTTGGCGTGGGTGTACTCGGCCTTGTACGCGGGGTCGACGCGGTGGCCCTGGAGGCTTTCCGTGAGGGCTTCGAGGGCGGCACGCGCATCGGCGATCAGGGTCCGGCCGGCCATCTTGTGGCCGTCGGACGGGGCGATGTTGAGGTTCAGGAACCGCACGTCGGGCGCGGCGAAGAGGGTGTGCGAGGCGGTGGTGAAGTCCGACCAGCGGGTGCCGACGCCGAGCACCAGGTCGGCGGTGCGGGCCAGGGCGTCGGCGGTGGCGGTGCCGGTGTGGCCGATGCCGCCGACGTCCGCCGGGTGGTCGTGGGGCAGCGCGCCCTTGCCCGCCTGGGTCGAGGCGACGGGGATGCCGGTGGCGTCGGCGAGGGCCCGCAGCGCGTGCTCGGCCGCGCTGTACCGGACCCCGCCCCCAGCGACGATCAGGGGCCTGCGGGCGGCGCTCAACTCCCGTACCGCATAGGCCAGTTCATGTGGGTCGGGGCTCGGGCGGCGCACGGTCCAGACCCGCTCCTCGAAGAACCGGGCCGGCCAGTCGTACGCCTCCGCCTGCACGTCCTGCGGCAGGGCGAGGGTGACGGCGCCCGTGTCGGCCGGGTCGGTGAGGACCCGCATCGCCTGGAGTGCGGCGGGGATCAGGGCCTCGGGGCGGGTGATCCGGTCGAACCAGCGGGAGACGGGGCGCAGGCAGTCGTTCACGGACACGTCGCCCGCGTATGGCACTTCGAGCTGCTGGAGGACCGGGTCGGCGGGGCGGGTGGCGAAGGTGTCGCCGGGCAGGAGCAGGACGGGGAGGCGGTTGATGGTGGCGAGGGCGGCGCCGGTGGTGAGGTTGGTGGCGCCGGGGCCGATGGACGTTGTGACGGCGTGCGCGGACAGGCGCCGCGACTGCCGGGCGTAGCCGACGGCGGCGTGCACCATGGCCTGCTCGTTGCGGCCCTGGTGGAACGGCATGAGGCCGCCGTACTCGACGAGTGCCTGGCCGATCCCGGCGACGTTGCCGTGCCCGAAGATGCCCCAGGTGGCGCCGATCAGCCGCTGCCGTACGCCGTCGCGTTCGGTGTGCTGGGCGGCGAGGAAACGGACGAGGGCCTGGGCGACGGTCAGACGCGCCGTGTCTCCTGCGGTGCTCATCGGTAGCCCTCCTGGTGGTCGGGGTGGAAGCAGATGTTCCATTCCCTTTCGGCGCCCGGTCCCGCCATTACGTTCAGGTAGTACATGGCGTGCCCCGGCTGCGCGATGGACGGCCCGTGCCAGCCGTCCGGCACCAGCACCGCGTCGCCGCCCCGGACTTCGGCGAGCAGGTCGGTGCCGCCCGGGCGGGACGGGGAGACGCGTTGGTAGCCGAGGCCGTGCGGGCCGTCGATCTCGAAGTAGTAGATCTCCTCCAGCTCGGACTCGACGCCCGGCCGGTGCTCGTCGTGCTTGTGCGGCGGGTACGAGGACCAGTTCCCGCCGGGTGTGAGCACCTCGACGGCGATCAGGCGGTCGCACTCGAAGACGCTTGCGGCCGCGAAGTTCCGTACCCGGCGCGCACACCGCCCGCTGCCGCGCTCCTCGACGGGAACCTCCGGCGCGAGGCCGTGGCGGGCGGGGAGTCGACGCTCGCACTTCGCTCCTGCCAGGGCGAAGCGGCCTCCCGCGCCGGAGGCGATCTGGGCGTGGGCGTCACGTGGCAGATAGGCGAAGTCGCTCGCCTCGTCGAACACACTTGCCCTGCCGGTGAGTTGGAACTCTTCACCGTCCGTGCGCACCGTACAGCCACCGCTCAGCGGAAGCACGATCCATTCGCTGTCCCCGGTGCCGAAGGAGTGCGAGCCTCCGGGACCGAGGTGCAGGACCCGCAGGGACGCGTACGTCCAGCCGGCCCGTTCCGGGTCGATGTCCAGGGCGTACGGGCCGGTCGCGGTGGAGCCCGCCGGCAGGTGCATCAGGTGGTCCTCTCCGTATGCCGCCTATGCTGCATGCCGCCTGTGCTGCCGGGCCTCGGCGAAGCGGCGCGGCGGCGTCGAGCGGGCCTGCTCGGCCGGGTCGACGACGAGGCTCACCGCGCGCCCCCTTCCAGGACGGCCTCGACCTCGTGCGCGTACGGCATCGCGGGCGAGCAGGCGAGGCGACCGGCGACGATCGCGCCCGCGGCGTTGGCGTACCGCGTGGTGCGCTCAAGCGGCCAGCCCGCGAGCAGCCCGTGGCAGAGGGCGCCGCCGAACGCGTCCCCCGCGCCCAGGCCGTTGACGACCTCGACCGGCACGGGCGGCACCTCGACGCGCGCGCCCGTGCGGTCCAGGGCGAGCACGCCCTTGGGGCCCTGTTTCACGACGGCCAGTTCGACCCCGGCGGCGAGCAGGGCGCGGGCGGCGGCCTCGGGTTCGCGTACGCCGGTGGCGACCTCGCACTCGTCGAGGTTGCCGACGGCGACGGTGGCGTGGGCGAGCGCCGCCGCGTAGTGCGGGCGGGCCGCGTCGGGGCCGTCCGCCCAGAACATGGGGCGCCAGTCGAGGTCGAGGACGGTGGCCGCGCCGGCCTTGGCGCGATGCGCGAGGGCGGTGAGCGTCGCCGTGCGGCTCGGCTCCTCGCACAGGCCGGTCCCGGTCGCCCAGAAGATCCGCGTCCGGCCGATCGCGTCGAGGTCCAGCTCCTCGGCGCGCAGGGTGAGATCGGGCGCCTTGGGCTGCCGGTAGAAGTACAGCGGGAAGTCGTCGGGCGGGAAGATCTCGCAGAACGTGACGGGCGTCGGCAGTCCGTCCACCGGTGTGGCCCAGCGGTCGTCCACGCCCAGCTCCCGCAGTTCCCGGCGGAGATATCTGCCGAACGGGTCCTGTCCGGTGCGGGTCACGACGGCCGTACGGCGTCCGAGCCGGGCCGCGGCCACCGCCACGTTGGACGGCGAGCCGCCGAGGAACTTCCCGAACGCCTCGACGTCGGGCAGCGGCACCCCGGTCTGCAGCGGGTACAGGTCGACGCCGATCCGGCCCATGGTGATCAGGTCGTACGGATCGGCCTGCCGCGGCGGCTGCTGCGGTGCGCTCGGACCGGTCACTCTCGATGCCCCTTCCGTCGCCGCTGCCCCGGGAGCCACCCCCCAGGGTCCAGCCCCGGCCCCCACCCCTGTCAACACTTTGTCCTTACGTTCGGATCATGCCCTTGACATTCGGATCATGCCCTTGACAGTGCTCTTCGGACGCCTTGAGTCTGACGGATATGACGTTGCCGCGAATGTCGCGTATCCGCATCGGCTCGGCCCCCGACTCCTGGGGCGTCTGGTTCCCCGACGACCCCCGTCAGGTCCCCTGGCAGCGCTTCCTCGACGAGGTCTGCGAGTCCGGTTACGAGTGGATCGAGCTGGGCCCGTACGGCTATCTGCCCACCGACCCCGGTCGCCTTCGCGCCGAGACCGGGCGGCGCGGCCTGCGCGTCTCCGCCGGCACCGTCTTCACCGGCCTGCACCGCGGCCCGGCCGTCTGGGACGCGACCTGGGAACACGTCTCCCGGGTGGCCGAGCTGACCCGCGCGGCGGGCGCCGGGCACCTGGTCGTGATCCCCGCCTTCTGGCGCGACGACAAGACCGGCGAGGTCCTGGAGGACCGCGAGCTGACCGCCGGGCAGTGGCGCCATCTCGCCGAGGGCACCGAACGCCTCGGCCGCGAGCTGCGCGAGCGCCACGGACTGCGGATCGTCGTGCACCCGCACGCCGACACCCATGTCGACACCGAGGAGAACGTCGCCCGCCTCCTCGACGCCACCGACCCCGACCTCGTCTCCCTGTGTCTGGACACCGGGCACTACGCGTACTGCGGCGGCGACAGCCTCAAGCTGATCGAGACGTACGGCGAACGCATCGGGTATCTGCACCTCAAGCAGGTCGACCCCGGCGTCCTCGCGGCGGTCCGCGCCGAGGACCTGCCCTTCGGTCCCGCCGTGGCCCGCGGGGTGATGTGCGAGCCGCCCACCGGGACACCGGACCTCGCGCCGGTCCTGGACGCGGCGCAGCAGCTGGGCGTCGAGCTGTTCGCGATCGTCGAGCAGGACATGTACCCGTGCCCGCCTGAGCAGCCGCTGCCGATCGCCCGCCGGACCCGGCAGTACCTGCGCGGCTGCGGCGCCTGACCGCGTACGCGCACGCGGGCGTATACGCGCGGGCGTATACGGCGGGGCGCGCGTGGCGCGGCCGTGCACCACCATGCGCCGGGGGCGCACGCCTTGACCAGATACACGGCCTTTACGCACGGCCGCCCCGCCCGCCCCATGCATCACTCACGTAACCAAAGTCCGGCTTCCGTCACACATGTCTCGGGAACGCGGGTTTCCCGTCACACCCGTTCAACAGGCCCTCCCCGACGGTCACTCAGCGTCGCTCGCCGGGCACAGGCTGGCTGCAGGCCGGTTCGCGCCCAGCTCCCCCGACGGCTCCCCCGGGCCGCCACTGCGCGCGGACAGGGAGGTACCACTGATGACCGACCGCAAGCTCTGGTCGTACAAGGACATCGCCGCACACATCCGCGTCCAGCCGGACACGGTGCGCTCCTACCGGAAGCACGGGCTCCTGCCCTCGCCCGACCACGTGGAGGGCGGCAAGCCCTACTGGTACGCGGACACCATCCACGCCTGGGTGGCGAGCCGCCCCAGGAACCGGGGCCGCAGAGAGTGACCCGCACCGCCCTCGCCCAGACCCCCGCGCGACGACCGCTCGGGGGCCTTCGCGTCCGCACTGCACGGCCCGCACCCCCTGCCTAGACTCGGGAAGTCCCGGATTTCACCCGATTTGGAGGGGTTCGCAGCCCGTGACCGAGCCACCGTCCGCACCCCCGCGCCGCCCCCGCCCCTCCGCCACCGCCTCCCCCAGGCTGTGGAAGCGTTGCCTGTGGACCGGGCTCGCCCTGTGGGCGCTGACCGCGATCGTCACGTACACGACCCAGAACTCGACGCTGCTGCCGACCCTGATCCTGCTCGGCAGCTTTCTCGTGCCGTGCGTGTTCGCGCTGTGGGCGTACGAGCGGCACGGCGCCGATCTCGGCGTCGGCACCCTGCTCGGCTGCTTCCTGACCGGCGGGATCCTGGGCGTCCTCGGCGCCTCGGTCATGGAGTACTACCTGCTGCACCCCTCGCTGTGGATGTTCGTCGGCGTCGGCCTGATCGAGGAGGCGGTCAAGCTCGGCGCCCTGATGCTGCTGCTCCGGCACCGGCCGCAGCTGCGGGGCGTGCGGGCCGGTCTGGTGCTCGGCGCGTCCACGGGCTTCGGCTTCGCGGCGTTCGAGAGCGCCGGGTACGCGTTCAACGCCGCGCTCTCCACCCAGGGCATCGACCTGCAGGCGCTGATCGAGACGGAGATCCTGCGCGGAATCCTCGCGCCGTTCGGGCACGGCCTGTGGACGGCGATCACGGGCGCCGTCCTGCTCGCGTACCGGCGCCCCGACGGCCGCTGGCGGTTCGCCGGTCCGGTGCTCGGCACCTACCTCGGCGTGGCCCTGCTGCACGCGCTGTGGGACTCGATGCACGGGATCGCCGTCTCGCTCGTTCTCCTGATCACCACCAGCCACCTGGACAGCTCGCTGTTCGCCCAGGGGTATCTGCCGACCCCGACCGACGAGCAGCAACACCTCTTCACTCTCTTCTCGCTCGGCGGCCTCGCCGTGATCACGCTGCTCGCCCTCGGCTGGGCACGTTCGCTCGCACGTCGTGACCCCACTTGGAGAAGTACCCCCTAGGGGTATACAGTCGGGAGTGTCAGGAGGGGAGCGAAGGCGGCTGCCTCTTCTACGCCGCGGCACCGCACGCCCGCCCGGCCTCGTACACCGACGCTACGCGCCACCGGCCGCGGACCGACCAGACGCCCTCGACGAGGAGAACGACATGAGCGCCCAGACCGAGACCGAGACCCAGACGACCGGCTCCTGCTGCTCCCACTCCGGCTCCTGCCACGGCGACAGCGCGGCCGCCGCTCCCGAGGGCACCGCCACCGCCACCTCCGCCGTCACCGCCGTCTATCAGGTCACCGGGATGACCTGCGGTCACTGCGAGGGCGCCGTCTCCGCGGAGATCTCCGAGCTGCCGGGCGTGACCTCCGTCGAGGCGGTCGCCGCCACCGGCCAGGTCACCGTCGTCTCCGAGGCCGAGCTCGACGAGGCCGCGGTGCGCGCGGCCGTGGACGAGGCCGGGTACGAGCTGACCGGTCGCGCCTGACCGTCGGGGGCGGGGCGGGTGCCGCCCCGCCCCGCCCATCCCGTCCCGTCCCGTCCCGCCGCGCCCCGTCCCCGTACAGCGACCAGACATAGAGAAACCCGTGACCTGCCATGACTGACACGGCAACCGAGACCGAGCACCCCGAGACCGCCCCGGAGGGCACAGAGGTCGAGCTCACCATCGGCGGAATGACCTGCGCCTCGTGCTCGTCCCGGATCGAGCGCAAGCTCAACCGCCTGGACGGAGTGACCGCCTCCGTGAACCTCGCCACCGAGAAGGCGAAGGTGGCGTACGCGGACGGGGTCGAGGTGAGCGCCCTGATCGCGACGGTCGAGAAGCTCGGCTACACCGCCGAGGAGATCGTCCCGCCGGAACCGGAACCCACGGTTTCGGAGGCGGATGCGGCCGGGACGGATGCGGCCGGGACGCAAGGGGCCAAGGCGGATGCGGCCACGGCAGAAGGGGCCAAGGCGGAAGGCGACGGCGAGGCCGAGGCGCTGCGCAGGCGGCTGCTCGTCAGCGCCGTGCTCGCGCTGCCCGTCGTGCTCATGGCGATGGTCCCGGCCCTGCAGTTCGACCACTGGCA
This sequence comes from Streptomyces solicavernae, assembly GCF_029968095.1. Classification (GTDB taxonomy): domain Bacteria; phylum Actinomycetota; class Actinomycetes; order Streptomycetales; family Streptomycetaceae; genus Streptomyces; species Streptomyces solicavernae. The sequence goes on along the minus strand of NZ_JASCIR010000008.1, from coordinate 142,189 downwards.
GTGGCTCTCGCTGACCCTCGCCGCACCCGTCGTGGTCTGGGGCGGGCTGCCCTTCCACCGCACCGCCTGGACCAACGCCCGGCACGGCGCGGCCAGCATGGACACCCTGGTGTCGGTCGGCACGCTCGCCGCGTTCGGCTGGTCCCTGTGGGCGCTGTTCCTCGGCACGGCCGGCATGCCCGGCATGCGGCACGGCTTCGACCTGACGGTGACCCGTACCGACGCCTCCGGTGCCATCTATCTCGAAGTCGCCGCCGGAGTCGTCACGTTCATCCTGCTCGGCCGGTACCTGGAGGCCCGCGCCAAGCGGAAGGCTGGCGCCGCGCTGCGGGCGCTGCTCGAACTCGGCGCCAAGGACGCCGCACTGCTGCGCCACGGCCGTGAAGTGCGCGTCCCCATCGGACAGTTGCGCGTCGGCGACCGCTTCGTCGTACGGCCGGGAGAGAAGGTCGCCACCGACGGCACCGTCGTCGAAGGCGCCTCAGCCCTGGACACCTCCCTGCTCACCGGCGAGTCCGTGCCCGTCGACGTGACCGTGGACGACCCGGTCACCGGGGCCACCGTGAACACCTCGGGCCGGCTCGTCGTCGAGGCGAGCAGGGTCGGCGCCGACACCCAACTCGCCCGGATGGCACGGCTCGTGGAGGACGCACAGAGCGGCAAGGCCGCCGTGCAGCGGCTCGCCGACCGGATCGCCGCCGTCTTCGTACCCGTCGTCCTGCTCATCGCCGCCGCCACACTCGGCGCCTGGCTGGGCATGACGGGCGACGCGGCCGCTGCGTTCACCGCCGCCGTCGCCGTGCTGATCATCGCCTGCCCGTGCGCGCTCGGCCTGGCCACGCCCACAGCGCTGCTGGTCGGCACGGGCCGCGGCGCGCAACTCGGCATCCTCATCAAGGGCCCCGAGGTACTGGAGTCCACCCGCCGCGTCGACACGGTCGTCCTGGACAAGACCGGCACCGTCACCACCGGCCGCATGGAACTCCAGGACGTGTACGCGGCCGAGGGCACCGACAAGAAGGAGCTGCTTCGGTACGCGGGCGCCCTGGAGCACGCCTCCGAGCACCCGGTCGGCCGGGCCGTCGCGCAGGGCGCCGAGGCCACGGCCGGGGCGCCGCTGCCCGCGCCGGAGGGCTTCGCCGGCGTCCCCGGGCTCGGCGTGCGCGGCACCGTCGACGGGCGTGCCGTCCTGGTCGGGCGCGAGCAGCTGCTCGCCGAGGCCGGGATCAGCCTGTCCGGCGAGCTGTCGGCCGCCCTCGCCGAGGCGCGCGCCGGGGGCCGTACCGCGGTGGCCGTCGCCTGGGACGGGGTGGCACGCGGAGTCGTCACCGTCGCCGACGCCGTCAAGGAGACCAGCGCCGACGCGGTCCGCGAGCTGCGCGCCCTCGGCCTCACTCCGGTGCTGCTGACCGGCGACAACCGGGCCGTGGCGGAGGCGGTGGCGGCCGAGGTCGGCATCGACGAGGTGCGCGCCGAGGTGCTGCCGCAGGACAAGGTGGCCGCCGTCCGCGAGCTCCAGGCGGCCGGCCGTACGGTCGCCATGGTGGGCGACGGGGTCAACGACGCGGCCGCCCTCGCCGCCGCCGACCTCGGCCTGGCCCTGGGCACGGGCACGGACGCGGCGATCGAGGCGGGCGACGTCACGCTCGTACGGGGAGATCTGCGGGTGGCCGCCGACGCGATCCGGCTCTCCCGGCGCACCCTCGCCACCATCAAGGGCAACCTCTTCTGGGCCTTCGGCTACAACGTGGCGGCGCTGCCGCTGGCCGCGGCCGGGCTGCTCAACCCGATGATCGCGGGTGCCGCGATGGCGTTCTCGTCGGTCTTCGTGGTGACGAACAGCCTGCGGCTGAAGTCCTTCCGCTGACACCGCCGCCCTGCCGCCCTGCCGCCCTGCCGCCCTGCCGCCCTGCCGTCCGCCGTCTGCCGTCCGCCGTCCGCCGTCCGCCGTCCGCCGTCCGCCGAAGGGACGGTTCTGTCTCGGGGTACGAGAAGGATCGGTGAACACCTTCACGTACCCCCCACAACCCCCTTACTCTGGGTCCCCGATCCCCCAATCGGGCCCTTGTGTATGTAGTCGGACATATACAAGAGACCTAGATCACAGAGATTGGCACGTAACCATTCAGGGGGTTCGCAGGTCTAAGAGTGCGATGGCTGGAACGTCTTGGGGGGCGTTCCGGACCATATGGGGATGTCTTGGGGGACGTTCCCAGCAGAGGTACCCCCGCGCTCCAGGGCGCTGGGGAGAGCGTTGGCCGGGGCACGTGCACCGGGGAGCTTTGAGCGGCCCTCCCGTGCGTACGCGTCCCGGCGGACCGCGACATGTGCTCGGCGCAGCACTCTTGGACGCCCGGCCGGATCCCGTGGGGGGAATCCGAACCGGGGACAAAGGGAAGCGCCCCGCAGGCCGGCCCGTGGGGGGACCGGTCGCGGGGCGCTTCTCTGTATCTGGGTGCCGGGATTCTCAGTACCCGGGTGCCGGATTCTCAGTACCTGGGCGCCGAGTTTCGCGGCGAGGTGTCGGTGAGGCTCCGGGTCAGCGGGACTCGACCGGGACGAAGTCGCGCTCGACGACGCCGGTGTAAATCTGGCGCGGGCGGCCGATGCGGGAACCCGGCTCCTTGATCATCTCGTGCCACTGGGCGATCCAGCCCGGGAGGCGGCCGAGGGCGAACAGCACGGTGAACATCTCGGTCGGGAAGCCCATCGCGCGGTAGATGAGGCCCGTGTAGAAGTCCACGTTCGGGTAGAGGTTGCGCGAGACGAAGTAGTCGTCGGAGAGCGCGTGCTCCTCCAGCTTGAGCGCGATGTCGAGCAGCTCGTCGGACTTGCCGAGGGCCGACAGGACGTCGTGCGCGGCGGCCTTGATGATCTTCGCGCGCGGGTCGAAGGACTTGTACACCCGGTGGCCGAAGCCCATCAGGCGGACGCCGTCCTCCTTGTTCTTCACCTTGTTGATGAAGGAGTCGACGTCGCCGCCGTCGGCCTGGATCTGCTCCAGCATCTCCAGGACGGACTGGTTCGCGCCGCCGTGCAGCGGGCCCCAGAGCGCGGAGATACCGGCGGAGATCGAGGCGAACATGTTCGCCTGCGAGGAGCCGACCAGGCGCACGGTGGACGTCGAACAGTTCTGCTCGTGGTCCGCGTGCAGGATCAGCAGCTTGTCGAGCGCGGAGACGACGACCGGGTCCAGGTCATACTCGGCGGCCGGCACCGAGAACGTCATGCGCAGGAAGTTCTCGACGTAACCGAGGTCGTTGCGCGGGTAGACCACCGGGTGGCCGACCGACTTCTTGTACGCGTACGCCGCGATCGTCGGAAGCTTGGCGAGCAGGCGGATCGTCGAGAGGTGACGCTGCTTCTCGTCGAACGGGTTGTGGCTGTCCTGGTAGAACGTGGACAGCGCGGAGACCACCGAGGACAGCATGGCCATCGGGTGCGCATCGCGCGGGAAGCCGTCGTAGAACCGCTTGACGTCCTCGTGCAGCAGCGTGTGCGAGGTGATCTCGTCGCGGAAGGTGGAGAGCTCGTCGACCGTGGGGAGCTCGCCATTGATGAGCAGGTAGGCCACCTCAAGGAAGGTGGAGCGCTCCGCCAGCTGCTCGATCGGGTAGCCGCGGTACCGCAGGATGCCCTGCTCGCCGTCCAGATAGGTGATGCCGGATTTATAGGCGGCGGTGTTGCCGTACCCGCTGTCCAGAGTCACCAGACCGGTCTGGGCGCGGAGCTTCCCGATGTCGAAGCCCTTGTCGCCGACGGTGCTGTCGATCACCGGGTAGGTGTACTCGCCATCGCCGTACCGCAGTACTACAGAGTTGTCGCTCACGTCATCCCTCACCGACGTTGTGCCTCTTCTTCGAGGTGCCCTGACTGTCTCTACCATCCCCCATTTGGCCCTGGAGAGTGCACTCGGGGTCGACCATTGGGCCTATTGGCGGCACTCAGTGCCGCCAGCCTGCTCATCCTGCCCCCTTCGCCCCGGTTCCGGAACCCCCTCGTGACCTTTGCCACCGAAATGATCGATCAGCCGGTGCACCCGCGCATCGTCAGTTCCCGCGAAGCCGGTGGTCAAGCGCCGTGCAGCGGCGTCCCGCCGAGACCGTGCGCACCGCCTGGCCGAGTGCCTTGCGCGAACCGACCAGGACCACCAGCCTCTTGGCCCGGGTCACGGCGGTGTAGAGCAGGTTCCGCTGGAGCATCATCCACGCCCCGGTGGTGACCGGAATCACCACCGCCGGGTACTCGCTGCCCTGCGAGCGGTGGATGGTGACCGCGTAGGCGTGTGCCAGTTCGTCCAGTTCGTCGAATTCGTATGGCACTTCCTCGTCCTCGTCCGTCAGGACCGTGAGGCGCTGCTCGTCCTGGTCGAGTGCGGTGACGACGCCGACGGTGCCGTTGAAGACGCCGTTTTTGCCCTTCTCGTAGTTGTTGCGGATCTGCGTGACCTTGTCGCCGACGCGGAACGTGCGGCCGCCGAATCTCTTCTCCGGCAGGTCCGGCCGGGCCGGTGTCACCGCTTGCTGGAGCAGTCCGTTGAGCACGCCCGCACCCGCCGGACCGCGGTGCATCGGCGCCAGCACCTGGACGTCCCGCCGCGGGTCGAGGCCGAACTTGGCCGGAACGCGTCTGGCCGCGACGTCCACGGTGAGCCGCCCCGCCTCCTCGGTCTCCTCCGCGACGAAGAGGAAGAAGTCCTTCAGGCCCTGAGTGAGCGGTGGCGTACCGGAGTTGATGCGGTGCGCGTTGGTGACGACGCCGGACTGCTGTGCCTGCCGGAAGATCCGGGTCAGGCGCACCGCGGGCACCGGCCCGGTCTCGTCGAGCAGGTCTCTTAGCACCTCGCCGGCGCCGACGCTGGGCAGCTGGTCGACATCGCCCACGAAGAGCAGATGGGCGCCGGGCGGCACGGCCTTGACCAGCTTGTTGGCGAGCAGCAGGTCGAGCATCGACGCCTCGTCGACCACCACGAGGTCGGCGTCCAGCGGCCGCTCCCGGTCGTACGCCGCGTCCCCGCCCGGCTTCAGCTCCAACAGGCGGTGCACCGTGGACGCTTCGGCGCCGGTGAGCTCGGCGAGGCGTTTGGCGGCGCGGCCGGTGGGGGCGGCGAGGACGACGTTGGCCTTCTTGGCGCGGGCCAGCTCGACGACCGAGCGGACCGTGAAGGACTTGCCGCAGCCGGGGCCGCCGGTGAGGACGGCGACCTTGCGGGTGAGGGCCAGCTTCACCGCCTCCTCCTGCTCCGGGGCGAGTTCGGCGCCCGTGCGCTGCCGGAGCCAGGCCAGGGCCTTCGCCCAGTCGACGTCCTGGAACGCGGGCATCCGGTCGTCGTCCGTACGCAGCAGCCGCAGCACCTGGGCGGACAGGGAGAGTTCGGCCCGGTGGAACGGGACCAGATAGACCGCCGTGACGGGTCCGTCCCCCGCGGGGCCCGGCACCTGCTCGCGCACCACGCCCTCCTCCTCACCGGCGAGTTCGGCGAGGCAGTCGATGACCAGGCCCGTGTCCACCTGGAGGAGCTTCACCGCGTCCCCGATCAGCTGCTCCTCGGGCAGGAAGCAGTGGCCCTGGTCGGTGGACTGCGACAGCGCGTACTGCAGGCCCGCCTTGACGCGCTCCGGGCTGTCGTGCGGGATGCCGACCGCCTGGGCGATGCGGTCGGCGGTGAGGAAGCCGATGCCCCAGACGTCCGCCGCGAGGCGGTACGGCTGGTTCTTGACGACGGAGATGGAGGCGTCGCCGTACTTCTTGTAGATCCGCACCGCGATCGAGGTGGACACCTCGACGCTCTGCAGGAAGACCATCACCTCCTTGATGGCCTTCTGCTCCTCCCAGGCGGCGGCGATCTTCTCCGTGCGCTTCGGGCCGAGGCCCGGGACCTCGATCAGGCGCTTCGGCTCCTGCTCGATGACGTCGAGAGTGTCCAGGCCGAAGTGCTGCGTGATGCGGTCGGCGAAGACCGGGCCGATGCCCTTGACCAGGCCCGAGCCGAGATAGCGGCGGATGCCCTGGATGGTGGCGGGCAGGACCGTCGTGTAGTTCTCCACCGTGAACTGCTTGCCGTACTGCGGGTGCGAGCCCCAGCGGCCCTCCATGCGCAGGGACTCACCGACCTGGGCACCCAGCAGCGCGCCGACGACCGTGAGCAGATCGCCGCCGCCGCGGCCCGTGTCGACTCTCGCGACCGTGTAACCGCTCTCCTCGTTGGCGTACGTGATGCGTTCCAGGACGCCCTCGACCGCCGTCAGACCCCTTGCCGTGCCCGCTGCCGGGCTCCCCGCCGCTTTCGACATGCCACGACGCTACCGCCGGGCTCGGACAGTCGGGCCGGGCCTGTGGATAACTCGGCTGGGGTCGTGCCCCGACCAGCGGCGCGGGGACCTGGAAGAGACGGGTCAGGGGAGGGGGCGGGGCAGGGAATGGGGCGAGTCACGGGATGGGGCGGGGCAGGGATGGGGCGAGTCACGAGAGGGGGCGGGTCACGGGAAACGCACCGTCGCGAACCGCTCCAGCGTCTCCGCCAGGACCTCCCTGCCGTCGCGGGCCCACAGCTCGTCGTTGAACAGCTCCACCTCGACCGGGCCCGTGTAGCCCGCGGCGGTGATGCGTGCGTGCCACTCGGGGAAGTCGACTGTGCCGTCGCCGAGTTGGCCGCGGCCGTTGAGCACGCCCTGCGGCAGCGGCGTCGTCCAGTCGGCGAGCTGGTACGCGTACAGCCGACCGCCCGCCCCCGCGCGTGCGACCTCCGCGAAGGCCCGGTCGTCCCACCACAGGTGGTACGTGTCCACGCAGACGCCCACCTCGTCGGCGGGGAAGCGTTCCGCCAGGTCGAGGGCCTGGGTGAGCGTCGAGACCACGCAGCGGTCGGCCGCGTACATCGGGTGCAGCGGCTCCACCGCCAGGCGCACGCCGCGCTCGCGCGCGTAGGGGCCGAGCTCCGACAGGGCCTGAGCGATGCGTTCGCGGGCGCCGTGCAGGTCGCGGCTGCCGGGCGGCAGGCCGCCGGAGACCAGGACCAGGGTGCCGGTGCCGAGGGTCGCGGCCTCGTCGACGGCGCGGCGGTTGTCGTCGATCGCCCGCACACGCGCGTGCGGATCGATCGCCGTGAGGAAGCCGCCGCGGCACAGCGTCGTCACTGTGAGACCGGCCTCGCGCACCAGCTTGGCGGCGGCGTCGAGGCCGTACGCCGCGACCGGCTCGCGCCACAGGCCGACCCCGCTGACGCCCAGCTCCCCGCAGGCCGCGACCAGTTCCGGCAGCGGCAGTTGCCTGACCGTCATCTGGTTGATGCTGAAGCGGCTCACGTCAACGGTCATCGGGCGACTCCGTACACGTCCAGGAGGGACTTCATCCGGGCCTCGGCGAGGTCCGGGTCGGGGAACAGACCGAGGCCGTCGGCGAGTTCGTACGCCCTGGCCAGGTGGGGCAGGGAGCGGGCCGACTGGAGGCCGCCGACCATCGTGAAGTGGCGCTGGTGGCCCGCCAGCCAGGCGAGGAGCACGACACCCGTCTTGTAGAAGCGGGTGGGCGCCTGGAAGAGATGGCGGGACAACTCCACGGTCGGGTTGAGGAGTTTGCGGAACCCGTCCGTGTCGCCGGTGTCGAGGACACGCACCGCTTCCGCGGCCAGCGGTCCGAGCGGGTCGAAGATGCCGAGCAGGGCGTGGCTGAAGCCGTGTGCGTCGCCCGCGATCAGCTCCGGGTAGTGGAAGTCGTCGCCCGTGTAGCAGCGCACGCCCTGCGGCAGGCGGCGGCGCAGGGCGGTCTCGCGATCCGCGTCGAGCAGCGAGATCTTGACGCCGTCGACCTGGTCCGGGTGTGCGGCGATGACCTCCAGGAAGGTTTCCGTCGCCGCGTCCAGGTCGGTCGAGCCCCAGTAGCCGGTGAGCGCCGGGTCGAACATGGGGCCCAGCCAGTGCAGGATCACCGGCTCCGCGGCCTGGCGCAGCAGCCGGCCGTAGAGCGTGAGGTAGTCCTCGGGGCCGCGGGCCGTGGCAGCGAGGGCCCTGGACGCCATGAGGATGGCCTGCGCGCCCGTCCCCTCCACGAGCGCGAGCTGCTCCTCGTAGGCGCCCAGGACCTGGCTCAGGGCGGCGGGAGCGGACGCGAAGGCGTCGGGCACGGCCGTCAGTTGGTCAGTGCCGACGCCACAGGCGATGCGGCCGCCGACCGCCTTCGCCTCGGCCGCCGAGCGCCGGATCAGCTCCGCCGCGCCCGCCCAGTCCAGGCCCATGCCGCGCTGCGCGGTGTCCATCGCCTCGGCGACGCCCAGGCCGTGGGACCACAGGTGGCGGCGGAAGGCGAGCGTCGCATCCCAGTCGACGGCCGCCGGTCCGTCCGGCGAGGTGTCGGCGTACGGGTCGGCCACGACATGCGCGGCGGAGAACACCGTGCGGGACGCGAGCGGCGCCGAGCCCGAGGGCCGGAACGGCTCGGTCCGCGGCACGTACGCGCGCGTGGCGCCGTTTTTCGTGGGCAGCAGGAGGGTCACAGGGTCAGCTCCGGCACGTCGTACCGGCGGCCCTCGGCGGAGGACTTGAGCCCGAGCTCCGCCAGCTGTACGCCGCGCGCGCCCGCGAGCAGGTCCCAGTGGTACGGCTCGTCGAGGACCACATGGCGCAGGAACAGCTCCCACTGCACCTTGAAGCCGTTGTCGAACGTGCCGTTGTCCGGCACCTCCTGCCACTGCTCGCGGAAGCGGTCGGTGGCAGGGACGTCCGGGTCCCACACCGGCTTCGGGGTCGCCGAGCGGTGCTGGGCGCGGCAGTTGCGCAGGCCCGCGACGGCGGAGCCCTCCGTTCCGTCGACCTGGAACTCGACCAGCTCGTCGCGGTTGACCCGCACCGCCCAGGAGGAGTTGATCTGCGCGATCGCGCCTCCCTCCAGCTCGAAGATGCCGTATGCGGCGTCGTCGGCGGTCGCGGCGTACGGCTTGCGCTGTTCGTCCCAGCGCTGCGGCACGTGGGTGGCGGTCAGGGCCTGGACGGACTTCACACGGCCGAACAGCTCGTGCAGCACGTACTCCCAGTGCGGGAACATGTCGACGACGATGCCGCCGCCGTCCTCCGCGCGGTAGTTCCACGACGGGCGCTGCGCCTCCTGCCAGTCACCCTCGAAGACCCAGTAGCCGAACTCGCCGCGCACAGACAGGACACGGCCGAAAAAGCCCCCCTCCAGGAGGCGCTTCAGCTTCAGCAGGCCCGGCAGGAAGATCTTGTCCTGGACGACGCCGTGCTTGATGCCCGCGGCGTCCGCGAGACGGGCCAGTTCGAGGGAGCCCTCCAGCGTGGTGGCGCTCGGCTTCTCTGTGTAGAGGTGTTTTCCGGCGGCGATGGCCTTCTTGACGGCCTCCTCGCGGGCGGAGGTGACCTGAGCGTCGAAGTAGACGTCGACCGTGTCGTCGGCGAGCACCACGTCCAGATCGGTCGACCAGTGCTCCAGACCGTGCGCGTCGGCGAGCGCTTTCAGGGCGTGCGCGCGGCGGCCGACGAGGACCGGCTCGGGCCACAGCTCGGTGCCGTCGCCCAGGTCGAGGCCGCCCTGCTCGCGCAGCGCGAGGATCGAGCGGACCAGGTGCTGGCGGTGGCCCATCCGCCCGGTCACCCCGTTCATGGCGATGCGCACTGTCTTACGTGTCACGAGTGTCCTCCGTACGCCGTACCGGCCTGTGCCGTCGTAGCAAGCGCTTTCTATCGCAAGAAAAGCTAGCCTGCCTGACGAGCCCCGTACAAGAGGGCCGGTCGAAGTGCCCCACAGGGAGCGCCGGACCGTCGCGGAAAGCGGCGCCACGCGCGCGTGGCGGCGGTCTTCCGGCCGTCGGCGGGAGCCACTCGGCGGCGGGAACCGCCCGCGCGCGGTGGGAACCGCCCGCCGACGCGGTGGGAACCGCCCGCCGACGCGGTGGGAACCGCCCGCCCCGCCCGCCGACGCGGTGGGAACCGAAGGTGGAACCGAAGAGAGACCACGGAGGCATGCAGATGACCGTGACCCTGGCGGACGTGGCGGCCCGCGCCCAGGTCTCCCCCGCCACCGTCTCCCGCGTCCTGAACGGCAACTACCCGGTGGCGGCCGCCACCAGGGAACGCGTGCTCCGCGCGGTGGACGAACTCGACTACGTCCTCAACGGGCCCGCGAGCTCCCTCGCCGCCGCCACCTCCGACCTGGTCGGCATCCTCGTCAACGACATCGCCGACCCGTTCTTCGGGATCATGGCGGGCGCCGTGCAGTCCGAGATCGGCGGACCCGGGGGGCGCGCGGGCGGGGAGCGGCTCGCGGTGGTGTGCAACACCGGCGGCTCACCGGAGCGCGAGCTGACCTATCTGACCCTGCTGCAGCGCCAGCGCGCGGCGGCGGTCGTCATCACCGGCGGCGCCGTCGAGGACGCCGAGCACGCGGCGGCGCTCACCACCAAGCTGCAGCGGCTCACGGACGCAGGCACGCGCGTGGTGCTGTGCGGCCGCCCGCCCGCGCCCGAGACCGGCACCGTCGCGCTCACCTTCGACAACCGAGGCGGCGGCCGCACCCTCACCCAGCACCTGCTGCTGCTCGGCCACCGCACCATCGGCTACATCGCGGGCCCCGAGGAGCGAACGACCACCCGGGACCGCCTGGAGGGCCACCGGGACGCCCTCGCCGCCGCAGGCCTCCCGCGCGGCGACGAGCTCACCCTGCACGGCCCGTACGACCGCGCCACCGGCCACGCGGCCACCGTCGAACTCCTGCGCCGCGAGCCCGCGTTGACAGCGATCGTCGCGGCCAACGACACGGTGGCGCTCGGCGCGTGCGCGGCGCTGCGCGAGGCGGGCCGGCGCATCCCGGACGACGTCTCGGTGGCCGGCTTCGACGACCTGCCGTTCAGCGTGGACGCGGTGCCCGCCCTGACGACCGTACGGCTGCCGCTGGCCGAGGCGGCGGCACGCGCGGGCCGCATCGCCATGGGCCGCGAGCAGGAGCCGCCGGGCGGCGTGGCCACGATTCACGGGGAGTTGGTCGTACGGGGGTCCACGGGACGGGTGTGAGCAGCGGCCGAGGGCGGGCCAGGGGCTTGCGAGGCTTGCGCCCTGAGGCCGCCGGTTCCTAAGGTCCGCCCCAAGTCGCCGCCGCTCTCCCCCTCCAGGAGCCCGCCGTGAAGCTGGCCTTCTCCACCCTCGGCGTGCCCGGACTGCCGCTTTCCGACGTGGTGCGGCTCGCCACCGCGCACGGCTACCACGGCGTCGAGCTGCGCGCGCACGCCGAGGAGCCGGTGCACCCCGGGCTCGGTGCGGCCGGACGGGCGGAAGCCGCCGCCGAGTTCAGGGCGGCCGGTGTGCAGGTCCTGGGAATCGCCGGGTACGCGCGCGTGGCGGCGCCCGGACCGGACGCGCCGGTGCTCGCGGAGATGAGAGACCTGTGCGCGCTCGCCCGCGACCTGGGCGCCCCGTTCGTACGGGTCTTCCCCGGCGGCACCGGCGAACAGGGCGCGGACGAGGCGGACGCGACGGCCGCGCGGCGACTGGGGCTCGCCGCCGAGCACGCGGCCGACGTCGGCGTGCGGATCCTCCTGGAGACGCACGACTCGCACCGCACGGGCGCCGCCGCCGCGCGCGTGCTGGGCGCCGTCGGACACCGCCACGCGGGCGCCCTGTGGGACGTCATGCACACCTGGCTCGGCGGCGAGGAGCCCTCGATGTCGTACGCCGCGCTGGCGCCGTATCTGGGCTACGTCCAGGTCAAGGACATCGCCTCCGCCGCCGACACCACGCCGCTCGCGCTGGGTGCGGGCGTGCTGCCGCTCACGGAGTGCGTGGAGCTGCTCAGCCGCGAGGGCTGGGACGGGTGGCTGTGCTGGGAGTACGAGGCCCGCTGGCACCCGGAGGCGCCACCGCTTCCGGAGCAACTGGCGGCGGGGCGGGAGCATTTGGGGCGGCTGCTCAACGAGTCGGCCTGAGAGCGGCGCCACCTGTCGCGAAACCCGCCACCACGCGCGCGTGCGGAACCCTGCACCACCCACACGTACGGACGAAACCCGCCACCACGCGCGCGTGCAGCCCGACTTGCGCAACCCGCGCCTCGGGCGGCCCGCTCGGCTCCCGCCTTCTTGACCGTAAGAAACTTTCCGACTATCCGTATCCTCCCGGCAGTTTTCTTCACCAGTCCGGGGCCGCACGGTCCACGGACACAGGGCCGTGCCGCCCCGGGCTCCGAGTCTCGGGAGCGACATGTCCGATCGCCTCCGCACCTCCAGACGTACGCTGCTCGCCGCCACCGCCGGTTCCGCCGCCGCCCTCGCGGTGGGCAACGGCTCCGCGCGTGCGGCGGACGACAGCACCGTGAACCGCACCGCCCTGCGCGCCCTGATCGACCGCATGAGCCTGGAGGAGAAGGTCGGCCAGCTCTTCGTGATGCGGGTCTACGGCCACTCCGCGACCGAGCCCGACCAGGCCGACGTCGACAAGAACCTGGAAGAGGCGGGCGTCCGCAACGCCGCCGAACTGGTCGCCAAGTACCGCGTCGGCGGCATCATCTACTTCGGCTGGGCGCACAACACCCGCGAGCCGCACCAGATCGCCGACCTGTCCAACGGCATCCAGCGCGCGGCGCTCGAACAGCCCACCCGCATACCGGTGCTGATCTCCACCGACCAGGAGCACGGCATCGTCGCACGGGTCGGGAAACCGGCCACTTTGATGCCCGGCGCGATGGCGCTCGGCGCGACCGGCGCACCCGCCGACGCCCGCAGGGCCGCGCTGATCGCGGGCCGGGAGCTGGCCGCGATGGGCATCCGGCAGAACTACGCGCCGGTCGCGGACGTGAACGTGAACCCCGCCAACCCGGTGATCGGCGTACGCTCCTTCGGCTCCGACCCCGAGGCCGTCGCGCGGCTCGTCGAGGCGCAGGTCGAGGGGTACGGGAGCGGCGGGGTCGCCGCGACCTGCAAGCACTTCCCCGGGCACGGCGACACCAAGGACGACAGCCACTACTCGCTGCCGACGATCCACCACACGCGCGAGGAGTGGCAGAAGCTGGACGCGCCGCCGTTCGAGGCGGCGATCGCGGCCGGGATCGACTCGGTCATGACGGCGCACATCGTGGTCCCCGCGCTCGACCCGGCCGAGGACCCGGCGACGCTCTCCGCGCCCATCCTCACCGGCATCCTGCGCGAGCAGCTCGGCTACGACGGCGTGGTCGTCACGGACTCCCTGGGCATGCAGGGCGTCCGCACCAAGTACGGGGACGACCGGGTCCCGGTGCTCGCCCTGAAGGCGGGCGTGGACCAGCTGCTCAACCCGCCGCAGCCGGAGGTCGCGTGGAACGCGGTGCTCCGGGCGGTCAGGGACGGCGAGCTGACCGAGGAGCGGCTCGACGCGTCGATCCTGCGCATCCTCGAACTCAAGGCCCGCCGCGGCCTGTTCCGGAAGCCGTACGTCACGCACGCGCGCGTGGAGCGGGAAGTCGGCACCCGCGCGCACCTGGCCGCGGCCGAGCGGATCGCCGACCGCACGACCACGCTCCTGGTCAACGAGGGCGGGCTGCTGCCCCTGTCGGCCCGCGCACACCGGAACGTCCTCGTGGTCGGCGCCGACCCCGCGTCCCCCTCCGGTACGACGGGTCCGCCCACCACGGTCCTGGCACGCGCCCTCACCGAGCTCGGGTTCACGGCCGGCGCGCTGTCCACCGGTACGGCCCCGTCCGCCGCGAAGATCGACGAGGCGGTGGCCGCGGCGGCGGGCAAGGACGCCGTGGTCGTGGGGACGTACAACGTGACGGCGACGAGTCCGCAGCGGACGCTCGTGCAGCGGCTGCTGGCGACGGGCGTCCGGGTGGTCGCGGTCGCGATCCGCAACCCGTACGACGTGGCGCAGCTGCCGCAGGTGCGGGCGTGCCTCGCGGCGTACTCCTGGACCGACACGGAGCTGCGGGCGGCGGCCCGGGTGATCGCCGGCCGGGCGGAGCCGGAGGGCCGGCTTCCGGTGCCGGTGCAGCGGGCGGAGGACGCGGGGAGCGTGCTGTATCCGGTCGGCTACGGATTGTCGTACGAGGACGAGGACGAGGGCGAGGACGGGGGCGAGGACGGGGACCAGGAGCAGGACCAGGACCGGGACCGGGACTAGGACCACAGCCCCATTGGCCTGCGTCCTTCGGCCCCCGTTTGTTGCGGTGGGATGAAATGCCCTCGCGCGGGTGTTGGTCATTCCGTCAGTGCAGCGCGCGGTGGGAGGCCGATACGTGACCGGGGCAGATCAGCAGCAGGGGTGGGCTCGGCGGCTCGCGGGCTACGCCTGGCGGCACCCGAGGGACGTGGTGCTCGCCCTCGGCGCCTCCCTCGCGGGCATGGCCGTGATGGCGCTGGTCCCGCTGATCACCAAGGTGGTGATCGACGACGTCATCGACACTCCCAAGCGCTCCCTCGCCGTGTGGACGGGGCTCCTCATAGGCGCGGCGGTCGTCGTGTACGTGCTCACGTACATCCGTCGCTATTACGGCGGCCGTCTCGCCCTGGACGTGCAGCACGACCTGCGCACGGACATGTACGACACGATCGCGAAGCTGGACGGCCGGCGGCAGGACGAGCTGTCCACCGGGCAGGTCGTCGGCCGCGCCACCAGCGACCTGCAGCTGATCCAGGGCCTGCTCTTCATGCTGCCGATGACCATCGGCAACATCCTGCTGTTCCTGATCTCCCTGGTGATCATGGCCTGGCTGTCGCTGCCGCTGACGCTGGTCGCCCTCGCGGTCGCGCCCGCCCTGTGGTTCATCGCCAAGCGCAGCAAGAGCCGCCTGCACCCGGCCACCTGGTATGCGCAGGCGCAGGCCGCCGCCGTCGCGGGCGTGGTCGACGGCGCGGTGTCGGGCGTACGCGTGGTGAAGGGTTTTGGACAGGAGGAGCAGGAGACCGGGAAGCTGCGCGAGGTCGGCCGGAAGCTGTTCGCTGGCCGGCTGCGCACGATCCGCCTGAACTCGCGGTACACCCCGGCGCTGCAGGCCGTGCCCGCACTCGGCCAGGTCGCGATGCTGGCCCTTGGCGGCTGGCTGGCGGTGCGCGGGCAGATCACCCTGGGCACGTTCGTGGCGTTCTCGACGTATCTGGCGCAGCTGGTCGGCCCGGTGCGGATGCTCGCCATGGTGCTCACCGTGGGCCAGCAGGCGCGCGCGGGCGTGGAGCGGGTCCTGGAGCTGGTCGACACCGAGCCCGCCCTGCGGGACGGCACGAAGGAACTCCCGGCGGACGCTCCCGCGACGGTCGAGTTCGACGACGCGTCGTTCGCGTACGACGACGAGCGTCCCGTTCTCGAAGGGTTCTCGCTGTCCATCCGGCCCGGCGAGACCGTCGCCCTCGTCGGCGCCTCCGGCAGCGGCAAGTCGACCGTCTCGCTGCTCCTGCCGCGCTTCTACGACGTGACGCACGGCGCGGTCCTGGTCGGCGGGCACGATGTCCGCGAGCTGACCCTGGAGTCGCTGCGCGCCGCGATCGGTCTGGTCCCCGAGGACTCGTTCCTGTTCTCGGACACCGTCCGCACCAACATCGCGTACGGCCTGCCCGGGGCCACGCAGGAGCAGATCGAAACCGCCGCACGCGCGGCGCAGGCCGACGGGTTCATCGCCGAGCTGCCCGAGGGGTACGACACGAAGGTCGGCGAGCACGGCCTGACCCTCTCCGGCGGCCAGCGCCAGCGCCTCGCCCTGGCCCGCGCGATCCTCACCGACCCGCGCCTGCTCGTCCTGGACGACGCGACATCGGCCGTCGACGCGCGCGTGGAGCACGAGATCCACGAGGCCCTGCGCAGCGTCATGGCGGGCCGTACGACGCTGCTCATCGCGCACCGCCGCTCCACCCTCAACCTCGCCGACCGCATCGCCGTGCTCGACGAGGGCCGCCTCGCCGACATCGGCACGCACGAGGAGCTGGAGGAGCGCTCCGCCCTCTACCGGCGCCTGCTCACCGACCCGGACGAGCTGGGCGGGGTCTCCCCCGGCCACGTCGCACCGCTGCCGGTGGCGGGCGAGGCCGACGAGGACATGTCCGTACGGGCCGAGCTGGACGCCGAGTTCGACGCCGAGCGCGGGATCACGCCGAGGCTGTGGACCGGGGACCGGGAGCGGCGGGACGCCGAAAGCACAGCCCTGGCGGGCACTCCGGCGACGCCCGAGCTGCTTGCGCAGGTGGACGCGCTGCCGCCGGCCACGGAGACGCCGCGCGTGGACGAGGCGCGGGCGGTCGCTGCGGAGGAGTCGTACGGGTTGCGGCGGCTGTTGCGGGGGTTCGGGCGGCCGCTGCTGTTCGCGCTGCTGCTCGTCGCGGTGGACGCCGGGATGGGGCTGCTGCTGCCGGTGCTGATCCGGCACGGCATCGACGAGGGCGTGGAGCAGGTCGCGCTGGGCGCGGTGTGGACGGCGGCGGGACTCGCACTGCTGACCACGCTCGTGCAGTGGACGGCGCAGACCGGCGAGATCCGGATGACGGGCCGCACCGGCGAGGGGGTCCTTTACGCGCTGCGCCTGAAGATCTTCGCGCAGCTGCAGCGGCTGGGACTGGACTACTACGAGCGGGAGCTGACCGGGCGCATCATGACCCGGATGACGACCGACGTGGACGCGCTCTCCACGTTCCTGCAGACCGGCCTGGTCACCGCGTTCGTCTCTGTAGTGACGTTTTTCGGCATCATGGCCGCTCTCCTGGTGATCGATGTGCAGCTGGCGCTCGTGGTCTTCGCGACGCTGCCGGTCCTGATCGTCGGCACGTACTTCTTCCGCAAGTCCAGCGTGAAGGCGTACGAACTCGCGCGTGAGCGCATCTCGGTGGTCAACGCCGACCTCCAGGAGTCCGTCGCCGGGCTGCGGATCGTGCAGGCCTTCCGCCGCGAGCGGTCCGGCGCCGCGCGGTTCCGGGAACGCAGCGACAGCTACCGCCAGGCCCGGATCCGCGGCCAGTGGCTGATCTCCGTGTACTTCCCGTTCGTACAGCTGCTGTCGTCGGTGGCGGCGGCCGCGGTGCTGATCGTGGGCGCGCACCGGGTCGACGCGGGCACCCTCACCACGGGCGCGCTGGTGGCGTATCTGCTCTACATCGACCTGTTCTTCGCGCCGGTGCAGCAGCTGTCGCAGGTCTTCGACGGATACCAGCAGGCGACCGTCTCGCTGGGCCGCATCCAGGAACTGCTTCGCGAGCCCACGTCCACGAAGAACGCCGCCGAGCCGCTCGACGTGCCGTCCCTGCGCGGCGAGATCGCCTTCGAGGACGTGCAGTTCGGGTACGGGTCGGCCGACCCGGCCACGTCCGGCGAGACCGCGCTGTCCGACGTCAGCCTGCGCATCCCCGCCGGCCAGACCGTCGCGTTCGTCGGCGAGACCGGCGCGGGCAAGTCGACCCTGGTCAAGCTCGTCGCCCGGTTCTACGACCCGACGGCGGGCCGGGTCACCGTCGACGGCACGGACCTGCGCGCGCTGGGCCTCGCCTCATACCGGCACCGCCTGGGCGTGGTGCCGCAGGAGGCGTACCTCTTCGAGGGCACGGTGCGGGACGCGATCGCGTACGGACGCCCTGACGCGAGCGACGCCGAGGTGGAGGCGGCCGCGCGGTCCGTCGGGGCGCACGAGATGATCGCCCGGCTCGACGGCGGCTATCTGCACGCCGTGAACGAGCGCGGCCGCAATCTCTCCGCCGGCCAGCGGCAGTTGATCGCCCTGGCCCGCGCCGAACTGGTCGATCCGGACATCCTGCTCCTCGACGAGGCCACGGCCGCGCTCGACCTGGCCACCGAGGCGCAGGTCAACGCGGCCGCGGACCGGCTCGCCGGGCGCCGCACCACGCTGGTCGTGGCGCACCGCCTGACGACCGCCGCCCGCGCCGACCGGGTCGTCGTGATGGACCACGGCCGGGTCGCGGAGGACGGCACGCACGACGAACTCCTCGCCCTGGACGGCAAGTACGCCCGCCTGTGGCGCACGTTCATCGGGAAGCCGGTGGAGGGCGAGCCGGTGAAGGTCAGTACTTCGACTTGATGTCGGAGATCTTCCGGGTGGCCAGGTCCGACTGCACCGCGATGTAGGTGTACGTGCGGTCCTGGCCGCTGCCCCAGGTGAGCCGGACCGTGGACCAGGTGTGTCCCATGCCGCTGTCGCCGGGGGTGACCTTCCAGGCGCTCGGCACGTTCTGCGCCATCAGGACGCCGTCGGCCTCGTTCTGCTGCTCCCACTTGGCGAGCCGGGAGCGCAGCTCGGACGTCAGGTAGAACTTGCGGAGTTCGGTGGCCGCGGAGTCGTCGGCGAGGTCGTTGGCGGAGTAGGCGACGTCGACGTACGCGGCGTAGAAGTGCGCGACGCGCTCGGCGACGTTCTTGGGACCACCCGAATGGGAGGGCGCCGCGGCGGCCGAGGGTTCCTTCGCCTGTACGGGTGCCGAGCGCTCCTTCGCCTGTTGTGCGGGTGCGGGTGCGGGTTCGGGTTCCGTCTGTACTGCGGCCGCCGCGGGGACCGCGGCAAGCGCGGTGAGGGTCGCGACGACGAGGAGTAACCGGCCGGTGCGGCCGGACGTACGCGGAGGCGTCTTCGCCATGGGGACCGCCTTTCTCTCTGACTGTTCGACGTCGGGTGCCCCCGGGAGGTTGCACCGCGCGCCGGTAAAGCTCCGTCAGATGCTGCGACCGCCCCTCTAGGGGGAGCGTCCGTACTTCAGTACGCTGCAGCACGCGGCAGGAGCAGCAGCAACGGGAGGGGCGACTGTGCGCAGTGGGATACGGGACTGGGGTGCCGGACGCTTCGCACGCGCGTGTGGACGTTTCGCCCGCGCACGTGGACGCTTCGCACGCGCGCGTGGAAGTGCCGCACGCCCGCGTGGAAGTGCCGCACGCGGGCGTGGCGGCGGATCCACCGGGCGTGCCCGGCGGACACTGCTCGGCTGTGTGACGCTCGCCGCCGCCCTGCTGTTCGCCCTCGTCTCCCCATCCGCCGCCCAGGCCGTCGCGGCGGGTCCCTGCCAGGGCCACAAGATCAAGACGTTCAGGTTCTCCACCGGCCGCGTCACCGTCTTCAAGGGCGCCGGTTTCGTCTGCGCCCTCACGTACGCCGAGAAGCCGGGCCGCGCCCGCAAGATGTCCGTCACCCTGCAGGCCCGCGGGCACCGCGCCATCACCCGCTCCGGCACGTTCCGCAGGTACGCGGGCCCGCTGTCGGTGCGCGCCGCCCACCGCTGCGTGAAGGTCACGGGCTCGGTCGGCGACGGTTCGCTGAAGCCGCGCTGGATCCAGTGCTGAACGACAACTGAGCTGACGGCCACTGAACTGCCACTGGGCTCCCAATCCCCTCTGGTGCCACAGGAGTTGCTCCGATAGGTTCCGGCGGACATCCGTGACACAGGGGAGGGTGCATGCGCAACGCACTCAGATGGCTGCTGTCGCTCGTGGTGCTCATAGGCACCGTGAGCGCGGCGGGCGCGGCCACCGCCGCACAGCCGCAGACTCAGCCGCAGGCGGACCGATCCGCCACCACCGAGACCGACATCAAGGACCGGCTGCTCGCGATCGACGGCATGCGGCTGATCGAGGAGAAGCCGTACCCGGGCTACCGCTTCTTCGTCCTCGGCTACACGCAGCCGATCGACCACCGCAGGCCCGCCAAGGGCACGTTCGAGCAGCGGCTGACCGTCCTGCACAAGGACACCGCACGGCCGACGGTGTTCTACACCTCCGGCTACCACGTCTCCACGACCCCGCGCCGCAGCGAGCCGACGCGGATCGTGGACGGCAACCAGATCTCGCTGGAGTACCGCTACTTCAGCCCGTCGCGCCCCGACCCCGCCGACTGGTCGAAGCTCGACATCCGGCAGGCCGCCGCCGACCAGCACCGCCTGTTCAAGGCCCTCAAGCCGATCTACACCAAGAAGTGGCTGGCCACGGGCGGTTCGAAGGGCGGCATGACCGCCACGTACTACGAGCGCTTCCACCCCGGCGACATGGACGGCGTGGTCGCGTACGTCGCGCCCAACGACGTGGTGAACAAGGAGGATTCGGCGTACGACCGGTTCTTCGAGACCGTCGGGCCGAAGAAGTGCCGCGAGGCGCTGCAGGCCGTCGAGCGGGAGGCGCTGGTGCGCCGCGAGCCGCTGCAGAAGCTGTACGCGGACTTCCTGGCCGCGGGCGACTACACCACGAAGACCGTGGGCACCCTCGACAAGGCCTTCGAGGCGACGGTCCTCGACACGGCCTGGGGCTTCTGGCAGTACAGCCTGGAGAAGGACTGCGCCGACGTGCCGGACGCCGCCGCGGTCAGCGACAAGGAACTCTTCGACTACATCGACACGATCGCCGGCTGGTCCGCCTACACCGACCAGAGCCTGGCCAATTACACGCCGTACTACTACCAGGCGGGTACCGAGCTGGGCGCGCCCACCATCCGGCAGCCGCACCTGGAGGGCCTGACCCGGTACGGCTACCAGCCGCCGCGCACCTTCGTGCCGCGGGACATCCCGATGTCGTTCGACCCGTCGGCGATGCGCGACGTGGACCGCTGGGTGCGGCACAACGCCGAGCGCATGCTCTTCGTGTACGGCCAGAACGACCCATGGGGCGCCGAGCCGTTCCGCCCGGGCAAGGGCACTGAGGACGCGTACGCGGTGACCGTGCCGGGCGGCAACCACGGCGCCGATGTGGCCGGTCTCGTCGCCGACGAGCGGGCGAAGGCGACCGCCGACATCCTTCAGTGGGCCGGAGTCGCCCCAGCGGCGGTCAAGGCCGACCCGGCGAAGGCGAAGCCGCTGGCCCCGCGGGACGCGAAGCTGGACAAGCGGGACGTACGGGAGGGGCTGCGGCCCTAGCGTCGCGCTCGCAGCGCAGGGCATCGCACCGTCGATCGCCCTGCGGGCTCGTCCTCAGTCGCCCTGCGGGCTCGTACTCAGTCGCCGGACGGCTCCATGTGAGCCCGTCCGGCGACTGAGGGCACCTCACAGATGCGTAGGCGCGAACATCCGCAGCAGCGCCGGCAGCACGACCACCGAAGGCCCCGGCGCCGCAAGGGACTTGGCGAGGTCCTCGGCCAGGGTCTCCACCGAGGTCCGCACCGCGGGCACCCCGAAGGACTCGGCGAGCGCCACGAAGTCGGGGCGTGACAGCTCCGTCGCCGTGGCTTCGCCGAAGGCGTCCGTCATGTACTCGCGGAGGATGCCGTACCCGCCGTCGTCCACGATCAGCCAGGTGACGTTCAGGTCGTACTGCCTGGCCGTGGCCAGTTCCGCGATGGAGTACATCGCGCCGCCGTCGCCGGAGACCGCGAGCACCGGGCGGGTCGGGTCGGCGGTGGCCGCGCCGAGCGCCGCCGGGAAGCCGTAGCCGAGGCCGCCCGCGCCCTGGGCGGAGTGCATCGCTCCGGGCCAGGCGGACCAGGCCCAGTAGGCGAGGATCGTCATGTCCCAGAACGACGGGGACGTGGCGGGCAGGGCCTCGCGCACGGCGGCCAGGACCTGCCGTTCGAGCGCCAACTCCTGGCCGTCCAGGCGCTCCCGGACCTTGGCGAGCAGCTCGGCGACCCGGCCGGCCGCGTCCGCGTCGGGCCGCTCCTCGACCGTGTCGAGCAGGGCGGAGAGGGCGAGGCGGGCGTCCGCGTGGATGCCGAGGGCGGGGTGGTTGGACTCCAGCTTCCCGGCGTCCGCCTCGATCTGCACGACCCGGCCGCGCGGGGCGAACGTGTGGTAGTTCGAGGAGAGTTCGCCGAGGCCGGAGCCGACGACGAGCAGGACGTCGGCGTCCTCCAGGAGGTCGGTGGTGTGCCGGTCCTCCATCCAGGACTGCAGCGACAGCGGGTGCTCCCAGGGGAAGGCGCCCTTGCCGCCGAAGGTGGTGACCACCGGGGCGTTGAGCTTCTCGGCGAGCGCGAGCAGCTTGCCCGCGGCGTCGGAACGCACCACTCCGCCGCCTGCGATGATCGCCGGACGCTCGGCCTTGGTGAGCAGATCGGCGGCGACCGCGGTCAGTTCGGGCCGGGGCACCAGCTCGCGCGGGGTGGCGTCCATCGCGGTGACGACCGGCAGGCTCGTCTCGGCGAGGAGGACGTCCTGCGGGATCTCCACCCACACCGGTCCGTGCGGCGCGGTCAGCGCTGACTCCCACGCCGCCGCGATCGCCGAGGGGATCTGCGACTGCGTACGGACGGTGTGGACGGATTTGACCACGTCCCGGAACGAGGCCTGCTGGTCGCGGAGTTCGTGCAGATAGCCGTGTCTGCCGCCGCCGAGGCCTGCCGCCGGGACCTGGCTGCCGATCGCGAGCACGGGCGCGCTCGCGGCGGCCGCCTCCTGCAGTGCGGCGAGCGACATCAGCGCGCCGGGTCCGGTGGAGAGCAGCAGCGGTGCGGCCTCGCCGGTGACACGTCCGTATGCGTCGGCGGCGAAGCCCGCGTTGTTCTCCACCCGCAGGCCGACATAGCCGAGGTCGGAGCGGCGCAGCGCGTCGAACATGCCGAGGGCGTGCTGCCCGGGCAGGCCGAACACGGTGGCGGCGCCGAGGCCGCGCAGGGTCTCGACGACCAGGTCTCCCCCGGTCCGCCCGGCGGGCGGGTTGAGGGCGGCCTCTCTCTGCGCTGCGGTGGGCAGCAGTTCCAGGTCGTGGTCGTGGGTCACGCGGTGGTTCCCTCCCGGCTCGCGGCGATCTGGCGGGACATGATCGTGGTCAGTTCGTACGCCGTGTGGGAGGCGGCGACGGCGGTGATCTCCGCGTGGTCGTACGCCGGGGCGACCTCCACGACGTCCGCCGAGACCAGGTTGCAGGAGGACAGGCCGCGCAGGATCTCCAGGAGTTCGCGGGAGGTCATGCCGCCCGCCTCCGGGGTGCCGGTGCCCGGGGCGTGGGCCGGGTCGAGGCAGTCGATGTCGATGGAGATGTACAGCGGGCGGTCGCCGATGCGCTGGCGGAGCTGGTCGGCGACCTCGTCGGCGCCCCGGCGGTAGACGTCCGCCGAGGTGACGATGCCGAAGCCCATCTTCTCGTCGTCGGTCAGGTCCTGCTTGCCGTAGAGCGGGCCGCGGGTGCCGACGTGGGACAGCGCCTCGGTGTCGAGGATGCCCTCCTCGACAGCGCGGCGGAACGGGGTGCCGTGGGTGTACTCCGCGCCGAAGTACGTGTCCCAGGTGTCCAGGTGGGCGTCGAAGTGGAGCAGCGCGACCGGGCCGTGCTTCTTCGCAACCGAGCGCAGCAGCGGCAGCGCGATGGTGTGGTCGCCGCCGAGGGTCATCATGCGGGCGCCGGTGCCGAGGAGGTCGTCCGCGGCGGCCTCGATGGTCTCCACCGCCTCGTTGATGTTGAACGGGTTGGCGGCGATGTCACCCGCGTCCGCGACCTGCGCGAGGGCGAACGGCGAGGCGTCCTGCGCCGGGTTGTACGGGCGGAGCAGGCGGGACGCCTCACGGATGGCGTTGCCGCCGAAGCGGGCGCCCGGCCGGTACGAGACGCCCGTGTCGAAGGGGACGCCGACCACCGCGACGTCCGTCTTCCCGCCGACCTCGTCGAGCCGCGGCAGGCGGGCGTACGTCGCCGGGCCTGCGTAGCGCGGGACGCGGGAGGAGTCGACGGGGCCGCGGGGGGTCGGGGTCTCGGCGCTGCTCATGGTCGTTCTTCCTCCTGCTTGTTCGAGTCGGTTCCAAGTGTTGCGCGGCCCACTGACAATGGGCCGCGCTCGGGGTTCAGCTGCTGGTCACAGCGGTTGCGGGGGCCGCGGGGTGCTCGTCGGGCTCCTCGGCGCGGCCCGCGAGGCGCTCGCGCCAGGCGGCGAGGACGGCCGCGTCGGTCGGCGGGGTGGCCAGGGAGACGGCGATGTACACGCCGAGCGAGATCAGCAGGCCGTAGTAGATCGGCTGGGTGGCGAGGATGCCGTGGTACGCCATGAGGCCGATGACGGAGAGGCCGCCGGCGGCGACGGAGGCGAGCGCTCCGGCCGCGGTGCCGCGGCGCCACACCAGGCCGCCGAGGATCGGCACGAGCAGTCCTCCGACGAGCAGGTTGTAGGCGACGGTCAGGGCCTGCACCACGTCGTTGAGCGCGATGGCGATGACCACGACCGCGGCGCCCATGATCACGATGAACAGGCGGTTGCCCTTGACCTCGTCGTGCGGCCCCTCGTCGTGCCCGGCGGGCTTGACGATTCCGCGCAGCCGCGACCAGATGTCGTTGTTGGCGACGGTGGCGCAGGCGATCAGCGCGCCGGACGAGGTGGACATGACGGCGGCGAGCGCGGCGGCGAGCACCAGGCCCCGCACACCCATGGGCAGTTCGTCCTTGACGATGGTGGCGAACGCGGCGTCGGCGCTCTCCAGGTTCGGGTACATGACCTTGGCCGCGGTGCCGATGACGGCGCCGGCGATCGCGTAGACCAGGCAGTACGTGCCGGCCGCGGCGCCGCCGCGGCTGGCGACCTTGTCGCTGCGGGCGGTGAAGACGCGCTGCCAGATGTCCTGCCCGATGAGCATGCCGAACGTATAGATCAGCACATACGTGAAGATCGTCTCGCCGCCGATGCCCAGCGGGTCGAAGTACTCGGTCGGCAGCTTCGCCTTCATCTCGCTGAAGCCGCCCGCCTTGATCACGGCGATGGGCAGCAGCAGGAGCAGCACACCGATCGTCTTGACGACGAACTGCACCATATCGGTGAGCGTGATCGCCCACATGCCGCCGAGCGTGGAGTAGGCGACGACGATGGTGCCGCCGAGGATGATCGCCACGGTGCGGTGGACGTCGAAGAGGACGTCGAAGATCGTCGCGTACGCGATGGTCGAGGTGACCGCGAGCATCAGCGTGTACGCCCACATGACGACGCCGGAGATGACGCCGGCGCGGCCCCCGTAGCGCAGGTCGAGCATCTCGGAGACGGTGTAGACCTTCAGACGCGCGATGCGCGCCGAGAAGAAGACCGACAGGGCCAGGATGCCCAGGCCGATGGTGAACACCATCCAGGCGCCGGACAGGCCGTACTGGTAGCCGAGGCCGACGCCGCCGATGGTGGAGGCGCCGCCGAGGACGATCGCGGCCATCGTCCCGGAGTAGAACCACGGTCCGAGGCGGCGCCCGGCGACCAGGAACTCGCTCTTGGACTTGGCGCGGCGCATGCCCCACCAGCCCATGGCGAGCATGCCGACGAGATAGATGACGATCACTGTGTAGTCGACGGCCATGCGGCCCTCCTTTGCGCACCTCGGTGGCGTGTCGTGCAGATACGGGGGATGTGAGGGGTGACCGGCCGAGGGGACATCCGCCCGTACCCGCGGCCGGCGGTCGGCACGACCTTAAGTGGCCGGAAAGCGACGCTGAAGTGTACGTTTCCTCCACTTCTCTCATCGTGAATGGAGGGATCGTCCACTCCTCATGTCCACACCCGCGTCTCTGCCCTCCTCCACACCGTCGGCCCCGCCCGTGGTGCCGGTGGCGCTGTCCGCGCTGCTCGCCCTCGACTCGCTCGGGCTGCGCCAGATCGCCGGCCCCGACGCGCGCGAGGCGGGCACCGTCGTCCACTGGGCGCACACCTCCGAACTCTCCGACCCCTCCCCGTACTTGCTGGGCGGCGAGCTGCTCCTGACGGCCGGCGTGCACATCGGAGAGGCGGGCGACGGCAACCTGGACGCCTATGTGGCGCAGGTCGTGCGGGCGGGCGGGGCGGCGCTCGGCTTCGGGGTCACGCCGGTGCACGACACGGTGCCGCGCGCCCTCGTGGCGGCCTGCGACCGGCACGGTTTGCCGCTCCTCGAAGTGCCGCCGCAGACCACGTTCAGCGGCGTCGCACGCGCGGTGTGGCGGCTGATGGCCGAGGCACGGCACGCGGAGCTGCGCCGGGTCGCCGAGGCGCAGCAGGGCCTGGCGACCGCTGCGGCGCGCCCCGACCCGGTCCCCGCGGTCCTGCACCAGCTGGCCGCCCGCCTCGGCGGGGCGGCGCTCCTGTACGGCCCCGACGGGACGCAGCTGCAGTCCGCCGGGCGCACCGGTGAGGCGGCCCGTACGGCGCTGCGCGAGCTGACCGCGGTCGTACGCCGGGCCACCCCGGGGGCGCCCACCGCGGCGGCGGACACGGCCGGTCCCGTGCACCTGACGGCGTACGCCCTGGGCGGCGGCCGCGGCTTCGCGCTCGGCGTCGCGACCGAGCACCGCGCGGCGGGCGATCACACCATCACGGGGGCCGCGGTGGTGCTGCTCTCGCTGCTCACCGGTGAGCATCAGAGCGCGTCGGAGGGGGCCCGGTCGGCGGCGCTCGTCCGGCTGCTGCTCGGCTCCGCTCCGGAGCGGGCGGGGGCGCTGCTCGGGAGCGAGGCGTGGCGCGTGGTGCACGCGCGCGTGCTGCCGTCCCGAGCGGAGCGGACCCCGCCGTCCCCGTCCGCGCTCGCCGTGTCCCTGGGCACGCCCCTGGTCGACCCGGCCGACGACGAGCCCGGCACGGATGTCGTACGGCTGCTCGTGCCCGCCGACCACGCGCTCGATCCGCCGCCCGGCTGGACCCTCGGGGCGTCCGCCCCGGCCGCCGTCGGCGACCTGGCCGCGGCCGACGCACGCGCGGCGCGGGCGCTGCGGCGGGCGGAGGTCACGCGCACCGGTCTGGTGCGGGACCGGGAGTCCGGGCTCGCCGCACTCGTCGAGCCCGAGGAGGCCGAGGCGCACGCGCGCGTGCTGCTCGATCCGCTCGCAGGAAATCCGGCCCTGGTGGAGACCCTGCGCACCTGGCTCTCGCTGCACGGCAGTTGGGACCGTTCGGCGGTGGCCCTCGGCGTGCACCGCAACACGGTCCGGCAGCGGATCGCCCGCTGCTCCACGCTGCTTGAAACGGATCTGGACGATCCGGATGTGCGCATGGAGTTGTGGTTCGCCCTGCGGAACCTCTGATTCCGCCCCTTGGGTCCCTTGGGTGCGGATTTCCGCGTACGGATTCGCGCACGGAGGGTCCCAGGGTTCGGAACGCCTGGCCCGGCCGCTCCGGGCCGACGGCACAATGGGGGGCATGCCGATACCCAGCCGTGCCGCACTCGTCGACCACCTTGTCCGCACCCGTATCGCCGGTGACGTCGCCACACCCCGCGACAACAACCTCTCCCACTACCGCAAGCTCGCGAACGGCGACCGCCACTACTGGCTGGGCCTGGAGCTGGGCGACCGCTGGACGGACGAGCAGGACGTGCTCGCGGTGATGGCCGAGCGGTGCGGCGTGGTCGACGACCCGGGGCACCGCACGGGCCAGGACACGATCGACCCGGAGCTGACGGTCGACGCCCTGGAGCGGATGGGGGCCCGGCTGCGCAAGGCGGCCGCGGGCAAGGAGCGGGTGCTGTTCGCGACCGGCCACCCCGGCGGCCTGCTCGACGTGCACCGCGCGACGGCGGCGGCGCTGCGTGCGGCCGGCTGCGAGATCGTGGTGATCCCCGCCGGGCTCACCGCCGACGAGGGCTATGTCTTCCAGTTCGCCGACGTGGCGGTCCTGGAGCGCGGCGCCACCCTGTGGCACACCCACTCCCCCGAGCCGATGAAGGCCATCCTGGACGGCCTGGAGCGCGAGGGCCGCCCCCAACCCGGCCTGGTCGTCGCCGACCACGGCTGGGCCGGGTACGCGGGCCAGCGCGGCCTGGACTCCGTCGGGTACGCGGACTGCAACGACCCGGCCCTGTTCATCGGCGAGGCCGAGGGCACCGTCCAGGTCACGGTCCCGCTCGACGACCACGTCACCGACCCGCGCTTCTACGACCCGATGACGGCGTACCTGCTGGACTCGGCGGGGCTGACACCGGAGTCGTGAAAACCGGACCTCTAGAGGCCGGTTTTTCGAAAAGGGCCTCCACGCGCGCGTGGAGGCCCTTTTCGCCGGGCCGTCCAGGGGCCCTTTCGCCGGGCCTGCAAAGGCCCCTTTCGCCTACGCCTACGCGCCCTTCGCGCGTGGCACCCGCACCACGCCCTCCTGGATGACGGAGATCGCGAGCCGTCCGTCCTGGGTGTAGATCCCCGCCTGGCCGAGCCCGCGCCCGCCGGAGGCCGACGGCGACTCCTGGTCGTAGAGCAGCCACTCGTCGGCGCGGAACGGCCGGTGGAACCACATCGCGTGGTCCAGCGAGGCGCCCACCACGTCACCGACCGCCCAGCCGCCGCGCCCGTGGGCGAGCAGCACCGAGTCGAGCAGCGTCATGTCGGAGACGTACGTGGCGAGGCAGACGTGCAGCAGGGGATCGTCCGCGAGCTTGCCGTTGGTGCGGAACCACACCTGGGAGCGCGGCGGGCGCGGGGTGCCGACACTGCCCCACGGCGGGGTGTCCACATAGCGCAGGTCGACGGCCGCGCGGGCCTCGGCCAGGCGTTCGGCCACGTCGGGCGGGAGGTCACGGGGCAGCATCTCGGCGGCGGTGGGCAGCGACTCCGGGTCCGGCGCCGCGGGCATGGCCAGCTGGTGCTCCAGGCCCTCCTCGTACTCCTGGAACGACGCGGAGAGGTGGAAGATCGGCAGCCCGTGCTGAACCGCCACCACGCGTCGCGTGGTGAAGGATCTGCCGTCGCGGATCCGGTCGACCGTGTAGACGATCGGGGCGCCCGGGTCACCGGGGCGCAGGAAGTAGGCGTGCAGGGAGTGCGCCGCACGCCCCTCGGGGACCGTGCGTCCGGCGGCGATCAGGGCCTGGGCCGCGACCTGGCCGCCGAACACGCGCGGCACGATCGCGGAGCGCGACAGCCCCCGGAAGATGTCCCGCTCGATCCGCTCCAGGTCGAGCAGATCGAGCAGGGCGTCGAGCGGAGAGGTCACAGACCCATGTCCTTCGCAATGATCATCTTCATGACCTCGTTGGTGCCGCCGTAGATGCGGTTGACGCGGTTGTCGGCGTAGAGGCGGGCGATCGGGTACTCGTTCATGAAGCCGTAGCCGCCGTGCAGCTGGAGGCAGCGGTCGATGACGCGGTGCGCGACCTCGGTGCAGAACAGCTTGGCGGAGGCGGCCTCGGCCGGGGTGAGCTCGCCCTCGTCCAGCGCCTCCAGGGCACGGTCGGCGACGGCCTCGGCGGCGTCCACCTCGGCCTGGCAGGCGGCCAGTTCGAACTTGGTGTTCTGGAAGGACGCGACGGACTTGCCGAAGACAGTGCGGTCCTGGACGTAGCTCTTGGCGAACTGGACGGCCGCCTTGGCCTGCGCGTACGCGCCGAACGCGATCCCCCAGCGCTCGGACGGCAGGTTCTGGCCGAGGTAGTAGAAGCCCTTGTTCTCCTCGCCGAGCAGGTCCTCGACGGGCACCTTGACGTCGACGAACGCCAGCTCGGCGGTGTCGGAGGTCTTCAGGCCGAGCTTGTCCAGCTTGCGGCCCACCGAGTAGCCCTCGGCCTTGGTGTCGACGGCGAACAGCGAGATGCCGAAGCGGCGGTCCTCGGCGGTCGGCGCGGCGGTGCGGGCGCAGACGATGACGCGGTCGGCGTGGACGCCGCCGGTGATGAAGGTCTTGGCGCCGTTGAGGACGTAGTGCGTGCCGTCCTCGGAGAGCTTGGCGGTGCTCTTCATGCCCGCGAGGTCGGAGCCGGTGCCCGGCTCGGTCATCGCGAGGGCCCACATCTCCTCACCGGTGACGAACTTCGGGAGGTAACGCTTCTTCTGCTCGTCGTCGGCGAGCATCTGGATGTACGGCAGGCCCAGCAGAACGTGCACGCCGGAGCCGCCGAAGGAGACGCCCGCGCGGGCGGTCTCCTCGTACATGACGGCCTCGAACTTGTGCGAGTCGATGCCCGCGCCGCCGTACTCCTCGGGCACACGGATGCCGAAGACGCCCAGCTCGCCGAGCTTGTAGTAGAAGTCGCGGGGCGCCTGGCCGGCCTCGAACCACTCGTCGTAGACGGGGACGACCTCGGTCTCGATGAAGGCGCGCAGGGTCTCCCGGAACGCCTCGTGGTCCTCATTGAAAACGGTACGGCGCACGGTCGGCCTCCTGGTCGTCTGGCTCGGGTCGCTGCGGGCGGCGCTTCGGCGCACACCTCGCGGCGTGCTGTCTAAGCGCTTGCTCATATTTAAGTTACCCGGCAGTTGCCAAGGCTGTCCAGAGCTGTCCGGAGCCGCCCCGAGCGGACGGCCCGACGAACGACGCCCACCGCGCCCC
This sequence comes from Streptomyces solicavernae, assembly GCF_029968095.1. Classification (GTDB taxonomy): domain Bacteria; phylum Actinomycetota; class Actinomycetes; order Streptomycetales; family Streptomycetaceae; genus Streptomyces; species Streptomyces solicavernae. The sequence goes on along the minus strand of NZ_JASCIR010000008.1, from coordinate 112,138 downwards.
GCACAGGGGCCCGGATCAGGCGGCGCCGTTCGACGCGGCCGCCGCGAAGGCGCCACGGGCCAGGCGGTGCAGCAGCCGCGCCATCGCGTTACGGCCGGGCAGCGGGCCGGGGCGGCTGAGGTGGGGCGTGGAGTTGAGCAGGCCGAACACCGCGTGCACGGTCGCCCGCGCCTCCGGCTCGACCATCGCGGGATAGACGTCCCGCACGACTTCCACCCACAACTCCACGTACTGCCGCTGGAGTTGGCGGACCAGCTTGCGGTCGCTGTCGCGCAGCCGGTCCAGCTCGCGGTCGTGCAGGGTGATCAGCGGGCGGTCGTCGAGGGCGAAGTCGATATGGCCCTCGATCAGGGAGTCGAGCAGCGCCTCGGCCGCGTCCCCACCGCTGCGCGCCTCGGCCGCGCGCCGCTTGCCGCCCGTCAGGAGCCGGCCGCTGATGCCGACGAGGAGTTCGGCGAGCATCGCGTCCTTGCCCGCGAAGTGGCGGTAGAGCCCGGGGCCGCTGATGCCCACGGCGGCCCCTATCTCGTCGACGCCGACGCCATGGAAGCCACGCTCGGCGAAGAGCCGGGCGGCCTCCTTGAGGATCTGCTCGCGGCGCGTCAGGGCCGCGCTGGTGGTGCTCATGAATTCATTCTAGACAGGGCGGTTAGCGGTCGTTAACCTGGAGGAGCGAGTTAACGGTCATTAACGTCGCTGCGCGGTCCCGTGCGGCGCACGGGCAGTCAGTCGTACGAGCAAGGGGGCTCAGGCGATGCAGCAGGCACCGGTCCTTCACAGCGGGGCGGATCCGGCCTCGGAGGCCTGGCGGGCCAACGAGTCGGCACATCGCGCCCTCGTCGAGGAGTTGCGCGGAAGGCTCGCGCGGGCCGAGGCGGGCGGCGGTGAGAAGGCCCGCGCCCGGCATGTGGCGCGCGGCAAGCTGCTGCCCCGGGACCGGGTGGACGCACTGCTCGACCCCGGCTCCCCCTTCCTCGAACTGGCCCCGCTCGCGGCCGAGGAGATGTACGGCGGGGACGCACCGGCCGCCGGGGTGATCGCCGGGATCGGCCGGGTCTCGGGCCGCGAGTGCGTGATCGTGGCCAACGACGCCACGGTCAAGGGCGGCACCTACTACCCGATGACGGTCAAGAAACACCTGCGCGCGCAGGCGGTGGCCCTGGAGAACCGCCTCCCCTGCATCTACCTGGTGGACTCGGGCGGCGCCTTCCTGCCCATGCAGGACGAGGTCTTCCCCGACCGCGAGCACTTCGGGCGGATCTTCTACAACCAGGCGCAGATGTCAGGCCGGGGCATCCCGCAGATCGCCGCCGTGCTCGGCTCGTGCACGGCAGGCGGGGCCTACGTCCCGGCGATGAGCGACGAAGCGGTGATCGTGCGGGGCCAGGGCACGATCTTCCTGGGAGGCCCGCCGCTGGTGAAGGCGGCCACGGGCGAGGTGGTGACCGCCGAGGAGCTGGGCGGCGGCGAGGTCCACTCGCGCACCTCGGGCGTGACGGACCACCTCGCGGAGGACGACGCGCACGCGCTGCGCATCGTGCGGAACATCGCGGCGACGCTCCCCGCTCGCGGGGCCCTCCCCTGGACCGTGACCCCGGCCGAGGAGCCGAAGGTCGACCCGTTCGGGCTCTACGGCGCGGTGCCGGTGGACTCGCGCACGCCGTACGACGTCCGGGAGGTCATCGCGCGCGTGGTGGACGGCTCCCGCTTCCAGGAGTTCAAGGCGGAGTACGGCACGACGCTCGTCACCGGGTTCGCCCGGATCCACGGCCACCCGGTCGGCATCGTCGCCAACAACGGCATCCTGTTCTCCGAATCCGCCCAGAAGGGCGCGCACTTCATCGAGCTGTGCGACCAGCGCGGCATCCCGCTGTTGTTCCTGCAGAACATCTCGGGCTTCATGGTCGGCAGGGACTACGAGGCGGGCGGCATCGCCAAGCACGGCGCCAAGATGGTCACGGCGGTGGCCACCACGCGCGTGCCGAAGCTGACGGTCGTCGTCGGCGGTTCGTACGGCGCGGGCAACTACTCGATGTGCGGCCGCGCCTATTCGCCGCGCTTCCTGTGGATGTGGCCGAGCGCCAAGATCTCCGTGATGGGCGGCGAGCAGGCCGCCTCGGTGCTCGCGACCGTCAAGCGCGACCAGCTGGAGGCGCGCGGCGAGTCCTGGCCGGCCGAGGACGAGGAGGCCTTCAAGGACCCGATCCGCGCGCAGTACGAGAACCAGGGCAACGCCTACTACGCGACGGCCCGGCTCTGGGACGACGGCGTGATCGACCCGTTGGAGACCCGCCAGGTGCTCGGGCTCGCCCTGACCGCCTGCGCCAACGCCCCCCTGCCCGAGAAGGACGACGCGGCGCCCGGCTTCGGCGTCTTCCGGATGTGAGGACCATGACTTCCACGACTTCCACGACCTCCACGTCCAGCGCCCCGCGTTCCGGGGCTGCGCCCGCCGCGCCGATGTTCGACACGGTCCTCGTCGCCAACCGCGGTGAGATCGCGGTCCGCGTCATCCGCACGCTGCGCGAGCTCGGGGTGCGCTCGGTGGCCGTGTTCAGCGACGCGGACGCCGACGCCCGGCATGTGCGCGAGGCGGACACGGCGGTGCGCATCGGGCCGCCGCCCGCGACCGAGAGCTATCTGTCGGTGGAGCGGCTCCTGGAAGCGGCCACCCGGACCGGCGCCCAGGCGGTGCACCCCGGGTACGGATTCCTCGCGGAGAACGCCGCCTTCGCGCGGGCCTGCGCGGAGGCCGGGCTGACGTTCATCGGGCCGCCAGCCGACGCCATCTCCCTGATGGGCGACAAGATCCGCGCCAAGCAGACCGTGCGCGCCGCCGGCGTCCCCGTGGTGCCCGGCTCCTCGGGCTCCGGCCTGAGCGACGACGAACTGGCCGAGGCGGCCAGGGAGATCGGCATGCCGGTGCTCCTCAAGCCCTCGGCGGGCGGCGGCGGCAAGGGCATGCGGCTGACGCGTCTGGAGTCGGCGCTCCTGGAGGAGATCGCCGCCGCCCGGCGCGAGGCACGGGCCTCCTTCGGTGACGACACCCTGCTCGTGGAGCGCTGGGTCGACCGGCCGCGGCACATCGAGATCCAGGTCCTCGCCGACACCCACGGAAACGTGGTCCACCTCGGCGAGCGTGAGTGCTCCCTGCAGCGCCGCCACCAGAAGATCATCGAGGAGGCCCCCTCGGTCCTGCTCGACGAGGCCACGCGCGCGGCGATGGGCGAGGCCGCGGTCCAGGCGGCCCGCTCCTGCGGCTACGTCGGCGCGGGCACGGTGGAGTTCATCGTGCCGGGCGACGACCCCTCGGCGTACTACTTCATGGAGATGAACACCCGCCTCCAGGTGGAGCACCCGGTCACCGAGCTGATCACCGGGATCGACCTGGTGGAGTGGCAGCTGCGCGTCGCCGCCGGTGAGCAGCTTCCCTACAGCCAGGACGACATCACGCTCGACGGGCACGCGGTGGAGGCCCGGATCTGCGCCGAGGACCCGGCCCGCGGGTTCCTCCCCTCCGGCGGCACGGTCCTCGCACTGCGCGAGCCGCAGGGCGACGGGGTGCGCACGGACTCCGGGCTCACCGAAGGCACGGAGATCGGCAGCCTCTACGACCCGATGCTCTCCAAGGTGATCGCGTACGGCCCGGACCGGGCCACCGCTCTGCGCCGGCTGCGGGCTGCCCTCGCCCGCACGGTCACCCTCGGCGTGCCGACCAACGCGGGCTTCCTGCGCCGCCTGCTCGCCCACCCGGCCGTGGTGGCCGGGGAGCTGGACACCGGACTGGTCGAGCGGGTGGCGGACGAGCTGGTGGACGCCTCGGTGCCGGACGAGGTGTACGAGGCTGCGGCCGCGGTGCGCCGGGCGGAGCTGACGCCGGAGGTCGGCGGCTGGGTCGACCCGTTCTCGGTGCCGTCGGGCTGGCGGCTCGGGGGCAGGCCCACTCCGCTCGACTTCGACCTCCGGGTACCAGGACTCGAACCCGTCGCGCGCGCGGTGCGCGACGAGAGCGCCCGCGTCACGGAGGACCGCGTGACGGTCACCCTGGACGGCGTCACGCACACCTTCCACCGCGCGGACGACTGGCTGGGCCGGGACGGCGACGCCTGGCACGTGCAGTCGTACGACAGAGTCGCGGCCTCGCTCACCGGCGCCGCGCATGCCGGGGTGGACGCGATGACGGCCCCGATGCCCGGCACGGTCACGGTGGTGAAGGTGGCCGTCGGCGATCAGGTGGCCGCGGGGCAGAGCCTGTTGGTGGTCGAGGCGATGAAGATGGAACACGTCATCTCCGCGCCGCACGCGGGCACCGTCACCGAACTCGACGTCACGCCCGGGACGACGGTCGCCATGGACCAGGTGCTCGCGGTGGTCGCACCCGACGAGGACGCCGCCGGGGCCGCGGCGGACGCCGAGGCTGCCCCGAAGCACGAGGAGGCGGCGCGATGACCACCGAACCCGACACTGGCCCCGGCACGCGCACCGGCACCCGCTCAGGCACCGGCCCCGGCACGCGCACAGGCACCGGCCCCGGCACCCGTACCGAGACCGGCCCCGCCACCCGCACCGGCACACGCACCGACCCCGCCACCCGCACCCACACCGACACCGCCACCGCCACCGCCACCGCCGCCCTCCCCATGACCGTGCCCGCCCCCGGGCTCCCGGCTCGCGTGCGGATCCACGAGGTGGGCGCGCGGGACGGGCTGCAGAACGAGAAGGCGACAGTGCCGACCGACGTCAAGGCGGAGTTTGTGCACCGCCTCGCCGCCGCCGGGCTCGGCACGGTCGAGGCGACGAGCTTCGTGCACCCCAAGTGGGTCCCCCAACTCGCCGACGCCGAGGAGCTGTTCCCCCTGCTCGGCGACATCGAGGGCGTGCACCTGCCGGTGCTCGTGCCGAACGAACGCGGGCTCGACCGGGCCCTGGACCTCGGGGCGCGCCGGATCGCGGTCTTCGGTTCCGCCACGGAGTCGTTCGCGCGGCGCAACCTCAACCGTTCGGTGGCGGAGTCCCTGGCCATGTTCGCGCCGGTCGTGGCGCGGGCGAAGGCTGCCGGGGTGCATGTGCGCGGCTATCTGTCGATGTGCTTCGGCGACCCCTGGGAGGGCCCCGTCCCCGTCGAGCAAGTGGTCGGCGTGGCCAAGGAGTTGATGGAGCTCGGCTGTGACGAGCTGAGCCTCGGGGACACCATCGGCGTGGCCACACCGGGCCATGTGCGCGCCCTGCTGACCGGGCTCGCCGAGAAGGGCGTGGGCACCGAGACCGTCGGCGTGCACTTCCACGACACCTACGGCCAGGCGCTCTCCAACACGCTGGCCGCCCTGCAGCACGGCGTGACCACCGTGGACGCCTCCGCGGGCGGGCTCGGCGGCTGCCCGTACGCGAAGAGCGCCACCGGGAACCTCGCCACCGAGGACCTGGTGTGGATGCTGCACGGCCTCGGCATCGAGACCGGGGTCGATCTCACCGCACTCACCGCCACCAGCACCTGGCTCGCCGGACAGCTGGGCCGACCCAGCCCGTCCCGCACCGTCCGAGCCCTCGCGGGCGCCGCGGCGGACCAGCCGGAAACACCCCTGCGCACCGCCGCACAGCAGCGGCAGCGGCAGCCGCAGACGAAGCCCCAGCCACAGCCGAGGCCACAGCCCCAGCCACAGCCGAAGCCCCAGCCGCAGAACACCGAGGCCCACGAGGCCGCCAAGAAAACCGAGGAGTGACCACGATGTCTCTGGACCACCGGCTCTCCGCCGAGCACGAGGAACTGCGCCGCACCGTCGAGGAGTTCGCGCACGACGTGGTCGCCCCCAAGATCGGCGACTTCTACGAGCGGCACGAGTTCCCGTACGAGATCGTGCGCGAGATGGGGCGGATGGGCCTGTTCGGGCTGCCGTTCCCCGAGGAGTACGGCGGCATGGGCGGGGACTATCTCGCCCTCGGCATCGCCCTGGAGGAGCTGGCCCGGGTCGACTCCTCGGTGGCGATCACCCTGGAGGCCGGGGTGTCGCTCGGCTCGATGCCGGTGTTCCGCTTCGGCACCGAGGAGCAGAAGCGGGAGTGGCTGCCGCGGATGTGCTCCGGCGAGATGCTTGGCGCGTTCGGGCTCACGGAGCCGGAGTGCGGTTCGGACGCGGGCGGCACGCGGACGACGGCCGTGCGGGACGGCGACGATTGGGTGATCAACGGCTCGAAGTGCTTCATCACCAACTCCGGTACGGACATCACCGGGTTGGTGACCGTGACCGCGGTGACCGGCCGGACCGAGAGCGGCAAGCCGCTGATCTCGTCGATCATCGTGCCGTCGGGCACGCCCGGGTTCACGGTGGCGGCACCGTACTCGAAGGTCGGCTGGAACGCCTCGGACACCCGGGAGTTGTCCTTCGCGGACGTACGGGTGCCGGTGGAGAACCTGCTCGGCGAGGAGGGCCGCGGGTACGCGCAGTTCCTGCGCATTCTGGACGAGGGCCGGATCGCAATCTCCGCTCTGGCTACGGGCCTGGCGCAGGGCTGTGTGGACGAGTCGCTGCGGTACGCGAAGGAGCGGCGGGCCTTCGGGCGGCCGATCGGGGACAACCAGGCGATCCAGTTCAAGCTGGCCGACATGGAGATGAAGGCGCACACGTCCCGCCTGTCCTGGCGGGACGCGGCCTCGCGCCTGGTGAGCGGGGAGCCGTTCAAGAAGGAGGCGGCGCTGGCGAAGCTGTACTCGTCGACGGTGGCGGTGGACAACGCGCGGGAGGCCACGCAGATCCATGGGGGGTACGGGTTCATGAACGAGTTCCCCGTGGCGCGGATGTGGCGGGACTCCAAGATTCTGGAGATCGGGGAGGGGACGAGTGAGGTGCAGCGGATGCTGATCGCTCGGGAGTTGGGGCTCACTGGTTGAGCCCCAGCCCCCACCGGGCTGCACCGGTCGTCTCTCGCCTGCTGCACCGTCGCGGTTGCTCTCAAGGACTGCGCAGTTCCCCGCGCCCCTAAAAAAGACTGCGCAGTTCCCCGCGCCCCTGAGAAAGACCGCGCAGTTCCCCGCGCCCCTGAGAAAGACCGCGCAGTTCCCCGCGCCCCTCAAGAGGGCCCTTGAGGGCAAGTCGGGGGCTGGACCCGTACCCCAGTGCGACCTTAGGTTAGGTTAACCTAACGCGAGATCGCGCCAGGTTGCCGTCCCGTCCACGAAAGCAGTCACGTCATGCCCCTCTCCCGAGCCGTCCGCCCCTCCCGTCGCAGCCTCCTCGCCGCGGGAAGTGCCGTATCCCTCGGCGCTCTGCTCACCGCCTGCGGTGACAAAAAGGCGGACGGCGGCTCGGAGTCCGGCGGCGGCAAGGAGGGCTCCTGGTCCTTCAAGGACGACCGCGGCAAGACCGTGAAGACGGACGCGGTGCCGAAGAACATCGTGGCGTTCACCGGCACCGCGGCCGCGCTGTACGACTACGGCATCAAGGTCAAGGGTGTCTTCGGCCCGACCAAGGGCAAGGACGGCAAGCCCGATGTCCAGGCCGGAGACATGGACATCAGTAAGGTGGAGATCCTCGGCAACGAGTGGGGCCAGTTCAACGTCGAGAAGTACGCGGCGCTTGCGCCCGAGCTGCTGATCACGGACATGTGGCTGAAGGACGCCCTCTGGTACGTGCCGGACGAGTCCAAGGACAAGATCCTGAAGCTGGCCCCGAGCGTCGCGCTGTGGGCCGCCGAGACCAGCATGCCCAAGGCCCTGCAGCGCCGCGCCGACCTCGCCGAGTCGCTCGGCGCGGACCTGAAGGCGAAGAAGGTCACCGACGCCAAGGCCCGGTTCGAGAAGGCCGCCGAGCGGCTGCGCCAGGCCGCCAAGGCCAAGCCGGAGATCAAGGTCATGATCGGCTCGGCCGGCGCGGACCTCTTCTACGTCTCGCTGGCGGAGACGTCCGCAGACACCCGGTACTTCGAGGAGCTCGGCGTGAAGTTCGTCAGGCCGAAGGTGAACGCGCAGGGCTTCTTCGAGGAGCTGAGCTGGGAGAACGTCGACAAGTACGGCGCGGACGTCATCATGATGGACAACCGCACCTCGGCCATCCAGCCCGCCGACCTCGACAAGTCCAAGCCGACCTGGAAGCAGCTGCCCGCCGTCAAGGCAGGCCAGGTCGTCCCCCGCGTCACCGAGCCGATCTACTCGTACGACAAGTGCGCGCCGATCCTTGAGGACCTGGCGAAGGCCATCGAGGACGCGAAGAGGGTCGCCAAGTGACGGCTGCGCAGAGCGCTTTCGACCCGTACCGGCTGTTCCGGCTTGAGGTCGAGCGGGTGGTGCGGCTGTCGCCGTCGCTCGTGCGGGTCACGTTCACCGGGCCCGGGCTCGGCGCGTTCCGGTCCGGCGGGCTCGACCAGAGCCTGTCGCTGTTCCTGCCGCGGCCGGGCCAGGCCGAGCCGGAGCTGCCGCAGGCCGACGGCCAGGACCCGGCGGGCTGGTATGCGGCGTACCGGGCGATGCCGGAGGACACCCGTGCGGTGATGCGGTCGTACACGGCGCGCGAGCAACGCCGCAGTCCCGCCGAGGAGTTGGACATCGACTTCGCGGTGCATCCGGACGGCGGTCCGGCGTGCGCCTGGGCGGAGCGGGCCGAGCCGGGCGACCGGGTCGCGGTGCTCGGGCCGACGGGCCCGGACAACAGCGGCATACGGTTCCGGCTCCCCGAAGGCGCCGAGTGGGTGTTGATATGGGCCGATGAGACAGCGTTGCCTGCGGCGGCTTCGATTCTGGAGTCGCTTCCGGCCGGAACGAGGGCCAGGGTGTGGCTCGAAGCGCCCTCCTCCAGCGATCAGTTGGAGCTGAAGACTCAGGCCGACGCGGATATCACATGGCTCGTGCGCGAGGTCACGGAGGCGTCGGGTGCGCATCGGACGGAACGGACCGTTGAGGCGGTTCGGGCCGCCTCCTTGCCCGAGGCCCAACCGTACTGCTGGATCGCCGGGGAGGCCGGAACCGTCAAGGCGTTGCGTCGCCACCTTGTCCGGGAGCGGGAATTTGACCGCAGGGCGGTCACGTTCACCGGATACTGGCGGCTCGGCGCCTCCGAAGACGCCCTGCGGACTGAGGCCGAGGCGGGCTAGACACCTGCCACCACAGCCCCCAAAGCACCACAGCCCCCAAACCACCACACCCCCAACCCGATGCCCCCGTACGACGGTCCGTACGGGGGCATCGTCATGCCGCGGCGTGCGCCCGAGCGCCCCTGGCGCGCCCCCCGGTGGGCGAGTGAACCTATGAGCCTGCCATGGAGCAGGGACTTAAGGTTAGGCTAACCTAAGCCCACTGCCTCGGAGCTGCGCCCGCCCCGTGCGGGCGTGGCCCAACGTCCCCTTTCTGGGAGGACCGTTCATGAGTCTCCTCGCGCCCAGGGCCCATCTGCTCAACGGCCTGAACGCGGAGGCCTACCGCCGCTGCATCGCCGAAGGCGCCGACCGCGTCGCGGCCCGAATCGCCGGAGTCCAGGGCCCGTTCACCGGGATCACCCCCGAGCGGCTCGCCCCCACCATCGACGCCGTGGACCTGGACCGCCCGCTGCACGACCCGTCCGCCGCCCTGGACGAGCTCGAAGAGACCTATCTGCGCGACGCCGTCTACTTCCACCACCCGCGCTACCTCGCCCACCTCAACTGCCCCGTCGTCATCCCCGCGGTGCTCGGCGAGGCCGTGCTCAGCGCCGTCAACTCCTCCCTCGACACCTGGGACCAGTCCGCGGGCGCCACCCTGATCGAGCGCCGCCTGATCGACTGGACCGCCCAGCGCATCGGCCTCGGCCCGGCGGCCGACGGAGTGTTCACCAGCGGCGGTACGCAGTCCAACCTGGAGGCGCTGCTGCTCGCGAGGGAGGAGTGCAAGACCGAGGACCCGGCGAAACTCCGGGTGTTCGCCTCGGAGTGCAGCCACTTCAGCGTGCAGAAGTCGGCCAAGCTGCTCGGCCTGCCCGCGGACTCCGTCGTGTCCGTGCCCTGCGACCGCAACAAGCGGATGCTGACCGTCGCCCTCGCCCACGAGCTGGAGAAGTGCGCGCGCGACGGGTTGACGCCGATGGCGGTCGTGGCCACCGCCGGCACCACCGACTTCGGCTCCATCGACCCGCTGCCCGAGATCGCCGAGCTGGCCGGACTGCACGACACCTGGCTGCACGTGGACGCCGCGTACGGCTGCGGGCTGCTCGTGTCGCTGAAGAACCGGCCTCTGCTGGACGGGATCGAGCGGGCCGACTCCGTGACCGTCGACTACCACAAGTCGTTCTTCCAGCCGGTGAGTTCATCCGCAGTGCTGGTCCGGGACCGGGAGACGCTGCGACACGCCACGTACCACGCCGACTACCTCAACCCGCGGCGCACCGTCGCCGAGCGGATACCGAACCAGGTGGACAAGTCGCTGCAGACCACACGCCGCTTCGACGCGCTGAAGCTGTGGATGACGCTGCGCGTGCTCGGCGCCGACGGGATCGGCGAGCTCTTCGACGAGGTCTGCGAGCTGGCCGCGGACGGCTGGCGGCTGCTCGCCCTCGACCCGCGCTTCGACGTGGTCGTGGAGCCGCAGCTGTCGACGCTTGTCTTCCGGTACATCCCGCAGAGCATCGCCGACCCGGCCGAGATCGACCGCGCCAACCTCCATGCCCGCAAGGCCCTGTTCGCCTCCGGGGACGCGATCGTCGCCGGTACGAAGGCGGGCGGGCGGCACTACCTGAAGTTCACCCTGCTCAACCCCGAGACCACCACCGCCGACATCGCCGCAGTCCTCGATCTGATCGCGGGCCACGCCGAGCAGTACCTGGGAGACTCCCTTGTCCGAGCCTCGTGAGAACCGTGAGCCGTACGACCTGATCGGTATCGGCCTCGGGCCGTTCAACCTCGGGCTCGCCTGTCTGGCCGAGCCGCTCGACGAGCTGGACGCCCTGTTCCTCGACTCCAAGCCGGACTTCGACTGGCACTCCGGCATGTTCCTGGAGGGCGCGCATCTGCAGACGCCGTTCATGTCGGACCTGGTCACGCTCGCCGACCCGACCTCGCCGTACTCCTTCCTCAAGTACCTGAAGGAATCAGGGCGGTTGTACTCGTTCTACATCCGCGAGAACTTCTACCCGCTGCGCACCGAGTACAACGACTACTGCCGCTGGGCCGCCGCTCAGCTGCCGTCCGTGCGCTTCGGCACGACGGTCACGGAGGTCGCGTACGAGGACGGGCTGTACGTGGTGAAAACGGCCGCCGGGGACACGTACCGCACCCGGCACCTGGTGCTCGGCACCGGGACGCCGCCGTATGTGCCGGAGGCGTGCGAAGGGATCGGCGGGGACTTCATCCACAACTCCGGCTATGTGCACGCCAAGCGGGACCTGGTGCGGAAGGAGTCGATCACGCTGGTCGGCAGCGGGCAGAGCGCCGCCGAGATCTACCTCGACCTGCTGAGCTCCATCGACGAGTACGGCTACCGGCTCAACTGGGTCACCCGCTCGCCGCGCTTCTTCCCGCTCGAATACACCAAGCTCACCCTGGAGATGACCTCCCCGGAGTACATCGACTACTTCCGGGCGCTGCCCGAGGAGACCCGCTACCGCCTGGAGCGCGGCCAGAAGGGCCTGTTCAAGGGCATCGACGGGGACCTGATCGACACGATCTTCGACCTGCTCTACGAGAAGAACGTCAAGGGCCCGGTGCCGACCCGCCTGATGACCAACACGGCGCTGCAGCAGGCACGTTACGAGCGGGACTCGGGCCAGTACGTGCTCGGCCTCCGCCAGGAGGAGCAGGGCGAGGAGTTCCGGCTGCGCACCGAGGGCCTGATCCTCGCGACCGGCTACCGCTACCGGGTCCCGGAGTTCCTCGATCCGATACGGGAGCGGCTGCGCTTCGACGGCCAGGGCCGCTTCGACGTGGCCAGGAACTACAGCATCGACACCACCGGGCGCGGCGTGTTCCTGCAGAACGCCGGCGCGCACACGCACTCCATCACCAGCCCCGACCTGGGCATGGGCGCCTACCGCAACTCGTACATCATCGCCGAGCTCCTGGGCCGGGAGGCCTACCCCGTCGAGAAGGCCATCGCCTTCCAGGAGTTCGCGGCACCGAAGGGCACCGTCTCATGAGCCTCGACACCTCCCCCGAGGTCACCCCACCCGAGGTCACCCCACCCGAGGACACCCGACCCGAGGACACCCCACCCGAGGACACCCCACCCGAGGTAACCGACCCCACCTCGCCCGAGCCGCCCGACCACCTGCTCGCCCGCCAGGAGCGGCGCGAGTCCGCCGCGGCGCTGCGGGACGCGGAGCGTGCCGAGTGAACGACGAGGAGATCACCAAAGCGGCCGTGCATCCCGCGAGCGTCGCCGGGTCCACTGAAGGGCCCGCCGCACTCGGCCCGTTGACGGACATCGTGCTCGGCGCGCTCGCCGACGGCGCGGTGGAGCGCGGCGGACCGCTCCCGGCGGGCGGCCCGGACGCGGTCGCCGCCGACGTACGGGCCCACTGTTCGCCCGTACTGCCCGTGGACGGCATCGGGGCGGAGGCCGCGCTGCGCGGACTGGTGCAGGCCGTGGCGCGCGGCGCCGCCGACCCGTCCGACCCGCACTGCGTGGCGCATCTGCACTGCCCGCCGCTTGCCGTCGCGGCGGCGGCCGACCTGGCGGCGTCGGCGCTCAACCCGTCGATGGACTCCTGGGACCAGGCGCCGGCGGCCGGTGCCGTCGAGGAGGAGGTGACCAAGTCCCTTGCGGAGCTGGTCTATCCGGGCCCGGGCGAGCCGCCGGACGCGCTGATCACCAGCGGCGGCACCGAGTCCAACCTGGTGGCGCTGCTGCTCGCGAGGGAGCGCGCGCGGGCGGCCGGGGAGCGCACGGTGCAGGTGGTGTGCGGGGCGAACGCGCACCACTCCGTGCAGCGCGCCGCCTGGATGCTGGGCCTGCCGACCCCGGCGCTTGTGGACTGCCCGGCGGGCCGGATGGACCCGCGTTCCCTGGACCAAGTGCTCGGCGCGTACGCCGGGATGCCGGTGCTCGTCGTCGCCACCGCGGGCACCACGGACGAGGGTCTGATCGACCCGCTGCCCGAGCTCGCCGACGTCGCGGCCGGGCACGGCGCCGAGCTGCACGTGGACGCCGCGTACGGCGGACCGCTCCTTTTCAGCGACGCCCTTGCGCCCCGGCTCGCGGGGATCGAGCGGGCCGCGTCGGTCACGTTCGACCTGCACAAGCTGGGCTGGCAGCCAGTCGCGGCGGGCATTCTCGCGGTACGGGACGCCCGTGACATCGGCCATCTGTCGTTCCAGGCCGACTACCTGAACGCGGACGACGACACCGAGGCGGGCCTGCCGGACTGGCTCGGCCGGTCCATTCGCACCTCGCGCCGCCCGGACGCCCTGAAGATCGCGGTGACGCTGCGCGCCCTTGGCCGCAGGGGCCTGGGCGACCTGGTGGAGCACTGCGTGCGGACCGCCCGGGAGTTCGCCGCGGCCGTCGAGGCGCACCCGGAGCTGCGGGTGCGGGCCGGTGAGCCGGGCATCAGCACGGTCCTGTTCCGCCCGCGCGCCGCCGACGCGCTGCCCGCGGCGGAGGGGGACGCCCTGGTCGCGGCGGTACGGCGGCGGCTGCTCGACGACGGGCGCGGCGTGGTCGGCCGGGCGGTCGCCGAGGACCCCGAAACCGAGGGCGGCGAACGGAAGTTGTGGCTGAAGGCCACGCTGCTGCACCCGCGCACGGGCGCCGCCGACCTCGCGGCCCTGCTGAAGCTGGTCGCGCACTGCGCGGCCGAGGAGAGCGCGGCCGCCGCCCCGCGCCCCGCCCCCGCCCCCGTACCTCCGCAGTCCACCGCAGACCTCCGGACCCGGACCCGCACCCAGGGAGTCCCCCAGTGAGCACCGCACCCGACGCAGACACCTACGAACAGGGCTACGAAGAGAGCTACGAAGAGGGCTACGAAAAGGGCTACGAAAAGGGCTACGAGGAGACCTTCGACCTGGTCGGCGTGGGCATCGGCCCCTTCAACCTGTCGCTCGCCGCGCTCGCCGACGGCGTGCCGGGCCTGCGTACCGCCTTCCTCGAACAGCGCACGTCGTTCCACTGGCACCCGGGCCTCCTCATCGAGGGCGCCACGCTCCAAGTGCCGTTCCTGGCGGACCTGGTGAGCCTGGTGGAGCCAACCAGCCCGTGGTCGTTCCTGAACTACATCAAGACCCGGGAGCGGCTGTTCCCGTTCTACTTCGCGGAGCGGTTCCACATCCAGCGCGCCGAGTACGACGCGTACTGCCGCTGGGTCAGCGGTCAGCTGCCGTCGTGCCGGTTCGGGCACCAGGTGGACACGGTGCGCTGGGACGCGGGGCGCGGCGCGTTCGAGGTGGGCTTCACGCGGCTCGACGCGGACGGCGGCGCGGAGGGCGTGGGCCGCTTCTTCGCCCGGCACCTCGCGCTCGGGGTGGGGACGGCGCCGAAGGTCCCGCAGGCCCTGCGCGCCCTGGCCGACGACCCGGCGGCGCCGGTGTGGCACTCGGCCGAGTACCTGGCGCGGCGCCCGGAGCTGCTGGCCGCCGAGCACATCACGGTGGTCGGCTCGGGCCAGTCGGGCGCGGAGGTCTTCCTCGACCTGCTCCGGCACCGCCCGCAGGGCAACGAGGGCCTGACCTGGCTCGCCCGTACGGAAGCCTTTGCGCCGATGGAGTACAGCAAGCTGGGCCTGGAGCAGTTCACGCCGGACTACACGCGCTACTTCCACGGCCTGAGCGAGCCAGTGCGGGACGAACTCATGCCGCGGCAGTGGCAGTTGCACAAGGGCGTCAGCGGGGACACGCTCGGCGAGATCCACGACGAGCTGTATCTGCGCACCCTGGACGGCGGCTGGCCGGACGCCGCGCTCACCCCGGGCGTGGCCGTGGAGTCGGCGGAGCGCAGCGGCGGCCGGCTCCGGCTCGGCCTCAGCCACGCCCAGCAGCGCGCCGAGGCCCACCTGGTGACGGACGCCGTGGTGGCCGCGACGGGGTACGCGGAGCGTCCGGTGGACGGCCTGGTCGAGCCGCTGCTCCCGCACCTGGCGCGGGACGGCTCGGGCCGCCCGCACATCGACGCGCAGTACCGGCTCGCCCTCGACGAGGAGGTGGGCGGTTCGGTGTACGTGCAGAACGCGGAGCGGCACACGCACGGGGTGGGTGCGCCGGATCTGGGCCTCGCCGCCTGGCGGTCCGCCGTGATCCTCAACTCCCTGACGGGCAAAGCGTTTTACCCGCTGCCCGAGCGGACGGCGTTCACGTCCTTCGGGCTTGCGCCCGCGGGCGCGCGGCCGGCGCGGGAAGCGGCACAGGAGAGCGGACACCAGGGCTTGCGCGCCAAGTAAGCCTTACCTAAGTTATTCATCGGGCCGTCCGAACCGTCGTCACACCACACGGCCGTCGGACCGCTCGCTACAGGAAGAGAAAGACATGAGCAGCTCGCCGCCGGCCACCGCAGACACCGCGACCGCGGTCACCGCGACCGCCGACACCGCCGCCGCTGACACCGCCGACACCGCGACCGCCGACACCGCCGCCGACGCCGCCGCCACCGAGAACCTGCTGCGCTGCTGGATCCGCGAGACCGCGGTGCCCCGGCCCGCCGACGACCTCCTGACGGTGCCCCTGCCCGCCTCCGGCGTCACGGTCGAGGCCCCCGTCCGGTACTGGTCGCCCGTCGGCTGGCACCGCTTCGGCCCCGCCCACGTGCAGGGCACCGGCACCCCGCTCGCCGCGTCCGCGCTCGCCGCCCTGATCGCGGTCGAGACGGCCGCCGCGGACCCGGCCCAGGTGGCCGACCTGACGGGGCGGGTCGCCGACTCCACGCGCCGTACCGCGGAGTTCGTGCGGCAGCGCGCCGGGCAGCCGGCCGACCCCGAGGGCACGACCGCGTTCCTCGCCGCCGAGCAGGCCCTGATCACCGGGCACCCGCTGCACCCCACGCCGAAGTCCCGCGAGGGCTTGACGGACGCCGAACTCGGCGCTTACTCCCCGGAGTTGCGCGGCTCGTTCGCGCTGCACTGGTTCGCCGCCGACCCGTCGGTGATCAGCGCCGACTCGACGCTCGCGGGCCGCACCGCGCAGGGCCTGATGACCGAGCTGGCCGAGGATTCCGTACGGGCCCCCGAAGGCACCGTCCTCGTACCGGCGCACCCGTGGCAGGCCAAGGACATCGTCACCCGGCCCGCCGTGCGCGCCCTCCTCGACGCCGGGCTGCTGCACGACCTGGGCCGGGCAGGACCCGAGTGGTCGCCGACGTCCTCCGTACGCACCCTGTACCGCGCCGACGCCCCGGTGATGCTGAAGTTCTCGCTCGGCCTGCGCATCACCAACTCCCGGCGCGAGAACATGCGCGTGGAGCTGGAGCGCGGCGCCGCCGTCGACCGGCTGCTCGCGGCCGGGCTCGGGGACACGCTGCGCGCCGAGCACCCCGGCTTCGACATCGTGCGGGACCCGGCGTGGATCGCCGTGGACGCCACCGACGGCTCCCCGACGGGCCTGGACGTCGTGGTTCGCGACAACCCGTTCCCGGCCTCGGAGCCCGTCCAGGCGGTCTGCGCGGCGGGCCTGGTCGCGCCCCGGCCCGACCTCGGCCCGGACGCGCCCTCACAGCTCGCGACCGTGGTGCGCGGCCTCGCCGAGCGCACCGGCCGCAGCATCACGGACGTGGCCGAGGACTGGTTCGACCGCTACCTCCAGCACATCGTCACCCCCGTCCTGTGGCTGTACGCCACATACGGCCTGGGCCTGGAGGCGCACCAGCAGAACACCCTGGTCGTCCTCGACGAGGAGGGCCGGCCGGCCGGCGGCCGCTACCGCGACAACCAGGGCTATTACTTCTCCCCCACCCGCTCCACGGCCCTCTACGGCTGGGTCCCGGAGGTGGGCCGGGACCTCGGCACGTACGTCGACGACGAGATCATCGACGAACGGCTCGCCTACTACGTCGGCATCAACAACATGCTCGGCATGGTCGGCGCCCTCGGCTCGCAGGGCCTCGCCGACGAGGACGCGCTTCTGCGCCGCGCCGCCGACACCCTCGGCAAGCTGGCCGCCGAGCACGGCGACCGGCTCCGCCTCGCCACCACCCTGCGTACGGCCGCGACCCTGCGCTGCAAGGCCAACCTGCTCACCCGCGTGCACGGCATGGACGAGCTGACCGGCCCCCTGGAGGCCCAGTCGGTGTACGTGGACCTCGCCAACCCCCTTGCCGGAGCGGCCCGATGACCACGACCTCCACGGCCGGCGCGATGCGGACCGACCTCGACGAGGGCGTGTTCACGCTGCGCGCCGTCGACCCGGTCGGCGATCTGGCCGACGTGCACGGCTGGATGAACGACCCTGAGGTGGCGCGCTTCTGGGAGATGCCGCTCCCGGAACAGCAGATCGAGGCCTACCTGCGCGAACAGCGCGCCAGCACCCACTCGACCCCGTACCTGGGCTGCGTCGACGGTACGCCGATGAGCTACTGGGAGCTGTACCGCGCCGACCTCGACCCGCTCGCCGCGCACTACGCGGCCAAGCCCCGCGACGCGGGCGTCCACCTTCTCCTCGGCCCGTCCGCTTTCCGCGGCCGCGGCCTCGGCGCCCGGCTCCTGCGCGCGGTCTCGGACTGGCAGCTCGCGGTCCAGCCGTACGCGGAACGCGTCGTCGCCGAACCCGACGTGCGCAACGTCCGCTCGGTGCGCGCCTTCGAGCGTGCCGGGTTCCGCAAGGTCCGCGAGCTGGACCTGCCGGACAAGCGGGCCGCGTTCATGGTCCGCGAGCGCAGCGCGTGAACCGGGGGGTGCTGCTGTGCGCGGCCGGCCTGCACATGGCCACGCAGTCGGCGCTCGCGCCGTTCTACCCGAAGCTGTTCCGGGAGGCGTTCGGCGTGCGTGAGTTCGGCGCGACCGGCGGCTTCCTGATGGTGTGCCAGCTGGCGGCGATCTTCGCCCTCCCCCTCTGGGGCCGGGCGACCCGCCGCTACCCGCTGGCCCGCCTGGTCACGGCCGGCCAGAGCGCGGCGGTACTCCTGGCGGCGTCGCTCGCCCTGGCCCCGGACTTCACGACGTTCACGGTCCTTTCCGTGCTGCTGATCGCGGCGAAGTCGGTGGTGCTCCTGGCGTACCCGTCCATCGCCCGAAGCCACGGCAAGGGCCTCTTCCCGGGGGTCCTCCAGTACGTGGCGGTCCTGCACGCGGCCTCCATCGCGGCGACGCTCCTGGGCACGGTGGTGGTGACGGTCCCGAACCCGAGGACGGCACTCCCGCTCCTTGCGGTGGCGGAACTGGGCCTGCTGCTGCTCGTCACCGCTGTAGCCGCTGTGGGCAGGCGTTCCGCAGGGCGATGGGCACAGCCCACGGCGCCGGGTGCGCAATCGGACAAGCCCAGGGTGGCCCACCTTGCAGCGTTCGTCCTCGCGTACGCCGTCGCCGTCTACGCCGTACGCCCGTACTTCACCGAGTACGCAACCGCCGGAGGCAGCAGCACGCAAGAGGCCGCACTCCTCTTCGTACTCCCCCACATCGCCGTACTGGCCGTACTCCCCGCAGCAAGCGCCCTGCGCAACAGGCTCGGGAGCGCCCTCCTCCCCACCGCCCTCGCCCTCGGCGCAGCCGGCCTGGCGTGGCAGGCGATGACCGCGGACCCAGTGGTCCTGGGCGCCGCCCGGGTCCTGTTCGGCGCCGCCCTGGGCCTCAGCCAAGTGACCCTGGACCACAGGGTGTTGAAAACCTCGGGCAACAGCGCTTCGTACAGCCTCATCGCCACCGCCCAGACCGCAGGTCTCCTCCTCGCCCCCCTCCTCGCCACCTTCACCGCGAAAGCCGACCTCACCGGCCCCCTCCTCGCAGGCGCGGCCCTCCTCACACTCCTCGCCCTGCTCACCCCGACCGAAAGGCACGACCCGCATGAGCACGCACCCCGTCCCCGAACTCCACGACGTGTCGCCGGAGTCCTGGCGCGAGGCGAATCGTCGGCTGCTCGCCAAGACCCTGTCGGAGTTCGCGTTCGAGGAACTGATCAAGCCCGAAGCGCTTGAGGGCGGCCGCTACCGGGTCGACCTGGACAGCGGGGTGTCGTACGTCTTCGCGGCGACACAGGGCGCGCTCGGCGGTTGGCAAGCCGACAAGGATTCAGTCACCCGCGGCGCCGCCGGTCTGCTCGGCAACGAGATATCCACCCCGGCCTGGGACGCGCAGCAGTTCCTGGTCGACTGCGCGGACACCATCGGCACGGACGCGCCGACCCTCGGCATGTACCTCACCGAGCTGTCCGCGACCCTCGCCGTGGACGCCGCCCGGATCGAGCACGGCGGTGCGAGCGCGGCCGAGCTGGCCAAGCTGGGCCATGCCGAGCTGGAGTGCCACATGACGGGCCACCCCACGCTCGCCGCGAACAAGGGCCGCATCGGCTTCTCCGCCTCGGACGTGCGCGCGTACGCCCCCGAGTCGCAGCAGCTCGTCCAGTTGCAGTGGATCGCCGTGCACCGCGGTCTCGCCGAGTTCCGCGGCACCTCGGAGCTGAGCGAACAGGGCGTCGCCGCCCACGAGTTGGGCCCGGAGGAGATCCGGAGCTTCCGTACGGTCATCGAGGCGCGCGGCTGCGACCCGGACGCGTACGTGTGGATGCCCGTGCACCCCTGGCAGTGGGACCACGCCGTGCAGGTGCTGTACGCGGGCGAGGTCGCGCAGGACCGGATCATCCCGCTCGGCGCGTCCAAGGACGGCTACCTGCCGCAGCAGTCGGTGCGCACCATGACGAACATGGCGAAGCGTGAGCGGTACGACGTGAAGCTCCCGCTGAAGATCGTCAACACCCTGATCTGGCGCGGTATCCCGCCGCACTGCACGCAGGGCGCCCCCGTCACCACCCAGTGGCTGACCGGTCTGCTCGACAAGGACCCGGTGCTCCGCGACGACCTGCGGACCGTGTTCCTCGGCGAGATCGCCTCGGTGACCGTGCGCCACCCGTACCTGGACCGCGTCCCGGACATGCCGTACCAGCACCTGGAGGCGCTCGGCTGCATCTGGCGCGACTCGGTCTCCTCCCGCAAGGACGAGAACGAGCGGGTCCGCACCTTCGCCTCGCTCCTGCACGTCGACGAGCAGGGCACGGCCTTCGCCGCCGAACTCGCCCGCGCCTCCGGCCTGTCGGCCGAGGACTGGCTGCGCAGGCTCTTCGAGACGGTTCTGCACCCGGTGCTGCACGTGATGTACACGTACGGCATCACGTTCAACCCGCACGGCCAGAACACCCTGATCGGATACGACGAGAACGACGTCCCGCGGCGCCTGTTCCTCAAGGACTTCGTGGACGACGTGTCGGTCACCCACACCCCGGTCCCGGAGCGCGGCCCCGAGCCGGACGGCTACGACCACGTGCTGCCGCGCAAGAACCCGATCGTGATCCGCCAGCACGTCGTCGACCAGCTGCTCCTCGGCCACTTCCGCTACCTGGCCCCCCTTGCCGCCGAGCAGCTGGGCGTGGACGACGCCAAGTTCTGGCAGCTGGTACGGGACGCGGTGCTCACGTACCACAAGCAGTTCCCGGAGAAGGCGGACCGGTTCGCGGAGTTCGACATGCTCGCCGACGCCTTCCCGCGCTACCCGTTCAACACGGACCGCCTCGTCGTCACCAAGTACGTGGACCGCGCCCTGCGCCACGCCCTGCGGCCCAACGGCACCGTCCCCAACCCCCTTGCGGAGCAGGCCTGATGAGTGTCGAGATCAGCGCGAAGGGCCTCACCCTCGGGCACGGGGGTGAGCCGGTCGCCCGGGACATCGACCTGGAGCTGACGCCGGGCGAGGTGACCGCCCTGGTCGGCCCGAACGGCTCCGGCAAGTCCACGCTGCTGCGCGCCCTGGCCCGGCTGCACGCCCCGCAGTCCGGCGCGATCGTCCTGGACGGCCGGGACCTGGACGCGTACAAGCCGCGCGAACTGGCCCGCAAGCTCAGCTTCCTGACCCAGTCACCGCTGATCCCGGCGGGCGTCACCGTGCAGGAGCTGGTCGCGTACGGCCGCCACCCGCACCAGGGCGTCCTGGCCCGCTCGACCAGCGAGGAGGACCGGGAGGCGATCGGCTGGGCGCTCGACGCGACCAAGCTGCACCCGCTCGCCGAGCGCCCCCTGGACCAGCTGTCCGGCGGCGAGCGGCAGCGTGCCTGGATCGCGATGGCCCTGGCCCAGCGCACCGGGCTGCTCCTCCTGGACGAGCCGACCACATTCCTCGACATCCGCTACCAGATCGAAGTCCTGCGTCTGGTACGGAAGTTGGCGGACGAGCACGGCATCACCGTGGCCGTCGTCCTGCACGAGCTGAACCAGGCCGCCGCGTACGCCGACTCCATGGCGGTGCTCGCGGGCGGCCGGATCGTGGCCCGCGGCGAGCCCGCCGAGGCGCTCACCGTCGACACGATCCGTACGGCCTTCGGCATCGAGACGACGGTCTCCCTCGACCCGCACACAGGTGTCCCCACCTGTCTGCCGACGTGGCGCGAGCCCGCGCCCGCGGCTGCCTCCTGATCCGCTCACCCACTCCCGCTTAGGAACCGCATCCATGCGCAGAACCCTCACCGCCCTGCTGGCCGCGACCACCCTCGCCCTCACCGCCTCCGCCTGCGGCTCCGCCGCGGAGCAGGCCGGGGGCGGCGGCTCCGACAAGAAGGACACGGCGGGCTCCGGCAAGGGCTCGATCACCGTCAAGGACATCAAGGGCGAGCAGAAGCTCGACGGCCCGGCGAAGAAGGTCGTCGCCCTGGAGTGGACGTACGCCGAGGACCTGCTCGCGCTCGGCGTGCAGCCGGCCGGTGTCGCCGACATCAAGATGTACGACCAGTGGGTGACGGCGGGGCCGCGCTTCGACAAGTCCACCAAGGACGTCGGCACCCGGCAGGCGCCCAGCCTGGAGTCGATCAAGGCGCTGAAGCCGGACCTGATCGTCACGTCGAAGATCCGCTCCGAGGCCAACCTCAAGCAGCTGAAGGAGATCGCGCCGACGCTGATGTTCGACCCGTACGCGACGGACAGCGAGTTCGAGGAGATGCGGGCGACGCTGAAGACCCTCGGCACCGCCACCGGCAAGGAGGACGCGGCGGACCAGGCGCTCAAGGACCTGGACAGGAAGATCGCGGCGGCGAAGAAGAAGGTCGCCGACGGCGGCAAGGACGGCGAGAAGGTCACCGTCGCCCGCGGCTACACCACCGACGGCGCCGCCACCGTGGAGATCCTCACCGAGTCCACCATCCCGGGCGCGCTGCTGCCGAAGCTCGGCCTGAAGAACGGCTGGAACGGCAAGGCGGACGCGTACGGCATGAGCAAGGTGGACATCGAGGGCTTCAAGCCGGTCGAGAAGTCCTCGCTCGTCTATGTCGCCGCGAAGGACGACGACGTGTTCGCCAAGTCACTGCCGAAGAACGCCCTGTGGAACAACCTGGACTTCGTGAAGGAGGACCGCGTGCACGCCCTCGACCCGGGCACCTGGTTCTTCGGCGGCCCGTACTCGACGGCCCAGGCGGCCGACGAGATCGCCACCGCCCTCACCAAGTGACCGCCGACCAAGTGACCGCCGACCAAGTGACCTCCGCCCGGGTGCACCTCTGCCCGGGTGACCTCTGACCCACTGATCGAACAGGATCGATGACCTCCACAGCTCCTGAGAAGCCCGTGGACGCGGCCGGATCCGCGCCGGTCCGGACAGCCCGTTCACTGTCCGGGCCGGTCGCGGTCGTTCTGGGCGGTGTCCTCGCGCTGCTTCTGGTGACGGCGCTCCACCTCGGCCACGGCCGCAGCGACACCGGCCTGTTCGACCTGGTCCGGTTGCTCTTCGGCTCCGACGACGCGGACGTGCGGTCCGTGCTGCTCGGCGGCCGGCTGCCGCGCACGCTCGCGGGTCTGGCGGCCGGTGCCGCGTTCGCCCTGTCCGGCGCGCTCCTGCAGTCCTCCGTACGCAATCCGCTGGCCGCGCCCGACACGCTCGGGGTGACGGCGGGCGCCTATCTCGCGGTGGCGGTCGCCGCGATCACCGGCCTGTCGCTCGGTGATCTGCCGCGCGGCGGCGTCGCGTTCGTCGGCGGGCTGCTCGCCGCCGCGCTCGTGCACACGGTCGCGGGCGGCGCCCGGGGCCGGCCCGCGCACCTGGTCCTCGCGGGCGTCTCCGTCACCCTCGCCCTGTCGTCGGTGACGGCCGTGCTCGTCATGCTGTTCCAGGAGGAGACCGGCGCGATCTTCTTCTGGGGCCACGGCTCCCTCGCGGTGGCCGACAGCGACCGCTCCCTGGCCGTACTCCCGCTGCTCGGCGCGGGGTTGCTCGCCGGGCTGCTGCTCGCCCGCTCCCTCGACATCCTCGGCACGGGCGACGAGACGGCCCGCGCACTCGGTGTGCACGTGGGCCGCACGCGCATGCTGACGGTGCTGCTCTCCGTCCTCATGGCGGCGATCGCGGTCTCGGTGACCGGCCCGATCGGCTTCATCGGCCTGGCCGCCCCGCACCTGGTGCGGTTCGCGGGCGTACGCAAGCACGCCGTGCTCCTGCCCGCCGCGATGCTGTGGGGCGCGACGCTGCTCCTCGCCGCCGACCTGCTCGCCCGCGTCACGTCCCCGACGGGCAACGAGGTCCCGGCCGGCGTCGTCACGGCCCTCTTCGGCGCGCCGGTCTTCCTGTGGCTGGCCCGCCGCCTGCCCGCCGAACCGGCCGCGCCGGGCACGGTGCTGTCCCCCGGTCGGCGCCGCCTGTCCTTCCCGGCGGTCCTCGCGACGGGCAGCGCCGTGCTGTGCGTGGCGCTGTACGCGGGACTCGTCCTCGGCGACGTATCCGTCCCCTGGCCGCAGATCCCGCAGATCCTCACCGGCGGCGGGGACGCACTCCTCGGCCCGGTCGTCCTGGAGTACCGCCTGCCCCGCCTCCTCGTGGCCGCACTGGCGGGCGCGCTGCTCGCGGTCGCGGGCGGCATCGTCCAGACGGTCTCCCGCAACCCGCTCGCCGACCTGACGGTGATGGGCGTCAGCGGCGGCGCGGGCTTCGGCGCGGCCCTGATCCTCGTGGCCCTGCCGACCGTCCCGTACGCGCTGCTCCCGGTGGCGGCCCTGGTCGGCGGCACGGCGGCGTTCGCGCTCACCTACGGGCTGTCCCGCCGGCAGGGGTCGGTGGCCCCGGAACGCCTGGTCCTGGTCGGCATCGGCTGCTTCGCGCTGACGACGGCGGCCACCAACTACCTGGTGTCGGGCGCCCGTTTCCAGGTCGCGCAGGCCCTGACGTGGCTGTCGGGCTCGACGTACGCGCGGGACACGACGGACCTGTCCCTCCTGGCGGTGGTGGCGCTGGCCGGCATCCCCCTCCTGCTCCTCTCCTTCCGCCGCATGGACCTCCTGGCCCTCGGCGAGGACACCCCGCGCACCCTCGGCATCCCCCTGGAGCGCACCCGCCTCGCGGTGCTCGCCCTGGCGGTGGCGCTCGCGGCGTGCGCGGTGGCGGTGGTCGGCACGGTCGCCTTCGTCGGCCTGGTCGCCCCGCACGCCGCCCGCATGCTCACGGGCTCCCGCACCCACCGCCTCCTGCCCACGGCGGCGGTACTCGGCGCGACCCTGATGGTGGCGGCGGACGTGACGGGCCGCGTGGTGCTGGCCCCGGCGGAGATCCCGTCGGGGTTGCTGGCCGCCCTGATCGGAACGCCCTATTTCGTATGGCAGTTGAGGCGGGGGCGGCGGGCGTCGTAGCGCGGCCGCCGGTTCGGATTCCGGCCCCGGGGAGACGGTCCTCCCGGAGACGGTCCTCCCGGGGGCCGGTGATTCACAGCGGCAGATCGTCGGGCAGCACCCGGAACGACTTGTGGCGGCCCAACGGGCGCACAGCACGGAAATCGCGCCGGTCGAGGGTGAGCACGGCATCGGTGTCGTAGTCGGCGGCGAGAGCCACATTCACAGCGTCCGCCAGATCCAGGTCGAGAGCGCGGTAGCGGGCGCGTACGGACTGGGCAACTCCCAGGTGGTCCTCCGTGATCTCGGGGACGGCGACGCGACCGCGACGCATCCAGAGCCGAATGTCGTCGACCGCGCTGAGCGCGGCTTCACGGCCGAGCTCACGCGTGGCCACGTGGTCGATCTCGGCGAGCAACAGAGGCGACATCACCAGCAGGCCGGCCGCCATGATCGCTTCGTTCGACGACTGGTGTTCGGGGTGCCTCGAATCGAGCGCCGCCAGAAGACCGGAGGTGTCCGCGATGACGATGATCACTCGGCGGTCCCGGTGTCGCGCCCTACGGCGTCGGCGACCGCGTCGCGCACATCACCCTTGGCAGGGGTACGGCCGGATCCCTCAAACGTCCGCGAGAAGAGCGGCTCGTCCCAGACGCGATTGGCCAGGGCAGCGAGGTGGATGCCTTGGCGGATGATCTCGGCCTCACTGATCCCCCGGCGCCGGGCCGCCTCCTTGATGATGGCGAGGTCTTCCGGGTCGGCATAGACATTGGTGCGCTTCATCGGCATGTACCAAACATAGCCCATGTACCAGAATGATGTATGTCCACGGGAAAGGGCGGTAAGGGGCGGGCCGGGAAACGACACACCCCTGCCCGAATCCGGGCAGGTTCCTTGCGAAGGAACCCCCCATCCCGCAGGATGCACCGGGTGCACGACGACCTCATCGACCACCTCACCCGCAGCACCCCGCTCCAGCGGGGCGAAGCCCTGCGCGTGGTCCAGGACGTCCTCGCCTACTTCGACGAGACGACCGAGGAGTTCGTCCGTCGCCGCCACCGCGAACTCCAGGGTCAGGGCCTGGTGAACGCGGTGATCTTCGAGCAGATCTCCACGGATCTGCGCTACCGCGCGGTCGCGCCGCCCGAGCTCTCGCTCCGGCAACTGCGCCGCATCGTCTACGGCTGATCGTCAGCTGCGCCAACTGCGTCTACTGCGTCTAGTGCTAGGAAACACACCCATATGTGCGGAATCGTCGGATACATCGGCAAGCGTGACGTGGCCCCCCTCCTGCTCGAAGGCCTGCAGCGCCTGGAGTACCGCGGCTACGACTCGGCCGGCGTCGTCGTCACCAGCCCGAAGGCCGCCGGCCTGAAGATGGTCAAGGCCAAGGGCCGTGTCCGTGACCTGGAGGCCCGCGTACCCAAGCGCTTCGCCGGCACCACCGGCATCGCCCACACCCGCTGGGCCACCCACGGCGCCCCCTCCGACGAGAACGCGCACCCGCACATGGACGCCGAGGGCAAGGTCGCCGTCGTCCACAACGGCATCATCGACAACGCCTCGGACCTGCGCGCCAAACTCACCGCCGAGGGCGTGGAGTTCCTCTCCGAGACCGACACCGAGGTCCTCACCCACCTCATCGCCCGCAACGACGCGGACACCCTGGAGGAGAAGGTCCGCCAGTCCCTCAAGCTGATCGAGGGCACGTACGGCGTCGCCGTCCTGCACGCCGACTTCCCGGACCGCATCGTCGTCGCCCGCAACGGCTCCCCGGTCGTCCTGGGCATCGGCGAGAAGGAGATGTTCGTCGCCTCGGACGTCGCCGCGCTCGTCTCCCACACCCGCCAGGTCGTCACCCTGGACGACGGTGAGATGGCCACGATCAAGGCCGACGACTTCCGTACGTACACCACCTCCGGCACCCGCACGACCGCCGAGCCCACCACCGTCGAGTGGGAGGCCGAGTCGTACGACATGGGCGGCCACGACACGTACATGCACAAGGAGATCAGCGAGCAGCCCGACGCCGTGGACCGCGTGCTGCGCGGCCGGATCGACGAGCGCTTCGCCACCGTGCGCCTCGGCGGCCTCAACCTGGACGCCCGCGAGGCCCGCACCATCCGCCGCATCAAGATCCTCGGCTGCGGCACGAGCTACCACGCGGGCCTGATCGGCGCAGGACTCATCGAGTCGCTCGCCCGCGTCCCCGCCGACGCCGAGCCCGCCTCGGAGTTCCGCTACCGCAACCCGGTCGTCGACCCCGACACCCTCTACATCGCGGTCTCCCAGTCCGGCGAGACCTACGACGTGCTCGCCGCCGTGCAGGAGCTGAAGCGCAAGGGCGCCCGCGTCCTCGGTGTGGTCAACGTGGTCGGCTCGGCGATCGCCCGCGAGGCCGACGGCGGTATGTACGTGCACGCCGGTCCCGAGGTGTGCGTGGTCTCCACCAAGTGCTTCACCAACACCGTCGTCGCGTTCGCGCTGCTCGCCCTGCACCTGGGCCGCATCCGCGACCTGTCGGTCTCCGACGGCAAGCGGATCATCGAGGGCCTGCGCAGGCTGCCCGAGCAGATCCAGCAGATCCTTCAGGCCGAGGCGGAGATCAAGAAGCTGGCCGACCAGTACGCGGACGCCAAGTCGATGATGTTCATCGGGCGTGTGCGCGGCTACCCGGTCGCCCTGGAGGCCTCCCTCAAGCTCAAGGAGATCTCGTACATCCACGCCGAGGCGTACCCCGCCTCGGAGCTGAAGCACGGGCCGCTCGCCCTGATCGAGCCCGCGCTGCCGACCGTCGCGATCGTCCCGGACGACGACCTCCTGGAGAAGAACCGCGCCGCCCTTGAGGAGATCAAGGCCCGCAGCGGCCGCATCCTCGCCGTCGCGCACCAGGAGCAGGAGAAGGCCGACCACACCGTCGTCGTCCCGAAGAACGAGCCCGAACTGGACCCGATCCTGATGGGCATCCCGCTCCAACTCCTCGCCTACCACACGGCGTTGAGCCTCGGCCGGGACATCGACAAGCCGCGCAACCTGGCCAAGTCGGTCACCGTCGAGTAGGAGTCCACGCCTTGAACGACCCCCTGTGCGCGCCACCTTGCACACAGGGGGTCGTTCTTTCGGTGGCCGGAGTCGCCCATCACCCCGGCCCGGGACGCTGCCCCGGCCGGTGGCCGTCACCCCCCGACCCGGCAGCACGCTCCGTGCCATACGCACCCTTGACATACGTACCCTTCACAAGGGCACAAAGCACCTCTACGCGTGGGTAGTTTCAGCGGGTACGTTACGAACTCACCGCCGGAAGGCGGGTATTGAGGGGCGCGCGCTACGGAATGACGATCGCTACGGAATGACGATCACGGGGCGCTGCGCCCGGCGCGCGAGCCGGCCCGCGACGGAGCCGAAGATGCGGCCCACGAGACCGTGCGTGGAGCCGACGACGATGGCGTCCGCCTCGTACTCCCGGCCCACCTCTTCGAGTTCGTGGCAGATGTCCCCGCCGCGCTCGACCAGGATCCACGGCACCTCGGACAGATACTCCGCGCAGGCCAGTTCGAGGCCGAGCACTTCGGTGCGGTGGTCCGGGACGTCGACGAAGACCGGGGGTTCGCAGCCCGCCCACACGGTGGTGGGCAGCCGGTTGGCGACGTGCACGATGATCAGGCCCGAGCCGGAGCGGCTGGCCATGCCGATGGCGTACGCGAGGGCGCGCTCACTGGACGTGGAGCCGTCGAAGCCGACCACGACGCCGTGTTTGAAGGCGGGGTCGCAGGCATGGCGCGGCTGAGGTTCCGCCCGCGGTGTCGTCGGATCGGCGACCTGCCGCTTGCGGTCTGCGGGTTCGGGGAATTCGTGACCGGCCATCGGTGTCTCGGCTGAAGGAAGTCCTCGGTGAGAGGGGCGACTTTTCATCGGGTTCATCGAGCAGGAGCGGCACACGGCCTGGAGCCGCGGCCGGGAAACATCTTCCCAACCCCATACCCCCAAGGGTACGGCGACACTCCTCTCCTGCCCAGGTCCCGAGGCGGCGTCCGCCGCGTTCCCCGGGAGCATGCACGAGCCCGCCCCGTATCGCAACGGTCGCTGCCCCGTACAGGCTTCTGCCCCGGGCCGTTACCCGCGCTTCGGCGAGATATGCCACCGCGCGCCCCCGAGACCGCCCGCCGGGCCCGCGCACCCCAGTGACCTGGGCGCTTCGCCGTGCGTTGAAGGCGTGAACCCACGTCCCAGGGAGCAGCTCCGTGCCAAGGCCGCACACCACGTCCACCCCCGACCGCCCGGCCCGCACCGCATCCGGGGACGTGGTCGGCTGGGCCGCGTTCAGCTGTGTGCTCGTACCGGTCGTGCTTGTCGTGTACGGGACCTCGCTGGGCGGGGCCGCAGGGTCCGCGCTCGGGCTCGCGGCGGTCACCGCGGTGTGCCGGATACTGCTGCGCAGGTCCGAGCGGAGTGCGGCCCAGTTTGCTCGCGGAACAGAACGCGAAGCGGTGCGGGGCCGGCGGGCCGGGCGGGGCGCGCACCCGTCGCGGCGATCGGCGGGCGGCCGGAACCGCACGCAGCGTGGGCGTGAATGAGCCGAGCGCTTTCGATTCTTTTCAGCCAAACTGGCGACGGCGCGCCGCCCGTGGTCCAGGCGCCCCCCAATCCCCTTTCCAGCAGCGCCAGATGCCCTCGAAGAGGCGTACAACCCTTACGGGGACCGGCCACAGGCCCGCTGCACCCTTCCCCGGAACGCGCCTGAGTGCGACGCTTCGTGACCGAACGCTTCACGCCACGCCGCATTGTCGACATTGAGCCTGGTGCTGAACTGGTCACGAGGACGCGACGGGACACAGTAGATTCGATCATGACCGTCTGGGCGGGGGACTCGTGCAGGACCGAGGGGCTGTGAAGTCTAGAAGCAGTGTGCAGGAGCGACAGGCCCGGCAAGTGAGGGGCGCCGCTACCACCGAGGGGGGCTTAGCACCGTGAGCCACGACTCCGCAGCCGCACCGGAGGGCGCCGTGCGCAAGCTCTCCGGGCGCCGGCGCAGAGAAATCGTCGCCGTGCTGCTGTTCAGCGGCGGACCCATCTTCGAGAGCTCCATACCGCTCTCCGTCTTCGGCATCGACCGGCAGGACGCCGGAGTGCCGCGATACCGACTTCTCGTGTGCGCGGGCGAGGACGGCCCGCTGCGCACCACAGGGGGACTCGAACTCACCGCGCCCCACGGCCTGGAGGCCATCGCGCGCGCGGGCACCGTCGTCGTGCCGGCCTGGCGCTCGATCACCTCGCCACCGCCGGAGGCAGCACTCGACGCGCTGCGCCGCGCGCACGAAGAGGGCGCGCGCATCGTCGGCCTGTGCACCGGGGCGTTCGTCCTCGCGGCCGCAGGGCTGCTCGACGGCCGCCCCGCCACCACCCACTGGATGTACGCGCCGACGCTCGCCAAGCGCTACCCGTCCGTCCACGTCGACCCGCGCGAGCTCTTCGTGGACGACGGGGACGTCCTCACCTCGGCGGGCACGGCCGCGGGCATCGACCTGTGCCTGCACATCGTCCGCACCGACCACGGCACGGAGGCCGCAGGGGCGCTCGCCCGCAGGCTCGTCGTGCCGCCGCGGCGCACCGGCGGCCAGGAGCGCTACCTCGACAGGTCTTTACCGGAGGAGATCGGCGCCGACCCGCTCGCCGAGGTCGTCGCCTGGGCCCTGGAGCACCTGCACGAGCAGTTCGACGTGGAGACGCTCGCGGCCCGCGCGTACATGAGCAGGCGGACCTTCGACCGCAGGTTCCGCTCGCTCACCGGAAGCGCCCCCCTGCAGTGGCTGATCACCCAGCGGGTGCTGCAGGCCCAGCGGCTCCTGGAGACCTCCGACTACTCCGTCGACGAGGTCGCCGGACGCTGCGGG
This sequence comes from Streptomyces solicavernae, assembly GCF_029968095.1. Taxonomy (GTDB): domain Bacteria; phylum Actinomycetota; class Actinomycetes; order Streptomycetales; family Streptomycetaceae; genus Streptomyces; species Streptomyces solicavernae. Next base: position 81,595 of record NZ_JASCIR010000008.1, on the reverse strand, counting down.
TTCCGCTCCCCGGTGGCGCTGCGCGGCCACTTCCGCCGCCAGCTCGGCTCATCGCCCGCCGCCTACCGGGCCGCCTACCGCGCCCGCAGGCCGCAGCACGAGAGGCCGGCCGACGTGGTGGAGGGCCCGGGTCCGCTGCCCTCGCAGTCCCGGCGCGCGGCCGCGGCCAGCTCGTTCGGGCTGCCGGGCGCCACGGCCACGGCCTCGGCCTCGCTCGACACCGGAAGACACGGCTCCGATCTGTACGCCGCCGCCCGCGCGACGCTCCCCGGTCAGCGGGAACGCCCCGTAGGCTGAGACACATGAACGATCGCATGGTGTGGATCGACTGCGAGATGACCGGGCTCTCGCTGACGGACGACGCACTTATCGAGGTGGCCGCGCTGGTCACCGACTCGGAGCTGAACGTGCTCGGCGAAGGCGTGGACATCGTGATCCGCCCGCCGGACGCCGCCCTGCAGACGATGCCCGAGGTGGTGCGCACCATGCACACCGCCTCGGGCCTCCTCGACGAGCTGGCGTCCGGCACCACCCTCGCCGACGCCGAGGAGCAGGTGCTCGCGTACGTACGTGAGCACGTCAAGGAGCCGGGCAAGGCGCCGCTCTGCGGGAACTCGGTCGGCACCGACCGCGGCTTCCTGCTGCGGGACATGCCGACCCTGGAGGACTACCTGCACTACCGCATCGTGGACGTCTCCTCCATCAAGGAGCTGTCCCGGCGCTGGTACCCGCGGGCGTACTTCAACAGCCCGGAGAAGAACGGCAACCACCGGGCCCTCGCCGACATCCGCGAGTCCATCGCCGAGCTGCGGTACTACCGCGAGGCGGTCTTCGTGCCGCAGCCCGGCCCGGACTCGGACACGGCCAAGGCCATCGCCGCGAAGCACGTGCTGCGCGCCGAGTAACCGCCCCGGTCACCGGCCGAGGAAAAGGCGGGCGCGAGCACCCCTTCGGACCCTGTACACTTTTTCTCGGCCGGTCGGAAAAACGACCGGTCATGGTGGGTGTAGCTCAGTTGGTAGAGCACCTGGTTGTGGTCCAGGTGGCCGCGGGTTCAAGTCCCGTCACTCACCCTCGGGTACGAAGGCCCGACCTGCGAAAACAGGTCGGGCCTTCGTCGTGTCCCCGCCCTTGGGAACATCACGGGAATCGAGCTGAAGCCGCCTACGCCGACGCGGACGCCGCCCGTCTCCGGCGCCGGACCGTCCCCCGGTGCCCGCGCCGCCCCGCGGCCGGACGGCGGGCGTCGCGTTGCAGCCAGACGCGGATCTCCGCACCGCCGAGCACGGAGCTGCCGACGCGGACGTCGCCGCCGGTCGACTCGGCCAGCTGCCGGACGATGTCGAGGCCGAGGCCGGTCGAGCCGACGGTGCCGCCCCGGCCGCTGCCGCGGGCGAGCGCGGCCTCGGGGTCGGGGATGCCGGGGCCCGCGTCGGAGACCAGCACGATCACCGCGTCCTCGGCCCGGTGCACGTCGACCGCGAAGCCGGTGCCCTCGGGCGTGTGCCGGAAGACGTTGCCGAGCAGCGCGTCCAGGGCGGCGGTCAGGTCGGGGCGGGCCACCGGCACGTGCACGGGGGCGTCGACGCCCGCGACCCGCACCTTGCGCGCCTCGTCCTCGGCGAGCGCCGACCAGAACGCCATCCGTTCCCGGATCACCTCGGCGGCGTCGCAGCCCGCGCCGGACTTGCCGGCCGCGGGGGCGGGCTTGGCCTCGCGCGCGGTGCGGATGATCGTGTCGACCTCGGACTCCAGCTGCTCGACGGCCGCCCGCGTCTGGTCGGCGGCCGGCCCCTCGCCGAGGGAGGCCGCGTTGAGCCGGAGCACGGTCAGCGGGGTGCGCAGGCGGTGCGACAGGTCCGCGGCCAACTCCCTTTCGTTGGCGAGGAGTTGGACGACCTGGTCGGCCATGGAGTTGAAGGCGACCGCGGCCTGCTTCAGCTCGGTCGGCCCGTCCTCGGGCACGCGCGCGGTGAGCTTGCCCTCGCCGAGGTCGCGCGCGGCGCCCGCGAGCCGCTCGGCGGGCTGGATGAGCCGTACGCCGAGCCGGTCCGCGACCGCCACCGAGCCGATGATCAGCGCGATGCCGACGCCCGCGAGCACCAGCCAGGCCGTGGTGACGCCGTTGCTCAACTCGCCCTCGGGCACGAAGACCTCGACGATCGCGATATCGCCGGAGCCGAGCGCGGTGGGCTGGAGCAGGGCGGTGCCGTCGGGGGCGGCCGTGATGGACGGTCTTGCGATCTCCCGGGTGCGGTCCAGGTCGGCCTGGGCGGCCCGGCGCCGGCCGACTTCAAGGGCCGGATCGTCGCCGACGGCCGGAATGTGCACGGCCATCCGCCCGTCGGCGCCCGCCTGGGTGGAGGCGACGGCGCGGGTGAGCTGGTCGCGGTCGGTGGTGATGGAGAGGGTGGGGCCGATGGCGGCGGCCTGGCGTTCGGCGTTGGAGTAGGCCCGGTCGGCGGCCATCTCCCGGATCACCAGGCCGAGCGGCACCGCGAAGGCGACGACGACCATCGTGGTCACGGCCAGACACACCTTGACCAGGGCCCATCTCACTGCGGAGGCCCCAGCCCGGCCTGCGGGGGCTCCAGCTTGACGCCGACGCCGCGCAGCGTGTGCAGATAGCGCGGCCGCGCCGCCGTCTCCCCCAACTTCCGCCGCAGCCACGACAGATGGACGTCGATCGTCTGGTCGTCCCCGTACGACTGCTGCCAGACCTCGGCGAGGAGTTCCTTGCGGGGTACGACGACTCCGGGCCGGCCCGCGAGGAAGGTGAGCAGGTCGAACTCGCGGCGGGTGAGGTCGAGCGGGGCGCCGTCGAGTTCGGCCTGGCGGCGCAGCGGGTCGATGGCGAGCCCGCCGACCCGGAGCACCCGCGAGAGCGCGGCCTCGGCACCGCCGCTCCCGGAACCGGCGCGGCGCAGCACGGCCGCCATCCGGGCGGAGAGGTGCTCGACGGAGAACGGCTTGGTGAGGTAGTCGTCGGCGCCGTCGTTGAGGAGCCGGACGATCTCGGTCTCGTCGTCCCGGGCGGTGGCGATGATCACGGGTACGTCGGTGATGCCGCGGAGCATCTTCAGCGCCTCGGAGCCGTCGAGATCGGGCAGACCGAGGTCGAGGATCACCACGTCAAAGCGGATATGGGCGACCTCGCGCAGCGCCTCAAGGGCCGTGCCGACGCTCCGTACGGTGTGGGAGGCATCGGTCAGGTGCCGGATGAGGGCGGAGCGCACGAACTGGTCGTCCTCGACGACGAGCACACTTGCCATGGGCGGCACCGTACGCCATACGGGGGACGGCGGTCACGGGACGAAGGGCCCGGGACAGGGCCGCGGCGCATGGGGCAGGATGGCCCGCGATGCGGCAACGAGGACTCGTACACGGCCTGGCGTGGACGCTCGCCACTGGGGCGGCGGTCACGCTGTCCTGGTGGGGTGTGCACACGGTGATGTCGGGCACGGCGTACGACCGGCCGCGGGCGGTGCCTCTTGCGGGCGGCTCGGACGGCTCCCCGGCACAGGGCGCGAGTCCGCGGGCCTCGTCCACGCACCGGCCGCGTGCGACGCCGGAACCGGAACCGGAGCGGAGCGGGTCCGGCGGGTCGGGCGAGTCCGGCGGGTCCAGCGGGTCCTCGTCCTCGGGCGGCGGCTCCAGTTCCCCGGACCGGCCGTCGGCGCCTGCGAACAGCCCGGACCCCGGCGAGGGGGCTCCTTCGGGGGACGTGAAGAGCTATACGGTCGCGGGCGGCCGGGTCGTGTTCGAGATGGGCCGGTCCTCCGCCGAACTGGTCTCGGCGACACCGGACTCGGGCTGGCAGATGCAGGTGTGGAAGCAGGAGCGGTGGATCCGCGTCACGTTCACGCAAGGCGGGCGTGAGGTGTCGGTGTTCTGCACGTGGCACGATCACGCGCCGCGGGTGCAGGTGGACGAGCGCTGAGCCGTGCCCCGTCACCGACCCGCTACCGGAACACCCCCGGCGGCGGAGCCGGGGACGCCGACGCCGTGGCATCCGTCACCGCGGCCGCCCCACCCGTGAAGCCGACCAGCGCCGCCCCGTGCAACACCCGCCCCGGATGCGGATCCCCCGCGATCCTCCGGGTCAGCTCGGCGAGGGGCAGCGGCCCGTCCGAGGCGAGCAGCACCGCGTTCCCGAACCGCTTCCCGCGCAGCACAGCCGGATCGGCGGCGAGCGCCATCTCGGGGAAGAGCCCGGCCGCGGTGGCGATCTGGCGGCGCAGATGCGCGAGCGGCGGCCCGTCGGCCAGGTTCGCGGCGTAGTGCCCGCCGGGCGCGAGGACCCGGCGTACGTCCGTGAGGAACTCGGCGCTCGTCAGGTGCGCGGGCGTGCGCGCGGCGCTGAAGACGTCGGCGACGACCAGGTCGGCCCAGCCGTCGGGAATCCTCGCGAGCCCCGCGCGGGCGTCCACGGACCGCACCCGCACCCGCGCCTGCGGGTCCAACGGCAGCTCGCGGCGGACCAGTTGGACGAGGGCGGCGTCCCGCTCGACGACCTGCTGGGTGGAGCGCGGCCGGGTCGCCGCGACGTACCGGGCGAGGGTGAAGGCACCGCCGCCGAGGTGCACGGCACGCACGGGCCTGCCGGCGGGGGCGCTCAGGTCGACGATGTGGCCGAGCCTGCGCTGGTACGCGAAGTCGAGGTGGGCGGGGTCGTCGAGGTCCACGTGGGACTGCGGGGCGCCGTCGACGAGCAGCGTCCACGCGCGCGTGCGGTCCGGGTCCGGGATGAGCTCGGCCAGTCCGCCGTCCACTTCTTCGACGACGGCTTCCGCGTCGCGCTTCCTTCTGGCCATCAGCCCATTATCGACGCCCGCGCGGGTTCCGGCCCGCCGCCCCCTGCACGCGGGGCCGGGTGCGCGGGCGGGTACGCGGGGCCGGGTAGGCGGGGCCGGGTGCGCGGGCGGGTACGCGGGGCCGGGTAGGCGGGGCCGGGTGCGCGGGCGGGTACGCGGGGCCGGGTAGGCGGGGCCGGGTGCGCGGGCGGGTGCGCGGGGCCGGGTGCCCCTCAACGGCAGCTGTCGGCCGCCTCGATGAGCCGTGCCGCCTCGCCGAGCGCGGCCCGCAGCATCGTCGGGTCGGTGACCGGACCGCCGTCGCCGGGCGCGAGGAGCCAGCCCGCCCCCGCGACCGGCGGCGCGGGGTCGAACCGCCCGAAGGTCTGCGTACAGGCGCTGCCCGGCAGGTCCCAGGCGGCGGCGGTGCCGGGCGGGACGAGGAAGCCGAGGGTGTCGCAGCTGCGGTCGTGCAGGACCGGGCCGACGGCGGGCGCGGCACCCCGCCGCAGAATGTCGACGGCCTCCAGGCCCTGCCGGGCGGGGACGGTCACCAGGTCGCACTCCGAGCCGAGCGGCGGCCCGTACCCCTGCGACGGCCCGTACACCTCCACCAGGGAAACCTCCTCGTCCGCGAAGGCGCGGATGCAGCCCCTTCTCCGCATGGTTCAACGCGGCCCGCTGTCAACGGCTACGGCGCAACTCCGCCTCATCGGATGGCAGTTCATGGCAGATCCGGCGTGAGATTTCCGGTTTGTAGCCAAACACAGCGTATCGGTCCTGTCACAGCCGGTACTTTCGTGCCCCGTCGGAGTCGGCCGATGAGCCCCCCACAGGGGCGGCATCGGCGCGCGCTCCGGCATGAACCGCACGAGAGGGTTTGGCCAATGGCGTCGTCACCGATGACATCGTCAGCGGGGTCTCCCCGGCCGAATCTCGCCTTCCGGCGGCTGCGCGGGCAGCTGTCGCCGGGCGAGTTCGCGGCCGCGGTGCGCCGGGCCGGCCTGGAGATCGGTGAGCGGGTCGCGTGCGACGCGCGCTACATCGGCCGGGTCGAGGCAGGCGAGATCCGCTGCCCCAACTACGCGTACGAGCGGGTGTTCCTGCACCTGTTCCCGGGCCGGACGCTGGCCGACCTGGGGTTCGCGCCGCGCGAGTCGGTACGGGGCCGGTCCGCGCGCGTCAGGACCGGCACGGGCGCCGGACACCCCGCGGGCCCGTACCCGTACGACCCCGCGGGCCCGTACCCGTACGACCCCGCGGACCCGTACCCGTACGGCCTTGCGGACCGGTACCCGCCGGACCCGTACCCGCACGACCGGCTGAACGCAGAGCATCCGAGCACCGAGGAGAGCGACGTGCTGCGTCGCGCATTCATGACCGGGAGCACGGCCACCGTGGCCGCCGCCTCCCTGGGGCTCACGGGCCCCCTCAAGTCCGAGGCCGCCGCCGCGCCCCGCCGGGTCGGCCAGACCGAGGCCGACGCGGTGGAGGAGGCCGTACGCCGCATCCGGCTGCTCGACGACCGGCACGGCGCCGACGGCCTGTACCGGCGGGCGGCGGCGCCGCTGCGCAACGCGTTCGCGCTGCTCGACGCGGGGACCGCACGCCGGTCCACGTCGGAGCGGCTGCACGCGGGGGCGGGTGAACTGGCCATCTCCGTGGGCTGGTTGGCGCACGACTCGGGCCGCTTCGACGACGCCCGCTCGCACTACGCGGAAGCGCTCGCGACGGCCCGGATGGCGGGCGACGCGGCCCTGGAGGCGCACGCCTTCTGCAACATGTCGTTCCTCGCGCGGGACGCGGGCCGCCCGCGCGAGGCGGTGCGGGCGGCGCAGGCGGCGCAGCGCTCCGCGCGTGAGCGGGGTTCGACGCGGCTGCTGTCCCTGCTCGCGCTGCGCGAGGCCGGGGCGTACGCGCTGCTCGGCGACCGCGCGGGGTGCGAGCAGGCGCTGCTGCGGGCGCAGGCGCTGTTCGGCCGCGGCGATCCGGACGGCGACCCCGAGTGGATGAGCTTCTACCACGAGGCCGAGCTGGAGGGCCTGGAGGCGCAGTGCTGGTCGGCGCTCGGCCAGTGGGCCCGCGCCGCCCGGCACGCCCAGCGCGCCGCCCACGTCGCCGCGACGCAGACCCCGCACTTCACGCGCAACATCGCGCTGTACACGGCGGAGGCGGCGGACGACCTGGCGCGCGCGGGGCGACCGGACGAGGCGGCGGAGGCGGGCAGCCGCGTGCTCGACCTTCTGGACGAGGTCCAGTCCTCCCGGATCCAGTCGATACTGGCCACCACCGCGCGCGTGCTGCTCCCGCACCGCCGCAATCCCACGGTCGCGACCTTCCTGGACCGCCACGCGCATGTGCCGCGACAGGCGTGATCGCCCCTTCCCGAATCTTCCCGAATCTTCCCGAATATGCGAGCTAGCCCTCCAGGTGCCCCGTCTCGTTCCACGCCTCGATCGCCGGCTCCCCGTACGCCCACCCCAGAACCGACAGGGACGTCGGGTTGAGGCGGATACGGGCGCCGAAGCCGATGGGGAGGCCCAGCCAGCGGGCGCCGATGGTGCGCAGGATGTGACCGTGCGCGAAGACGAGCACGTCGCGGTCGGCGGACCGGGCCCAGTCCACGACCTCGTCGGCGCGCGCCGACACCTCGGCGAGGCTCTCCCCCACCGGGACGCCGTCGCGCCAGAGCAGCCAGCCGGGCCGGACCGCGTGGATCTCGGCGGGGGTCATGCCCTCGTACGCGCCGTAGTCGAACTCCATGAGCGTGTCCCACTCCCGCGCGCGGTCGCCGAAGCCCGCGATGTCGCAGGTCTCGCGCGCGCGGACGAGCGGGCTCGTGCGCACCTCGACGTCGGGCAGGCCGTTCCAGGGCGCGCGGTGCAGCCGCTCGCCGAGCAGCTTGGCGCCGCGCCTGCCCTCGTCGAGCAACGGGATGTCCGTCCTGCCGGTGTGCTTCCCGGTCAGCGACCACTCGGTCTGCCCGTGGCGGGCCAGCAGGATGCGCGGGGCCATGAGGGGTTCTCCAAGGTTCGGCGTACGGACACGGGCGGGGACGTTTCCTGACAGGTCGCCCGGCCCCGTCCATCATCGCGCACCTGCGCCGCCCACCTCGAACGGACCCGCGAACAGGCCCGCGAACAGGCCCGTGAACAGGCCCGCGACCGTCCGCAAGCCCCGGCAGCCCCGCCTCCGCCCAGCGCATCCTCCCGGCCTCCGTACGGCCCCCGTACGGCCTTCGCCCGGCCCCCGTACGGCCTCCGTCCCGCATACGGCCCCCCGTTGTCAGTCCCGGGTGCGAGACTTCGGCAGGTGAGCGAATTCCCCAACAGCGCGGTACCGGAGGCAGCGGTACCGCCGACGGACAAGGCGGCGCAGGAGGCCCGGACGGCCCGGCCTGCGCTGCGGCAGCGGCTCGCCGAGCTGCGCGGCCCGGCGGTCCCCGCCAAGGCCCTGGACGCGCGCGCCCTGGCCGCCCTCGCCGCCAACCCCGGCTGCCGCCGCCGCGCCCTGCTCGACGGCGCGGGGGTGGACAAGGCGGCGCTCGCCCAGGCGCTCGGCTCGCCCTCCGGCTTCGGCCAGTCCCAGTTCGCGCTCGTGCGGGGCAACGCCTTCGAGGCGAAGGTGAAGGCCGACGGCGGCGCGGAGCTGCTCCGCCTGGTCCGGGCCCACCTGGGCGGCGGCGATGAGGCGGCCGAGGCGCACACCCCGGACCTCACCGCGGCCGGGCCCGCGGGCCGTTCCGCCCGCACGGCCCTCGCCCTGCGCGAGGCGTCCGCCACGCGCGCGTGGACGCTGCTCGACCACCCCATGCTGGCGCTTGACGTCGCCGGCTCGCCCGCGTTCCTGGAGCCGGACGCGGTGGTGGTGCATCCCGACGGCCGCTGGACGGTCGTGGAGATCAAGTCCTTCCCGATGATCGACGGTTCGACGGACCCCGGAAAGGCAGGCTCCGCCGCCCGCCAGGCCGCGGTGTACGCGCTGGCGCTTGAGCAGGTCGCCGCCCGCCTCGACCCGGCTCCCCGGGTCGGCCACCAGGTCCTGCTCGTCTGCCCGAAGGACTTCTCCAACCAGCCGACCGCCGCCGCCGTGGACGTCCGCAAGCAACTCTCCGTGACCCGCCGCCAGTTGGGCCGCCTGACCCGGATCGAGGACATCGCGGCGGCCCTGCCCGAGGGCACGACGTTCGACGTGGAACGCCCCCCGGACGAGCTCGGCCGCGCGGTCGAGTCGGTGCCCGCGGCGTACGCGCCGGAGTGCCTGGCCGCCTGCGAGCTGGCCTTCCACTGCCGGGACCGCTCCCGCGGCGAGGGCGAGGTGACCACGCTCGGCCGTTCGGTGCGCGGCGAGCTCGGCGCGCTCACCACGGTCGGGCAGGTCCTCGCGGCCGCGCGCGGCGAGGCGGGAGACGCGGACGACCCGGCGGTCGCGGCCCTCCGCAGGGCGGCGGCGCTGCGCAGCCAGGCACTGAAGGGAGTCACGTGCTGACCACACCCCGCGCACGTACGGAGCCGACCGCGCCCCGCGCACGTACGGAACCGACCGCGCCCCGCGCACGTACGGAACCGACCGCGCCCCGCGCACGTACGGAACCGACCGCGCCCCGCGCACGTACGGAACCGACCGCGCCCCCCGCCCACGCACGCACGACCCGCACCCACGCACGCACGCCCCGCGCCCACGCACGTACGGAAGGGCGAGCCGCATGTCGCTGATCCACACCCTGGCGCGGATGGAGGCCGTCGAGTCTGGCCGGGCGCAGCCGCTCGCCACCGTCCGGCACCGCCATCTGGCCGCCCGCCCCCTGGTGTTCGTGCCGCTCACCACCGCGGGCGAGGCGGGCGCGCCCCTCGGCGCCCTGGTCGGCGCGGACCGGGACCGGCCCCGGCTGCTCGTCGTGCCGCAGCCCCGCGACCGCGACCTGCGCTTCGCGTTCCTGGCCGACCTCGCCGAGGAACTCCTGCCGTACGTCGACTCGTTCGCGGACGACACCGAGCCCGCCGAGCGCACCGAGACGGACCCGGAGACCGGCAAGCGGGTCAAGGTCGAGACCGAACTGTGCGCGGACGCCCCGCAGTTGATCGTGCCGAGCCGCGCGGGCATCGAGTTCGTACGGCTCCTCGGGCGCTCCATGAGGTTCCGGCGCACGGCCGAGCAGGACCCGGACGCCCCGTATCCGGCGCCCCCGCGCGTGCCGCTGCTCGGCCGCTGGCTGACGCACTTCGCGGAGCGGGCCCGGGTGCCGGGCTCGGCGCTGGTCGCCGCGATGACGGAGCTGCTCTCCCGGCACTGGGCGACGGGCCAGTCGAGCCTGGAGGACCAGCACCTCGGCGCGCTGCTCGCCTGGATCGACCCGCCCGGCGAAGGCTCGGGCGACGGTTCGGGCACGGTCTCGGGCGACGGTTCCGGCGAAGGCGAAAGCGAAGGCGAAGGCGAAAGCGAAGGCGAAAGCAAAGCCGAAGGCTTGGGCGCGGCGGCCGCGCTGCGCGCCGAGACCGCGCGGGACGCCGCCGGCCAGCTGCTCTGCCCGCCCGCGGGCCCGGCCACCGACCCGGCGTTCGACAACAAGCTGCTCGCCCCGGCCATGGAGCGGTACGACCGGGCGCGTACGGCCGTCGCGGCCGCCGAGGACGGCCCCGCCGCCGACCGCCACCTGGCCGAACTCGCCGCCGCCGAGCGGGAGATCGCCGCCCTGGTGGAGAGCCGTACGCGCCCCACCTGGGACGCCGTGTGGCGCGGCCTCGACCTGCTCGCCGCCCTGCCCGAGGGCGAGCGCGCCGCCGAGCGCTGGACCAGGGACCGCTGGTCGTACACCGGCCACCGCGACCGCGTCCTCGCCGGGGAGCCGCCGCAGCCCCGCGTGGACGACGCGGTCACGGCGGCCAACAAGCTGGCCACGCGCGAGACCGCCCAGGCCCGCCTCGAAGCCCAGGAGGCGCTCGACGACCCGCTGGTGATGGCCGGGCGGCGGCTGTCCGGCGAGGCCTTCGGCGGCGAGGTCACCGAGATCGTGATGGCGTACACCGACAGCGCGCGCCCGAGCCCCCGCCCTCTGGTCACGCTGCGCACGGACGACGCCCCGCACCTCGCCGAGCGCGCGAAGGTCCACCGCTCCCTCGCGGGCAAACCGCAGAGCGCCCAGTTCGTGGGGTACGACGAGGAGGGCGGTGTGGTCCTGCGGATCCTGGACAAGATGGGCCGCGGCAAGGAGCCCGAGGAGGGTTCCGTGCCGGTGAAGGGCGACCGGATCGTCTGGACGCTCTTCGAGCACGCACCGCGCGGCGGCCCCTCGCTCCCCGAACCCGACGACACCCCCTGGACCCATGGCGGCCCGCCGGGCGAGGGCGCGGAGGCCCCCGATCCGGTGACCCCGGAGGACGTGCTGTGATCCCCGACCCCACGCGTACGCACCGGGCGGACGCCTCCTTCGACCCATCCGTCTTCGGCCCATCCACCTTCGACCGATCCACCTTCGACCGATCCCCCTTCGACCGATCCGCCTTCGACCCGTCCGCCGAGGCCGCCCGCGCCACCGCGGCGATCCTCCACGACACGCTGCACGGCGGGGCCCGCGGCGTCGTCGTGGACTCGCCCCCGGGCGCGGGCAAGTCGACGCTGGTGGTGAACGCCGCGCTCGAACTGGCCGCCGCGGGCCGCCCGTTGATGGTGGTCGCGCAGACCAACGCCCAGGTGGACGACCTGGTCCTGCGGCTCGCCGAGAAGCAGCCGGACCTCCCGGTCGGCCGCCTGCACAGCAGCGACGCCGACCCGTACGACAAGGCGCTCGACGAGTTGGAGCACGTACGCAAGTCGGCCAAGGCGGCCGACCTGGCAGGCCTTGACGTGGTGATCTCCACGGCCGCGAAGTGGGCGCACGTCAAGAACGTCGAGCCGTGGCGGCACGCCATCGTGGACGAGGCGTACCAGATGCGGTCGGACGCGCTGCTCGCCGTGGCCGGGCTCTTCGAGCGGGCGCTGTTCGTGGGTGACCCGGGCCAGCTCGACCCGTTCGCGATCGTCGGCAGCGAGCAGTGGGCGGGGCTTTCGTACGACCCGTCGGCGAGCGCCGTGTCCACGCTGCTCGCGCACAACCCGAGCCTGCCGCAGCACCGCCTGCCGGTGTCCTGGCGGCTGCCCGCCTCGGCCGCGCCGCTGGTCAGCGACGCGTTCTATCCGTACACCCGGTTCCGCTCGGGCACGGACCACGGGGACCGGAGCCTGTCGTTCGGGGTCCCGTCGGACGGCAGCGGTCCCGACCGCGTCCTCGACGAGGCGGCGGCCTCCGGCTGGGGCCTGCTCGAACTGCCCGCGCGGCACACTCCGCGTACGGACCCGGAGGCGGTACGTGCGGTCGCCGAGGTCGTCCGCCGCCTCCTGGACCGGGGCGGCGCCACGGTCAGCGAGCGCTCCCCCGACCCGGCGCCGCTCACCGCCGACCGCATCGCCGTCGGCACCGCGCACCGCGACCAGGCGGCGGCGGTCCGCGCGGCCCTCGCCGAGCCGGCGGTCACGGGCGTCACGGTGGACACCGCCAACCGCCTCCAGGGCCGGGAGTACGACGTGACGGTCGTCCTGCACCCGCTCTCCGGCCGCCCCGACGCCACGGCGTTCCACCTGGAGACGGGCCGCCTGTGCGTGCTCGCGTCCCGGCACCGGCAGGCCTGCATCGTGGTGTGCCGCGCGGGCGTAGCCGAGCTGCTTGACGAGCACCCGTCGACGGAGCCGGTGCAGCTGGGCGTCACCGTGAAGTTCCCGGACGGCTGGGAGGCGAACCACGCGGTCCTCTCCCACCTGGCGGAGCACCGGGTGCCGTACCGGCCGTAGGCCCGCCCGGTGAGGCGGTCTTGCGGGCGGCTGGACAATGGAAGACGGCCCGGTGAAAGCGCCAGGACCGAACCACACGCGCCGGGGCGAGCGCACCGACGCACAGGCACAGCGCACCGACACACACGCACCGACGCACAGGCACGAAGCAAACGCACCGAAGCACAAGCACCGAAGCACAAGCACGTACGCACAGGAGGCAGGCATGGCGGAGCCCGAGCGGGCACAGGCGCGGCTGCGACCCGCACCGCTGCTGTTCGAGCCGATGGAGGCCACCGCCGACCCGGAGCACTTCTTCGACCTGGAGTCGATGGAGGACCCCCGCGAACTGCTCGCGCGGGCGACGGAGCTGACGCTCGCGTTCCGCACGGCCACCGACCGCTCGATGGAGTTCCAGGCGATCGCGGCGGCCCAGCTCGCCGACCCCGGCCGCTTCGACCGGCTGACGACGGCGGCGATCGCGGAGCGCGCGGACTGGACCGAGGACTACGCGAAGAAGATGGTCGAGTTCGGCCGGGAGCTGCTGCGTTCCGGAGGCCACCAGTGAGCCTCTGAGCCCGGCAGCCGGGGCGCAGGGCCGGCGCAGTCCCGTACACGCTCAACCGGCGCAGTCCCGTACACGATCAAGCAGTCCCGTACACGCTCAACTGGCATATGCCGACGGGCAAGATACTCCATACCGCCCCGACCTGTCCCCGTTTCCGGCAACCCACAGGAACGGAGCGGTCGCTCCCGGTAAACCTGTCGGACATGAGCGCACGCCGGAGCCACCTCAGCGAACCCGCACCCACACCCGCACCCGCCACCACCACCACCGCGGCGGCGACGGCCGTCCTCGACCGCGCCACCGTGGTCACCGCCGACGGCGCGAGCTGGCTAGCCTCCGCGTCCACGCACCCGCGCAGCACGCTCGCGCTCTGGGAGTCCCGCCCGCACGCCCCGGTCGTACTGCCCTGCGGCTCCGCGTTCGACGTGGTGAGCGTGCCCGCCGTCTTCGGCCGGCGCATGCTCGACCGGCTGTGGGACGAGGGCCCCGGCTCCGGCCCGGTCGCCGCGCACCGCGGCCGGATGCTGGTCTTCGCCGCCCCCGGCACCGCGCAGCGCCTGCCGTCCCTGCTCGCCTGGGAGGAGTGGAGCCCCGCCGTACCGGCCCCGCTCTGCCACGGCACCGGCGACGCGGTGACCGTCCCGCCGCTCACCCCGCCCGACGAAACCGCCCCCACGGAACGTCTCGGCTCCCGCTGGCTGGTCGCGCCCGACACTCGCCATCCGTGGCTCCCGGGGCCCGAGGCGCTGCTCTGGGCGAGCGTCCGCGTGGCCCGCGCGTTGGCCGGTGGGGCGGTCCGCATATCGATTTTTCCTCCCGCCGACCAGGATGCTAGGGTCTACGACGTCAGCAGGCGCCGCTAGCTCAGTTGGTTAGAGCAGCTGACTCTTAATCAGCGGGTCCGGGGTTCGAGTCCCTGGCGGCGCACCGACAGTCGAAGGCCCCTCGCGTGAGCGGGGGGCCTTCGTGCTGCCCGGACACGGCGAGCAACCACCACACCTCTCACGTCGTGATCTTCACCGTCCAAGCCCCCGACCGGGACCGTTTCACGACCTCCACCGCCAGCGACTCCCCCGGCACCGTGAAGCGCTCCCCCAGCTTCACCGGGGCGTCCGCGAGCGGCGGGTAGACCGACTCGTCCCAGCAGGCCTCGGACTCCGGATGGGCGTCGATCACCTCGACCGGGCCCGCGCCGGAGGCCGGTTCGTTGCGGACCCGGTAGAGCAGGACACCCTCGGTGCACGTCGTCCGGTCATTGCCCACGGAGCTGCGGGCCTCGACGGCGATCGCCGAGTCACGGCCCGTACGGACGACCGCGAGGCGCGTGCCGCCGGTGCGGCCCTCGGGGACGGGAGCCGCGACCGGCTCCAGGGTGACCAGACCGTCGTCGTCGCCCTGGACACAGCGCACCTGCTCCGGGTCGAGCCAGCCGAGCTTCCACTTGTGCCAGCCGAAAAGGTCCGGCGCAAGCCCGAACTGGCTTCCCATCACGTCCCAGTCGCCGACGTACGTGTCCCAGTCGCCCTTGCCGTCCGCGGGCCGGTGATAGAGGTCCGGCAGGTCGAAGACGTGGCCGGTCTCGTGGGCCAGGACGAGCCGGTCCGGCGGGTGCCGCTCGAAGACGGTGACGACCCGGCGGATGTCCGTGCCGTCGGCGCGCAGCGGCCGGTCGAAGTTGACGACCTTCGTGGCGTCCGAGTCGACGCCGGGCGCCTGTGGGTCGGCGACGAAGTAGACGACGTCGTACTCGCCGAAGTCCACCTTCGGATCGGCGGCGGCGAGCGCGTCCTGGAGGTAGGCGCGACGGTGGGCCGGGTCCCAGTCGCGCGCTATGGCGTACGCGCCGGAGCTGCGCGGCATCGTCGTCCACTCCGGCTGCGGGTGCGCGCGCAGCGTGAACCGGCCGTACGAGGCGCGCTCGAAGAAGCGGCTGGTGGCCGGAAAGTGGTCGGCGGCCAGCTCCGCGGGGGTGAGCGTGGGCCTTGAGTCCGGGAAGGACAGGAAGACCATGACCGCGTCGAGGCGGCGCTCCGGCTTGGGGTAGGCCGAGTTCCAGGTGTCCAGGCCCTCCGAGTGGTGTGCCGGGGTGCGCTCCAGGGCGCAGGGGGCCGCGGACGGTTCGGCGCTCGCGGGGCCCGCCACCAGGGACGTCGCGGCGAGGGCCGCGAGCGAGGTGAGGACGGCCGCGACGCTGCGCGCGCGGGGCGAGGGCCCCCCTGCACGAGGGTGGCCCCCGAGGGGGTGCCCTGCACGAGGGTGACCCCCGAGGGGGTGCTGACGCGGCACGTCGACCTCCGGTGGGACAGCGGAACACCCCACCCAGCGTGCGACGTTTTGCCCTGCTTCGCCCTGTTCAGGTGCCCCGGTCGAGTGAGCGGGCCCTCCGGAAGGCGTTCACGTACCGTCACCGCGCGTGAGCGGCTTGGCCGAGAAGCGGTCGGGTCGCATCAGTGGTTGTCAGGGCAGGGACCGGTCCGGACAGAAGCGGTCAGACGTCAACGGGCCTACCCCGCAAGGGAATCCGGAACATCCCCCCGAGGGGCACTCGATACCGTGGCGGAGCTGGATCGGCGCTCCGACCAGCCTCTATGATCGGCACACTTTCCGGCCGACCCAGACCTGTACGAGAACCAACTGCCCTACGGGAGCGAGCGGTGAGCGGAACGTCCGAAGGGCCGGCAACCACGGCGACGGCCACCACACACGCCGCACAGCCGACCGGCACAACACCCCAGAACGTCACGGAACGTCACCATCCGGGGGCCGGCAGCCACCCGGCACCCCCGGCACCCCCGGCACCCCCGGCACCCCCGGCCGACCGGCGCCCCGCCGACCCCGAGCTGCGCGACTACCGCGCCGCCTTCCACGCCGCCCACCTCGCCCTGGCCGTCGTCGACCGCGAGGGCCGGGTCAGCCGGGCCAACGACGCACTCGGCGCCCTCCTCGGCACCCCGGCCCCCGAGCTCACCGGGCAGGCCGCCGCCGACCTGGTCGGCCTCGGCTCGGACACCCGTACGTGGCACACGTACCGCGAAGTGCTGCGCGGGCGGCAGGCCCGGCTGCGCTGCACCCGACGGCTCAAGCACCCCGAGGGGCACTCGCTGTGGGCGCAGGTGACCGTGGAGCCGATGCCGGACAGCGGCGGGGTGCTGCTCGCCGTGGCGGACGTCAGCGCGCGCCGCGAGCTCCAGGCGCGGCTGCGGCACGTGACGATGCACGACCCGGTGACCCGGCTGCCCAACCGCACCCTGTTCTTCGAGCGGCTGGCGGCGGCCCTGGAGTCGGCCGCGTACGAGGAGGGCGGGACCGGGCGGATCGGGCTCTGCTATCTGGACCTCGACGGGTTCAAGGCGGTCAACGACACCCTCGGGCACCGCACCGGCGACCGGCTGCTCGCGGCCGTGGCCGAGCGACTGACGCGCTGCGCGGACCGGGCCGCGTACGGCCGGGGCGGGGCGCCGCTGGTGGCGCGGCTCGGCGGGGACGAGTTCGCACTGCTCGTGGAGGACTCGACGGGGACGGACCAGGTCGCCGACCTCGCCGAGCAGGTCCTGTACGCGCTGCAGGACCCCTTCGACCTGTCCGGCCAGCGGCTCTCGCTCTCCGCGTCGATCGGGGTGGTCGAGCGGCGCGCGGCGGGCACGGGGACGACGGCCCTGATGCAGGCCGCGGACACGACGCTGTACTGGGCGAAGGAGGACGGCAAGGCCCGCTGGACGCTCTTCGACCCGGAGCGCAACGCCCACCGGATGACCCGCCAGGCGCTGTCGTCCACGCTGCGGCCGGCCGTCGAGCGGGGCGAGTTCGCCCTGGAGTACCAGCCGCTGGTGGGGCTCGCGGACGAGGCGCTACGCGGGGTGGAGGCGCTGGTGCGCTGGCATCACCCGCGGTTCGGCACGCTGTCGCCGCACCGGTTCATCGCCCTTGCCGAGGAGGACGGCTCGATCGTGCAGCTCGGGCGCTGGGTCCTGCGCACCGCCTGCCGGCAGGCCAGGCGCTGGCAGCTGGAGCGGCCCGACCTGCCGCCGGTCTTCGTCAGCGTGAACGTCGCGGTGCGCCAGGTCTGGGACTCCGACCTGGTCACCGATGTCGCCGAGATCCTTGCCGAGACCGGACTCGCGCCGGAACTCCTGCAGTTGGAGCTCACCGAGTCCGCGGTGATGGGCTCGGCCGGGCGCCCGCTGCAGGCCCTGCAGGAGCTCAGCGACATGGGCGTGCACATCGCCATCGACGACTTCGGCACCGGCTACTCCAACCTCGCCTATCTGAGCCGGCTCCCCGTCTCCGTACTGAAGCTGGACGGTTCGTTCGTCCGCGGTTTCCAGTACGAGACGGGCGACGGGCGCGGGCACGCCAATCCGGCCGACGAGACCATCGTCGAGGCGCTGGTGCAGCTCGCCCACAAGCTGGGGCTCACGGTCACCGCGGAGTGCGTGGAGACCGCCGGGCAGGCGGCACGCCTCAGGCGGATCGGCTGCGACACCGGACAGGGCTGGCTCTACTCCCGCGCGGTCCCGCCGGAACGGATCGCGGCACTCCGGACACGGCCTCAGAGCCTCGGCAACCGATAGGCGTCCGCGATGAGTCCGTAGGAGCGGACGCGGGCCTCGCCGCCGTGGGCGTTGGCGGTGAGCATCAGCTCGTCGGCGCCGGTGCGCTTCTGCAGGTCGTCGAGGCCGGTGCGGACCTCGTCCGGCGTTCCGTGCACGACGTTCTTCAGCCAGCCGTCGACGAACTCCCGCTCCATCGGGCTGTAGTCGTACGCCTGAGCCTCCTCGGGCGTCGGCACGAGACCGGGCCGGCCGGTGCGGAGGCGGAGCATCGACAGGGCGCCGGTGAGTACCTGCCGGCGGGCCTCCCGCTCCTCGTCCGCGGCGAGCGCCGCGACACCGATCAGGGCGTACGGGGCGGAGAGGACGGCCGAGGGCCGGAAGGACTCGCGGTACAGGTCGAGCGCGGGCACCGTGTTCTGCGCGGAGAAGTGGTGCGCGAAGGCGAACGGCAGGCCGAGCATGCCGGCGAGCCGGGCGCTGAACCCGGAGGAGCCGAGCAGCCAGACGGAGGGGCGGTCCGCGGACTGCACTCCGCCGGGCGAGGTCGCCTGCACCGGACCGGGGACGGCGTGGATACGGGCGTACGGGTGCCCGTCCGGAAAGTCGTCGTCCAGGAAGCGGGTCAACTCGGCGAGCTGCTCGGGGAAGTCGTCGGCGCCCTCGTTCAGCCGTTCCGTGCGGCGCAGGGCGGCCGCGGTGGCGCCGTCGGTGCCGGGGGCGCGGCCGAGGCCGAGGTCGACGCGGCCCGGGGCGAAGGCCTCCAGGGTGCCGAACTGTTCGGCGATCACCAGCGGCGCGTGGTTGGGCAGCATCACACCGCCCGAGCCGAGGCGGATGCGGGCGGTGTGGGCGGCGAGGTGGGCGAGGATCACGGCCGGACTGCTGGAGGCCACGCCGGGCATGGAGTGGTGCTCGGCGACCCAGTAGCGGTGGAACCCGCGGCTCTCGGCGAGCCGGGCGATCTCCACTCCGGTGCGGAGGGCCTCGGTCGCCGTGTGGCCCGCGCCCACCGTGGCCAGGTCGAGGACCGACAGAGGCACCGGTGCCTCGCCCTGCGGGGTGCCGTGAATTCCCGTGCTCACCGGGGTGCCTCCTGCGTTGCGTACGTACGTGGGTGTGCACCCGGCGCCAACAGGAGGCCGTCTCCGGTTATTCCCCGCAGCGGTGGGAAACCCAGTACTCCAGCCGGACAGGGCCTAGCTAGGCCCTAGCTCACCTGCACGATCGGCTCCCGCGTGAACAGCACCCCAAGCGCCGGCGCGTTCACCCTTCGTCCCGCGAGGCGCAGCCCCTCCCAGACCGTGACCTGGTTGGCGGTCAGGACCGGCTTGGCCAGCTCGCGCTCCAGGTCGCGGACGTACGCCGCCGTGTGCAGGGCCGTGTCCGGCAGCAGGACCGCCGCCGCGTCGGGGTGGTCGCCCGCGCGGGCCAGGGCAAGGACCTCCTCGTACCCCCAAGTGCCCACCTCCGCCGCGGTGATGATGCCGCTGCCGCGCATCGCGGCGACGTCGATGCCGGCCGCCCGCAGGAAGGTGACGAAGTGCCCGGCCACGTCCTCGGGGTACGTCGCCGCGACCGCGACGCGCTCCGCGCCGACCTCCCGGGCCGCGTGCGCGAAGGCGAAGGACGTGCTGGACGCGGGCAGGCCGGCCGTCCTGGCCAGGTCCCTGACCTGGTCGTGCGCGCCCTCCCAGCCGAAGACGAAGCTGCCGGACGTGCACGCCCACACCACCGCCTCCGCGCCGGAGAGCCGCAACTCCTCGACGCCCGCCGCGAGCCGGTCGGCCGCGCCCATGCGGAGCAGCGCGTCGACCCGGTGGGCGTCCTCGCCGATGTCGGTGTGGATCACGGCGAGGCGGATGTCGCTGCCGAGCAGCTGCTCCATCCGCGGGTAGTCGTCCTCGGCGGAGTGTCCCGGGTACAGGAATCCGAGTGCGGTCATCGCTTGCGTCCTCCGTGCTGCTCGGTCGTACGAGTGGGGCGGGCGCCGGGCCTTGCCGGTCCGGCGCCCGGGGCTCACTCGGCGCCCGGGAAGTCGGGGAACACCGGCGGCTCCGGGAACGCCGGGGGCTCGGCGAAGCCCGTCGGTTCCTCGGGGGCCGCACCGGCGGTCGCCGGGGCGTCCGCCCTCGGCGCGTCCGCGAGTGGCGCGTCCGCCCGCAGCATGCGCCGCGCCGACTCGTCGATCAGTGTCTGGTACGGCCCCACCGCACCGGCCCCGATGCGGCGCAGCGCGGCCCACATCGTGACCTGGTTGGCCGAGACGACGGGCATCCGCAGCTCGGCCTCCAGCTGCGGGATCACGTCGTACGTGGGGAGGTTGGTGCAGCTGATGATGAGCGCGTCGACGTCGCGGGGGACCGCGTGCCGGGCCATCTCGACGACCTCGCGGTAGGCCACCTTCCAGATGTGCCGGGTCAGGCCGAGGCCGGTCTGGCTGACCACGGTGATGCCGGCCTCGGCGAGATAGTCCTCCAGGGCTTCGGTCACCGAGGCCGTGTACGGGGTGACCAGGGCGATGCGCTGCGCGCGGAGCTCGGCGAGCGCTTCGAGGAGGGCGCCGGAGGTGGTGAGCGCCGGGACCTCGCCCGCCGCCTCCATCGCCGCGCTCATGGTGCGTTCGCCGGCCATGCCGTCGACGAAGCTGCCGGATGTGCAGGCGTACGCGAGCACCTCGGGCTCGGCGGCGCTCAGCGCGTGCACCGCCGCGCGGAGCGTCTGATGCTCACTGACCAGACGCGCGAGGTCGAGGCTGACCTCCACCGGCACGTACGGCGTCCGGGTCAGGTGCAGGGAGACCTCGTCGGGGACCCAGCGCCAGAGCTCCCGGTCGAGGGCGAAGTCAAAAGGGGCGACGATGCCGATGCCGCGCTGCGGGTGGGGTCCACCCAGGAAGGAGACGTCCATGACAGGCCCTGTTCTGCGAAGGTTCCGAAATGCCAAGAAATGCCGAGAAATGCCAATACGGCAGATGTGACGGAGGGCCGGCCGGAGCCGGGAAGTGGAGCTGGGAGATCCGGCGCTCGCCGGGACGTCGGGACAGATGACGAGCAGACCTCTGAGGGTCACGAAGGGCATCCGAAGACGGATGAAAGTGCCCTTGTTGACGAAGGTAGGTTCCCGTGCCAGCGTGGTCAATCCGCACATCCGCGACGCATCGCCCTCGTGTCGGCAGACCCCCTCGACAGCCTCCCCGACGGACCGCCTGACACCCCCTCCACGACCCCCGCACCGACGCTTTCGCCGACCGCTCGCCGACCGCTCGGCGACCAGTCGACGCCCCTTCGACGCCCCCCCCGACACCCCTTCGGACGGCCTCCCCGGGCGGCCGAACCAGGTTCCGACGTACCGCCCCAAGGGCCCCCAACTGGCCCGAGAACAGCCGGACTCGGGGCATCCCCGGACGGAGCAGCGCGGTGCGGCCGGGCGGCGCAACGGAAGCAGTCCGTCCGGGTCAAGGACTGAAAACGATCGGCATATCTTCCCTCCAGTCGGGTAGCCGCGCGCCCATGGCTCCACCACAGGGGAACAACTCAGGAAGCACAAGAAAAAGCGGACTGCGCCGTCGCTCACTGCTCTCAGGGGCGGCGGCGTTGGGTGCGGTGGGCGCCATCGGCGCGACCACCGGATGCAGCCGTGTGGCCACCGCAGACACCGGTGACGGAGGGCACCTACTGGAGCAGTTGCGAGCGAAGGGGTCCGTGCGTCTCGGGCTCGCGGGCGAGCAGCCGTACAGCTACATCGGCAAGGACGGCGAGATGACCGGCTCCTCGCCCTCCATCGCGAAGCGCATCTTCAAGGAGCTCGGCGTCGACAAGGTCGAGCCATTCCCCATCGAGTTCGGATCGCTGATCACGGGGCTCAACTCGCTGCAGTTCGACGTGGTCGCGGCCGGGATGTACATCAACCCGGAGCGCTGCCAGCAGGTGATCTTCGCCGATCCCGAGTACCAGATGATCGACGCGTTCATCGTGCGCGAGGGCAACCCGAAGAACCTGCACTCGTACAAGGACATCGCGGAGACGGGCGCCAAGATGGCGACCGGCGTCGGGTACGCGGAGATCAAGTACGCGAAGGAGGCCGGCGTCAAGGAGGTCGGCACCTACCCCGACCAGCTCGCCGGTCTGCTCGCCGTGAAGCAGGGCCGTATCGACGTGTTCGTCGGCACCGCGGTGACCGTGTTCAACGTCGTCGAGCAGGCCGGTCCGGGCTCGGGCGTCGAGGCGACCAAGGAGGTGCAGCCGTACGTGGACGGGAAGCCCGTCACCGACGTCGGCGGCTTCGCCTTCCGCAGCCCGGAGACCACCCTGCGGGACGCGTTCAACCGGGAGCTGCACAAGTTGAAGCGCAGCGGTGAACTCCTGGAGATCATGCGGCCGTTCGGCTTCACCAAGGACCAGATGACCACCATCCGTGCCGAGGAGAAGTGCAAGCCATGAGCGACATCACTCCTGGGCTCTGGGAGCTCCTCCTCAAGGGACTGTGGGTCACGTTCCAGCTGACGGTCTACAGCGCGGCGCTCGGCGCCGCCGTGGCCCTCGTCATCGGTCTGGCCCGCACCCACCGACTGTGGATCGTGCGCTTCCTGTCCGGCACCTACTTCGAGATCTTCCGCGGCACGTCCGCGCTGGTCTTCATGTTCCTGGTGTTCTTCGCGCTGCCGATCGCCTTCGGCTGGCAGCTCGTCCCCATGTGGGCCGCCGTCCTCGCGATGGGCCTCACCTACGGGGCGTACGGCTCCGAGATCGTGCGCGGCGCCGTGGCCGCGGTGGCGCCGGCGCAGCGCGAGGCGGGGATCGCCCTGAGCTTCACGCCCGCGCAGTCGATGCGGAAGGTCGTCCTGCCGCAGGCCTGGCCGGAGATGATCCCGCCGCTGAACAACCTCCTGATCGAGCTGCTCAAGGGGACCGCCCTGGTGTCGGTCCTGGGCGTCGGCGACATCAGCTTCGGCGCCCAGCTGGTGCGTAACGCCACCGGCCAGAGCGCGCCCGTGTACACGGTCATCCTGGTCATGTACTTCGTGCTCGCCTTCGTCCTGACCCGCGGCATGCGCGTCCTGGAGCGGCAGGCGAAGGCCGGGATCGGGCAGGCCCCGCCGAAGCGCCGGAAGCTCTCGCTCCGGCAGACGAAGGACCTGGCGACCAGCGGTGGAACGGGTGGTGCAGCATGAAGTGGGACTGGTCCGCAGTGAGTGACTTCATGCCGCGCTTCTGGGACGGCGTGCTCGTCACGCTCCAGGCCCTGGCGCTCAGCGTGATCGTCGCGTTCGCCCTGGGTCTCGTCTGGGCGATGGCGCAGCGCTCGCCGCTCAAGGTGGTGCGCTGGCCGGTGACCGCGATCACCGAGTTCGTCCGCAACACCCCGCTGCTCGTGCAGCTGTTCTTCCTGTACTACGTGCTCCCCGAGTGGAACATCACCTTCTCGGCGCTGACCACCGGCGTCATCGGCCTCGGCCTGCACTACTCGACGTACACCGCCGAGGTCTACCGCGCCGGCATAGACGGTGTTCCGGTGGGCCAGTGGGAGGCGGCCACCGCGCTCAACCTGCCGCGCTCGCGCACCTGGCTCGCGGTGATCCTGCCGCAGGCCATCCGCCGCGTGGTCCCGGCACTCGGCAACTACGTCGTCGCGATGCTCAAGGACTCGCCGCTGATCGCCACGATCGGCGTGCTCGAAATGCTCGGCGAGGCGCGGCAGTTCGGCTCCATCACGTTCCAGATGGTCGAGCCGCTGGTCGTCGTCGGTATCGCCTTCATCGTCATCGCCTACCCGGCCTCTCTTCTTCTCCGAGCCCTGGAGCGTCGCCTTGTCCGCTGACAGCACCCCCACCAACCCGAACGCGAGCACGTCCAAGGAGACCGCCAACCCGGCGGTCGACGGCAGCGAGCTGATCCGCTTCGACAAGGTCACCAAGCGCTTCGGCAGCAACACCGTCCTGGACGAGCTGGACTTCAAGGTCGACTCCGGCAAGCACGTCACCCTGATCGGCCCGTCCGGCTCCGGCAAGACGACGATTCTGCGGCTCCTGATGACCCTGATGAAGCCCGACGAGGGCACCATCAAGGTCGGCGACGCGTACCTCACGCACGAGGACCGCGGCGGCAAGCTCGTCCCGGCCGGCGACAAGCACATCCGCGAGGTCCGCAAGAACATCGGCATGGTGTTCCAGCAGTTCAACCTGTTCCCGAACATGAAGGTGCTGCGGAACATCACCGAGGCGCCGGTGCACGTCCTCGGCCTGTCCAAGGACGAGGCGGAGGAGCGGGCCCGCGAACTCCTCGACCTGGTGGGCCTCGGCGACCGCGGCGACGCCTACCCGACGCAGCTCTCCGGCGGTCAGCAGCAGCGCGTCGCGATCGCCCGCGCCCTCGCCATGCGCCCGCAGGTGCTCCTCCTCGACGAGGTCACATCGGCGCTCGACCCGGAGCTGGTCGCGGGCGTCCTGGACGTGCTGCGGGACCTCGCGCACTCCACGGACATCACCATGCTCTGCGTCACCCACGAGATGAACTTCGCCCGGGACATCTCGGACCAGGTCCTGATGTTCGACTCGGGCCGCATCATCGAGTCCGGCTCCCCGGAGAAGATGTTCGGCGACCCGGACCACGAGCGCACCCGGGAATTCCTCAGCGCGGTCCTCTGAGCCGCCCGGACCCACCCGCCGAAGGGCCCCGCCGACCTCGCGTACGGCCGGGCCCTTCGGCGTGCGCGGGCCGGCCCGGCGGGCCCCCGCGCCCGCACGTGGATCATGGCATTGACCTTGGCATATGCCATTGTGGTGCGTTCCTGCTTGTGACGCCGTACGAGGGCGGGATCACGCCCTGAAACTTGCCAACAGCCCCTCCGCAGACGCCGCTTGGCGGCTATCGTGGTACGGAGCCCAGCTGTCCGGAACCGGTCCATGCAGGGGGAAACCGTGGCGCTGAAGCCAGAGTCGACCGCGCCGTACCACTCGGTGCAGCACGCCCTGCGTGTACTCGAAACCGTGTACCGGCACCCCGCCGGCGTCACGGACATGGAGATCGCACGGCTGACGGGACTGCCACCGAGGGCACTCTCCTCGCTGCTCCTGATGCTCCGCCGCGAGGGTTACGTCCGCCAGACCACCGACGACTCGTACACCACGGGCGACGCGTTCGCGAAGCTCGGCTCCACGGTCGCACACGACGACGCGATCAGGAGCCAGCTCCAGGCCACCCTGGACCGGCTGCGCGACACGGTCGGCGCGGCCGTCTACATCAGCCGGTACATCGACGGCGAGGTGAAGATCACCCAGTACGCCGCGGGGCCCGACGCCCCCGCGGTCAACGAGTGGGTGGACTTCCGCTCCGCGGCGCACGCCAGCGCCGTCGGCAAGAGCCTGCTCACCCAGCTGGACCTCAACGGCCGCCGGGACCACCTCTCCCGCCACAAGCCGGCCCGCCTCACCTCGAAGACGATCACCAACGAGCGGCTGCTCTTCAGCAGACTCGACTCCCAGCCGCCCACGGTCCCGATCCTCGACCTGCAGGAGTACGCGGTGGGCACGGTCTGCGCGGCCGTTCCGATCACCGCGGGCGCCGCCGTCGGCTGCCTGGCCCTGTCGATGCCGATCGAGAGCGCCCACCGCCTGCGCGCCGCGGCCCACACCCTGAACCGCGGGGCGGCACCGGTCCTGCTCTCGCTGGCCATCTGACCCCACGCCGATCAGGCGGTCAGAAGCACTCCTCACCGCCGGGTATTATTTACGAGTCAGCAGGCGCCGCTAGCTCAGTTGGTTAGAGCAGCTGACTCTTAATCAGCGGGTCCGGGGTTCGAGTCCCTGGCGGCGCACCGACAGCCTTGAGGCCCTCGCGAAAGCGGGGGCCTCAAGTCGTTCCCAGCACCCAGCACCCAGCACCGGTCAGTGCTCAAGCAGGCCCTCCCGCCCCTGCTCCCGGTAGCGGTCGACCAGCGCCGCCTCCGCCGCCGGAGTCAGCGGCTCGTACGACAGCTCCGCGTCCGGGCGCCACCACACCGGGTCCGGGCAGCGGAAGCCCGCGCGACGCAGGGCGACCCGGTGCACCTTGTTCGTCGCCGTCACCGGCATCCGCCGCACCGTACGGACGAAGCGGGGCAGCATCTTCGGGCCCAGGTCGTCCTGCGCCGCGAGGAACCGGCCGAAGTCGTCCGGGTCGAAGGGGCCGTCGGCCAGGGCGAGGGTCGCCATCACCTGATCGCCGGCCACCGGGTCGGGCACCGCGCAGACCGCGACCGCCGCGGCCCGCTCGTACCGGGCGAGGATGTTCTCGATCATCGCGGCGGCCAGATTCTCGCTGTCGACGCGCATCCGGTCATCCGTACGGCCCGCGAAGTAGAGGAAGCCGTCGGCGTCGCGGAAGAACAGGTCGCCGGTCCAGTACCAGCCCCCGCGCACCCGGTCCGCGTCGGCCGCCGGGTTGCGCCAGTATCCCTCGAACGGGCTGCGGCCCCGGTTGACCAACTCCCCTATCGCCTCCGCCCCGTTGAGCAGCCGCCCGGCGCCGTCGAAACGCGCCGGCGGACACTCCGCGCCCGAGGCCGGGTCGACCACCGCCAGGTTGTCGCCGGGCGCCGCGCGGCCGATCGCGGCGGGCGGGGTGCCCGGGGTGCGCCGGAGAGCGGCGCCGCCCTCGGACGAGCCGTACCCCTCCACCAGGCGCACCCCGAACCGCTCCGCGAACCGGGCCGCGTCCACCGCGCCCGCCTCGGTGCCGAAGCCCAGGCGCAGCGGATGGTCCCGGTCGTCCGGGCGCTCGGGCGTGGCCAGGAGGTACTGCACGGCGCGGCCCACATAGGTGAAGTACGTGGCCCCGTACGCCCGTACGTCGTCGAGGAAACCGGAGGCCGAGAACCTGCGGCGCAGGGCGACCGCGGCGCCCGCGGCGAGGGCCGGGGACCAGTCGGCGATCACCGCGTTGCCGTGGAACATCGGCATGCAGATGTAGTGCACGTCATCCCGGCCCACGTCGAACTGCCCGGCCAGGGAACGCCCGGCCGCGGCGAGCCGTCCCTGGGTGCAGATCGCCGCCTTGGGCGCGCCGGTCGAGCCGGACGTGAAGTAGAGCAGCATGCGGCGCGCGGGGTCCGGCGGGGCGAGCACGGCGTCGCCGGGGGCGGCGTCGGCGTAGGGGGCGAGCAGCTGCTCGTACGCGTCCGTGCCGGTCACGAGGATGCGTACGCCGGGAAGTTCGAGGCCGTCGAGGAGGACCAGATGGGTGCGCTCGGTGAGCAGGACGCGGCACTCGGTGTGCAGGATGTCGCGCGCGAGTTCGGCGCCTCGCCGCGTCGGGTTGATCCCGGCGACGGCCGCGCCCGCGAGCGCGGCCGCGCTCAACCACAGCGGGTATTCCGGGGTGTTGTCGAGCAGCACGCCCACGTGTGGCTCGGCCCCGGGCGGCAGCAGGTCCACGAGCAGCGCGGCCCGCGCGGCGGCCCCGGCGGCGACCTGGTGGTGAGTGAGTACGCGGTCCTCGCAGCGGAGTCCGGGACGGTGGTCGTCCCACTGCGCGCGCACGAGATCGGCGACGGTTGCGGCGGTACCGTTCATCCCCATGGCGCCGCACCATAATTGACTGACCGTCAGAAATGGAGAGGCGGAGCGGAACCGGAACCGGACCGCCTGCGCGCACCGCGGCATGGGGGGTGCGGTGCGCGCAGGGCACCCGGGCCGGTGGGGGGAAGAGCCCGGTAGGAGAAAGCCCGGCGGGGGGGGAAGAGCCCGGTAGGAGAAAGCCCGGCAGCGGGAAGAGCCCGGCGGCGGGAAGTGTCAGAACGTGACGTCCGAGCAGGCGTAGAAGGCGTTGCCCGTGTCGGCGATCGTCCAGACGGACAGGATGATGTGGTGGCCGGACTTGCCGCTGGGGAGCTGCCCGGTGTGTTCGAGCGTGGCGGGCGGCTGCTGGTTGTTGTACGGCACGGTGAAGAACGGCGTCGTTTCGAGGGCGGCCCTGGTCAGCGGCTTGCTGTCGTCCCAGCCGTCCTTGGTGACGTAGTACTTGAAGTCGGTCGTGGAGTGCCGGGCGGTGAACTGCCAGCGGAAGCTCTGGCTGCCGCCGCTGGTCACCTTGGTGGCCGGCCAGGCGCCGCCGCCGGGCTTGGCCGGTGAGTTGAGCGAGTCGAACCGGCCGAGTCCCGCCGAGCAGATCTCGCCGTCGGCGGGCCCGGCGGCCGGGAAGCCCTTGGGGCCCTCGACGCTCTGCGGCTCCCACTGGATGGCACCGCAGCCGGTGACGGTCCCGTTGGCGCAGAGCTTCTGGCGGCTGATGGGGGAGTCGGTGTAGCCGTGGCCGCTGGCGCCGCCCGTGGAGAAGGTGAAGGCGCCGACGGTGGCGATGCCCACCGCTGCCGCGTACATCCGTTTACGCATGCTGCTACTCCTGTGCTCCTGGAGAACGGGGGGAGTTCTGTGAGGGAGTTCTACGAGGGAGTTCTGTGAGCCGTGCGCAGTGCTGCGGTCTAGACCAAGTCACAGGTTATGGGCGGCAGTTGGCCGTGTCCATAGACATGTCCATACCAATGAGGGGTGGATTTCGGACAACCGGAACGGCGGCCGCCCGCGGACCTCAGCGCTCGGTCCGCTCCGTGCAGAACGCCACCGTCAAGTCCTTCACCAGCGCCTTGCGTTCGCGGTCGTCCAGTTCGACCAGCCCCTGCACGGTGAGCCGGGTGACCGTGTCCTCCACCGAGTCGACGAGCTGGGACAGGGCCGTGTCCCGGTCCCGGGCCTCCAGGGCGGCGAGCCGACGGCGGCGTACCGACTCGGCCACCTCGGGCGCGTAGTCGATCCCCGTCGGCCGCACCGCGAACACCTCGACACCGGCCGCCTCCGCGTCCGCGGCCACCCGCCGGGTGAGCGCGTCGCCGACCGCCTCAGCGTTGCGCAGCGTCGCCCCGCCCACGCCGCTCGCTGGCGCGTCCACCGGAAGCTGCGACAGAACCCCGGCGAGCGCGGCCTCCACACACTCACGCAGATACGTCACGGGATCCTCGGCCCCGAGCGCCGCCCGCGCCGTGTCCCTGACCCGCCAGACGACGAGCAGCTGCACGCGCAGCGCCACCCCGTGCGCGTCCACCCCCGGCAGGGGCTCACTGCGCCAGTGCCGCAGGCGTACGTCGACCCGGCGCCGTTTCAGCAGCGGGTTGATCCACACCAGGCCGGTGCGCCGCACGCTCCCCCGGTACCGCCCGAACAGCGACAGCACCCACGCCCGGCCGACCCGCCCCCTCCCCAGCCCCCCGAACGCGAACAGCGACAGCGCACCCGATCCGGCGAGCACCGCCCACTGCGCCGGGCCGAGCCCCGCCCCGAGCTGTTCCGGCAACCGCGCCAGCCGCACGGCGTACGCGGGAAGGACCCCCGCCCACCAGCCGCCCGCCACGCATCCGCCGAGACCGGCGAGCCCGGCGGCCACGGCGGCCGCCCCCGCCCACGACCACCCCCGCCGCTCGGTGACCTCGACGGGCACCGCCACCCGCGTCGGCACGACGGCCCGCGCGGGCGACGGCCCGGACACCGGGCGCCCGGCCCCCGCCCGCGACTGCTCGCCGGTGCCCCGCCTGCGGCCGACGACGGTCGGCGGGAGGTGTACGGGGACGGCATCGGAGCCGGGGCCGGGGCCGGGGCCGGGGCCCGGGTCGTCGCGGAAGAGGAGGTGGAGGGGGATCTCGGTGGCCGCCCCGGTCTGGATCAGGCGGGGGCTGCGGGTGGTCGTGGGGTTCGGGGTCGTGGCGGGGTTCGGGGGGGTCGTGGGGTTCGAGCTGATGGTGGGGTTCGGGGTGATGGTGGGGTTCGGGGTGATGGTGGGGGTGCCGGACTCTCCGGTCTCGCCGGTGCCACCAGTTCCGCCGGTGCCGCTGGGCGTGGCGGCCCTCGCCCGTACGCCCCGCTCTCCGCTCCTGCCGGTCGTGGATCCCATCAGTACCTCCGCACCTCCGCCGTACTGCCCGTACTGCCCGTACTGCCCGCACTGCCCGTACTGCCGTGAATCCGTCGTCCCTGCCGTCCGCTCAGCCGAGGAAGAGGCGGCGCCAGGTCTCCGGGCCCGGGTAGCCGTCCGCTGCGCCGCCGCGCCAGCCCTGGGCGCGTTGGAAGTCCTCGACGTTGCGGCGGTCGCACTCGTCCCAGTCAGGGCCTGGGCCCAGGCCCTGCCGGTAGTGCCGGCCGAACCCTTTCCGCAGCAGCTGCCGGCCGAGCCGCTCCACATGCACGCCCGACCGGCCCGGCCGGAACGCCGACTTGCCGGGATACTCGGGCACCGCCACACCCCCACCCCCGCCCCCGCCACCCGGGCCGGGGATGTCCCGACCCGCGCCCTCGACCAGGTACGCCCAGGTCAGCGGCCCTGGCAGCCCGTTCGCCGCGTCGCCCGTCCAGCCCTGGGCACGCTGAAAGGCGAGGGTCGCCCTGCGGTCCGCCTCGCCCCAGACCGGCGAGGGCCCGGAGCGGTAGAAGCGGCCGCCGCCACGCCGGACGAGGAGGCGCCCGAGCTGGGTGACGTACGGGCTGCGCGCGCCGGGGCCGAACGCATCGGCGCCGGGATAGCGCCGGACCGTGCCGGGCGCCGGGCCCCGCGCCATCGGCCGGAGGTTCTTGTACCGGTACGCCGTGTCGGCCGCGATGCGATTCGGCTCACATCCCGGTGCGCCGCCCGGATCGCTTTCCTGCCCTGAATGTCCGCATTGCTGCACGACGGTCAGTTTCTCAACTGTCCGATCGGACCGCATGCTGACGGTCCGAATGCTGTACGCCCCCCGGCGGGGACGGCCGCCCGCACCGCCCGCCGGGCGGCCGCGCGGCGTCCGCGCGGTCCGGAGCACCCTCCGGGATCCGGTAGAGTTCTCCAGGTCAGCAGGCGCCGCTAGCTCAGTTGGTTAGAGCAGCTGACTCTTAATCAGCGGGTCCGGGGTTCGAGTCCCTGGCGGCGCACCGACACACGAAGGCCCTTCGCTCCGGCGGAGGGCCTTTGTCACGCTCCGGGATCCCGCAGCACCCAACAAACGGCTGGGGGTCCGGGGGTTACCCCCGGATGAATACAGCATCAGCGGGTCCGGGGTTCGAGTCCCTGGCGGCGCACCGACACACGAAGGCCCCTCGCGAAAGCGAGGGGCCTTCGTCGTGCGCAGTCGTGCGCGGTCGCATGCGATCGTGTGTGCTCGCGTGCGCACTCCACCAAACGCCCCGCGGGAACCCCGTGGACACCTCACCGCCCCCGCCCCGCCACGCGCCGGATACCTTTGGCCCATGGCGCGCGACATACAGGAGCGGATCAAGAAGCTCATCATCGACCGGCGGCTGCCCTCCGGCGCCCCGCTGCCCACCGAGCCCGAGCTGATGGAGCTGCTCGGCGTGAGCCGCAACTCCGTACGGGAGGCGTTGAAGGCGCTGGTGGCGATGGGCATCGTCGAGATCCGGCACGGCTTCGGCACCTACGTGGGCCCGATGTCGATGGCGCCGATGATCGACGGCCTCGCGTTCCGTACCGTCGCGGGCCACTACCGCGGTGAGGACAGTCTGCTGCAACTCCTCGAACTGCGCGAGGCCGTGGAGACCGGGCTGCTCGCACGGCTCGCCGGCCAGGTCCCGGCGAGCGACCTCGCCGAACTCGACGCGCTCGTGGACCGGATGGAGAGCGAGGCCGCCGTCGGCACGGTGGCCGCCGAGACCGACCGCGCCTTCCACGCGACGCTCTACCGCTGCCTGCGCAACCCGCTGCTCGGCGAGGTCCTGGAGGCGTTCTGGGACGCCTTCCACCGCGTACGCACCGACCTCGTGGACTTCCCGCACGACCCGAAGGTGACCTGCCGCCAGCACCGGGAGATCCTCGACGCGGTCCGCTCCGGCGACACGCTCCGGTCCGAGCAGGCCGTACGCGAGCACTTCGGCAACCTCCGCAAGCGGCTCGGCTCACCCGAGGCGGGCACGGGCGAGGCGGGCGCGGCCGCGCCGACGGCCTGAGGGGAAGCGGAAGGACCGGAAGGACCGGAAGGACCGGAAGGACCAACTCCCGCCGCAAAGCGCGCGAATGATGCGCAACCAGGGGATTCCCGCCTTGCGATCATCGTGGCGACGTAGAACCCTTGCGTGAATCGTGAACACCATGTGATGGCCGGTGCGCCGGAGTTGAATGGGGGCGAACCGCCGAGGCGTTCTGCGCGTCTCAACGACCGGTGGCCCGCCACTGATGCGACCGCCGGGTGCAGGGGGGACCCGGCGGTGACCAGACCGACGACCACGCGGCGACCGACCGCGTGCGGGGGGATGACTCATGACGTCGACGCCTACGGGCGCCGGACCCGGATCCGACCCGTCCCGGACGACCCAGCTGCGGGTCCTGTCGAACCGGACGGGCGGGTTCCGGCGGCTGAAGAAATCGCTGCCGCGGTACGACTACGAGCACTACAGCCGGCTTGCCGGCCCCCTCACGCAGCCCGACCCCGGCACGCCGTACAAGGTCCGCTACCGCTCCCTGCTCTCCCAGGAGCCGCACCGCATCCGGGCCGCCCTCATGCTGGGCGCCGCGCCGCTGCTCTCGCTCGTGCTGCTCGCCTGGCTGCTCCAGCCCGAGCACTGGACGAAGCGGGACTACGTACCGAACGCGTATCTCGAACACCTCGACGTCGTCATGCTCGTCTCGATCGGCCTGATCGAGTTCTTCCGCTGCATGAACGTGCTGTCCAACGCGCACGCCACCCTCGTCGCCCGCGACCCGGTCCCCGTCGTGCCCGAGACCGGCACCCGCGTCGCGTTCCTCACCTCGTTCGTGCCCGGCAAGGAGCCGATCGAGATGGTGACCAAGACGCTCGAAGCCGCCGTCAGGATCCGGCACCGCGGACTGCTGCACGTCTGGCTGCTCGACGAGGGCGACGACCCGGAGGTGAAGGAGGTCTGCGCGCGCCTGGGCGTGCACCACTTCTCCCGCAAGGGAGTCGAGAAGTGGAACCAGACGAAGGGCCCGCACCGCGCCAGGACCAAGCACGGCAACTACAACGCCTGGCTGGACGCGCACGGCGACGCGTACGACTACTTCGCCTCCGTCGACACCGACCACGTCCCGCTGCCCAACTACCTGGAACGGATGCTCGGCTACTTCCGCGACCCGGACGTCGGCTTCGTCATCGGCCCGCAGGTGTACGGCAACTACGACACGTTCGTCACCAAGGCCGCCGAGTCCCAGCAGTTCCTCTTCCACGCCCTGATCCAGCGCGCGGGCAACCGCTACGGCGCGCCGATGTTCGTCGGCACCTCCAACGCCGTACGCATCAGGGCGCTCCAGCAGATCGGCGGCCTGTACGACTCGATCACCGAGGACATGGCGACCGGCTTCGAGATCCACCGCCACCGGAACCCGGTCACCGGCAAGAAGTGGAGGTCGGTCTACACCCCGGACGTGCTGGCGGTCGGCGAGGGCCCGAACGCCTGGACGGACTTCTTCACGCAGCAGCTGCGCTGGTCGCGCGGGACGTACGAGACGATCCTCAAGCAGTACTGGAAGGGCTGGTACTCCCTGCCTCCGGGCAAGCTCTTCAACTACACGATGATGATCATCTTCTACCCGATGTCGGCCCTCAACTGGATCCTCGCGGCGCTGAGTTGCGCCCTGTTCCTGGGCCTCGGCGCCTCGGGTGTGAACATCGACCCGACGATCTGGCTGATGCTGTACGGCAACGCCTCGGCGCTGCAGATCGGCCTGTACGTGTGGAACCGGCGGCACAACGTCTCCCCGCACGAGCCGGAAGGGTCCGGCGGTGTGGCGGGCATGGTGATGTCGGCCCTTTCCGCGCCGATCTACGCCCGCTCGCTCATGGACGCGGTGCTGCGCCGCAAGTCCAAGTTCGTGGTGACCCCGAAGGGTGAGTCGGCCAGCCCGGACACGCTGTTCGGGACCTTCCGCATCCACCTGTTCTTCATCCTGGTCTTCGCCGGTTCGATCGCCGCCGCGTTCGTGTACGGGAACGCCCACCCGGCGATGATCACCTGGGCCTCGTTCGCGCTGCTGATCACGGCGGCGCCGATCTTCGCGTGGCGGTACACGTGGCGGCAGGAGAAGAAGCGCCGCAAGTCGGCCGCGGCACCCGGAAGTCCGACTCCTTCGGCCGCGCCGGAACCGCGGCCCGGGGACACACTGCAGCAGCCCGTCGTCGTACCGCAGGAACCGGCGCAGCCCGTACCGCAAGCCGTACAGCAACCCGTACCGCAGCCCGTACCGCAGCCGCCCGACCCGCGGCTGCCCGGCGCGCATGCGCCACGCCGCCGGCCGAGTTGGGCGGCTGCCGAACCGGCGCAGGCCGGCGACGAGACCGTACAGATTTCTCTTGGGGGACATAAGAAATGAACGACCGCTCCACCGGCCGCCGCCGGGCCCGCCGCTTCGCGATAGGCACGGCGGTGGTGGTGGCCCTCGCCGGCATGAACGGCCCGTGGCTCTGGCGGTTCGGCTCCGAGCAGTACCACCAGTACAAGATCAACAGACCCGAGTACAAGGCCGAGAACGGGCACTGGGACCTCGTCGACATCCCCGAGAAGTACCGGCTCAACACCATCCACGCGGCCGTCCTGCACACCGGCAAGGTGCTGCTCGTCGCGGGCTCCGGGAACAACGAGAAGAACTTCGACGCGAAGAAGTTCGACACGATCCTCTGGGACCCGGTCAAGGAGACCTTCAAGAAGATCCCCACACCCAACGACCTGTTCTGCACCGGCCACACCCAGCTCCCGGACGGCAAACTCCTGGTGGCGGGCGGCACCAAGCGGTACGAGAAACTCGAAGGCGACGTCACCAAGGCCGGCGGCCTGATGATCGTGCACAACGAGAACCCGGACGAGCCGATCACGCTGCCCGCCGGCACCCGCTTCACCGGCAAGGAAAACGGCAAGACCTTCGTCTCCAAGGACCCGGTGGTCGTGGAGCGCGCGAAGAAGGTCTTCGACGAGGCCACCGGCGCGTTCGTACGCAACGACCCGGGCCTCGGCCGCGTGTACGTCGAGGCGCAGAAGAGCGGCAAGAAGTACGCGACCGGCACCCAGGACAACTACCGGGTGCAGGGCCTCAAGGGCGCCGACGCCCGCAACACGTACGGCATCGCGCAGAAGCTCGCCCTGGACAAGAAGGACTTCCAGGGCATCAGGGACGCCTACGAGTTCGACCCGGTCGCCGAGAAGTACATCAAGGTCGACCCGATGAACGAGGCCCGCTGGTACCCGACGCTCACCACGCTCTCCGACGGCAGAATCCTCGCCCTGTCCGGCCTGGACGACATCGGCCAGATCGTGCCGGGCGACCGCAACGAGGTGTACGACCCGGACACCAAGGAGTGGTCGTACGTCCCGCAGGAGCGGCAGTTCCCGACCTACCCGGCGGTGTTCATCCTGCCGAGCGGCAAGCTGTTCTACTCGGGCGCGAACGCCGGGTACGGCCCGGACGACGTGGGCCGCGACCCCGGCGTCTGGGACTTCGACACCAACGAGTTCACCAAGGTCAAGGGCCTCAGCGACCCGGAGCTGATGGAGACCGCGGGCACCGTGATGCTGCCGCCCGCGCAGGACCAGCGGTTCATGGTGATCGGCGGCGGAGGCGTCGGCGAGTCCGAGAAGTCCAGCGAGAAGACCCGGATCATCGACCTCAAGGACGACAACCCGGTCTTCAAGGACGGCCCGTCCCTGGACAAGGGCACCCGCTACCCGCAGTCCTCGATCCTCCCCGACGACAGCGTCCTGATCACCGGTGGCTCCGAGGACTACCGCGGCCGCGGCGGCTCCAACATCCTTCAGGCCCGCATCCTCGCGCCGGGCGGCGAGGAACTGCGGCGCGTGGCCGATCCGTTGGTGGGCCGCAACTACCACTCGGGCTCGCTGCTGCTCCCCGACGGCCGGGTCGTCGTCTTCGGCTCGGACTCCCTCTTCTCGGACGCCGCGAACACCAAGCCCGGCAAGTTCGAGCAGCGCATCGGGATCTACACGCCGCCGTACCTCTACAACGGCACCAGGCCGGTCCTCACCGGCGGCGAGGAGACCATCGAGCGCGGCACCTCCGCGACGTTCACCTCCCGGCAGGCGAAGGACCTGAAGAACGCCCGCCTGATCAAGCCGAGCGCGTCCACGCACGTCACCGACATCGACCAGCGCTCCATCGAGCTGGGCCTGAAGACCTCGGGCGACAACGTCACGGTCACGGTCCCGGAGAACAAGAACCTGGTCCAGCCCGGCTGGTACATGCTGTTCGTCACGGACGACCAGGGCCGCCCGAGCGAGGCGGTGTGGGTGGAGGTTCCCGAGTAGGTTCGCGAGTAGTACGTACGCGTCGAGGGCGCCCCCGCCGACGGAGCGGGGGCGCCCTCAACTCACGTACCGGCAGGGCTACTCGGCGGCCTTCGCGAGCCCCAGCGCGTACTCCGGCCACCACTCGCCGGCCGGCGGGCCGCCCTTGCACTCGCCGTCGGACTCGCCGGGCCGCTTGATCCAGAGGTACGCGTCCACGGCCTCGTCGGCGGTCTTCGTGGTCGGGGCCTCGCCGAGCGCGCGGCCGGGCGGATTGCACCAGCGCTCGTCCGGATTCCCCTCCGTGTAGGGGCCGTTGCCGTTGCGGCTGGTGTCGATGACGAACGGTTTGTTGCCGAACTTCACCGAGAGCTCCTTGCCGAAGGCGGTGGACTCCGCGGTGCCGTAGTAGTTCGACACGTTCACCGCGAAGCCGTCGGCCCGGTCGATGCCGGACGACTTCAGCGGCTGGTACAGGTCGTCCGGCTTCGGGCCGCCGGGGTTGCCGCCGTCCAGGTAGACCTTGGTGTTCTCCAGCGACTTCAGCTTCTCGATGGCGCCCTTGAGCAGGTCGAACCGCTCCCCGTGGAACTCGCCCGGCGTGCAGCCGTCGACGACGTGCAGCAGCGCGTCCGGCTCCAGGATGACCGTGGCCCGCCGGTCGCCGATGCCCCGGGCGACGGCGTCGATCCACGCCCGGTACGCGTTGCCGTCGGCGGCGCCGCCCTTCGAGTACTGGCCGCAGTCGCGGTGCGGGATGTTGTACAGGGCGAGCAGCGCGTCCCGGCCGGCCTTCGTCGCGGCCTCGGTCTGCTCGCGGACCTGCGCCTCGGCCGCGGCGTTGTCGGGGTCGGTGATCCACTCGG
Source organism: Streptomyces solicavernae (assembly GCF_029968095.1). GTDB lineage: Bacteria > Actinomycetota > Actinomycetes > Streptomycetales > Streptomycetaceae > Streptomyces > Streptomyces solicavernae. The sequence continues at coordinate 44,759 of NZ_JASCIR010000008.1, read as the reverse complement.
CGACGGGCTGGCTCGCGATCTTCTCGATCAGCTTCGCGTCCGCCTCGTTCCCGTCCGCGCGGTACGTGGCGACCTGCCGGGCCGCGTTGCCCTCCGGGTCGACCCAGTACGGGTCGCTGCCCTTCGGCTGCTGCCTCACCGGCGAGGCACTGGGCTCCGGGGCCTTGCCGCCACCGTCCGACGAACACCCCGCGATCAGCAGCGCCGCCCCCACGACTGCCGCGGACGCCTTCCTGCCGTACATCGATTTCCCCCTCGGACTGTCGGGCTGTCGGGCTGTCGGGCCGTCGCGCTGTCGGGCTCCCCATCCTGGCACACGCACCACATCACGGTCCGGTTCCCGTCAAGTAGGCGGAGACCACCACATTGGACGAATAGCTGCCGGTGGCGGGGTCGAAGGTGCCGCCGCAGGTGATCAGGCGCAGCTCGGCCCGGCCCGCCCGGCGCTCCCCGTACGCCTTGCCCGCGTCGAAGTCGTCCCGCTCGATGACCTGGACGTCCTCGACGGTGAACTCGGCGAGCGAGCCGTCGGCGCGGGCCACGCGCACCTTCTGGCCCTGCTTCAGCGCGCTGAGGTCGTAGAAGACCGCGGGGTCGGACGCGGTGTCGACATGGCCGACGAACAGGGCGGCACCCTCGGCGCCGGGCCGGGTGCCGCCCGCGTACCAGCCGACGGCGCCCGGCCGGTCGTACGGCGGCGGCTCTATGGCCCGGTCCTGGTCGAGGCCGCGGTCGACGACGGGGGCGCGCACGCCGATCGCCGGTATGTCGACGCGGCGCGGGCGGGCCGCGGGCAACGGGTCGTGGGCGGGCGGGAGCTGGACGCCGGCGGCGGAGACGTCGCCGGTGCCGGGCAGGCCCGGCAGGATGGACAGCTCGCGGCCCCACAGCCACAGGCCGACGAGCAGCAGCAGCCAGGCGGCCACGGTGGCGAGCCGGGCGGAACGGGAGGTACGCGCCTCGGACACGGTGTCCTCGCCCCGTACCGGCTACTCGGGGCGGCGGCGTCGGCGCAGTATCCGCCCGGTCACGGCGAGGACGGCCGCGGCGGCGAGGACGCCGCCGATCACGGCGTGCCGCAGGCCCGGCCCCTCGTCGTCGGCCTCGGCCTCGGCCATCGAGGCGGTGCCGCCGCCCCCGGCCCGGATCGGCGCGGTCGGCGACCCGGAGGGCGAGGGCGGTCGTTCGCGTACGACGGTGAAGCTGCCCTTGGCCTTGCCGTCCTGGCCGTCGCAGGTCACGGAGATGTCGTACGTGCCGGGGGTGACCGTCGACCGGATCATCGCCTTGCCGGCCAGCGGGGAGCCCTTCTCGCCCCGGCCGTCGAGGGAGCCGTCGGCGACGAACGCCTCGGATCTGGCGGCGCCGGTGCGGCCCTCGCAGCCGGTGACGGTGAGCCGCACCTCGTCGCCGGGCACGGCGCTCGACGGGTCGACGGTCACGCCCGGTCCCGCGGCGACGGCCACCTCCGGCGCCAGCGCGAGGAGGACGGTGAGACAGAGGGCGGGGACTGGTCGGCGCATACACCGAGGCTGCGCCGACCGTTCCCGCGCCGCTTCCGGGGGTGGGCCCAACGAGTGACAGCCGGTCAGTGGGCGATGGCCGGGACGGGCGGGACGGCATCGCCCGGCAGCGTGAAGACGTCTACGATCTCGCCACGGCCAGAGGCTGCACCGTTCACCGCGAGGACAACGACACCTCCGCGTACAAACGGCAGGCGAGGCGTGCCGGGTTCGAGGAACTGGTCTTTGATCTCGACCGTGGGGTGATCAGTGGCATCCTGGCGTACAACATCGACCGTATAGCCCGCCAGCCCCGCGATATCGAACGGCTGATCGACACTTACGAGCAGGCCCGGCGCCCGATGGTCTTCGGTACCGTGGCTGGCGACTACGACCTCACGACCGCGGACGGCCGTTTCCAGGCTCGTATCTACGTGACGATCGCGAACAAATTCTCTTCCGACGCTGCGCGACGGGTATCGCGGCAAAAGCTCGCCGACGCCCGCGACGGGAGACCGCACAAGGGACAGCGCGCCTTCGGGTGGCGGGACGCGGAGCGCATCGACGAACGTGAAGCCGAACTCATCCGGCGCGCACGCGAGGACGTGCTGCTGGGCAAGAAGGTCTCCACGGTCCACCGGGAATGGGCGGAGCTCGGTGTGCGCGGGCCGCAAACGCCCGAGGGAAAGACCATCGGCTACAGCAGCGTGCTGTACGTACTGAGGAATCCGAGGCTGTGCGGCTTCCGCTCCTACATCCCACAGGGGGTACGCGAACGGTCCGGGCGGGTCGACCCGGTCGAGTGGCTGGTCGAACGCACCGACGGCAGCCCGGTGATGGGCCACTGGCAGACCATTCTGGGGCCCGAGGAGTGGCGAGAGTTGGTCGACGCACTGGACTCCCGCAAGAACAGCGGAACGGGACGGAAGCGGCGGTCCACGATGACCAAGCGCCTGCTGACCGGCATCGCCCGCTGCGCGAGGTGCGGCACGGGTCTGGTCTCCGGCATCTACCAGCGAGGGACCGCCAGTCATGAGAGGCACGGCTATTACTACTACTGCCGCGCGGCGGACGGAGGATGCGGACGGCTGTCCCGCAGCGGCCCGCCGGTGGAGGAGTACGTGGAGCAGGCCCTGCTCGGCAAGTTCAGGCAACGATCCCTTGACACGAGGACGGCCGAGGAGAGAGACCCCGGCCTTGCCCTGGCGAAGGATACGTTGGAACAGATCAGGGCCGCCAAAGTGGAGGCCCGCCGGCTCCGGGCCGATGACCTGTTCTCACTCGCCGAGTTCGCTCGCGAGATCAGTCGCCTGGAGGTCAAGGAGAGGGCGATCTGGAGAAAGCCTCCGTTCTTGCCGCCGCTCCGGCGGGGATCGGCTCGGCCGCTGCCCGTATCGTCCGCGAGTGGGACCAGTGCACGGTCGACACCAAGCGCCATCAGATACTGACCTGCATCGAGGCAGTGGTCATCAAGCCGGCGGGCAAAGGTGGAGCCCAACGCGGCGTTTTCCGGCCGGAGTTGATCGAAATCATATGGAGATAGAGAACTGAGGCGTCACACCTGGTCGGCCGCCTCCGCAGCGCAACGTCCCGCGGGCAGCACTTCATCACCGGTCGAGGAGATCCCTGGGAGTGAACGGGTGCATAGCATGGGCACCACCATGGCCTACGCACGGCAGGAGTCCGCCGCTATGACAGAGCGCAAGCCCATTGAATCGTGGCTCACCGACATGGATGGGGTACTGATGCACGAGGGCGTCCCGGTGCCCGGTGCGGATGCCTTCATCAAGAAGCTGCGCGCGTCAGGGCGGCCCTTCCTGGTGCTCACCAACAACTCCATCTACACAGCCCGGGATCTGCACGCCCGCCTCAACCGGATCGGCCTTGAAGTGCCGGTGGAGAACATCTGGACCTCAGCCCTCGCGACGGCGACGTTCCTCGACACCCAGCACCCGAATGGCACGGCATACGTGATCGGCGAGGCCGGCCTCACCACCGCCCTGCACGACGCGGGGTACGTGCTGACCGATGCCGACCCCGATTTCGTGATCCTTGGTGAGACTCGGACCTATTCGTTCGAGGCCCTGACCAAGGCCATCCGCCTGATCAACAACGGTTCCCGCTTCATCTGCACCAACCCGGACAACACCGGGCCGTCTCCGGAGGGAGCTCTGCCCGCGACAGGTTCGGTGGCGGCCCTGATCACGAAGGCAACAGGCAAGGAACCGTACTTCGTAGGCAAGCCGAACCCCCTGATGATGCGGACCGGGCTGAACGTCATCGGAGCCCACTCCGAGACCTCCGCCATGATCGGCGACCGGATGGACACGGATGTGCTCGCCGGCCTGGAAGCCGGAATGGAGACATTCCTCGTCCTCACCGGGCTGACAGCGAAGGGAGACATCGACCAGTACCCGTACCGGCCGACGAAGGTCGTGGACTCGATCGCGGACCTGGTGGACCTCGTCTGAGCAGGCACGGGCCGGGCCCGGGCCGGGCCCGGCCCGTTCGGCCTGCGGACAGGCGGGCGTGCACAGGCTCAGCTGCCGGTCGCCGCCTTCCAGTCGTCCACGTAGGACGGGAGGTTCTTCTCGATGTCCGACCAGTCGGGCCGGAAGACCTCGACGCCTTCCATCAGCTTGGTCAGGGCGATCGCGTTGGCGTCGGTGGCCTTGATGTCGCCCCGGGCCGCGAAGCCGCCGCCGACCGAGCTGACCTGCTGCTGGGCCTTCTCGCTCAGCATGAAGTCGAGGAGCTTCTTGCCGTTCTCGGTGTGCGGGGCGCCCTTGACCAGGCCCGCCGCGTACGGCAGGGCGAAGGTGGTGGGCTTGGAGCCGGGCTTGGAGGAGGTCTTCGGGAACCAGATGCCGAGGTTCGGCATGGACTTGGACTGGGCGAAGTTCATCTGCACGTCGCCGTTGGCCACGAGCAGCTCGCCCTTGTCCGTCTTGGGCGCGAGCTTCGACGTGGACGAGGACGGGCCGACGTTGTTGGCCTGCAGCTTCTTCAGGTAGGCCATGGCCTTGTCCTTGGAGCCGAAGTCGTGCATGGCCTTGATGAGGACGGCGGTGCCGTCGCCGGCGACGCCGGGGGTGGAGTACTGGAGCTTGTTCTTGTACTTGGCGTCGAGCAGCTCCTCCCAGGTGGCCGGGGGCTGCTGCAGCTCCTTCTTGTTGTAGATGAAGGAGAAGTAGTTGTTGACGACGGCGGTCCAGGTGCCGTCGGCCGCCTTGTCGGCGCCGCTGACCTGCTCCGCGCCCTTCGGCTCGTACTTCGCCAGCAGGCCCTTGCTGCCGGCCTGCTGGATGAACGGCGGCAGGGTGACCATGACGTCGGCCTGGGTGTTGGACTTCTCGCGCAGCGCCCGCTGCACCATCTCGCCCGAGCCGCCCTCGACGTACTCGACCTTGATGCCGGTCTTGTTCTCGAAGTCCTTGAAGATCTGGTCGTACCAGCCGTCGCCGTTCTCGCCCTTGAGGCCGTCGGCGCTGTAGACGGTGACGACCTTCTCGTCGGCGGAGGCGGCGCCGCCGCAGGCGGTGAGGGAGGCGGCGAGGACGAGGCTGCCGGCGGTGGCGGCTATGGCTTTGATGCGCATGACGTGGTGACTCTCCTTGCGGGGATTCAGCGGTAGGAAGCTCTGGTACGGATGCGGGAGACCGCGAGCAGCACGAGCAGCGTGGCGCCCATGAGGACCACGGCGACGGCGGAGCCGGTGAAGAGGGAGCCGCGGTCGGTGGCCGTGAAGATGCGGACGGGCAGCGGCATCCAGTCCGGCGGGTAGAGCATCATCGTGGCGCTCAACTCGCCCATGGACAGGGCGAAGCAGAGCCCGGCGGCCGCGTTCAGGGACGGCAGCAGCAGCGGCAGCTTCACCTTCCACAGGACGTACGAGGGCTTGGCGCCGAGGGACGCGGCGGCCTGCTCGTAGGCCGGGTCGAGGCGGACGATCGCGGCCGAGACGGACTGGTACGCGAAGGCCGTGACCAGGACGGTGTGGGCGAGGATCACGATCCAGCGGGTGCCGTTGAGCAGGAACGGCGGCTGCGAGAACGCGACGAGCACGGCGAGGCCGACGACCACCGAGGGCACGGCGACGGGCAGCACGAACAGCGTGTCGAGGAGCCGCTTGCCCCGCTTCGGCAGGGCGTGCGCGGCGAGCGCGGCCCAGCTGCCCATGAGGAGCGCGAGCAGGCTGGCGGCCAGCGCCGTGACGAGGCTGGTGGTGAGCGCCTCCAGGGACTCGCCGCGGGTGGCGGCGGCGTAGTGCTCGACGGTCGGCCCGGAGGGGAAGGCGCCGGACCAGTTGGTGGCGAAGGACGCGGCGACGATCACGAGCAGGGGCAGCGCGAACAGCGGCACGAACAGGACCAGGAACAGCGCCCAGAGCGTCCACTTGCCCTTGCGGCTATGCACCAGCACGACGGCTCACCACCCGGTACAGGCCGTAGAGGCTCACGGAGATCACGACGTTGACGACGGCGACGACGCAGGCGCCGGTCCAGTCGGACTCCAGGATCGCCTTGCTGTAGACGAGCGTCGGCAGGGTCGTCACGCCCTTCGCCCCGGTGAACAGGACGATCCCGAACTCGTTGAGACACATGATCAGTACGAGGCTGCCGCCGGCGGCGAGCGCGGGCAGCGCCTCGGGCAGGATGATCTGCCGCACGATCCGCGGGGCCTTGGCGCCGAGCGAGGAGGCGGCCTCGATCTGCGCGGTGTCGATCTGCGAGAACGCGGCGAGCAGCGGCCGCATCACGAACGGCGTGAAGTACGTGATCTCGGCGAGGAGCACGCCCCAGGGCGTGGTCAGGAACTGGAAGGGCCCGCTCGCCGCGCCGGTGACGTCCGTCCACATCCCGTTGGCCATGCCGACGGTGCCGTACACGAAGAGCAGCGCGAGCGTGATCAGGAAGGACGGGAAGGACAGGAACACGTCCACGAACCGGGCGACGGCCTTCGCCCCGGGGAACGGCACGAACGCGATGACCAGGGCGAGCACGAACCCCAGGACCAGACATCCGACGGTCGCCGCGAGGGCCAGCCACACGGTCGTCCCGAGCGCTTCCCGGAACGCGGGGTCGGCGAACACGTCCGCGTACGGCCTCACGGAGGTTCCGCCTTCGAGCGGCGTGAGGGACTGCTGGACGAGGAGGACGAGGGGGTAGAGGAAGACGAACGCGAGGGCGACGACGGGCGGCAGGGCCCACCATCCCGTCTTCTGCCTCGGCCGTGGGCTGATGTTCCGCAGGGCTGGGGGTCCCCCCGGCGGTAGGGGGGTGGGCACAGCCCCACGTGCCGGGCGCGATTCGGTCAAGGTCCCAGGTGGACTACTCATCGGCGCTCACCCCCGCAGACAGCAGCACCGCATCCTCCGGCGCAAAGTGCAGGGCAACCCGCTCCCCCAGCGCGGGCGGAACCCGCAACTCCCGCACATCCGCCTTGACCCGCTGCCCGGCGACGTCGACGTACAGCCGATGCGTGGCCCCGCGCCACTGCACCTCGGCGACGGTCCCGCGCAACGCGTTGACGCCCTCGCCAAGCCCCACAAGGTGCGGCCGTACGCAGAGAGTGGCCGTCGTCCCGGCCGCGACACCCGCCGTGTCGACCGTCAACTCGGCGTCGCCGAGCCGCACTTGCCCGTCGCCCACCCGCACCGGCAACAGATTCGCGTTGCCCACGAACGACGCCGTGAACTCCGTACGCGGCGACCGGTACAGCTCCTGCGGCGTGCCGCAGTCCTGCAGGCGGGCCTGGTCCATGACGGCGATCCGGTCGGCCAGGGTGAGGGCTTCGACCTGGTCGTGAGTGACGTACAGAATGGACACCTCGGGCAACTCGCGGTGCAGCCGGGCCAGTTCGGCGAGCATGCCGGACCTGAGCTGCGCGTCGAGCGCCGACAGCGGCTCGTCGAGGAGCAGCACGCCGGGCCGGATGGCGAGCGCGCGGGCGATGGCGACGCGCTGCTGCTGGCCGCCGGAGAGCTCGCGCGGGTACCGCTTGGCGTACCCGGCCATGCCGGTCATTTCCAGGGCCTCGGCGACCCGCGCGGGGATCCCGGCCTTGTCGGCCTTCTGCGCCTTGAGGCCGAAGGCGACGTTGTCCTCGACGCGCAGGTGCGGGAAGAGCGCGTAGCTCTGCACGACCATGCCGACGCCGCGGCGGTGCGGCGGCAGGTCGGTGACGTCCCGGTCGCCGATGAGGACCCGGCCGCGTACCGGCTGCACGAATCCGGCGACCGCCCGCAGCGCGGTGGTCTTGCCGGAGCCGGACGGGCCGAGCAGCGCCATGACCTCGCCGCGCTCGACGGTCAGGTCGAGGGAGTCGAGCACGGTGTTCGCGCCGTACGCGACACTCACACCGTCGAAGCGGATGCCGATGTCACTCCCGCCGCTCATCGCCCGAACTCCCCGAGCAAAGACGGCAGTTCGGCGACGGAACCCAGCACGTGCGTCGCTCCCGCGGCCGTCAGGGCGTCCTTGTCGTGGGCCCCGGTGAGTACGCCCGCGACGGTCCCGGCGCCGGAGCGGGCACCGGAGCGCATGTCGTACGCGGTGTCCCCGGCGACGGCGATCTCGCGGACGTCGTCTGCGGCGCCGGTGCGCAGGAGCGCGGCGAGGACCATGTCGGGGTAGGGGCGGCCGCGGCCGCCCGCGTCGGCCGGGCAGAGGGTCAGTTCGACCAGGTCGCGCCAGCCGAGGGCGTCGAGGATGGCGTCCTGGGTGACGCGGGCGAAGCCGGTGGTGAGGACGACGGTGCGGCCCTGCGCGCGCAGCTCCTCGACCGCCTCGCGGGCGCCGGGGATGGGGGCGATGCGGCCGCCGTCGACGAGTTCGCCGTACGCGGCCTCGAAGGCGGTGTTGGCGCGCTGGGCGAGGTCTTCGGCGCCGAACAGCGCCCGGAAGACGGTGATCTTCGACTCGCCCATGGTGTCGCGGACGTACTGGAGCTTCTGCTCGTGGTCCGCGGAGCCGGGTTCGACGCCGAGCTGTCCGGCGGCGCGGGAGAAGGCCTGCTCGACGAGGCCGCCGTCGGCGACGGTGGTGCCGGCCATGTCGAGGACGACGAGGCGGGATGCAAACGTATTCATGGTCAACTTCCTCACCAGCCGATCTCGTCGGCGGTCTTCTCGGCGATCGCAGGGGAGCAGGTCATGCCGCGCCCGCCGGGCCCGGTGACCAGCCATACGCCGTCGCGGACCTGCTGGCGGTGGACGACGCGGGAGGTGTCGGTGCACTGCGCGTACACCCCGGCCCAGCGGCGTTGGATACGGGGCAGCGGGCGGCCGAGGAAGGACTCGACGACCTGCCGCAGGTGTTCGTAGGGCTCCTCGACGACGTCGAAGGCGAAGGGGTGCTCGTACTCGTGGGTGTCGCCGATGGTCAGGCCGCCGTCCTTGCGCTGCACCATGAGCAGCTGCATCTTGTGCGCGGCGGCGGTCGGCGTCTGGGCCTGTCCGGCGCCCAGGGCGTCGAGGGCCTCGGACTTGTACGCCGGGTAGTAGCGGAAGCTGTCGGCGTCGGCCACGGAGGTCGGCAGGGTCTCGCCGAGCGGGTCGGTCTGCATCATCTGGAGGCGTACGCGGCGCACGGGCAGGTCGGGGGCCAGCTCGCGGACGAGGCCGCCGAGCCAGGCGCCGGTGCACAGGACGACGGCGTCGCCGCTGTGCACGTCGCCGTGGTCGTCGCGGACGGCGCGCTCGCCGATGACCTCGCGCACCTCGCGGCCGCCGAGGAAGGTGTAGCGGCCGGAGGCAAGGAGGGCTTCCTTCAGGGCGAGTTGGGCGGTGCGCGGCTCGACGGCGGCGTCCCGCTCGCAGTACAGGGCGGCCTCGAACTCGCCGCGCAGGGCCGGGTTGAGGGCGCGGGCCTCGGCCGGGGTGAGCAGCTTGTAGCCGCGGGCGGGGGCGTCGTCGCGGGCCAGGGCGGCCTCGGCGACGGCGGTCTCGGCGGCGGTGCGTACGGGCGTCAGGGAGCCGTTGGCGCGGAAGCCGAGCTTCGGGACGCGGGCGCCGATGGACTCCCACAGCTCGCGGGCGCGCAGCGCGGTCTCCAGCTCCTCGCCGCCCGCGCGGCCGCTGACCCATATCTGTCCGAAGTTGCGCAGCGAGGCGCCGCGGGCCTCGGTCTCGCGCTCGATCTGCACGACCTCGTGGCCGCGCTCCACTGCCTGCCAGGCGTGCATGGTTCCCACCACGCCGGCTCCTACGACGATGACTCTCATGGCGGAAACGGTGCGGGCGGCCGGTGTCCCGGTTCATACCGCGGAGCAACGGGACGGTGAACGCGCACCCAAGCTTGGCCTAGACCCGTTATCTTTCCGTGATCTGATTTCCCCGTCCGGACGCCTGAAATGCCCGAACAGCCGTGTCTGTCGGGGCAGTTCGGGGCGGACGGGCGAGCGTCAGTTACGGCCGGCCAGATGCGTGGTGAAGCTGAAGCGATCCCCGCGGAACAGCGTCCGCACCCGCTCCAGGCGCCGCCCCTCGGTGTCCCGCGACACCCGGTGGATGAGCAGCATGGGCAGCGCGGGCGGCGTGCCGATGAGCAGCGCCTCGCGCGGGGTGGCGAGGACGGTCTCGATCCGCTCGTCGGCGGCGCCGAAGCCGATGCTCAGCTCGTCGTGCAGATACGCGTAGAACGACGAGTCCGGGTCGAAGTCCACGTCGAGCCGCGGCACCCGCGCCACGGTCACGTACGTGCTCTCCAGACCCACCCGCTCGTCGTCCGCGAGCAGCACCCGCTCCAGGTGCCAGACGGGCTCGCCGCGCTCGGCCTCGATCTCGCCTGCGAGCGCGTCCGGGCACGGGAAGCGGTCCAGGGAGATCAGCGTCCGGCCCGGCCTGCGGCCCTGCCGCCGTACGCCCTCGGTGTAGCTGGCGAGGGCGAGCGGCTGCTCCAGCTTCGGCCCCGCGACGACGGTGCCGCGCCCGGCCCGCCGCAGCCGCCCTTCCAGCAGCAGCTCCCGCAGCGCCTGCCGCACGGTCTCGCGGGCGACGCCGTACTTCACGGTCAACTCCCGCTCGGTGGGCAGTAGTTCACCCTCCCCGAGCTCGTCGAGCAGGGACGCTATCTGCGTCTTCACCGCGTAGTACTTGGGGATCCGTCCGTGCTCCGGAACGCCCGCCCGCACGGGGGCGCCGGGCTGCTGCTCGCTGGGGTAGTCCACGGGGGAACTCTAGATCCGGTACGCGGAGCTCCGTACGGTCCGCCCCCGCAGCCGCCGCGCGCCCAGGACCAGGGCCGCGCCGCCGGCCACCAGCAGCCCGGCGGCGGCCCCGTAGCCCATCAGCACCCGCCCCCGCCGCGCACCGGTCTCCGCCAGGGCGTCCGGCCGCCGCACCTCGCCCGGGTCCCGCTCCGCGCCGACCGTGAAGGTGTACGCGCCGGACTGCCCGACCCAGTCGCCGTCGTCCTCGCGCCGCTGGACCACGGCGACCTGCGCGGTGACCTCGTTCTCCGCGGCGTCGGCGGTGAACGCGAGGCGGACGGGGACGGTGAGGGTGGCGCCGGGGGCGAGGGAGAACCCGGCGAAGTCACTGTCGCCGCGGCCGCCGAAGGCTCCGATGTTCTCGTCCTGGTCGGACCGCTCGAAGCGCACCGGGAGCCAGCGGCCGTCGGGGTCGCGGAACTCCAGGCGCAGCTGGGCGGGGCGCAGCTCTCGGTCGCGGTCGGTGAGGACGACGACCGGGTGGATCGCGCCGCAGGTCCGCTCCGAGGTGTTGACGAGGTCGAGGCGCCAGGTCCGCGGCCGGTCCCCGGGCTGGAAGGCGCCGGGCCCGCCGTACACGCGGCTGGTCACCGGGAAGTCCGCACTGTCCCCGTCGTCGCAGGTCATGCCCTGGGCGACGGGCCCTGGCCGGTTCTCGTACGCGGCCGCGGGCACGGCCACCGGGCCGAGCGCGAGGGCGGCGGCGAGGCCACCGAGGGTGGGAGCGCTGCGCAGTCGCATGGGAGACCTTTGCTGATCGCGGATGCGGGCGGGGCTCCGACGGTGCCATCCGGGTGCAGGGGTGCGGTGCCGCCACGGCGCGGTGGGGCTGATCGGCGCCCCGATCCCCCTCCGTCGGCGCACCCCGGCTTGCTCTTTTCCCTCTGGGGGGCACCTCGGGCAGCACCCTCCCGGGGCACCTCGGGGAGCGCCCTCCGGAGCGTCTCGGAGGGGAGCCCTCCGGAGCACCTCGGACGGGAAACCTCCGGAGCACCTCGGACGGGAAACCTCAGCCCGCCCGGCCGAACATCGGGGCCAGGACCAACTGCGCCGCCCCCTCCGCCACGCCCCGCTCCCCGGGCACCGCCCGCACCGGCACCGGCGTCCCGCCCACCCGCCGGGCGCGGGCCGCCAGGACCGCCTCGACCCCCCGTACGTACCGGGCCGCATCCCCCGCCACCGTCCGCCCGCCGAGCAGCACGAGGTCCACGTCGAGGAGGCCCACCAGGTTCGCGGCGCCCTCGCCGAGGACCCGCGCCGCCTCGTCCGGCCGGCCCGCGGCGACCGCGGCGAGGCACAGCGCCTCGACGCAGCCCCGGTTGCCGCACTCGCAGCGCGGCCCGTCCAACTGCACGACCTGGTGGCCGAATTCACCCGCGCCGGTCCGCGCCCCGCGGTGCAGCGCGCCCCCGAGCACAAGCCCGGCGCCGAGCCCCGTACCGAGGTGCAGATACGCGAACGAGCCGTGCGCGGAGGCGGTCGCCCCGGCGAGGGCGAGGCCGAGGGCGGCGGCGTTGGTGTCCTTGTCGACGACGACGGGCAGACCGAGCCGGCCGCCCAGCGCGTCGCGCAGCGGGAAGCCGTCCCACTCGGGGAACCCGGTGACGCGGTGCAGGACCCCGGCGCCGTGGTCGAGCGGACCGGGCAGCGCGACCCCGACCCCCGGCGGACGTCCCCCCGAGACGCCCCCCGAGACGCCCCCCGGCGCCCCCGCCCCGCACTCTTCGAGGAGCGCCCCGACCTCCCGTACCGCCGTGTCCACCACCGCCTCGGCGCCGGAGGCGAAGGCCAGCGGGGCGCGGCGTTCGGCGAGCGGGGTGCCGGCGAGGTCGACGGCGACGGCGGTCAGCTCGTCCCGGTCCAGGTGGAGCCCGACGGCGCCGCCCGCGCCCGGCACCAGCCGCAGGACGGTGCGCGGCTTGCCGCCCGTCGACGCCCGCCGCCCGGCCTCGGCCGCGAGGCCCTCGTCCCGCAGACGTGCGGTGATCTTGCTGACGGCCTGCGGGGTGAGCCCGGTCCGCTCGGCGAGTTCGAGCCGGCTGATCCCCTCCTGTCCGGCGCTCCGCAGCAGGTCGAGGACGAGGGCGGCGTTACGGGTGCGAGGGCTGCGGGGGATGCGCGGGCTGCGGGGGCTGCGTGGGGTCACTCCGCCATTCTCCCCTCCGGTTGCACTTTGGCAACACCGTTGCTTAAGTGGGCGCATGACCTCCCAGGACTCCTCCCAGGGTTCCCCGACGCCCTCCTCCCCCTCGGCTTCCCCCGCGGCCGCGGCCCCGCTGCGCGTCGGCCTCGTGGGGTACGGACTCGCGGGTTCCGTCTTCCACGCCCCGCTGATCGCGGCCACCGAGGGCCTCGCGCTCGACACCGTCGTCACCTCGAACCCCGAGCGGCAGGCGCAGGCCCGCGCGGAGTTCGGCCCCGGACTGCGCTGCGCGGCCTCGGCGGACGAGCTGTGGGAGCGGGCCGGCGAGCTCGACCTGATCGTCGTGGCGTCGCCGAACAAGACGCACGTACCGGTCGCCACCGCCGCCCTGAAGGCGGGCCTGCCGGCCGTCGTCGACAAGCCGCTCGCCGGCACCGCGGCACAGGCGCGCGCGCTCGCCGCCCTCGCGGAGGAGCGGGGTCTGCTGCTCTCGGTCTTCCAGAACCGCCGCTGGGACAACGACTTCCGCACCCTGCGCAAGCTGCTCGACGAGGGCGAGCTGGGCGAGATCCAGCGCTTCGAGTCCCGCTTCGAGCGCTGGCGCCCGCAGCCCAAGGGCGGCTGGCGCGAGTCCGGCGCCCCCGAGGAGATCGGCGGCCTCCTCTACGACCTGGGCAGCCACGTCGTCGACCAGGCCCTGGTGCTCTTCGGCCCGGCGGTCTCGGTGTACGCGGAGTCCGACGTACGCCGCCCCGGAGCGGAGGCCGACGACGACACGTTCCTCGCGGTCACGCATGCGAACGGCGTCCGCTCGCACCTGTACGTCTCCGCCACGACCGCCCAACTCGGCCCGCGCTTCCGGGTGTTGGGCTCCAGCGCCGGGTACGTGAAGTACGGCCTCGACCCGCAGGAGGCCGCCCTGCGCGAGGGCCTGCGCCCCGGCGGGGCCGAGCCCTGGGGCGTGGAACCGGAGGGCCTGTGGGGCCGGGTCGGCTCCGGGGAGTCCCCGCTGACCGGCGGCGGCCGCCCCGAGCCGACGCTGCCGGGCGACTACCCCGCGTACTACGCCGCGATCGCCGCCGCACTCCGCGAGGGCGCCCCGAACCCGGTCACCGCCCACGAGGCGGCGGCCGCCCTGGACGTGCTTGAGGCGGCGCGGAGGTCGGCTCGGGAGGGTGTGGCGGTGACGCTGTGAGGTTCAGCCCAGTTTGGACGTGTCCAGGTCGTAGCCAAACGGCTTGGGCAGTCTGAGCTTCGCACCGAAGGCGGCGTTCGTTTGGTGCAGGTAACGGCCGCCCTCCGGGTCCCAGTGAACAACCGCCTCGCCACGCTGGCGGTCGACGAGCAGATAGACCGGGAGCCCGGCCTGGGCGTACGCGTCACGCTTCTCAACTCGGTCGACCTCGGCGTCCTCGTCACGGCCCGAGGTCACCTCGATCACAAGCAGGACTCCCGAGGGGTCGGCCCAGGGCGGCTGCCCTCGGAAGTACTCCTCAGACGCAACCGCCCCGTCGACCCTCGCGCGGCCCGCCCGGTAGGCAGGTACCGCCAAGCCGCGTTCTTGGTACAGGCACAGCCCTAGATCCCGCGCTTCGATCTGCCGCCTGATGCAGACCACGTTCCAGTCGTGATCCCCATCCGGAGCCGGAGTCACCAGAAGCCTCCCGTTGATCAACTCGACGTGAAGGCCCTCCGGCGCCGCTGCGTCGAACGCGTCGAACTCCTCAAGCGTCACTTCGGGCTGCGCAACTGTCATGGTGCCCTCCTTCACGCTCCAGGCTACGCGTCCCTGAGCTCCTGGCGCTGCCTGCCCAACCCTTCGATCTCCAGCTCCACCACATCCCCCGACCGCAGATACGGCTTGGGCTCCGCCGCCCCCATCGCGACCCCCGCAGGCGTACCCGTGTTGATCACGTCGCCCGGGTACAGGGTCATGAACTGGCTGACGTACCGCACCACTTCGCCCACCGGGAAGATCTGCTCGGCCGTCGTGCCGTCCTGCTTCAGCTCGCCGTTGACCCACAGCCTCAGGGAGAGCGCCTGCGGGTCCGGCACCTCGTCGGCGGTGACGAACCACGGGCCGAGCGGGTTGAACGTCTCGCAGTTCTTGCCCTTGTCCCAGGTGCCGCCGCGCTCGATCTGGAACTCGCGCTCGGACACGTCGTTCGCCACCGCGTACCCCGCGACATGCGTCAGGGCCTCCTCCGCGGTGTCGACGTAGCGCGCGGTGCTGCCGATGACGACGGCCAGCTCGACCTCCCAGTCGGTCTTCTCCGACTTGCGCGGTACGAGCACGGTGTCGTTCGGGCCGACCACCGTGTCCGCCGCCTTGAAGAAGACGATCGGCTCCCCGGGGATCGCGGCGCCGGTCTCGCGCGCGTGGTCGTGGTAGTTCAGCCCGATGCACACGACCTTGCCGATCCGGCCGAGCGGCGCGCCGACGCGCAGCCCCTCCGCGTCGAGCGCGGGCAGCGTGCCGGCGGCGGCCGCCTCGCGGACCCGGGCCAGGGCCGACTCGTCGGCGAGCAGGGCCCCGTCCACATCCGTGACGAGGCCGGACAGGTCACGCAGGACGCCGCCCTCGTCGAGCAGCGCCGGGCGCTCCGCGCCGACCGTTCCGACTCGCAGCAGCTTCATCTTCACACTCCCCTGGTCCACTGGGTGGGCCGGTTGGCTGGCACCGCCGATGGGGTGCGGCCACATCGGAGGATTGGCCGATCCTCCAAGCTCTGCGTCCACTCCGCAATACCGCGTTCATATGACGGACCGGTAACCACGCTCACAGAACACCGCAGGCCGTACGGTCAGACGGCGGGCGCGACCGCCCCCGCCCCGCCCGGCACGTCCCGGTACAGCCAGGCCCGTTCCACCGCGCTCCACGTCGTGGACGTGACCACGTACAGGGCGGCGGCGAGCGGCACGACCGCCACGGTCACGAGCGTCATGAAGGACATCAGCGGCATGAACCTCACCATCGCCCCCATTCCGGGCACGCTCTGCCCCTCCTCGGCCCCGGGCACGGGCAGCGGGTTGGCCGCCATCTGCTGCTTCGTACGCCGGTAGTTGAACGTCGCCACGCCCGCGACCAGGGCGAACAGCGCCACGTACACCAGACCCGCCGGGCCGAAGGCGCCGCCGTCGAGCGCGTCGTGCCAGCGGCCGTCGAGGGGCGCGGCGAGCAGGCTGTGGCCGAGCAGCGCGTTGGGCTCGCCGCCCAGCTCGGCGGTGGAGAACAGGTGGTACATCAGGAAGAACGCGGGCAGCTGCAGCAGGCTCGGCAGGCAGCCGGAGAGCGGCGACACCTGCTCCTTGGCGTGCAGCTCCATGACCGCCTTCTGCATCCGCTCCGGGCTCTTGGCGTGCTTCCTGCGCAACTCGGCCAGCTGCGGGGCGAGCCGGGCCCGCGCCTTCTGCCCGCGCGCGGCCGCCCGCGAGAGGGGGTGCACGGCAAGGCGTACGGCCATGGTGAACAGGACGATCGCCGCCGCCGTCGCGGAGCCGTGGAAGAGCGGCTGGAGCAGGTCGGCGAGGCGCGCGACCAGGTCGGCGAACGCGCTGAAGAAGTCGGACATGGGTGAGGAGCCCTCCGGGGGTCTCGTCGTGCCGGATCAGGGGTGGTCGGCATGACGGCCCGCGAGGGGGACGCTGACTTGCGGGTGTTCCCCTACGCGGCCGTCGGGACGAGGCGTCCCGGGGCTCGGGGACGGGTGCGCCCGGAGGCGTCGGGGTCGCGCTGCGGCAGGAACGCGGTTCTCTGCTCCCGGTCCCGGATCGCCGTACGGACCCGCGCGGGCGCGACGGCGGGCGCGAACCGCGCCGAGAGCACCGTGCACACCGCGAGGGCGGAGCCGGCCGCGGCGGTGGCGGCGAGGGCCACGGCGGCGGAGAGGCTGCCGGTGTCGACGAGCAGCACCTGCACGAGCAGGACGAGCAGCGCGAGGAGCGTGCCTACGGGCCGCGAGGCCTTGAAGCCGTCGGTCACGGGGCGCACTCCTCTCCGGTCGGGTTCTCGGTCGACGCTACTGGTACTCACGCGCCAGGGGCCCGGAAAGTTCCCGAGGTCACCACCCGCGTACCCGGGTCCGAGCCCGGCACCTCCGCGTCCGCCCTGCCCGCCCCGCCCGCGCAGCGCCCTTACGGTTCACCGGGCCCGCGCGGACTGCAGCTTCCCCCAGACCACGAGCCGGTACTCGGAGCTGAACTCGGGCGTACAGGTCGTCAGCGTGATGTAGTACCCGCGCTCCTCGTACCCGGCCCCCGCCTTCACCGCGCTGCGCGGCACCGGGTCGATGACGCCGCCGTCGCCCGGCAGGGTCTGCGGCAGGGTGCGGTCCACTTCGTACGTGTACGAGGCCTGGGCCGTCCGCACCTCGATCCGGTCGCCGGGGCGCAGCCGGTTCACGTACCGGAACGGCTCGCCGTGGGTGTTGCGGTGCCCGGCCACGGCGAAGTTCCCGGGCCGCCCGGGCTGCGCGGTGCGCGGGTAGTGCCCCACGTACCCCTTGTCGAGCACGCCCGCCTTCCCGACCCCCTCCGCGACGGGCACGCGCACGCCGAGCTTCGGGATGGAGAGGACGGCGTAGGCCTGGTCCCAGCGGGGCGGGGCGGGCCCCCGGGATTCCCGGGCGGCGGGCCGGTCGTCGGCGGGGGCGTTCCCGGGTTCGGTGGGCGTGGGCCCGACGGCGGGACCGGCCGGTTCGGACGGCCCGGACGGCCCGGACGGCCCGGCCGGGCCGTCCTGGTTTCTCCACTGCCGCTCCAACGCCTCCACCTTCTCCTCGGCGGCGTCGCGGGCCTGCCGGTTGGTCCACCACAGCTGATGGACGACGAGCAGCAGCAGCACGAGGCCCACGGTCACGGCGATCTCGCCCCCGCACCAGGCGGCCCGCGCGAGCCCGGAACGCCGGGCACCCTGGACGACCACCGGAACCCGCTCCCGCACAGCGCCCCTCCCCACCTCGCCGTCGGCAGGGCCGGAGGATAAGCCGTACGACCGCAACTCACCAGAGCCACAGCGGCACAGGAGCTTCCCCGGACGGAACCGAATCGGCTCTCCACCGACCCCCCACCCCGGCAGTACGGTGTCCACCATGCGCCCCGAAACGGACCACACCGCCGAAGCCGAACGCCTGCTGCGTACTGCGGCGCAGTACCCCGAGGACGCCGAACAGCTGCTCCTGCACGCCGCCGCGCACCTGGAGCTGGCCGGCGAACGCGAGCGCGCCACGACCCTCTACGACGACCTGCTCGCCGGTACCCCCCGCAACCCGGCCCTGGTCCGCGCGCTCAAGGCGTCGAACCTCTGGGAGTACGGGCACGAGGCGGAGGCCCGCGCGATCATCGACGGCATCCGCACGGCCGCCCCGCGCGACCCCGCGCCCTGGGTGATCGCGGCGGAGGCCCTGGAGTCCCACGACGAGCTCCACCAGGCGCACGAGGCGTTCACCGAGGCGATCACCCTCCTCATCTCCCCCACCGGCCCGACCCCGCAGGACTCGGTCCCGCTGCTCCTCGGCCGCCACCGCGTCCGCCGCCTCCTGGCCCTGGACCACGACACGTGGGACATCAGGGCCGACGAGTCCAGCACGTCCACGGTCTCCCTCGACGAGCTGCACGACCCGAAGCGCATCTGGTCCCTCGGCTCCGAGGACCCCACGGAGCTCCGCGCCGAGATCGCCCGCCTCCGCGCCGAGCTGGGCACGTACCGCGCGGCCCTCTCCCGCCCGTTCCCGGTGGCGGTCCTGCACTGGCCGAGCACGGAACTGACCGAACTCCTCGCGGCGTACCCGTCGTTGGCCACGGAGTACCCCTCCCACGAGGAGCACCTGTCGGCCATAGAGTCCTCCCTCCGCGAACTCGCCGACTCCGGCACCCCCAACCTCGGCATCGTCACGGCCACGGTCCCGTCCTACGAGGCCTTCGCCGCCTCGGAGTCCTCATCGCCGACCGACGCCTCCCTCCTCCCCCAGTACGCGACGACGCTGGCCGCGCGGGGGCGGGCTGCGGAGTGGCCGCCCAGGGGGGAGTGTTGGTGTGGGTCGGGGGTTGCTTATTCCGGGTGTCACGGGGCCTGAGGTCGCGCCCCCTCGCCCCACTCTCCGCAAGCGATCACCAGGCACGGCCATGTCCCCGTACGCTGTCGATGACGAGCTGCATAGAGAGGGGCAAGTCCGTGTCTTCAGACGCCACCCCCGACCCGTTCACGGAGCCGGTCGCATTCGGCCAGCGCATGCAGATTCTGCGAACCCGTCGAGGAATGAGCCGGTCTGTTCTGGCCGGTCTGGTAGGGAAATCTCCGAGCTGGGTCAAGCAGATTGAGGGCGGACGGCTCCACATGCCGAAACTGCCCATGGTGCTGCGTATCGCGGAAGCCCTTCGCGTGCGTGATCTGTCCGACCTAACCGGCGATCAGTCCATGGCGGTCGACTTGTTCATCGGCCCGGGACACGCCCGCCTTCCTCAAGTCCGCGACGCCATCAACGCGTACCCCATGACCTCGCATAACGAAGCCACACCTACTGCGCACCTTCGGGAGCGGCTGTCCCGCGCATGGCGCGCTCGGCATTCTTCTCCCCATCACAGGGATGTCATCGGGGCCCTGCTGCCGAACCTGATCCGCGATGCGCAGCAGACTGCCTGGCAGGCCAACTCCGCAGCCGAACGACGAGCAGCCCAGGCCGTGTTGGCAGAGGTCTACAGCCTCAGCCAGTTCTTCCTCGCATACCAGCCCGACTCATCCCTGCTGTGGCGCGTGGTCGAGCGCAGCCTGATCGCGGCGCAGGAATCGGAAGACCCGCACGCCCTCGGTGTCGCTGCTTGGTTGGCCACGCAGGCTCACCGCGACAGCGGGCATGCCCATTTCGACGCTGCGGATGCGGTGAACCTGCAGACCCTGCGCTACCTGGAA
The DNA here is from genome assembly GCF_029968095.1 of Streptomyces solicavernae. GTDB lineage: Bacteria > Actinomycetota > Actinomycetes > Streptomycetales > Streptomycetaceae > Streptomyces > Streptomyces solicavernae. The sequence continues at coordinate 24,997 of NZ_JASCIR010000008.1, read as the reverse complement.
CCGCTCCTTCCGGAAGCAAACCACGACGTCCTCGCGATTGCAGGATCGCTTCAGTTCGAAGCCGGATACACGGCCGCACGCCGCGGAGACACGGGTACGGCATGGCGCTGCTGGGACACCGCACGAACCATGGCCGAGCGGCTACCCGTCGACTACTACCACCACGTCACCTCATTCTCGCGAGCCGTTATGGGGGCACACGCCGTAACGGTCGCGGTGGAATTGCACGCCGGTGGAGAGAGTGTCCGACAGGCCGCTGCGGCAGACGCTGCGACGATTCCGTCACGGCCGCGACGCGCCCGGCACCGCATCGAGGAGGCCCGCGGCTATCAGCTCGACGGCCAGGCCGAGGCGGCCCTCGCGGCCCTCGACAAGGCCTATGAAGCGGCGCCGGAAACCATTCGCTACAACGGCTACGCCCGCCGCATCGTCCTGGAGGAGGCCGAGGCGAAGAGTCCGGCACAGCGGCGACGGGCCAGCGAACTCGCCGTAAAGATCGGCCTCTTGGCGGCCTGAACATGAGGGGCACAAACTGTGCCCCTTCTCCTTTCTCAGCGCCTCTACGGTCAGTCCGTACGTGACTACCGAAGACCCCCGCGACCGCGCGACCGGTCCGGGGGCATGGCCAACCTGAGAAAGCAGGTCGACGTGGCGCACTGTATCGCTCGGATCTTCGAAGTAGTGCTGTGCTGGTTACTTCCCGCACCAGGCCGTCATCGATCCACGCATGAGGGCGTTTCCTCTCCCTCGACTACGCACTCCCCTACCTCTCGGCACAGCTCCATCCCTCCCCTGAGGGGCGAGGAGATCGGGCTGGTTCGGCCTTACCTCGTGGCCCACGAAGTAAGGCGAGAAGCCCAACGTCAGCGCGCTCGGCGCCGAGCCCTCTGGTTCGCGGTGCACGGCATCGACCTCGGGGCTCGTTCGATCCACGGTGTCGAGGTGGGCGCATCGTGAACGAGTCGGGAACGTTGAGGCTGCTTCCTTGGACAGCAGTGGACGGGAAGCCGTGCTTCCTCGTAAGTGACGGAGACGGCTATCTGTCGCGGGTCGCAGACAACATCGAAGCTGTACAGCTCGGCATGGGGTCGGATCTCCTCACGCACGCGACCCACATGCTCAAGGAACAGGAGATCTCCACCGGTGAACTCCACTTTCTTGCATGCCGGTTGGCGGAAGCGCTGAAGGATGTGCTTCGAGTAGCCGAAAGCCGAGGTGCGCGACTTCCCACAGCCGAGCACGAGGATGCCGATCCGCGCACACCCGGTGACGCACCTGACGGCGACGACGACCTGGAACCTCCCGCACCGGCCCGCTAGTTCAGCTTCCTGAAACCAGGGGCTCCCTGTGCGCCCCGCCCCCGCTAGCTCATCAGGGGGCGGGGCCTTCGGATCGATCCGCCTCCACCTCTGTCAGTAGCGCCTGTTAGAACTTGGCGTAACGAGTCCTGACACTTGAGGGAGCAGACGTGGTGGATACGGGGGACGCGACTCAGCCGGTCGCAGGTGTCTACGAGAAGCTGGTCACCCACAGCTTGCAGAACCAGATAGAGGAGCTCGAAGCCGCCGGCTGGAAGGCCATCGATGCGGAGGTCGGCTCGGAGTCATCGCCTCATGTGCTGGCCCGGCACATCGCGGAAGCGGCTCAGCGCAGGCTGCTTCAACTCCCGCATGACAAGCGGCTGGAGGCGGCGAACAAGATGATGGAGTCGCTGGCCTTCGCCGCGCCAGACGCCGACGTGGACGCAGCCGTCGGTCTCATCGCGGACGGCCCTCGGCAGTTGCTTGCTCTGGCCGAGCGGGAGGCCCCGGGGGTGTACGCGATACGTCCTGCCACCCCGCTCTCCGAGACCGCGCTGATCACCAACGCCCCGGACGACCCGAGCCTGGGCTCAGAACTGCGCGCGGAGCTGGCCACCGCGGACCGTATCGACCTGCTCTGCGCCTTCGTGAAGTGGCACGGCATCCGCGTGCTCGAAGACGCACTGCGTGACGCGAAACGTCGCCGAGTGCCGATCCGTGTCATCACCACGACCTACATCGGCGCTACGGAACGCATAGCGCTCGACCGCCTTGTTCGGGATTTCGGCGCCAAGGTGAAGGTCAACTACGAAATCAGGTCCACCCGGCTGCACGCCAAGGCGTGGCTTTTCCGTCGCAGCAGCGGCTTCGATACCGCGTACGTGGGCAGCTCGAACCTTTCCAAGGCGGCACTGCTCGACGGTCTTGAGTGGAACGTACGCCTTTCCTCGGTGGCCACTCCCGCGGTACTGGGCAAGTTCGAGGCGACTTTTGACTCGTATTGGAACGACACGAGTTTCGAGCCCTACGATCCGGATGCCGACGGCGACCGACTCGATCAAGCTCTGTTCCAGGCCGGTGGTGGCGGGTCTGCCGACGATGCACCGATCAGCTTGTCCGGGATGGAAGTACGACCGTACCCGCACCAGAAGGACATGCTGGAGCGGCTGCGCGTCGAGCGTGAAATCCATCAGCACCGCGAAAATCTCCTGGTGGCGGCTACGGGAACGGGCAAGACCGTCATGGCGGCACTGGACTATCGCGACCTGCGTACGAAATTCGAGGGACACAACCCTCGCCTCCTGTTCGTCGCCCACCGCAAGGAAATCCTTCGGCAGTCCCTTCGGACGTACCGGGAGGTGCTGGTCGATGCCTCGTTCGGCGAACTCCTCCACGGTGGCGCGGACCCCCGTGACTGGCAGCACGTGTTCGCCAGCGTGCAGTCACTCAACACCGACCGACTCGAACAGCTGGATCCTGGGCATTTCGACATCATCGTCATCGACGAGTTCCATCACGCCAAGGCCCAGACGTACGAGCGCGTCATCAAGCACTTCGAGCCGAAGCAACTTCTCGGCCTGACCGCCACGCCCGAGCGGGCCGACGGATACAACGTTCAGGACGAGTACTTCGAGGGGCGCATCGCCGCCGAAATGCGCCTTTGGGAAGCACTGGAGAACGACCTCCTCTGCCCCTTCCACTACTTCGGAATTCCCGATGGAACAGACCTGACTCAACTGGGCTGGCGACAAGGGAACTACAGCGACAGCGAGTTGGGTGATCTCTACACCGACAACGTCGCTCGCGCGCGGATCGTGGTCAAGCAGATCCTCGATAAGGTCCCACGCCCAAACGCCATGCGCGCACTCGGATTTTGCGTCAACAAGAAGCACGCCCACTTCATGGCAGACTTCTTCCGCGAGGCTGGCTTCAGGGCCGTCGCCCTGGACAGCGAGTCTAAGGATGCGGTACGGGACAAGGCGCTCTCCGACCTTCGCGACGGGAAGATCCAGGTGATCTTCTCCGTTGATCTCTTCAACGAAGGCCTGGACATCCCCGACGTAGACACGCTCCTGCTTCTGCGCCCCACTAACAGCGCCACCATTTTCCTGCAGCAGCTTGGACGAGGTCTGCGGCGAACTGCCAACAAGCCGGTCCTCACCGTCCTCGACTTCATCGGCCAACATCGCGCGGAGTTCCGCTTCGAAGAGCAGTTCCGGGCGATGACCAACTCGTCCCGCAACCGCCTCATCGGCCAGATCGAGAACGGCTTTCCGCAGCTGCCATCCGGGTGCCAGATCCTGCTGGAGGGGAAGTCGAAGGACCTTGTCCTCGACAACATTCGCACCCAGATCAAGGCGAACGTGAAGACCCTGGCGAAGGAGGTCAGGGAGTACAGCACGCCCGACCTCAAGAGTTACCTTCGGGAGAGCCGCCGCGAGATCAAGGAGCTGTACAAGAGCAGCAATTCCTGGACCGCTGTTCTGCGCAGGGCCCGCGTCCTTGAGGAAGTTGGCCCCGCGGGCGAAGCAGATCTCCTCAAGCGCGTGCACGCGTTTCTTCACGTCGATGACCTGGAGCGGGCGCAGGCATATCTCCGCCTGATCGACGACAACGCACCCGACTACGACGCCCTGTCTCCGCGGGACCAGACGTACGCCCGCATGCTGTTCTTCAATCTGTGGGACAAGGCAGGTGGTTTCACCAGCTATGGACAGGGCTTGGCGTCGCTCCGCGAACAGCCCGAGCTTCGCAGCGAGTTGCAGCAGGTGCTGCAGTACGTACTTGAGCGCATCGAGCACTTCCCCATCCCTCTCGATGGGCCGCACGCGCACCTCCCTCTGAAGGTGCACAGCTCCTACAACCGATCCGAAATCTTGGCGGCTCTCGGCGTCGCCCGCCTCGGCGGACAGATGCCGGGCTCCTTCGCCCAGGGCGTCCAGTGGGTCGAGGACATCAAGACCGACGCGCTACTCATCACACTGGAGAAGGACGAAAAGGATTTCTCCCCCACGGTCCGATACAAGGACTATGCGCGGAGCACCACGCTCTTCCACTGGGAGTCCCAGAACGCCACGTCGGAGAACTCCCCGACCGGCCTGCGCTATCAACAGCACGTACAGCAAGGAAGCCACGTCCTACCGTTTCTGCGCCGCTACAAGAACACGGACATCGGCAAGTCACAACCGTGGATGCTGCTCGGACCTGCAACCTACGACAAGCACACGGGAAGCAAGCCGATGGCCATTACGTGGCAGCTGGAGCATGAGCTCCCCGCCGACGTATGGATGTACTCGTCCCCCAAGCCGAACTAGTCAAGAACCTGGAGCCCCGATGCCCACTTACCCCCTCGCCACCCCCACAGCAGCCACCGGCCTCCTCGCCGGATACGCCACAGCCCGCTGGACCAAGAAGCGTCCCCTCGGCGGTGCCGTGCTCGCTGTGGCCGGGGCGGTTGCCGCGCGGCAGTGGCAGCAACAGGCCGGAGGGAAGGTCGCGGCGGCGCTCACCGGGGCGTACGTGGCCGGGTTCGGGGCGGCGCATCCGCTGGCGAAGAAGGTCGGGGCGTGGCCGGCGGTCGGGATCGCGGCAGGTGGGGTCGCGCTGGCGTCGTGGGTGGTCGTAGACCGGAAGGGGCGGTAGTGAACGAGACGTCGGCGAAGTTCATGCCCAGTGACCGTCAAGTCATCAGTGCCGCAACCGCGTTCGTGGACGCCTGGCAGCATCTGGCGCCCACACTCACCTACGATTACGAATGCCACCTGCAGTGCTCCGAAGCCAACACGCTCGCGGAACTCTTCCGCGCGTTCGGGCGGCAGGACGTTGCCGACGAGGTGATCGCCGCGCACGCCGAGCACGACGAGCCGGGCGACTCGCACTACGTCGAGTAAGGGATGAGGGCACCCCGTAACCAACCTGGAGCCCCCTACACCACCGCCGGATGCCCAGGCGAAAGAAACACCACCACCCCGTTCCCCGCCCCCGGCAGGGGCTCCACCTCCCGCCAGCCCAAACGCCGGTAGCTCGCCACCGCCGCCTTCGCGTGGCGGGACATCGGGACCCAGGCTCGGCCCGACGGGGCGTCCGCGGCGAGTTCCGCGAGGAGGGTGCGGCCGAGGCCCTGGGGGCGGGCGGGGCGGCGGACCGCGAGCTCGTCCAACTCCAGGGCACCGACGAGGAGTTCTTCGACCCGGGCCGCGCCCAGCTGGGAGACGACCTTCGCGTAGGTCGGGGTGTCCGGGAGCGTGCGGGGCGTCAGCCGGGCGAGGGCGAAGCCGTCGATGCCGGTGCGGGACTGGGCGAGGGCGGCGCGGAAGCCGGGGCGGCGTTCCGCGTCGCTGCGGAGCCGGTAGTGGAACCGCTGAATGGTTTCCTCATCCTCGTTCCACGGGGGCGCGGAGAACACCTCGGCGTAGGTGTCCACCAGGTCTTCGGCGAGGTCCAGGACGGTCGCTCCGTAACAGATCACCGTGCGTCTCCCACTGCTCTTCGGTGGCCGCCGACCCGATGGTGTGGTGGCGGCGATTCCGCTGTGTCCCAATCTAGGTCGTTTCCGCTGTGTGTGATGGTGCGGGTGGGTTGTGGGGGTACGGATTCGCGTCTACGTGATCTTCAACTGGCCCTGGGCCAAAGGGAGATGGCCACGAGACGGGCACTTCACACGTGACGGCCGCACACAGTCTCGAACGTTCCCGGACGGGGACCGAGTCCCGTCGATTCCCGGGCGTGTCGCGACGACCGCAGCCCACACGCCTACGGCCGAGCCCGCCCGACGCGCCTACGGCCGAGCCCGCCCCGCGCGCCAACGGCCGACCGCCCGGCCCGCCAGCGCCGCACCCGTCGCCCCGCCCACGATCAGCAGCGCGAAGAACGCCCACGCCAAGGGCCACGGCGACGCGTCCGGGGCCGCGTGCGTCGACAGGGACACGTAGAGCAGGACCACCGGGGGCGCCGCGATCAGCGGGATCGTCCAGGCGAGGCGGTCGCAGGCGCCCAAGGAGGCGGCGAGGAGCAGGAGTACGGCCGCGAGCGCGGCAACTCCCGCGCCGGTGACCGGAGTCACCTCCTGCAGCGCGCCCGGCGCCTCGGTTCGGTTGCGCAGGTCCCAGGGGAGGCAGAGGAGGTACGCGCCCGCCGCGAGCGCCGCCCCCGTCGCCCGCAGCAGACCCCGCTCGGGCAGCGGCCGCAGGGCGAGAGGGCTCAGTGCGTTCGTCGTCATACGTCCAGGGTGCGGTGGGGGACGGGCCCGGCGACTGAGTACGCGTACTCAAAAAGTCACCTCCGAAGCCCGACCCGGCCCCCGGTCCCCGGTCCCGGCCCAGCTCGGCTACCGCCCCGGCCCCCGAAACGTCACCCGGTACGCCCGAGGCGACACCCCGAGCGCCGTCTGGAAGTGCTGGCGCAGGGACGCCGCCGTGCCGAAGCCCGACTCGGCGGCCACCCGGTCCACCGTGCAGTCCGTCTCCTCCAGCAACTGCCGGGCCCGCGCCAGGCGTTGCTGGGCCAGCCACTGCATCGGGGTGAGGCCAGACTCCTCCCGGAAGCGGCGGCTGAACGTACGGACGCTCATCGCCTCGCGGTCCGCCAACTCCCGGAGTGTGAGCGGCTGTTCGAGTCGGCTCAGGGCCCAGGCGCGGGCCGCGGACGTGGACGAGGAGGCCGGCGCGGCGACGGGGCGCGGGATGTACTGCGCCTGGCCGCCCTCACGGTGCGGCGGCACCACCGTACGGCGGGCCACGTCGGCGGCGACGGCCGCGCCGAAGTCGCAGCGGATCATGTGCAGGCACAGGTCGATGCCCGCGGCCTCCCCCGCGGAGGTCAGGACGCGGCCGCCGTCGACGTAGAGGACCTCGGGCTCGACCCGGACCGTGGGGTGCGCGCGGGCGAAGTGGTCCGTGGACAGCCAGTGCGTGGTGGCGCTGCGGCCGTCGAGGAGGCCGTGGGCGGCGAGGACGAAGGCGCCGGTGCAGATCGAGGCGATGCGGGAGCCGGGCGGGATCCGGTCCAGGGCCGCGGTCAGCGCGGGCGGCAGGCCGTCCGCGTACGACTCGTCCTCCTCGTGCGAGGCCGGTACGAGGACCGTGTCCGCCTCCTGAAGGGCCTCGGGGCCGTGGTCCGCGCGGATCGGGAAGTCTGCGTCGGTACGGATCATGCCGGGGGTGAGGGCGCAGGTCACCACTGAGTACAGCGGCTCGCCGTGCGTGGAGCGGGCCGAGCCGAACAGCTGGTGGACCAGGCCGAGTTCCATCGGCAGCACGCCGTGCCGGACCAGGACCGCGACCCGGTGCGGCACCCGCGCGCCGGACGGCTTCCGTCCGCCGCCAGGCGCCCTCCCCCCGGAAGGCGCCCTTCCCCCGACGGGCGCCCTCCCTCCGACAGGCGCCCTCTCCCCGGAAGACCCGCTCACGCCTGAAGACCCGCTCACGCCTGAAGACCCCCTCACGCCTGAAGACCCCCTCATGCCCCGAACGTCCGCGAGACCGTGTAGATCGCCAGGCCCGCGAGGGAGCCGACCACCGTGCCGTTGATGCGGATGAACTGCAGGTCACGGCCGATGTGGGCCTCGATCTTCTTCGAGGTGTGCTCGGCGTCCCAGCCCGCCACGGTCTCGGTGATCAGGGACGTGATCTCGGAGCGGTACGTGGTGACCACGTACACCGCCGCGTCCTCCACCCAGGCGTTCACCTTGCGCTGCAGCTCCGGGTCCGTGGCCAGACGCTGCCCGAGGGACAGCAGGGACGCCCGCACCCGCAGGCGCAGCTCGCTGCGCTCGTCCTCGGCGGCGGAGACGATCATCGCGCGTACGGAGGACCAGGCGGAGGCGATCACGTCCTGGACCTCGCCGCGGCCCAGGACCTCGCTCTTGAGGCGTTCGACGCGGGCCCGGGTGTCGCTGTCGGACTGCAGGTCGGCGGCGAAGTCGGTGAGGAAGCGGTCGATGGCGCCGCGGGCCGGGTGCTCAGGCATGTCCCGCATCTCGGTGACGAAGCGCAGCAGCTCCTTGTAGACCCGCTCGCCAACCTTGCGGTCGACGAAGCGCGGCGTCCAGCCCGGAGCGCCGCCCTCCACCGCGTCCATCACGGAGTCGGCGTGCGCGACCAGCCAGTCGTGGGCGCGGACGCACACCAGGTCGACGACGCGGTGGTGGCCGCCGTCCGCGACGACCTTGTCGAGGGTCTTGCCGAGCCCCGGGGCGATCTCGGCGGCATCCGCGCGGCGCGTGATCGCCTCGCCGACGACGGCCTGGACGTCGGAGTCGCGCAGCACGGTGAGGGCGCCGCGCAGGGCGGTGGAGAGCTCGGCGGTGACGCGGTCGGCGTGCTCGGGCTCGGCGAGCCAGGCGCCGAGCCGGGAGCCGAGGCCGACGCCGCGCAGCCTGCGCCGTACGACGTCCTCGGAGAGGAAGTTCTCGCCGACGAACTGCCCGAGGGTGACGCCGAGCTGGTCCTTCTTGGTCGGGATGATCGCGGTGTGCGGGATGGGCAGGCCGAGCGGGCGCTTGAAGAGCGCGGTGACGGCGAACCAGTCGGCGAGCGCGCCGACCATCCCGGCCTCGGCGGCCGCCGCGACATACCCGGTCCAGCCGCCCGCGCCGGCGCTCTGCGCCCACTTGGCGAGGACGTAGACGAGGGCGACGAGCAGCAGCAGGCCGGTCGCCGTGAGCTTCATCCGGCGCACGCCGCGGAACTTCTCCTCGTCGGCGGCGCTGTACGTGAAACCGGCGCCCGGGGAAGCAGGCGACCCGGCACCAGGGCCCCCGGTCCCAGGGGCAGGAGAGGCTCCGGTCCCAAGGGAAGCAGGGGCCCCGGTCCCAGAGGAAGCAGGGGCCCCGGTCCCAGAGGAAGCAGGGGTCCCGGTCCCAGGCGTGCCGGATGAGTGGCCGTTCACCGGGGAATGCTCCCTCACGCCACGTTCACCCGATTCTTCCGCCTCTTCGGCTTTCTTGCGTTCCATCCGCTCCACCGTCCGACCTGCCCCCGTCCTAACCCAGCTCCCCCGGCATCCCCGGCTTCCCCGGCCCCCCCGTCACATTGTCCCGGCGTTGCCCTTACGTGACCTACTCCTGGAACGAACCGTGAGTTCCCGGCGTCTTGTTGTCGCGGAGGGGGTGCCGTGCGCGACCTCCCTGCCCATGTACCAAGATGGGATTGTCGAACTGGAGCCCCGGGCTCCCCTGCCCGAGGAGAAAAAGGCCGCGTGACCAGGCGTAACGGTTATGCCCTACTGGCTGCCCTGGCGGCCGTCGTGGTGCTGATCTCCGCGGCCATATACGTGGGTGTGTCCGGCGATGCCCGGGACGCCGACCTGCGCGCCGGGCCGCGCCACCCGAAGAGCTCCGCCGCCCCCGCCTCCTCCGGCACCTGGGTCGGCACCTGGTCCGCCTCGCCCGCGGCCGCCGAGCCGCGCACCGAGGCCGGCTTCGCGGGCCGCTCCATCCGCAACGTCGTGCACACCAGCGTCGGCGGTACGAGCGCCCGCATCACGCTCTCCAATCTGTACGGGCGTACACCGCTGTCCATCACGCACGCCTCCATAGCCCTGGCGGCCGCCCCCAACAGCCCGGGCGCGGCCGCCAAAACCCTGCGCCGCCTCTCCTTCGGCGGCAACCACTCCGTCGTCATCGAGCCGGGCGGCAAGGCCGTCAGCGACCCGGTCAGGCTGCGCGTCCCGCACGACGCCGACCTGCTCGTGTCGACGTTCTCGCCCACCCCGTCGGGCCCGGTGACCTACCACCCGCACGCCCGGCAGATCAGCTACGTGGCCGACGGCGACCGGGTCTCGGACCTGCGCGGCGACGCGTACACCCAGCAGAGCCCGTACTGGCGCTACCTCGCAGCCGTCGACGTGCTCAGCCGTGAGGCCGAGGGCGCCGTGGTCGTGCTCGGCGACTCGCTGACCGACGGCGTGAGCTCCACGATGGGCGCCAACGCCCGCTGGACGGACGTCCTTTCGGACCGGCTGCGCGAGGAGCAGGGCGGGCCCCGCTACAGCGTCCTCAACCAGGGCATCAGCGGCAACCGCATCCTCTCCGACGGCCTCGGCCGCCCCGCCGACAACCCGAGCGGACTGTCCCGCTTCGAGCGCGACGCGCTGTCCCGTACGGGCGTCAAGGCCGTCGTCATCGCCCTCGGCGTCAACGACATCCTGCGCAACCCGGAGCAGACCTCCGCCGACGAAGTCCTCGACGGGCTGCGGGAGCTGACCCGGCAGGCGCACGAGCGCGGCCTGCGGGTGCTCGGCGCGACGCTGATGCCGTTCGGCGGGCACCGGGGCTACACACCGGAGCTGGACCAGGTCCGCCGCCAGATCAACGACGAGATCCGGGCCGGGAAGGTGTTCGACGCGGTCGTGGACTTCGACCGCGCGCTGCGGGACCCGTACGCGCCGCACAAACTGGAGGAGCAGTACGACTCCGGGGACCACCTGCACCCGAGCGACGCGGGCTTCAAGAAGATGGCGTACGCGGTCAACCTGTCAGCGTTGAAGGGTTCGGCGGCGGCGCAGCTGTGAACCCCGGCGGGGTCGGCTCACGTCGCCGTCACGGCACCCTCGACCACCGCACCCTCGACCGCCGCACCCTCGATCACCCTGCGGGCCCGTCCTCAAGCGCCGGACGGGCTGGAGTCACCGGCTGGAGTCATCCCCCAACTCCTTACGGCGCCGTTTCGCGGCCTTGCTCAGCTTCCGCTTGACCCCCACCCCGCCCCAGAACGCGAACCCCGTGACGATCACGCGCGGGGCGCCCGGCTCCGGCGGGTCCTCGCTCAGGCGCTCGTCGAAGCCGCCCATGACGCCGACGCCGCGCACCACGACCTCCACGCCCGGCGGCACGACCACATCGACGCCGCCCATGATCGCCACACAGTTGACCACGACCTCCGGCGCCTCGAACTTCGCCTCACGCAGGTCGACTTCACCGCCGCCGCAGAACGTGAAGCAGTTGAAACGGCGCGGCACGGTCCACACGCCCTTGCGGGAGAAACCCCCCATGATCGCGACCGCTCCGGCCGAGGTCCCCGCGCCGCCGATCCGCCCGGCCCACGCGCCCGCACCGGCGGCCCGCGCAGGCACCGCGGGCGGCGCGGACGCTGCGGCGGCCTCCGGCAGGTCGCGCGTCACGGGTTCCAGTTCGCCGTACGTACGCGCCTTGTACGTGACGTCCAGGCGCTCCTGGAACTCCTCCATGTCGAGCCGGCCCTCCGCCACGGCCTCCCGCAGCCGCTCGGCGACCCGCTCCCGGTCCGCGTCCGAGGCCCGCAGCTCCGGCAACTCGTCGGTCATACAAGTCAGCCTAGAGCCTGTCCCGCGGATCGGTCCCCGTACATCCGGGCCATGACCGCCCCGATGTCCGACTCCCCGACCGACAGGCCCACGACCGGGCACGCCGACGCCACCGCACCTTCGCCTCGCAGATCACGTCGAGCCGCGCGCTGCCCGAACACGACGCCGATGCGGCGCGATCGCGGTGGAACAGTGTCCAATAGGTCGTACGAGGGATGTATCCAGGCGAAACGGGAGTTCCGGAAGACATGAGCGACGAGCCCGACGAGCCTCAGCAGCCTCAGGCGCCCCTCAAGCCTCAGGCGCCCCAGGCGTCGGCCGGGGACGGCAGGCAGAACCTCACCCGCAGACAGGCCAAGCAGCAGTACAAAGCAGCCCGCACAGCAGACCGCAAGGCCAAGCGCAAAGCCTCCGGCCGGCGGCGGATCCTCCCCACCTGGCGCATGCTCCTCGGCGCCTTCCTGCTGCTCTGCCTCCTCATCGGCGGCGGCCTCGTCGCCGGCTACCTCCTCGTCGACATCCCGCCCGCCAACGCCGCCGCCACCAAGCAGAGCAACGTCTACCTCTACGCCGACGGCTCCCCACTAGCCCGCGACGGCGAGGTCAACCGCGAGAACATCCCGCTCAGCCAGGTACCCAAACACACCCAGCACGCCGTGCTCGCCGCCGAGGACCGCGACTTCCACTCCGAGTCCGCCGTCGACCCGCAGGCCATGCTCCGCGCCGCCTGGAACACCCTCACCGGCAAGGGCAAACAGTCCGGCTCCACGATCACCCAGCAGTTCGTCAAGAACTACTACCTCGGCCAGGAACAGACGGTCACCCGCAAGGCCAAGGAATTCTTCATCGCCATCAAACTCGACCGCCAGGTCAGCAAGAACGACATCCTCCTCGGCTACCTCAACACCAGCTACTTCGGCCGCAACGCCTACGGCATCCAGGCCGCCGCCCACGCCTACTACGGCAAGGACGCCGAACACCTCACCGTCGCCGAAGGCGCCTACCTCGCCACCCTCCTCAACTCCCCCAACGCGTACGACGTCTCCGCCCACCCCGAGAACAAGTCCCGCGCCGTAGGCCGCTGGAACTACGTCCTCGACGGCATGGTCAAGGAGAACTGGCTCCCCCAGGCCGACCGCGCCGCCATGAAGTTCCCCGACCCGAACCCCGCCAAGGCCCCCTCCGGCCTGTCCGGCCAGCGCGGCTACGTCGTCAAGGCCGTCGAGGACTACCTCGCCGAGCACAAGATCCTCGACACCGACACCCTCGCCAAGGGCGGCTACCGCATCACCACCACCCTGCAGAAGCCCCGCCAGGACGACTTCGCCGAAGCCGTCGAGGACCAGCTCCTGTCCCAGGTCGACCCGGAAGCCCGCAAGGTCGACGGCCACGTCCGCGCGGGCGGCGCCGCCATCGACCCCACCACCGGCGAGGTCGTCGCCATGTACGGCGGCATCGACTACACCAAGCAGTACGTCAACAACGCCACCCGCCGCGACTACCAGGTCGGCTCCACCTTCAAACCGTTCGTCTTCACCGCCGCCGTGCAGAACCGCTCCACCACCCAGGACGGCCGCCCCATCACCCCGGGCACCGTCTACGACGGCACCAACCAGCGCCCCGTACAAGGCTGGCCCGGCGGCACCTACGCCCCGGAGAACGAGGACCAGCGCTCCTACGGAGACATCACCGTCAGCGCCGCCACCGAGCTCTCCGTCAACGCCGTGTACGCGCAGATGGCCGTCGACGTCGGCTCGGACAAGGTCGCGCAGACCGCGGTCGACCTGGGCATCCCGGCCACCACCCCCGACCTCACCGCCTCCCCGTCCATCGCCCTCGGCCCGGCCACGGCCAGCGTCCTCGACATGACCCAGGCGTACGCGACCCTCGCGAACCACGGCGAGCACGGCGCGTACACCCTCGTCGAGGAGATCACCAAGCACGGCGAGCGCATCGCGCTGCCCGCGCGGGAGAAACGGCAGGTCGTCAGCCGCGAGGCCGCCGACACCACCACGTCGATCCTGCAGAGCGTCGTCGAGAACGGCACCGGCACCGCCGCCCAGGCCGCGGGCCGCCCCGCCGCCGGCAAGACCGGCACGGCCGAGGAGGACAAGGCCGCCTGGTTCGCCGGCTACACCCCCGAGCTCGCCACGGTCGTCGCCGTACTCGGCCAGGACCCGAACCCGCCCTACGGCCAGACCCCGCTGTACGGCGCACTCGGCCAACCCCGCATCAACGGCGGGGCCTACCCGGCGCGCATCTGGGCCCAGTTCACGCGCAACGCCCTGCAGGGCCGGCCGGTCCAGGGCTTCGACCTCATCCTGGAACCGGGCGCGCAGCAACCCCCACTACTGCCCCCGGAGTCCGAGCCGGAGCAGGAACCCCCGCCTGAGCAGCAACCCCGGCCTCAGCAGCAACCCCGGCCTCAGCCGGAACCCCAGCCGGAGCAGCAACCCCAGCCGGAGCAGGAACCCCAGCCGGAGCAGCAACCCCAGCCTCCGCTTCAACCCGAGCCGACCGGCGGCGGCACCCCATCCCGACCACCTACAGGTACAACCCCGTAGAGTCCTCCGACCCCTCGAAGCGGTCCGCCGCCACCGCGTGCAGATCCCGCTCCCGCATCAGCACGTACGCCACACCCCGCACCTCGACCTCGGCCCGGTCCTCCGGGTCGTACAGGACACGGTCGCCAGGCTCCACCGTCCGGACGTTCTGCCCGACGGCGACCACCTCGGCCCACCCGAGCCGCCGCCCCACGGCCGCGGTCGCGGGGATGACGATGCCGCCCGTGGACCGCCGCTCACCCTCCGCGATATCGGTGCGGACGAGGACGCGGTCGTGCAGCATCCGGATGGGCAGCTTGTCGTGGTGTTCCTGGCTGTTGGCGCTCACACCCCGAACCTACCTGCCGACACCCGCCCCGTACGCCGCCGGGTCAGCCTTTCCTGCGCGGCTCAGCCTTTCCTTCGCCGAGTCAGCCTTTCCTGCGCCGGGTCAGCCTTTCCTGCGCCGGGCCAGGGCGATCAGGCCCACCACCCCGACCACGGCGAGCGCCGCCGGAACGACCCGCTCCATCCGGGGCGCACCCTCGGCGTCCACGAACTGGGCCTTCACATCACTCACGGCACGATGGGTGGAGACATACGCACGGCCGAGGGTCTGGTCCATGGTGCTCGCGACACGCGCCTTGGCGTCCCCGACGACCGTCTTCGGGTGCACCCGCACCCCGATCTCGTCGAGCGTCTCGGCCAGCTGGGCGCGCCGCCGCTTGATGTCCGCCTCGATCTCAGCGGGGGTCCTGGCCTGAGCTTCCGACACCGCGCGCCTCCGTGTCATCGTGTTCGGTCTCTTGATCAGTCGCTGATCGCTTTCCGTCCTGATGGACAGTCTGTCAGCTCCGCGCCGAACGCACCGCACAGCACCCCCCATTACGCTCTCCGGTACGCCCGGACGTACCGACCCACCTCCTGAGGAGACCGAAGATGAGCGAGCGCCTGCAGCCCGGCGACACCGCCCCCGCCTTCACCCTGCCCGACGCGGACGGCAACGAGATCTCGCTCGCGGACCACAAGGGCCGCAAGGTCATCGTCTACTTCTACCCGGCCGCCCTGACCCCGGGCTGCACCAAGCAGGCCTGCGACTTCACGGACAACCTCGACGCGCTCACGGCCGCCGGGTACGACGTCATCGGCGTCTCCCCCGACAAGCCGGAGAAGCTCGCGAAGTTCCGCGAGAAGGAGAACCTCAAGGTCACGCTGGTCGGCGACCCGGACAAGACGGTCCTGGAGTCGTACGGCGCCTTCGGCGAGAAGAAGCTGTACGGCAAGGTCGTCACCGGAGTCATCCGCTCCACGGTCGTCGTCGACGAGGACGGCAAGGTCGAGCACGCCTTCTACAACGTCAAGGCGACGGGCCACGTGGCGAAGATCATCCGCGACTTGGGCATCTGAGCGCCCTCCCGCTTTTACGGAACGGCCCGCACTTGGAATTCGCCCAAGTGGTGCGGGCCGTTCCGCATTTCGGCCGTAACCATCCGATATTCGGTTCGTTACTCCGTGCGATACCGCGAACACGCGGCCGACACGGGAGGGCAACCGATGAGGGCAAGCAGTCCGTACACGAAGGAACGGCTGGAGGAGGCGGCGAAGGGGGCGCGGACGTTGTCGGAGGCGTTGGAACGGCTGGGAGTCGACCCGAAGAGCTCCAGGCGCCGCTACATAGCGGAGCGCATGAGGAAGCTGGGCGTGGACACGTCCCAGTTCGAGCGGGAAGGGGTGAAGTGGACCCGGGAAGTCCTGCAAGCTGCGGTCTCGGCGTCCACGCACATGTGCGACGTGCTCCGGCACCTCGGCCTGGATGTCGTGGGCGGTCACCACACGCACATCAGCCGCAGGATCAAGGCTTACGGGATCGACACCTCGCACTTCCGGGTACCGTCACGCCGCGGCGAGACACGGCGGGCTCGCACTCAGGGGGCGCTACTCGTCGCGCAACCCGTCGAGGGCGCGCGACGCATTCAAAGCGACCGCCTCAAAAGGGCGATGACCTCCTTGGGCATCCCGGAGCAATGCGCCCGCTGCGGTGTGAAAGCGGTATGGCGAGGTCACCCGCTCCCTCTCGAAGTCGACCACATCGACGGCAACTGGCGGGACAACAGGATAGAGAACCTACGAATCCTGTGCCCCAACTGCCATTCCACAACGGACAATTACCGCGGTCGCGGGAAGGGACGCAGCAACCGGGGCGGTGCCTCATGAGCCGGGGGGTGCAGTACACCCGCGAGCTGCTGGCCGAGGCTGCCGCTCAGTGTTCCGACATCAACCAGGTCATCGCCTTCCTCGGCACCCGGCCGTACGACAACCTCAGCCGCTACCTCTTCCGTCGCTTCGACCACTTCGGGATCGACGTCTCGCACATGCCCCGCAGGGCGGGCCTGGCCGCCAAGCCACCTGCCGACGAACTCCGCCTCGCGGTAAAGGAGGCAACTTCCGTAGCCGGTACCCTCCGCTCCCTGGGGCTGGCTCCTTACGGGACACGCCAACGCGACCTCTTCCGCGAGTGGATCGCCGAGGACAACCTCGACACCTCGCATTTCCTCGGACAGGCACATCAGCGCGGAAAGCCTGGGTCGGCCAGAAGCGCGGACAAGATCCTGGTCCGTCACGACGGGCGAAGTCGGACGAAAACCCGCCTGCTGCGCCGGGCACTCCGCGAGATAGGCGTACCGGAGAAATGCGCCGAATGCGGCACCGGCCCCGAATGGCTCGGCGACCCCATGACCCTGGAGGTCGACCACATCAACGGCGACTGGAGCGACGACCGACAGGAGAACCTGCGGTTGCTGTGCCCCAACTGTCATGCGGTCACTAGTACGTGGTGTCGAGGAGGTCGACATCAGGCCTCGGCACCACAGGCCCGCAGCGACCAGTAAGGTAGACGGCGCCGCGGGCCCGTATCCCAGCTGGCAAGAGGATGCCCGTTTAGATCGGGTATGTCGTGGGTTCGAGTCCCACCGGGCCCACCACGCGAAGGGCGCCACCAGCGGGTGGCGCCCTTCGTCGTACAGCTCACCCCAACAACTCCCGAACCACCGGCACCAGCGCCCGGAACGCCTTCCCCCGATGGCTGATCGCGTTCTTCTCCTCCGCGCTGAGCTCCGCACACGTACGGCTCTCCCCCTCCGGCTGGAGGACCGGGTCGTAGCCGAAGCCCCCCGAGCCCGCCGGCTCGTGCCGCAGCGTGCCGCGCAACTGTCCCTCGACGACGCGTTCCGTGCCGTCCGGGAGGGCGAGGGCCGCCGCGCAGGCGAAGTGGGCGGCGCGGTGGGGTTCGGCGATGTCCGACAGCTGGGCCAGGAGCAGTTCCAGGTTCGCGGTGTCGTCGCCGTGGCGGCCGGCCCAGCGGGCGGAGAAGATGCCGGGGGCGCCGCCGAGTACGTCGACGCAGAGGCCGGAGTCGTCGGCGACGGCGGGGAGGCCGGTGGCGCGGGCGAGGGCGTGGGCCTTGAGGAGGGCGTTCTCGGCGAAGGTGACGCCGGTCTCCTTGACGTCGGGGATGTCGGGGTAGGCGTCGGCGCCGACGAGGTCGTGCGGGAGTCCGGCCTCGGCGAGGATGGCCTTGAGCTCGGTGATTTTTCCGGCGTTGCGGGTGGCGAGGATCAGGCGTGTCATGCGTCGATTATCGGCGCGTGGGAGGAGTGCAGGAGCGAGGGGGCGCAGGAGCGAGGCGTGCAAGGGCGGGGCCTGCAAGGACGAGGCGTGCAAGGACGGGGCTTGCAAGAGCGAGGCGTGCAGGGGCGAGGCGTACGAATGGGCGGGCGGTGGCGGGCCCGCCAGGTGCCCGTCACCGCCCGCCCGTGCGCGGGGTCCTGCGGATGCGCTACGGCTTGCAGGCCTTGGTGAGTTCGCCGGTGGCGTCGGTGACGCCGGAGATGTCGGGGGTCGGGTCGCCGTTCTCGATGGCCTTGCGGACCTCGTCGACGGACTTGCTGAGGTCGTCGACGGCCTTGCCGACGTCGGCGTTGTCGGTCTTGTCGCCGATCTCGCCGAGGTTCTTGTCGATCTTGTCGAGGGCCTTCTCGGCTTCGAGCGGGTTGTCGGCGGCGTTCTCCACGGCTTGCTGGAGATCGGCGGCGCTGTTCGCGATGGCGTCGGCGGTCCGTACGCAGTCGAGTGCTGTGTCGACGGCGCCGCAGCCGATGGCGAGCGGCGTGACGAGGGCCACTGTTGCGGTGGCGAGGGCGATGCGTGCGGTACGTCGGCGGCGCGGAGCCATGAACGGTTCCTCCCTGGCTGTGCCCGGGCGGGCGGCGGGTCGCCGTGTTCCCGGGCTGGTGTCGTACCTGTGAGAACGCGTGGTGGGGCTCAGTTGGTTGCTGTGCCGGGTGTGATCGTTGCCTCCAGGGCCTTGCGCTGGTGGGCGGTGAGTTCGTCGCAGCCGGCGACGGCGAGGTCGAGGAGGGCGTTGAGTTCGTCGCGGGCGAAGGGTTCGGCTTCGGCGGTGCCCTGGACCTCTACGAAGCGGCCGTCGCCGGTGCAGACGACGTTCATGTCGGTGTCGGCCTTGACGTCTTCCTCGTAGGCGAGGTCGAGGAGGGGGATGCCGTCGACGATGCCGACGCTGACGGCGGCGACGGTGCCGGTGAGGGGTTGTGCCTTGGCGCGGATCAGCTTCTTGGACTGGGCCCAGGTGACGGCGTCGGCGAGGGCTACGTAGGCGCCGGTGATGGCTGCGGTGCGGGTGCCGCCGTCGGCCTGGAGGACGTCGCAGTCGAGGACGATGGTGTTCTCGCCGAGGGCTTTGTAGTCGATGACGGCGCGGAGGCTGCGGCCGATGAGGCGGCTGATCTCGTGGGTGCGGCCGCCGATCTTGCCGCGTACGGACTCGCGGTCGCCGCGGGTGTTGGTGGCGCGGGGGAGCATGGAGTATTCGGCGGTGACCCAGCCTTCGCCGCTGCCCTTGCGCCAGCGGGGGACGCCTTCGGTGACGGAGGCGGTGCAGAAGACCTTGGTGTCGCCGAAGGAGACGAGGACGGAGCCTTCGGCGTGCTTGCTCCAGCCGCGTTCGATGGTGACTGGGCGGAGCTGTTGCGGCGTGCGGCCGTCGAAGCGAGACATGGCGTCGAGCCTATCGCCCGTGGGGTTGTTGCCCTCCGGGCGGGCCGAAGGCCCCGTGCCTGCTTGGTCGGTGGCGGCCGAAGGCTCCGTGCCTGCCTGGTCGGTGGCGGGCCGAAGGCCCCGTGCCTGCCTGGTCGGTGGCGGGTGCGGGGCCTTCGGGGGTGGTGAGCCGGGGTCGGCTCACATCATGTCTTCGATGTCCGCGGCGATGGGGTCGGCGTCGGTGCCGATGACGACCTGGATGGCGGTGCCCATCTTGACTACGCCGTGGGCGCCGGCGGCCTTGAGGGCGGCTTCGTCGACGAGCTCGGGGTCGTGGACTTCGGTGCGGAGGCGGGTGATGCAGCCCTCGACTTCGTCGATGTTGTCGATGCCACCGAGGCCGGCGACGATCTTCTCAGCCTTACTGGCCATGTCCTTCTCCCTGCTCATACGGGCTTGTTCGGCCCACCCTGGTCCGGTCTGCACGGTAACCCACGTTTGGCGCACGTTCGCGGGCGTTGGCCCATTGAGTGCCGAATGATGGCGCTCATCGGCGACCGCCGGGGTCGTCCGGCAGCACGACGATGCTCGCACTGGTCTACACCAGTTTCGGACGACCGCCAAACGTGGCTCGTTCCGGGAGGGACTGCATGAGTTCGGAAAGCTCCGCGGCAAGGCCCAGGCCGGCCAAGAGCTGGAAGCAGGTCGTCCTCGGCGGGCTCCAGAAGCTGGGGCGCAGCCTTCAACTCCCGGTCGCCGCGCTGCCGGCGGCGGGTGTGCTGCTCCGGCTCGGCCAGGACGACGTGTTCGGCAAGGACGGTCTGGGCTGGAACAAGCTGGCGGCGATCTTTGCGGGCGCGGGTGGCGGCATTCTCGACAACATGGCGCTGCTGTTCTGTGTGGGTGTCGCGATCGGTTTCGCGAAGAAGGCGGACGGGTCGACGGCGTTCGCTGCGGTGGTCGCGTACCTGGTGTTCAACAACGTGCTGATCAAGGCGTTCGAGGACGATGTGACGGGGAAGCCGGTCGCCCCGGGGGTGCTCGGCGGTGTGGTGGTCGGTCTGATCACGGCGAAGGTGTGGGAGAAGTACCACCGGACGCGGCTGCCGGACTGGTTGGGGTTCTTCAGCGGGCGTCGGTTCATTCCGGTGCTGATGTCGTTTCTCAGCGTGGTGCTGGCGGTGGTCTTCGGGTATGGCTGGCAGCCGATCGGTGATGCGTTCAATGCGTTCGCGGAGACGCTGTCGAGCTGGGGTGCGTGGGGTTCGGGCATCTTCGGGGTGATCAACCGGGCGCTGATCCCGTTCGGTATGCACATGCTGTTGAACACGTTCGCGTGGTACCAGTTCGGCAGTTATACGACGCCGGAGGGCGAGGAGGTGCACGGTGACGTGTTCCGGTTCCTTGCGGGTGACCCGGAGGCGGGCATGTTCACCACCGGCTTCTACCCGATCATGATGTTCGCGCTGCCCGCGGCCTGTCTCGCGATCGCGCACTGTGCTCGGCCGGAGCGCCGCAAGGCGACGCTCGGCATGATGGCGTCGCTGGCGCTCACGTCGTTCGTGACGGGGGTGACCGAGCCGATCGAGTTCTCGTTCGTCTATCTCGCGCCTGCGCTGTACGGGATCCACGCGTTGCTCACGGGTGCCTCGATGGCGGTGACGTGGGCGCTCGGCATCCGGGAAGGCTTCACGTTCTCGGCGGGCCTGTTCGACTACGTACTGAACTGGAATCTCGCGACGAAGCCGGTGCTGATCATTCCGGTGGGTCTGTGTTTCGCGGTCGTGTATTACGTGTTGTTCCGCATTGTCATTACGAAGTTCGACCTGAAGACGCCGGGGCGGGAGTCGGACGAGGAGATTGAGGAGATGGAGCGGGAGAACTTGAAGTGAGGTAGGGCATGTCCGGCGGGGGTGGCCGGGGAGGTCGTACGACGGAATCTTGCGGGGCCGAGGGCCTGGATCGCGCGCGGCAGTCCGGGCCTTTCGTCATGTCCGGGCCCTTCGTCATGTATGCCGGTTCGTTACCGGGTGGGCCTCGGCCAGGGTTCCTTATCCCGCGCTCACCGTGTTACAACAGGTCTACACCACTATTGGTGTAGACCACGCGGCCTGTGGCCGTGGTCCCCTGAGCGACGCCGCCGTCCCCACATGCCCCCTGGCGGCGCCATGCCCACTGGAGGAAGTTGTGTCCACGGCTGCCGCACCTGCGGCCGACAAGAAGAAGGGCGCGGGCCTGATGTCCGTGCTCCAGCGCATCGGCCGCAGCCTCATGCTCCCGGTCGCGGTCCTGCCGGCCGGCGCGCTGCTGGTCCGCCTGGGCGCGGACGACATGCTCGGCAAGGAGTCCCTGCCGGACTTCGTCAACCAGATCGCCGGCTATATGGCGGCGGGCGGCGGCGCGCTGCTCGACAACATGCCGCTGCTGTTCGCCGTGGGCATCGCCATCGGCTTCGCGAAGAAGTCCGACGGCTCCACGGCGCTCGCGGCGGTCACCGGCTACCTGGTCTTCCAGAAGGTGCTCGCCACGTTCACGGACCCGAACCTGCCGAAGGTGGAGCAGGTCGTCGACGGCAAGGTCGCCCTTGTCGAGGCTCCGGTGGACGCGAAGGTGCTCGGCGGTGTCGTGATGGGCATCGTGGTGGCGCTGCTGTACCAGAAGTTCTACCGGACCAAGCTGCCGGACTGGGCGGGCTTCTTCGGCGGCCGCCGCCTCGTCCCGATCCTGTCGGCCTTCGCGGGTCTGGTCATCGGCATCCTCTTCGGTTTCATCTGGCCGGTGCTCGGCGCGGGTCTGCACAACTTCGGTGAGTGGCTGGTCGGTTCGGGTGCGGTCGGGGCGGGCATCTTCGGTGTCGCCAACCGTGCGCTGATCCCGGTCGGCATGCACCATCTGCTCAACTCCTTCCCGTGGTTCCAGGCGGGTTCGTACGAGGGTCCCGACGGCACGGTGAACGGTGACATCGCGCGCTTCCTCGCCGGTGACCCGAGCGCCGGGCAGTTCATGACGGGCTTCTTCCCGATCATGATGTTCGCCCTCCCGGCGGCGTGCCTGGCGATCACGCACTGTGCGCGTCCTGAGCGCCGCAAGGTCGTCGGCGGCATGATGTTCTCGCTGGCGCTCACGGCGTTCGTCACGGGTGTCACGGAGCCGATCGAGTTCACGTTCATGTTCATCGCGCCGGTCCTGTACGCGATTCACGCGGTGCTCACGGGTGTCTCGATGGCGCTGACGTGGGCGCTCGGCATGAAGGACGGCTTCGGCTTCTCGGCGGGTGCCGTGGACTACGTCCTCAATCTGGGCATCGCGTCCAACCCGTGGGGCCTGGCCCTGGTGGGCCTGTGCTTCGCGGTCGTCTACTACGTCGTCTTCCGCTTCGCGATCACGAAGTTCAACCTGCCGACGCCTGGCCGGGAGTCGGACGAGGAGCTGGCGGAGCTGCAGAAGGCTGAGGGCAAGTAGCTCCGGCGCCGCCGAACCGGGCGAGGGCCCGGCCGTTGCGATCGACTCGCGATCGACGGCCGGGCCCTCGTGCCGTTCCGGGGAGGTTCTTTTCCAGAGCTCGTACGTCCTTTTCCAGAGCTCGTACGTCCCTTTCCAGAGCTCGTACGTCCCTTTCCAGAGCTCGTACGTCCCTTTCCAGAGCTCGTACGTCCCTTTCTAGAGCTCGTACGTCACACCGGGCGCCGCCAGCTCGACCGGCCCGTCGTACACCGCGCGGGCGTCCGTCAGGTTGATGCTGGGGTCCGTCCACGGGGGAATGTGGGTGAGGACGAGGCGGCGCGCGCCCGCGCGGCGCGCGGTCTCGCCGGCCTCGCGGCCGTTGAGGTGCAGGTCCGGGATGTCTTCCTTGCCCGCGGTGAAGGAGGCCTCGCAGAGGAACAGGTCGGCGCCCTCGGCGAGTTCGTCGAGGCCGTCGCAGACCCCGGTGTCACCGGAGTACGTGAGCGTCTTCCCGCCGTGCTCGACGCGGATCGCGTACGCCTCCACAGGGTGGGCGACCTTCTCGGTGCGCACGGAGAACGGGCCGATCTCGAAGGCGGCCGGCTTCAGCGTGTGGAAGTCGAACACCTCGCTCATCGACGAGGCGGACGGGGTGTCCGCGTACGCCGTGGTCAGGCGCTGTTCCGTGCCCTCGGGGCCGTAGACCGGAAGCGCGTCGCAGCGGCCGCCCTCGTGCCGGTAGTACCGGGCGACGAAGTAGCCGCACATGTCGATGCAGTGGTCGGCGTGCAGATGGCTGAGGAAGATCGCGTCGAGGTCGTAGAGACCGCAGTGGCGCTGCAGCTCGCCCAGGGCGCCATTGCCCATGTCGAGGAGCAGCCGGAAGCCGTCGGCCTCGACGAGGTAGCTCGAACAAGCCGAGTCCGCGGACGGAAACGAGCCCGAGCAGCCGACGACGGTGAGCTTCATGGAGCGGGAACCTCCGTGCTGGCAGGAAGGACGGGGGTTGTGCGGTCCGTCGAGCGTAAGGCGCAAAACCCCGCCTCACTCCTCCGGGCCGGGTGGTTGTGGGGGAACTCACCTGACGGGCGCTGCCATCCGGGTTACGTGGGGCTCAGCCGTTCGACGCGGGACTGGAGGGTGTGTTCAGGGCACTCCGGCAGCCCCGGTCGACGCGTCCTGCTCGATGCAGTCCTGCCCGATCAGTGCTGCCCGATCAGCCCTGCCCGTCCATGAGTCCCGTCTGCACCAGCGGGTTCCCGCGGCGGCGTGAGACGAAGGTGCCGCGGCCCGGGGGCATGGGGCGTGGGCGTACGTTGCCGAGGATGTCGCCCTCCGCCGCAGGCTGCCGTATCCGCATCTTGTTGGGTGACCCGGAGTGCCAGACCACCCGGGACCGCGAAACCATCGAAGCCGTGGCGCTGACCGTCTCCACGCGCATCCGCATGACGCTGGACGAAGTGGCGCGGCTCGGACCGCTGGACGGGCTCGAAGTGCGGTTCAGTGACGCCGAGGACGCCGTGCATCACGTATCCCTGTCGACGTTCCGATTCGACGATTCGGCGCTCGTGACGCCTCATCTGGCCCGCCTCGTAGGCCACGACTCCCCGCTGCTGCACCTGTGCAGGGCGGAGGCAGGCGGCGTGTTCGACCGATTCGCGGAGTCCTCCGAGGAACTGTGGAGCCGGGGGCGACCGGTCTGAGCGGCTGCCGGACGGGCCTGGACCGGCGGGCTGGCGGGCTCCGAGGGCCGTCCGGCAGGTCCACGCGCCGTGGCTTGCGGGCGGATACTTCGTGGCGGAACGCAAGGCATAGCAAGCAGGAGCAAGGCGTCGCGGGAGGGTGGGGGCGCCGGTACCGTCGGGGCATGGACACGTCGTGGTGGCTTGCGCTCGCTGCTGTCGTGGCCGTTGCCCTGGTCGCCGCGGTCGTGGACGGCCTGGGGCGTTTCCGTGCCGGCGCCCGTGCGCGGCCCGGTGGCCGCGGGCGTCCGCCGGCCGGGCCGCGGGTGCTGCCGAAGCGGCGGCCGCAGGCGCGGGAGATCTGGTGGGCGATGGTTCCGTACGAGGACGGGCCGGGGGAAAAGGACCGGCCCTGTCTGGTGCTGAGTGTGCACGGGAAGCGGGCCCTCGTCGCGAAGATCACCAGCAGATACCACGACGAGCGGGCCGGGGTGATCCCGCTGCCGCCCGGTTCGGTCGGCGACGCGCACGGGCGGCCGAGTTTCCTGGAGACGGACGAGTTGCGGGAGGTCCCGTTGTGGGACTTCAGGCGCCGGGTCGGGATCGTGGACCCGGCGCTCTGGGATCAGGTCAAGTACCTGGTGGAGTAGGGGCCGGGCGGGGGGGGGGGGGGGGGGCCCCCCCCCCCCCC
>NZ_JASCIR010000079.1 GCF_029968095.1 Streptomyces solicavernae | reverse complement strand
CCGCCCTGGTCTGCGGTCCATCTTCGGGATCGGGGGTTCAAGACTGCTGAGCTTCGTCGTGGGGATTCTGGTCGTCGCCAGTCGGTGGGTGAAGCATGCTTCGTCGCGCTGTCCCTGAATGAGCCCAAAGACGCCGTCGCCGTGCTGTCTGGTATCGCCGCTCACGAGGCCGACCTCGTGTCCTTTGTATGTGAGGGATACCTGCCGGAGTTGCTGTCTGTGGGCTCGTGCCACCCAGGCCGCTTCGAGTAACACCCGCTCCATTGCGGCGAGTTCTCCCGTCTCGGTTCCGGGCCACGAAGTTTTGAAACAAGCAGTCCAATACGTGTACGCTTCCGGCATGGCACGACCGAGGACCTTCGACGAGGAACGCGCCCTGGAAGGTGCGATGCGCCTGTTCTGGGAGAAGGGGTACGAAGCCGCGTCCACCCAGGACCTGTGCACGGCGACCGGCCTGGGACGCAGCAGTATCTACAACACCTTCGTCAGCAAACACGCCCTGTTCGTCCGGGCGTTGGGGCACTACCTCGACAGCATGACGGACAGTCAGGCGGACATCCTGGACGACTTGACCCTGCCAACCCTCGCCCGTTTGCGGCAGCTGTTCCGCCGGGTCATCGACACGGAGGAGAGCAACCGCCAGGAGCACCTGGGCATCGGCTGCCTGGGGGTCAACACCAGCGTGGAGCTCTCCCTGCGCGACCCGGAGGCCGCCGGCCTGCTGCAACGCGATCTGGAGCGTCGCCTCGGCACCCTTCGAGACGTGATCGCCTCCGGCCAGCGGGCCGGGGAGATCTCGCGGGCCCGAGAGCCGCGCGAGGTCGCCCTGTTCCTCAACGCGACCATCGGAGGCCTGCGCATCTCGGCCCAGAACGGCCTCGACCGCACCGCACTCGAGTCGATCGCAGAGACCGCTCTGGACGCACTCGCACCCTGACGCCCCCCTCTCCACCACTTCGCACTTCGGCCTGCCCCAGTTTTAGATAGATCAGTACAAAACTATCGCGCAAGCGACCTCCCGTAAGGATGTGACCTACTCATGCCACGTACGGTCTATGTGCTGGCCCTCGGCATCTTCGCCATGGTGACCAGTGAGTTCGTCGTCGCCGGCCTCATGCCTCAGATGGCGGAGGGACTCGGTGCGACGATCCCTCAGATCGGCTACCTGATCACCGCGTTCGCCGTCGCCATGACGGTCGGCGGGCCGTTCCTGACCATGGCACTGATGAAGCTCCGCCCCAAGCCTGCGCTGCTGCTCCTCTTCGTCATCTTCCTCGTCGGTAACGCACTCGCCGCGACCGCCACCAGCTACGGCGCCATGCTCACCGCCCGCGTCATCACCGGCATCGCGGCGCAAGCGTTCTTCGGCGTCGCGATCTCGGTGTGCTCCGCGGTGACACGGGAGGAGATCCGCGGCCGTGCCATCGGCGTCGCCATGAACGGCCTGATGCTCGGCACCCTCCTCGGCCTGCCGATGGCCACCTTCATCGGCGGCAATCTGGGCTGGCGCGCCGCCTTCTGGGCCATCTCGCTGCTCACCGTCATCGCCGCTGTGGCGACCTTCTTCGGGGTTCCGCGCCTTGAGCGCCCGGGCAGCTCCGGCGGTACGTTCCGGGAAGAGGCCCAGGTCTTCAGGAAGCCGCGGCTCTGGCTCGTGCTCTCCACCAGCACCCTCGTCATTGGCGCGACCTTCTCCGCCTTCAGCTACTTCAACCCCATCCTCACCGAGGTCAGCGGCTTCCGTGAGTCCAGCGTCCCCATCCTGCTCATCGCCTACGGTGCCGCCACCGTCATCGGCAACAGCGTCGTCGGCCGCCTCGCCGACCGCCGGACCGTGAGCGTCCAGGTCGTCGGACTCGCCCTCAACACACTGTTCCTCGCCGGATTCGCCGTCTTCGCCGACGTCAGTGCGGCCGCGGTCGTCCTGATGATGGGCATCGGCCTGGTCGGCGTGACGATGAACCCGGCGATGGCGACCCGCGTCCAGCGCACCGGCAACCCGGGCCCGCTCGTGAACACGGTCCACTCCTCGTTCATCACCCTCGGCGTCATCATCGGCTCGTCGCTCGGCGGCGTCTTCGTCGAGAGCTTCGGGCTGCGCTCCCCGCTCTGGCTCGGCGCAGCGATCGCCGTACTCGGCCTCGCCAGCCTGCTGCCTGAACTGGGCCGACGCAGCCGCACCGTCCCGGTCCCCGTCACGGGGAAGACGCCCACCGCGCCGTCCCTCCCTGCCACCCCGGCCACCCCGGCCAGAGACACCCTCAACCTGCCCCAGGAACCGGAGCAGGCAACGGCCTGACCCGCAACGCCGCCCCATCCCGACCCTGCACGGCCAACTGTGCGCCCAGGCCCGGCTCTTCGCTCACCAGTGCAGCGAGGACCGGGCCCCGGGCGCTGCCCAGCTCTCGTACCCGAGGACCAACAGGCTCTGCGCACCGTAGGTCGTCTCACTCCCTGGTCGGCATGGCTGACCGGGAATCGGTGTCCTCGCCGTCAGCCGGACCCTCGTCCGCGAGCCTCCACGTCAGCCTCGTACCGGTCCTGCTCGGCCGGGGCATCCCCTACTTCGCCGACCTGACCGACGCACCGCACCACTTCGCCGACCCCGTCGTGACCCGGGGCCAGGGCACCACGCATCTGCGATTCCGCGTACGACGCGAAGACCGGCAGGCAGACCCGCCGACGGCGACGGGTGCGGGCTGACCGAGACCGGTCCGTCCGTCATGCCTACTGCATGCCGCACACCCGCCTCATGGCCGTGTGCCGGATGGGGTCCTGGAGCTTCTCGATCACGTAGTCCACGCAGGCCGTG
>NZ_JASCIR010000078.1 GCF_029968095.1 Streptomyces solicavernae | reverse complement strand
GAGGCCGGAGCCGAGCTTGTCGAAGGCCTTGAAGAAATCCCGAAGATGCTCGGCCCGCTCGGTCAGCTTCTCCACGTCACCGTGGATGATCTCCTTCGGATCCTCCGTCTCACCCAGCTGACGTTCGGCAACGTCGGCGCCGAGCTTGTCGGCCGTCCACTCCGACCCGTCCCGGACCCCCTCGGCGGCGTCCTCCAGACCTACGTGCTCCAGCCCGTCGGCGGCCTTGTCGCCTGCCCACGCGACACCCTCGCCAACGGCCTCGACACCGTCCTTGGCCGCGCCGGCGACAGCATTGAACGCGTCCCCCAGACCCATGGCCTACTTCCCCCCGTCACCCTTGCCCTGCTCGCCGCCCTGTTCCTCGGGCGGCCCGTCCCACTGCCAGTCGGAGTCGTCCCACCGGTCGGGGCCCGCAACGTCTTGCCACGGCGAGGTCGAGAAATCGTCCCCGACCTGCTCCCATTGGTCCCCCATCTCGCCCCAGTCCGGCATTGACATGTCGTATTCGGGCTTGGGTTTGACCTGGTCCCCGACCTCACTCCACGACATGTCCCCGGCCTTCTCGCCGTTCGCGATGCCCTCGGACGGGTTGTACGAGCCCGCTGTGACGGCCACTTCCTTCAAGGTGTCGACCACGTACTGCTCCTGCTCGTGGTACAGCCCCGCGGACAGCCCCAGCTTGTACGCGATGTCGTTCAGGTCCTGCATCTTGCCGTGGATCCCCAGTCCCCATCGGCCGCAGAACTGCCCGAAGACATCGGCGAGTTCACCCGAACCCATCTCCATCCCGGACATGAGCATGAACTGGAACCCGTGCCCCTGCTGCGCCGTGATGGAGAAGTAGCCGGTCTCCTCCAGCTCGTTCTGCGCCGCCCTCAGTCCCTGCTCGACCAGCTTCGCCGACTCGCGATCGAACTTGTACCCGCCACTCACGACGACGCCCCCTCCGACTCCTCCGTCACCGCAATCGTATCCGGCACGATCCCCTTGGCCGGCGGGAGCAGAAACGCGCCCTCGCTGCCGATATCGACCGCGACCCCGCACGGGACGTCGATCTCCGCGAGCGTCTCGTCCAGCAGCCGCGCCCCGTACACGCGCCGGAACTCCCACTCACCGACCTCGCCACGAGCCTGCGCAAACACCGTCAGCGTGTCCGTACGGGTGAACGCGTAGATCCACCGCAAGCCCCCCTGGTCGCCGGTCAGGATCCCGCCGTCCCGGATCGGCACCAGCACCAGCGATCGGCGGAACTCCCCGATCAGCGCCTGCACTTCAGCCAACGCCGCGTCCGCGTCCTCGAAGTTCCCCGACAGCACGACGCCCCCGACATCCTCAGTCCAAACGATCACTCCAAACGTAACGGACGCTTCATCCCTCGGAACAGTTCCCCAAAGCCGGGGCCGTGAGTGCCGTGGGGCCCCTACGTGTTTGGTCAACGGGAACGGGGGTGCGTTGGGTCGGCGAGCTGGGCAGCATAGCGGGGTAGCCGACCTGCTGTGGGATGGCGTGAAGTGCTTCAAGTGGCACGCCAGGCCTCTGCACCTTCACTCGCCGGGCGGCGCCCTCGGGGGCTGCAAACGCAACGTCCCCGGCTGATGGGCGAGAGAGCAGGAGCGGGCGTTCGGACGAGTGCTCCGACGAGCCAGTCGCGGACCGCGTGACGGCAGTATCGCGGCAGCGGGACACGACGCCCGAGCTGACCGAGGATCCACCCCGTCTGCGGGGAGAAGTCTGCGGCAAGGTCGAGCTCCCCACGACGTTGCGCAATGACTGAAGCACCAGCTCTTGTCGGCAGGGCAGGGGCAGCCTCGACCTACATCCACCAGAGCCGGCGCAGGTCGGCCACGATCGCGGCGAGCGTGCGGTGATTCCGGACCTCACCAGCGCCCCGGCCGGACGCCGTTCAACATCAGTGGGGCCGATCCCGCCCCATTGCACGAACCAACCGTTGGCGACGGCTACCGAACGGGGTACCCCCAGGGCGGGCCGCACCGTAGCTCAAGAAGGCACCCAAGCCACCTTCGCCAACCGTGCACAGCCATACGCAAGGGAGGCCCGCCCCCTCGCAAGGTCGAACTACAGTTTCAAAAACCTCGCGTCCACTGAGCGTCCACTGGACCCCACCGCGGCACAGCTCACCGCATCAACGGTCACAACATCCCCGCAGGTCACAGCCTCAGGAACCCATCCAGCCCCACGCATTCATCGACGTAACGCCAACGGAGTCGATTCCGTCGGGCAAGAGTTCCGACCGCGGACTTCCGAAAATAAGTTTGCGCAGGTCAGAAGGTGTTTCTGACCTGCGCGCGGTGGGGCGGGTGGGACTCGAACCCACGGCCGACGGATTATGAGTCCGCTGCTCTAACCGGCTGAGCTACCGCCCCTCAAGCGGCGTGTCGCGTACACATGTACGCGCCGTCTGCCGCAGCATAGCCGCTCATACGATCTCCTGCGTCGGATGGTCGGCTCTGCACGACCATGAGGACTCCGCTGGTGGGCGCATGGTTCCGCCGGGCATGAAAAAGGACCCCCGAGGGGGTCCTTCTCGTTGAGCTCTCCCGACTGGACTCGAACCAGTAACCTGCCGGTTAACAGCCGGCTGCTCTGCCAATTGAGCTACAGGAGACCGAGCTCCCCCGACTGGACTCGAACCAGTAACCTGCCGGTTAACAGCCGGCTGCTCTGCCAATTGAGCTACAGGGGATCGTCCCGCTGCAACGACGTCACCTGCCTGGGGATTCCCGGGCGGCGTGCGTTCGCTGCGACACATACATTAGCGCAAGCAGGGGGGTGCTCCGCCAATCGGTATCGGGCAGGCGCCCTGCACCGGACGTCAGACGCAAGGGAAGGTGGCTGCCATGCGGTACAAGCTCACGTTCGTCGCCGGACTGGCCCTGGGCTACGTGATCGGCACGCGGGCCGGACGCGAGCGTTACGAACAGTTGAAGAAATCGGCCCGCCAGGTCGCACAGAACCCGGCCGTGCGCAACACGGTGGAGTCCGCGGCGCAGAACGGCCGCGCGTTCGCGGGCAAGGCCTTCGCCTCGGTGAGCGACAAGGTCGGCGACCGGGTCCCGCACTCCGTCGCCGACCGGGTGCGTTCGCTGCGCGAGAAGAGCCAGGGCGGCGACGAGGACGACTGGGGGACCAGTAACAC
>NZ_JASCIR010000077.1 GCF_029968095.1 Streptomyces solicavernae | reverse complement strand
AACACAGTGGACGCGAGCAACTGAGGACAAGCCCTCGGCCTATTAGTACCGGTCAGCTCCACACCTCGCGGTGCTTCCACATCCGGCCTATCAACCCAGTCGTCTACTGGGAGCCTTAACCCCTCAAAGGGGGTGGGAGTCCTCATCTCGAAGCAGGCTTCCCGCTTAGATGCTTTCAGCGGTTATCCTTTCCGAACGTAGCCAACCAGCCATGCCCTTGGCAGGACAACTGGCACACCAGAGGTTCGTCCGTCCCGGTCCTCTCGTACTAGGGACAGCCCTTCTCAAGACTCCTACGCGCACAGCGGATAGGGACCGAACTGTCTCACGACGTTCTAAACCCAGCTCGCGTACCGCTTTAATGGGCGAACAGCCCAACCCTTGGGACCGACTCCAGCCCCAGGATGCGACGAGCCGACATCGAGGTGCCAAACCATCCCGTCGATATGGACTCTTGGGGAAGATCAGCCTGTTATCCCCGGGGTACCTTTTATCCGTTGAGCGACGGCGCTTCCACAAGCCACCGCCGGATCACTAGTCCCGACTTTCGTCCCTGCTCGACCCGTCGGTCTCACAGTCAAGCTCCCTTGTGCACTTACACTCAACACCTGATTGCCAACCAGGCTGAGGGAACCTTTGGGCGCCTCCGTTACCCTTTGGGAGGCAACCGCCCCAGTTAAACTACCCATCAGACACTGTCCCTGATCCGGATCACGGACCCAGGTTAGACATCCAGCACGACCAGAGTGGTATTTCAACGACGACTCCACAACCACTGGCGTGGCCGCTTCAAAGTCTCCCACCTATCCTACACAAGCCGAACCGAACACCAATATCAAACTGTAGTAAAGGTCCCGGGGTCTTTCCGTCCTGCTGCGCGAAACGAGCATCTTTACTCGTAGTGCAATTTCACCGGGCCTATGGTTGAGACAGTCGAGAAGTCGTTACGCCATTCGTGCAGGTCGGAACTTACCCGACAAGGAATTTCGCTACCTTAGGATGGTTATAGTTACCACCGCCGTTTACTGGCGCTTAAGTTCTCAGCTTCGCAACCCCGAAAGGTCACTAACCGGTCCCCTTAACGTTCCAGCACCGGGCAGGCGTCAGTCCGTATACATCGCCTTACGGCTTCGCACGGACCTGTGTTTTTAGTAAACAGTCGCTTCTCGCTGGTCTCTGCGGCCACCCCCAGCTCACGGAGCAAGTCCGGTCACCGGGTGTGGCCCCCCTTCTCCCGAAGTTACGGGGGCATTTTGCCGAGTTCCTTAACCATAGTTCACCCGAACGCCTCGGTATTCTCTACCTGACCACCTGAGTCGGTTTAGGGTACGGGCCGCCATGAAACTCGCTAGAGGCTTTTCTCGACAGCATAGGATCATCCACTTCACCACAATCGGCTCGGCATCAGGTCTCAGACTGTATGCAAGGCGGATTTGCCTACCTTGCGTCCTACACCCTTACCCCGGGACAACCACCGCCCGGGCTGGACTACCTTCCTGCGTCACCCCATCACTCACCTACTACCACCTTGGGTCAGCGGCTCCACCACTCCCACCGACGGCAAAGCCGGCGGCGGGCGGTTTCACGGCCTTAGCATTAATGGGCTCGATGTTGGGCGCTTCAAAGCGGGTACCGGAATATCAACCGGTTGTCCATCGACTACGCCTGTCGGCCTCGCCTTAGGTCCCGACTTACCCTGGGCAGATCAGCTTGACCCAGGAACCCTTAGTCAATCGGCGCACACGTTTCTCACGTGTGTATCGCTACTCATGCCTGCATTCTCACTCGTGAACCGTCCACAACTCGCTTCCGCGGCTGCTTCACCCGGCACACGACGCTCCCCTACCCAACCCAGCCTCCGTTAGGAGTATTGCTGGATTGACACGACTTCGGCGGTACGCTTGAGCCCCGCTACATTGTCGGCGCGGAATCACTTGACCAGTGAGCTATTACGCACTCTTTCAAGGGTGGCTGCTTCTAAGCCAACCTCCTGGTTGTCTCTGCGACTCCACATCCTTTCCCACTTAGCGTACGCTTAGGGGCCTTAGTCGATGCTCTGGGCTGTTTCCCTCTCGACCATGGAGCTTATCCCCCACAGTCTCACTGCCGCGCTCTCACTTACCGGCATTCGGAGTTTGGCTAAGGTCAGTAACCCGGTAGGGCCCATCGCCTATCCAGTGCTCTACCTCCGGCAAGAAACACACGACGCTGCACCTAAATGCATTTCGGGGAGAACCAGCTATCACGGAGTTTGATTGGCCTTTCACCCCTAACCACAGGTCATCCCCCAGGTTTTCAACCCTGGTGGGTTCGGTCCTCCACGACCTCTTACAGCCGCTTCAACCTGCCCATGGCTAGATCACTCCGCTTCGGGTCTAGAGCGTGCAACTCAAACGCCCTGTTCGGACTCGCTTTCGCTACGGCTTCCCCACACGGGTTAACCTCGCTACACACCGCTAACTCGCAGGCTCATTCTTCAAAAGGCACGCAGTCACGAGATGCACCAAAGTGCATCCGACGCTCCCACGGCTTGTAGGCACACGGTTTCAGGTACTATTTCACTCCGCTCCCGCGGTACTTTTCACCATTCCCTCACGGTACTATCCGCTATCGGTCACCAGGGAATATTTAGGCTTAGCGGGTGGTCCCGCCAGATTCACACGGGATTTCTCGGGCCCCGTGCTACTTGGGTGTCTCTCAAACGAGCCGCTGACGTTTCGACTACGGGGGTCTTACCCTCTACGCCGGACCTTTCGCATGTCCTTCGCCTACATCAACGGTTTCTGACTCGCCTCACAGCCGGCAGACTGTGAAAGAGAGATCCCACAACCCCGCATGCGCAACCCCTGCCGGGTCTCACACGCATACGGTTTGGCCTCATCCGGTTTCGCTCGCCACTACTCCCGGAATCACGGTTGTTTTCTCTTCCTGAGGGTACTGAGATGTTTCACTTCCCCTCGTTCCCTCCACACTGCCTATGTGTTCAGCAGCGGGTGACAGCCCATGACGACTGCCGGGTTTCCCCATTCGGAAACCCCCGGATCAAAGCCTGGTTGACGACTCCCCGGGGACTATCGTGGCCTCCCACGTCCTTCATCGGTTCCTGGTGCCAAGGCATCCACCGTGCGCCCTTAAAAACTTGGCCACAGATGCTCGCGTCCACTGTGCAGTTCTCAAACAACGACCAACCACCCATCACCC
>NZ_JASCIR010000076.1 GCF_029968095.1 Streptomyces solicavernae | reverse complement strand
GCCGACCCCGGCGCCCCGACGGCCCCGGCCACCGGCCTCCGTCGGCCGTAGCCTGAAGCA
This sequence comes from Streptomyces solicavernae, assembly GCF_029968095.1. GTDB lineage: Bacteria > Actinomycetota > Actinomycetes > Streptomycetales > Streptomycetaceae > Streptomyces > Streptomyces solicavernae. The sequence continues at coordinate 3,185 of NZ_JASCIR010000076.1, read as the reverse complement.
GGCCCTCGCCCTCGTGGCGGGGGCCTGCACCCATGAGGGCCACCCGGAGCCGGCCCGGCCCTGCTGGCAGTCCCGGCTCGCCCCGACCAGCCGACCAAGGCCCCCAAGAAGGACCCGAACCCCATGCCTCGCGGCCGCTACTCGCTCCACGACCCCCACGACCACACCCCCCTCGGTGAAGAACACTTCCACTGCGCCCCCGGCCCCTCCGGCTGGCGCTACGTCTCCCAACTCACCACACCCGCGGGCGACCACGCGGGCTCCGTCGACCTGGCCATCGACGACCTGGGCCGCCCCATCCGCGCCGAGCTCCACGCCGCGAGCTGGCAGGTGCGCGGCGCCGCCATCGACGGCGTCACCTGGGTGCGCACCGACCCCACCGGAGAGCAGGCCACCGAAGGCAACGTCGCCGCTCACGCCTTCACGGGCGCCTCCCCGGCATTCCTGATCGCCACGGCCCGTCTGCTGCGTCTCACGTCAAGCACCCCCGCCACTCGCGTACGCCTCGTCTGCTTCACCCAGCCGGTCCTCGCCCCACGCACCCTCGACCAGTCCTGGGCCCTGCTGAAAACAGAACCACACGCCACTGACAACGGCCCCCTGCTCGTGGACGAGTACCAGGTCACAGCCCTGGACACCGGCGAGCAGAGCACCGTGCACATCACCGGCGACGTGGTGCTCGCGGCCCCCGGCATCGAACTGGAGCACCTGGAATCCCCGCCGTCGCACTTCCCCGCAACGCCGGCCGACTGACAACGAAGGCCACCGGCCCTCAGGCGGGCGGCACGAACCCGGTCACAGACGGAACCTCACCCTCCGGCTCCGCACCGCCCGCCTGCCACGACTCCGCGCCCGCGGGCGGATAGGCATCCCGCACCGCGGGAACCACCGGCTGAGGAGCAACAGCCCCCACGGCTTGCTGCCCGAAGCCGCCCCCGACATCGGCCGGTCCTCCAGGCCGCCCAGAGCCGAACGCCCGCCGCGCATCCCTCGTCTGCCGCTCATGAACGACGGCGGCCAGATATGCACCATGCGGCACCCCGTGCGGCAGCGGAGCACCGGTACACGATTCGAGATCCCCGGCCAACCGCTCGGCCATGGCCGCACCCACCTGCCGATCGAGCTGCCCCATCCGCATCAGATACTGGCGAATCGCCAACCACAGCCCGTCCGGGACACCGGACAGATCAATCTCGGAGAACCGGCCCACCAGCCAGGGCGGCGGAGGCGGCACATAGGCAGCCCACCCGGCCGGCACCCGCTCCCGTACGACGAGCGTCCCCGCGAAAACGTCCCCGAGCCGTCGCCCCCGAGCGGACACCAACGAGGCGACGCAAGCGACGATCCCGAAAGTCGCCAGAATCTCGACCACGCCCATCGCCCCACGCACCAGCGCATGCCGGAACCGGATAGGCCCCCCGTCGTCCCGCACCACCCGCAGACCACAGGCCAGCTTCCCCAACGACCGCCCATGACTCAGCGTCTCGACAGCGATCGGCCCGCCTACGAGCACGAGCAGAAACGTGGCCACAGATATGGCCGCCACAGCCGCGTCATCGAGCGACGCGGTCGCCGCCAACAGAGCGACGGAGACCGCGATGTACACGGCGAACGCCGCGGCAAGGTCGATGAGTACGGCCAACGCCCTGCTCGGAAGCCGCGCCGTACGCAGCTCCAGCGCCACCGCCTCACCCGTCACCAGCTCACTCACGCGCGCCCGCCCCCTTCTGTCCTGCCCCTGGAACGGCCAGTCTGCCAAGCTGTGGACGCAGCGCGCCGCAGTACGAGGAGGGGAGCAGCGGCCTGATGGACCTCGACGTGTTCGTGTCCGCCCACCGGCCCGAGTGGGACCGCCTGGACGCACTCCTGCGCCGCCGACGTCACCTCACGGGCTACGAGGCCGACGAACTCGTCGTGCTCTACCAACGCACCGCCACCCACCTCTCCCTGATCCAGTCGAGCGCCCCGGACCCACAGCTCACCGGCCGGCTCACCCAATTGGTCGCACGCGCGCGTAGTGCCGTCACCGGCACCCGCCGCGCGGGCTGGCGCGACGTCACACACTTCCTGACCTCCGGATTCCCCGCAGCGCTCTACCGAACCCGCCACTGGTGGGTGCCCACCGCCCTGCTGTCGACCGCGGTCGCAGCCCTCATCGGCTGGTGGATCGCCACGCACCCAGAGGTGCAGTCGGCGATCGCCGCCCCTGAGGAACTACGCGAGATGACCCGCCCCGGCGGGCAGTACGAGACGTACTACTCAAGCCACCCGGCCGCGTCCTTCGCCGCACAGGTGTGGACGAACAACGCGCAAGCAGCGGCAATGTGCCTCGTTCTCGGAGCATTCCTTGGCTTGCCGGTCATCTGGATCCTCTTCCAGAACATGCTCAATGTGGGCGTCGGCATCGGCCTCATGTCATCAGCAGGCCGCCTGGACACCTTCCTCGGCCTGATCCTCCCGCACGGCCTCCTCGAACTGACCGCAGTCTTCGTAGCGGCAGGAACGGGCCTCAGGCTCGGCTGGACGCTGATCGACCCAGGCCCCCGCACTCGACGCGCGGCACTGGCAGAGGAGGGCCGCGCGGCTGTGGGCATGGCGATCGGCCTGGCCCTGATCCTCTTCATCTCCGGAGCCATCGAAGGCTTCGTCACCCCCTCAGGCCTCCCCACCTGGGCAAGAATCGGCATCGGCGTCGCCGCGGAGCTGGCATTCCTGGCGTACGTCTACGTGGTGGGCCGCCGTGCCGCACGACGCGGGGAGACAGGGGACCTGGACGCCGCCGAGCGCAGTGCGTCCGCCCCGACCGCGGCGTGATGTGCGACCACCCCCGCTGACCTGCTAGTGTCCTCTCCGCCCCGCAAGAGTCATTGACACGGCTTGCGCGGGGAGGTAGATTCAAACAGTTGCCTCGGACTGGACAAGTTCGACCGTAGCGGTTAGTATTTACACGCTTCCGGAAAGTTCTTTCCACGCGAAGCACTCCTCCGATTCATCAGAATCAAGACGCCGGTAAGGCCGACTGAAAAGTTCTGATAAACTCGGAACAACGCCGGAAGGGAGCCGAAAGGCACTCAGAGGCAAATGACTCTCCAGCAGTCACGGATTCAAATTCCGAATCGCTTCCGACAGGAAACGGAACGGGAAAAGGATCTGGTAAGGTTGGAAACGCAAGACCGAAGGGAAGT
>NZ_JASCIR010000075.1 GCF_029968095.1 Streptomyces solicavernae | reverse complement strand
AAATGTTGGGGAAGCCCCGCACCTGATGGTGCGGGGCTTTCCTGTTTTCCGGACCCCTCTGCAGGCCGTTTCACGCGCGGACGGTAAAGTCATGGGGCATCGTTGGCACGTTCCCCACAGGAGGCCCCCGGGTGGAGGTCCAGGAGACCCGCGTACAGACCGACCGGGTCCTCACCATCCCGAACATCCTCAGCATGGCGCGCCTGGTCGGCGTGCCCCTTTTCCTGTGGTTGATCCTCAGGCCGGTTTTCGGGGGGCCGAATAGCGACCACTGGGCATTGCTGGTTCTCATGCTCAGCGGTATCAGTGACTATTTGGACGGCAAGCTGGCCCGTCGCTGGAATCAGATCAGCAACCTCGGGCGCCTGCTCGACCCCGCTGCCGACCGGCTTTACATTCTTTCCACGCTGCTCGGACTGACCTGGCGGGAGATTCTGCCGATCTGGCTGACAGCACTCCTGCTTGCACGTGAACTGCTGTTGCTCGTGATGGTGGGGATCCTCCGCCGGCACGGCTATCCGCCGCCGCAGGTGAACTTCCTCGGCAAGGCCGCGACGTTCAACCTCATGTACGCCTTCCCCTTGTTGCTTCTCAGCGACGGAACCGGGTGGCTCTCCTCGCTTGCTGCTATTTTCGGATGGGCGTTCGCCGGATGGGGTACAACGCTGTACTGGTGGGCAGGGATCCTCTACGTGGTCCAGGTCCGTCGACTGGTGAGGGCGGACTCCAAGGCCGATTGAGCCTGTCGATTCTGCGGCCGTAGACCCGGTTGCGGTCCGCGTCTGAGGCGGGCCAGCCCGGACGGGCTAAGTCGGCACAGTCGTCTCTTCGAGGAGGACGCTTCCGACATGAAAGCCGTCGTGATGGCCGGCGGCGAAGGCACTCGTCTTCGCCCCATGACCTCAAGCATGCCCAAGCCGCTCCTGCCGGTGGCGAATCGGCCCATCATGGAGCATGTGCTGAGGCTGCTCAAACGGCATGGGCTCAGCGAAACCGTCGTCACCGTTCAGTTCCTTGCCTCGCTCGTCAGGAACTATTTCGGTGACGGAGAAGAGCTCGGGATGGAGCTCACCTATGCCAACGAGGAGAAGCCACTAGGCACTGCGGGGAGCGTCAAGAACGCCGAGGAAGCCCTCAAGGACGATGCGTTTCTGGTCATCTCGGGCGATGCGCTGACGGACTTCGACCTCACCGAACTCATCAATTTCCACAAGGAAAAGGGTGCCCTGGTCACCGTCTGCCTGACCCGGGTTCCCAATCCGTTGGAGTTCGGAATCACCATCGTGGACGAGGACGGCAAGGTCGAGCGCTTCCTGGAGAAGCCCACCTGGGGGCAGGTCTTTTCGGACACCGTGAACACCGGCATCTATGTGATGGAGCCGGAGGTCTTCGACTACGTACAGCCCGATGTGCCCGTCGACTGGTCCGGTGATGTCTTCCCACAGCTGATGAAGGACGGCAAGCCCATCTACGGCTTCGTGGCCGAGGGGTACTGGGAAGACGTCGGCACCCACGAGAGCTATGTGAAAGCCCAGGCCGACGTCCTCGAAGGGAAGGTCGAAGTAGAGCTCGACGGATTCGAGATCTCGCCCGGCGTATGGGTCGCCGAAGGGGCCGAAGTGCATCCCGACGCCGTACTGCGCGGGCCGCTCTACATCGGGGACTACGCGAAGGTCGAAGCCGACGTAGAAATTCGCGAGCACACCGTCGTCGGGTCCAATGTCATCGTCAAACGCGGGGCCTTCCTGCACAAGACGGTGGTGCACGACAATGTGTACATCGGGCAGCAGTGCAATCTGCGTGGCTGCGTCATCGGCAAGAACACAGACGTCATGCGGGCCGCCCGCATCGAGGACGGCGCCGTCATCGGCGATGAGTGCCTGATCGGCGAGGAATCCATCGTCCAGGGCAACGTCCGCGTCTACCCGTTCAAGACGATCGAGGCCGGCGCGTTCGTCAACACCTCGGTGATCTGGGAATCCCGCGGCCAGGCCCATCTGTTCGGGGCCCGTGGGGTGTCCGGAATTCTCAACGTCGAGATCACGCCGGAGCTCGCGGTCCGGCTGGCCGGCGCCTATGCGACGACGTTGAAGAAGGGCGCCACCGTCACCACGGCCCGTGACCATTCACGCGGTGCCCGGGCGTTGAAACGTGCGGTGATCTCGGCATTGCAGGCCAGTGCCATCGACGTACGCGATCTGGAGAATGTGCCGTTGCCGGTGGCGCGGCAGCAGACCGCTCGGGGAAGTGCCGGCGGGATCATGATTCGTACGACTCCTGGAGTGCCCGATTCGGTCGACATCATGTTCTTCGACGGGCGTGGGGCGGATCTGTCGCAAGCCAGTCAGCGGAAGCTGGACCGGGTCTATGCGCGGCAGGAGTACCGGCGTGCGTTTCCCGGCGAGATCGGGGATCTGCGCTTTCCGGCCAGTGTGTACGACTCGTACACCGGGTCGTTGCTGCGGAACGTCGATACGAGCGGGATCCCGGAATCCGGGCTCAAAGTCGTGGTCGACGCGTCCCACGGAAGCGCCGGACTCGTACTGCCCAGCCTCCTGGGGCGGCTGGGTGTCGACGCGCTGACCGTGAACCCGGGGCTCGACGAGGCGCGGCCGACCGAGTCCATCGAGGCGCGGCGGGCCGGGCTCGTGCGGCTCGGGGAGATCGTGGCGTCCGCGCAGGCCGCGTTCGGGGTGCGTTTCGACCCGGTTGGTGAGCGTTTGTCCCTGGTTGACGAGAAGGGGCGGATCATCGAGGACGACCGGGCGCTGCTCGTCCTGCTCGACCTGGTGGCCGCCGAGCGGCGCAGTGGACGGGTGGCGCTTCCCGTGACGACGACGCGGATCGCCGAGCAGGTCGCCGCCTACCACGGCACCCAGGTGGAGTGGACGACCACGTCGCCGGACGATCTGACGCGGGTCGGCCGGGACGACGGCACGATCTTCGGTGGTGACGGCCGCGGCGGGTTCATCGTCCCGGAGTTCAGCAGCGTCTTCGACGGTACGGCGGCGTTCGTACGGCTCATCGGCCTGGTGGCGCGTACGCAGCTCACGCTGAGCCAGATCGATGCGCGGATTCCGCGGGCGCATGTGCTGAAGCGTGACGTGCCCACCCCGTGGGCGGTGAAGGGGCTCGTGATGCGGCGGGTCGTCGAGGAGGCGGGCGAGCGGTCCGTGGACACGACCGACGGCGTGCGGGTCGTGGAGGCCGACGGGCGCTGGGTGATGGTGCTGCCCGACCCGGCCGAGGCCGTCACCCATCTGTGGGCCGAGGGGCAGGACGACACCTCGGCTCAGCATCTGCTCGACACCTGGTCAGCCGTGGTGGAGAGCGCCGGGCGCTGAGCGGGCGGGGGGGGGGGGGGGGGGCGGGCCCCCCCCCCCCCGCGGGGGGGGGGGGGGGGGGGGGTGCGGGGGGGGGGCGGGGGGGGGGGG
>NZ_JASCIR010000074.1 GCF_029968095.1 Streptomyces solicavernae | reverse complement strand
CACCAGTTCAGCCTCCTGCTCCTGCCTCAGCCGCTGCGCCAAGAGGTCCTCTACGGACTTCAGCAAGCCGATCCCTGGCTGCGCATCTTCGAACCATGCCAAGTCCGCCGCATGATCCGGGACCTGGCCGACGCCACCACCCTCACCGAAACCAACACGCACACCTCGCTCTGCCCCCGCTCCACACCCGCAGTCCTGCGGACGCTCGCCCGGGTACGCACCGCGGTCCAGGCCGGCTTCGCCCACCACACCGGCACAGCACCAGCCACGCACGACATCCTGGACCTACGCGCCCTGGGCCAGCGTTCCCGCACCCCAGCGGGCATCCGACGCCACAAGACCGTCGACCTGCGCACCATCAGGCAACCATGGCTCCGCGACCTGCTGCGCACCTTCACGATCCAACAGCGCCCCGACGCCGACGCGTTCGCCCGTACCCTGCGCGGAGTCCAGCTGGCCTCCCGTGCCCTGGCCCACCGCCCGGGCACGGACGACCCCTCCGCCCTGCGCTACGACGACGTCACCGCCGTAGTCGAATCCTTCCGCACCGCACCCAAACTCGACGGCCAGCCCGCTGGATGGAGCTACCGCGTCTCCATCGCCAGCCACTTCTTCGCCCTGATCGACTACGGCCGCCGCTCCGGCACCGCCCCCCAACTCTCCGCCGCCTTCGTCCGTGACCCCGTCACACACCGCATCGCCACCGAAGAATTCAACGAGGACGAGATCGGCAAAGCGATTCCCGAACCGGTGATCCGCCAACTCGACGCCCACCTCGACCTCCTCGGCCAAGGACGAGCCCGAGGCCGACGCACGCTCGCCACCGAAGATCTGCAGCTCATGTACCGAACCTTGTACATCCTGCTCAGGGACACCGGCCGACGCCCCAACGAGATCGTCTCCCTGCCCCGCGACTGCCTCGAAACCCGCGGCGACCAGCTCTCCCTGATCTGGAACAACCACAAAGCCCGCAGACTGCGCAGACGCCTGCCCATCACCACAGCCACCGCCCAGACGATCCGTGCCTGGCACACACGCCGCGACCAACTCGCCCCCACCCTGCCGCCCACCGGCACAGGCCACCTCTTTCCCGCCCTGACACCCCTGGCCACCCACACCCACCTCCACACCAGCTACCTCAGCGAAACACTGCGCCACTGGGTGGAATCCATCCCCCACCTCCACGCCGAAGGCACCGACGCAGAAGGCAACCCGCTGCCCTTCGACCGCTCCCTCATCTACGCCTACGCCTTCCGCCACTCCTACGCACAGCGCCATGCCGACGCCGGAACCCCCCTCGACGTCCTGTGCGAACTGATGGACCACAAGTCCGTCCGCACCACACAGCGCTACTACACGGTCTCCCTCAAGCGAAAACGCGAAGCCGTCACCAAGCTCGCCGCCCACGTCGTCGACCAACAAGGCCGCCCCAGCCCCTGCTCCGACACCACCTACGAGCTGCGCTCGGTAGCCGTCCCCTACGGCGGATGCACCGAGCCCAGCAACGTCAAGGCAGGAGGCAACTCCTGCCCGATCCGCTTCCAGTGCGCCGGCTGCGGCTTCTACCGGCCCGACCCCTCCTACCACCCGGCCATCGAGCAACACATCAACGAGCTACGAGCCGACCGCGAGACGGCACGGGCCATGGACGCCGCCGACTTCGTCATCACCGCACCCACCGACCAGATCACCGCCTTCGAACAGGTCGTCATCCGCATGAAACGCCACCTTGCCGCCCTCCCCGCATCCGAACGTGCACAGATCGAAGAAGCCAGCGCCATCCTGCGCAAGGCCCGCGCCGGCAACACTCACACCCTGCTGCCACTCACCCCCGCCTCGAAGGCCACACCCTCGCCATGAACCCCCGAGGCAACCCCCACACCCTGGCCCAAGCGCGCCGCCGCGACAGCCTCGACAAGCGCCAACGCGTCCTCACCGCACTCGCAGCCCTGGAACAACAGGGCGAAAGAATCACTTTCACGGCAGTCGCCCGCACCGCCAACGTCTCGACCTGGCTCACCTACACCACAGGGCTCCGCGAACACATCGAAGCAGCCCAACGCCGCCAACGCCCCACTCTCCGCAAACCGGCACGAGCCGAAGGCTCCACGGCAGCGCTGCATACCGAACTCGAGCTGGCCCGCCAAGAGATCCGCACCCTCCGCCAAGACAACGAACGCATGCGCCACGCCGTCCAGCACCAACTCGGACTGCAACTCGACGCCCTCAGCACCGAGCACCTGACAGATCGCGTCGATGAACTGATCCGCACCAACCAGCAGCTACAGGACCAGCTTCAACAGGCCACCGAGACGAACAAAGCTCTCCAGACCCACGTATCGACCTTGGAGGCAGACCTCAGCGCAGCACGGACAAGCCTGCGCAGGATGATCCGCGAAGAGAACACGCACGGCTGAACGACAACGAGCTCCCTACCAGCGCACCCCCAAAGCCTCCAGGTCCGCGCGGCGCTGCTCGCTCAACTTCCCAGCACGCCTCCGAGTGTTGTCGATCCACACGCCGAGTTTCACGTCCACGACGTGGCCATCTCCCTCGACGAGCTGCTCGACGTGTTTGCGGGGGACGTTCACATGCCCTTCGCGGGCGTGGAACTGCCTGACGGCCTGCAGATTGAGGGCCCATTTGGTGTCCTGGGTGCGTTTCACGGGGCGTTCGTCTTCGTGGGCGGGCTCGAGGTGGAGGATGTTGGCGAGGAGCCACAGCTGCGCGGGCCGGAGCTGTTCCCAGCCGAGGCGTTGAGCTTGGACCCAGCGTCCGAGGTCTTCGCCCTGCACCACCACATCACCGACGGCCGTGGGCACAGCCCCGCCGGCGTCGACGAACTGTTGGGTGAGGCGGAAGCAGCGCTGCCAGCCCACATCCCACGCCGGGCACCAGCCGGGGTCGATCTCGTCGAGGGCTTCGCGTCGCTCCTGTGCGAGGGCCCCGGCCGCCGACTCGCCGGGAAGGCCGGCCTCGCGCCGTTCCTCGAGGCGGTCGGCGGTGCGTGCGACTTGGCGTTGGTTCTTGGCCCAGGCCCCGACGGGGTAGGCGTTCCACACTGCGGTGGAGGGCGGGAGGAAGTGCCCGTGCTCGGCAGCCCATTCACGCGCAGCAGCGAGGCCTTCTTCGAAGGCGACGTCCTGGTGCGACCACACCATCCCCAGCCCGTCGAGCTCGCCGGCACGCTCGGGCGTCAGGGCGCCGGTCTTGTGGAAGCGGCGCTGGTCCGCAAGCCAGATCCCGAGCGGGAACCCGGCCGGGGCCCACTCGTCCGGTGTCACGTAGTCGTAGGGGACCCGCAGCTGCTCGACGCCGGTCTCCTTCACGTAGCGGGCGGCGGCGGCGATGCCGCGGCGGAAGAACTCGTTCTCCGGCTCCAGCACCCTCAGCTTCACGAACCGCGCCAGCTCCGCCGGGTCACGCGGGGTTGTGTGTTCTCAGTCTTCTTGCGGTTGGGGTGCTGGGGCGTTTCGGGTTGTTGAGAGTCTTTTTGGTGGGAACTGTGCATCTTGGAATGGGA
>NZ_JASCIR010000073.1 GCF_029968095.1 Streptomyces solicavernae | reverse complement strand
GCCGAGGCCGTCCGCAGGACGTCGTTCGCCCGCTTGAGCTGGGCGTTCTCCTTGCGCAGCGCCACCAGCTCAGCCCGCTCGTCGGTGGTGAGACGGTCGTCGCGCTCGCCGGCATCCGCCTCGGCCTGCCGGATCCAGCCGCGCAGAGCCTCGGGATGCACACCGAAGTCGACGGCCAGCTTCTTGATCTGCGGCTTCGGATCGGAGGTCCGGTACATCCGTACCGCACGCTCACGCAACTCCAACGAGTACTTTCTGGGGGCGGCCATGGTCGGTGTTCCTCTCATGAGTCCCATCTGATCCTCTGTCAACACGCTCCGCATCTCGGGGGAACCTCAGTCCGATGGAGTCGGAGATCGAGTCGATGCTTCCTTCGCTGTTCTGCCTGGCCATCAGGTACTCGATTCCGGCGGCGACCGGCCGTGGGTCCGGCTGGTGGCACAGGGCGATCAGGGCGTAGGCCGTGCTGACCGGGTCGCTGGTCGATTCGGGCTGCTGGCCCCAGCCTCCGTCGGCGTTCTGGGTACGAAGGATGTGGTCGAACGCCCTTGTTCTCACGGTGTGTGCGCGAGGCACGTCGAACGGTAGGACGGCCAGCACGGCACGGAACATCACATGGAGCCTGCTGGCGCTCCAGTCCGGAGGGAAGGTGCCGTCCTCGCGTTGCCCCCCGGCGAGGTACTCCAGGGCGTTGGGGAGCACGGTGGGGTCGTGGGGTGGCCGGCAGGAGAGTGCGTTGATCGCGGCGGCGGTCATGCACATCTCGGAGGGGGCGCCGGCAACGTAGGTCGGGAATCCTCCGTCGGGGCCTCGAGTGGTGAGCAGCGACTGCCGTCCGCGTTCGATGGCCTTCTCGTGTGCGGGGTCGTCGTGGGTCTGCAGCAGTTCGAGGATGACCGATGTGTCGTCGATGTCGGTGACATTGGCGATGTCGGTCACCGACCAGCCTCCGTTCGGCTTCTGCCGCTGGACGAGGTTGTCGGCGATGGTCTGGATCACGTCGTCGGGTGCGCCGGCGGCCATGAGTGCCACTCCCGCGGTTGCGGTGCACCAGGTGTCCGTGTCGGTGAAGAAGGGGATCCCGCCGTCGCGGCGCTGGTGCTTGAGGACTTTGTCCGCTCCGCTGCGGACGACGGCCTCATGTCCGCCCAGCCGGTGCAGGGCGTGCAGGGCTGACAGGTGGACCAGGAGGTTTCCCTCCCAGATCTCGTCCTGGTTCTGGAGGGACACCAGCAGCTCAATGTCACGGTCTTCGATCCGGTGCTGCGCGCCTCTCGCCGTTGCCCAGATGACCTTCACGGCCGTGGTCTGGGCCTCGGCCCAGGGGTGAAGCCCTGCGTGGGAGAAGGCCGCCTGCTCTGGCGCCGGCGCCGATTCCGCGCCGCCGTCCTCGGCGCCACAGGCGATGAGGAGTGCCTCGAAGAAGACGCGCTTGCGCCTGGTGGTGAAGTCGGGTGCCTGTGCGATGTAGCTGCCGAGGTCCACGGGCCGGCCATGGTCGGCCGGGCTCCCGCAGGCTGCCGCGATGAGCGCTTGGTCGAGAGGATCGGCCGTGTCCCGGCGCCGTCGCAGGTACCCGGCGATCCGTGCCGCGGGATCGGTTCGGTCGGGATGGTCGCGGAGGAGCGCCAGCGTGAGTGCGGATTCCAGGACTCGGCTCTGGCAGGGTTCGCGGACCCCGCCGTCGGGGTCGACGCGTTCGATGACATAGGTCGACAGTCGTTCCATCGCGGTGCGCCAGCCGCCCGGGAGCGCGCTCGCGGGCCAGAGTGTCTGATGGGGCGGTGTCGGGTGTACACGCATGAGATCACCTCTCGGAAGAGACGTGGGTCGTTCCACGTGGGATGGGAGACGGTGGTGGGGACGGTCGAGGGAGTGGGTGCGGCGCACGACCGGCCGACGAGGTGCCCCTTGTCACTCCGCCGGGTTCAGGGCCGCTGTCAGCGTGGCCAGTTCGTCGATGCGGTCGATGACCTGCCAGGCGTGCGGACGGAGCTGGGTGTTGTTCGGGGACGCCATGAGTACGCCGTGCCCCGTGCAGGCGAACATCTGGAGGTCGTACCGGCTGTCGCCCGCTACCAGCACCCGGCTGGGATGCAGCCGGTGTCGGGCGCAGAAGTCGTGAAGCTGCCGGTGTTTGAGTGCGGCGGCGTCGATGGTGAAGTCGACTGAGGTCAGCGTGTCGGTGTCGTCGAAGCCGAGTTGGACGTTGCTGTACCAGTCGGTGAGCCCCAGGCGGGCCGCCATGTGTTCGACGTAGGTGTTGAATGAGGCGGAGATCAGTCCTGCCCGCAGGCCGGCCTGTTGGAAGCCTCGGATCACTGGTGCTGCCAATGGGCGCAGTCTGATCTTGGAGAACACGTTCTCGACGGCGGTCCGGTGGACGCGACCGCCGCGGGATGTCAGCAAGGTCAGCAGACGCTGGTCGGCGATGGCTTGGCTGATCTGTCCGGATTCGGACTCGCGGATCAGGTCGGTCAGCCGCTGTTGTGGGATTCCCAGTGCCGTCAGTAGTTCGGCCGCCGAGTTGTCGAGGGTGAGGGTGTCGTCCACGTCGGCGATCACGGCGTCGAACAGGCGTCGGTGGCCCTCGGGCGTGGTGGGCAGCGCCCGGGGCCCGTGCGGGGCGGCGTGGGGGCAGTGGAGCGGCTCGGTCATGGCCGCACCCGAAGAGTGGTCAGCGCCCGCAGGGGGAACGTCGGCCGGTATACGGGGGTGGTCTCCGGCGCTGCCGACAGGGCCGGGAAGCGGTCGGCGAGCTCTTCGAGTGCGATCTGCAGCTCCGCCCGTGCCAGGGCGGCGCCCACGCAGTAGTGCGTGCCGCGGCCGAACGCCAGATGCGGAGGTGCGGGCCGCCTTCCGGGCAGGCATCTGTCCGGGTCCGGGTACCGGTCGGGGTCGCGGTTGCCGGCTCCGTACAGCAGGAGTACCCGGCTGCCGGCGGGCAGCACACGGTCGGCGACGGTCACCTCCCGCACGGTGGTGCGGTACATGCCGACCACCGGGCAGTCCAGCCGTAGCCCCTCTTCGACGAGGTCTGGAATCGGGACGGTGCCGTCGACCAGCGCGGCCCAGGCTCCGGGTGAGCGCAGCTGGGTCCTGACGGTGATGGCCAGCGCCTGGGCCAGCGTGGTGTGGCCGGTGATGATCAGCGTCGGGATCAGCGCCACCACTTCGTCCGGCGAGAGCCGCTGGCCATGAGGATTCTCGTGCAGCATGGTGCTGATCAGGTCGTCGCGCGGAGCGGCCAGCCGCTGTGCCGTCAGCTCCCTGGCGAACTCGCCGAAGGCCTGCAACCCCGTGGCGTACTCCCTCAGTTGCTCGGGAGTGTGGTCGCGGCCCACCATGAGCTGGACCTTGTGGTCGGACCAGCGCAAGCACGCCTCGTGGTGCTCGGCGGGGATGCCGAGGAATCGCAGGATCACCGTCAGCGCGTACGGAAGGGCGAACTCGGTGATCAGGTCGAACTCCGAGGCTGCGGTGAGGGGCTGCAGCAGATGCGCGGCCGCTGCCCTGATGTCGGCTTCCGCTGCCTTCAACGCCCGTGGGGTGAACCCGGCGTTGATCACGGACCGGACCCTGGTGTGGTCGGGCGGGTCCATCTCGCCCAGCGAGGCCGACTCCCCGCTCCAAGTGCTCAGCATCTCCTTGATGTCCGGTGGCATCTCCGCCACGGCCCGCGGTTTGTGATCGCGGGCGGAGAAGTCGTCGTCGTTACGGAGGATCGCTGCGATGTCGTCGTACCCGGTCACGCACCATGCCTGAAGCTGAGGCGAGTGAACGATTCGGCCGCTGCCCTGAAGGCGCGCCAACGCACCGTAGAGGTCCTCCCGGTCACGGTCGCCGGGGTCGAACGCCGCCGGCAGAGCTTCGTCACCGGTTAACTCTCCTGCCAACGAATCCTCCGGATAGACGGTCTCCCGACGCGCACGGCGAGACAGAAAGTGGTGGCAGTGTCAGTCGACACGGCACGTGGCCGGCCACATCCGACGGACCTCGCCCGTTCATCCTCACGCGTGGACCGCGCCCCCTCTCCCTCG
>NZ_JASCIR010000072.1 GCF_029968095.1 Streptomyces solicavernae | reverse complement strand
CTTCGACGAGATCCCCCAGGGCTTCGACACCGTACTGATCAAGCACTTCCTGGACATGTTCGACAAGGACGACGTCCTGAGAATTCTCGCCGGCGTCTACAAGGCCCTGAAGCCAGGCGGACAGGTCAACATCCTGGTGCCGGTGTACCCGGAGAACATCAAGGACACCGACAACTACAACGTCGACTTCTTCCCGGCCTTCTTCATCGGTGCCGCCATGGGCCAGGGCGGGCCGCAGAAGCTCTCGACCTATCAGAGCTGGCTGGAAGAGTGCGGGTTCAAGGTCACCAAGGCGATCACCAAGGACTCCAGCGAGATTCCGCCGGACGTCATACCGGTGCAGGCCATCCTGAGCGCGACCAAGGCCACGTGACCGGGGGACACGTCCTCCTCGCACACCGCCCTGCTGCCCATGTCCACCTGCCCTGCTCTGGAGTGTCATGTCCCGCAGCCTGTTCACCTCGGAATCCGTGACCGAGGGGCATCCCGACAAGATCGCCGATCAGATCAGCGACACCGTCCTCGACGCGCTCCTGCGGCAGGACCCCGCCTCGCGTGTCGCGGTCGAAACCCTGATCACCACTGGTCAGGTGCATATCGCCGGCGAGGTGACGACCTCCGCGTACGCCGACATCGCCGACCTGGTGCGCGGGAAGATCCTTGAGATCGGATACGACTCCTCGGCCAAGGGCTTCGACGGCGCCTCCTGTGGCGTGTCGGTCTCGATCGGCGCGCAGTCCCCGGACATCGCGCAGGGTGTGGACACGGCGTACGAGAAACGGGTCGAGGGCGATGACGATGAACTCGACAAGCAGGGCGCCGGCGACCAGGGGCTGATGTTCGGGTACGCGACCAACGAGACGCCTACTCTGATGCCGCTGCCGATCGAGCTGGCCAACCGCCTCGCGCGGCGGCTGACCGAGGTGCGCAAGGACGGCACTGTCCCCTACTTGCGCCCGGACGGCAAGACCCAGGTGACCATCGAGTACCTGGGCAGCCGTCCGGTCCGCCTGGACACGGTCGTGGTCTCCTCGCAGCATGCGAGCGACATCGACCTGGACGGGCTGCTCGTTCCCGACATCCGCGAGCATGTCGTCGGTCAGGTCCTGGCCCAACTCGACGAGGACGGCATCAAGTTGGACACCCAGGACTACCGGCTCCTGGTCAACCCGACGGGCCGTTTCGAGATCGGCGGCCCGATGGGTGACGCGGGCCTGACCGGCCGCAAGATCATTATCGACACGTACGGCGGCATGGCCCGCCACGGCGGCGGCGCCTTCTCCGGCAAGGACCCGTCCAAGGTGGACCGCTCGGCCGCGTACGCGATGCGCTGGGTCGCCAAGAACGTCGTGGCCGCGGGCCTCGCCTCCCGCTGCGAGGTCCAGGTCGCGTACGCGATCGGCAAGGCCGAGCCGGTCGGCCTGTTCGTGGAGACCTTCGGCACCGCCACGGTCGCCGTGGAGAAGATCGAGCAGGCCATCTCCAGAGTCTTCGACCTCCGGCCGGCCGCGATCATCCGCGACCTCGACCTGCTCCGCCCGATCTACGCGCAGACCGCGGCGTACGGCCACTTCGGCCGTGAACTGCCGGACTTCACCTGGGAGCGCACCGATCACGCCGAAGCGCTGCGCAAGGCGGCCAAGTCGGCCTGACGGAACCGTGCCGCCGGGCAACCCCGGCGATTGAGCCAGCGGTGCGCGGTACTTCCCCCGGCCGCGCACCGCTGTACCGGGTGGCGCCTGCCACCTGAGCCGTCTCGTGTCCGACACCGGCCCGAGGTTCAAGGAGTGCTTTTCCGTGCGTATCGCCGTGACCGGCTCGATCGCGACCGACCATCTGATGGAGTTTCCCGGCCGCTTCGCCGAGCAGCTGATCAAGGACCAACTGGAGCGCGTCTCCTTGTCGTTCCTGGCCGAGCGCCTTGAGGTGCGCAGGGGCGGCGTCGCCGCCAACATCGCCTTCGGCCTCGGCCAGTTCCGCCTCGACCCGATTCTGGTGGGGGCGGCGGGCGTCGACTTCGCCGAGTACGACGCCTGGCTGCGCGCGAACGGAGTCGACACCTCCGCCGTGCGGGTCAGCGCGTCGCTGCACACCGCGCGCTTCGTCTGCACCACGGACGAGGACCAGAACCAGATCGCCACCTTCTACGCCGGTGCCATGGCCGAGGCGCCCGGCATCGACCTGGCAGAGATCACCGCGCGCACCGGTAAGCCCGCGCTTGTCCTGGTCGGGGCCGACGACCCCGAAGCCATGCTGCGGCACACCGCAACGGCGCACCGCCTCGGCATCCCCGTTGCCGCGGACCCCTCCCAGCAGCTCGCCCGCCTCGACCGGGATCAGGCGCGTCAACTGGTCGATCGGGCCGACTGGTTGTTCACCAACGAATACGAAGCTGCCCTGCTGGTCGAACGTACCGGCTGGACGCAGGAGGGCCTCCTCGGCCGGGTCGGCACCTGGATCACCACTCTGGGAGAGGACGGCGTCAGCATGGCCCGGTCCGGTGCCCCCATGCTGCGGATCCCGGCCGTCTCCGCGGGCAGGATCGCCGACCCCACGGGCGCGGGCGACGCCTTCCGCGCCGGCTTCCTCGCCGGCACGGCATGGCAGTGGCCACAGGAACAGGCCGCCCGCCTCGGCTGCGCCTTGGCCACCACCGTCCTGGAGTCGGTCGGCACCCAGGAGCACAAGCTGATCCCGTCGGACCTGATAGCCCGCATCGACCGGGCGTACGGGGCTGCCGCGGCCCGCGCCGTCGAGCCACGCCTCGCGGGGCTGTCGTGAGTACCGCGGAGCGCCAGCGAGCGGACGCCTTGCGTGCCGCTCTCGCCTCCCGTGTGGTGGTGGCCGACGGAGCGATGGGCACCATGCTCCAGGCGCAGGATCCGAGCCTGGACGACTTCCAGCAGCTGGAGGGCTGCAACGAGATCCTGAACGTGACCCGCCCGGACATCGTCCGGTCGGTGCATGCCGAGTACTTCGCGGTGGGGGTGGACTGCGTCGAGACCAACACGTTCGGGGCGAACTCCTCGGCGCTCGGTGAGTACGACATCCCGGAGCGGATCTTCGAGCTGTCGGAGGCAGGTGCGGGGATCGCGCGGGAGGTCGCGGACGAGTTCACGGAGTCGACCAGCCGGCAGAGGTGGGTGCTCGGCTCGATGGGCCCGGGTACGAAGCTGCCGACGCTCGGCCACGCCCCGTACGTGAAGCTACGAGACGGGTTCCAGGCGAACGCGGAGGGGCTGATCGCGGGCGGCGCGGACGCTCTCCTGGTGGAGACGACGCAGGACCTTCTGCAGACCAAGGCGGCGATCCTCGGTGCGCGGCGCGCGCTGGACGCGGCGGGCGTGAGCATGCCGCTGCTGTGCTCGCTGGCGTTCGAGACGACCGGCACGATGCTGCTCGGCTCCGAGATCGGCGCCGCACTCACGGCCCTGGAGCCGCTGGGCATCGACATGATCGGCCTCAACTGCTCGACGGGACCAGCCGAGATGACCGAGCATCTGCGCCATCTCACCCAGCACTCCCGCATCCCCCTGCTGTGCATGCCGAACGCGGGCCTGCCGGTCCTCACGAAGGACGGCGCCCACTTCCCCCTCGGCCCGGAGGGCCTGGCCGACGCGCAACAGAACTTCGTACGCGACTTCGGGCTCTCGCTGGTCGGTGGTTGCTGCGGTACGACGCCCGAGCACTTGCGTCAGGTGGTCGAGCGGGTGCGGGATCTGACTCCGACGGTGCGTGAGCCGCGCCCGGAGCCGGGGGCGGCGTCCCTGTACCAGACGGTGCCGTTCCGTCAGGACACCTCGTACATGGCGATCGGTGAGCGGACGAACGCGAACGGGTCGAAGAAGTTCCGTGAGGCGATGCTGGACGGCCGCTGGGACGACTGCGTGGAGATGGCCCGGGACCAGATCCGTGAGGGCGCGCACATGCTGGATCTGTGTGTGGACTACGTGGGCCGGGACGGTGTGGCGGACATGCAGGAGCTGGCGGGGCGTTTCGCGACCGCCTCGACGCTGCCGGTCGTGCTCGACTCGACCGAAGTGCCGGTGATCCAGGCGGGGTTGGAGAAGCTGGGTGGCCGTGCGGTCATCAACTCGGTGAACTACGAGGACGGTGACGGGCCGGAGTCCCGGTTCGCGAAGGTCACCAAGCTGGCCCGCGAGCACGGGGCGGCGTTGATCGCGTTGACGATCGACGAGGAGGGCCAGGCCCGTACGGTCGAGAGCAAGGTCGCGATCGCGCAGCGGATCATCGCCGATCTGACGGGGAACTGGGGTATCCGCGAGTCGGACATCCTCATCGACACGCTGACGTTCACGATCTGCACGGGGCAGGAGGAGTCCCGCAAGGACGGTGTCGCCACGATCGAGGCGATCCGGGAGCTGAAGCGGCTCCACCCGGACGTGCAGACCACGCTCGGCCTCTCCAACATCTCCTTCGGTCTGAATCCGGCCGCGCGCATTCTGCTGAACTCGGTGTTCCTGGACGAGTGTGTGAAGGCGGGTCTGGACTCGGCGATCGTGCACGCGTCGAAGATCCTGCCGATCGCCCGGTTCGACGAGGAGCAGGTGACCACGGCCCTCGATCTGATCTACGACCGCCGTGCGGAGGGCTATGACCCGCTGCAGAAGCTGATGGCGCTGTTCGAGGGCGCGACGGCGAAGTCGTTGAAGGCGGGCAAGGCCGAGGAGCTGGCCGCGCTGCCGCTGGATGAGCGTCTTCAGCGGCGGATCATCGACGGTGAGAAGAACGGCCTGGAGGCCGACCTCGACGAGGCG
>NZ_JASCIR010000071.1 GCF_029968095.1 Streptomyces solicavernae | reverse complement strand
CGGGCATGAACCCGCACGAAGCGGGCGCGGCAGTGGCCGAACTCCAGGAACAACTCGCCGCCATCGACGCCACCGCCCAAGCCAACCCCGACACCTGGTGGTCCCTCATCATCGAACAGATGTGGCACGGACTGTTCTGAACCGGAAACCCCCGTCCAGACAGGACAACCCAACGACGCCCCCGGTCGAACGCATCAACGGCGACGGCAGCAACACCCCCGGCCGTAACAACAACTGCGTCGACACCGCCCTGTCCACCGTCGACACCTACGCCGGCAACCCCACCGCAGCCGGCGCCCGCACCCCCGACCCGGACAACGACGGCACCCCCTCCGACCGCGGCGAACGCGGCGGCCGCGACCGCATCGAAAACACCCTCGGCGCCCGCTTCAACGACCTCGGCAACGGCCGCGACGCCTACAACCGCCTCGAAAACACCCTCCGCAACAACGGCCACGGCTCCCAAGCCGTCATCATCACCCAGGACACCAACGGCCGCGCCCACGCCTGGAACGCCGTCAACCACAACGGCAAAATCACCTACATCGACGCCCAAACCGGCCAACGCAGCCCCCACCCCCTACACAACGGCAACAACGGCGTGTTCGCCATCCCACTGGACTCGGACCGACGGCCGATAACGTCCACCAACAACGACAAGCGGACCCGGAGCGATGCAGGTCGGCAGCCCGACCGTGGCACGAACGAACACCCGATCAATGTGGAGCGCAGGCCCGACGCTACCCCTGCAGGCGCTGCTCAGGAGCAGCCCGACAAGCCGTACTCCGATCCCCACGATCGCGGCGACAGCGACACCTCCGAGGAGAGCCGCCGCGTCACCGAGGACGGTCCAGACAGCGACACCTCCCGCACGCACGAGACGGCGGAGGGCAAGGACTCCAAGGAATACGGTCTCGAACCCGACGCACTGCAGCAGAAACTGCGCCACCACCGGGATGTCCACCGAGTCGAACTCGACCGCGTCCACCACCGGCTCGAAAGCTGGGCGAGTTCTGGCGAACTGGCCAACGTGCTGCGGTCGACGGAAAACAACTCAGCAGGCGGCCCCCAGCGCTTCACGAGGGATCAGCTCAGCGAGAGCCTGGACGGCTTCGACAGACTCTCGCGAGGGGAGCAGCAGGCAGCGGTTGCCTCGATCGCCAGGCTGAGCCTTTCCTTCCACGAAGCGCACAGCGTCGGCAACAACCCAGAATCGCTCGGGCACCCCTACCGCGGCCCGAACGAAGGTGAGCCTGCAGAGGACGCCAAGGACCGGGGCGCCAAGATGGCCCAGGAGTCACTCGGTGTGTCGCTTCACCGCAGAGCGGTGAACGGTCTCTTCAAGCTGTCCCGCTTCAAGAAACTCTCCCACGACGATGCAGAAACCGTGCGGGACCACGGACCTGATTTCAGCGGTAAGAATTTCGCAGTTCTCGAGGTCAAGGGACCGCCGCCGAAAAACGCAGTCACTTACATAGCGGATTCCTCTGTCCCAGCGAATCAGCCAGGAGTGAGCCCACGCCACTCGGAGAGGCATCTCCTCGATTGGCTTGAGCGAGTGGACCCGGAGAGCAATAGATACACGCCACTGGGCCTTTATACCGAGCGTGAGCCCTGCGGCAAGGGTCAAGGACACATGGGGTGCGCCAACGTACTTCAGCACGAACGGTTCAACGGAGCGCCGATCCACTACAGTATGACCTACCGCGACGACCCTGCCGGCATTGCACAGCGCGACCAGCAAATGGCTGCCAACGAACAGAAACTCACAGAACTCGAAGACCTGTCGGATAAACAGGTCAGGCAGCAGATGAAGGAGGAGTGGTCGGAGACATACAAAGATAATCCAAGGCAGCTCAAGCGCGCCCTGAAGGGTCTTTCCGGAAAATCCGGCGATGACCTCATGGAGGCCGTTGCAGATGAACTCGACCGCCAGCGCAAAGCGAACAGAACTGCCGAAGAGAGGGCCATCACCGAGGAGTTCAACCAGCACATCCGCACCCTCCGGAAGGTTTGGCACAAAGACCTGCTTCCCCACCTGATCAACTGACGCGCCCACCACCACGCCGCGCAACGACGGCCGACTGATCCAAGGCCCCGCACGACACTTAGGCTGTGTCCCATGCCAGATCCCATCGATTCCCTTGTACAAGGCCTCTCAGCCAGGGACCGCGCCACCCGAGAGGCCGCGGCGAATGCTCTCGTCGGGCTCGGCGCCGAGGCCGTCGTTCATGTGCTGCCAGTCGTCCGTGAGGGAGAGTCGGCGGGCTTGGATGATGCCGAGCCAGTTCTGCAGCGCCTCGGTGCCGAGGCGGAACGTCAGCTTCGGAGTATCCGGCGTCGGGGTCCTGGCCCACTGCGCAGAAAGGCTCTCGTGGCTTTGGCCGAACTCAGTGGCGGCGAAGGTCTGGACGGTGCCGACCAGAGCTCTCTGGAGCGACTCGTGCGGGTCAAGTTTCTCGATGAATCCTCCGTCAGGCTTCCTGCGGAGGCCGGCCGATGGCTGGCATTCCCTGCGGATCGATTCGACGACGCCGTATCAGTTCTCGGTCTGCACGACCTGCGGCCCTGCACCACCGTGATGGGAGTGGCCGCCGCCACCAAAGGCACCGACTCGTTGGAGCTTCCGCATGCCCAGGACTCAGATTTGTCGGCCTACCGCGTCTTCATCACCCCCGAACTCAAAAGCAGGCGCAGGACACTCCCCATCAGGACTTGGCGACTCTTGTGGGGAAACTCATTCCTCGACGAAATGAGCGGATTCACCCTCGCCGACAAACTCAGCCGGGAATGCGGTGAAGCGCATTTCTACAGCATCGACCCCTACAACGACGCCGAGAACTGGTACGTCGCCCGCGACGGGTACCTCGTACGCAGTTACGGCACCTACGCAGACCCGCAATTCTCGGGCGATCCTCTGCCGTTCGAGGTGACGTACCGGGAAGGTCCAGCGGACGGCGACGAGGACGCAGAAGAGTCTGAGGGGTGTCCCTCCGCGAACAGGGCAGCAAGCAACCTCTCCGTACAATCCGGTTTCATCCCCATGGCCCGCACACAGGGCCACGGATGGCTCGCCAGTACACACCCCGACGTACCCACTTCCCGCTTCCCGGGCGCCCTGCCCGTCTGAACCCGGAGGACGGACAGCCATGACCGACACGACCGACGGCTACCCGCCACATCCACACCTAGGGGGTCGCAACAACGCCCTGCGTGCTCTTGCCTCATGGCGCATGGAGTGGCCGGGTTCGCCTCGGATCGTGGCAGTCACTGGGGAGTCGGGCAGCGGCCGGTCCCGGTTGCTCATCGGCTTTCTGATGCTCTGCGACCCGGATTCCCGCAAGCGGCTCCCTCTCGACCAGCTGGACCCGGCGACGGTTCCGCCCGAACTCCCCGCTCCTGCTGTGGCCAACGCCCGCGGGCTCACCTCCGCGCAGTTCCTCTGGGCGCTGGCCGACCACTACGGCCTTACAGTCGACCGCGTCGATGACGTATACCCGGCCCTGGCGGCTCTCGGCACACCCGCGCCCTTGGTCGTCCTCGACGTGGACCAGGCCGGCCCCGTGCGCTCCGCGAACGAATCGGAGGCACTCGTCCGCGACGTGCTCAATCCGTTGGCCTCCCTCGACTCCATGCGGCTCGTACTCGAACTCCCGAGGGCGCTCGCCTCGGACCTGTCCGAAGGCCTGCCGTCGGGCACGGTACAGATCGTGGATCTCGACGATCCGGAGTGGGCCGACCCTGCGGGACTGCTTCTTCATGCCCAGACAGCCCTCGATCCTCAATTCGGCGCTCCAGAACTTTCATTCACGACGGATCCCGAGTTGCGAGCGCATCTGGCCACGGACATCGCTCAACAGGCCGGCACCAGTCCTCTGGTTGTCCAGCTCACCGCCCAGTGCCTGTTCACCGCTCCCGATGGCTTCGTCCCCTCCGATGCAGTGCAGCTGCCCGCCTCCGTGGCTGAAGTCCTCGACTGGCATGCCCAGCGCCTCGATGCCGACCCGCAGACCCTTCGGTCGCTGCTCGCCCCTCTCGCTCTGGCCGAGAGCAGCGGCATTCCCGTACAGCTGTGGCCCCGGCTCGTCAACGCCGCCGCCGGACAAGACATGGCGGCGGACATCGCGTCCGGAATGGAACTGGTCAGCCCCTTCGTCGACCTGCTCGAAGAGCCCGATGACACCGAAGACGATCTCGATGGCCTTGACGACACCGACACCCCGGACGCCGATGCCTCTGACGGCGAGCGCATGCTGCTGCGCCTCGCGCATCCTGCGATCGGGATGGAGATTCGTGCGAACCTGCCCCAGTCACGCGCTGCCCAGTCCCGCATGGCCGTCACACTTCTTGAGTCAGTCCCGGAGCAGAACTGGGGACTGGCCCATCCGTACGTACGTGACAACATCGCGAGTCACGCCCTCGCGGCGGGCCTACTTCCGCAACTTCTGACCGACCCCGGTCTGTTCGTCCACGCCGATCCTGTACGCCTGCGATCCGCAATACAGGATGTACCTCACGAGTCACTCGGTGCGCCAGCACGTACGTATCTGCGCACCGCTCCGCTGCTGACCCGCAACGAGCTTCCTCCGTTGGGGCGCGCGGCCCTTCTGGAGACGGCATTCCTTGAGGACGGCCTGGCCGACTATGCCGAGGCGACCCACCGGCTGGGCTTCGACCTGCCCTGGCAGACCTTGTGGAGCCTTCCCCTGCCCGGGACGGCCGAGGTGACCGTGGCCGAGCTGCCCGTGGCCGACGGCTCCGTCCGCCCTGTCGCAGTCCTCGTCGTTCCCGCGGGAACTCCCGGGGCCTGGAGGACAGGGGTGATCAATGACGATGGCCGTGGCGGTCTGCTCGTGCACGATCTCCTGCAACCACACCTCTATCCGCCGGCCGACGCCGCGCTGTTGTCCCGGCCTTCCGAGGACGACCGTGCAGCCGCGCCTCTCGGGCTCAGTCAGGGGTCTGACTACGTGAGAATCTGGGACCGTGCTGCGGGGGACCCCGTGGCCGCGTTCCTTTCGGACAAGCCCCTCGTCGGGGTGGATCTCTCCCCTGACGGCATCCTCATTGTCGCAACAGAAGACGCCGTCAAGGCCCTCCTCATCCGCACGCCCGCGACGCAGATGGCCTCGTAGTACCGGCCTACGCACCTGTCGACCGCGACGGCCGAC
>NZ_JASCIR010000070.1 GCF_029968095.1 Streptomyces solicavernae | reverse complement strand
GCTGAGCTTTCGGTAGCCGCAGATCCGAGGGTTCCGCAGGATCTGCTTCACTGTCTGGAGTTGCCAGCTGTTGCCCATCGTGGATGTCAGCCCGGAGGCCACGAAGTTCCGGGTCACGGTGGTGATGCTCTTGCCCGCGAGGAGATCGGTCACGCCCTGGCGGACGACCTTCGACTCCTCGGGGTGCAAGGTCAGCTTGTCTGCGTTCCAACCGAACGGACGTCGGCCCGCGACCGGCTCCCCACGCTCGGCTCGGGCAAGGTGGTTCAACCGTGCCCGGCGCTTCTTCTTCTTGGTCTCCGAACGTGACGCGGCCACTCCGAGCAACCCGCGGTACTCGGCACCGTCCCCGTAGAGGTCGTGGCGGCCGGTGTCGTCGGCGTAGATGCGATCCGGATGGGCCGTGAACGAGTCCACAAAGCGCTCGTACGCGTGCGCCCCTCGATAGAGACGGTCGTCGGCAACGCACACCACTCCGTCCACCGGGTATCCGTGATCGGTCGTCCCACGCTCAAGGGCGTCGATCATGCTGTCGAAGTCGTCCCGGGTGACGCTGGCCTTCGACGCCGACTTGTCGTTGTCGATGTAGTGCTGCACAACGACGGAGCGGGTCCGCTCCGCGATACGCGCACAGTGCCGTGTCTGGTCCTCGACCCCGTGGCCGTCCCGCTTATGCGCGTCGTCGGAGATCCGACAGTAGGCCACAACGAGGTGCCAGCCCTCTGCACGGAGGGCTTTGGCCTCTTCTAGGCTCGGCGTCCCGGCCGGCACCCCGCGTAGGCGGTTGACCAGCCGTTCTACCTCGGCGGCCGTCATCTTCTTCCTCGGCTGCTCCTCGGCGAGTGTCAACGTTCGTCCCCTCCTAGCCCATGAAGCCGCTAGGTGAGCCTCATATGGGATTAGCAGGTCCTCTGACACCACAACTATGTGGCGGAGGAGCGGTACGAGGGGATGGATCTGCTGGTCACCCGTAAGGGAGCGATCCGTGCGGGCAGCGGGGACTACGGGATCATCCCCGGTTCGATGGGCACCGGTTCGTACATCGTGAAGGGCCTCGGCAGCGAGAAGTCCTTCAACTCGGCCTCGCACGGCGCCGGTCGACGGATGAGCCGTAACGCGGCCAAGCGGCGCTTCTCCGCGAAGGACCTGGAGGAGCAGACGCGGGGTGTGGAGTGCCGCAAGGACTCGGGTGTGGTGGACGAGATCCCCGGCGCGTACAAGCCGATCGAGCAGGTCATCGACCAGCAGCGGGACCTGGTCCAGGTGGTGGCCAAGCTCAAGCAGGTGGTGTGCGTGAAGGGGTGAGGTCTGAGGCTCCTGCGGGTTCTCCGTGCGCCCGAGGACCCCTGGGAGGCACAGTCCTATCGCGCCGTCGTTCCGTTCGCGGAGCAGGCCCGCGTGGCCGTTGTGTCTGGCGTACTCCTCGACCATGTGGACGAGTACCCAGCGCAGCGACACCTTTCCGCGCCACGAGTCCTGGCCCGCGATGACGAGGCGGGGCGCCTCGGCGACGAAGCGCTCGGCGAACGCCACTTCGGTGCGCCAGGCCGCCACGCCGCCGCGAGCACCTCGGGGTCGGACGTGGCGCCGTCGAAGTCCCCGTCGGGGTGGGCCTCCGACGCGAAGCGTGACGGCGCTTCCTGTCCGGCGAGGACCCTCCGGAACCAGCGGCGCTCCACATCGGCGAGATGCCGGACAAGCCCGAGCAGCGAGAGCGTGGACGGCTCCACGGAGCGTCGGGCCAACTCGCCTTGCAGGCCCGTGCACTTCATCTCCAGCGTCGCGCGCTGAGCCTTCAGGAATCCACGAGCATGGGCCGCTCGGCCCCGGTCCCGGGACTGCTGAGCCGGGTGTCCTGCTCGCCGTCGACGACGAACAAGACGGCTCGTCTGCTGAGGTCGGCCATACCCAGATCCTCCTGCGCCGGGGTGTCTTGCCTTGGGTTGATCACTGGACCCCGGAGTGCGATCGGCTCACTCGGGGCTGCGCACCGTCACTTCGCGTGCATGACCGCGTAGATCATCACGAACGCGACCAGGTGGCTGCCGAACAGGCAGTATGCGAGCGGGTTCTGATTTGGGTTCGGGTTCGGGTTCGGGTTCGGTGGCCGGGCCGGGTTCGGGGCCGGGGCCGGGGCGTGGTCACCGGTGCTCCCGGTGGACCTTGGTGTTGGAGGCCTGCGCGCGGGGGCGGACGACGAGCAGGTCGATGTTGACGTGCGGGGGACGTGTCACCGCCCAGGTGATTGTGTCGGCGACGTCGTCCGCGGTCAGCGGTTCGGCCACGCCCGCGTACACCTTCGCCGCCTTCTCCGTGTCACCGCGGAAGCGGGTCGTCGCGAACTCCTCGGTCTTGACCATGCCGGGCGCGACCTCGATGACCCGTACCGGCTGGCCGACGATCTCCAGGCGCAGCGTCTCGGCGAGGACCCGGGCGCCGTTCTTCGCGGCCACGTACCCCGCCCCGCCCTCGTACGTCCCGTGTCCGGCGGTGGAGGACAGGACGACGACCGTGCCGTCGCCGCTCGCGATCAGCGCGGGCAGCAGGGCCTGCGTCAGGTTGAGCACCCCGATCACGTTGACCTCGTACATCTGACGCCAGTCGGCCGGGTCGCCCGTCGCCACCGGGTCCGCGCCGAGCGCCCCGCCCGCGTTGTTCACCAGCACCGCGATCTCCCGGAACGCCGTCGCGAATGTGTCCACGGCCTCGCGGTCCGTGACGTCCAGGGCGTACGCCATGGCCTGGTGACCCGCCTCGTTGATCTCGGCGGCCACCGCCTCGATCCGGTCCTTGCGGCGGGCCGTGAGCACCACGCGGTAACCGGCGGCGGCCAGTTGGCGCGCGGTGGCGGCGCCGATCCCGCTGCTCGCTCCGGTGACGACGGCGATCGGGGCGGGGGCCATGTGCGGTGCTCCTCGTGCGTATGTACGACAGGGACGGGTCCAGCCAGGATAGGCGTGTCTGGACGGGGGCCGGGCGGGGCCTGCGAGGTGGCTTGGGCCGGCTCGGCGTGAGCGCTGTCCGTCTACGCCCCCGTCCACTCTCGCAGGGCTGCCCGTATCTGGTCCGAGCGGGCGTTCTCTGCCGCCCAGGCGATGTATCCGTCGGGGCGGACCAGGAGCGTGCCGCGGCGGGGGCCGGACCAGTGGGTGAGGGTGGCCCGCAGCGCGTGGCCCTGCTTGTCTCTCGCCTCGACCCGCGCGTCCGCAGGTGTGACGAGGACGAACTCGCCTGCACGCAGGGCCTCGTGGAGGCGTGTGCCCGCCGGGCCGTCGGCCAGGGACACGTCCGGGGCGCGGTGGCCGACGAGCGGATGGGCGCCGCGGGGTGCGGTGTATGCGTATCCGATGCCGGTGATCTGGCCGAGTGCCGTCTCCCGCGCCGTGCGCACGCGCTTCAGCACGGTGGTCAACAGTGAACGCAGCGCGTACTGCGGGTGGTTGTGCGCCATGGCGAGGCGGATGATGGCGCCGCTGCTGCGCAGCACGGCCCGGCCCACGGGGTGCCGTTCGCTCTGGTAGGTGTCGAGCAGGGCCTCGGGGGAGCGTCCGCGCAGGACGGCGGCGAGCTTCCACGACAGGTTGGCTGCGTCCTGCAGTCCGGTGTTCATACCCTGCCCGCCGGCCGGGCTGTGGGTGTGCGCGGCGTCACCGGCGAGGAAGACCCTGCCCGTGCGGTAGGAGCGGACCTGGCGCTCGTCGCTGTGGAAGCGGGAGATCCAACGGGCGTCGTGCATACCGAGGTCGGAGCCGAGGGCCCGGCGCGTGAGGTCCTTCAGCTCGCCGAGCGACGTGGGCGCGGAGTCGGGGATCTCGGCCCGCTCGCGATTCCAGCCGCCCACCCGCCAGTACCCGTCGCCGAAGGGGATGACGAAGGCGAACGCGTCCTTCGAGCCGCGCATCGCTACCGTCGGATCGGGGTTCTCGGACAGCCTGACGTCGGCCAGGATGATCGAGCGGATGACGGGCCGGCCAGGGAAGGGCTGGCCGACGGCCTCACGGACGGCGCTGCGCACACCATCGGCGCCCACCACATAGGCCGCGCGCAACGAGCCGGTCGTGCCGTCGGCGTAGCGCACCGCGACGTCGGCCCCCGTGGCGTCCTGGCGCAGGCCGGTCACCTCGGCGCCGTGCCTGAAAGCGACGCCGTGCTCCGTGGCGCGGCGGCGGAGCAGCCTCTCCACCTCGTACTGCGGGGCGGAGAGCAGGAACGGGAAGCGGGAGCGCAGGCGGGTCAGGTCGAGCGTGAGGCCGTCGAAGAGCCGGATCTCCTCGATCCGCCGGCCCCGCTCGATGAGTTCGTCGGCGAGACCTCTGGCGTCCAGCTGTTCCAAGGTGCGGGCGTGGACACCGAAGGCGCGGGTGAGGTTGCTGAGGGCGTCGGGGCGCTTCTCCAGGACGGTGACGGGGATGCCGGCCGCGGCCAGGTCCCCGGAGAGCAGCAGGCCGGTGGGGCCCGCGCCGACAACGATCACCGAGGGCTCCGCGCCGGGGCTCGGGGGCGGGCTCGCGAGCGTGTTCGTGTCGGTGTGTGCGCCGGTGCTCGTGCTGCCGTTCATTGCGGCCTCCTCGATGCCCATGACCCATGCCGGTCTGCCTGGCCCTGCCGGCGCCGTCCATGGCCGTTGCGCGAAAGGTCAACGGTCGTTGGTCAACGCTTGTTGGCGAATCTAGACCCGACCCCGTCTCATGTCAACACTTGTGGGCCAACGGATGTTGGCATACGCTGGTCGGCATGTCCGACACCGCGCAGTCCTCCCGACCGAGCGGGCGTGCAGGGGCGGAGGCGAGCGCGCCTCCGGAGAAGCCCGCGCGCCGCTCCGACGCCACCCGCGCCGCGATCCTCTCCGCCGCCCGCGAACGCTTCGCGGCCGATGGGTACGAGCGCGCGACGATCCGTGCCATAGCGCGGGACGCCGGCATCGACCCGTCGATGGTGATGCGCTACTACGGCAACAAGGAGGGGCTCTTCGCCGCCGCCGCCGAGATCGACCTGGGCATGCCGGACGTGATCTGGCTGGGCGAGGGAAAGCGGCCGTTGACCGTGGATTACGTACACGGGGACGTCAGACCGGTCGGCGTCATCCTCGTCGAGCACTTCCTGGATCTCTGGGAGGACAGCGAGATCCTGACGGCGCTGCTCAGAGTCGGCGTGACCAACACCTCGGGCGCCGAGCGCATGCAGGAGATCTTCAAGGAGCAGCTGGTCCCGGTCGCCGCCCAGTACGCACCGGATCCGGAGTCGGTGCCGCGCCGTGCCGCGCTCGTCGCGTCGCAGGTCCTCGGCATGGCGCTCGCGCGGTATGTGCTGCGCTTTCCGGCCGCAGTCGAGTTGAGCAGAGAGGAAGTGATCGACTGGCTGGGGCCCACTGTGCACCGGTACTTGACGGCTGCGGAGGCTTAGGGATCACCCTGGCGGGGCGTCTCAGGTCTGCGTGGCGTAGGCGGTCGGCGGTACCCCGACCGTCGCCGTGAAGTCCCGTACGAGATGGGCCTGGTCGGCGTAGCCGAGGTCGGCGGCGACGGCGGCCCAGTCGACGACGGCGCCGGTCTCGGCCACGTCCAGGGCGTCGTGAATGCGGTAGCGGAGGATGACCCACTTGGGGCCGACGCCCACGTATGTGGAGAACAGTCGCTGCAGGCTGCGCGTCGACAGGCCTTCCGCGCGGGCGAGTTGACCGACGCGGCGCATCGAGCGGTCGGAACGGATGCGCTCGACGACGGCGATGGCGAGGTCGGCCTGCGGGTCGGCCTCGGGGCCGACGGAGAGCAGGAAGGCGTCGAGCGCCGCCACGCGGGCGTCCTCGTCGTCCGGGGCGAGTACGGCCGGAGCGGCACCGTCGACGGCGGCGGCGGGAAACACCGCGTCCAGCGCCAAGTGCCGTCCCGTCCAGTCGCGGACCGGCCGGGCGGGGGCGAACGGCCGGAACCCGCCGGGGCGGAACTGCACTCCGCAGACCCGGCCCGTGCCGTCGAGTTTCTTGGTGAACAGCTCAAGGCCGATGCCGGCGACCTCGCCGAGATCGCGGAAGTCACCGGGGCCGCCGGCGCCGGAACGTTGGAAGACGACGTTCACAGAAGGGTGGGGGACGACGTGGGAGGCGTACGGCTCGGGCAGGTCCCAGTCGATCAGCCAGTAGTGCTCAAGGTAGGGCCGCAGCGGTTCGGCCGGCTCGCGACGGCGGAACCGCACGTGGGAGAAGAGCTCGGCGGCATCGACGATGCCCTTCGTGTCACGGCGCGGAGCTGCCATCCTGTCTCCTTCGTGGGTACCCCCACCTTTAGGTGGGGGGTGAAACGAAGCCGCTGCGGAGCAGGGCAAGGAGC
>NZ_JASCIR010000007.1 GCF_029968095.1 Streptomyces solicavernae | reverse complement strand
GCGTCAGGGCCACCTCCAGCGCCGTCGTCGAGGAGCGCCCCGACGAGGGCCCGGTCCGTTCCGACGTCTCCGTGGACAACCCGATTCCGGAACCGCCGTTCCGGGGCACCCGCGTCGTCAAGGGCATCCAGCTCAAGGAGTACGCCTCCTGGCTCGACGAGGGCGCCCTGTTCAAGGGCCAGTGGGGCCTCAAGCAGAACCGCGCCGGTGACGGCCCGACGTACGAGGAGCTCGTCGAGACCGAGGGCCGCCCGCGGCTGCGCGGCTGGCTCGACCAGCTGCAGACCAAGAACCAGCTGGAAGCGGCCGTCGTCTACGGCTACTTCCCGTGCGTGTCCAAGGGCGACGACCTGATCCTCCTCGGGGATGACGGCAACGAGCGGACCCGCTTCACGTTCCCGCGCCAGCGCCGCGGCCGCCGGCTGTGCCTCGCCGACTTCTTCCGCCCGGAGGAGTCGGGGGAGACGGACGTCGTCGGCCTCCAGGTCGTCACCGTGGGCTCGAAGATCGGCGAAGCCACCGCCGAGCTGTTCGAGGCCAACTCGTACCGCGACTACCTCGAACTCCACGGCCTGTCCGTCCAGTTGGCCGAAGCGCTCGCCGAGTACTGGCACGCGCGCGTCCGTTCCGAGCTGGGCTTCGCCGGTGAGGACCCGGCGGAGATGGCGGGCATGTTCGACCTCAAGTACCGCGGCGCCCGCTTCTCCCTCGGCTACGGCGCCTGCCCCGACCTGGAGGACCGCGCGAAGATCGCCGACCTCCTGCAGCCGGAGCGCATCGGCGTCCAGCTCTCGGAGGAGTTCCAGCTCCACCCCGAGCAGTCCACGGACGCGATCGTCATCCACCACCCCGAGGCGAAGTACTTCAACGCACGGTAAAGACCCCGTCCACGCACGGTAGGCGCCGACGAAGGTCTTATATCGAGGCACTTCGACCATCGGCGACGTACACTGGTCGGTCCAGCGCAGGCCGGTCGGTGGCGGCGCGGGTGAACCCACCCGCGACGCTGCCGACCGGCCTTCTCGTCCCTTACGGAGGTGTGCCCGGATGACCAGCACGGTCCCCGCAGTCGGTACGCGAACGGCCGAAGGCTCTGCCCTGCAAGCAGTGCTCCTCGACATGGACGGCACGTTGGTGGACACCGAGGGCTTCTGGTGGGAGGCCGAGGTCGAGGTCTTCGCGAAGCTGGGCCACGCCCTGGACGAGTCCTGGCGGCATGTCGTCGTCGGCGGCCCGATGACCCGCAGCGCCGGCTTCCTCATCGAGGCCACCGGCGCCGACATCACGCTGCCCGAGCTGACCGGGCTGCTCAACGACGGCTTCGAGGACCGCATCAGCCGCACCCTCCCGCTGATGCCCGGCGCCGCCCGCCTGCTCGCCGAACTCGCCGCGCACGACGTACCCACCGCGCTGGTCTCCGCCTCCCACCGCCGCATCATCGACCGCGTCCTCGACTCCCTCGGCCCGCAGCACTTCGCCCTCACCGTCGCCGGCGACGAGGTCGCGCGCACCAAGCCGCACCCCGAGCCGTACCTCCTCGCCGCCGCAGGGCTCGCCGCCGACCCCGCGCGCTGCGCCGTCGTCGAGGACACCGCCACCGGAGTCGCCGCCGCCGAAGCCGCCGGCTGCCGCGTCGTCGCCGTACCGTCGGTCGCGCCGATCGCACCCGAAGCGGGCCGTACGATCGTCTCCTCGCTGGAGGACGTCGACCTGCACTTCCTCCGCGGCCTGGTCCAGTTCCCCACCGGCTGATCCGCTCCTCGGCGGACTGCCCGGAATGCGGACTGGCCGGAATGCGGACTGCCCGGAATGCGCACTGCCCGGAATGCGGACGTCCCCGCGACGTCCCCGCAATGCGGACTGCCCCGGAATGGCGGGAGTTCGCCCCGCAACAGAGTTCCAAGAGTGAGCTTTGTCACGTGAGGGCCGGTCGACAGGTGGGCCCCGATGTGCTGGAACCCTTACCGGGCAAGGGACTTGCGTGACCTTGTGTCCCGATTCATCGCCGCGTGCACGAAACCTTCCCCCGTTCGGTAATCGGTGCGTCCACATCCGCTGTCACAGCGTGATTACCGTCCAACTCCGGGCGTCTCCAGCGTTCCTGACAGCGCGGACTAATCTCGTCGCGAGAACATCGCCCCGCCTCCCGTGCCTCCCCGACCCACCCCTGTCGCGGAGACCCCGGAAACGAACGTTGGAGAAGTCCGAGCATGAACCGCAAGACACTGGTGCTGCCGGCCCTCATCGGCCTGCTCGCCCCGGTCCTCGCCGCCTGCGGAGCGGTGGACGGCGGCGACGGGAAGGACGACGCCATCGTCGTCGGCACCACCGACCGGTTCTCGGCCTCCGGCGGCACGCCCGCCCCCTTCGATCCGGCCTACGCCTACGACGCCGGCTCCTGGAACATCCTGCGGCAGACCGTGCAGACCCTCATGTACCTGCCCCGCGGCGGCGGCGAACCCGAACCCGAGGCTGCCGAACGCTGCGGCTTCACCGACAACGGCAGCGAACGCTTCGAGTGCACCCTCCGTGGCGGCCTCACCTTCTCCGACGGCAGCGAGCTGACCGCCGACGCCGTGAAGTACTCCATCGAGCGCGTCCTCACCATCAAGGACGAGAACGGCCCCTCCGGCCTCCTCGCCAACATCGACGCCGTCGAGACCAGCGGCGAACGCAAGGTGATCTTCCACCTGAAGGCCCCCGACGCCACGTTCCCGTACAAACTCGCCACCCCCGCCGCCGGCATCGTCAACCCCGACAAGTACGACGCCAAGGGCCTGCGCAGCGGCTTCGACATCGACGCCTCGGGCCCGTACACGCTCAAGACCGAGGTGGAGAACAACACCGTGGTGAAGGCCGTCTTCACCAAGAACCCGCACTACAAGGGCAACTTGACGCCCAAGAGCGACAACACCATCGAGCTGCGCCCCTTCGACGACGCCGACGCCATGGGCGACTCCCTGAAGAGCGGCGACATCGACCTGATGGCCCGCACCGTCACCCCCCAGCAGATCGAGTCGCTGGCCGGCGACGCCGAGGACGCCATCGACGTCGTCGAGATGCCCGGCCTGGAGATGCGCTACCTCGGCTTCGACACCGACGCCCCCGCCGTCGAGAACCGGGCCGTCCGCCAGGCCATGGCCCAGCTCGTCGACCGCGCCGAGATCACCTCCAAGGTGTACGGCGCCGCCGCCGAACCCCTCTACTCCCTGGTCCCTGCCACCATCACCGGGCACACCAACTCCTTCTTCAACGAGTACGGCCACCCCAGCACCGCCAAGGCCCGCGCCCTCCTCGACAAGGCCGGCGTGGACACCCCGGTCAAGCTGACCCTCAACTACACGACCGACCACTACGGCCCCGGCACCAAGGCCGAGTTCGAGATCCTGCGCGACCAGCTCAACGACTCCGGCCTGTTCGACGTGGACATCAAGGGCACCGACTGGCTGAAGTTCCGCGACGACCAGCTCGAAGGCGAGTACGCGGTCTACGGCATGGGCTGGTTCCCCGACTTCCCGGACGCGGACAACTTCATCGCGCCCTTCCTCGACGAGGACAACTTCCTCGCCTCGCCGTACGCGAACAGCCGGATCCGCAACACCCTGATCCCCGAGTCCCGCCAGGAGGCCGACCGCCTCTCCGCCGCCGAGCCCATCGAGGACGTCCAGGACATCGTCGCCCGGGACGTGCCGGTCCTCCCGCTCTGGCAGGGCAAGCAGTACGTCGCCGCCCGCGACGACATCACCGGCGTCGAGTGGGCCCTCAACTCCTCGTCCAACATGCAGCTCTGGGAGCTGGGCCGCGGCGTCGGCGACTGACCGGCACACGCCCACACGCCCACACGCCCACACGCCCACACGCCTACACGGCGCCCGGCGCCTCCGGCGCCCCCCGGCGCCACTCGGCAACACCCTTGTGAACAGCACCACTTGAACCACTGCGCACCAAAGGAACGAAGAACCACGTGAACAAGCGCACCCAGCGGTACGCCCCGTTCCTCGCGGCAGGACTCGCCGCCACCACCCTGCTCACCGGCTGCGGCACCGACCAGGGCAGCGCCGAGGGCCCCACCGGCGAAGTGGTGGTGGGCATGTCCGACGCGGTCCTCGCCACCGACCCCGCCGCCGGCTACGACCCCGGCTCCTGGCTGCTGTTCAACAACGTCTTCCAGTCGCTGCTGAGCTTCCCCAAGGGCGGCACCCAGCCGGAGCCCGACGCGGCCGAGGAGTGCGGCTTCACCGACGCTCACACCCGGGTCTTCAGCTGCACCCTCCGCTCCGGCCTGAAATTCAGCAACGGCAACGCGCTGACCTCGAAGGACGTCAAGTTCTCCTTCGACCGCACCCGCGAGATCAACGCCGCCGACGGCCCGGCCGCCGCCATGCTCTCCTCCATCGACCACATCGAGACGCCCGACGCCCGCACCGTCGTCTTCCGCCTCAAGGTCCCCGACGCCACCTTCCCCAGCAAGATCGCCTCCGGCGCCGGCTCCATCGTCGACCACCGCGAGTACCCGTACGACCGGCTCCGCAGCGACGACAAGGCCGTCGGCTCCGGCCCCTACACCCTGGAGTCCTTCGGCGACAACCAGTCGGTGTTCAAGGCCAACACCAAGTACCGGGGCCCGGCCGAGCGCAAGAACTCCTCGGTCACCCTGAAGTTCTTCCACGACGACCAGAAGAAGCTGAAGCAGGCCGTCCTCGACGGCGACATCGACGTCGCCTACCGCGGCCTCGCCGCCGAGGACATAGCCGACATCCAGCGGAAGGGCGACGAGTCCGGCGTCGAGGTCGTCGAAGGCTCCAGCGCCGAGGTCCAGCACCTCGTCTTCAACATGGACCACCCGGTCGTCGGCAAGCCCGGCGTCCGCAAGGCCCTGGCCTACCTCCTCGACCGCGACGCCCTCGTCGAGCAGGTCTACGACGGCACCGCCACCCCCCTCTACTCGATCATCCCGTCCGGGATCACCGGCCACAGCACCCCGTTCTTCGACACGTACGGCGCCCGCCCCCAGCGCGACAAGGCCGCCGCCGCCCTCCGCGAGGAAGGCATCCGCGGCAAGGTCGAGCTGACCCTGTGGGCCACCCCGTCCCGCTACGGGCCCGCCACCGTCCAGGAGTTCAAGGCCATCGCCGGCCAGCTCAACGACAGCGGCCTCTTCGACGCCAAGGTCGAGTCCGTGCCCTTCGAGCAGTACGAGAAGGACATCAAGGACGGCAAGTACGGCGTCTACGTCAAGGGCTGGGTCCCCGACTACCCGGACCCCGACAACTTCACCCAGCCCTTCTTCGGCCACGACAACGTGCTGCAGAACAACTACACCAACAACAAGATCACCGACCGGATCCTCCCCGGCACCGCCGCCGTCAGCGAACGCTCCGCCACCGCCAAGGACTTCGGCGAACTCCAGGAGATCGTCGCCGAGGAACTCCCCATCCTCCCGGTCTGGCAGGGCAAGCAGTACGCCGTCACCTCCGACCGCGTCACCGGCGTCGAATGGTGCCTCGACGCCTCCACGGTCTTCCGCTTCTGGGAACTCGAAAAGCACTGACACCAGAAACACGAAGGTCCGGGGCCTGACATCGCCTGCCGGCCCCGGACCTTCAACGCTCCGCTACTGCGCCCCGGGACGCACCAGACCGCTCTCGTACGCGTACACCGCCGCCTGCACCCGGTCCCGCAGCCCCAGCTTCGTCAGCACATGCCCCACATGCGTCTTCACCGTGGTCTCGCTGACGAACAGGTCCGCCGCGATCTCCGCGTTCGACAGGCCCCTCGCCACCAGCTTCAGCACCTCGACCTCACGCTCGGTCAACGTGTGCAGCGTGTCCGGCACCGGCTCCTCGCCCGACGGCAGATGCCCCGCGTACTTGTCGAGCAGCCGGCGCGTGATACTCGGCGCCAGCATCGCCTCACCCGCCGCGACCACCCGGATCGCCTGCACCAGCTCATGCGCCGGAGCATCCTTCAACAGGAAGCCACTGGCGCCCGCCTTCAGCGCCTCCACCACGTACTCATCGAGGTCGAACGTCGTCAGGACGAGCACCTTCGCCGGACCGTCCCGCTCCGGACCCGTGATCTGCCGGGTCGCCTCCACCCCGTCCATCCGCGGCATCCGGATGTCCATCAGCACCACATCGGGCTGCAGCGCACGCACCTGATCAAGGGCCTGCAGCCCGTCACCCGCCTCACCGACGACCGCGAGATCCTGCTCGGCCTCCAGGATCATCCGGAAACCGGTGCGCAGCAGCGGCTGGTCATCGACCAGCAGGACGCGGATCGCCACGAGAAATCTCCTTAGACAGGCCTAGACCGGGCCGCCCATTCTGCCCTGCTCCTGCCCGCCGGACCCGGGCGCCCCGACCGGAAGCGGATACGGCGGAGGAGTCCCCCCGAATTCCGGGCAAACCTCCTGATGGTCGCACCAGCCGCACAGCTTCGTCCGCCGCGGCCGCCAGTCACCCGAAGCCGTCGCCTGCCGGATCGCGTCCCACAGCGCGTGCAACTTCCGCTCCACCCGCTCCAGATCCGCCGGCACCGGGTCGTACGTCAGCACGTCACCGCTGCCCAGATACACCAGCTGCAGCCGCCGCGGCACCACACCCTTCAGCCGCCACACCACCAGCGCGTAGAACTTCATCTGGAACAGGGCGCCCTCCGCGTACTCCGGCCGGGGCGCCTTGCCCGTCTTGTAGTCGACGATGCGGACCTCGCCCGTCGGCGCCACGTCCACGCGGTCGATGATGCCGCGCAGTCTCAGGCCAGACTCCAGCTCTGCCTCCACGAACAGCTCCCGCTCGGCCGGCTCCAGGCGCGTGGGGTCCTCCAGCGTGAACCACCGCTCGACCAGCGCCTCCGCCTGCGCCAGCCACTCGGCCATCCGCCGCCCGGCACTCTCCTCATCCGCATCCCCGAACAACGCCGCCAACTCCGGCTTGGCCGCCCGCAGCCGGTCCCACTGGCCGGGCACCAGCGACTTCGCGCGCGGCGCCGTCCGCTCCGCCGCCGGGGCGTCGAAGAGCCGCTCCAGGACGGCGTGCACCAGCGTGCCGCGCGTCGCCGCCTCGCTCGGCTTCTCCGGCAGCTTGTCGATCACGCGGAAGCGATAGAGCAGCGGGCACTGCATGAAGTCGCCGGCCCGCGACGGCGAGAGCGACGCAGGGGCGACCGCGGCCACGGCAGTGTCGGTGCTGTTGTCCATGGAGAAGACCCTACGGCCCGCCACTGACAGCGGGCCGCATACCATCGACGTCGAACCCTCTCGCGCTGCATGATCAGAGATGACGGGCGGGCGCGTCACACGGCGGCGCAAGACGCTTCGAACGAGGAGACAGGGTCACAGTGGACGAGAGCGGCCAGCCGCGCTCCCGCACCGGGGGAGCGGCCTCCGGTACCGACGAGAGCACCGAGCACGCCGAGCAGTCGGCGGATCTTGCTGCGCCCGCGACCGATACGGAGCAGGACACGCCCACGGCCACGGCCAGGGATGCGAGTACGGGTACGGACACAGCTACGGATACAGCTACAGACACAGCTTCGGACACAGCCACGGACAAGGGCGACGCGGAGTCCTCCGTAGAACCAGGGCCCGAGCCCGCCCCGGAGCCGGACCCACAGCCCGAGCCGGACCCGAAGCGCGAACCGGACCCACAGCCCGAGCCGGACCCGAAGCCCGAGCCCGCCCAGAAGCCGAAACTCCCCGCCCCCAAACCCGACCGCCCCCGAGGCGGCATCGTCATGGGCCGGATCCTCGGCGTGCCGATCCACGTCGCACCCAGCTGGTTCCTCGTCGCCGCCCTCATCACCTGGGTCTTCGGCGCCCAACTCGACCGGATCCTGCCCGAGCTCGGCGCCCTGCGCTACCTCGTCTCGCTCTTCTTCGCGGTCGCCTTCTACGCCTCCGTACTCGTCCACGAGATCGCCCACACCGTCGTCGCGCTCCGCTACAAACTCCCCGTCCGCCGCATCCAACTCCAGTTCTTCGGCGGCGTATCCGAGATCGAGAAGGAGTCCGAGACCCCCGGCCGCGAGTTCATGCTCGCCTTCGTCGGCCCCCTCCTCTCCCTCGTCCTCACCGCCGTCTTCTACGCCGGCATGTACGCCGTCGAACCCGGCACCGTCCCCGGCGTCCTCATGGCCGGCCTGATGATCTCCAACCTCATCGTGGCGATCTTCAACCTCCTGCCCGGACTGCCCCTCGACGGCGGCCGCATGCTCCGCGCCGTCGTCTGGAAGCTCACCGGCAAGCCCATGACCGGCACCGTCGCCGCCGCCTGGGTCGGCCGCGCCCTCGCCCTCTCCGTACTCATCGGACTCCCCCTCCTCACCCAGTCCGGCGTCCTCGGCGGCACCGCACCCCGCCCCGTCGGCATGGAAACCGTCACCGACGCCCTGCTCGCCGCCATCCTCGCCGCGATCATCTGGACCGGCGCCGGAAACAGCCTCCGCATGGCCCGCCTGCGCGAACACCTCCCGCAGCTCCAGGCCCGCACCCTCACCCGCCGCGCCGTCCCCGTCACCTCCGACACCCCCCTCTCCGAAGCCCTCCGCCGCGCCAACGCCGCCGGCGCCCGCGCCCTCGTCGTCGTCGACAGCGAAGGCGACGCCACCGCCGTCGTCCGCGAAGCCGCCATCGTCGGCGTCCCCGAACACCGCCGCCCCTGGGTCGCCGTCAGCTCGCTCGCCCAGGACCTCACCGCCGGCATGCGCGTCTCCGCCGAACTCGCCGGCG
Source organism: Streptomyces solicavernae (assembly GCF_029968095.1). GTDB lineage: Bacteria > Actinomycetota > Actinomycetes > Streptomycetales > Streptomycetaceae > Streptomyces > Streptomyces solicavernae. Next base: position 243,919 of record NZ_JASCIR010000007.1, on the reverse strand, counting down.
AAGACCTCATCGACACGCTGCGCGCCACCCCCGCCACCGAATACCTCGTCGTCGAACCCACCGGCGAGATCTACGGCGTCCTCTCCACCGCCGACGTCGAGCGCGCCTTCGTCAAAGCCATGGCCCGCCCCAGCTGAACCAGCCCGGCCACCCGCCCCTCGTGGTCGGCCGCCCACGACCGGCCCGGTACGCTGGTCGCATGTCCGAACCGACCGGTGCCGCCCGCCGACGCGGGCCCTTCAAGGTCGGGGACCAGGTACAGCTGACCGACCCCAAGGGCCGCCACTACACGTTCACGCTCGAAGAGGGAAAGAACTTCCACACCCACAAGGGTTCCTTCCCCCACGACGAGCTGATCGGCGCACCCGAGGGCAGCGTTGTCCGCACCACCGGCAACGTCGCCTACCTCGCGCTGCGCCCCCTGCTCCCCGACTACGTCCTGTCCATGCCCCGCGGCGCCGCCGTGGTCTACCCCAAGGACGCGGGGCAGATCCTCGCCTTCGCCGACATCTTCCCCGGCGCCCGCGTCGTCGAAGCCGGCGTCGGCTCCGGCTCGCTCAGCAGCTTCCTGCTGCGCGCCATCGGCGACCAGGGCATGCTGCACTCCTACGAGCGCCGCGAGGACTTCGCCGAGATCGCCCAGCAGAACGTCGAGCGCTACTTCGGCGGCCCCCACCCCGCCTGGCAGCTCACCGTCGGCGACCTTCAGGACAACCTCAGCGACAGCGACGTCGACCGCGTCATCCTCGACATGCTCGCCCCCTGGGAATGCCTCGACGCCGTCTCCAAGGCCCTCGTCCCCGGCGGCATCCTCTGCTGCTACGTCGCCACCACCACCCAGCTGGCCCGTACCGTCGAGTCGATCCGCGAGATCGGCTGCTTCGCCGAGCCCCAGCCGTGGGAGTCGATGATCCGCAACTGGCACGTCGAAGGCCTCGCCGTCCGCCCCGACCACCGCATGATCGGCCACACCGGCTTCCTGCTCACCGCCCGCCGCCTCGCCGACGGAGTCGAGCCCCCCATGCGCCGCCGCCGCCCCGCCAAGGGCGCGTACGGCGAGGACTACTCCGGACCAAACGCCGACCGCGGAACCGCCACCGGCCGCTGACGCCGCCGACCCGCCACTGCACCTGCACCACGCACCTTCACCACTCAACTGGCAAGCGCCGCCGCCGAGTTCCCGTACCGGTTACGGAACTCGACGGCGGCGCTTCGCCGTTGACCGCTTATACCCGACAGCAAGACATCGGACCCCGCCGTTCCACCCCACTGTGACGTATGGCACCATGCTGGGCACCCCTCCCACCGGCACAGCCCACAGGAGACACTCCTAGTGCAGCACCCCGCCGTCCCGGAACTGGCACACACAACCCCCCACCCCGTGCACTGGCTCGCCACCGCCACGGCACTGGCCGCAGTCGTCGCGGGCTCCTCGTTCCTCCAGCCCGACCACGCCACCGCGGCCCAAGCCGGCCCCCCGGCCGCCACCAGAACCGCCGCCCCCGACCCCAAGAACGTCGAATACCCCCTGCAGTGCGGCGTCACCGCACCCCAAGTACAGAAACAAGCCACCGGCGACCTCGACGGAGACCAGAACCCCGAAACCGTCGCCGTAGTCCGCTGCGCCTCCGGCACCGGCACCCCACCCAGCGGCGTCTACGTCATCGCCAACCCCACCGAAGGCAAACCCCGCGTCGTCGCCACCCTCGTCGACCCCAAGGACCGCCTCAGCGTCACCGACTTCGCCATCCGTGACGCAGCCGTCACCGCCACCCTCCTCGGCTACTCCACCCCCGACGTCCCCAGCTGCTGCCCGGACACCCAGGACAAGGCCAAGTGGCAATGGCAGAACGGAACGTTCGTACGCAGCGAACAACCCGACGGGCCAGCAGCCAAAAGCGTCTGACCCCGCAACGCCCCACAGCGGCCACCCGGCGACCCTGTCGCCACCCGAGGTGTACGGACCGCTACTCCGCGTCCGGTCCGTACACCTCGACACGGTCCGTCACGCGCCGCACATGAATACAGTCGCCCGGACACTCCTTCGCCGAGTCCGCGACATCCCGCAACAACGGCAACGGCACCCGCGTCGTGGCCCCCGGCTCCTGCAGCAACTCGTCACCGGCGCTCTTCACATACGCCAGACCGTCGATGTCCAGCTCGAAGACCTCCGGCGCATACTGCGCACAGATGCCGTCACCGGTGCACAGGTCCTGATCGATCCAGACCTCCAGCTCCTCCTCGACCGCCGCTCCCCGGGCCTCCTGCTGCACGCTCATCTCTCCCGCTTCACTCACAAGTCGGCCCCGTACGGACGGGTGTTGGACCTCCCGACCCTACAACCGCCCGCTTTTTGATGTTGTTCCCTGGGTATTCACCTGGCGTGAGGGAGTACGCAAGGGTGAAGATCGGACACACCCCAGACCTCTTTGTGATCTAGGGGTTTCAATCCCTACCGGCCCAGGTAGGGTCAGGAAGCGTCCAGCTCCCCTTGGAGGAGGTGAGGACCGTGGCAGCCCACGACGACGACATGAACCGCGGCATCCGCCCGGGTCGAGGGTCCGACGACCCCGCCGGTCAGATTGCCTACCTTGAGCAGGAGATCGCCGTCCTGCGACGCAAGCTCGCCGACTCTCCGCGGCACACGAGAATTCTCGAAGAGCGGATCGTCGAGCTGCAGACGAACCTGGCCGGAGTCTCCGCCCAGAACGAACGGCTCGCAAACACGCTCCGTGAGGCCCGAGACCAGATCGTGGCCCTCAAGGAAGAAGTCGACCGCCTCGCACAGCCCCCGGCCGGCTTCGGTGTCTTCCTGCAGGCCAACGAGGACGGCACCTGCGACATCTTCACCGGCGGCCGAAAGCTCCGCGTCAACGTCAGCCCCAGCGTCGAACTCGACGAGCTCCGACGCGGCCAGGAGCTGATGCTCAACGAAGCACTCAACGTGGTCGAAGCCATGGAATTCGAGCGCGCCGGCGACATCGTCACCCTCAAGGAAATCCTTGAGGACGGCGAACGCGCCCTCGTCGTCGGACACACCGACGAAGAACGCGTAGTCCGGCTCGCCGAACCACTCCTCGACATCACCATCCGCCCCGGCGACGCCCTCCTGCTCGAACCCCGCTCCGGCTACGTCTACGAAGTCGTACCCAAGAGCGAGGTCGAAGAACTGGTGCTCGAAGAGGTCCCGGACATCGGCTACGAACAGATCGGCGGCCTGGGAAACCAGATCGAACTGATCCGGGACGCAGTCGAACTCCCCTACCTCTACCCCGACCTGTTCAAGGAGCACGAACTCCGCCCGCCCAAGGGCGTATTGCTCTACGGCCCCCCCGGCTGCGGCAAGACCCTCATCGCCAAAGCGGTCGCCAACTCCCTTGCCAAGAAGGTCGCAGAAGTCACCGGACTGGCCGCCGGCAAGAGCTTCTTCCTCAACATCAAGGGACCCGAACTCCTCAACAAGTACGTCGGCGAGACCGAGCGACAGATCCGCCTCGTCTTCCAACGTGCCCGCGAAAAGGCCAGCGAAGGAACCCCCGTCATCGTCTTCTTCGACGAGATGGAATCCCTCTTCCGCACCCGCGGATCCGGCGTCAGCTCCGACGTGGAAAACACCATCGTCCCCCAGCTGCTCGCCGAGATCGACGGAGTCGAAGGCCTGCAGAACGTCGTGGTCATCGGCGCCTCCAACCGCGAGGACATGATCGACCCCGCCATCCTCCGCCCCGGCCGCCTCGACGTGAAGATCAAGATCGAGCGCCCGGACGCCGAGGCAGCCAAGGACATCTTCGCCAAGTACATGAAGTCCACGCTGCCCCTGCACGCCGACGACCTCGCCGAACACACCGGCGACCGCGACGCCACCGCAGCCGCCATGATCCAGTCCGTCGTCGAGCAGATGTACGCCGAATCCGAGGAAAACCGCTTCCTCGAAGTCACATATGCCAACGGCGACAAGGAAGTCCTCTACTTCAAGGACTTCAACTCCGGCGCCATGATCGAAAACATCGTCGGCCGCGCCAAGAAAATGGCCATCAAGGCCTTCCTCGAACAGAACCAGAAGGGCCTCCGCGTCGCACACCTGCTCCAGGCATGCGTCGACGAGTTCAAGGAGAACGAGGACCTTCCCAACACCACCAACCCCGACGACTGGGCCCGCATCTCCGGCAAGAAGGGCGAACGGATCGTCTACATCCGCACCCTCGTCACCGGAAAGCAGGGCGCCGACACCGGACGCTCCATCGACACCGTGGCAAACACCGGTCAGTACCTGTAAAAACCAGGGCGGCTGCGGGTGCCCGACACGGGCCCCCGCAGCCGACTGCTTTCCAGGACACCACCCCAGCCACAGCAATGACCGAATTGATCTCCCCACCAGCGCAAAGGCGTTCTAGGCTCTTCCATACCGCCGACAAGCGCAGTGCGGGGACGGGCACCGCACACGCACAGGAGAACCAGCGGTACTTGAGCGCCGCTCCCACAGGGGAACGCCGCCGGGCAAGGAGGGCCGCATGACCGTACGGCGAGTAATGGGCATCGAGACGGAGTACGGAATCTCCGTCCCCGGCCACCCCAACGCCAATGCCATGCTCACCTCGTCCCAGATCGTCAACGCCTACGCGGCGGCGATGCACCGGGCGCGACGCGCCCGCTGGGACTTCGAAGAAGAAAACCCCCTACGCGACGCCCGAGGATTCGACCTCGCCCGCGAAGCCGCCGACTCCAGCCAGCTCACCGACGAAGACATCGGCCTCGCCAACGTCATCCTCACCAACGGCGCACGCCTCTACGTCGACCACGCACACCCCGAATACAGCGCCCCCGAAGTCACCAACCCCCGCGACGCCGTCCTCTGGGACAAAGCCGGCGAACGCATCATGGCCGAGGCCGCCGAACGAGCCGCCCAGCTCCCCGGCGCCCAGCCCATCCACCTCTACAAGAACAACACCGACAACAAAGGCGCCTCCTACGGCACGCACGAGAACTACCTCATGAAGCGGGAAACCCCCTTCTCCGACATCGTGCGCCACCTCACCCCCTTCTTCGTCTCCCGCCAGGTCATCACCGGCGCCGGCCGCGTCGGCATCGGCCAGGACGGCCACGAACACGGCTTCCAGATCAGCCAGCGCGCCGACTACTTCGAAGTCGAGGTCGGCCTCGAAACCACCCTCAAGCGCCCCATCATCAACACCCGAGACGAGCCCCACTCCGACGCCGAGAAATACCGCCGCCTGCACGTCATCATCGGCGACGCCAACCTCTCCGAGATCTCGACCTATCTGAAACTCGGCACCACAGCCCTCGTCCTCTCCATGATCGAGGACAACTTCATCGCCGTGGACCTCGCCGTCGACCAGCCCGTACGCACCCTCCACCAGGTCTCCCACGACCCCTCCCTGCAACACCTCGTCACCCTCCGCAGCGGCCGCACCCTCACCGCCGTACAACTCCAGATGGAGTACTTCGAGCTCGCCCGCAAATACGTCGAAGAACGCTACGGCGCCGACGCGGACGACCAGACCAAGGACGTCCTCACCCGCTGGGAAGACGTCCTCACCCGCCTGGAGACCGACCCCATGAGCCTCTCCGGCGAACTCGACTGGATCGCCAAACGCGAACTCATGGAGGGCTACCGCCGCCGCGACAACCTCGACTGGGACGCCGCACGCCTCCACCTCGTCGACCTCCAGTACGCGGACGTACGCCCCGACAAGGGCCTCTACAACCGCCTCGCGGCCCGCGGCAAGATGAAACGCCTCCTCGACGAACCGACCGTCGAGCGAGCCGAGACCAAGCCTCCCGAGGACACCCGCGCCTACTTCCGAGGCCGCTGCCTTGAGCAGTACGCGGACGACGTCGCAGCGGCCTCCTGGGACTCGGTCATCTTCGACCTCCCGGGCCGGGACTCGCTCCAGCGCGTCCCAACCCTCGAACCGCTTCGCGGAACGCGAAATCACGTCAAGGAGCTGCTCGACCGGTGCAGGACGGCCGAAGAGCTCGTACGCGTACTTTCCGGCAGCTGACCGGGGGCTGAAAGCCCGGGAGCTGGGAATCACTGGGGTGGGCCCCGTGCGTTGAACGAACTGCGGGGCCAATGTCGGACCCAGAACGTAGGGTCTGATCAAGAACGTCGAACGTCGACACCGAGCGGGGTGAGTCAGATGGCGACCAAGGACACTGGCGGCGGACAGCAGAAGGCGACGCGTTCCACCGAGGAGGTCGAGGAGCAGGCGCAGGACGCCGAGGCCTCGGAGGATCTCAAGGAGCGCCAGGAGAAGCTGAGCGATGACGTCGACTCGGTGCTGGATGAGATCGACGACGTACTCGAGGAGAACGCAGAGGATTTCGTCAGGTCATTTGTGCAAAAGGGCGGACAGTAACGGACATGTCGGACTCACTCGATCGGAAGCGGTGCCCAAAGTGTGAGCGGGTGCTTCAGGTCGCGTCGTTCGCCAGGGACAAGAACCGCCGGGACGGGCTGCAGGCGCACTGCCGGGAGTGCGTGGCGAAGTACAGCGCCGCGCACTACCGGCGCCGCCGCGAGGCCGAGGGCAAGGTCGTCAGAGTCAAGATCCCGGTGCCGCGAGGTCACAAGCGGTGCCCGCAGTGCGGCGAAGTGAAGCCGCATGCGCAGTGGGAGCGCAACAAGACCTCCTCCGACGGCTGGGCCAGCTACTGCCGTGAATGCCGTGCGGAGCGGAACCGGATCGCGTACTTCAAGCGCAAGTACGGCCTGACTCCTGATGAGTTGGACGACCTCAAAGCCCAGCAGAGGGGCGTCTGTTGCATCTGTCTCACGGCTCCTGCAGAACATGTTGATCACTGTCACGAGACGGGTAGGGTCCGTGGCGTGCTGTGCTTCAGCTGCAACGCAGGACTGGGCCAGTACAAGGATCGACCGGACGCCATGAGGCGGGCCGCCGCTTATCTGGAAGGAATCTCGTGGAAGCCAATCCTCGTAGCACCGGGCGTCTACCAGCTGCCTTCCTGACGCCTGGGTCCTCGTCCTTCGTGGACTTTCTCTCCGAGCACCAGCCGGAGTTGCTGCCGGGCAACCGTCAACTCCCGCCCGTGCAGGGCGTGATCGAGGCGCCGCACGGCACCACGATCGTCGCCGCGACCTTCCCTGGCGGTGTCGTGCTCGCCGGTGACCGGCGGGCGACGATGGGGAACATGATCGCGCAGCGGGACATCGAGAAGGTGTTCCCTGCGGATGAGCACTCGGCGGTGGGTATCGCCGGCACGGCGGGGCTCGCCGTGGAGATGGTGAAGCTGTTCCAGCTGGAGTTGGAGCACTTCGAGAAGGTCGAGGGGGCGACGCTCTCGCTGGAGGGCAAGGCCAACCGGCTTTCGACGATGATCCGTTCCAACCTGGGCATGGCGATGCAGGGCCTGGCCGTGGTCCCGCTGTTCGTGGGGTACGACCTGGACCGGGAGAAGGGCCGCATCTTCTCGTACGACGTGACGGGCGGCCGTTCCGAGGAGCAGGGTTATGCGGCCACGGGTTCGGGGTCGATCTTCGCCCGTGGGTCGATGAAGAAGTTGTTCAGGGACGATCTGTCCGAGGAGCAGGCGACGACGCTGGTCGTGCAGGCGTTGTACGACGCGGCGGACGACGATTCGGCGACGGGTGGGCCGGATGTGGCTCGCAGGATCTATCCGATCGTCACGGTCATCACTGATGAGGGTTTCCGTCGGCTGAGCGATGACGAGGCTTCGGAGATTGCCCGTTCGGTTCTGGAGCGGCGGCTGGAGCAGCCTGACGGCCCGCGTGCCGCGCTTCTCTGAATCGGCTCGCTGACTCGGTTCGCCGAGTCGGTTTCCGGAATTGATCGCCCAGCCACTGACAGAAAGGGACGGATAGCCGGTGTCTACGCCGTTCTATGTCTCACCCCAGCAGGCCATGGCCGACAAGGCGGAGTATGCCCGTAAGGGCATCGCCCGTGGTCGGAGTCTGGTTGTGCTGCAGTACGCCGATGGCATCGTGTTCGTCGGCGAGAACCCGTCCCGTGCGCTGCACAAGTTCAGCGAGATCTATGACCGGATCGGTTTTGCCGCGGCCGGGAAGTACAACGAGTACGAGAATCTGCGGATCGGTGGTGTCCGTTATGCCGATCTGCGGGGGTATACGTACGACCGGGACGATGTGACCGCTCGCGGTCTGGCGAACGTCTATGCGCAGACGCTCGGCACGATTTTCTCCAGTGCGGCGGAGAAGCCGTACGAGGTGGAGTTGGTGGTGGCCGAGGTCGGTGAGACGCCTGAGGGTGACCAGATCTATCGGTTGCCGCATGACGGGTCGATCGTGGATGAGCACGGTTCGGTCGCGGTGGGTGGTAATGCCGAGCAGATCAGTAGTTATCTGGATCAGCGGCATGAGGACGGGATGAGTCTCGCCGCTGCGTTGAAGCTGGCTGTGCAGGCGTTGTCGCGGGAGCCGAACGGCGGGGAGCGGGAGATTCCTGCCGGGCGTCTTGAGGTGGCGGTCCTTGACCGTACGCGGCCGCAGCAGCGGAAGTTCAAGCGGATCGTGGGGCGGCAGTTGGCGCGTCTGCTGGAGGCGGATGGTGCCGCGTCCGCGCCGACGGATGCGCCTTCGGATGAGGAGGAGGGCGAGGAGTAGTCGCTCGCCTCTGGTTGTGGGTCTGTGCCCTCGTGCCGCTTGTGCGGTGCGGGGGCACAGGTGTGTCCGGGGGTGGTCAGGAGGCGGGGCGGTCAGGAGGGGGGCAGGAGGGGGGTGGTCAGGAAGGGGGTGGGGCGGTGGAGTCGCGGATGACGAGTTGGGTGGGGAGGGCGGTGCCGGTGGGGGTGTGGCCGTCGAGGAGGGTGGTGAGGGCTTCCATGCCGCGTTCGCCGACGCGTTCGGCGGGGAGGTGGACGGTGGTGAGTTCGGGGTCGACGGCGGTGGCGAGGGCGAGGTCGTCGAAGCCGGTGACGGAGAGGTCTTCGGGGACGCGGAGGCCGAGGCGGCGGGCGGCTTTGCAGGCGCCGGCGGCGATGGTGTCGCCGTCGCAGATGACGGCGGTGGGGCGGGAGCCGGGGGCGGTGAGGGCCTGGGTGGCGGCGGCGCGGGAGTAGGTGGTGGAGAGGGGGGCGGGGGCGGTGCGGAGGGTGGTGTCGGGTGCGGCGTGGAGGGTGTCCTGGATGGCTCGGGCGCGGGCGGCGAAGGTCCAGGAGTCGATGTCGGCGGCGAGGTGGAGGAAGTGGCGGTGACCGAGGGCGAGGAGGTGTTCGGTGATCTGGCGCATGCCGTCGGCGACGTCCAGGTTGACGTGGGCGCCGGCGGTGGGGTCGGTGGGGTCGCTGTCGAGCATGACGAGGGGGAGATCGGCGCCGTGGAGGGCGGTGAGGGTCCGTGCGGCCATGGAGGAGGCGATGACGCCGTCGAGGGCGGCGCGGGCGGAGGCGAAGGGGTCCTTGGCGGGGCCGAGGCCTTCGGGGGAGGGGTAGAGGACGACGCCGAAGTCGTGCTCGGCGGCTTTGCGGGCGGCGCCGGTGTAGACGCGGGCGAAGAAGTCGTTGGTGAGGGCGGGGACGACGAGGAGGGCGGTGCGGGTGCGGCCGAGGCGGAGGTTGCGGGCGGCGAGGTTGGGGCGGTAGCCGAGGTGGCGGGCGGCTTCGCGGACGCGGTCGGCGGTGGTCCCGGAGACGCGGCCGCGCCATTTGTCGCCGAGGACGAGGGAGACGGCGGCCTGGGAGACTCCGGCGGCTCTGGCGACGTCCTTGCTGGTGGGGCGTGCCACGTCGGGCTCCGTTCTGGTGGTGTGTGTGCGGGGCGGGCGGTTTGCGCGGGTGGACCGGGGGTCCGGGATCATGGTACGTATGAGGCGACGTTATACGTAAAACTTCCAGGGGGGCAGGACATGGCCGCGGGATACGTGGAGCTGTTGCGGACCCGGCATGCGGCGCGGCTGCTCGGCGGCACGCTCGTGGGCCGGCTGCCGAACGCCACGGGGCACATCGCGATCGTCCTGTTCACGCGCGCGGAGGGCGGCAGTTACACGCTCGCGGGGGCGCTGGCCGCGGTGTACGGGCTCGCCACGGCCGTCGGGCAGCCGCTGCTCGGCCGTGCGGTCGACCTGCGGGGCCAGCCGCGGGTGATGCTGCCCGCGGCGGTGCTGTCGGCGCTCGGTATGGCGGCGTTCGCGTTCGTGGGGATCGGTTCGCTGCCGCTCGCGTATGCGGCGGTGGGGGTGGCCGGTCTGTTCACGCCGCCGCTTGAGGGCGGTCTGCGGGCGTTGTGGCCGAGTGTGCTCGGGCGGGCGGACAAGGTGCATGCGGCGTACGCGTTGGACGCGGTGGCGCAGGAAGTCATGTTCACGGTGGGGCCGTTGCTGGTGACGTTGTGCGTGGCGCTGTGGTCGCCCGGGGCGGCGTTGCTCGTCATCAATGCGATCGGGGTGCTCGGGGCGCTGTCGGTGGTGGTGTCGGAGCCGTCGCGGACGTGGCGTTCGGCGCCGCGGGAGGCGCACTGGCTGGGGGCGTTGCGGTCGCCGGGGCTGCTGGCGCTGCTCGGTTCGTTCTTCTTCGTGGGGCTTGCGCTGGGCTCGATCACGGTGGCGGGTGTGGCGTACGCGGACGACCAGGGCCGGGAGGCGGTGTACGGCTGGCTGATGGCGGCGCTCGGTCTGGGTGCGCTGCTGGGCGGTGTGGTGTACGGGGCGCGGCAGTGGGCGGGGGTGCCGGAGCGTCGGCTGCGGGTGCTTGTTGGCCTGTTGGCGTTGGGCTATCTGCCGTTGACGCTGACTCCGGGTGTGCTTCCGATGTGTGTACTGGCCGCGGTCGCCGGGGTGTTCCTGGCGCCGTCGTTGGCGTGTGCGTTCATCGTGGTGGACCGGCACGCTCCGCGGGGCACGGTCACGGAGGCGTTCTCGTGGCTGGTGACGACGTTCGGTGTGGGTGCCGCGGTGGGAACGGGCGCTGCGGGACCGGCGATCGAGGGCGGTGGCACGGCCTGGGGGTTCGCGGTCGCGGGTGCCGGCGGGGTGGCCGCGCTGCTCGTGCTCCTCGGCACGGTTCGGGTGCTGTCGGCTCCCGTGGGCGGCGGGCAGGTGGCGGGCTCGGCGGAAAGTGATCGAAACGGTGCTGTCGAACCCGGTTTCAGTGCGGGGCATCAGGCGTAATGTTCAGTCATGGACCGCCGCATTTTCGGGCTGGAGAACGAGTACGGCGTCACGTGCACGTTCAGGGGACAGCGCCGTCTGTCGCCTGACGAAGTGGCGCGCTACCTCTTCCGCCGAGTCGTGTCATGGGGCCGCAGCAGCAATGTCTTCCTGCGGAACGGTGCCCGCCTGTATCTCGACGTGGGTTCGCATCCGGAATATGCAACGCCGGAATGTGACAACGTGACCGAGCTGGTCACCCACGACAAGGCGGGCGAGCGCATTCTGGAGGGTCTGCTCGTCGACGCCGAGCGTCGTCTGCACGAGGAGGGAATCGCGGGCGACGTCTATCTGTTCAAGAACAACACCGATTCCGCGGGCAACTCCTACGGCTGCCACGAGAACTATCTGGTGGCCAGGCACGGGGAGTTCTCCCGGCTTGCCGACATTCTCATTCCGTTCCTCGTCACGCGGCAGTTGCTGTGCGGGGCGGGCAAAGTGCTGCAGACGCCGCGCGGTGCGGTGTACTGCGTGAGTCAGCGTGCCGAGCACATCTGGGAGGGCGTCAGTTCCGCGACGACGCGTTCCCGCCCGATCATCAACACCCGGGACGAGCCGCACGCGGACGCCGAGCGCTATCGGCGCCTGCATGTCATCGTCGGCGACTCCAACATGTCGGAGACGACGATGCTGTTGAAGGTCGGCGCGACCGACCTGGTGCTCCGCATGATCGAGGCGGGCACGGTGATGCGGGACCTGACCCTGGAGAACCCGATCCGGGCGATCCGCGAGGTCAGCCACGACACCACGGGGCGGCGCAAGGTGCGCCTGGCCAGCGGCCGGGAGGCCTCGGCCCTTGAAGTGCAGCGCGAGTACTACGAGAAGGCCGTGGACTTCTGCGAGCGCCGCGGTATTCGTACGGGCACCGTGGAGCGGGTCCTGGAGCTGTGGGGCCGTACGCTCGACGCGATCGAGCAGGAGGACCTGGACAAGATCGACACCGAGATCGACTGGGTCATGAAGTACAAGCTCATCGAGCGGTACCGCACCAAGCACAACATGACCATGTCGCACCCCCGGGTCGCGCAGATAGACCTCGCGTACCACGACATCCACCGGCGTCGTGGGCTGTACTACCTGCTGGAGAAGAAGGGGCAAGCGGAGCGTATCTGCAACGACTTGAAGATCTTCGAGGGCAAGTCGGTGCCCCCGCAGACCACCAGGGCGCGGCTGCGCGGTGATTTCATTCGCCGGGCGCAGGAGCAGCGGCGGGACTTCACGGTGGACTGGGTGCATCTGAAGCTCAACGACCAGGCGCAGCGCACGGTGTTGTGCAAGGACCCGTTCCGTTCGGTGGACGACCGGGTGGAGAAGCTGATCGCCGGTATGTGATCGGCGGTTTGCGGCCGGAAGTCTGTGATCTCCGGTATGTGTTGAATGACCGGTGTTCCGGTGCTGGTCAGGCCGGGAACGCAACGCGGGGCGCCGTACGTTTCTCGTACGGCGCTCCGCTCACGTCGTAGAGTTGCGCGCACCCCACACCAGATCTATTGATGATGAGGCCCACCGTGCGCCGACGCTCGCTGCTTCTCGCTGTTCCCGCCGGACTGTTGACGCTCGCCGGCTGTGGCGACGACAAGGCCGACAAGCCCAAGTCCAAGGCCACGGACGGCTCTTCCAACTCGGCGGACGCCTCCGCGAAGATCGTGGACGGGCCGCTGCCCGAGATCACCAAGGGCGACAAGTTCGGGACGAAGCCGACGGTCGCGAAGGGTTCGGGCGAGCCGTCGAAGGATCTGGCGGTGAAGGTGCTGATCGAGGGCAAGGACGCCAAGGTCGCCAAGGGCGACTATCTGCAGGCCGACTATCTGGGGCAGATCTGGACCTCGGCGAAGGTCTTCGACAACTCCTACGACCGCGGTACGCCGACGATCTTCCCGATCGGGGTCGGCCAGGTCATCCCCGGCTGGGACCAGGGTCTGGTCGGCAAGAAGGTGGGCAGCCGCGTCCAGCTGGGCATTCCGCCGGAGCTCGGGTACGGCGAGCAGGGCAACGAGCAGGCCGGGATCAAGGGCACCGACACCCTGGTGTTCGTGGTCGACATCGTGGGCACGTTCGGCGCGAAGAGCTCCGCGAAGGGCAAGGAGGTCGCGCAGGACGACAGCGACCTGCCGAAGGCCGGCACCAACACCGACGGCAAGGCGCCGTCCATCGACGTGCCGGAGAAGGACGCCCCGAAGAAGCTCGTCTCGAACTACGTGATCGAGGGCGACGGCGCGAAGCTGAAGGCCTCGGACACCGTGCTCGTGCAGTACAAGGGCGTGCTGTGGGACGGCGGCAAGGAGTTCGACTCCACGTACAAGCGCTCGCAGCTCGCGCAGTTCCAGCTGGCGCAGGTCGTCAAGGGCTGGTCGCAGGGGCTGACCGGCAAGAAGGTGGGCAGCCGGGTGCTGATCGTGGTCCCGCCGGACCTGGGGTACGGGGACAAGGAGCAGCAGGGCATTCCCGCGAACTCGACGCTGGTCTTCACGGTCGACATCATCGCGAAGATGTGAGCGCGAAGATGTGAGTCCGGCCGGTCCCGTCAAGATGTAAGACTGTCCCCGCTGCACATTCGCAACAGCAGGAGCAATTCACGTGAAGAACACGGACAAGCCCGAGGTCGACTTCCCCGGTGGCGAGCCCCCGGCGGACCTGGAGATCAAGGACATCTGGGAGGGCGAAGGGCCGGAGGCCAAGGCGGGTGACACCGTCCAGGTCCACTACGTCGGCGTTTCCTTCTCCAGCGGTGAGGAGTTCGACGCGAGCTGGAACCGCGGCACCCCGCTCGCCTTCCAGCTCGGTGCCGGCCAGGTCATCGCCGGCTGGGACAAGGGTGTGCAGGGCATGAAGGTCGGCGGCCGCCGCCAGCTGGTCATCCCGCCGCACCTGGCGTACGGGGACCAGGGCGCGGGCGGCGGCCGGATCGCCCCCGGCGAGACGCTGATCTTCGTCTGCGACCTGGTCGCGGTCTGATCCGACCCGGAGCCGGTCACCGAGGGCCCCTGCCTGTTGGCGTGGGGCCCTCGGCTTTTGCCACGACACCCCGGAGCGGTACGGTCGACCGTCGTAGAACAGCGTGCGTGGCAGGTGGGAGAGGGCGTCGATGGCGATTGCCAAGGCAGAGCGGCTGATGAATCTCGCGCTGTGCCTCCTGGGGACCCGGCGGCCGCTGAGCAAGCGTGAGTTGCGCGGCTCCATCGAGGCGTACCTCGAAGCGGGTTCCGACGACTCCTTCAACCGGATGTTCGAGCGGGACAAGGACGACCTGCGGGAACTCGGCCTGGTCATCGAGACGGTGGAGAACCTCGACGGGGACGTCGGCTATCTCGCCCGCCGCGACAGCAACCGCCTCCCGGCCGTCACCCTCGACGCCGAGGAGGCCGCCGCGCTCGGTCTCGCCGCGAAGGTGTGGCAGCAGGCCCGCCTCGCCGGTGCCGCGAGCGGTGCCCTGCAGAAGCTGCGCGCCGCCGGACTGCCGGAGGAGGTCGATCCGTACGAGCCGCACAGCGCCCTCGAACCACGGATCCCCGTGCACGAGGCGGCGTTCGAACCGCTGATGCTGGCTTGCCGCGACCGGCGTCCCGTCGTCTTCGACTACCGCAAGGCGAACGCCGCGCGCCCCGAGGCCCGGCATGTGGAGCCGTGGGCCCTGGAGTGCTGGCGCGGCCACTGGTACCTGGCCGGCTGGGACCGCGACCGGGGCGCCGAACGCCTCTTCCGGCTCTCCCGGATCACCGGCAAGGTCCGTTCGCGGGCCGGGAAGTTCACCGCCGAGGTCCCCGATGTCGTGACCGTACGGGAGACCGTGGCGAGCTGGGCCGGAGAGATCGCCGACCGCTCGGCGAAGCTCAAGCTGCGTGCCGGGGCGGGCTATCCGCTGCGCGCCAAGGCCACGGCCGTACGCGAACTCGGCGACGGCTGGGACGAGTTGGAGATTCCGTACGGGCACGGCATGGACGCCTGGCTCGTGGAGTTCGGGCCGGACGTGGTGGTGCTCGAACCCGCCGAGCTGCGGGCGGACGTCGTGGACCGGCTGCGTGCCGTGGCCAAGGGCTGAGGGGGAGACGGACAGACATGGCCGCGAACGCGATCGACCAGACCCGCAGGATGCTGTCCCTCGTCACGTATCTGCGCGAGCGCCCCGGCGCCCGGATCGCCGATGTGGCGCGGGCGTTCGGGATCAGCGAGGACGAGCTGATCTCCGACCTGGATGTGCTGCCGCTGTGCGGGACCAGCTTCCGCGGCGGGGACCTGCTCGACATCGACACCGACGGCGAGCGGATCTGGTGGCACAACCCGGCCGCCCTGTCCGCGGAGGCGGCGGCTCCGCTCAGGCTCGCCGCGGACGAGGCGACCGCGCTGCTCGTCGCCGCGCGTGCCGTGGCCACGCTGCCGGGGCTGCGCGAGGGCGACCGGGAGGCGCTGCTCCGCGCCACCGCCAAGCTGGAGGCCGCCGCGGGCGAGACGGCCGGGGCGAGCGACCGGCTCTCGGTCACCTTCGAGTCCGAGGGCGGCGTCTTCGCCGAGGTGGACCGGGCGATCTCCGAACGGCGCCGCCTGTGGGTGCGCTACTACTCGCCCGCGCGCGACGAGCTGACCGAGCGGGAGGTCGACCCGATCCGCCTGTTCGCGCTCGGCCACACGTACATGGAGGCGTGGTGCTACCGCTCCGAGGCGCGGCGCACCTTCCGCCTCGACCGGGTCGCGGAGATCCGCATCCTGGACGAGCCGGCCGCGCCGCCCGAGCTGGAGCTGCGCGACCTGTCCGAGGCGCTGGTGCAGCCCTCGGCCGACGACCCCGAAGTGGTCGTCGAGGTCGGGCCCGGCGGGCGCTGGGTCGCCGAGTACTACCCACACGACAGCGCCGAGGAGCTGCCCGACGGCGGCCTGCGGATCACCCTGCGCACCCCCGACCCGGCGTCGCTGCGCAGGCTGGCCCTGCGGCTCGGCCCGGACGGCCGGATCACCGCCCCCGAGGACCTGGCGCGCAGCGCGCGGAGCGCGGCGGTGGAGGCGCTTGCCGCGTACGAGGCCTCCGGCGGGCAGGGGGCCTGAGGGTGCCGGACATGCGCAGCGCGCCCGGTGGAGCGGCCGGATCCGGATCCGCTGCGGTGAGTGCGGACCACCTCGCCCACGGTGGCGGCGGGCCCGCCGGTCCCGGCCTCGCCGGTGCGCCGGGGATTCCGCGGCAGGCCGGCCCCACCCGGTTCAAGGCCGCCTGCCCCGACTGCCGGGCCCGCTTCCAGCTCGCCGCCGGCGCGATCCGGCTGGCCATCGGCGCCAGCCGCCGTACGACCTTCTACTGCTTCACCTGCCCCGAGTGCGACGCCGCCGTCCGCAAGCCCGCCGGGGAGCGGATCGTCGAACTCCTCACGCGCGGTGGGGTGCGGACCCTGCGGCTGCACTCCACGGTCTAGGGTGGCGCGCATGTTCTGGCCCATGATCGCGATCGCCCTGGGGTTCTGCGGGCTCGCCGTCCTCGGAGTGCTCGCCGTACGCGTCTTCGTCGAGGTCAGGCGACTCGGAGCGCAAGTCGCGGACACCGCGGGGAAGATCAACCGCGCTGCGGAGGACCTGGAGCGGGCCGCCGCCGACGTGGCGCGGGCTGGGCGGGACACGGTCTAGAGCCCGCCTCCGGAAGGCCTGTTCACGGCGCGTACGCGGCCCGAACGAGCGCCCGACGGCGGGGCGGAGGCGACAACCAGGAGTACGCAAGGGGATTGCCCTGCGTTTACTCCAGGGGGTTACGATCGCAGTGAAGCGCGGTGGTCGGATGCCTGTCCGGCCCACCGAGCACCTGATCCTGTCGCCTCGGTGAAGAAGGTAAACGCTATGGGTAGGCTCGGCCCCACCGAGATCATTCTGATCATCCTCGTCATCGTCCTCCTTTTCGGTGCGAAGAAGCTGCCCGACATGGCGCGTTCCCTCGGCAAGTCGGCCCGCATCCTCAAGAGCGAGGCCAAGGCGATGAAGAGCGACGAGAAGCAGAGCGCCCCAGCAGACCCGCCCAACCCGGGCACGGACCAGTCCGCTCCCCGTACGATCCAGGCCGCTCCCGGCGACGTGAACAGCGCGCGCCCGGTGAACGAGCCGTCCGACCGTACGACGCAGCGCTGATCCGGAGCAGGCCGGAGCGGGCCTGCCGCACGAGATGAGGACGTGGGTTGCTCAAGTCTGCCCGCCAACAGGAGAAGGACCCCGAGGGGCGTATGCCCCTCGCGGAGCATCTGCGTGAGCTCCGCAACCGGCTCACCAAGGGGCTGCTCGCCATCGTCGTGGTCACGGTCGTGGCCGCGTTCTACAGCGGGGAACTCATGGGGTTCCTCACCGAGCCGGTGCCCAGCTGCAAGGGAGGCCTGGGCGAGTCCACCGGCGGCAACTGCGCGGTGGTCTCCTTCAACACGCTGCTCTCGCCCTTCACCACCACGGTGAAGGTCAGCCTCATGGCCGGTGTGATCGTGGCGAGCCCGGTCTGGCTGTACCAGCTGTGGGCGTTCGTCGCGCCCGGGCTGCACAAGAGCGAGAAGAAGTACACGTACACCTTCGTGGCCGCCGCCGTACCGCTCTTCGCAGCCGGCGCCTACCTCGCGTACATCGTCCTGCCGGTGAGCATGAAGGTGCTGCTCGGCATCACCCCCGAGGGCTCCGCGAACATCCTCGCCCTCGACGACGTCCTGGACTTCACCGTCCGCATGGTCCTCGTGTTCGGTCTCGCCTTCGAGCTGCCGCTGCTGCTGATCATGATGAACCTGACCGGCATCGTCACCGGGCGCCGCATGGCCGGATGGTGGCGCGGCGTCGTCATGGGCGTCTTCGTCTTCGGTGCCGTCGCGACCCCGACCACCGACCCGGTCGGCATGATCGCCCTCTCCGGGCCCATCATCGTGCTGTTCTTCGCGGCCGTCGGCATCTCCCTCCTCAACGACAAGCGCCGCGCCCGCAACAACCCCGACGCCGCCCTCTCCGACGACGAGGCCGCCGAGCTCGATCTGACGCCCGAGAGCATCGAGGGGGTCGAGTCCGTGCCGGTGGCGCGGCAGCTGCCCGAGCAGGCGAGCGGCGACAGCAACGACCGCAGGACGCACGGTTACGACGACATCACCTGATCTTGTATGGTCCTGCCCCACACATTCGGAGGGGCCCGTAGTGACCAGCGAGATCACGCTCTTCGTCAATCCCACCGCAGGAGGCGGCCGGGGCGCGCACGCCGCGCAGCCGGCCGCCTCCGCGCTGCGGGCCGCCGGTTTCTCCGTACGCACCCTCGTCGGCAACGGCCCCGACGACGCCCTGCAGCGCGCCCGCGAGGCCGTCGGCGCCGGGACCGGCGCGCTCATCGCCGTCGGTGGCGACGGCATGGCGGGCCTCGCCCTGCAGGCCGTCGCCGGCACCCGCACCCCGCTCGGCGTGATCGCCGTCGGCACCGGCAACGACCTCGCCCGCGCCCTCGGCCTGCCCGTACGCGACCCCGAGGCCGCCGGCACCGTCGCCGCCGAGGCCCTGAAGAGCCCCCGCATCCGGCAGATCGACCTCGGCCGGGTCGGCGAACGCTGGTTCGGCACCGTCCTCGCCTCCGGCTTCGACTCCCGTGTCAACGACCGCGGCAACCGGATGCCCTGGCCCTCCGGGCGCCTCAAGTACGACCTCGCGATGATCGCCGAACTCGCCGCGTTCAAGCCCGTCCCGTACCGCATCCGGCTCGACGACGGGCCTGTCCTGGAGGTCGACGCCACCCTCGTCGCCGTCGGCAACGGCAGCTCGTACGGCGGTGGCATGCGGATCTGCGCCGGGGCCGTGCTCGACGACGGGCTGTTCGACGTCACCGTCGTCGGGGACTGCTCGCGCACCACGCTGCTGAAGGTGTTCCCGCGCGTGTACCAGGGCACCCACCTCGACCACCCGAAAGTCACCGTGCACCGGGCCGCGAGGATCAGCATCGAGGCGCCGGACGTCACCGGGTACGCCGACGGGGAGCCGTTCGGCCCGCTGCCGCTGACCGCTCGGTGCGTGCCGGGAGCGGTGCGCGTCCTCGCGCCCTGAGGCCCGCGTCCGCGTCCGCGTCCTCGGGCCGAACAAAGATCGCGACGCTGTCAGTGGTGGCGGGTAGGCTCGAAGACAAGATGACAGAGGACCTCTCACCGGCCGAGCGGTACGCGGCAGCACGCAAGCGGGCTGTCGAGCAGGCCACCGCACTCGCATCCTTCCGCGAGATGTACGACTTCGGGCTCGACCCCTTCCAGATCGAGGCCTGCCAGGCACTCGAAGCGGGCAAGGGCGTGCTCGTCGCCGCGCCCACGGGCTCGGGCAAGACCATCGTCGGCGAGTTCGCCGTCCACCTCGCCCTGAGACAGGGCAAGAAGTGCTTCTACACCACGCCCATCAAGGCCCTCTCCAACCAGAAGTACGCCGACCTGGCCCGCCGTTACGGCCAGGACAAGGTCGGCCTGCTCACCGGCGACAACAGCGTCAACGCCGACGCCCCGATCGTGGTCATGACCACCGAGGTGCTGCGGAACATGCTGTACGCGGGCTCGCAGGCGCTGCGCGGCCTCGGGTACGTGGTGATGGACGAGGTGCACTATCTGTCCGACCGCTTCCGTGGCGCCGTATGGGAGGAAGTGATCATCCACCTCCCCGAGTCGGTGACGCTGGTCTCCCTCTCGGCCACGGTCTCCAACGCCGAGGAGTTCGGCGACTGGCTGGACACCGTCCGCGGCGACACCGAGGTGATCGTCTCCGAGCACCGGCCCGTCCCGCTCTTCCAGCACGTCCTCGCCGGGCGGCGGATGTACGACCTCTTCGAGGAGTCGCAGGAGTCCCGCAAGCGCGCCGTCAACCCGGACCTGACCCGGATGGCGCGCCTGGAGGACTCCCGGCCCTCGTACGGCAGGGACCGCCGCAAGGGCAAGCGGATCCGGGAGGCCGACCGGGAGCGGGAGCGGCGCTCCAGGTCCCGGATCTGGACACCGGGCCGCCCCGAAGTCATCGACCGTCTGGACTCCGAGGGCCTGCTCCCGGCCATCACGTTCATCTTCAGCCGCGCCGCCTGCGAGGCCGCCGTACAGCAGTGCCTGTACGCGGGCCTCAGGCTGAACGACGAGGAGGGCCGGCAGAGGGTCCGCGAGATCGTCGAGGAGCGCACGGCCTCCATTCCCGACGAAGACCTGCACGTCCTCGGCTACTTCGAGTGGCTGGAGGCCCTGGAGCGGGGCATCGCCGCCCACCACGCGGGCATGCTGCCGACGTTCAAGGAGGTCGTCGAGGAACTGTTCGTCCGCGGCCTGGTGAAGGCCGTGTTCGCCACCGAGACCCTCGCCCTCGGCATCAACATGCCCGCGCGGTCCGTGGTGTTGGAGAAGCTGGTCAAGTGGAACGGCGAGCAGCACGCCGACATCACCCCCGGTGAGTACACGCAGTTGACGGGCCGGGCAGGCCGCCGCGGCATCGACATCGAGGGCCACGCCGTCGTGCTCTGGCAGCGCGGCATGAACCCCGAACACCTCGCGGGCCTCGCCGGCACGCGCACGTACCCGCTGCGCTCCAGCTTCAAGCCGTCGTACAACATGGCCGTGAACCTGGTCCACCAGTTCGGCCGGCACCGCTCGCGCGAACTGCTCGAAACGTCCTTCGCGCAGTTCCAGGCGGACCGCTCGGTCGTCGGCATCTCCCGCCAGGTGCAGCGCAACGAAGAGGGACTTGAGGGCTACAAGGCCTCCATGACCTGCCACTTGGGCGACTTCGAGGAGTACGCGCGGCTGCGCCGCGACCTCAAGGACCGCGAGACCGAGCTGGCCAAACAGGGCGCCGCGCAGCGCAGGGTGGCGGCGGCCGTCGCCCTGGAGAAGCTGAAGCCGGGCGATGTGATCCACGTTCCCACCGGCAAGTTCGCGGGCCTCGCCCTCGTGCTCGACCCCGGGCTCGCGGCCGGGCGGTCCAACGGCCACCGCGGCTTCGAGAGCCACGACGGGCCGCGCCCCCTTGTCCTCACCGCCGAGCGGCAGGTCAAGCGGCTCGCGTCGATGGACTTCCCGGTTCCGGTCGAGGCCCTGGACCGGATGCGCATCCCCAAGTCCTTCAACCCCCGCTCGCCGCAGTCCCGTCGGGACCTGGCCTCCGCGCTGCGTACCAAGGCCGGGCACATCCGGCCCGAGAAGCACCGCAAGGGCCGCTCTGCCGCCGCCGACGACCGCGAGATCGCCCGCCTGCGGGCCGCGCTGCGCGCCCACCCCTGCCACGGCTGCGACGAACGGGAGGACCACGCCCGCTGGGCCGAGCGGTACCACCGGCTCAAGCGCGACACCAGACAGCTGGAGCGCCGCATCGAGGGGCGCACCAACACCATCGCGCGCACCTTCGACCGCATCGTCGCCCTCCTCACCGAGCTGGACTACCTGCGCGGGGACGAGGTCACCGACGACGGCCGCCGCCTGGGCCGCCTCTACGGCGAGCTGGACCTGCTCGCCTCCGAATGCCTGCGCGCGGGCGTCTGGGAGGGCCTGAACCCGGCCGAACTCGCCGCGTGCGTCTCGGCGTTGGTGTACGAGGCGCGGGCCGCCGACGACGCGCTGGCGCCGAAGCTGCCCGCCGGGCCCGCGAAGGCGGCGCTCGGCGAGATGGTGCGGATCTGGGGGCGGCTCGACGCCCTGGAGGAGGAGTTCCGGATCAGCCAGGCCGAGGGCGTCGGCCAGCGCGAGCCCGACCTCGGCTTCGCCTGGGCGGCGTACATGTGGGCGTCCGACAAGAGCCTGGACGAGGTGCTGCGCGAGGCCGAGATGCCCGCGGGCGACTTCGTGCGCTGGTGCAAGCAGGTCATCGACGTACTCGGGCAGATCGCGGCGGCCGCGCCCAAGGACGGCAGCACGGTCGGCAGATGCGCCCGCAAGGCGGTGGACGCGCTGCTTCGCGGGGTTGTGGCGTACTCGTCGGTGGGGTGAGCCGGTTCACCGGTCGGTGGGGGCGGCTCGCGTTCAGCGCGTGGCGCCCCCGGACGCCCAGCCCTCGTGGTCCGTCCACGCCTGCAGCGTGCGCTCGCTCTCGAAGCGGTGCGCGCGGCCGGTCAGCGGGTCGGTGAACTCCAGGGTGCGGGCGAGGAGTTGCAGCGGCCGGGAGTAGTCGTCGGGCGCGGGGTCGGTGAGGCGCGGGTACACCGGGTCGCCGAGGATCGGCACACCGAGCGCGTTCATGTGCACCCGCAGCTGGTGGGTGCGGCCGGTGCGGGGGAGCAGGCGGTAGCGGGCGAGCGGGGCGGCCTCGGTGCCGGGGCCGTGCGTGCGGTGGTCGAGCAGCTCGATCCGGCTCTCGCTGTTGGGCTCGCCCGGAGCCTCGTACGCGGCGATGATCCCGCGGTCCTTCACGATCCGGCTGCGTACGGTCCGGGGCAGCTCAAGCGCAGGGTCGTACGGGGCGATCGCCTCGTACTCCTTGTGCACCCGCTTGTCGGCGAACAGCCCCTGGTACGCGCCGCGGTCGGCGGGGCGCAGCGTGAACAGGACGAGGCCGGCGGTGAGCCGGTCCAGGCGGTGGGCCGGGGAGAGCCGCGGCAGGTCGAGCTCGCGGCGCAGCCGGGCCAGGGCGGTCTCGGTGATGTGGCTGCCGCGCGGGGTGGTCGCGAGGAAGTGCGGTTTGTCGACGACGAGCAGATGCGTGTCGCGGTACAGCACCCGGAGCGGGAACGGCACGCGCGGCTCGGGGGCGAGCGGCCGGTGGAACCAGACGTGTGCGCCGGGGGCGTACGGGCTGTCGCCGCTCAACGGGCCGTCCACGCCCGCCACTTCACCGGCGGCGAGCAGCGCGTCGACCACGCCGGCGTCGACCGGAAGCCGGTCCACCAGATGATCCCGCACGGTCGCCCAGGACCCGTCGACGGGCAGCCGCAGATGCACCGGGTCGATCCCGTCACGCTGATCGAGGGGCGAGTCGGGGATACGGGGCTTGCGTCGGGGCACGGGGGCCAGGGTACGGGGGCGGGGCCGCGGTGGAGGGGCGCGGTCGTACGGGACCCCGTGCGTGCCCGGAGGCGGCGCGGCCCCGGTGGGGATCCGGGGCCGTGCGGGGCGTCGTAGGGGTGGCGGTTCGGTCAGGCTGCGTTCGCGCCGACCGGGGATTCCTGCTCCGCCTCCACCTGGGCGTTCCAGTCGCGCTTGGCGGACTGCCAGCCCTCCTCGTTGTGGCCGAGGCGCCAGTAGCCGGAGATGGAGAGGCGCTCGCGGGGGATCTCGCGGTCCAGGCGGAGGTGGCGGCGGAGCTCCTTCACGAAGCCCGCCTCGCCGTGCACGAACGCCTGGACGTCACCGGCCGGGAAGTCGAGGCCCGTGACCATTTCGACCAGGGCCTGGCCGACCGGGCGGGAGCCGCGGTGCAGCCAGGTGATCCGGGCGCCGCCGGGGGAGACCACGTCCTGCTCCTCCTCCGAACCGGCCACCTCGACGAAGGCGTGCACCGGTGCGCCCGCCGGGATCCGCTCCAGGGACGCGGCGATCGCGGGCAGCGCCGACTCGTCGCCGGCCAGGAGGTGCCAGCCCGCGGCGGCGTCCGGCGCGTACCCGCCGCCCGGGCCCAGGAAGCGGACCCGGTCGCCCGGACGCGCCGCGGCGGACCACGGCCCTGCCAGGCCCTCGTCGCCGTGGACCACGAAGTCCACGGTCAGCTCGCGGAGTTCGGGGTTCCAGGCGCGCACCGTGTACGTGCGCGTCACCGGCCACTGGTCGCGCGGAAAGTCCGCGCGGATCCGCTGGATGTCGAACGGCTCGGGGTAGGTCACGCCCGGGGCCGGGAACAGCAGCTTGATGTAGTGGTCGGTGTGCGTGCCCGCCTCGAACCGGTCGAGGCCGGGGCCGCCGAGCACCACCCGCTGCATGTGCGGGGTGAGCCGCTCGGTACGGACCACCTCCGCGAGGTGGGCCTTCGGCGCTGTGCGGGCCGGACGTTCTGCCACGGAGGCCTCCTGACCAGAGAAGTATCGCTTAGGTAAGCCTAAGTTAACACCTCGGTCCGGAGGAGGCCTCCCCCTTCGAGGATCCTTCGAGGTTCAGAGGTCTCACCCTTCGAGGATCAGAAGCAGCCGCTTCACCGGACCCGTCAGGCCCCAGCGGGTGGCCAGCTCGTCGAGCGCCGCCGGGTCGCGCGGCTCGCGGGGCAGGGTGAGCGGAACGTCCGGGACCGGGACGTCCGTGGCGACGCGGACGACCTTCGGCGCCACCGCGACGTACGGCCGGGACTCGTCCAGGCGCTTGCGCTGCGAGGGCGTGAGCTTCGACTTCGGGTCGTCGACGGCGGCCATGATCCCGGCGAGGTCGCCGAACTGGGCGAGCAGCTTGGCTGCGGTCTTCTCGCCGATGCCGGGGACGCCGGGCAGGCCGTCGCTCGGGTCGCCGCGCAGCAGCGCCAGGTCGACATAGCCGGAGCCGTCCACCGCGTACTTCTCGCGCAGCCACGCCTCGTCGGTGACCTGGAGCGTGCCGACGCCCTTGAGCGGGTACAGGACGCGGATCCCGCGCTTGTCGTCGACCAGCTGGTAGAGGTCGCGGTCGCCGGTGACGATGTCGACCGGGCCCGTGGCGCGGGCGGCGAGCGTGCCGATCACGTCGTCCGCCTCGTACCCCGGGGCGCCGATGCGGGTGATGCCGAGGGCGTCCAGGAAGTCCTCGATGATCGGCACCTGCGGCGAGAGGGTGTCGGGGATCTCCTCCTCGTCGGCACCCCCGGGCACCTCCTCCGCGACGCGATGCGCCTTGTACGAGGGGATGAGGTCCACCCGCCACTGCGGGCGCCAGTCCGCGTCCATGCAGGCCACCAGCTCGTCGGGGTGGTGGTCGAGGACCAGGCGCGTGATGAATTCGAGCAGCCCGCGCACGGCGTTCACCGGCGTGCCGTCCGGGGCCTTCACGGATTCCGGGACGCCGAAGTACGCCCGGAAGTACAGGGAAGCGGTGTCGAGCAACAGACACTTGGGAGGGCGGGTTGTCATGCCGACAGGATCGCACTGCTCGTCCCATGGACGCCGAACGCCCCGGCATCCATCCAGGCGTGGGATGCCGTTCCGTCGTCCCGTGCGCGTCTTCGCCGATGGTCGCGTACCTGTGGCCCTCCCCGAGTCGTCCCGTCGGTCCGTCCGATGTCCTGCCTTGATACCGCCATGGGTCACGGCCTCTTCGGGCACCGGGGCGCGTGCCGGTACTCGACGACCGGAGAGCCGGACGGGCGGCCGACGGAGTATCGCCGGGTGAGCTCCAACGGCCCGATCGGCCGTTGGCATGTCGTGCATCGGTGCCCCTGTGGCGCATACGTCAGGTACTCGTAGTTGCCGGGGTGGATGTCCTTCGTCCTGGTCATGGACCGATGTTCGGCCGGACCACCGGGACGGTGGAACCGCGTACGTTTCCCACTCCGGGACGTCCCGCGTGCGGTAAAACGTCCCTAACAACGTCCGGAGTGCGGGGAGACGCTGACCATGCCGAACGAGCGCTTACGGGCCCTCATGGCGTCCGGGGGCTGGACGCATGCAACGCTCGCCGAGAAGGCGGGTGTTGATCCGAAGAGCGTTGAACGATGGGTCAACCTCGGGCGAACTCCCCGGCGCGTGACGGCACTTCAAGCCGCCGAGATCCTAGGGGAAGATGTGTATGCGCTCTGGCCAGCGCTTCGGCAGGCCCGCGCGGCAAGGGCGGTCAGTCCGGAGTTGGTCGCCCTGTACGAGCAGCGGGCGGACCTCCCCGCGTCGACGTACGTGGACCTGTTCGCCCAAGCGCAGGAATGCATCGACGTGTTGGTGTACGCGGCGGTGTTCCTGCACGAGGCGTATCCCCGTCTGAACGACCTGATCCGCGAGCGGGCCGCCGAAGGGTGCGCCGTTCGCATCGCCATCGGAGACGCCGACAGCGAGAACGTCAGGCAGCGCGGCGAGGAGGAGCGGTTCGGCCACGGCATCGAATCGCGCTGCCGCTTGGCGCTGATGCACTACCGGCCCTTGCTCGGCACGCCGGGGATCGAGCTGCGCACGCATGGCACGACGCTCTACAACTCGCTGTACCGCGCCGACGATCAGGTGTTGGTCAACACTCACGTGTTCGGCGTGAACGCGTACGGCGCGCCCGTATGGCACCTCCGCCGCAACGCGAGCGGCGGCATGTTCGACGCGTACGCGGACAGCTTCGAAGCCGTGTGGGACAAGGCCACGCCGGTGCAGCAGGATTGAGCGATGGCACGTACCGAGTACTTCAACGACCCCGAAGCTCCAGAGCCGAACAGCATGGTCGTGGCGGCGTCGGCCGTCGTGACCGATGACACGGGCCGCATCCTGCTGCAACGGCGCTCCGACAACGGCTTGTGGGCGTTGCCGGGCGGCGGTATGGACATGACCGACTCGCTGCCAGGGTGCGCCGTGCGCGAGGTCCGCGAAGAGACCGGTCTGGTCGTCGAGATCACCGGGCTTGTCGGTACGTACACCGACCCGCGCCACGTCATCGCGTACACGGACGGCGAGGTGCGCCGACAGTTCAACGTGTGCTTCATGGCGCGGATCGTGGGCGGCTTGTTGGCCATCTCGGATGAAAGCACCGAGGTCCGGTTCGTCGCTCCCGGCGAAGTGGATGCGCTGCCGATGCACCACACCCAGCGGCTTCGGATCGGGCACTTCCTCGAAGGTCGGTCGACGCCGTACCTGGGGTGACGCCGAACGCCGAACGTGTGAATGCAGAGAACGCCCCGGTCGCGGCTCCGATATCGGGCCACGCCGGGGCGTGAAAACCTTCGAGATCCGTGCGTATCCGATGACCCGGCGTAGACGCCGCCCCGTCACGGCCCCGTCACGGTTCCCTCACACCGAGGCGATTACGTCCCGTGTCCGGCCGTACGCGGAAACAGTGGATGAACATCCAGGGCTGTGAGCTGGAACACTCTTGCGTTTCAGGCGGATGGGTCCAGGGCAGGCGCGAACCCGGAGCGAACCGATTGACGGATTCAACTAGTCCGTTTGAAACGGTGAGCGGGAGGATTCCGCGTCGCTCCACGGCCCGCCGGCGGGGGAGGCGGGCCGTCTCACGTACGAACCGAGAGGCTTTATGTCCAGGCTGCAGGCCGAGCACCTCTACAAGGTGTTCGGCAGACGACCCGACGACGCGGTCCGCAGGCTCGAAAGCGGTACCGACCGCGACGAGCTCCGCGCCGACGGCACCACCGCCGCGGTGATCGACGCTTCGTTCACCGTCGAGCCGGGCCAGATCTTCGTCGTCATGGGTCTGTCCGGATCCGGCAAGTCCACGCTGCTGCGCATGCTCAACGGACTGCTCGAACCGACCGCCGGCCGGGTGCTCTTCGACGGTGAGGACATCACGCACCTCAGCCCGCGCAAGCTGCGCGAGGTCCGCTCGAAGAAGATCAGCATGGTCTTCCAGCACTTCGCCCTCTTCCCGCACCGCAGCGTCCTGGAGAACGCCGCGTACGGCCTCGAAGTGCAGGGCGTCAGCCGGAGCGAGCGCGAGGAGCGGGCCACCGAGTCGCTGCGCCTGTGCGGCCTGGAGGGCTGGGAGAAGTCCTGGCCCGACGAGCTGTCCGGCGGTATGCAGCAGCGCGTCGGCCTGGCCCGCGCGCTCGCCACCGACGCCGACCTGCTGCTCATGGACGAGTCGTTCAGCGCGCTCGACCCGCTGATCCGGCGCGACATGCAGGACCAGCTCCTGGAGCTGCAGAAGACCCTGAAGAAGACGATCGTCTTCATCACCCACGACCTCAACGAGGCGATGCGTCTCGGCGACCAGATCGCGGTCATGCGGGACGGCCGGATCGTGCAGACCGGCAGCTCCGAGGACATCCTCGTGCGCCCCGCCAGCGACTACGTCGCGTCCTTCATCCAGGACGTGGACCGCTCCCGCGTGCTCACCGCCGGTGCCGTCATGGAGCCGGTCGAGGGGGCCGCGGACGCCGTGCGCGCCGCCGCGCCCGCGACGGTCGGCAAGGACACGCCGCTCGTCGAGCTGTTCTCGCTGTGCGCAGCCGCCGACGCCCCTGTCGCCGTGGCCGACGCCGCGGGCGAGCTCGTCGGCCAGGTCTCGCGTACGCGCCTGCTCACCGCGCTCGGCGAGGAGAACGCCGCGGTGGAGAACGCCGCCGTGGAGGGCGACGCCGTGGAGGGCGACGCCGTGGAGCCCGCCGTACCGCACCAGCGGGACGAGGCGCTCACGCTCACCAAGCAGGACGCGAAGCCCGACGCGGACGCCAAGGCCGCCGAGGGCGTGAAGCCCGACGAAGACGAGGCCAACGACGCCGAGGAGGTGGCCACGAATGCCTAGGGTCCCCCTCGGAGACTGGGTCAACAGCGGAGTCAACTGGCTCCTCAACAACATGAGCTGGCTGTTCGACGCCATCAAGGCGGTCGTCACCGGCCTCTACGACGGCATCGTCGCCGTCCTCTCCGCGCCCGAGCCGCTGCTGCTCGTCGGTATCCTCGCGGTGCTCGCGTTCTGGCTGCGCGGACTGCTCGCCGGTGTGCTGAGCTTCGCGGGCTTCGGGCTGATCGTCTCGATGGGCCTCTGGGCCAACGCGATGATCACGTTGTCCCTGGTGCTCGTCGCCACGATCATCGCGCTCGTCGTCTCGGTGCCGCTCGGCATCTGGGCGGCGCGCTCCAGCACCGTCAGCGGGATCGTCCGGCCCGTCCTGGACTTCATGCAGACGCTGCCCGCGATGATCTACCTGATCCCGGCCATCCTGTTCTTCGGCCTGGGCGCGCCCGCGGGCATCATCGCCACCCTGATCTTCGCCCTGGCCCCCGGCGTCCGCATGACGGAGCTGGGCATCCGGCAGGTCGACAAGGAACTGGTCGAGGCGGCCGAGGCGTTCGGCACCACGCCGCGCAACACGCTGCTCCGCGTCCAGCTCCCGCTGGCCCTGCCGACGATCATGGCGGGCGTCAACCAGGTCATCATGCTGGGCCTGTCCATGACCGCGATCGCGGGCATGGTCGGCACCGGCGGCCTCGGCGGTGACGTCAACCAGGCCATCGGCCAGCTCGACGTGGGCCTCGGCGCCGAGGCCGGTGTCTCCATCGTCATCCTCGCCATCTACCTGGACCGCATCACCGGCTCGCTCGGCACCCAGGTCTCGCCGCTCGGCCGTCGCGCCGCCGCCAAGGTGCGCGCCGTGCAGGGCCTGAAGATCTGGAGCTACCGTCCGCGCCCCGCGTTCGCGGTGGTCGGCGTCGTGATCCTCGCCCTCGTGGCCGGCGGCCTGAACTTCATGGGCAAGGCCGACACCGAGGCGGCCGGCGACGGCACCAACGTCGGCCAGGGCAAGAAGATCTCCATGGGCTACATCCCGTGGGACGAGGGCGTCGCCTCCACCTTCCTCTGGAAGGAGATCCTGGAGCAGCGCGGCTTCAAGCCCGAGGTCAAGCAGCTCGAAGCGGGCCCCCTCTACACCTCCCTCGCGCAGGGCCAGCTGGACTTCCAGACCGACGCCTGGCTGCCCACCACGCACGCGGAGTACTGGAAGAAGTACGGCTCCAAGCTGGAGGACCTGGGCGACTGGTACGGCCCGACCTCCCTGGAGCTCACCGTGCCCTCGTATGTGAAGGGCATCGACTCGCTCGCGGACCTCAAGGGCCAGGGCGACAAGTTCGACGGCAAGATCATCGGCATCGAGCCCAGCGCCGGCATGATGAAGCTGCTCAAGGACAAGGTGCTCAAGGAGTACGGCCTGGAAGGCGAGTTCAAGGTCGTCGACGGCTCGACGCCCGCGATGCTGGCCGAGCTGAAGCGCGCGTACGCCAAGAAGGAGCCGATCGTCACCACCCTGTGGTCGCCGCACTGGGCCTACAGCGACTTCGACCTGAAGAAGCTGAAGGACCCGAAGGGCGCCTGGGGCGAGGGTGACCAGGTGCACACCGTGGCGCGCAAGGGCTTCGCGGCCGAGAACCCCGAGGTCGCCAAGTGGCTGAAGGACTTCAAGCTCACCGAGAAGCAGCTCACCAGCCTTGAGTCGGAGATCAACAAGGCCGGCAAGGGCAAGCAGCAGGAGGCCGTCCGCGGCTGGCTGAAGAAGAACCCGGGCCTGGTCGACAAGCTCGCCCCCGTCCAGAAGAAGGCGCCCACCGAGGGCGGCAAGGGCGAGGCCGCGCGTCCGGTCAACGTGGCCTGGTTCCCGTGGGACGAGGACGTCGCCGTGACGTACCTCTGGAAGAACGTCCTGGAGAAGCGCGGCTACACGCTGAACCTGAAGCAGTCCGACGTCGGCCCGGTCTTCGCCGGTCTCTCCACGGGCTCCCTGGACGTCAACTTCGACGCCTGGCTGCCGACCACGCAGAAGCAGTACTGGGACAAGCACAAGAACGACCTGGTCAAGCTCGGCTCCTGGTACAGCCCGACATCGCTGGAGATCGCGGTCCCCTCGTACGTCAAGGGCGTGAAGTCCATCGAGGACCTCAAGGGCCGCGCCGACGAGTTCAACGGCAAGATCATCGGCATCGAGCCGGGCGCCGGGATCATGACCAAGATGAAGGACAAGATCCTTCCGGGCTACGGCCTCGACAAGGAGTACCAGCTCGTCAAGGGCTCCACCCCGGCGATGCTGGCCGAGCTCAAGCGCGCGTACGCGAAGAAGGAGCCGGTCGCCGTGCTGCTGTGGACGCCGCACTGGGCGTACAGCGAGTACGAGCTGACCAAGCTGAAGGACGGCAAGGGCCTGTTCGGCGAGGGCGACAAGCTCTACAACATCGCCAACAAGAACTTCCCGAAGCAGTACCCGCAGCTCTCCAAGTGGCTGAAGAACTTCAAGATGAGCGAGGAAGAGCTCGCCAGCCTGGAGAACGAGATCAAGAAGCGCGGCAAGGGCCAGGAGGAAGCGGCCGTCGAAGCGTGGATGAAGGACCACCCGGGCATGGTCGACCGGATGGCGCCGATCGGGTAACCGACGGCCGCAGCACCCCGAGGGGTGGGTCTCCCCAGGTCGTACGACCTGCGGCGGGGCCCACCCCTCGGGGTTTTCGCGGGAGAGGGGCGTGCGCGGGGAGCAGCAGCACGGTTGGCAGGGCGCGGGGCGCGCTGCTTGCATAGGGTTTGCTCAGCACACGATCGGACCGAAGCGCCAGAGGGGGGCCGGATCATGGACGACAAGGAATCCGCGCGGGTCGGCGTGGCCATCCGGCGCCGCCGCCGCGCGCTGAGCCTCACGCTCGCCGCCGTGTCGGGGCGCAGCGGACTGTCGGTGCCGTTCCTCAGCCAGATCGAGAACGAGCGGGCCCGCCCGAGCCGTACGTCCCTGGAGCGGGTGGCGGACGCCCTCGGCACCACCGCCGTCGAACTCCTCTCGGCCGCCGACGCGGCGCGCACGGTGGAGGTGGTCCGCGCCGAGTCGGAGTCGCAGTTGCAGCCGGACACGGACACGGACTCGGACACGGACTCGGACCCGGAGTCCGGGGCCGGGCGGCCGGTGCCGAGCACGCGCCGCCTCGTGCACGGCCACCACCAGCTGCACGCCCTGGAGTTCATCGGCGACCACGACGCGGGCCGCGAGTTCCAGCACCGCAACGACGAGCTGATGTACGTCGTCGAGGGCGCCGTCGAGGTCGAGGCGGAGGGCCGGGCGTACCGGCTCGCGCGCGGCGACTCGATGTTCCTGTCCGGCGGCGTGCGGCACCGGTGGCGGGCGGCGGTGCCCGAGACGCGGGTCCTGGTCGTCGCCGTGGGCGAGCACGTCAAGGCCGAGCGGGAGTGATCCCGCGCCGGGTCGTCTCGCTCGTGCCGTCCCTCACCGAGGCGGTGGCCCACAGCGCGCCCGGTCTGCTCGTCGGGGCCACCGACTGGTGCAGCCACCCAGCGGACCTGGACGCGGCCGGCGTCGTACGCATCGGAGGTACGAAGAACCCCGACGTGCCGGGCATCGTCCGCCTCGCCCCCGACCTGGTGATCGCCAACGAGGAGGAGAACCGCGCCCCGGACCTGGCCGCCCTGCGCGCCGCCGGGCTCGACGTGCTGGTGACCGAGATCCGCGACCTGCCGTCGGCGCTGCGCGAGCTGGACCGGGTGCTGGTGCGCGGCTGCGGACTGCCCCGGCCCGGCTGGCTGGACGAGGCCGAGGACGCCTGGCGCGCGCCGCCCGCCCTGCCCGACGTGCGCGCCGTCGTGCCGATCTGGCGCCGCCCGTGGATGGTCCTGGGGAGCGACACCTTCGCCGGTGACCTGCTGGCCCGGCTCGGCGTCAGCAACGTCCACGGCGGACACGCGGAGCGCTACCCGCGCGTCCCGCTGGACGAGCTGCGGGCGTCCGGCGCGGACCTGGTGGTGCTCCCGGACGAGCCGTACCGCTTCACGGCCGAGGACGGCCCGGAGGCGTTCCCGGGGCTGCCGGCCGCGCTGGTCGACGGGCGCCAACTGACGTGGTACGGGCCGTCGTTGGTGGACGCGGCGGCCGGGCTCGGTTGGCGGTTGCGGGCCGCGCGCTGAGCGCATCACGCGCGGGGGCGCGTCGCGGGCGCGGGCGCGGGCGCGGGCGCGTCACGGTGCTGAGCGCGTCACGTGCGCGGGCGCGTGCATGCGCGCGGGCGCGTCACGTGCGCGCCGGTGCGGGCGCCGTCAGCAGGCGGCCCGCCATGAGGCCCCGCAGCGTCCCGAGCGCGGCCACGGCCCAGGCGGCGACCAGGAAGACGTACAGTGCCGTCGCCAGCCAGTCGTACGCCGCGAGGCCCGTGTGCCGGGCAAGGCCCGCGGCGCCCGTGACGCAGGTGCCGACCGGGAACGTGAAGCCCCACCACGTCATGGAGAAGCGCAGCCCGCCGCGCGCGGCGCGCACCACCAGGGCGAGCGCGAGGGCCAGCCACAGCAGGGCGAAGCCGAGCACCGGCACCCCGTACACCACCGCGAAGGCCTCGAAGGCGCCCGCGTACGGGCCGCCGATGGCGGTCGGGGCCACGTCGGCCAGGGAGTTGACGGCGGTCGTGGACTGGCCGAGCGGGCCGAGGACCAGGAACAGGGCCGGGGTCAGGGCGAGCGGCAGCGGGCCGTGCACCACGAGCCGGCCGAAGATCAGCGGCAGCATCAGGAGTGTGGCGAGCAGGCTCAGGCCGAACAGCGCGTAGCTGCCGAGCAGCATCGCCTCCTGCCACTGGCCGGCCGGGAGGTGCGGGAGGAGCAGCGGGCCCTGCGCGGCGGACACCATCGGCGCCACCACCGGCAGCAGCCACACCGGCGAAGCGCTGCCCGCGTCGACCTGGTGCCGGGTCACCATCAGATACGGGATCGCGGCCGCCGCGACCAGGCCGACCGCCGTACCGGCCGCGAACAGCACCAGGTCGACGGCGACCGCCGCGCGCTCCCCGATGACGCCGCCGCCGAGCGTGAGCGTGCCGCCGCCCACCGCGAGCAGCGCCATCGACAGGCAGCCGTAGAACGGGGCGACCGCCGGGTCGAGCAGATGCGCCCTGGCCTGGTCCCGGTGGTGCAGCCAGTGCCCGGCGCGGGCCACCAGCAGGGCGGCGAGCAGCAGCGCGGACAGCGCCCACACGGCGACGGCGAAGCCGTGCGGCACCGGTGCGGGCAGCGCCGCCCCGGCCGAGGCGACGATCGCGGTGCCCATGACGGCGGCGTACCAGTTGGGGCCGAGATGCCGCAGCGGGGAGCTGGTCCTGCGGTCCGCCGCGAGCGCGGGGGCGGGAAGGTGCTGCGGGTGCGCGTAGCTTGCCATGGCCTCAGCGTCGCTCCGTGGTCATGCCCTCACCAGGGGGTATGTGGCTATGAGGGCATAAGCTGGCGTTATGAGCGACAGGCGGGACGGTGCGGTGCGGGGTACGGAGTCCGGGGCGGAGGGCGGTACGGGAGCTGTTGCGGGGGGCCTTGCGGGAGCCGGAGCGGGGTTCGGGGCGGACTCCGCGGCGGATTCTGCGGGGCACTCCGCGGGGGACGCGCATCTCGCCCACCGGGTGCCCGAACTCGGCGCGCTGCAGCTGCTCCTCGCCGTCGCCCGGCTCGGCAGCCTGGGCCGCGCGGCCGCGGAGCTCGGCATCAGCCAGCCCGCCGCGAGCAACCGGGTCCGGGCGATGGAACGGCAGTTGGGCGTCGGCCTGGTGGAGCGCTCGCCGCGCGGCTCGCGGCTCACCGGCGCGGGGGTGCTCGTCACCGACTGGGCGCGCCGGATCGTGGAGGCCGCGGAGGCCTTCGACGCGGGCGCGCAGGCGCTGCGGGACCGGCGCGACTCCCGGCTGCGGGTCGCGGCGAGCATGACGGTCGCCGAGTATCTGCTGCCCGGCTGGCTGATCGCGCTGCGCCGGGAGCGGCCGGACACCGCGGTGTCGCTGCTCTCCGGCAACTCCGCGGCCGTCGTGGAGCGGCTGCTCGCCGACGAGGCCGACCTCGGTTTCGTCGAGGGGCTCACCGCGCCGCGCGGCCTGCGCGGCGCGGTCGTCGCCCGGGACCGGCTCGTCGTGGTCGTCGGCCCCGACCACGCGTGGGCCAGGCGGCGCGCACCGCTGGCCCCGGCCGAACTCGCCGCCACCGCGCTGATCCTGCGGGAGGAGGGCTCCGGCACCCGGGAGGTCCTGGACGCGGCGCTCGCCGGGCACGGCGGACTGGCCGCGCCGCTCCTCGAACTCACCTCGACCACCGCCCTCAAGGCGGCCGTCGCCAGCGGCGCGGGTCCGGGGGTGCTCAGCGAACTGGCCGTCGCGGAGGAGCTGGCCGCGCACCGGCTCATCCAGATCCCGGTCGAGGGCGTCGATCTGCGGCGGGCGCTGCGCGCGGTGTGGCGGTCGGGGCAGCGGCCGGCGGGGCCGGGGCGGGATCTGCTGTCGCTGACGCGTCGGGCTCAGTGAGCCCCAGGCGTGCCCGCGGCCTCCACCAGCGCCTGCATCACCCGCAGATCCACCCCCATCTCCGGATGCCACTGCACCCCCAGCACCCAGGGGGCACCGGGCAGTTCGACGGCCTCCACGGTGCCGTCCGCCGCGTGCGCCGAGGCCAGCAGGTTCCGGCCGAGGCGGTCGACGGCCTGGTGGTGGTACGTCGGTACGTGGTCCTCGTCCGGCACGATCGAGGCGTACCGCGTGCCCGGCACCGGCTTCACCGGGTGGCTGCCGAAGACGCCCTGCTGCGCGGCGTGGCCCTCCAGGTGCTGGACGAGGGTGCCGCCGACGGCCACGTTGAGGAGCTGCATGCCGCGGCAGATGCCGAGCAGCGGGGTGCCGGAGGCCAACGCGGCCTCGATCAGGGCGAGTTCCCAGGCGTCGCGGTCGCGGTCCGGCGGCCCGGTGCGCTCCTCGGGCTCGGCGCCGTACCGTACGGGCTCCACATCCGGGCCGCCCGCGATCACCAGTCCGTCCAGGCGGGCGACGGCCGACCGCGCGTGCGCCGGGTCGTCCGGCGGCAGCATCGCGGCGATGCCGCCCGCCGACTGCACCAGGCGCGGGTAGCCGGCCGGCAGCAGCGCCGCGTCCAGCTCCCACGCGCCCCAGCGCGCGCCTGCCTCCAGATAGGTGCTGACCCCGATCAATGGCCTGGTCACGACGCGTACTCCTTCGACACTAGTTCCGTTCCAACTCTGCCTCGGCCGCCGCGAGGGCCGCGAACTCCTCCTCCGGCGCCTGCGCGACCAGGTGTTTGCGGCTGTAGAAGCCGAAGTACGCGATGGCCACCACGTACACCCCGAGCGCGATGAACGCCGCCGTCACGTCGACCAGGAACGTCGCCACCAGCGCCGCGCAGGCCAGGACAAGGGCGACCGAGGAGGTGAGGACGCCGCCGGGGGTGCGATAGGGGCGGTCGAGGTGCGGCTCGCGGCGGCGCAGGACGATGTGCGAGAGGGCCATCAGGGCGTACGAGATGGTGGCGCCGAAGACCGCGACGTTCAGCATGCGCGCGCCGTTGCCGCTCGACGCGGCGAGGGCGAAGCCGATCGCGCCCGGCACCAGAAGGCCCAGGTAGGGGGCCTTGCGGCGGCTGGTCAGGGAGAGGAACTTGGGCAGGTAGCCGGCCCGGGAGAGCGCGAAGAGCTGGCGCGAGCCCGCGTAGATCAGGGAGAAGAACGACGCCACCAGGCCGGCCAGGCCCGCGTAGTTGACGATCCGGCTGAGCGTCGTCGGCTCGCCGCCCGGCTGCAGCGCCTCGACCAGCGGGTTGCCTGCCGACTGGATGGCGGCGGAGCCGCGCGCGCCGGCGGCGGCGAAGAAGGTGAGCAGGGCGAGGCAGACCAGGATCAGCATCGACCAGCGGATCGCCTTCGGCAGCGTGCGCGCCGGGTCCCGGGTCTCCTCGGCGGCCAGTGGTACGCCCTCGACGCCGAGGAAGAACCACATGCCGAACGGGAACGCCGCCCAGATGCCCAGGATCCCGTACGGCAGCCAGGAGTTGGCGCCGAAGGCCTCGGGGTCCACCTTGATGTCGTTCAGGCCCGACGCGTCGAACTCCGTGAACGCGCCCACGGCGAAGACGAGCAGCGCGGCCACCGCGATCCCGGTCACCACGAAGCTGAACCGCAGTGCCTCGCCGACGCCCCACAGGTGGATTCCGATGAAGATCAGGAAGCAGGCGAGGGTCAGCGGCCACCCCGACTCCAGGCCGAACAGGCCGAGGGATTCGACGTAGTCGCCGATGAAGAGGGAGATGGCGGCCGGGGCGAGCACGTACTCGATGAGGATCGCCGTGCCGGTGAGGAAGCCGCCCCAGGGGCCGAGGGCGCGGCGCGCGAAGCCGTAGCCGCCGCCGGCGGTCGGCAGGATCGAGGACAGCTCGGCGAGCGAGAACACCATGCACGTGTACATCACGCCCATGAGGACCGTGGCGATGGCGAGGCCGCCGAAGCCGCCTTCCGCGAGGCCGAAGTTCCAGCCGGAGAAGTCGCCGGAGACGACGTACGCGACGCCGAGGCCGGTGAGCAGCAGCCAGCCGGCGCTGCCGCGGCGCAGCGCTCGGCGCTCCAGGTAGTCGTCTCCGGCGGCGCGGCCGGGTGGGGCGGTGGTGTGGCCGGGTGGGGCGGTGGTGCGTTCGTCCGTCATGGCAGGGGCTCCCCGCATTCGCCAATGGAATGGCTCCATACCTTTGCGGTGCGTTCCGGGGAGCGCAAGACCTCTGCGTCACTTTCGGGTTACGAGTGGGTCGGGCGGCTGTGTTCGCCCGAACCGCCCGTACCGCACGCCCGGCGCACTTACGCCAGAAACCCCCGCAGCAGCGCCGCCGTGCCGCAGCAGTGCTCCCGCATGACCCGCCGCGCAGTCCCCGCGTCGCGGTCGAGCACCGCCGCCACCAGCGTCGCGTGCTGCTGCTGCGAGTGCTCCAGGTTGCGGACGAGCAGCGGGATGCAGTCGAGCAGGTCGTTCACCGTGGCCCGGACCGCCGCGTACTGCCCGGCCAGCGTCGGCGAGCCGGACAGCTCGGCCAGTGTGAGGTGGAAGAGGGTGTCGAGGCGCCGGTACTCCGCGAGCGGGGCGTCCTGTGTGGCGGCGAGCGCGTCCAGGAGGCGGTCCTCCTGCTCCTTGCCCAGACCTCCGGCCGCGCACAGCTCCGCCGCCCCGGTCTCCAGGACCTCGCGGAACCGCAGCACGTCCTCCAGGTCCACGCCGCGCAGGCGCCGCCGCAGCTCGTCCTCGCCGCCCGCGCCGCCTTCCCGGGGGAGTACGAACGTGCCGCCGTACCGCCCGCGCCGGCTCTCCACCAGGCCCTGGTCCTGCAGCACCTTGAGCACCTCGCGCAGCGTGACCCGGCTGATGCCGAGCTGGTCCGCCAACTCCCGCTCCGCGGGCAGCCGTTCGCCCGCCGGTACGAGCCCGAGCCGGACCACCTGGAGGATCTGCTCAAGCGCCTCCTCGAAGCCGTTGCCCGCGCGCACCGGGCGCAGGACCTGCGGCAGCCGCTCTGCTCCCTCGGTCGTGGACATCGAGCGTTTCCCCCTTCCCAAGGAATGGTTCTCGTGCATACCTTAAAGCCTCCGGACCGCCCAAGGAGGAGACCCCCGTGGCAGACCGCACACCGCCGCTTTCCGTCGAGGAGCTGCGTGCCCTCGTCGCGAGCGGCGAGATCGACACCGTCGTCCTGGCCTTCCCGGACATGCAGGGCCGCCTTCAGGGCAAGCGGTTCGCCGCCGGCTTCTTCCTCGACGACGTCCTGGAGCACGGCACGGAGGGCTGCAACTATCTGCTGGCCGTGGACGCCGAGATGAACACCGTCGACGGCTACGCGATGTCCAGCTGGGAGACCGGCTACGGCGACTTCGCGATGGTCCCCGACCTCGGCACTCTGCGCCGCGTCCCCTGGAACGAGGGCACCGCGATGCTGATCGCCGACCTCGCCTGGAGCGACGGCTCACCCGTGGTCGCCGCGCCCCGCCAGATCCTGCGCCGCCAGCTGGACCGCCTGGCCGAGCTGGGCTACACCGCGCAGGTCGGCACCGAGCTGGAGTTCATCGTCTTCAAGGACAGCTACGAGCAGGCCTGGGACGCGAACTACCGGGACCTGACCCCCGTCAACCAGTACAACGTCGACTACTCCGTCCTCGGCACCGGCCGTGTGGAGCCCCTGCTGCGCCGCATCCGCAACGAGATGGCGGGCGCCGGGCTCACCGTCGAGTCCGCCAAGGGCGAGTGCAACCCCGGCCAGCACGAGATCGCCTTCCGCTACGACGAGGCCCTGGTCACCTGTGACCAGCACGCCATCTACAAGACCGGCTCGAAGGAGATCGCCGCGCAGGAGGGCGTCTCCCTCACCTTCATGGCCAAGTACAACGAGCGCGAGGGCAACTCCTGCCACATCCACCTCTCGCTCGCCGACGCCGACGGCACCAACGTCATGCCGGGAGAAGGCGCCGGTCACGGACCCGAGTCGATGTCGCCGGTCATGCGGCACTTCCTCGCCGGCCAGCTCGCCGCGCTGCGCGACTTCTCCCTCCTGTACGCCCCCAACATCAACTCGTACAAGCGCTTCCAGCCCGGCTCTTTCGCGCCGACGGCCGCGGCCTGGGGGTACGACAACCGCACCTGCGCGCTCCGCGTCGTCGGTCACGGCCGCTCGATGCGGTTCGAGAACCGGCTGCCGGGCGGAGACGTCAACCCGCACCTCGCGGTCGCGGGCCTGATCGCGGCCGGTCTGTACGGCATAGAGCAGAAGCTCGAACTCCCCGAGGCCTGCCCCGGCAACGCCTACACCGCCGACTTCGAGCACGTCCCCACCACCCTCAGGGAGGCCGCCGAACTCTGGGAGAACAGCCCGATCGCCAAGGCCGCCTTCGGCGACGAGGTCGTCGCCCACTACCGCAACATGGCGCGGGTCGAACTCGACGCGTTCGACGCCGCGGTGACCGACTGGGAGCTGCGCCGCTCCTTCGAACGCATGTGAGGCCCCTGTTGTCGTACGAGCACCACGTACTGAATCCGGCCACCGAAGAGCTCGTCGCCACCGTCCCGGCGACCGGCGCGCAAGAGGTCGACAAGGCCGTCGCCCTGGCCGCCGCGGCCCAGCGGAAGTGGTCCGCCCTGGCCCCCGCCGACCGGGCCCGCGCGCTGCGCCGCTTCGCCGTCAAGGTCGACGAACACCTGGAAGAACTGGCCCGGTTGGAGGTCCGCGAGGCCGGCCACACCCTCGGCAACGCCCGCTGGGAGGCGGGCAACGTCCGCGACCTCCTCGACTACGCCGCCGGGGGAGTGGAACGTCTCAGCGGCCGCCAGATCCCCGTACCCGGCGGCCTGAACGTCACCCTCCTCGAACCTCTCGGCGTGGTCGGCGTCATCGCGCCGTGGAACTTCCCGATGCCGATCGCCGCCTGGGGCACCGCGCCCGCGCTCGCCGCCGGTAACGCCGTCCTCCTCAAGCCCGCCGAGACCACCCCGCTCACCGCCCT
Organism: Streptomyces solicavernae; assembly: GCF_029968095.1. Taxonomy (GTDB): domain Bacteria; phylum Actinomycetota; class Actinomycetes; order Streptomycetales; family Streptomycetaceae; genus Streptomyces; species Streptomyces solicavernae. The sequence goes on along the minus strand of NZ_JASCIR010000007.1, from coordinate 203,972 downwards.
GCGCCTGGCCGAACTCGCCCTGGAATCCGGGCTTCCCGAGCACCTCTTCCAGGTCCTGCCGGGCGCCGGGGACATCACGGGCGCCGCGCTCGTCGAGCACCCGGGCGTCGCCAAGATCGTGTTCACCGGCTCCACCGGCGTCGGCAAGCGGATCATGGCCCAGTGCGCGGACCGCGTGAAGCGCGTGACCCTCGAACTCGGCGGCAAGAGCCCCAACATCGTCTTCGCCGACGCGGACGTCGAGGCGGCCGCGGCCGCGACCCCGATGTCCTTCCTCGACAACGCGGGCCAGGACTGCTGCGCCCGCACCCGCATCCTCGTGCAGCGCTCCGCGTACGACAGGTTCATGGAACTGCTCGGCCCCGCGATCGAGTCGGTCGTCGTCGGCGACCCCGGCGACGCCAAGACCCAGATGGGCCCGCTGATCTCCAGGGTTCAGCTGGAGCGGGTGCGGTCGTACGTCACCGGGGACCTGGACACGATCACCGGCAGCGCGCCCCAGGGCCCCGGCTTCTGGTTCCCGCCGACCGTCGTCACCGGCGTCGAGGCGGCCGCGCCCGTCGCCGCCGAGGAGGTCTTCGGGCCCGTCGCCGTGGTCCTGCCGTTCGAGGACGAGGCGGACGCGGTGCGGCTCGCCAACGCCACCGAGTACGGCCTCTCCGGGTCCATCTGGACCCGGGACGCGGGGCGCGCGATCCGCGTCTCGCAGGCCGTCCGCGCGGGCAATCTTTCCGTCAACTCGCATGCCAGCGTGCGCTATTGGACCCCCTTCGGCGGCTACCAGCAGTCCGGCCTCGGCCGCGAGCTGGGCCCCGACGCGCTCACCGCCTTCACCGAGACCAAGAACGTCTTCATCAGCACGGAAGGTTCCGCACAGTGACTGACCAGAACATCTGCCGCCGCCTCGTCGGCCGTACCGCCGTCGTCACCGGAGCCGGCAGCGGCATCGGCCTCGCCACCGCCCGCCGCCTCGCCGCCGAGGGCGCCAACGTGGTGTGCGCCGACATCGACCCGGCCGCCGGCAAGGCCGCAGCCGAGGAGACCGGCGGCACCTTCGTGCAGGTCGACGTCACCGACGCCGAGCAGGTCGAGGCCCTGTTCAAGACGGCGTACGACACGTACGGCAGCGTCGACATCGCCTTCAACAACGCCGGCATCTCCCCGCCCGACGACGACTCGATCCTGGAGACCGGCCTGGAGGCGTGGAAGCGCGTCCAGGAGGTCAACCTCACCTCGGTCTACCTGTGCTGCAAGGCGGCCATCCCGTACATGCGCGAGCAGCGCCGCGGCTCCATCATCAACACCGCGTCGTTCGTGGCGCGGATGGGCGCGGCCACCTCGCAGATCTCGTACACCGCGTCCAAGGGCGGCGTCCTCGCCATGTCCCGCGAGCTGGGCGTGCAGTTCGCCCGCGAGGGCATCCGCGTCAACGCGCTGTGCCCGGGCCCGGTCAACACCCCGCTCCTTCAGGAGCTGTTCGCCAAGGACCCGGAGCGGGCCGAGCGCCGCCTCGTGCACGTGCCGGTGGGCCGCTTCGCCGAGGCCGAGGAGATCGCCGCGGCGGTCGCGTTCCTCGCCAGCGACGACTCCTCGTTCGTGAACGCCACGGACTTCCTCGTCGACGGCGGCATCGCGGGCGCGTACGTCACCCCGCTGTAGCCCCTCCGAGGGCCCCGTACGGGCGGGGGGAAGCCCTGCTCGTACGGGGCCCGAGGGCTCTCTCCCGGCCGCGCGGGCCCGGCTTAAGGTGGGCGGATGAGCATGACGACCCCGCCCGGCTGGTACCCGGACCCTGCGGCACCGTCCCTGGAGCGCTGGTGGGACGGCGCCCGGTGGACCGAGCACACCCGTGCCGCGGACGCCCCGGGCGCGGTCCCCGCCGCCCCACCGCAGGCCGCCGCCACGGCCGGGGAGGCGTCGGGCCGGTCCAAGGCCGTCGCACTCGGCGCCGCCGGACTGGTGCTCGTCGCCTCCCTCGTCACCGGCGTCTTCGTCCTCGGCGGCGAGGGCGGCGGCCCCGGCCCGGCGCCGTCCGAATCCGCCCCGTCCGAATCCGCGCCGTCCGAATCCGCCCCGCACCCCTCAACGGACCCGGAGACCGAGCCCGCCTCCCCCAGCCCCGAGCCCGGCACGGCGAGCCCGGCCGACGACCCGGACACCCTCGTCGACCAGCTGAACGGCATATCCCTGCCCCTCCTCGACGGCTGGAAGCGGGACGAACGCCCCGCCGAACGGGTGCCCACTGCCGTCACCGAGGACGCGTACGACTGCCCCGGCACCAGCGGTTTCTGCCACTCCGGCCGGGTCGGCACCCACTCCGTGACCGTCGACGGCGGCGCCTCCGCCCGCGGCGTCGCCGAGCAGGACATCGCCGAGGCCGCGGAGCGCGCGTACGACCGCGACATCATTGGGCGCCGCCCGTACAACGGCATGAAGAGTCACCGCGAGGTCGACTCCGGCCGCGTCGAGGTCGCGGGCGCCGAGGGCCACTTCGTGCGCTGGCGGGTCACCACCGAGTCCGGGCCCGGCGGCTACGTGCAGTCGCTGGCCTTCCCGGCTCCCTCGGGCCGCGCGGGCAGCATGATCGTCGTCCGCTTCGCCTTCGACGCGGGCCCGGACGGCCCGCCGCTCTCCGCCATCGACGAGATCACCCGCGGGATCCGCTCCACGCGCTAGGTGTCAGGTGTCAGGTGTCAGGTGTCAGGCGTCAGGTGTCAGGCGTCAGACGTCACAGGAACGTTCGGCCCTCGCCCCGGTACGTCGGCACCGTCGCCGTGACCCGGTCGCCCTCGACCAGGTGCAGCTGCTCGAAGCGCTCGCACAGCTCGCCCGCCTTGGCGTGCCGGAACCACACCTTGTCGCCGATCAGCAGGTCGTCCGCGGGCGAGCCGAGCAGCGGCGTCTGCACCTCGCCGGCGCCCTCCTGCGGGTCGTACCGCAGCCCCTGAGGCAGGTACGGCACCGGCGAGCGGTCGCGGCCCGCCGCACCCGACGCCGGATAGCCGCCGCCGAGCACCGTCACCACCCCCACGCCGGGCCTGCGCACGACGGGCTGCGCGAACAGCGCCGCCGGACGGCCGCTGAACGACGTGTAGTTGTCGAAGAGCCGCGGCACGTAGAACCCCGAGCCCGCCGCGATCTCCGTGACCGCCGCCTCCGCCGCCGTGTGCTGCACGCTGCCCGTGCCGCCGCCGTTCACGAACTCCAGATCCGGTACGACGGCACGCACCGCGCGCACCACTTCCGCCCGCCGCACCGCCAGCTCCCGCCGCGCCGCCGCCTGCATCGCCCGGATCGCCCGCGACCGCACCGGCCGCCCCGCCAGCAGATCGCCGACCCCGGCCACATGCCCCTCGTACGCCATCACGCCCACCAGGCGGAACCCCGGCCTCCGCGCCACCGCGCGGGCCAACTCGGCGACTTGCGCGGGGGAGTGCAGCGGCGAGCGGAGCGCGCCGATCCGCACCCGGCCGCCGAGCAGCTTCAGGGCCGTGTCCAACTCCAGGCAGACGCGCACCTCTTCACGCCCGCGGCCGCCGCCGCGCGCCTCGTCGATCAGGCGCAGCTGCGCCTGATCGTCCACCATCACCGTGACCGCCGCGGCCAGCTTCGGGTCGGCGGTCAGCTCCGCGAAGCCCGTACGGTCCGCGGAGGGGTACGCGAGGAGCACGTCATCGAAGCCCGAGCGGGCCAGCCACAGCGACTCGGCCAGCGTGAACGACATGACGCCCGCGAACCCGTCCTTCGCCAGGGCCCGTTCGAGCAGCGCACGGCAGCGCACCGACTTGCTCGCCACCCGGATCGGCTTGCCGCCCGCGCGGCGCACGAGGTCCGCGGCATTGGCGTCGAACGCCTCCAGGTCCACGACGGCCACGGGGGCGTCGAGGTGGGCGGTGGCCCGGTCGTAACGGGCGCGATCTGCAGCGAGAGCCGTCATGGGCGCAGCCTGCCAGACTGCTCTACCCGGCGGTAGGGGGATGATCCGGACAGATCGCCCCGTGGCCTTCGGACGGGTTCCCGCCCGACCTGCATCAGCCCGTAGAGTGACGCGCAGGCAGGGAAGAACGGGTCTGTCTCCGATGGCTGTCTCCGGCGGCTGTCTCCGGCGGAAGTCTCCGACGGCTGTCCCGGCGGAAGTCTCCGGTGGGGATCGAGCAGGGCCCGAGTTCGAGGACGGGGGGTGCATGAGCACAGACGCGCGCCGCGCCGGTGTCCCCCCGTGCCCCTCCTCGCCACCCCCGCCCAACCCGTCGACCCGCCTCCCGGACGAGCCGCCCCGCACCGAGACCGTTACCCCGGTCCAGGGCGCCGATCCGGGCGCTCCGGTGGCGCCGCCTGCGCCTGGGCTTGGGCCTGGGCCTGGGCCTGCGCCTGCGAACGGTCCTGGTGCCCCGGCCACGCCCCCGCGTCCCGCCGGTCCGCCGCCCGTGCCGCAGGGTTCCGGCGGCACCGGAGGAGTACCGGGTTCCGGCGGCACCGGAGGCGCGCCGCGCCCCGACGGCACCGGCAGTATCCCGACGCAGCCCGCGGGCCCGGCCTCCCCAGGCCCGGCCTCCCCAGGCCCAACGCCCGCAAGCCCAACGCCCCCTGGCCCCAAGCCCGTTGGCCCGGCGCCCGCAGCCCCCGCACCCAGTCCCGCCGAGACCACCGCGCGGCTGCGCCCCGTGCCTCCGGCACCCGGCGAGCAGCAGCAGCCCGTACGCCGTACCGGCTCCGCACCCCTGCCCCCCGAGGCCCCCCGCCACCCGCAGCCGCCCCGGCCCGAGCCGCAGGCGGCGCCCCAGCCGCCACCGCAGGCGCCACCCCAGCCGCCGGTGCCGCCGCGGCGGCCCGTCGGCTCCGTCGACCTCACGCCGCAGCCCGGTGCCGGGCGGCCCCTCCACTTCGGCCGGCCCGCCGTCTTCGACGACCGGACCGCGCGGCTGCGCCCCGTCCCGGCCCGCAGCAAGCCCCGGCTCGCCGCCGTCGCCGCCTGCCTGGTGCTCGGCTTCGGCCTCATCGGCGGTGCGGTGACCGGGAGTTGGCTCACCGGCGAGGCCGACGGCGCCCCCAGCGCCGAGCGCGTCTACACCGCCGCCGGTGCGGCCTGGCACAACGCCGAGGTCGACACGCTCTTCCCGCCCCGCATCAAGGGCGACGGCGCGGGCCCCGGCGGCGCCGACCGCGTCTGGACCCGTATCGCCGTCGCCCCCGACAGCGGCTGCAAGGACGCCCTGGACCCGCTCCTGCGCAAGGCCCTCCAACCCGTCGGCTGCGAACGCCTGTTGCGCGCCACGTACACCGACGCCACCCGCAGCTATGTCACCACCGTCGGCATGATCTTCACCAAGGCCGACGCCGCCTCGATGGGCTCCCTGCGCACCCGCTTCACCGAGGAGGGCCTGGACAAGCGCGACGACCTGATGCCACGCCCGTACGCGAAGAAGGGCACCGTCGCCGCCGGCTTCGGGGACGAGCAGCGCGCCAGCTGGACGGTCTCGGTGCTCACCGACGCGCCCGTCGTCGTCTACGCCGTCTCCGGCTTCGCCGACGGCCGCGAGGTGTCCGCGCCCGAGCCCGCCGCCGAGGCCATGAAGTCCGGCGCCACCAGTGCCCCCGCCCAGTCCGGCCTCGGCCACGAGGCGAAGGGACTCGCCGACCAGGTGGAGCGGGCCCTGCGCAAGACGGCCAAGGCGGCCTCGGAGGAGGAGCCCGCATGAGCGCCCGTACGACAAGCGCCCGTACGACAAGCGCCCGTACGGCAAACACCCGTACGGCAAACATGAGCGCCCGTACGAGAACCAGGCCCCGTCGGCTCGGCCCGCTGCGCAAGGGCGGCACGCTCCTCGCCGCCGCCGCGCTCGCTCTGCTGCCCGCCGCCACCGCCCGCGCCGACGGGATCCGCACCCAGCAGTGGGGCCTGGGCGCGCTCAACACCGCCGAGGCCTGGCAGAGCACGCGCGGCGCGGGCGTCACCGTCGCCGTCCTCGACACCGGCGTCGACGACCAGCACCCCGACCTCGCGGACAACGTCCTGCCCGGCAAGGACATGATCGGCTTCGGCGCCGGCCGCGGCGACCGCCCCTGGGCCCGGCACGGCACCGCGATGGCCGGGATCATCGCAGGTCACGGCCATGGCTCCGGGAACGACGAGGGCGTGCTCGGCATCGCGCCCGAGGCCAAGATCCTCCCCGTGCGGGTGATCCTCGAAGACGGCGACAAGTCCCGCAAGAAGGCCCGCTCCACCCGCTCCGGCGCCCTCGCCGAAGGCATCCGCTGGGCCACCGACCACGGCGCCGACGTCATCAACATGTCCCTCGGCGACGACAGCGAGTCCGCCCACGCCGACGCCACCGAGGACGCCGCCGTCCAGTACGCACTGAAGAAGGGCGTCGTCGTGGTCGCCTCGGCCGGCAACGGCGGCGAGGAGGGCGACCACATCTCGTACCCGGCCGCCTACCCGGGCGTCATCGCCGTCGCCGCCGTCGACCGGTACGGCGACCGCGCCCCCTTCTCCACCCGCCGCTGGTACGCCACGGTCAGCGCGCCCGGCAAGGACATCGTCATCGCCGACCCGGACCGCGAGTACTACCGCGGCTGGGGCACCAGCGCCGCCTCCGCCTTCGTCTCCGGTGCCGTCGCCCTGGTCCGCTCCGCCCACCCGAACCTCCGGCCCGCCCAGATCAAGCGGCTCCTTGAGGACACCGCCCGGAACGCCCCGGACGGCGGCCGTGACGACTCCCGCGGCTACGGCCTGGTCGACCCCGCCGCCGCCATCGAGGAGGGCGGCAACCTGGGGCCCGGGAAGCCGACCCCGGCCGGGTACGCGGACCAGTACTTCGGCAGCGGCCCCGACGCCGACCCCGACGACTCCGCCGCCTGGCTCGGCCCGCTCGCGGGCAGCCTCGGCGCGGTCTGCCTGGTCGCGGCCGTCGTCCTGTGGCGCGGCCGCCCCGACGCCTACTGAACCGCCCCCGGTAGGGTCGAGGACCGTGGCGAACAAGAACATCCCGGACTCCGGCTTCCCCGACGACGACGGCTCCGCCGACCCGCAGCTGAGCGCGGCCCTCGCGGCCTGGGCCGGGGACCGTTCCCCTGCGAGCGGCCGCGCCGTCCTGGAGAACCTGCCGGGCACCCGGCTCCTCGTACCCGTCGTAGCCGTACTGGGAGAGGTCGAGGAGGACGAGAACGGCCTGCGCCGCGAGAAGACCAGCGACATGGCCGTGCCCATCCTCAAGGCCGGCGGCCGCAGCGCCCTGCCCGCCTTCACGTCCACCCAGGCCCTCGCCCTGTGGGACCCCGAGGCCCGCCCCGTCGCCGTACCCCTGCACCAGGCCGTGCAGGCCGCCGTGCACGAGAAGGCCGACACGATCGTCCTAGACGTCGCAGGACCCGTGCCCTTCGAGCTGCCCCGCCCCGCCCTGCTCGCCGTCGCCGAGGGCCGCACCTCCACCGACCCGCTCGCCGACCCCGCCGTCACCGAGGCGGTACGCGCGATCGTCGCCGCCGAGCCCGCCGTGCTCCGCGCCCACCTCGGGCCGGGCAGCGCCGACGGCACCCTCGCCCTCGTCCTCGGGCCCGACGCCGTACCCGCCGAGGCCGCCCGCCGCATCGCCGAAGCAGTCGCCGCAGACGAAACACTGAGGGCCCGCCTGGTGCGCGGCCTCGACCTGGCACTCCTGCCCGCCGAGGCGACGCCACCGGGCGAGCCCCTCTACGTACGCGCCTGATTGCGCGCCTGATTGCGCGCCTGCGTACGCGCCTGATCGCGCGCCCGAGCTCTCAGCCGAAGACCGGGCCCGTGTACTTCTCGCCCGGGCCCTGACCCGGCTCGTCCGACACGAGCGACGCCTCGCGGAACGCCAGCTGCAGCGACTTCAGGCCGTCCTTCAGGGGCGCGGCGTGGAACGAGCTGATCTCGGTCGTGCTCGCGTCGAGCAGTCCGGCCAGGGCGTGCACCAGCTTGCGGGCCTCGTCCAGGTCCTTGTGCGCGTCGCCCTCCTCGGTCAGGCCGAGCTTCACGGCGGCGGCGCTCATCAGGTTGACCGCGACCGTCACGATCACCTCGACCGCGGGGACCTCCGCGATGTCACGGGTCATGGCGTCGAAGTCGGCGGAGGTGTCTTCGCCGGGGGCGGGGGTCGCGTCGCTCATGGCTTGCTTCTACTTCCTGACTGCTGCTACAGAGGGGTCCGGCGGCTGCCGGGCCGGACCAGCCTAGGCGCTGTCCACCGGCGTGACTGCCGCACCCCCGAACGCTGGTATGCTGGTGAACCGACCGGCCGGACACGACTGATGAACTTCAGGCGAACCGGCCCACAAGTGGAGGCTCCGCTCTCCCACCTGACCGCCCTCAGGGCGGCGGGTCACCGGTCCGACGGCCACCCCGAGTGGCGGTCCTCTGCGCCCCGCGTACGACGCGGCGGTGCTCCGGTAAGTGATGGAGCCCCGCATGTGATCGTCTCCGGGGCATTTTTCGTGCGCCGGCGCGGTTAGGTCTTACGAAAAGAGACGTTACGCGGCAGTCCGCCAGGCCGTCGCGTGGTGCTACCGAGGAGGATCCATCAGCGCCGAGCCCCGCATCAACGACCGGATTCGCGTTCCCGAGGTGCGACTTGTCGGTCCCAGCGGCGAGCAGGTCGGGATTGTTCCGCTTGCCAAGGCCCTGGAGCTTGCGCAGGAGTACGACCTCGACCTCGTCGAGGTCGCGGCGAACGCCCGTCCGCCTGTCTGCAAGCTCATGGACTACGGGAAGTTCAAGTACGAGTCGGCCATGAAGGCCCGTGAGGCGCGCAAGAACCAGGCGCACACGGTCATCAAGGAGATGAAGCTCCGGCCGAAGATCGACCCGCACGACTATGACACCAAGAAGGGTCACGTCGTCCGGTTCCTCAAGCAGGGCGACAAGGTCAAGATCACGATCATGTTCCGTGGTCGCGAGCAGTCCCGGCCGGAGCTCGGCTACCGGCTGCTGCAGCGCCTCGCGGAGGACGTCCAGGACCTCGGGTTCATCGAGTCGAACCCGAAGCAGGACGGCCGCAACATGATCATGGTCCTCGGTCCGCACAAGAAGAAGACCGAGGCGATGGCCGAGGCCCGTGAAGCCCAGGCCGCCCGCAAGGCGGACGCTCCGGGCACCACGTCCCGCCGGGACCGCGCCGCGGACGAGCAGTCCGCCGAGGAGCCGGCCGAGGAGCCCGCCGAAGCCTGATCCGAGACCCGGGGCGCGAGCCCCGGACCGTCCCGGACGCAACCGATACAACTGACGCTCCCGCCTGCCCGACCGGGCTCGGTGGGAGGGCCACTGACGAGGAGAGAACGGCGCTATGCCGAAGAACAAGTCGCACAGCGGTGCCAGCAAGCGCTTCAAGGTCACCGGCTCCGGCAAGGTGCTCCGTGAGCGCGCCGGCAAGCGCCACCTGCTTGAGCACAAGTCGTCCCGCGTGACGCGTCGCCTCACCGGCAACGCCGAGATGGCCCCGGGCGACGCCGCGAAGATCAAGAAGCTTCTCGGCAAGTGACGTCGCGGCCCCCGAGACAGGGGGCCGGACGCCTGGACCGGGACCTATTCGACACCGGGCCGTGTGAGGACCACCACGGCCCCGCTACAAGGAGTTAACAAGTGGCACGCGTCAAGCGCGCAGTCAACGCGCACAAGAAGCGTCGGGCGATCCTCGAACAGGCCAGCGGCTACCGCGGCCAGCGTTCGCGCCTCTACCGCAAGGCGAAGGAGCAGGTCACCCACTCCCTCGTCTACAACTACAACGACCGCAAGAAGCGCAAGGGCGACTTCCGTCAGCTGTGGATCCAGCGCATCAACGCCGCTGCCCGCGCCAACGGCATCACCTACAACCGCTTCATCCAGGGTCTGAAGGCCGCCAACATCGAGGTGGACCGCAAGATGCTGGCCGAGCTCGCGGTCAACGACGAGAACGCGTTCGCCGCGCTCGTCGAGGTTGCGCAGAAGGCGCTGCCGAGCGATGTCAACGCGCCTAAGGCTGCCGCCTGAGTGACGGGTTGAGCTGAGCCCTGTTGGACCCGCAGACCCCTCGTGGGCTGCGGGTCCGACTGCGTCCGGCTCCTCGCCTGCCGATGACTGTTCGTCGCCGTCTGCCGCGCCGTCGTGGCTGGTCGCGCCCCGCGGCGGAGCCGCTGATGTCACAGCCCCGCGCCCCTGAAGGGCGCTCCTGACAAGGTTGATTTCATGGGTGCCCCCGAGTTGATCTCCCCCCGCTCCCCGCGCGTCAGTGCCGCGCGGCGGCTGGCCAAGCGGAACTTTCGCGGCAAGGAGCGGCTGTTCCTCTCCGAAGGACCGCAGGCCGTGCGGGAAGCCGCCGGGCACCGCAGCTCCGGCGGGGCGACCCTCGTCGAGCTGTTCACCACCGTCGAGGCCGCCGAGCGGTACGCCGACATCGTCGGGGCCGCGCGCGCCGCCGGCGCCCGGGTGCACCTCGCCGACGAGGCCGTGATCGCCGACATCTCCACCACCGTCACGCCCCAAGGGCTCGTCGGCGTCTGCCGGTTCCTCGACCAGCCCTTCGCCGAGATCCTCGCCGCCCGGCCCGGACTCGTCGCCGTACTCGCCCACGTACGCGACCCCGGCAACGCCGGCACCGTGCTGCGGTGCGCCGACGCCGCGGGCGCCGACGCCGTGGTCTTCACCGACGCCTCCGTCGACCTCTACAACCCCAAGGCCGTACGCGCCTCCGTCGGCTCGCACTTCCACCTGCCGGTGGCCGTCGGCGTACCCGTGGAAGAGGCGGTAACAGGGCTGCGGAAAGCGGGAGTTCGGGTGCTCGCCGCCGACGGGGCCGGGGACCGGGACCTCGACGACGAGCTCGACCACGGCCGCCTGGGCACCCCGACCGCCTGGGTCTTCGGCAACGAGGCCTGGGGCCTGCCGGAGGAGACCCGCGCACTCGCCGACGCGGTGGTGCGCGTGCCCATCCACGGCCGCGCCGAGAGCCTCAACCTCGCGACCGCCGCCGCCGTGTGCCTGTACGCCTCCGCGCGCGCCCAGCGCACCGGGACCACCCGCTGAGGGGGGTCCGCCGCGTCACCTCGAACTAGTAAGGTGACGGGCTCGGGGGCCCACGTGTCAGCATCGACCGCCGCGCGGGGACCCCAGCCCAATCCAGAGGTGGGGTACGGGGATGAGCATCGGCACCAGCAGGCCCAGGGGAGGGCGTGGCTCCGCCGTGCGTCCCCCCGCGCCCCGCGCCGGTGACCCCCACGAAATCGGCAACGAACCCGGCCACGACCTTGGCCACGAACCCGGCCACGAACTCGGCCACGAACTCGGCCTCGACCCCGACGACCTGCCGGACGGCCTGGTCGTCGCCGACGAGTCCGGCCGGGTCGTCTGCTTCAACGCCGCCGCCGTACGCATCACCGCGGTCAGCGCCGCCGACGCCATCGGCGCACCCATCGAGCGCGCCCTGCCCCTGGAGGACCTGGAGGGCCGGCGCTGGTGGCAGCTGACCGACCCGTACGGCGGGCTCGCCACCCGCACCGGGCAGCCCGAGCGGAACCTGCTCCTCCCCGGCGGCCGCGAGGTCCTGGTCACCGCGCGGTACGTCCGCACCCGCCCCACCGGACCGCTGCGCCGCCTCGTCGTCTCGCTGCGCGACACCGAGGCCAGGCGGCGCACCGAGCGCAGCCACGCCGAGCTGATCGCCACCGTCGCGCACGAGCTGCGCTCGCCGCTGACCTCCGTGAAGGGCTTCACGGCGACGCTGCTCGCCAAGTGGGAGCGGTTCACCGACGAGCAGAAGAAGCTGATGCTGGAGACCGTCGACGCCGACGCCAACCGCGTCACCCGGCTCATCGCCGAGCTGCTCGACATCTCCCGCATCGACTCCGGGCGCCTCGAAGTGCGCCGCCAGCCGATCGACATGGGCGCGGCCGTCGGACGCCACGTGCAGGCCCACGTCGCCGCCGGCAGCCCCGCCGACCGCTTCCTCGTCCGCGTCCGGCACCCGCTGCCCGATCTGTGGGCCGACCCCGACAAGATCGACCAGGTGCTCAGCAACCTGCTGGAAAACGCGGTGCGCCACGGCGAGGGAACCGTCACCATTGACATCGAGCCCGTCGAGCCCGTCGAGCCCGTCGAACCCGTCGAACCCCCTGAACCCGTCGAGCCCACCGCCCCGGTCGGCACGACCATCACCGTCAGCGACGAGGGCCCAGGCATCCCGGAGGAATCCATGAACCGCGTCTTCACCCGCTTCTGGCGGGGCAGCAAGCGCGGCGGCACCGGGCTCGGGCTCTACATCGTGAAGGGCATCGTCGAGGCCCACGGCGGCTCGATCACCGTCGGGCGCGGGCCCGCGGGCGGTGCCGAGTTCCGATTTACGTTGCCCGTGGCGGCGCCCGCTTATCTCACCAGCTGAGCCAGGGCCACCACGGGCGCCCTCGCCTGCCTCACCCCCGTTAGACTCGACCTTTGGCACATTGCGTCCCGCAACCAGGGATGGCTCGTCATCGAGGGCGGTACGAGTCGTGGACGGGGCCATCCGCCAGCCAATCGGAAGCACGGGAAGAGATGTCGGCACCGAACAAGTCGTACGACCCTGTCGAGGTCGAGGCACTGAAACCGGAAGAGATCGAGCGCATGCGGGACGAGGCCCTCGCCGCCTTCGCCGCCGCGGACTCGCTCGACGCGCTTCAGGCGGCCAAGGTCGCGCACGCCGGCGGCACCTCGCCGCTGTCGCTCGCCAACCGCGAGATCGGCGCGCTGCCGCCGCAGGCGAAGGCCGAGGCCGGCAAGCGCGTCGGCCAGGCCCGCGCCGCCGTCGGCCGGGGCCTCGCCGCCCGCCAGGCCGAGCTGGAGGCCGAGCGGGACGCCCGCGTGCTCGTCGAGGAGGCCGTGGACGTCACGCTGCCCTACGACCGCACGCCCGCGGGCGCCCGGCACCCGCTGACCACGATCATGGAGCGCGTCGCGGACGTCTTCGTGTCCATGGGGTACGAGGTCGCGGAGGGCCCCGAGGCCGAGGCCGAGTGGTTCAACTTCGACGCCCTGAACTTTGTGCCGGACCACCCGGCGCGGCAGATGCAGGACACCTTCTTCGTCCAGGGCCCGGAGGGCACCTCCGGCGACGAGTCGGGTGTCGTCCTTCGCACCCACACCTCGCCGGTGCAGGCCCGCGCGCTGCTCGACCGTGAGCCGCCGGTATACATCGTCTGCCCGGGCCGCGTGTACCGCACGGACGAGCTCGACGCCACGCACACCCCGGTCTTCCACCAGATCGAGCTGCTCGCCGTCGACGAGGGCCTCACCATGGCCGACCTCAAGGGCACCCTCGACCACATGGTCAAGGCGCTCTTCGGTCCGGACATGAAGACCCGGCTCCGCCCGAACTACTTCCCCTTCACCGAGCCGTCCGCCGAGATGGACATGGTGTGCTACGTGTGCCGGGGCGAGTCCGTGGGCAACCCGGACCGGCCCTGCCGCACCTGCGGCAGCGAGGGCTGGATCGAGCTGGGCGGCTGCGGCATGGTCAACCCGCGCGTGCTGACCGCGTGCGGCGTCGACCCCGAGAAGTACAGCGGATTCGCCTTCGGGTTCGGCATCGAGCGGATGCTGATGTTCCGCCACAACGTCGAAGACATGCGAGACATGGTCGAGGGTGACGTCCGGTTCACCCGGCCGTTCGGGATGGAGATCTGATGCGGGTCCCGCTTTCTTGGCTGCGGGAGTACGTCGACCTGCCGGCCGGCGAATCCGGTCGCGACGTACAGGAGAAGCTCGTCGGCGTCGGCCTGGAGGTCGAGACCGTCGAGCACTTGGGCGCCGACCTCAAGGGTCCGCTCGTCGTCGGCCAGGTGCTGACCATCGAGGAGCTGACGGAGTTCAAGAAGCCGATCCGCTTCTGCACCGTCGACGTCGGCCGGGCCAACGGCACCGGCGAGCCGCAGGAGATCGTCTGCGGCGCCCGGAACTTCGCCGTCGGCGACAAGGTCGTCGTGGTCCTGCCCGGCGCCGTCCTGCCCGGCGGCTTCGCGATCTCCGCGCGCAAGACGTACGGCAAGAAGTCCCACGGCATGATCTGCTCCGGCGACGAGCTGGGCATGGGCGACGACGGATCGGGAGGCATCATCGTCCTTCCGCCCGAGCACGAGGTCGGCACCGACGCGATCGAGCTGCTCGAACTCGTCGACGAGGTCCTGGACATCGCCGTCACGCCCGACCGCGGCTACTGCCTGTCGATGCGCGGCGTCGCCCGCGAGACCGCCACCGCGTACGGGCTGCCGCTGCGCGACCCGGCGCTGATCGACGTGCCCGCGCCCAACGCGCACGGCTACCAGGTGGAGGTCGCCGACCCGGCCGGCTGCGACCGCTTCACGGCCCGCACCGTCACCGGCCTCAACCCGGAGGCCCGCTCGCCGATCTGGCTGAAGCGCCGCCTGCAGAAGGCCGGCATGCGCCCGATCTCGCTCGCCGTCGACATCACCAACTACGTGATGCTGGAGCTCGGCCAGCCGCTGCACGCCTACGACCGGTCCCTCGTCCAGGGCACCATCGGGGTCCGCCGCGCCGAGCAGGGCGAGAAGATCACCACCCTCGACGGTGCCAAGCGCGTCCTCGACGCCGCCGACCTGGTCATCACCGACGACCGCGGCCCGATCGGCCTCGCCGGTGTGATGGGCGGCGCCGACACGGAGATCGCCGACCACGAGGCCGACGCCGGCACCGCGGACGTCGTCATCGAGGCCGCGCACTTCGACCAGCTCTCCATCGCGCGCACGGCCCGCCGCCACAAGCTGTCCTCCGAGGCGTCCAAGCGCTTCGAGCGCGGCGTGGACCCGCAGGCCACCTCGGCCGCGGCCCAGCGCACCGTCGACCTCCTTGTGCTGCTCGCGGGCGGCACCGCAGAGGCGGGCGTCACCGAGGTCGTCGCGCCGGGCGCCCCGCGCACGCTCACCATCCCGGCCGACCACCCGGACCAGGTCGCGGGCGTGGCGTACGGCCGGGAGACCGTCGTACGCCGACTCCAGGAGGTCGGCTGCGACGTATATGGAAATTCGGCCGCGTGGAACGCGTCGTTGGGGGGCGGTGGCCGGGAGACGGGCGGGCAGGACGCCCTGACCGTCACCGTGCCGTCCTGGCGACCCGACCTCACCGACCCGAACGACCTGGCCGAAGAGGTCATCCGCCTGGAGGGGTACGAGAACCTGCCCTCCACGCTGCCCAAGGTGCCCGAGGGCATGGGCCTGACCGAGCGGCAGCGCACGCACCGCCGCGTCGGCCGCGCCCTGGCCGGCGCCGGGTACGTGGAGGCGCTGAGCTACCCGTTCATCGGCGAGCAGGTCTTCGACGAGCTGCACCTGGAGGCGGACGACCCGAACCGCCGCGTGGTGAAGCTCGTCAACCCGCTCTCCGACGAGGAGCCCGCGCTCCGTACGACCCTGCTGCCCGGCCTGCTCGCCGCGCTGCGCCGCAACGACAGCCGCGGCAGCCACGACCTGGCCCTCTTCGAGACCGGCACCGTCTTCCACCCGAGGCAGGAACAGCGCACCGCGGTCCGGCTCCCGGTGGACCGGCGCCCGACCGAGGAGGAGCTGGCGGGCCTGGACGAGGCGCTGCCGTACCAGTGGCGCAACGTCGCGGTCGTCCTCACCGGCGCCCGTGAGCAGGCCGGTTGGTGGGGCAAGGGCCGCCCGGCCGACTGGGCGGACGCCGTCGAGGCCGCCCGCGTGGTCGCCCGCGAGACCGGGGTCGAACTGACCGTCCGCCAGGGCCAGTACGGGCCGTGGCACCCGGGCCGCTGCGCCGAGCTGGTGCTCGTGGCCGAGGGCCCGGAAAAGTCCGAGAAGGTCGTCGGGTACGCGGGCGAGCTGCACCCCCGCGTCATCAAGGCCCTCGGCCTGCCCGCGCGCACCTGCGCCATGGAGCTGGAGCTCGACGCGCTCGTCACCGACGAGGTGCTGCAGGCGCCGCGGATCTCCACGTTCCCGGTGGCCACGCAGGACGTCGCCCTGGTCGTCGACGCGGACGTGCCGGCCGTCGAGGTCGAGCGCGCGCTGCGCGAGGGCGCGGGCGAACTGCTCGAATCCCTCCGCCAGTTCGACGTGTTCACCGGCGAGCAGCTCGGCGAGGGCAAGAAGTCCCTCGCGTACGCGCTGCGCTTCCGCGCCGCCGACCGGACGCTGACGGTCGACGAGGCCAGCGCGGCCCGCGACGCCGCCGCGGCCCTCGCGGGCGAGCGGACGGGCGCGGTGGTGCGCGGCGCATAGCGCGCAAGTTCCCCGACGAGGGGCGCACTTGGGAAACCGGGTGCGCCCCTCACTCGTCCGCCCTGCGTCATACGCCCTGCGTCGTCCGCCGGACCGCGGACGTACCTGGCAGAACGGTCCGACGGGCGACGTGTGGGTGGGCCGCCGCTGTGTCGAGGGGGGAGCCGACGGCCCGGCCTCTCTGGCTCGGCCAGAGACCCGGCCCAGGGGGGACCGGACGGAGCCCAGTCAACCGAGCCGCGGCCGCCGCGGGCAGCGCGCGTACCGCCCCGGTACGGGCACTCGGTTCACACCCCGTGTGAAGCCGGTCCCAGTACGCTGACCGCACGGAGCCATCGGAGGGCGAGACAAGCCCGGAGGGCCACATGCAGCCCAACACCCTGCTCGACGCGATCCTCGACGAGGCCGGAGTCTCCCACGCGGGACTGGCCGCCCATGTCAACCAGGCAGGCAAGGCCCGAGGCCTGGCCCTGCGGTACGAACACACCGCCGTGGCACGGTGGTTGAAGGGTCAGCGGCCGCGCGGCCAGGTGCCCGACCTGATCTGCGAGGTGCTCGCCGGCCGCCTGCACCGCAGCGTCACGCTCGACGACATCGGGCTCGGGGTGCCCCCAAACGCCACGGACCCGCACGGCGCCGGCGGCACGCTCTCCGGATTCGTGGAGCGGGCCACCGCGCTGTGGCGCTCCGACGAACAGCAGCGCCCGCACCTCCTCGGCGCCCCCGCCGTCACCGGAACGCCCGCCGTCATGCCCGTGTGGGAGTGGGAGAACCCGCCGGAGGACGTGGACGTGTCCCGGGGCGGGCGGCACCGGGTCAGCATGACCGACATCGACATGCTGCGCTCCGCCCGCGCGCACTACGAGCAGATGTACCGCAAGACCGGCGGCATCGCGACGCGCGCCCGCATCGTCGGCTTCCTCAACGCCGAGGCGGCCCCGCTGCTGCGCGGCTGCTACACCGACGCCACCGGGCGCCAACTGCACCGCGCCACCGGAGGGTTGGTGGCCGTCGCCGGGATCTGCGCCTACGACTCGGACGCGCACGGGCTCGCGCAGCGGTACTTCCACCAGGCGCTGCGGCTCGCCAAGGCCAGCGGGGACCGGGGGCTCGGGGCGTACGTGATAGCGCTGCTCGTCAACCAGTCGCTCTTCATGCGGGAGTTCCGGCAGGCGGTGGCGTTCGCGGAGGCCGCGCTGCGCGCCGCGGGCCGGCACCTCACCCCGGCGCTCGCGGCCGACCTGTACGCGATGCAGGCCAAGGCGTACGCGCACCTCGGCGACGGCGGCAGCGCGCTGTCCTGCATCCGCCGGGCCGAATCCGCGGCCGAGCGCATCCACCGCGGCCAGGAACCCGACGAGACGGGGTACGTGCAGCCCGGGCTCGTCAACGTACAGGTGGCGGAGGCCCTGTTGAGCCTCGGCGACCTCACGGCGGCGCGGGAGCACTCGACGGCGGCCGTGGACACCCCGGCCCACGACCGGGGGCGGGTGCACCGGCTCGCCGTGCTCACCCAGGTCGAGCTGCGCCAGGGCGATGCGGACAAGGCGGCGGCCACGGCGGTCGAGATGGCCGAGCAGGCGCGGGGCATGGAGTCGCGTCGGCTGCGGGACCGGCTGCGCGCGGTGCGCGAACATCTCGTACGCAACGGCTGTTCGGGCACGGCGGAGGCGGCGGCGCTGATCGACGGGGCGCTGCGGGTGCCGCTGTAGTCCGGACGCCGCGACTCCCGAACTCCCGTCCGCTGCTGCGATATTGCCACTACTTCGGCGGAAGGTGGCAGAACCGTGCAGTGGACGAACCTGAAAGAACAAACTGTGTACGAGAACCGCTGGTTCCAGGTCAACCTGGCGGATGTCGCGTTGCCCGACGGCCGGCATCTCGACCACTTCCTGATACGCATGCGGCCGGTCGCCGTGGCCACGGTGGTCAACGAGGCGAACGAGGTCCTGCTGCTGTGGCGGCACCGGTTCATCACGGACAGCTGGGGCTGGGAACTGCCCGCGGGCGTCGTCGAGGACGGCGAGGACATCGCCGTCGCGGCGGCGCGGGAGCTGGAGGAGGAGACCGGCTGGCGGCCCGGGGCCATGCGGCACCTGATGAGCGTGGAGCCCTCCAACGGCCTGACCGACGCGGTCCACCACGTCTACTGGTCCCAGGAGGCCACGTACACCGGCCCCCCGCAGGACGCCTTCGAGTCGGACCGCCGCGAGTGGGTCCACCTGAAACTCGTCCCCGACCTGATCGCCCGCGGGGAGGTGCCGGGGGCGAACATGGTGGCGGCACTGCTGCTGTTGCAGCGGATGCGGCTGGGGTGAGTTCTCCTCAGCCGCCCACCGCCTGCCAGAGCGCGACCACCAGTGCGCCGAGTGCCGCCAGTACGGCCAGCGCGGGCAGCGGCCAGCGAGTGCGCTCCAGGGCGGCGATCCGTGCGCTCAGGTCGTCCAGGTCCTTGCTGCTCTGCTCGTCGCGCTGGGTCAACAGGGCGAGTCTTCCGTCCACTTGGGCGAGACCCACGTCGATCGAGCGTCGTAACTCCGCGTGTTCCTCCGGGACCACGGCATGCTCGGGGTCGGTGGTCACGAGTGCGCTCCTTTCCGGCCGGAATCCGGCATCGATCCATCTCGATTCGCATCCCCCTGACGCGCACGCACAGTCAATACCGCTGGTCGTCACGGAGGAAGCGAGTGCGGGCGGCATATGCGGGCCCGAGGCGCACACCCCGTGCGAAACGAAGGGGCCCGGCACGCGCGAAGCGGTGCCGGGCCCCTCTCTGACGGCCTTTTCTGGCCGGATAGATACGCAGCGTGGCTGGAACATGTGTTCCCGCCGCACGGGCGCGATCAGTACGTGTAGAAACCCGAGCTCGTCTTCCGGCCCAGGCGGCCCGCGTCCACCATCCGCTGCAGCAGCGGGGGAGCGGCGTACAGCGGCTCCTTGTACTCGGCGTACATCGAGTCGGCGACCGAGGCGACCGTGTCCAGGCCGATCAGGTCGGCCAGCTTCAGCGGCCCCATCGGGTGGGCGCAGCCCAGCTCCATGCCGTTGTCGATGTCCTCGCGCGAGGCGATGCCCGACTCGAACATCCGGATCGCGGAGAGCAGATACGGGATGAGCAGGGCGTTGACCACGAAGCCCGAGCGGTCCTGCGCACGGATCGCGTGCTTGCCGAGGATCTTCTCGACGACGGCCTCGGCCCGGCTGATCGTGCCCTCGGAGGTGGTGAGGGCCGGGATCAGCTCGACCAGCTGCTGCACCGGGGCCGGGTTGAAGAAGTGGATGCCGATGACCTGGTCGGGCCGTGAGGTCGCGACGGCCAGCTTGACCAGGGGGATCGAGGAGGTGTTGGAGGCGAGGATGGCGTCCTGCCGGGTCACCACCTGGTCGAGCACCTGGAAGATCTCGGTCTTGATCGCCTCGTTCTCGACGACGGCCTCGATCACCAGGTCGCGGTCGGCGAACTCGCCGAGGTCGGTGGTGTAGGTGAGCCGCGCAAGGGTCTCGTCCCGCTCCTCTTCCGTGATCTTCCCGCGCTCCGCCGCCTTCGCGAGGGAGTTGTACAGCCGCGTGCGGCCGATCTCCAGGGCCTCGCCGGTGGTCTCCGCGACCTTGACCTCCAGGCCGGAGCGGGCGCAGACCTCCGCAATGCCCGCGCCCATCTGGCCACAGCCCACCACTCCGACGCGTGCGATATCGCCCATAAGGTCGGTCACCTTGTGCCTTTCCATCATCTTCGGCCCGGCGCCGACGCCGTTGTACAGCGTCCGCCTCGCCGACGACGTTACTCCGCGCCTCCTGGTGCCCCATGGGCCGGGGCGGGCATCCTGTCCGTTCACACATGGACATCGGTCGCAGGCGGAGGCATTCGGTGCGAATCTCTCGCAGGGCGTTAGGTGTGGCGGCGGCGGCGCTGGTCAGCGGGCTCGCCACGGACGCGCAGGCGGTGGCGCAGGGCCGGGGCAGGCCCGGTAAAGCGGCAGGGCAAGGCGGACGGCACGGTGCGGAAGGGGAAGCGGCAGGGCAAGGCGGACGGCACGGTGCGGACGGGGTCCGGCGGGAGCTGCGCGGCATGTGGCTGGCCAGTGTCGCCAACCGCGACTGGCCGTCCAGGCCGGGGCTGAGCCCGGCCGCGCAGCGCGCGGAGCTGCTCGCGTATCTGGACGCGGCGGTCGCGCGGCGGCTCAACACGGTGATCTTCCAGGCCCGCCCCTCGGCCGACGCCCTGTGGCCTTCCCCGTACGAGCCCTGGTCCGAGTTCCTGACCGGCGTGCAGGGCCGGGACCCGGGCTGGGACCCGCTGGGCACGGCGGTCGAGGAGGCTCACCGGCGCGGCCTCGAACTGCACGTGTGGTGCAACCCGTACCGGGTCGCGATCCACACCGACCTGTCGCGCCTGGACCCCGCCCACCCCGCACGCGTGCACCCCGACTGGGTCGTGCCGTACGGCGGGAAGCTGTACTACAACCCGGGCCTTCCGCAGGTCAGACGCTTCGTGCAGGACGCCATGCTGGACGCGGTGCGCCGCTACCCGGTGGACGCGATGCACTGGGACGACTACTTCTACCCGTATCCGGTCGCGGGCGAGGTCTTCGACGATGACGCGGCGTACGCGCGCTACGGCGGTGCCTTCCCGGACCGGGCGAGCTGGCGCCGGCACAACACCGACCTGCTGGTCCGCGAGATGGCCGCGCGGCTCCCGCAGGTGAGGCGGGGTGTGCGGTTCGGGGTCAGCCCCTTCGGGGTGTGGCGCAACGCAAGCACGGACCCGCGCGGCTCGGACACGGCGGCGGGGGTGCAGACCTACGACGACCTGTACGCGGACACCCGGACCTGGGTGCGGCAGGGCTGGATCGACTACGTCGTACCGCAGCTGTACTGGAACATCGGCTTTCCCGCCGCCGACTACGCGCGGCTGCTGCCGTGGTGGGCGGAGGTGGCGCGGGGCGCGCGCGTACAGCTCTACCTGGGGGAGGCGCTGTACAAGGCGGGCGATCCGGCGCAGCCCGCCCCTTGGCAGGACTCTGCGGAGCTGTCCCGCCATCTGACGCTGGCCTGCGGTTTCGCCGAGGTGCGCGGCCACGCCTTCTTCTCGGCGAAGGAGGTCGCCCTCGATCCGTCCGGCGCGATGGCCCGCGTGGTGGCCGACCACTACGCGCGGAGCCCGCGGAGGTGAGGGGTGCCGCGGGCGGCGCCGGTCGGCCGGTGCCGCCCGCGGGTGACTTCCCTGGACGCTCGGCTACGCGTCTTCCTTGTGTCGTACGACGGTGTCGGGGCCCGGTGACAGGACTGCCTCGTGACCGTCGTCGAACTTGACCCGGTACGGGGGCTCGCCTGCGGTGCCGAGCACTTCGACGACCTCGGCCTTGTGGTCGTGCTGGCCGACGATCCTGCCGTGCACCAGGAGCGTGTCGCCCACACTTGCCTGCATCGGTGGTGACCTCCCTGTCCGCTTGGAGGGTGCCCACCGCCTTGGAAGTCCGGTGAGCGATCCGTGGCCGTAAGTCTACGGCGGGGGGTGCTGTATGGGCGCGTCAACGGTCGGGGTCAGCCTCGCGCGCGCTGAGTGACGGCGATGCAGACGAGTACGGCGACGGCGGTGAGCGGTGCGGCCCACGTCATGGCCTCGCCGAGCAGCAGGACCGACCACACGAGGGTCAACAGGGGCTGCGCGAGCTGGAGTTGGCTGGCCTTGGGGATGCCGATCGCGGCCATGCCCCGGTACCAGGCGATCAGGCCGAACCACTGCGAGCCGACCGCGAGCCAGGCCATGCCCGCGACGCTGCGCGCCGTCAGGTGCACCGGTTCCAGGCCGACGGCGATCCAGGTGGCGACCGCCGCGAGCGGCAGGCAGAGCACCAGGGCCCAGCCGATGACGTGCCAGCCGGGCATCACCCGGGAGAGCCGGCCGCCCTCGGTGTACCCGGCCGCGCAGATCAGCAGCGCGCCGAAGAGGTACAGGTCGGCGGTGGTGACGGCGCCGCCGCTCTGCCGCACGGTGAAGGCGATCACCGCGGCGGCCCCGGCGAGGGCCGCGACCCAGAAGGTGCGCGGGGGCCGCGCGCCGGTGCGCAGCGCGGAGAACAGCGCCGTCGTCAGTGGCAGCAGGCCCACGACGACGGCGGCGTGCGCGGTCGTCGAGGTCTGCAGGGCGAGCGTCGTGAGCAGCGGGAACCCGACGACCACGCCCGCGCCCACGACCGCGAGCCCGCCCCAGTGCCGGCGCTCGGGCAGCCGTACGCGCAGCGCGAGCAGGCAGGCCCCGGCGAGCAGCCCGGCGAGGACGCTGCGCACGGCGACCAGCGACCAGGGGCCGAAGCCGTCGAGGGCCCAGGCGGTGGCGGGGAAGGTCAGGGAGAACGCGGTGACGCCGAGCGCGGCCTGCAGGGTGCCGCCGCGGAGTCCGGCTGCGGTTGCGGCTCCGGTCGGGCCTTCGGTTGCGGCTTCGCTTGGGGCTCCGGTTGGGGCTCCGGTTGGGGCTCCGCTTGGGCCTTCGGCCGCGCTGACCGCTATCCGTGTCGGGGGAGTAGCGCTATCCTGTGCTGTCATGCATGAGCGTAGCAGCGTCGGTGATCTGGCAAAACTGCTCCGGGGCGAGATGAAGCGCTACTCTCCGGGTGAGAAGCTGCCGTCGAGCCGCGCCCTGGTCGACCGCTACCGGGTCAGCCCCGTCACCGTCTCGCGCGCCCTCGCCCAGCTCGCCGCCGAGGGCCTGGTCGTCACCCGTCCCGGCGCCGGCGCCTTCCGCGCCGAGCCGCGTACCGCCGCGCAGCCGACCGGGGACACGTCCTGGCAGCAGCTCACCCTGAGCGCGGACGCGGCGGCCGAACCGGTGCCGCGCGCCGTCGACGCCAGCGGTGTCCTGGCGAGCCTGGCCGCGCCGCCCGCCGGGGTGATCGAGTTCAACGGCGGCTATCTGCACGCGTCCCTGCAGCCGGAGCGCGCCCTCGCCTCCGCGCTCGCCCGCGCGGGCCGCCGCCCTGGCGCCTGGGCGCGGCCGCCGCTCGACGGCGTCCCGGAGCTGCGGGAGTGGTTCGCGCGCGGCTGCGGCGGCGCGATCACCGCGTCCGATGTGCTGATCGCCGCGGGCGGCCAGTCCGCACTCACCACCGCGCTGCGCGCCCTGGCCCCGCCCGGTGCGCCCGTACTGGTCGAATCGCCCACGTACCCGGGCATGCTGATGATCGCGCGGGCGGCCGGGCTGCGGCCCGTACCGGTGCCGGTCGACACCGACGGCGTGCGCCCCGAGCTGCTGGCCGCCGCCTTCGAGGCGACCGGGGCGCGGGTCTTCGTCTGCCAGCCGCTGTTCCAGAACCCGACCGGCGCGGTGCTCGCCGCGCACCGCCGCGCCGAGGTGCTGCGGATCGCGCGCGCGGCGGGCGCGTTCATCGTCGAGGACGACTTCGTACGCCGCCTCGCGCACGCGGACGCCGGGCCGCTGCCCGCCCCGCTCACCGCCGACGACCCGGACGGCGTCGTCGTCCACGTCTGCTCCCTCACCAAGGCGACCTCGCCGAGCTTCCGGGTCTGCGCTCTCGTGGCCCGCGGGCCGGTCCTGGAACGGCTGCGGGCCATCCAGATCGTCGACACCTTCTTCGTACCGAGACCGCTGCAGGAGGCCGCGCTCGAACTCGTCGGGTCACCGGCCTGGAGCCGTCATCTGCGGTCCGTGGCCGCACAGTTGAAGGACCGCAGGGACGCGATGACGACCGCGCTGCTGCGGGACGTCCCCGAACTCGACCTGCCGCACGTCCCGACCGGCGGCTACCACCTGTGGCTGCGCCTGCCCGACGGCGCACAGGAGGCGGCCCTCGTCAGCGCCGCGCTGCGCGCAGGCGTCGCGATCACTCCGGGGCGCCCGTACTTCTGCGCCGAACCGCCCGCCGGGCACGTCCGGTTGAGCTTCGCCGGGCTCGCGGGGGACGCGGAGATCACCGAGGGCGTGCGGCGGCTGCGGCGGGCGTGCGACGAGGTGCTGGGGTAGGCGGACCGTGGGCCGCCCGAAATCTGGTGGCCCGCACCCCGCCCCGCCTGCGACTCTGCCGCCATGACCCACGAAACCACGATGAATCCCGGGAACCCGACGGTCGGGGTGCCCGGGTACGAGATCTCCCCCGACCCCGCCCGCATCGACGCCGACCGCGTGTACGAGTGGCTCTCCACCGACGCGTACTGGGCCGTCGGCCGCAGCCGCGAGAAGCAGGACCGCGCGATGTCCGAATCCCTCAACTTCGGCGCGTACGAGGAGAGTTCGGGGCGACAAGTGGCTTATGCGCGAGTCGTCACGGACCGTGCCGACTTCGCCTGGCTCTGCGATGTGTACGTGGCCCCGCAGGCCCGCGGCAAGGGGCTCGGCACCGCCCTCGTCGCCGCCGTACGTGCGGAGCTTGAGCCGTACGGGCTGCGGCGCATCCTCCTGGCCACGGCCGACGCGCACGGCGTCTACGAGAAGGCCGGCTTCAAGCGCGTCGACGACCCGGAGTCCTGGATGGTCCACGGCAGACACTGAACCGGGGTTTCTTCACATCGCCGCCACTTGACCTTCGCAGCTCCTCCCAGCACGATCGCCGGCATGCATGTACGGGTCACCTTCGTAGCCGCCGCCCGCAGCTCCTCCCTGCTCGCCGAGCGCTTCGACGACGACCGGCCGCTCGACCGGGCCGACTGGCACGAGGTGCAGGCGGCCGCGCCCGGCCTGGCGCCGCTGGCCGCCGCCGAGCTGCGCTACTGCTCGCCGACCCCGCGCAGCCGCGCCACCGGCGACGCCCTCGGCTACGCCCCGCTCGCCCAGGTCGCCCTGCGCGACTGCGACATGGGGCGCTGGCGCGGGCGCACCCTGGCGGAGGTCACGGCGCGCGAGCCCGGCGCGGTCGACGCCTGGCTGGCCGACCCCCGCTCCGCCCCGCACGGCGGCGAGCCGCTGCTGTCCTTCATCGCCCGTGTCGGCCAGTGGCTCGACACCCGCCCCGCGGAGGACGGCGGCCGCGTCGTCGCGGTGGCGGAACCCGCGGTGGTACGGGCCGCCCTCGTGTACGCCCTCAAGGCACCCCCGGCGACGTACTGGAACATCGACGTCCGCCCGCTGTCGACGGTGGCCCTGACGGGGCGGGCGGGGCGGTGGAGCCTGCGGGTCGGGGGCTGAGCCGGGAAGCGGCGAGCGGGGGAATGGCGGAGCGAAGGAGCGGCTGAGCGGGCGAATGGCGGAGCGAAGGAGCGGCTGAGCGGGGGAGCGGCTGGGCGAAGGAGCGGCCGAGTCAGGAACCGGTCACGAGGAATTCGGCTGGGCTTCGCCCTCGGCGGAAGGGCCACTGTCCGTCCGGCCCCCGACACGAGATATCTTGATGTCGAGCAATTCCGACCGATGCAGTAGACGTGGAGCGGAGCACCCGGTGACTGACTCGACCATCATCTACACCCACACTGACGAGGCCCCGGCCCTGGCGACGCATTCGTTCCTGCCGGTGGTCCAGGCGTACGCCTCGACGGCCGGTGTCGCCGTGGAGACCCGCGACATCTCCCTCGCGGGCCGGATCATCGCGGTCTTCCCCGAGTACCTCAAGGAGGAGCAGCGCATCGGCGACGCCCTCGCGGAGCTCGGCGAGCTGGCCAAGACCCCCGGCGCGAACATCATCAAGCTGCCCAACATCTCGGCGTCGATCCCGCAGCTGAAGGCCGCGGTCGCCGAGCTGCAGGCCCAGGGCTACGCGCTCCCCGACTACCCGGACGACCCGAAGACCGACGAGGAGCGGGAGATCGGCGCCCGCTACGACAAGGTCAAGGGCTCCGCCGTGAACCCGGTCCTGCGCGAGGGCAACTCCGACCGCCGCGCCCCCGCCTCGGTGAAGAACTACGCCAAGGCCCACCCGCACCGCATGGGCGCCTGGACCCCCGAGTCCAAGACCAACGTCGCCACCATGGGTGAGAACGACTTCCGCTCCACCGAGAAGTCCACCGTCATCGCCGAGGACGGCACCCTGCGCATCGAGCTGGTCGCCGAGGACGGCACCACCACCGTGCTGCGCGAGTCCGTAAAGGTCCTCAAGGACGAGGTCGTCGACGCCTCCGTGATGCGCGTCGCCGAGCTGCGCGCGTTCCTGGCCGAGCAGGTCGCCCGCGCCAAGTCCGAGGGCGTGCTGTTCTCCGTGCACCTCAAGGCCACGATGATGAAGGTCTCCGACCCGATCGTCTTCGGCCACGTCGTGCGCGCGTTCTTCCCGCAGACCTTCGCCAAGTACGGCGAGGTCCTGGTCGCCGCCGGCCTGTCCGCGAACGACGGCCTCGGCTCCATCCTCAAGGGCCTGGACTCCGTGCCGCACCTGGGCGCCGAGATCAAGGCGTCCTTCGAGGCCGAGCTCGCCGCGGGTCCCGAGCTCGCCATGGTCGACTCGGACAACGGCATCACCAACCTGCACGTCCCGTCGGACGTCATCGTGGATGCCTCCATGCCCGCGATGATCCGCACCTCCGGCCACATGTGGGGCCCGGACGGCCAGGAGGCCGACACCCTCGCCGTCCTGCCCGACTCCAGCTACTCCGGCGTCTACCAGGTCGTCATCGAGGACTGCCGCGCCAACGGCGCCTTCGACCCGGCGACGATGGGCTCCGTCCCGAACGTCGGCCTGATGGCGCAGAAGGCCGAGGAGTACGGCTCCCACGACAAGACCTTCGAGGTCCCCGTGGCCGGCACCGTCCGCCTGGTCGACACCGCGGGCAACGTGGTCCTGGAGCAGGAGGTCGCCGAGGGCGACATCTTCCGCGCCTGCCAGACCAAGGACGCCCCGATCAAGGACTGGGTCAAGCTCGCCGTGACCCGCGCCCGCGCCACCGGCGACCCGGCCGTGTTCTGGCTGGACGAGACCCGCGCCCACGACGCCCAGCTGATCACGAAGGTCAACGAGTACCTCGCGGAGCACGACACCGAGGGCCTGGACCTCCGGATCCTGGCGCCGGTCGACGCCACCCGCTTCTCCCTGGAGCGCATCCGCCGCGGCGAGAACACCATCTCCGTCACCGGCAACGTGCTGCGCGACTACCTCACCGACCTGTTCCCGATCCTGGAGCTGGGCACCAGCGCCAAGATGCTCTCCGTGGTCCCGCTGATGAACGGCGGCGGCCTCTTCGAGACGGGCGCCGGGGGCTCCGCCCCGAAGCACGTCCAGCAGCTGGTCAAGGAGAACTACCTGCGCTGGGACAGCCTCGGCGAGTTCCTGGCGCTCGCGGTCTCCTTCGAGCACCTCGCGCAGAGCACGGGCAACGCCCGCGCGCAGGTCCTGGCCGACACCCTGGACCGCGCCACGGCCACGTTCCTGAACGAGAACAAGTCCCCGGCCCGCAAGCTCGGCAGCATCGACAACCGCGGCAGCCACTTCTACCTGTCCCTGTACTGGGCCCAGGAGCTGGCCAAGCAGACCGAGGACGCGGCGCTCGCCGAGGCGTTCGCGCAGCTCGCCAAGACGCTCACCGAGCAGGAGCAGACCATCGTCGACGAGCTCCTGGCCGTGCAGGGCTCCCCGGCGGACATCGGCGGCTACTTCCAGCCGGACGCGAAGAAGGCCTCGGCGGTCATGCGCCCCTCGGCCACCTTCAACCAGGCGCTGGCGACGCTCGCCTGATCCCGGTTCCCCACGCACGGCTACGCCCCGACCGCTCACCGGCGGCCGGGGCGTAGCCGTCGCTGCGTCCGCGTGTCGCGCTCCTCGCCGGCCGCCGACTGCGTGCCGTGCTCGGTGACCTGGCGGTGTCCGTCGGCCAGATCGGGCTCTACGTCGGTGTACGCGGCACCTGGGCCGAGGCAACGGGCTGACGGCCTGCGGCCAGGCCGTTCCTCGGCGCCGCTCAGAGGCCGAACTCCTGTGGCGACACGTTCAGCGCCGCGCACGCCTCCCGCAGTACCTGCTGCTCGGCCGGGGCGACAAAGCCGTCCGCGCCCGCCACGACGACGCCGGTCTGCACGACAGCCCTGGCCTCCGTCGGCTTCTTCGCTGCCTTGGCGATCTCCTGCATGACCTCGGCCTTGCCCTGCTGGAAGTTGAACGACAGCTGGTCGACATGCTTGTTGAAGCGCTGCCGCAGCTGCTCCGGCGGGAAGTTCTGCAGCACGTCGTTCTGCAGGATCAGGGACTCGATCTGCTGCCGCTCCGCCGGGTCGACCGACCCGTCGGCCGCCGCGACCAGGGCGCACATGGCCATGCTCGCGTCCCGGTACGCCCCGCTCTTCAGCTCCGTCTTCAGGGACGTGAGCTGGGTCTTGAGCATGCCGACGAGCTGGGCCTTCGACCCTCCGCCGCTCGACTCCGAGCCCGGATTCGCCCCGGCCCCCGGCTGTCCGTGCCCCTGTCCGTGGCCGCCGGAGCCGCGCGCTCCCCCTGCCTGCTGCTGCAGACCCTTGGCCTGGTCCTTGATCCGGTCCCACATCGCCATCCGTGCCACCTCGGCTAGCCGTTCTTGGTACGTGCGCTCACACGACGCATCGCTTTGCCAACGCCTTACCTTTGCTTGAAGTTCCGCCCCGGGCAAACACGTTGGGCTCGGACGAGCCAAGGCTGAAGGAGACCTGTGGAGGCGCCTGTCATGAGCACGCCATCGAACCCCCTTGCCGCGCGACCGGGAGCAGCGCAGGTCCGCCTCGCCTAAGCCATCGCCCCCAGGTCCTCCTCCAGCACCGTCTGCACGATCTGCGGCCGGTCCCACAGGGTCAGGATCTCGTTGGCCAGCGCCACCGTGGACAACACGTCCTGCTGCCCGCGCACCAGGACCGAGGCCGCCGACAGGCTGCGCGGCACCGCCCCCGCGTCGAGCAGCACGCGCCAGTCCTGCGGGGCGAGTTCCAGGTACTCCAGGCCCTTGAGCCCGGCTATCTCCAACGGGTCGGCCAGCGTGCCGGGATACGCCGCGAGCGTGCGGAGCCGGGGCAGGCCGAGGGCCGGGGCGAGGCTCAGCGGCTCGGCTTCCCAGACCCCGAGGGACAGCACCTCCAGGCCGGCGTGGGCCGCGGCCTCGACGCTCGGCAGGCTCCGCCAGTTGACGTGCGCCACGGCCGGGGGCGCGTCGGGTCCGGAGCCGCTGCGCGACTCGCTCTCCCGCCCCAGGACCAGGTCGGTGAGTGAGTCGGCGATCAGCTCGGCCCCGATGTTGTACTCGTGGCTGAGCATGATGATCTGCCCGATGTGGCCGCGCGGGCCCGGGGTGAGGTCCACGGCGATCCGGTCCCCGCCGCCGTTGTCCCCGAACACGATCCAGCCGGGCGAGCCGACCAGGCCCTGCACCGCGTCGTCCGCCGTGGTGACGACCGCCTCCTTCGCCCCGAACTGCCACAGCGTGGGCCGCGACGCCGCGTCCGCGACATACACCTCGTCCAGCGGGAAGAGTTCGCAGCCGACCGCCTCGTCCGCCCGCAGCACCGCCTCGTACCCCTCGCCCCAGTCCTGCGGCCGCCCACGCGTCACGCGGTAGAGCGCCCTCAGCTCTTCGGGAAGCGGGACCCCGAGCCGCGCCTCCGCCGCCGCCAGCTCCGCGTCCGTCGACCCGACCGCGCCCGGTGGAATCCGCTCCCGCAGGGTCCGCTCAAGGAGGCCGGGGTCCGCGGTCGGGGCGGGCCCGGACTCCGGCGCAGGCTCGGGCAGCCGGCGCCAGGGCTCCGGAACCGCGCCCTCCACCAGCAGCAGCGCCCCCGGATGCGCGCTGCCGACCCCGGACTCCACGGCCGGGCTCCGCCCGAGCACGCGCAGCGTGAGCGGCCCGGCCGCCGAGAACTCGGCCGTGAACGTGACGTCCTCGACCCCGGCGGCGGCCAGCGCCCGCCGCACCGGCTCCACCGCTTCCGCCTGGGCCTGCACCCCTTCGTCCCGCGCGGCCCGGTCGGTACGCGGCACGTCCTCCCGCGACGGCAGGCTCCAACTGCCCTGCCCGATACGGCCCGACGCGTACGAGAATGCGCCGTCCGGCCCCGGTGCGCGCCAGACCCGCAGCAGCCGCAGCAACGGCTGCCACGTCGAGAAGGCGTGCAGCGAGGGCGAGTTGGCGTCCTGATCGGTCATGCCTCAGACCGTACGCGCCACCACTGACAACGAGCTCCGCACGACCGCTCGCCCACCGCACCAGCCCTCAGCAGACGAGCGTGCTGCGTCATGCCTCGACCAGACCTCCCGTCGAACCGTGAACGCTTTTGCATAAAACTTCGAAGCTACGTATAGTCATGCCATCACCGAGGAGGATCCGATGGCAGTACGTGCGGCAGTCGCAGGGGCGAGTGGTTACGCGGGCGGGGAGCTGTTGCGTCTGCTTGTCGGTCACCCGGAGGTGGAGCTCGGCGCCCTGACCGGCCACTCCAACGCCGGACAGCACCTCGGTGCGCTCCAGCCGCACCTGCTGCCGCTCGCCGGCCGGATCCTGGAACCGACCACCGCCGAGGTGCTCTCGGGCCACGATGTCGTGTTTCTCGCGCTGCCGCACGGCCAGTCCGCCGCCGTCGCCGAGCAGCTCGGCCCGGACGTCCTGGTGATCGACATGGGCGCCGACTTCCGGCTGCAGAACTCCGCGGACTGGGAGACGTTCTACGGCTCCGAGCACGCCGGCACCTGGCCCTACGGACTGCCCGAGCTGCCCGGCGCCCGCGCCGCGCTCGACGGCACGAAGCGGATCGCGGTGCCCGGCTGCTACCCGACGGCCGTCTCGCTCGCCCTCGCCCCCGCGTACGCCGCCGGGCTCGCCGAGGACGAGGCGGTGATCGTCGCCGCGACCGGCACCTCCGGCGCGGGCAAGGCGCTCAAGCCGCATCTGCTCGGCTCCGAGGTGATGGGCTCCATGTCGCCGTACGGCGTGGGCGGCGGGCACCGGCACACGCCCGAGATGATCCAGAACCTGAGCGCGGCCGCCGGCCGAAGGGTCTCCGTGTCCTTCACGCCGACGCTCGCCCCGATGTCCCGCGGCATCCTCGCCACCTGCAGCGCCAAGGCCGCACCCGGCACGACTGCGGACGCGCTCCGCTCGGCGTACGAGAAGGCGTACGCGGACGAGCCGTTCGTGCACCTGCTGCCCGAGGGGCAGTGGCCCGCGACCGCCTCCGTGTACGGCTCGAACGCGGTGCAGCTGCAGGTCGCGTACGACGCGAACGCGGGCCGCGCCATCGTGATCAGCGCCATCGACAACCTGACCAAGGGCACCGCGGGCGGCGCGGTGCAGAGCATGAACATCGCCCTCGGCCTCGACGAGGCCACCGGGCTTTCCTCGATCGGAGTCGCACCGTGAGTGTTACGGCAGCAAAGGGATTCACGGCCGCGGGCATCGCCGCCGGGATCAAGCAGAACGGGAACCCCGACCTGGCCCTCGTGGTCAACAACGGGCCCCGACTGGCCGCCGCGGGCGTCTTCACCTCCAACCGCGTCAAGGCCGCCCCGGTCCTGTGGTCGGAGCAGGTCCTGGGGGGCGGCCAGGTCCAGTCCGTGGTCCTCAACTCCGGTGGCGCCAACGCCTGTACGGGCCCGAAGGGCTTCCAGGACACGCACGCCACCGCCGAGAAGGTCGCCGAGGTCCTGGACCTGAACGCGGGTGAAATCGCCGTCGCGTCGACCGGGCTCATCGGGGTGACCCTGCCGATGGACAAGCTGCTCCCGGGCGTGGAGAGCGCCGCCGCGCAGCTCTCCGAGCACGGCGGCGAGAAGGCCGCCATCGCCATCAAGACCACCGACACCGTGCACAAGACCGCGGTAGTCACCAGCGAGGCCGGCTGGACCGTAGGCGGCATGGCAAAGGGCGCGGGCATGCTCGCCCCCGGCCTCGCCACCATGCTGGTCGTCCTCACCACGGACGCCGACGTGGACACCGCCGCCCTGGACGCCGCCCTGCGCTCCGCGACCCGTACGACCTTCGACCGGGTCGACTCCGACGGCTGCATGTCGACCAACGACACGGTGCTGCTGCTCGCCTCCGGCGCGTCCGAAGTCGTCCCGGACCAGGGCGAGTTCGCCGAGGCCGTCCGTGAGGTCTGCGCGGACCTGGCGCGGCAGCTGATCGGCGACGCCGAGGGCGCGAGCAAGGACATCCGCATCGAGGTGATCAACGCCGCGAGCGAGGAGGACGCCGTCGAGGTGGGCCGCTCCATCGCCCGCAACAACCTCCTCAAGTGCGCCATCCACGGCGAGGACCCCAACTGGGGCCGGGTGCTCTCCGCGATCGGCACCACCTCCGCCGCCTTCGACCCGAACCGGCTGAACGTCGCCATCAACGGCGTCTGGGTCTGCAAGAACGGCTCCGTCGGCGAGGACCGCGACAAGGTCGACATGCGCTACCGCGAGGTCGCGATCACCGCCGACCTGGCCGCGGGCACCGCCGAGCCGGTGGTGATCTGGGCCAACGACCTGACCGCCGAGTACGTGCACGAGAACAGCGCCTACTCCTCCTGACCGACGCCTGCCAACACCCCGGGACGCAGAAGCCGATGAGCACTCGTAAACACACCGCACTGCCCAAGGCGCAGATCCTCGTCGAGGCGCTGCCCTGGCTGACCCGGCACCGCGGCAAGACCGTCGTCATCAAGTTCGGCGGAAACGCCATGGTCGACGAGGAGCTGAAGGCCGCGTTCGCGCAGGACGTGGTGTTCCTGCACCACGCCGGGCTCAGGCCGGTCGTGGTGCACGGCGGCGGACCGCAGATCAGCAAGGCGCTCGACCGGCACGGCATCGTCAGCGAGTTCAAGGCGGGCCTGCGCGTCACCACCGAGGACGCCATGGACGTCGTACGCATGGTGCTCGCCGGGCAGGTGCAGCGCGAGCTGGTCGGACTGCTCAACCAGCACGGCCCGCTCGCCGTCGGCCTCACCGGTGAGGACGCGCACACCATCACCGCCACGAAGCACCAGCCGCGGATCGAGGGCGAGTTGGTGGACATCGGGCGGGTCGGCGAGATCACCGAGATCGACACCGGCGCGATCGAGGCGCTGCTCGCGGACGGCCGTATCCCGGTCGTCTCGTCCATCGCGCGCTCCGCGGACGACCATCACGTCTACAACGTCAACGCCGACACGGCGGCCGCGGCCCTGGCCGCCGCCCTGAACGCCGAGACCCTGATGGTCCTCACCGACGTCGAGGGCCTGTACGAGGACTGGCCGAACAGCGACGAGGTGATCAGCCGCCTCTCCGCCGCCCAACTGGAGAAGCTGCTTCCGGAGTTGAGCTCCGGCATGGTGCCGAAGATGGAGGGCTGCCTGCACGCGGTGCGCAACGGCGTGCACACGGCCCGCGTGATCGACGGGAGGGTCCAGCACTCGATCCTCCTGGAGATCTTCACGGACGAAGGAATCGGCACGATGGTCGTGCCCGACGTGCCCGACGTGCCCGACGTGCCCGACGTAACCGGTGTAACCGACATGACCGATGTGAACGACGTGACCGACGAGACCGAAGGGGGAGCGCAGTGACCGGCGGCAGCAACCAGGAGTACGTCCAGCGCTGGCAGGGCGCCCTGATGGACAACTACGGCACCCCGCGCCTCCCGCTGGTGCGCGGTGAGGGCGTGAAGGTCTGGGACGCGGACGGCACCGAGTACGTCGACTTCATCGGCGGCATCGCCGTGAACGCCCTCGGCCACGCCCACCCGGCCGTCGTCCGCGCGGTCAGCGACCAGGTCGCCACCCTCGGCCAGATCTCCAACTTCTTCATCGCCGAGCCGACCGTCACCCTCGCCGAGAAGCTGCTGACGCACTTCGGGCGCGCGGGCCGGGTGCTGTTCTGCAACTCGGGCGCGGAGGCGATCGAGGCGGCCTTCAAGATCGGCCGCCTGACCGGGCGTTCGCACATGGTCGCCACCGAGGGCGGCTTCCACGGCCGCACGATGGGCGCGCTCGCGCTCACCGGCCAGCCCGCCAAGCAGCAGCCGTTCGAGCCGCTGCCCGGCGACGTCACGCACGTCCCGTACGGCGATGTGGAGGCGCTGCGGGCGGCCGTCACCGAGGAGACCGCGCTCGTCGTGATCG
This sequence comes from Streptomyces solicavernae, assembly GCF_029968095.1. Classification (GTDB taxonomy): domain Bacteria; phylum Actinomycetota; class Actinomycetes; order Streptomycetales; family Streptomycetaceae; genus Streptomyces; species Streptomyces solicavernae. The sequence goes on along the minus strand of NZ_JASCIR010000007.1, from coordinate 169,789 downwards.
AGCCGATCCAGGGCGAGAGCGGCGTGGTCGTGCCCCCGGCCGGCTACCTGAAGGCGGCCCGCGAGATCACCTCCGCGACCGGCACGCTGCTCGTCCTGGACGAGGTGCAGACCGGCATCGGCCGCACCGGCCACTGGTTCGAGCACCAGGCCCACGAGGGCGTGCAGCCCGACATCGTGACCCTGGCCAAGGGTCTCGGCGGCGGACTGCCGATCGGCGCGACCGTCGCGTTCGGTGCCGCGGCCGACCTCCTCAAGCCCGGCCAGCACGGCACGACGTTCGGCGGCAACCCGGTGGCGTGCGCGGCCGGAGTCGCCGTACTCGACACGATCGCGGCGGACGGGCTGCTCGACAACGTCAAGCGGCAGGGCGAGCGGCTGCGCGAGGGCATCGAGGGTTTTGGGCATGCACTGGTCAGCCATGTCCGGGGCGCGGGGCTGCTCCTGGGTATCGTGCTCACCGAGCCGCTCGCACCCAAGGTGCAGCAGGCCGCCCAGGACGCCGGTTGCCTGGTGAACGCCCCCGCGCCCGACGTGGTCCGCCTGATGCCCGCGCTGACCCTCACGGACGCCGAGACGGAAGCGTTCCTCCAGGCCCTGCCCGGCATCCTCGACACGGCGGCGGGCGCGGCCGACGGGGACGGACGATCCGGAGAATGAGACGACGATGAGCCTGCGCGACAACGAGCCCGGTCAGGACCAGGGCGGACCCGCGGTACCGCAGACCCGGACCGCCCGGCACCGCCGGATCGTGGACATCCTCAACCGCCAACCGGTGCGCTCCCAGAGCCAGTTGGCGAAACTCCTCGCGGACGACGGCCTGTCCGTCACACAGGCCACGCTCTCCCGCGACCTGGACGAGCTCAACGCCGTCAAGATCCGCAACAACGAGGGCGACCTGATCTACGCGGTGCCCAGCGAAGGCGGCTTCCGCACCCCGCGCGCCCCGCTCGGGGAGTCCGCGAAGGAGGAGCGGATGCGCCGCCTCTCCGGCGAACTCCTCATCTCCGCGGAGGCCTCCGCCAACCTGGTCGTGCTGCGCACCCCGCCGGGCGCCGCGCAGTTCCTCGCCTCCGCCATCGACCAGGCCGAACTGCAGGACATCCTCGGCACGATCGCGGGTGACGACACGCTGATGCTGATCAGCCGCGAACCCGACGGCGGCCAGGCCCTCGCGGACCACCTGCTCTCCCTGGCCCAGAACGCGCGCTGAGCAGTCGTACGTACGAGAGCTGAGCAGTCGTACGTACGAGAAAGGCCCCCGGCGACAGGCGGCGAATGCGCGGAGGCCTTGCCCTGCGCACCGGTCACTGCTTGCGCGAGCGGCGGGCCATCCAGGCGGCGACCACCGCGCCGGACACGTTGTGCCAGACCGAGAACACCGCGGCGGGCAGGGCCGCGAGCGGGCTGAAGTGGGCCGTGGCCAGGGACGCGGCGAGGCCGGAGTTCTGCAGGCCGACCTCGAAGGCGAGCGCGCGGCTGGCGGGCTGACCGAGCCGCGCGGCCTTGCCGACCGCGTAACCGAGCGTCAGGCCGAGGCCGTTGTGCAGCACCACGGCCAGGAGGACCACGGCGGCGGCCGACTTGATGGCGGCGGCGCTGCCCGCGACGACCACGGCGACGATCACCGAGATGGTGAGCGCGGAGAGCCACGGCAGGGCGCCGAGGACGCGGTCCACGTACCGGCCGGCGAGGAGGCGTACGGCGAGGCCCGCGAGGACCGGGAGCAGCACCGTCTTCAGGATGTCGGTGGTCATCGCGCCCGCGTCGATGGGCAGGAACGAGCCCGCGAGCAGCAGCGTCAGGGCGGGCGTCAGGAGCGGCGCGAGCAGGGTCGACACGCTGGTGACGGAGACGGAGAGCGCGACGTCGCCGCGAGCCAGGTAGGTGACCACGTTGGACGCGGTGCCGCCGGGCGCGCAGCCCACGAGGATGACACCGGCGGCGAGTTGGGGCGGCAGCGAGAGCGCGTGCGCGACCAGCCAGCCGAGGCCGGGCATCACGAGGTACTGTGCGGCGAGCCCGAGCAGTACCACCCACGGCCGCTTGGCCACGCCCCTGAAGTCCGCCGGGGTCATCGTCAGGCCCATGCAGAACATGACGATGCCGAGCAGATACGGCACGGACGCCTTCCAGTCCGCGAACGTCCCGGGTATCAGCAGGCCGAGCGCGCCGGCGGCGAGCACGAGCACCGGGAAGACGGTGACGGCGCGCCGGGCGGTGCGGTCGTCCGACGCGGTCGTGCTGGGGTTCCTCAGTTCTGTTTCCACGCGAGGATGCAACGCGCTGCCGCCCGGGGCCCGCAATCCCGTCTCGATATGTGGCCGGTACAGCTGGTTTGCCGTTAAGGCTCAGCCGGTGCTGGGCGGCAGCGGCAGCGGCACCCCCGGCAGGCCGTCCATGCTCCGGGCGATGGTCCGCTTCTCGAAGTACGCGCTCAGCGTGGCGTCGTCCTCGCGCGCGAACCGCTTGGCGTGCAGGTCACGGTCCTCGTCGTACGTCATGAAGGGCACCCCGTATCCGCAGCTGTCGCGGACGTGTTCGGCGGTGACGACGATGACCGCGCGCAGGCCGTGCGGGCTCGGGTCGATGCCGGGGAAGTGGGTCAGGAGTTCGGCGAAGCGCGGGTCGTCGCGGAAGACGGGCTCGCCGCGGCCGTGCACCCGGACGATGTTCGGCGGACCCTGGAAGGCGCACCACATGAGGGTGATGCGGCCGTTCTCGCGCAGGTGCGCCACGGTCTCGGCATGGCTCCCGGCGAAGTCCAGATACGCGACGCGCTGCTCGTCGAGCACCGCGAAGGAGCCGGAGAGGCCCTTGGGGGAGAGGTTGACGGTGCCGCTCGCGTCGAGCGGCGCGGTGGCCGTGAAGAACACCGGCTGCGCCTCGATGAAGGCGCGGAGCCGGCCGTCTATGCGCTCGTAGGTCTTTCCCATGGCCGCGATTATCGACCAGAAATACTTCACCTGTCTAACGATTCTCGCCGGCGATTCCCGCTGACGAATCCCGGCCGAGAGTGAGTAGATTGACGAAGCATACGGAGGACTGCATAATCATGCATACGCAGGCTGCTCCGCGGAGCAGTAGCGTGTGCCGCCCATCACCCACCCCCGAGGAGCAGAGCAGTGAGCAGCAACAGCGGTGACGTACGGCTGTGGGGCGGTCGTTTCGCCGACGGGCCCGCCGAGGCCCTCGCGAAACTCTCCGCGTCCGTCCACTTCGACTGGCGCCTCGCCCCGTACGACATCGCGGGCTCCCGGGCCCACGCGCGCGTGCTGCACAAGGCGGGCCTGCTGACGGCCGACGAGCTGGAGCGGATGATCGCCGGGCTCGACCTGCTCGAACAGGACGTCGCGAGCGGCGAGTTCACCGGCACCATCGCCGACGAGGACGTGCACACGGCCCTGGAGCGCGGCCTCCTGGAGCGGCTCGGCCCGGACCTGGGCGGCAAGCTGCGCGCCGGCCGGTCCCGCAACGACCAGGTCGCCACGCTCTTCCGGATGTACCTGCGCGACCACGCCCGCGTCATCGGCGGCCTGATCGCCGGTCTCCAGGAGGCCCTGGTGGGCCTGGCCGAGGCGCACCCGGACGTCGCCATGCCCGGCCGCACGCACCTCCAGCACGCCCAGCCGGTGCTCTTCGCCCACCACGTCCTCGCGCACGTGCAGTCGCTTTCCCGGGACGCCGAGCGCCTTCGCCAGTGGGACGAGCGGACGGCCGTCTCCCCCTACGGCTCGGGCGCGCTCGCCGGTTCCTCCCTCGGCCTTGACCCGGAGGCCGTCGCGCAGGACCTGGGCTTCGAGCACGGCTCGGCGGGCAACTCGATCGACGGCACGGCCTCGCGTGACTTCGTCGCCGAGTTCGCCTTCATCACCGCGATGATCGGTGTGAACCTCTCCCGGATCGCCGAGGAGATCATTGTCTGGAACACGAAGGAGTTCTCCTTCGTCACGCTGCACGACGCGTTCTCCACCGGCTCGTCGATCATGCCGCAGAAGAAGAACCCCGACATCGCCGAGCTGGCGCGCGGCAAGTCCGGCCGCCTCATCGGCAACCTGACCGGCCTGCTGGCGACGCTCAAGGCGCTGCCGCTGGCGTACAACCGCGACCTGCAGGAGGACAAGGAGCCCGTCTTTGACTCCTGCGACCAGCTGGAGGTCCTGCTCCCGGCGTTCACCGGCATGATGGCCACCCTCACGGTCAACCGCGAGCGCATGGAGGAGCTGGCCCCGGCCGGCTTCTCGCTCGCCACCGACATCGCCGAGTGGCTGGTCAAGCAGGGTGTGCCGTTCCGGGTCGCGCACGAGGTCGCGGGCGAGTGCGTCAAGGTCGCCGAGGCCGAGGGCAAGGAGCTGGACGAGCTCACCGACGCGCAGTTCGCGAAGATCTCCGGGCACCTGACGCCCGAGGTGCGCACGGTCCTGAACGTGCCGGGTGCGCTCGCCTCCCGCAGCGGCCGCGGCGGCACGGCGCCCTCGGCGGTCGCCGTCCAGCTCGCCGAGGTCAAGGCCGACCTGGCGGTCCAGCAGGCCTGGGCCACGGCCAAGCAGCAGTAGGCGCCCGGCTCCGGCACCCGGATCCGGCGCGCAGGGCAGAGACCGGCGCAGAGACAGGCGCAGGGAGCAGTCCAGGGAGCTGTCCAGGGCAAGGCCCGTCGTACGTCGTGCGGCGGGCCTTTCTCCTCCCTCAGGATGAGACATCAGTGTCTCATTTGGGCTATGGTCGTCTCATGGCAGTCGATCGTGAACACCTCCTGCGGACAGCGGCGAGCCTGCTGACCCGGAAATCCACCGCGACCATGGACGAAGTGGCGCGGGCCGCCGGCATCAGCCGGGCCACCCTGCACCGGCACTTCGCCGGCCGGGACGCGCTCGTACGCGCCCTGGAAGAGCTCGGCATCCGGCAGCTGGAGTCGGCCCTCGAAGCCGCGCGTCTCGACGAGGGCGGGGCCGAGGGCGCCCTGCGCCGGCTCGTCGCCGAGATCGAACCCAGCTCCGGCTTCCTGGCCTTCCTCGTCTCCGAGAACCAGCTCTTCGAGGGCGAGCAGATGCACCCGGGCTGGGCCCGGCTCGACGGCCGGATCGCCGCGCTCTTCCAGCGCGGCCAGGAGACCGGCGAGTTCCGCATCGACCTCACCCCGGCCTGGCTCACCGAAGCCCTCTACGGACTCGTGGGCTCCGGGGCCTGGGCGATCCACGAAGGACGGGTCGCGGCCAAGGACTTCCAGTACATGATCGTCGAGCTGCTGCTCGGCGGCGCCCGCCGGAGCGTGGAGAAATGACCAGCACAGCGCAGCATCCGACGACGGAACAGGAAGGGCGCCACCCGGGCCGCTGGCTCGCGCTCGCCGTGCTCGTCCTGGCCGTGCTGCTCGTCGCGGTGGACGCGACCGTACTCGGCCTCGCCACCCCGTTCCTCAGCGAGGACCTCAGGCCCTCCGGCACCCAGCTGCTGTGGATCGGAGACGTCTACTCGTTCGTGATCGCCGGCCTGCTCGTCTCCATGGGCAGCCTCGGCGACCGCATCGGCCGCAAGAAGCTGCTGCTCACGGGCGCGGTCGCGTTCGGCACGGTGTCCGTCCTGAACGCGTACGCCACCAGCCCCGAGATGATGATCCTGGCCCGCGCGCTGCTCGGTGTGGCGGGCGCGACGCTGATGCCGTCGACCCTCGCGCTGATTCGCAACATCTTCCACGACCCCAAGGAACGCTCCGTCGCCATCGGCATCTGGGGCGCCGCCGCCTCGGCGGGCGCGGCGGTCGGGCCGCTCGTCGGCGGCGCGCTGCTCAGCCACTTCTGGTGGGGCTCGGTCTTCCTCATCAACCTGCCGGTGATGGCGGTCCTCGTGCTCGTCGGCGTCAAGCTGCTCCCCGAGTCGCGCGACCCGGCCCCGGGCCCGTGGGACCTGCTCAGCGTCGCGCTGTCGCTCGTCGGCATGGTCGCGGTGGTGTACGCCGTGAAGGAGGCGGCCGTGCACGGATTCCGCTGGGACATCGCGGTGGCCGCGGTGGCGGGCGTCGCCGGTCTGGTCTGGTTCGCCAGGCGGCAGTTGACCCTCAAGTCGCCGCTGCTCGACATGCGGCTGTTCCGGCACCGCGGCTTCTTTGGCGCGGTCCTCGCCGACCTGCTGACCATCCTCGGCCTCGCCGGCCTGGTGTTCTTCCTGTCCCAGTTCCTGCAACTGGTGCAGATGCGCTCGCCGTTGGGCGCCGGGCTCATCGAACTTCCCGCCGCCCTCGGCGCGGTCGCCACCGGTCTCGTCGCGGGGTTCGTCGCCCGGCGGGCCTCGGTCCGGGGCACGGTGTCCGGCGGCCTGGCCGCGCTCGGCCTCGCGCTCGCCGCGTGCACCGCGCTCGACGCGGACACCCCGGTGGTCCTGATGTGCACCGCGCTGCTCCTCGGCGGCATGGGCGCGGGACTCGCGTTCACGGTGACCGCGGACGTCATCCTCTCCAGCGTCCCCAAGGAACAGGCGGGCGCGGCCTCAGCGGTCTCCGAGACGGCGTACGAACTGGGCTCGGCCCTCGGCATCGCCCTGCTCGGCTCGGTCGTGACCGGCATCTACCGCGGCTTCACCGTCCCGGAGGGGGTTCCCGGCGAGGCCGTGACGGCGGCTCAGGACTCGCTCGGCGGGGCCGCCGAGGTGGCGAAGCAGCTGCCCGCCGAGCAGGGCGCGCAGCTGCTTGAGTCGGCTCAGGCGTCGTTCACGGCCGGGTTCGAGGCGGCGGCCGGGGTTGCTGCGGTGGTGCTGTTCCTTACGGCGGTGGGGGCGTGGTTCGCCCTGAAGGGGCAGCGGCTCGAATCGAGCCCGTCCGGCGACTGAGGGCGAGCCCGAAGGGCGATCGACCTGGGCACGGTGCCGGGTGCCGGCCGATCGCCCAAGTGGCTCACGCCGCCTTCGCCTTGGTGGCGTACATGTCGACGTACTCCTGCCCGGACAGGGCCATCACCTCGGCCATGACGGAGTCCGTCACCGCCCGCAGGACGTACCGGTCACGGTCCATCCCGTCGTACCGGGAGAACTCCATCGCCTCGCCGAACCGGACCGTGACCCGGCCCGGTCGCGGCAGGCCCGCGCCGCCCGGCTGCAGCTTGTCCGTGCCGATCATCGCGAACGGCACCACCGGCGCGCCGGTCATCAGGGTCAGGCGGGCGATGCCGGTACGGCCGCGGTAGAGGCGGCCGTCGGGGGAGCGGGTGCCCTCCGGGTAGATGCCGAAGACCCGGCCCTGCTCCAGGACGCGCCGGCCGGTCATCAGCGCCGCGACGCCGCCGCGGCCGCCGTCCCGGTCCACCGGGATCATCCCGACGCCGGTGAAGAACCACGCCATCAGGCGGCCCTTGAGGCTCTTGCCCGTGACGTACTCGTCCTTGCCGATGAAGAACACCTGCCGGTCGCAGACCAGCGGCAGGATCATCGAGTCGATGAACGTCAGGTGGTTGCCCGCGAGGATCACGGGGCCGTCGCCCGGAATGTTCTCCGCACCCTCCACCCGTGGCCGGAACATCAGGCGCATGACCGGACCGAGCACTGCCTTGATGAACGCGAAGCGGGACAACGGTTCCTCCGGTGTCAAGGGTCTTGCAAGGGCGACTGTGCAGGTGAGGACGATACTCGCGGACACGTCCGGATTGCACACCGGGCTCATGGACTGGACACACACTGTTGATCTCTGTTGGCTCTCCGTTGGCCGTTGCTTGGTGCTAGGGGCTCCCTTCCGTCATCTGACGGGCCCTAACATCTGCCCGTCAGTCCGACGGATGCGTGCACACGACTAGCGCGAGGAGCGCATATGAGCCACGGCAAGCAGGGCCGGCAGGAGCAGCGGGACACGGCGGCGGGGCGGCAGCCGGGCACGGGCGGCCCCGGCCGGCGCTCCCTGCTCGGCGCCGCGGTGCTCGGCGCGGGCGGGGCGGCCCTCGGCCTGTCCGGCACGGCGAGAGCCGACGACGGCAGGGGCGGCTCGGGCGGCCGCGGCGTCGACTCGCTGCCGGTCCCGACGGTCGTCGCGCACCGCGGCGCCAGCGGCTACCGGCCCGAGCACACGCTCGGCTCGTACCAACTCGCCCTCGACATGGGCGCGCACGTCATCGAGCAGGACCTGGTGCCGACCAGGGACGGGCATCTCGTATGCCGTCACGAGAACGACATCACCGGGACGACGGACGTCGCGGCCCACCCCGAGTTCGCGGACCGCAAGACCACGAAGTCCGTCGACGGGAAGTCCCTGACCGGCTGGTTCACCGAGGACTTCACGCTCGCCGAGCTGAAGACGCTGCGCGCCGAGGAGCGCATCCCGCAGCACCGTCAGGAGAACACGGTCTACGACGGCCGCTGGGAGGTGCCCACCCTCGAAGAGGTGCTGCGCTGGGCCGAGAAGGAAGGCCAGAAGCGGGGCCGCCCGGTGTGGCTGCACATCGAGACCAAGCACCCCACGTACTTCCGGAAGCTCGGCCTCGGCCTGGAGGAGCCCCTCGCCAAGCTGCTCCGCGCGTACGGGCGGCACCGGGAGCACTCCCCGAACTTCGTCCAGTCCTTCGAGCCGAGCAGCATGGAGCGCATGAGCAGGCTCATCGACGGGCCGCGCGTCGTGCTCCTCTCCCGCGCGTCCAGCCGCCCCTGGGACTTCGTGGAGTCCGGCGACCCGCGCACCGTCGCCGACCTGGTCAAGCCCGAGGGCCTGAAGTGGATCGCCTCGTACGCCCAGGGCATCGGCCCCACGCTCGACCTGGTCATCCCGCGCGACGCGGAGGGCCGCCTCACCGAGCCCACGACCCTGGTCCGCGACGCCCACGCGGAGAACCTGCTCCTGCACCCCTACACGATGCGCAACGAGAACACCTTCCTCCCCGTGGACTACCGCAAGGGCACGGACCCCCACGCCTACGGCGACGTCTTCGGCGCCCTCAAGACGTACTTCGCCACCGGCATCGACGGAATCTTCTCGGACAACCCGGACACGGCGTTGCTGGCGGCGGCGGACTTCGTCAACGAGTAGGCGGACACGGTCCTTTGAGGTGAGCGTGCACCGTCCCGGCAACCCGGTGCCGGGACGGTGACGTCACGAGCGGCGTGATCACCCCGACCGCGGAACACCTGATGGCCACCCTCCGCCCCCTGCTGACTGCCGAAGCGGCCGCGGAGGCGCCGGCCATCGGCGTGGACCCCGGGGACCTGGAACAGGCTGTATGGCTGAGGCTCTTGGAGCACATCGGCCGGATCGGTCCACCGGCGGACCCGGAGGGCTGGCTGCGCGACGCAGTGCACGCGGAAGTGTGCAGGGCGGAGTGGGGTGCGCTGCGGGAGCGGGCGTACCGAGGTGAGCCGGCGACGCCCGCCGACAACTGGCCCGAACAGTTCCTGCTCCGAGCCGAACGCCACCGCCTCCTGTGGAACGCCGTGCGACGGCTGCCCCGGAGCTGCGCCGGCCTGCTGAGCGCCGTGCTCTCGCCGAGAGACCTCACGTACGGAGAGATCGCGACAGAGCTGGGCATCTCTCAGGGCAGCGTGGGCCCGGAACGGGCCCGGTGTCTGGAGCGGCTGCGGCAGGTGCTTGCCGCGGCGGAGTGCGAGGGAGAGTGAAGGGGCCCGGAGCGTCCCTCGTACCGAGAAATCCCAGGGAAGTTGGGTATCTCACAAGGCAGTTTGGGGCTGGAGCGTTCCCTGTGCCTGGGATGGCTGCGCAGAATGCTCGCGGAGGTTGCGGCACCCGGACTGTTGGGGAAAGGTGCGAACAACGGCAACCGGCGGACAGGTGAGCGGGAGGCGTGCGCACATGGGCATGAGCGTGACCATCTCAGCGGCGGAGACTCAGGACGCCGAGCAGATTCTGAAACTGCAGTACCTCTGCTACCAGAGCGAGGCCGAGCTGTACGGCGACTACTCGATCGAGCCGCTGACCCAGCCGCTCGACTCGCTGCGGGCCGAACTGGACGCGGGCTGCGTCCTCGTGGCCCGGCTCGGCGCGGAGGTCGTCGCCTCGGTACGCGGCGGGGTCGACGCCGACGGCACGGCCCGGATCGACAAGCTGATCGTGCACCCGCGGATGCAGCGCCACGGCCTCGGCGGCCGGCTGCTGCTCGCGATCGAGGAGCGCCTCGCCCTCGCGGGCGCCGTCAAGAGCTTCCAGCTGTTCTCCGGTCACCGCAGCGAGAACAACCTGCAGTTGTACCGCAAGCACGGCTACGCCCCCGTCGGCACCCGGCAGGTCAACGACCGCCTCACCCTGGTGACCCTCGCCAAGGACGCCGCCGACCCCGCCGCGTACGCCACCAGCGCCTGACGCGCGCGGAGCACGTGAGCTGCCGAGGGGGCCGGTGCCCTCGGCAGCTCAGGCCGCGGTCTTCGCCTCCGTACGAGCCCTGCGCAGCCAGAACAGCGCCGTCACCGGCAGCAGCACCGGGATGAACAGATAGCCCATCCCGAAGTCCGACCACACCGTGGCGTCCGGGAAGGCCGAGGGCTCCGCAAGCGTCCAGGCGCCGACGACCACCACACCCACCAGCTCCGCCGCACAGCACGCGAGCGCCGCCCGCCGGGCCGTCTCACCGCCGCGCACCAGGGTGTACGTGATGAACGCGTAGACCAGCGCGGCAAGGAGCGACAGCGCGTACGCGAGCGGGGCACGGTCGAACTCCGTGGAGATCTGGTAGACCGAGCGCGACAGCGCGCCGACCACCATCACGCCGTACAGCCAGACGAGCAGCAGGCCCGGGCCCTTGATCAGCCGTGTGCGTTCGCCGGCCATCTCAGCCACCCCAGATGTCGTAGAGCCGTACCTGAAGGACCGCGAGGACCACACCGGCCGCCGCGACCGTGATCGAACCCCAGCGGGTGCGCTCGGCGAGCGAGAGGAAACCCGCCGCCGGGACGCACGCGGCCGAACCGAGCAGATAGGCCACGAAGATCACCGTGCCCTGCTCCGGCTCCTGGCCGCGCGCCAACTGCACGACACCCACGACGAGTTGGACCACGGCGAGCAGCGTCACCACGGCCATGCCGATGAAGTGCCAGTCCTTGGTGGGCTGGTCGCGGTAGGCCGCGAAGCCGCACCACGCGCCGAGCAGCAGGGCGGCCACGGCGGTCGCGACCGTCAGGGCAGAGAGCATGCCGAGACCCTAATACGGGGCGAAAGTCCCCCCGCGCCCGGCCCGGGGTCCCGCCCGGAGGGCCGGGGTCCCGCCCGGAGGGCCGGGGGCCCTGCATCCGGATGCGTCCCTTCCGCTTACGCTCGACGGCATGAAGATCCAGGCCGAGGCCCTCCTTTTCGACAACGACGGCACGCTGATCTCCTCCATGGAGTCCGTCCACCGCTGCTGGCGCCGCTGGGCCGAGGAGTACGGGATCGCCGCCGAGGACTTCGAGCGGGTCGAGCTGCACGGCCGCCCCGCCGTCGAGATCATCGCCGAGCTGCTGCCCGAGGAGCGGATACCGGGCGCCCTGCAGCGGATCGAGCAGCTGGAGGTCGAGGATGTGGCCGGTGGCGTCGTCCTGCTTCCCGGCACCAAGGAACTCCTCTCCTCGCTGCCGCGCGAGTGCTGGGCCGTCGTCACCTCCGCCACCCGCCCCCTCGCCGAGGCCCGGCTGCGCGAGGTCGGCGTCGACTTCCCCGCGCTTGTCGCCGCCGACGACATCACCCGCGGCAAGCCCGACCCCGAGCCCTTCCTGCTCGCCGCCGCGAAGCTGGGCGTCGACCCGGCCCGCTGCGTGGTCTTCGAGGACGCGCCCGCGGGGCTCCGGTCGGGCCGCGCCGCCGGCATGACGACCGTGGCGTTGACCACAACACACACCGCCGACGAGCTCTCCGCCGACGCCGTCGTACCCGACCTCTCGGCGGTGTCCGCGCAGGCCATCGAGGGTGGCGTCGAGATCGTCACCGTCGGCTGAGCCCGCGCGGACCGTCCGGACAGCGGTCTGGCGCGTTCCGCTATTCGGACGGCGCTGATCGGCTCGTACGCCTGTCTGCTTTACTGGTCCGCATGACCACGACGAGCTACCGCAGCCCTGCGACCGAGGCGAACGCAACGCCCGGTGCTCGTTGTATGTGTCGAATGTGCGCCATCTGAGGGCCCCCGCACCCCCGCCTCGCGCCCCGAAGCGAGCCCGTGAGCCGTGTCCGCGCACCATCCCCGAGCGGAACGAGCCCCGCCCCGCACCCGCGTTGCTTCCGGTTCCCCCGTGCCTCGTGCCCCGTACGAGAACCGTGCCCGGCTTGTGAAGACTTCCGAAGAAGAATGCCCCGTGCCCGGCGCGCACCCCGCGCCCGCACTCGACAGTGACGGAAACCCCAGTGATCACCACTTCCGGCCTGACCAAGGTCTACCGCTCACGCGGTCGTGAAGTAACCGCACTCGACGGCGTCGATCTGCACGTGCGCGAGGGGGAGGTGTACGGCGTCATCGGCCAGTCCGGCGCCGGCAAGTCCTCGCTGATCCGCTGCGTCAACCTCCTCGAACGCCCCACCTCCGGCACCGTGACGGTCGACGGCGTCGACCTCACCGCGCTCGCCGGACGCGGCCAGCGCGCGGGCAAGGAACTGCGCCGGGCCCGCAGCCGCATCGGCATGGTCTTCCAGCACTTCAACCTGCTGTCCTCGCGGACCGTGCAGGACAACGTCGAACTCCCCCTGGAGATCCTCGGCATCAGCGGCCGCGAGCGCTCCCGCAAGGCCCTCGAACTCCTCGACCTCGTCGGCCTCACCGACAAGGCCAAGAGCTACCCGGCCCAGCTCTCCGGCGGCCAGAAGCAGCGCGTCGGCATCGCCCGCGCCCTGGCCGGCGACCCGAAGGTGCTGCTCTCCGACGAGGCCACCAGCGCCCTCGACCCGGAGACGACCCGCTCGATCCTGACGCTCCTTCGCGACCTCAACCAGCAGCTCGGCCTGACCGTCCTGCTCATCACGCACGAGATGGACGTCGTCAAGACCGTCTGCGACTCGGCCGCCCTGATGGAGCGCGGGCAGATCGTCGAGTCCGGCACCGTCGGCGAACTCCTCGCCACCCCCGGCTCCGAGCTCGCCGCCGCGCTCTTCCCGGTCAGCGGCGAGGCCTCCGGCGACGACCGCACCGTCGTCGACCTCACCTTCCACGGGGAGACGACCACCGAGCCGGTCATCTCGCAGCTCTCCCGTACGTACAACATCGACATCTCGATCCTGGGCGCCGCGATGGACACCGTCGGCGGGCGCCAGGTCGGCCGGATGCGGATCGAACTGCCCGGCCGCTTCGAGGAGAACGTCGTCCCCATCGGCTTCCTGCGCGAGCAGGGGCTCCAGGTCGACGTGGCAGACGTGGCAGGACGTGCGGACCTCAGCTCGGGTGAGCCGCAGCTCGTGAAGGAAGGTGTCGCCAAGTGACCTGGTCTCAGATGCAGCCCCTGCTGGTGCAGGCCTGTCTCGACACCTTCTACATGGTGGGCTGGTCCACGCTCATCGCCGTCGTCGGCGGACTGCCGCTCGGTGTGCTGCTCGTCCTCACGGACAAGGGCGGACTGCTGCAGAACACCCTCGTGAACAAGGTCATCGGGCAGGTCGTGAACGTCGCCCGCTCGATGCCCTTCATCATCCTGATGGTCGCCCTGATGGGCTTCACGCGCGCCGTCGTCGGCACCACCATCGGCGTCGAGGCCGCGATCGTGCCGCTCGCCGTGGGCGCCATCCCGTTCTTCGCGCGCCTGGTCGAGACGGCGGTACGCGAAGTCGACCACGGGCTCGTCGAGGCCGTGCAGTCGATGGGCGGCAACACCTGGACCGTCGTACGCAAGGTCCTCGTGCCCGAGTCGCTGCCCTCGCTGATCTCGGCGACCACCACCACGATCGTCGCGCTGATCGGCTACTCCGCGATGGCCGGCACGGTCGGCGCGGGCGGTCTCGGCGACATCGCCATCCGCTACGGCTACCAGCGGTTCGAGTCCAGCCTGATGTGGATCACCGTCGCGGTGCTCGCCGTCGTCATCTCGGTCATCCAGTTCGCCGGTGACAGCGGCGCCCGGGTCCTGCACCGCCGTGCGGGCAAGGGCGGCGAACCGCTCCGCTTCCGCGCCCTGACCGGTCTGCTGACGCGCGGCCCGGTCCCCGCCGAGGCGACCGCGACCGCCGACGCCAAGACCGGCTGAACCCGCTCACCCCTGCCTTCCCGCCCCTTGCCTGCCCGTCCCCCTGCCTCCCCGTCCCACCCCGGCGGGGTGCACCACCCATGGAGAAAGGCACTTTTCGTGCGTAACACCACCAAGATCACCGCAGCTGTCCTCGCCACCGGCGCCCTCACCCTCGGACTGACCGCCTGCGGCGGCGGCGAGGGCGAGAAGGCCAAGGCCTCCGACCCGCTGGTCGTCGCCGCGACCCCCGTGCCGCACGCCGAGATCCTGAACTACATCAAGGACAACCTGGCCGCGAAGGAAGACCTCAAGCTGGAGGTCAAGGAGTTCACGGACTACGTCCAGCCGAACCAGGCCACCGAGGACGGCTCCGTCACCGCCAACTACTTCCAGACCCAGCCGTACCTTGAGGACTTCAACAAGAAGAACGGCACCCACCTCACGTCCGTCGCCACCGTCCACCTGGAGCCGCTCGGCCTCTACTCCGAGAAGCTCAAGAAGGCCGACGACCTGAAGAAGGGCGCCACCATCGCCCTCCCCAACGACGCCGACAACGAGAGCCGCGCCCTGCGCTTCCTCGCCGCCAACGACCTCATCACCCTGAAGAAGGGCTCCGAGGCCACCGCGACCCTGCAGGACATCGCGAAGAACCCGAAGGACCTCCAGTTCAAGGAGGTCGAGGCCGCCCAGACCCCGCGCTCCCTCCAGGACGTCGACGCCGCGGTCATCAACGGCAACTACGCCATCGGCGCCGACCTCAAGCCGGCCAAGGACGCGCTGTTCCTGGAGACCACCAAGGGCAACGACTACAACAACGTCCTCGCCGTGAAGGAAGGCTCCGAGGACGACCCGCGCGTGAAGAAGCTCGCCAAGCTGCTCACCTCGCCCGAGGTCAAGAAGTTCATCGAGGACAAGTACGCCGGCTCCGTCCTGCCCTCCTTCTGAGTCCTGACTGAGTTCTCAGCAGAGAGCACGGAACCGTCATGCGCACCCGCACCCGCACCCTGCCCGCAGCCGCCGCCGGCGCCGCAGCCCTCGTGCTCGGCCTGACGGCCTGCGGCGCGGGCGGACCGGGCTCCGGCGCCGACGACAAGGGCGGCCCGCTCGTCGTCGGCGCCACCCCGACCCCGGCCGGCGAAGTCCTCACGTACGTACAGCAGAAGCTGGCGAAGAAGGCCGGACTCGACCTGGAGATCAAGGAGTTCACGGACTACGTCCTGCCGAACACCGCGCTCCAGGACGGCACCCTCGGCGCCAACCTGTACCAGCACAAGCCCTACCTGGACGACTTCAACCAGTCCAAGGGCACCACCCTGAGCGCGGTCACCGAGGTGTACCTGCCGCCCATGGGCCTCTACTCGGAGAAGGCCGAGGAGCCCGGCGACCTGAAGAAGGGCGCCACCGTCGCCCTGCCCAACGACATCACCAACGAGGGCCGGGCGCTCGAACTCCTCGCCTCCGAGGGCCTGATCGAGCTCAAGAAGGGCACGGGCGCCGACGCGACCCCCGAGGACATCGCGAAGAACCCCAGGCGGCTCCGCTTCAAGGAGATGGAACCGGCCCAGCTGCCGCGCTCGTTGAAGGACGTCGACGCGGCGATCGTCAACAACAACTACGCGCTCGACGCCGGGCTCAGCCCCAGGAAGGACGCCATCCTCCTGGAGTCCGTCAAGGACAACCCGTACAACAACGTCCTCGCCGTCCGGAAGGGGGACGAGGACGACCCGCGGGTCAAGAAGCTCGCGAAACTGCTCACTTCGCCCGAGGTGAAGAAGTTCATCGAGGAGAAGTACCAGGGCTCGGTCCTGCCGGTCACCGGCGACTGACCGACCCTCACGAAGACAGGGCCTAGCACGGGGTCCGCACCTGCCAAGGTGCGGACCCCGTGGTGCAGTTCGGTGGGTGCATGCTGCATGCTGGGCACTTCGGCAGCCGGGATCGGCGGCAGACCAGCAGGGTTTGGCAGCAGACCAGCAGTGACGGAGCGGCACGATGACGACGGCCAACTCGATGTTCCCGGACATCTCCATCAGCACGGAACGCCTCGTGCTGCGCCCGTTCGAGGAAGCCGACATCGACGGCCTCACCGAGATGATGAACGACGAGCACGTCGTCGCCTGGACCACCGCCCCCCACCCCTACACCGAGGCCGACGCCCGCGCCTGGGTCACCCGCCTCGCCCCCGCCGAGCGCACCGAGGGCCGCGGCATCGTCTTCGCCGTCACCGAGTTCCTCACCCAGCGCCTCGTCGGCATGGTGCACCTGCAGCACACCGACTGGCGCGTCCGCTCCTGCGAGATCGCGTACGTCGTCGCCCCCTGGGCCCGCGGCGAGGGATACGCCTCCGAGGCCGCGCTCGCCGTCACCCAGTGGCTCTTCCGCGACCAGGGCTTCGAACGCCTCGAACTGCGCACCGCCGCCGACAACGTCGCGTCCCAGCAGGTCGCCCAGAAGGTCGGCTGCATCAGCGAGGGCATCCTGCGGGGCGCCTGCATAGCGCGTACGAGAGACGAGAACGGCGCCTTGAGCGACACCCGCACCGACCTGATCGTCTGGAGCCTGCTGCCCGAGGACGTCGACGGCATCGCCGACCAGCTGGCCGAGGCCGCCGGTTACACCGCGTTCTCCGAGTGGAACTGAACCGCTCGCAGCTCTGCCTCCACCGGCCCGACCCTCCCCGGCCCCACCAGGTACGCTCACCAAGCCCGCCCCGTCCCTTCACGACCGGCGGCCCCACTGACGATCTGCGAGAACCCCCAGGAGACTGACGACGATGGCCGACCGGGTCACGGTGATCGGCTGGGACGGCTCGCCCCTGACGGACGCGGCGCGCGCCGCACTCGGCGCCGCGACCCTGGTGGCGGGCGCCGCCCACCACCTGGCACTGCCCGAGGTCCCCGCGGGCGCCGAACGCATCCGGCTCGGCAGCGTCTCCCTCGCCGCCCGCCGCATCGCCGGCCACCGCGGCACCGCCGTCGTCCTCGCCGACGGCGACCCCGGCTTCTTCGGCGTCGTACGCACCCTGCGCGCCCCCGAACACGGCCTGGAGGTCGAGGTCGTGCCCGCCGTCTCCTCCGTCGCCCAGGCCTTCGCCCGCGCCGGCATGCCCTGGGACGACGCCCAGATCGTTGTTGCCCAGAGCCGCACCCTGCGCCGCGCGGTCAATGTGTGCCGCGCCCACACCAAGGTTGCCGTCCTCACCTCGCCGGGCGCCGGACCCGCCGAACTCGCCCTGCTCCTGCAGGGGGTGCACCGCACCTTCGTGGTCTGCGAGGAGCTCGGCACCGACCGCGAGCGTGTCTCCGTGCTCACCTCCGACAAGGCCGCCGACGTCGCCTGGCGCGACCCCAACGTCGTCATCGTCATCGGCGGACCCGCCGGCCAGGACCAGGCCTGGATCGCCGGCCGCGACCCGTCCGCCCGCCCCCGCGGCTGGGCCCTGCCGGCCTCCTCGTACGGGCAGGAGCGCCTGGGCGAGGGCGAGAACGACCGGCTCCGCGCGGCCCAACTCGCCCGCCTGGGACCGCGCGTGGGCGACCTCGTCTGGGACATCGGCTGCGGCAGCGGCGCCTTCGCCGTCGAGGCCGCCCGGTTCGGCGCCGCCGTCATCGCCGTCGACAGGGACATCACCGCCTGCGCCCGCACCGACCGGGCCGCCCGCCGCTTCGGCGCCGAGCTCCAGGTCCTGCGCGGCTCCGCCCCGCACGTACTGGAGGACCTGCCCGAACCCGACGTCGTCCGCGTCGGGGGCGGTGGCGCGGCCGTGGTCTCCGCCGTCGCCGACCGCAGACCCGCCCGGATCGTCACGCACGCCGCCACCCGTGACGAGGCCGAGCTGATCGGCCGTGACCTCACCGAGCACGGCTACGCGGTGGAGTGCGCGCTGCTGCAGAGCGTCGAACTCGATACGCGTGCCTGGACGGAACGCGAACGCGCGGTCGCCTTCCTGATCTGCGGAGAGTCGGAAGCCCGCGGCGAGTCGCCCCGCTGACGAGAGTGACCGGGTGGTATCGCGCCCCGTGACCGTACGGCCCCGCCGCGCGCGGTAGGCTGGCCGATCGCTGTACTGCTCCCGGACGTTCGTCGGTTCGTACGTCAATGTCCGGTACACGTGCCCGGTTTGAGGTGTGTGCGGTACGGCGTGGATCGGAGGACGCGCGACGTGGCGTAGTCCACAGCGGGCCGTGGCGGATCTTGGCGACACGGCGGTGGTCCGACCGCGAGAATGCCTGAGGCGTCAGCACGCCGAGGGTGGCACGCGGCCGTTCCGTGCCGCGCGGCGCGCACGCTCGTTCTTGTCCATGGGCGGTTGCCGCCGTCACGGGCGAGCCGGCCGAAGGAGAACGACCGATGGGCGAGGGGTACGCATGACCGACACCGGCCAGGTTCCGGGCGAGGGACTGCCGGAGGACGCAGGCACGGTGGACCAGCCGGGCGTTCCCGCACCCGGCGCGTACACCTACCTCGACCCCGCCGCCGCCCCCGCCGAGGACGACGACCTGCTCTTCATGCCGGGCCCGCAGGGCGCCTGGACCGAGGGGCAGCCGGGCCCCCAGGGCGCCTGGACCGAGGGCCAGCCGATCCAGCCCGGTCAGCCGATCCAGCCGGGATACGGGCCGGAGGGCGCGGGGTACGAACAGGGCGCGGTGGCAGCCGAGTCGGCGCCGGTCGAGTCGGTTCCGGTCGAGTCGGTTCCCGTGGGACCGGCCCCGGTGGAGCCGGTTCCGGTCGAGTCGATCTCGTACGAGCAGGCCCCCGTCGTGACGGGTGCGCAGGCGCCGCCCGCGCAGGGTGTCGCGGCGCCGGCCGTGGCGTACGGGGCTCAGCAGGCGTACGAGCAGCAGCCCGCGGCGGCCGAGCAGTACCAGGCCGTGCCGCAGGAGGCCGTGGCCCATGTGCCCGGCGCACATGAGATGTCCGGCCGCGACAGCGGTTCGGTGAACGTCGCCGACGTACGACAGTCCGGCGCCCCGGCGCCGCAGCACGGCGGTACGCACGGTGGCGGGCAGCCGTCCGCGGCGGCGCAGTCCCACGGCAACGGCCGCCGCCCGCTGCACATGGGCCCGCCGACCCCCGCCACCGTGAGCCCGGTCCGCTCCCTCGCCGACCGCGGCCCGGCCACCGCGACCCCGCCGCACCCGGTCCAGGTGCAGGCCGCACCGGACTCCGGGCAGACGCTCGCGGGTCCCGAGTACCTGGACGTGCCCCGCGCCGAGAACGGCGTGCCGCAGTCGCCGCAGCTCGGTGAGGTCCCGCTCCAGGGCGCGGTGCCGTGGTCCCCGCAGCCGCCGGAGCCGCCGCAGCCGGGGCCGGAGGGCGCCGCACCCGTTCCCGGTGCAGAAACGGTCGTCCCTGAAGCGTCAACAGGTCCTGGAGAGCTGCCTGTTGAGACGCGGCAGCCGGTCGGCGAGTTCGTCCCGGTGGAGGGCTCGATCCCGTCCACCCCGCACCTCGCCCCGACCCCGCCTCAGCCGCTGCGCATCCCTCAGGAGGAGCTGCCCGTCGAGGAGGCGCCCGTCGAGGAGGCGGCACCGGCGGAGGCGGCAGCCCCGGTCGGGGACGCGGCGCCTGCCGACGGGAACCCGGAGACAGCAGCCCCGGTCCCCGCCCCCCGCGACGGCGAGAACGCGGAGCCGGACGCGGCCGCCACCCCCCAGCACGTGCACGAAGCGGAAGCCGAGCCAGAGATCAAGACCGAGCCCACCCCCGAGCAGCCCACCCCCGAGCAGCCCGCAGCCGAACAGTCCGAGCCTGGCCCCGTGCAGGCCGAGGCCGCCCCAGACGCGGCAGCCGAGCCGCAGCCCGTGCCCGTACGCGTACCCGAGGCGCAGCCCGAGCCCGTCGCCGTCGGCCCGCAGCCCGAGCAGGCTCCCGCGCCTGAACAGCAGGCCGAAGCGGTCGAGGCCACGGACATCAACGAACTCGTCGAGGTCACCGAGGCCGACGAGCCCGCAGCCGAGACGCAGCCCGCAGCCGAGACGCAGCCCACCGCCGAGCCGCAGCCCGAGGCCGTGCCCGCCGAGACCCCCGCGGCCGCGACCCCTGCGGCCGAGACCCCCGAGCCGCAGGCCCCCACGCCCGCAACCGAAACAGACCCGCAGGCCGAGCGGGCCGAGCAGGCCGAGCAGCCCGAGCCGGTCGAAGCGCCCCAGCAGCCCGTGGAAGCCCAGCAGCCCGTGGACGCCCACGAGGCCGAGAAGGCCCCGGCGCCCGAGGACGCGGCCGAGGTCACGGCCGGGACCGGAGCGCCCGAGCAGCCCGAGCAGCCCGAGCAGCCCGAGCAGCCCGAGCACCGCGGTGAACCCGAGGCGCCCGAAGCTGCCGAACAGCCCACTGCCGCCGAAGCCCTGGAAGCCCTGGAAGCCCTCGAAGCCCCGGCAGCGGCAACCACCCCCGAGCCACAGGCCCAGGCCGACCAGATCCCGGCCGAAAAGACCCCCGAGGCCCCCGTCGAAGCCCCCGTCGAAGCCCCCGTCGAAGCCCCCGCCGGAGCCCCCGCCCCCGGCTACGACGACGCCGAGCGCGAGGCCGTGCTGCGCGTGATGCGCGAGCGCCGTGACATCCGCAACGGCTTCCGCAGTGACCCGATCCCGCACGAGGTGCTGCTCCGCGTCCTGGAGGCGGCCCACACCGCGCCGTCCGTCGGCCACTCCCAGCCCTGGGACTTCGTCGTCATCCGCTCCGCCGAGACCCGGCAGACGATGCACGAACTGGCCACGCGCCAGCGCGAGGCGTACGCCAAGTCGCTGCCCAAGGGCCGCGCGAAGCAGTTCAAGGAACTGAAGATCGAGGCCATCCTCGACACCCCGGTGAACATCGTCGTCACCGCCGACCCCACCCGCGGCGGCCGCCACACCCTCGGCCGGCACACCCAGCCGCAGATGGCGCCGTATTCCTCCGCGCTCGCCGTCGAGAACCTGTGGCTCGCGGCCCGCGCCGAAGGGCTCGGCGTCGGCTGGGTCAGCTTCTTCGACGAGCGCGAGATGGTCCGTACGCTCGGCCTTCCCGAACACCTCGAAGTCGTCGCGTACTTGTGCGTCGGATACGTCGACGAGTTCCCGGACGAGCCCGAACTGATGCAGGCCGGCTGGTCCAAGCGCCGCCCGCTGTCGTGGGTCGTGCACGAGGAGACGTACGGCCGCCGCGCCCTGCCCGGCGAGGAGCCGCACGACCTGCTCGCCGAGACCGTCGCCAACATCCGCCCGCTCGACGCCAAGGCGCTCGGCGAGGCGTGGGAGCGGCAGAAGCGGATGACGAAGCCCGCGGGCGCGCTCGGCATGCTGGAGATCATCTCCGCGCAGCTGTCCGGGCTCTCCCGGATGTGCCCGCCGCCGATCCCGGAGCCCGCCGTGGTGGCGATCTTCGCGGGCGACCACGGCGTGCACGCCCAGGGCGTCACCCCCTGGCCGCAGGAGGTCACCGGCCAGATGGTCGCCAACTTCCTCGGCGGCGGCGCGGTCTGCAACGCGTTCGCCAACCAGGTCGGCGCCGAGGTCTGCATCGTCGACGTGGGCGTGGCCTCCGATCTGCCCGCGACGCCCGGCCTGCTGCCCCGCAAGGTCCGCGCGGGCACGGCCGACATGACGACCGGGCCCGCCCTCACCCGCGAGGAGGTCAAGGAGGCCGTCGAGGTCGGCATCGACACCGCCCGCGACCTCGTGGCCGCCGGTAACAAGGCGCTGCTCACCGGCGAGATGGGCATCGCCAACACCACCGCGTCCGCCGCCCTGATCTCGGTGTTCACGGGCGCCGACCCGGCCGAGGTGACCGGCCGCGGCACCGGAGTCAACGACGAGACCCTGGCCCGTAAGACCGATGTCGTACGCCGGGCCCTGGAGCTGCACAAGCCCGATCCGGCCGACCCGATCGGCGTCCTCGCGGCCATCGGCGGGCTCGAACACGCCGCCATGGTCGGGCTGTTGCTGGGCGGCGCCTCGCTGCGCACCCCGGTGATCCTGGACGGCGTGAGCGCCGGTGCGGCCGCCCTGGTCGCCCGCGCCATCGCCCCCGAGGTCCTCGCCGCCTGCATCGCCGGTCACCGCAGCGCCGAGCCCGGCCACGTGGCGGCGCTCAACAAGCTGGGCCTGCGCCCGCTCGTCGACCTCGACCTGCGCCTCGGCGAGGGCACCGGCGCCCTGCTCGCGCTCCCGGTCGTCCAGTCGGCGGCCCGCGCGATGCACGAGGTGGCGACGTTCGACTCGGCGGGCGTCACGGAGAAGTAGGGGCTCGCCCGGGCGGCGTCCCGGACAGCGGCGGGGAGGACCGCAAACCTCCCCGCCGCCGCACGCCGTACCCTGTACCCGCACCACGAATCCCCACGTCAGACCCGTGTCCCCACGTCAGACCCGTGCCGCTCCACCGCCGCAGCGGCGCACGCCCTCCGCCTGAGGAGCCGCACAGCACATGCCTGCACACCCCGCCTACCCCGTAGGACTCCGCCTCTCCGGCCGCCGCGTGGTCGTACTCGGCGGCGGTCAGGTCGCCCAGCGCCGCCTCCCGGCCCTGATCGCTGCGGGCGCCGACGTCCACCTCGTGTCGCCCTCCGCGACCCCCTCGGTCGAGGCGATGGCCGACACTGGCGAGATCACTTGGCATCGCCGCCCCTACGCGCCCGGCGACCTCGCCGACACCTGGTACGCGCTCATCGCGACCAGCGACCACGCCGCCAACGAGGCCGCCTCCGCCGAGGGCGAGGCGAACCGCGTCTGGTGCGTACGCTCCGACGACGCCGCCGCGGCGACCGCCTGGACCCCGGCAACCGGCCACTCCGACGGCGTCACCGTCGCCGTGCTCGGCGACTCCCCGGACCCGCGCCGCACCGCCGCCGTCCGCGACACGGTCGTCGAGGGCCTGCGCGACGGCACGCTCGTCGCCCCGCACCACCGCCCGCAGGCCGCGAGCGTCGCCCTCGTCGGCGGCGGCCCCGGCGACCCGGACCTGATCACGGTCCGCGGCCGCCGCCTCCTCGCCCAGGCCGACGTGGTCATCGCCGACCGGCTCGGCCCGCGCGACCTGCTGAGCGAACTCCCGCCGCACGTCGAGGTGATCGACGCGGCGAAGATCCCGTACGGCCGGTTCATGGCGCAGGAGGCGATCAACAACGCGCTGATCGAGCACGCCAAGGCCGGCAAGTCCGTCGTACGTCTGAAGGGCGGCGACCCGTTCGTCTTCGGGCGGGGCATGGAGGAGGCGCAGGCGCTCGCCGAGGTGGGCATCGCCTGCACGGTCGTGCCCGGCATCTCCAGCTCCATCAGCGTGCCGGGCGCGGCGGGCATCCCGGTCACGCACCGCGGCGTCGCGCACGAGTTCACCGTGGTCAGCGGGCATGTGGCGCCCGACGACGAGCGCTCCCTCGTCGACTGGGCGGCGCTCGCCCGGCTGCGCGGCACCCTCGTCGTCCTCATGGGCGTCGACAAGATCGGCAAGATCGCCGAGGCCCTGGTCGCGCACGGCCGTGCCCCCGAGACCCCCGTCGCCCTCGTCCAGGAGGGCACGACCGCGACCCAGCGCCGCGTCGACGCCACCCTGGCCACGGTCGGCGAGACGGTCAGGGCCGAGGACGTGCGGCCGCCCGCGGTCATCGTGATCGGCGAGGTCGTCGGCGTCGGAGCGCACCTCGCGGCGCCGCACACGCCCGATGTGTAACCTCGGGTAACTCTCTTCTCCCGAGCCGTTGGCACCACCCCTTGGACAAGGCAGTATCACCCTGTGGCTGATCTCATCACCGTCGACGACCCCGACGACCCGCGCCTGAGCGACTACATCGGCCTGACCGACGTGGAGCTGCGCCGCCGGCGCGAACCCGTCGAGGGCCTGTTCATCGCCGAGGGCGAGAAGGTCATCAGGCGCGCCCGGCACGCCGGTTACGAGATGCGCTCCATGCTGCTCTCGTCCAAGTGGGTCGATGTGATGCGCGACGTCATCGACGAGGTCCCGGCGCCCGTGTACGCGGTCAGCCCGGACCTCGCCGAGCGCGTCACCGGCTACCACGTGCACCGCGGCGCCCTCGCCTCGATGCAGCGCAAGCCGCTGCCGACCGCCGCCGAACTCCTCGCCGGCACCCGGCGGGTGGCCGTCATGGAGGCGGTCAACGACCACACCAACATCGGCGCGATCTTCCGCAGCGCCGCCGCCCTCGGCATCGACGCGGTCCTGCTCTCCCCGGACTGCGCCGACCCGCTGTACCGCCGCTCCGTCAAGGTGTCCATGGGCGCGGTCTTCTCCGT
This sequence comes from Streptomyces solicavernae, assembly GCF_029968095.1. Taxonomy (GTDB): domain Bacteria; phylum Actinomycetota; class Actinomycetes; order Streptomycetales; family Streptomycetaceae; genus Streptomyces; species Streptomyces solicavernae. The sequence continues at coordinate 145,470 of NZ_JASCIR010000007.1, read as the reverse complement.
CCCGTACGCACGCCTCGACGCCTGGCCGAAGAGCCTGGAGCAGGTCCGCGAGGCGGGCTTCAAACTGCTCGCCCTCACCCCGGACGAGAAGGCCTCGACCCTCGACGACCTGGCTCCGCACCGCCTGGACCGGGTGGCCCTGATGCTCGGCGCGGAGGGCGACGGCCTCTCCCGGCAGGCCCTGATCGCGGCCGACGAATGGGTCCGCATCCCGATGGCCCACGACGTCGACTCCCTCAACGTCGGCGCGGCGGCGGCGGTCGCGTTCTACGCGGTGACGACGGGCCGACCCGAGAACTGAGGCCCCTGGGGAGGGGAGCGCAGCGTGGACACCGCAGTCCTGGAGCGGCTGCTCGACGACACCTTCGACCATGCCGTCGTGCACCACGGCTACACCACCTACCTGCGCGACTACGAGGTCGTCGTCCACGCCACCGCCGACCCCCGCAACCGGCATCGAACCGGCCTACCTGCGCTACCTGTTCCGCTACTGCGTCGAGGTCCACTGCAACTCGACGGTGACACCTGAGACCTGGGCCGTCTCCCCGGACGACCGCCTCACCGACCACGAAAGCGCCGCTGACCTCGACGGATACGTCTGGGGCGTGAACTGCCACAGCCTGTACCCCGGTGCGCGCCTGCTTCCCGAGCCGGAGGCCGCGCGCCGCTGGTCGCAGGCGCTGGGGATCGACTTCCACGAGGTGTGCATCGAGACCGACGCCCACCGGATCACGCTGCTCTTCTCGCAGCTGCAGGTGACCGAAGTCCCGGTCGAAGACGGCCCGTTCGTGACGGACCAGCGTCCCGCGAAGGTCAGGAGGACGGGCTAGCGTCCGGAGTCCACGGCCGCGGCACGCTCCGCCGGGGCGGCTCCGGGCTCCACCCGCTGCGCGACGCCGTCCCGTACGCCCGGCCCGTCCTGCAGGGAGATCCGCGGCAACCCCTGCGCGGGCCCTTGGCAGCCCTGTGCCGCCGCGATGCCCAGGGCGACCAGCAGCGTCACGACCACGAACACGATCAGCCGCTGCCGCAGCAGCCGCGGGTTGGCGGGGCCGCGGCGCCCGGTACCCGTCGCGCGCGGTGGGGCCGTACGCCCGCCGTTGCTGCGTGGCGCGGGCCTGCTGCCGGAACGCGCGCCCGTGCGAGAGGGCGACGTGCGCCGGCCCGTGCCGTTCGTCCGGGACGGCGGGGGAGTGGTGGGCGCCCGCCGGGTGCGCTGCGCGGCGTGGTCGGCGGCGCGGTCCGGGCGCGGCTCGGCGAGCCGGCCCGAGGAACGCTCCGTGGGCCGCTCGCCCGGACGGTCGGCGGTGCGCCGCGGCGCGGCCGGACGGGCGTCCACCGCACCGAGCCCCTGCGCCTCGCGGGCCGCGATCTCCTTGAGCCGCAGCGACAGTTGCAGCGTGCTCGGCCGTTCCTCCGGGTCCTTCGCCAGACACGCCCGCACCAGCGGAGCCAGCGCGTCCGGCACCCCGACGAGCTGCGCCTCCTCGTGCACCACGCGGTACAGCATCACCTCGGAACTCCCGTGCCCGAACGGCGAGTCACCCATCGCCGCGTACGCGAGCGTCGCGCCGAGCGAGAACACGTCCGTCGCCGGGGTCACCGCCGCCCCGCGCACCTGCTCGGGCGCGAGGAAGCCGGGCGAGCCGACGGCCGTACCGACGTGCGTGAGCGTCGAGGCGCCCGTCGCCCACGCGATGCCGAAGTCGATGATCCGTGGGCCTTTCGGGGACAGCAGGATGTTGGACGGCTTGAGGTCCCGGTGGACGACGCCCGCCTCGTGCACCGCGACCAGGCCCTCCGAGAGCGCGGAGCCCACGGCGGCCACCTCGGCGGCGGTCAACGGCCCGTCCTCGGCCACCTTGTCGTGCAGCGAGGGCCCGGGGACGTACTGGGTCGCGAACCACGGCCGGTCCGCCTCCAGGTCCGCGGCGACCAGCCGGGCCGTACAGCCGCCTCTGATCCGGCGCGCGGCGGACACCTCACGCGCGAACCGCGAGCGGAACTCCTGGTCCTCGGCCAGATCGGGCCGGATGACCTTCAGGGCGACCCGCTGCCCGCGCCGGTCGGAGCCGAGGTAGACGACGCCCATGCCGCCCGCGCCGAGCCGCCGGTGCAGCCGGAACGAGCCGACGACACGCGGATCCTCGCGCCGGAGCCGCATCATCGCCATCCGAATCCCTGCCGCCTCGTCGCCCGTTGCCCTGACCAATTGACGTGCCACAGCTTACGTTTCCGCGCCCGCGCGCGCTCAGAGGCCGCGCCTTCACGGCCCGGCCGATTGTCAGTGCCGGATGGGAAACTCGGAGCGTGGTCAGGAGAGTTGGCCGCCGGCGCCCACGCGCGCCCGGCGGGCATCAACGCACCGTCGCACAAGGGGGATTGACGCCATGAAGGGTGACCGAGTCGAGATAGTGGTCGACGCCGGCGACACGACACGGACGTACGAGGTGGTGGCGAGCCGGGCCGGGCGCCGGGTGGAGACCAGTGTCCGCAGGGGAGTGGTGGAAGTGAGCGAAGTCACGCGCAACGGCACCGCCGTGCGCACGGCCCGCTTCATGGCGGCCCGCGTCCTGGCCCTCGTCGAACACCCCGTCCCGCGCGAGGACACCTCCGAGACGACCGGCTGAGAACCGAACCGGGAGGCCGCCCCTCGGGGAAGACCCTGGGTCCCAGGGGCACCATCTCCACCCAGGGGAGTACGAAACACCGCCCGGAGTCATCCTGCGGGAGGCCCGGCAATCGGTACGAGGGCATGACGCCCGGGCCCGCGCCCGCCCCTAGATTTGAGGTCAAGCGGCGGGTGCAGCACTCGTCCCCCGAGGTCAAGCACCCGCCGCTGCCAGAGACGACAGGAGAGGGACCATGGCGGACACGGCAGCGCGGACAGTCGTCCGCACGCAGGGACGCAGGGCGTACGCCGCGTTCGGCGGCCGCCGGTCCGGCACCCGCCACCCCTTGGTGGCGGCGGCCATGGTGCTTCCCCTGGCGGCCCTGCTCGTAGTCGCCTTCGGCGGCTGGGAAGCGGTGGTCGTACAAGCGTCGTCCGTGGGCGCGATGCTGGGGCGCTGAGCGGCACCCCAGGCCCGGAAGAGCGGTCCGGGCGGGGACATCAGGCCAGGAAACCCCGTGGGGACGGGGGTGCGGCGGACGGCACCGAATGCCCGCGCAGCTGGGGAGCTGCGCGGGCATTTACCTGCCCGGGGACTTGCCCGGGAACCTGCCCGGGGGCCTGCCCGGGGACTTGTCCGAGGACCTGCCCGGGGACCTGGACGACCGGCCCGTAGGGCGGCGTAGGCTCGCAGCCCGGCGTGCACGCTCGACCGCGCGCCGACCAGGCGCACCACACAGGGGGATCCGTGACCACTTCCGTCATACGGGAGCTGACCGCCACGGCCAGGGCGGCGGCCCACGGCCCGTACGCGGAGTGCGCCTGCCCCGCCCGCCCCGCGGTCCTCGCCGACCGCGCCGACGGCACCGTCGTACGCCACGGCGGCACCGTCGCCAAGGCCCACGCCCCGGACGCCGACCGCGAAGGGCTCGCCGCCCGCCTGGCCGTCGCCGCGCACCCCGCCCTGGCCTCAGTGCTGCTCGCCCCGCTGGACCTCCCGGCCGCCGAACTCGACGGGCGCCCCGTCACGTGCTGGCCGCACGGCACCCCCGTCGACCCGGAGGCCCCGCAGGACGCGCCCTGGGAGGCGGCCGGCGCCCTCCTGGCCCGACTGCACGCCACCCCGGTCGAGGCGCTGCCCGGCCCCCTGCCCGAGATGCGCGGACCGCACAAGGCCGCCCTGGCCGTGGACCGGATGCGCCGCACCCGACCGCCCGAGGCCGTCGCCGCCGTCGTCGAGGGCGCCTGGTCGGCCCTGCCGCCCTGGGCCCGCGCCGAGTCCGCCCCGCCCGGTCCGCCGCACCTGTGCCACGGCGACCTGCACCTCGGCCAGCTCGTCCGGCACCCGGCCCCGCACGGCCCCTGGCACCTGATAGACGTCGACGACCTGGGCCTCGGCAACCCGGCCTGGGACCTGGCCCGCCCGGCCGCCTGGTACGCGGCAGGGCTGCTCGCCCCGGACGACTGGCTGCGTTTCATCGGCGCCTACGGGGCAGCGCACGGCCCGGCCGTCCCGTCCGACGCCGACCCCTGGCCCGTGCTGGACGTCCCCGCGCGCGCTCTCACCGTCCAGACCGCCGCCCTCGCCGTGGCCAAGGCGACCGCCGCCCGCCGCGAGCTCGACGAGGCGGAGCTGGCCCTCCTGGACGCCTGCGACCGGATGGCCGCCGTCCCGCCGGAGTTGCCCGCCGGGGCCGCCAAGTAGGGTTCCCACCAAGGCAACCGGGCACCGGCCCCGGTGAAGCAGTCCCGACCGGCGAGGAGTTGAGCCGACGATGCAGTGTCCCAAGTGCCGCGCACCCATGCAGACGTACAACCGCAACGGCGTCCAGATCGAGCAGTGCAACGGCTGCCGGGGGATCTTCCTCGACTACGGCGAGCTGGAGGCCCTGACCCGCCTGGAGTCGCAGTGGGCCCAGCAGGCGCCGCCCGCCGCACCCCCGGCCGCCCCGGCTCCCGCGCCCGCCCCGCAGGCCTACCCCGCCGCGCAGCCGCCGGCCTGGGGCGCCCCGCAGCCGGGCCACGGCCACCACGGCCACTACCGGCACCAGAGCTTCGGCCGGATGCTGTTCTCGTCCTGACGCTCGGGTGGGTCCGGGCACAACGCCCGGACCCACCGCTCCGTCGCATCGGCGTACCAGCACGAAGTACCAGCACGAAGTACCAGCACGACGAAGCCCCCGACCGCAGGTCGGGGGCTTCAAATACGCGTGGACGATACTGGGATTGAACCAGTGACCTCTTCCGTGTCAGGGAAGCGCTCTCCCGCTGAGCTAATCGTCCTCGGGACCACGAACCCGCAGGTCGTGGGTGTTGCGTGCGCGATACTGGGATTGAACCAGTGACCTCTTCCGTGTCAGGGAAGCGCTCTCCCGCTGAGCTAATCGCGCGGAGCCCGTGCAGTGTACCGGAGTGCTTGGGCAGTGGACGATACTGGGATTGAACCAGTGACCTCTTCCGTGTCAGGGAAGCGCTCTCCCGCTGAGCTAATCGTCCTTGGAGGTGGAGACGGGATTTGAACCCGTGTAGACGGCTTTGCAGGCCGTTGCCTCGCCTCTCGGCCACTCCACCAGGAGCGTGGGAGCTCGGGAAGATCCCCCACATCCTGAGCGGACGACCAGGTTCGAACTGGCGACCTCAACCTTGGCAAGGTTGCGCTCTACCAACTGAGCTACGTCCGCTTGTTCTCCGGGGCGCTTGGCGCGTCCCGGCGACGTGTTGAACTCTAGCGGATTCCGGGCCAGGTACAAAAATGCGTTTCCGCAGCGTGCTGCGCTGCCACCTGCGCCGGGGCGGTCCGGGGCACGCCGCCATAGACTCTGCGCCGTGCACAACCCCTCGTCGACGTTCTCCCCGATGGCACGTTTCGGCAGCCTGGTGGCCACCGACCTGCGCGATGTCACCGGCGACCCCACGGCTCTCGACTCCGCCGGCTTCTGGGCCGTGACCGCGGACTTCGAAGGCCGCCTCGTGTGTGCCCGCTTCGGCCGCGTACGCGAGGAACCCGTGCCCCTGCCCGTACCCGGCCGCTGGCACGGTCCGGCCGCCGGCGACTGGACGACATCGCTCGACCGCGCCGCGTACACGGCGGGCGTCCGCCGCATCCGCGAACACATCGCGGCCGGCGAGGTCTACCAGGCCAACCTCTGCCGCGTGCTCTCCGCGCCACTTCCGCCGGACGCCGACGTGGACGCCCTCACCGCCCTGCTCGCCCGCGGCAACCCCGCCCCGTACGCGGGCACGATCCGAATACCCGGGCACGGCGTGGAGATCGCCACCGCCTCGCCCGAACTCTTCCTGCGCAGGCACGGCAACATCGTCGAGTCCGGGCCGATCAAGGGCACCGGGAAGACCGAGGCCGACCTGCTCGACAAGGACCACGCCGAGAACGTGATGATCGTCGACCTGGTCCGCAACGACCTGGGCCGCGTCTGCCGCACCGGCTCCGTGACCGTGCCCGAACTCTGCGTCGTCGAGAAGCACCCCGGCCTCGTCCACCTGGTCTCCACGGTCCGCGGCGAGATCGCCGAAGGCGCCGGCTGGCCGGAGCTGCTGGCCGCGACCTTCCCGCCCGGCTCCGTCACCGGCGCCCCCAAGTCCAGCGCACTGCGGATCATCGACGCCCTGGAGACCGCGCCCCGCGGCCCGTACTGCGGCGGCATCGGCTGGGTCGACGCCGACCGCGGCACCGGCGAACTGGCCGTCGGCATCCGCACCTTCTGGGCCGACCGCGCCGACGGCGTGCTCCGCTTCGGCACCGGCGCCGGCATCACCTGGGGCTCCGACCCCGAGCGCGAGTGGCGGGAGACCGAGCTCAAGGCGGCGCGACTGCTCGCGGTAGCGTCGGGAACGTACGACGCACTGGGAGGAAGCCTCACGTGAAGATCTGGCTCAACGGCGAGCTGCAGGAGCTCGACACTGCGCGGGTGTCGGTCCTCGACCACGGCATGACCGTGGGCGACGGGGTGTTCGAGACCCTCAAGGCCATGGACGGGCAGGCCTTCGCGCTCACCCGCCACCTCGACCGCCTCGCCCGCTCCGCCCGCGGACTCGGCCTGCCCGAGCCCGACCTCGACGAGGTGCGCCGCGCCTGCGCCGCCGTGCTCGCGGCCAACCCGATGCCGCTCGGCCGACTCCGCATCACGTACACCGGCGGCCTCGCCCCGCTCGGCTCCGACCGGGGCGACGAGGGCCAGACCCTGGTCGTCGCGGTCGGCGAGACCGTCCGCCGCCCGGACAGCACCGCGGTGGTCACCGTGCCCTGGACCCGCAACGAACGCGGCGCGCTCACCGGCCTGAAGACCACCTCGTACGCGGAGAACGTGGTCGCCCTGGCGCGGGCGCACGAAGATGGCGCCGGCGAGGCGCTGTTCGCGAACACCGTGGGGCAGCTCTGCGAGGGCACCGGATCCAACGTCTTCGTCGTGCTCGACGGCGAGATCCACACCCCTCCGGTCGCCTCCGGCTGCCTCGCCGGGATCACCCGCGCCCTGGCCGTCGAGTGGACCGGCGCCCGCGAGACCGACCTGCCGCTCGACGTCCTCGACCGCGCCGACGAGGTGTTCCTGACGTCCACGCTCCGCGACGTCCAGGCCGTCCACCGTGTCGACCACCGTCAACTCCCGGGAGCCCAGGGCCCGGTGACCGCCAAGGCCATGCGGATCTTCGACGAGCGGGCGGGCGCCGACCTGGACCCGTGAGCGTCCCCGGCTCGTCCGAATTCGGATGACGAAGAGCCCGGCAGCGGGTAGAAACCCCGTGATGACCACCACCCTGCGGCCGACCGGGCCGATCCAGCGCGATACGGACGGAGTGCGTTCACGCACCTACCAAGTGTGCGTGAACAGCCGCCCCGTGGGCACCGTCGAACTCGCCACGCACCCCGTCTTCGGCCCCACCGTGGGTCACGTCCGCCACCTCGCGATCGACGAGCCGGACCGCCGCCGCGGGCGCGGCACGGTCGCCGCGCTCGCCGCCGAGGAGGTGCTGCGCGGCTGGGGCTGCACCCGCGTCGAGGCGGCGGTCCCGTCGGCCGCCCCGGCGGCCCTCGGCCTCGCCACGGCCCTCGGGTACGTGGAGCGCAACCGCCGCATGGCCAAGCCGCTCCCCGCCTCCGGCCCGCCCGCGCTCCCGCCGGGCACCGTGGCACGGCCGATGTCCGACGCCGAGTACGTGCCCTGGCTGGCCGACGCCAAGGCCTCCTACGCGCAGACCTGGATCGAGCGCGGCGTCCCCGAGGACCAGGCCCGCGCCAAGTCGGACCACGACCACGCCCGCCTCCTGCCGGACGGCCCGGCCACGCCCGGCATGCTCCTGCGCGTGCTCGCGCACGAGGGCACGGACGTCGGCACGCTGTGGCTGGCGCTGCAGGACGACGGCGCGTTCGTCTTCGACGTCGAGGTGGACGAGCGGCACCGCGGGCACGGGCACGGCCGCTCCCTGATGCTCCTCGCCGAGCGCGAGGCGGCCGACGGGGGCGCGGGCACCATCGGCCTGAACGTCTTCGCGGGCAACACCCCGGCCCTGCGCCTGTACGAGTCGCTGGGCTACCAGCCGCTCTCGTACTACCTCTACAAACCTCTGCTCTGACGCCGCTGCTCTGGCGCCTCGGCTTCAGTCGGCGAGCAGGCGGTCGACGATCCCCTCGATCCGCTCCCGCAGCCCCTCCTGGCTCTTGCCGCCGTCGAGCCGTTCGCCGCCGATGACGTACGTCGGGGTGCCGGTGACGCCGATCGCCTTGCCCTCGGCCTGGTCGGCGTCGACGATCAGGATGTGCCGGCCGTCGATCAGCGCGGTGTCCAACTCCTCGGCGTCCAGGCCGATTTCGCGGGCCACGTCCAGAAGCAGCGCCTCGCCCTTGCGGTCGAACTCGTCGACGCGGGCCAGCACCGCCTCCACGTACGGCCAGGCCTGGCCCTGCTCCGTGGCCTCCTCGGCGGCCTGGGCGGCGGCGAAGGCGTGCTTGTGCTTCTCCAGCGGGAAGTGCCGAAGGCGCAGTTCCAGCCGGTCTCCGTAGCGGGCGCGCAGGGCGCGGACGTCGTCGAGGGCGGTGCGGCAGTCGGGGCACTGGAGCTCGCACCAGACGTCGAGGACGGGGCGGGCGGCGGGTTCGACGGCCGTGTCGAGGGGGTTTTCGAGGGGAGTTTCGAGGGGAGAGGAGTCGCTCATGGGGACAGTCTCACAGGAGTGCCGCAAGGCCCCCAACCCGGACCTGGCCCGGACCTGACCCGGACCTGACCCCCACCTGACCCCGACCTTCGGAGGAGACGGACCCGGAGATCTCCCTGAGGTCCGGCCGGATCGTGGCCCCGGGGACCCTTGCCGGTGCACGATGGAGGGAGGACGTGACCCCGAGGCCCCGCTGGAGGACCGGATGCTTGCCGAGACCATCTGCTCCGCCGTCTCCGCGGCAGGCCTGGGCATCGCCGCGATCACCGCGTACCGCAAGCGATTCCTGACCGCGACCCGCATCGCGGCGTACTCGCTCGTCCCCATCGGCCTGGTCCTGACCGGGGCCGTCGAGTGGGTCTCCGGCCTGGTCTTCAAGCCGAGCACCTGGATCGGCCTCGGACTGCTCGGGCTCGCCTGGGCGCTGTTCATGACGACCCGCACCGTGGAGCGGCGCAGAGCCGCGCGCACCACGCAGCAGGACGCCGTCGCCCCGCAGGCCTCCGCGGCCTCCCTCGGCGCGGGCCGTACGACGACGGCGCCCGCACCCAAGCGCAAGGAGAAGCAGCCCGAGGCCGCACCCGCGGACGACTTCTCGGACATCGAAGCGATTCTGAAGAAGCACGGCATCTGAGAGCCGCCGGGAAAAGACCACGTGATCCGGCGAACTCCCGCCCGTGCCGGGCGTGTTGAGCCCGCCCTCGCGGAGCCCTGCGCCATCATCGCCGCGAGATGCAGGAAACACCCCGGGGCCAGGCCCCCGCACCCACGTCCGAGCCGCGAGGCTGCCTCTTCGCGCTCTCCCAGCCGCCCCTGATGATCTTCCTCGGGGTGATCGGCTGTCTGCTCCTGGCGGCGGCGATGCACGACCTCTACTTCTTGTGAATGCCTTCCTTGTGCATCCCGTCCGTGCATCCCCGCCGCCGCCCGTGGCCGGTCAGCCCGCCGCGGCCTCCTTGCGCCGGGCCCGGTACGCGGCCACGTGCAGACGGTTGCCGCAGGTCCGGCTGTCGCAGTAGCGCCGGGACCGGTTGCGGGACAGGTCGACGAAGGCGTGCTGGCAGTCCGGCGCCTCGCAGCGGCGCAGCCGCTCCTGCTCCCCGGCGACGATGAAGAAGGCCAGCGCCATCCCGCCGTCGGCGGCGAGGTGGTCGGCGACGGAAGCGCCGGGCGCGAAGTAGTGCACGTGCCAGTCGTAGCCGTCGTGGTCGGTGAGCCTCGGGGTGGTGCCGGCCGCGGCGACCAGGTCGTTGATGGTCCTGGCGGCCGCGCGCGGGTCGGCCGCGGCGAACACCTCGGCGAACCGGCCGCGCACGCCCCGGACCGCCGCCAGATCGTCCTCGGTCAGCCGTCCGACGTCGCTGATGGCGTGGGTCCGTACGAACGCGTCGAGGGCCGCGACGTCCGCGAGTCCGTCGGGGGTGTCGTCCTCCGGCGCGGAGTTCACCAGTGCGCACACCGCGTCGAGTGCACACCGGGAGTCGTGGGTGATCAGCACGAATCGCTCCCTGGCCTTGGGGTCGGGCGCCCGCCCGCTGATGCTGGCCGATGCTACTGGCTCGACTCGAACAACTCAGCGCCGTCGCAGTGGGCGAACCCACGGCGACGGCGCCGGGAACTGCCGTATTCGGTTGTCCGGGCCCGCGCCGTCTCCCCGAGTCGGACGGCTGCGGGCTGCTTTCCTTGTAGGGCCTCGCAGGGCCTCGTAGGACCTCGTAGGGCCTCGTGGAACCTCGTCAGCTCTCGGCGAGGATGTGGGAGAGCTCCGTGTCGAGGTCGAAGTGGCGGTGTTCGGTGCCGGGTGGCACCGCGGCGTCCGTCCGCTTCAGGAAGGACTCCAGGGCCCGCGCCGGGGCCTCAAGCAGAGCCTCGCCCTCCGGGGAGCTCAGGGCGATGCAGACGACGCCCTGGCCGTGACTGCGGGACGGCCAGACACGGACGTCGCCGGTGCCCGTGGGCCGGTGCAGGCCCTCCGCGAGAAGGTCGCGGGCGAACACCCACTCGACCGTCTCTTCGGCTCCGGTGTGGAAGGTGGCGTGCACGGCGTAGGGATCGGCCGTGTCATACCGCAGTCCTGCGGGTACAGGGAGTGAGGACTCGCTCGACACAACGAGGCGCAGGTGCAGCTCGCAGCTGACCGTGGTGTTCATAAGCGCCAGGGCCTTTCGCTCAGTGTGCGCTCGGGGATTCGCACGTCGGCGAAATCGACATGCCACCTACGGTGCCGTTGTAAACCCCTCTGAGGGATTTGAGCGGCTTTCGGTAGCTCGTACAGCCGTCGGGCCGTTCGTTCATACGTCCATTCCGGTGATGCGTTTCCGTCCGGTAGTGTCTGGCGGTATGAATACGGGGAGTGACGAGCGCCACGAGGTGGAGCCGGCCGCCGCGCCGCCCGCCGGACAGGGCGAGCAGGGCGAACAGGAAGAGCAGGGGCTCGGGTCCAAGGCGCCGCATTTCATCAAGAGGCGCCGGGCGCTGCACATCAGCTGGCAGGTCGGCGTGTTCATCGTGGGCCTGGCCGTGGTGGTCGCGGGCATCATCATGCTGCCGTTGCCGGGGCCCGGCTGGGTCGTGATCTTCTGCGGCATGGCCATCTGGGCGACGGAGTTCGTCTGGGCGCAGCTGGTCCTGCGCTGGACGAAGCGCAAGGTGACGGAGGCGGCGCAGCGGGCGCTCGACCCCAAGGTGCGGCGGCGGAACATCATCCTGACGTCCATCGGCCTGGTGATCGTCGGCGTCCTGCTCGGGATCTACGTCTGGGAGTTCGGCATCGTCATGCCCTGGAAGATCGACGCGTGACCGGGCGAGTGGCCGAGGAGCCGCCGACGCGTGGGGCTGCTGCTCGCAGGCGTGGTCCAAGGCCCGTCTGAAGTGCGGTAATGTTCTCCGTGCGCCCGGGCGATTAGCTCAGTGGGAGAGCGCTTCGTTCACACCGAAGAGGTCACTGGTTCGAACCCAGTATCGCCCACCCGGCCGAAGGTCCGTGAGACATCTCGTCTCACGGACCTTCGTCGTTCCCGCCTCCGGCGGCGGCCCGTCAGTGCATGCGCCCCAGGACGTCCCGCAGCCGCCGGGCGTCGCGCAGCCGCTGTTCGTACGTGGCGCCGACGGCGAGGAGCAGCAGTCCGGCCAGGGCCGGCGGCAGCCAGCGGGGAAGCGCCCCGACCACCTGGACGACGTACGGCGCGAGCTCGTGCGCCGCGACCAGGGCGAGCACCGTGCCGCCGAGGACCAGCGGGGCCTGCAGCCGGTGGTGGGCGCCGAGCAGGGTGAGCGTCAGAGCGGCGAGGCCGAGGAGCAGCGGGCGCAGCCAGTGCGGGTCGGACCAGGCGGCGATGAGGCTCGGCAGCAGCGTGGCGGCCAGGCCCGGCCCGTACGCGGTCCACGAGGACGCCTCCGGGGCGCGGCGGCGGCGCAGGAAGCCGAGGGCGAGGGCCGGGACCGTGACCGGCAGCGTGTACGGCTCCGGAGCCGTGACGTCCCAGGCGGCCAGGCGCACCCAGCACGCCGCGGCGAACAGGGCCCCGGCGGCGTACGACACCGGGCGGCGGTCCGGGCGCAGGGCCGTCGCCGCGGCGATCACGCCGGCCAGGGCGAGGGTCAGGGCCAGGCTCGGGGTGTGCCGGCCGGACAGGACGACGGCGAGGCCCGCGGCACCGGCGCCCGAGATCTCCAGCGGTACGGCGACGTGGAGCGCGCGCAGGCGGGCCGCGAGCAGCGCGGTCGCGACGGGCACGACGAGGACCGCGAGGGCGACGCGGTGCGGCGGCAGGCCGAGCGCGGCCGGAGCGGCGACGGACAGGCCCGTGGCCCAGAGCGTCGCGACGCAGGCGAGGACCGACCGGCGGGTGTCGTCCGCGTGCAGCACCGCGGCCGCGGCACAGCCGGCCAGCACCACCCCGAGCACCGCGAACGTCGCCGGCTCCGTGGCGAGGGACAGCAGCGCCGCACCCGCCGCCGACGCGAGACCGCAGGCGAGGAGGACCCACGCGAGGCGCGGGCGCGCGGCGCGGGCCAGTGCCGTGGCCGCGGCCAGGGACGCCACGGCGAGGACGGTGTGCGTGCCGAGGGCGGCCGCGTACGGGAGTCCGAGGGCCAGCGGCAGCGTGCTGAGCGCGGACCAGAGCAGGGCCGGGGCGGCGCAGGCGGCCGTGGTGCTCCAGGCGCGCCGGGCGTCGTCGGCCCGGGTCAGGCGGTGCGCGGCCCAGGCGGTGGCGGCGAGCGCCAGCAGCGTCACCGGGACCGCCGCGCCGTCGGCCGTCGGGCCGTCCGGGTAGACGCGGGCCGGCGTGCCCGTCCACGTCCGCTCCGTCCAGGTCGCAAGGCCCGCGACGGAGAGGAGGGCGGCCGGCACGGCCCACAGCAGGGCGACGGCCAGCGGCGCGGCCGCGGCGCCGGCCAGGCCGCGCCGTACGGCCTGCGGAAGCTTGCTGCGTACGGCGGTCAACAGGGCGATGCCGCAGGCGAGATGGGCCAAGGCCGTCCACTCCTCGGGGACGGCCGTGCGCAGGAAGCCGCCGGCCGCGAGGACCGTCGCGAGACCGGCGACCGCGGCGCAGGCGGTGGACAGGCGGGCGTGCGGGGTGCGCAGGGCCGCGCCCAGGGCGATCGCGGCGGCGAACAGCAGCAGCACGCCCGCCCGCGCGGCCTCGGCGGGGTCGGATGCGGTCCAGGTCAGCGTGGTCGCCGTCGCCAGGGCGCTCACGCCGAGGAGCGCGGCGGCCCCGCCGGCCGTGCAGCGGACCGGCATCCGCTTGACCAGCAGGGCGAGGGCCGTGTCCGCGGCGACGGTGGCGAGCAGCGCGACCGTCAGCGCGTGGGCGTCCGCCTCGGCCGCGATCGCGCCGAAGAACAACGGGAGTTGAGCCGCGACGACGGCGGCCGGCAGCGGCGCGTGCAGCTTCGGCAGGAGCAGTCCGTACCCGGTCCAGACGGCGGCGAGCACGGCCGAGGCGACCGCCGTGTAGGCGGCGCCGTCCGCGTCCGGCACGGCGACGCGGTGCAGCGCGTACGCGTCGAGGACCGTCAGGACCAGGCCGAGCGCAGCGACCGCCTCGGCCGTCGCGGCGAGCCCGCGGCGCTGCAGCAGGACCGGCACGCCGAGCGCGGCCAGGGTGACCGCGCCGAGCACGACCGAGCGCCCGCCGATGCCCATGCTTCCCCAGCTGACCAGGGTGAACGCCAGCGCGGCGACGGTCAGCAGGAGGCCGCCGAGTACCAACAGGACGTTCTGGACGCTCGGCGGCGACGACTCGGCGTGCGGGCGCGGCCCCCAGGCCTGCGGCGCGGCCGCCGCCGGACGGGGTGCGGTTCCCGGCGGCGGGGGCGCGGTGGGCGGCCCGGCCGGTGCGGGAGGCCGGGCCGGCAACGGAGGCCGGGCCGGCTGCTGCTGTGCCAGGACCGAGACGAGCCAGGCCCGGCGGGTCAGCAACTGGGTGCGGCGCGCCTCCAGTTGGCCCAGCTCGTGGTCCAGGATGCGCAGCTCTTCGGCCGGTGGCGGAAAGGTGCTCATGGCTGCAGTGTGGTCCGCGTCACGACGGCCGACATGGGTGCGGGTACTCAGTTCCGGCTGAGTACCCGCCCGCCGTCCCGCAGACTCGGGGCATGGACTGGTGCCACTACCGCTTCCGCAGCGTCTGGAACGTGCCCGCGCGCGCCGAGGCGGTCTTCGCCGTGCTGGAGAACGCCGAGGAGTACCCGCTGTGGTGGCGGCAGGTCCGCGAGGTCGTCCAGGTCGACGAGCGCAGCGGCCGCGCCCGCTTCCGCTCCGCGCTGCCGTACGACCTGAACGTCACCCTCCACGAGCGGCGCCACGACCCCGCCGCCGGAGTCCTGGAGGTCGGCATGAGCGGCGACCTGGACGGCTGGGCCCGCTGGACGCTCACCCCGGCCGGGGGCGGCACGCGCGTGCTGTACGAGCAGGAGGTCGACGTACGACGGCCGCTGATGCGGAAGTTCGCCGTGCCGGGGCGGCCGGTGTTCCTGCTCAACCACGCGTTGATGATGCGCTCGGGGCGGCGCGGACTGATCGGGCATCTCGGTACGACCTGACGGCGGGCGCCCGGGGAGGGGAGTGCCGGGCTCCGGATACGGTTTGGAGGAGGGGCGCCCGGACCTGTATGGTTCAGTGCGTTCCCGGGCGATTAGCTCAGTGGGAGAGCGCTTCGTTCACACCGAAGAGGTCACTGGTTCGAACCCAGTATCGCCCACCGGGAAAGACCGGTCCGTCGCTGACGGGCCGGTCTTTTTGTGCACGCCGGTCTTTTTGTGCGCGCCGGCCATCCCGTTGTGCGCGTCGGCCATCTCGCTGTCGTACGACTCTCAGGCCGCGGCCGGGAGTTCCGGGCGCAGCGGCCACGCCGGATCGACCGCCTCCGGGGTGCCGTTGCGCGTGAACCACGCCTGCAGGCCGCGCGCCTGGGCCGCGTGCCACACCGCCTGCAGGGCGTGCAGCTCGGCCGCCGAAAGGCGTTCGAGCCGGGCCGCGAAACGGCGCCCCACCGCGCGTACCACCTCCAGGGAGGCGAGCGCGTCGGCCGCCGCGTCGTGGGCGTCCGCCAGCTCCACCTCGTACTGGGCGCAGAGGTCGGTCAGGGTGCGGCGGCCCTTGCGGTAGCGGTCCAGGTGCTTGTCCAGGACCCGCGGGTCGAGGACGCACAGCGGGCGGCTCCCCAGGTAGTGCGAGAGCGACGACGCGCGGTGGCGGCGCAGTTCGCGGTCCAGGAGCGTCAGGTCGAACGGCGCGTTCATCACCACCAACGGCCGCCCCGCCGCGGTCAGATCGGCCAGCTCCCGGCCCAGCTCCTCCATCACCGGCGCGGGCCAGCGGCCGTTGCGGTGCAGATGGTCCTCCGTCAGGCCGTGTATCCCGGTGGCCTCTTCGGGTATCGGAACGCCCGGGTCGACCAGCCAGCGGGTCGCCCGTGCCCGGCCTCCCGGGGTGTCCTGGACGACGATCGCGGCCGACACGATGCGGTCGTTCTCCACGTCCACGCCCGTGGTCTCGGTGTCGAATGCGGCAAGTGGTCCCTCGTACCAACACGTCATGGCGATGCAACTCCCTGGGTCCGCAGGGCAGTTCCCCGGCCCGGCCCGCCCGCCGTCCGCTCGTCACCGGTGGCGCCTCGGGTTCGCGCGCCCCGCCTTGCCTGCCCGAACTCGTGATACCCGGGCTGTTTGCCCGATACGCGCAGCGGTGACAACACAGGTGACGGGCCGGTGAGTTGGACGGTCCGGGGGTGTGTGACGCGCACTCCGCTCCGGCGTACGCGGCGTACGCGCCCCGATGCCTCTCGACAAATCCCCGTACCGGAAGGCCTGTTCGCCATGGCGCTCGCGCAGCCCGAACAGGGTGGGCTGCTGCCCGAGCGGATCGCACCGCTGCGCGGCACGCTCGCCACCACCGCCTGCATGGAGACCCTGCAGGTGGGCTATCTGCACGCCGTGGCGGCAGCGGCGGGGTGTTCGCTCTCGCAGCCCTTTCCGGACAACGGCATCGACTGGCACGTCAGCCACAGCGCCCCCGGGCACACGGTCGACGACGAAGTCACCATCAAGGTGCAGCTCAAGTGCACCTACCAGCTGGCCCCGAGCCCTTCCGGCCCGTTCTTCTCCTTCACGCTCGACAACCCGCACCTGGAGAAGCTGGCCCGCACCCCGGTCTCGGTGCACAAGATCCTGGTCGTGATGATCGTGCCGCGCTCCCGCGACGACTGGCTGCGCGCCGGGCACGACCGGCTCGACCTCAGGCACTGCTGCTACTGGACCAACCTGGCCGGGCACCCCGTGCGGGGGCGGCACCGGACCACGGTGCGGATCCCGACCTCGCGGATCTTCGACGACCGGGCCCTCTGCGAGATCATGACGCGCGTCGGGACGGGAGGGAGACCCTGATGCACCGCCCGATCGACGAACCCCCACGCTTGGTACGCGGCGCCATGCCGGACCCGGACGCCGCGCGCGTGGACCCCGGCGTCCTCGGCGCCCTCCTCGACCGGCACGGCTGGCGGCGGCGCGGCGGAGCGACCGGCCGGTACGCCCGCTGGACCCCGCCCGACGGCACCTGTGGCACCAGCCTCCTGGTCCCCGAGAGCCGGGCCTTCCCCGACAGCGACGACCTGCTGGGCGAGGCCCTGCTCGCCCTCGCCCGCAGCGCCGCCCCGTCCGCACGCGCGGTGCTCGTCGGCCTCGCGGTGCCCAGCGACGAGCTGACCTGGACCCGGGACGTACCGCCGGGTCCGGCCGGCACCGCCGCCTGGGGTGTGGAGGAGCAGCTGCGGAACTCCGTACGGCAGGTGCTGCTCGCCGGCGCCCTCGCCGTGCGCGACCGGGCCGGGTACTACGGGGCACGGCACCGCAGGGCCGCCGCCGCCTCGCTCACGAGCGTCCTGGTGGGGCCCGCGCACGGCGGCCGGCGTCTCACCGCGTTCGTGCCCGCCGCAACCGGCCGGGCCCTGGCGGTGCGGCTGCACCACGCGCTGTCGGCGGCCCGCGAGGCCGTCGACTACCGCCGCGCCACGGGCGGCATGGAGGCCTTCGACACCGCCGTCGAGGCAGGCGTCAGCCACGAGCTGACCGAGGCCCTGGTGACGCTCGTACGCGGTACGGAAGGGGCCTGCGTCGACCTCGCGTGGGCGCCCGCCGCCGGGGTGCCCGAGGGGTGCGCGGCCCGGCCCGAGCCCGTCGAGTTCTCGCCCGGCGACCTGCCGGTGCTGCGTGAGGCCTCCGCCCGCTACCGCCGGGCCGAGCCCTCCGTGCCGGTCCGGATCACCGGGACCGTCGTACGGCTGCGCCGGGCCGGACCGCGGGGGAGCGGCACCGTACGGCTGCGGGTGATCACGGGCGCGGACGTCCCGCATGTCCGGATGACCCTCGACGAGGAGGCGTACCGGATCGCGGGCCACGCCCATCTGGTCGGCCTGCCGGTGCGGGTGCGGGGCAGGCTGGAGAGCCGCGGCGGCTTCCGCAGGCTGACCGACACCTCGGAGGTGGTGCCCGTCCAGGTGGACGAGGCGGAGCGGGACCGGATGCTGAAGTCGCTGCTGGGGGACTGAGGCGAGCGGGGGCGAAAATCCAGCCTGTCCGGCGCTTGAGGACTAGGGCCTGTCCGGCGGATCTTCGCGGAATAGGCCGCGGCGTCTGGTGCGTGCTCTCGGCGTGCGCCCGGATCGCCCTCGTACTGGACGTACTTGGGTGATTCGGGCGTGCGGCGAGAGTGCGTGCCAGGCGTCGTGGACCCGCGGAGATCCGCCGGACAGGCCCTAGCCCAAAGGGCGATTGACGGTGCCCGAGCCGACGGCGCGGGTCGTGTCACGGAAGGCCACCCCGTATCCGTTTCGCGAACGGCTCCGTCGGCTCGGTACGATTCCTCTTGCGCTGCCGCAACAAGTTCGCGGCGCATCCACCTTCAGGCAGGAGAGACCGGTGTCAGACGTCCGTGTGATCATCCAACGCGATTCCGAGCGGGAAGAGCGCGTGGTGACGACGGGCACTACGGCCGCCGATCTCTTCCCCGGTGAGCGCACCGTCGTCGCCGCGCGCGTGGGCGGCGAGCTGAAGGACCTGGCGTACGCCGTGCAGGACGGCGAGGAGGTCGAGCCCGTCGAGATCTCCTCCGAGGACGGCCTGGGCATCCTGCGGCACTCCACCGCGCACGTGATGGCGCAGGCCGTGCAGGAGCTCTTCCCCGAGGCCAAGCTGGGCATCGGCCCGCCGGTCAAGGACGGCTTCTACTACGACTTCGACGTCGCCGAGCCCTTCACGCCCGAGGACCTCAAGCGCATCGAGAAGAAGATGCAGGAGATCCAGAAGCGCGGCCAGCGGTTCTCCCGCCGCGTCGTCTCCGACGACGACGCCCGCGAGGAGCTCGCCGGCGAGCCGTACAAGCTGGAACTCATCGGCATCAAGGGCTCCGCCTCGCACGACGACGGCGCGGACGTCGAGGTGGGCGGCGGCGAGCTGACCATCTACGACAACCTCGACCCGAAGTCCGGCGAGCTGTGCTGGAAGGACCTCTGCCGCGGCCCGCACCTGCCGACCACCCGCAACATCCCCGCGTTCAAGCTGATGCGGAACGCCGCTGCGTACTGGCGCGGCAGCGAGAAGAACCCGATGCTGCAGCGCATCTACGGCACCGCCTGGCCGTCCAAGGACGAGCTGAAGGCGCACCTGGAGTTCCTCGCCGAGGCCGAGAAGCGCGACCACCGCCGCCTCGGCAACGAGCTGGACCTGTTCTCGATCCCCGAGCAGATCGGCTCCGGCCTCGCGGTCTTCCACCCCAAGGGCGGCATCGTCCGCCGCGTGATGGAGGACTACTCGCGCCGCCGGCACGAGGAGGAGGGGTACGAGTTCGTCTACACCCCGCACGCCACCAAGGGGAAGCTCTTCGAGACCTCGGGCCACCTGGACTGGTACGCCGACGGCATGTACCCGCCCATGCAGCTCGACGAGGGCGTGGACTACTACCTCAAGCCCATGAACTGCCCGATGCACAACCTGATCTTCGACGCGCGCGGGCGTTCGTACCGTGAACTGCCGCTGCGCCTCTTCGAGTTCGGGACGGTCTACCGGTACGAGAAGTCCGGTGTCGTGCACGGCCTGACCCGCGCCCGCGGCTTCACGCAGGACGACGCGCACATCTACTGCACCCGCGAGCAGATGGCGGACGAGCTCGACAAGACGCTCACTTTCGTCCTCGGCCTGCTCCGCGACTACGGCCTGAACGACTTCTACCTGGAGCTGTCCACCAAGGACCCGGAGAAGTACGTCGGCTCGGACGAGGCCTGGGACGAGGCCACCGAGGTCCTTGCCCAGGTCGCCGAGAAGCAGGGCCTGCCGTTGGTCCCGGACCCGGGCGGCGCCGCGTTCTACGGCCCGAAGATCTCCGTCCAGGCCAAGGACGCGATCGGCCGGACCTGGCAGATGTCGACCGTGCAGCTCGACTTCAACCTGCCGGAGCGCTTCAACCTGGAGTACACCGGCCCGGACGGCACCAAGCAGCGCCCGGTCATGATCCACCGCGCGCTCTTCGGCTCCATCGAGCGCTTCTTCGCCGTGCTCCTTGAGCACTACGCGGGCGCCTTCCCGGCGTGGCTCGCGCCGGTCCAGGCGACGGGCATCCCGATCGGGGACGCGCACGTCGAGTACCTGCAGGAGTTCGCCGCCCAGGCGAAGAAGCAGGGGCTTCGGGTCGAGGTGGACTCGTCCTCGGACCGGATGCAGAAGAAGATCCGCAACGCCCAGAAGTCCAAGGTGCCGTTCATGGTCATCGCGGGCGACGAGGACATGGCCGCCGGCGCCGTCTCCTTCCGCTACCGCGACGGCTCGCAGGAGAACGGCATCCCCGTCGCCGAGGCCATCGCGAAGATCGCGAAGGTCGTCGAGGAGCGGGCGCAGGTCTGACGCCCCGCAGGTGACCTGTGCCGGGCGGCCTGTGCCGGGCGGCCTGTGCCGGGCGGCCTGTCCCAGGCGACCTGTGTACGAGGCCCTGGAGCGCGGCAGCAGCGCTCCGGGGCCTCGGGCTTTGCCGCTCCCCGAACCCGGCGACGCATCGGGCCCTGGCCACGCCATATGCTGCACACCATGACGAGTGACCCGGAGCAGCAGAACGGAGTGGGGACGCAGGACGCGTTCCAGCGCCTGTGGACGCCCCACCGGATGGCGTACATCCAGGGCGAGAACAAGCCGACCGGCCCGGGGGCCGGGGACGGCTGTCCGTTCTGCTCGATCCCCGAGATGTCCGACGAGGACGGCCTGATCGTCGCACGCGGTAACCACGTGTTCGCGGTGCTCAACCTGTACCCGTACAACGGCGGACACCTGATGGTCGTGCCCTACCGGCACGTCGCGGACTACACCGAGCTGTCCTCCGCCGAGACCGTCGAGCTGGGTGAGTTCACCAAGCAGGCGATGGTCGCGCTGCGCACCGCCTCCGGCGCGCACGGCTTCAACATCGGCATGAACCAGGGCACCGTCGCCGGCGCCGGGATCGCCGCGCATCTGCACCAGCACATCGTGCCCCGCTGGGGCGGCGACACGAACTTCATGCCGGTCGTCGGCCACACCAAGGTGCTGCCCCAACTCCTGGGCGACACCCGCAAGATGCTCGCCGACGCCTGGCCTCGCGTCTGACCCTCCGGCTGCTGCCTGCCTCCGTGGTGCTCACGTCCTCGCCTACGTGAGCACCACGATGCATTTCCGGGGCTTTTTCCGGCGGCTTTTCCGGCTTGTTCCGGTGGCTTGTTCCGGTGGCTGTTTCCGGGTGGCGCGAGCCCCCACTTCGTACCTGACGGGTGGGCTCGTGCTACGGGCCCTACGCGTCGTAGACGTCCGCCTTCGTCGGGGCCGCGTCCTGGACCAGGTTGCTGAGGAACAGCGAGCGGGTGCCGAAGCGCTCCGTGTCCACGCCGTTCTCCTCCAGGACCCGCATCGCCGAGGCGTGCACCACCCGCAGCACCGGCGTGGCCGCGCGCAGGGCGTCGTCCGCCATGAAGCGGTGCCGCCACGGCTTGTCGGCCCAGGCGTGCCGCAGGCCGAACGGCTCCGGCAGGGCCAGCTTGCCGCCGAGGAAGTCCAGGATCGGCGGGAACCAGGTGAACGGCGCGCGGGCCGCGAGCCGCACCACGTCATCGGCCTCTATCAGCGGCAGCTTCACCTCCCGCGTCTCCCAGAACTTGACGGTCTTGGAGACCTCCTTGGTCTTCGCCTTCGGCTTCGTCGTGAACAGGGAGTGCACCGGGCCGAGCGCGTGACCCGTGACCTCGATGCGCAGCGTCTCGTGCAGCACGGTGACCGTGATCAGCATCGTGATCACCAACTGGCCGTCCCAGAGCCGGAACTGGACACCGAGATAGTGCCGGTCGCCGCTGCCGAACTGCTGCTCGTTGCAGATCCGCTGTATCTCGTGCGGCTTGACCTGGAAGGCCTCCACGTCCGTGCCGGAGGGGCGCGCCACCTCCGTGGCGCCCTCGGCGACCGGGGAGACGATCCAGTGGCGTATCGACGGGGTCGGGAAACCGCCGGTGTGCAGCGGGCCGCGCTCCAGCATGCGCAGCTGGTCGTGGATCGCCCGCACCACGTCCCAGCTGCGGAACGGGTGGATCTCCGAGGACCCCGCGCGCGGGACCAGTTCCTCCGCCAACTGCCAGCTGCCCCAACGGGTTCCCATGCCGAGGATGCCCTTGGGCCCGGCGTAGAACACGGAGTTGGACTGCTGCTCGGCGGTGAGCCGGGCCAGGCCCTGGCGCAGCCGCTCCGCCGCCGTCTCGCCGGGCGAACCCGGCACCGCCTCGGGGATCTTGGCGCCGATGCCGCCACCGGAGAGCAGACTCTCCCAGCGGCCGCGCAGGTCCTTGGCCGTACGCTCGCAGATCTGCTTGGCGAGCAGCCAGCCGATCACCGGGGCGATCACCATCGCCCGCAGATAGAGGCTGAGGAAGCCCGTGAACGGCAGCTTGACCAGGAAGATCACGGCCACCGCGCAGGCGGCGACCAGGAGGGCCGTACCGAACGCGGTCTTCTTCTTGTCCTTGCCTTCGCCCAGGCTCTTCTTGAGCTGGAAGACCAGCAGCCACAGCAGCATGCCGGGCAGGAACAGGACCCCGAACAGCACGGTCACCGCGGTGAGCCGGGTGTCCCGCTCCTTGCGGATGCGGGTGGCCGCCAGACAGTGCTCGACCACGGACTGCGGCTCGATGCCGAAGGACTGGATCAGCGGCTTGCGGGCGCCGCCGAGCATCCGCACCTGCACCGCGCGTGCGAAGGCCTCACCGAGGTCAGGCTTGAAGAGCGACAACTTGCCCTTCTTCACCTCGGACTTGTGCCATTCGTTGTTCGCTTTGAGTATCTCGTCGACATCGCTGTCGCGGTACGCCGCCGACGCCAGGGCGTGCGTCGCCGCCGTCTCGCCCGCGGCACCCGAGAGCGGCACCTGCGCCCCCGGCGTGAAATCGAAGGCCGAACCGATGTCGTCCGCCACTACAAGCCCCCTCGCCGCACCGCAGCTGCTCTGCGGCCCTTCCCGACTTCCCTACCCCGTACGGCCGTTGACCGCACTGCCCAGCAGATCTTCAATGTATCGGGGCGCACTGACATCCGTCATCGGGCGGCCGAATGCCGCCCGTCCCGGCACGGGTGGGGACGGGCGGCAGGCCCACCGGCGCCCGGCCGCGGCGCGCCGGCCGTCCGCCGCCGTGCCCTGCCGGATCGCGGCGACGGACCGGGTCGGGGCGGTCAGGCGTCCTGGTCGGCCGCCTCACGCAGCTTCGCCGCCAGCGGGGCGGGCATCGGTTCGTGCCGGACGTAACTACGGCTGAAACGGCCCGTTCCATGAGCCAGCGAGCGCAGATCAACCGCGTACCGGCCGATCTCGATCTCCGGCACCTCGGCCCGTACGAGTGTGCGGCCGCCGGGCGACTGCTCGGTGCCGACGACCCGGCCCCGCCGCCCCGACAGATCGCTCATCACGGAGCCGACGTACGCGTCGCCGACGAGCACGCTCACCTCAGCGACGGGTTCGAGGACATGGATCGGCGCGTCCGCCGCGGCCTCGCGCAGGGCGAGCGCGCCGGCCGTCTGGAACGCGGCGTCGGACGAGTCGACGGAGTGTGCCTTGCCGTCCAGGAGTGTGACGCGCACGTCGACCAGCGGGCTTGGGCCGATCCCGCGCGCCGCCTGCGCCCGCACGCCCTTCTCCACGGACGCGATGAACTGCCGCGGCACGGCGCCGCCGACGACCTTGTCGACGAACTCCACGCCGCTGCCGCCGGGCAACGGCTCCACCTCGATCTCGCAGATCGCGAACTGCCCGTGCCCGCCGGACTGTTTGACGTGGCGGCCGCGGCCCGCGGCCTTCGCGCCGAACGTCTCGCGCAGGGCGACGCGGTGCGGCACGACGTCGACCTGGACGCCGTAGCGGCTGCGGAGCCGTTCGAGGGCCACGTCCTGGTGCGCCTCGCCCAGGCACCACAGGACCACCTGGTGGGTGTCCTGGTTCTGCTCCAGGCGCATCGTCGGATCCTCGGCGACCAGGCGGGCCAGGCCCTGCGACAGCTTGTCCTCGTCGGGTTTGCTGTGCGCCCTGATCGCCAGCGGAAGCAGCGGGTCCGGCATGCTCCACGGCTCCATGAGGAGCGGGTCGTCCTTGGCGGACAAGGTGTCCCCGGTCTCCGCGCGGTTCAGTTTCGCCACGCAGGCGAGGTCGCCCGCGATGCACTGCGACAGGGTGCGCTGCTGTTTGCCGAACGGCGAGGAGAGGGCGCCGACGCGCTCGTCGACGTCGTGGTCCTCGTGGCCGCGGTCGGCCAGACCGTGCCCCGAGACATGCACCGTGTCGTCCGCGCGCAGCGTGCCGGAGAAGACCCGTACCAGCGAGATCCGTCCCACATAGGGGTCGGACGACGTCTTCACGACCTCGGCGGCGAGCGGGCCCTGCGGGTCGCAGGAAAGCGCCGCACGCGCGGTGCCGTCCGGAGTCGTGACGGCCGGTGTGTCCCGCTCCAGGGGCGTCGGGAAACCGCCCGTGATCAGCTCCAGGAGCTCGACCGTGCCGAGGCCCTGCCGCGCGCCGTCGGCGGCCGGCGCCGCGGCGAGCACCGGGTGGAAGACGCCGCGCGCCACCGCGCGCTCCAGATCCTCCACCAGCGTCTTGTAGTCGATGGTCTCGCCGCCCAGGTAGCGGTCCATGAGGGTCTCGTCCTCGCTCTCCGCGATGATCCCCTCGATGAGCCTGCTACGGGCCTGAGCGATCCGCGCCTCCTGTTCGCCGTCCGGATCCAGCTCCTTGCGCTCGCCCGACGCGTAGTCGAAGACCCGCTGCGACAGCAGTCCGACCAGACCGGTCACCGGAGCGTGCCCGTCCGGGCCCTCCTCCCCGTACTGCGGCAGATACAGCGGGATCACGGCGTCCGGGTCGTCCCCGCCGAAGGTCGCCGCGCAGCTGCCGGTCATCGCGTCGAAGTCGGCGCGTGCCGCCTCCAGGTGCGTGACGACGATTGCCCGTGGCATGCCCACTGCCGCGCACTCGTCCCACACCATGCGGGTGGCGCCGGTGACGCCCTCCGTGCCCTCGGCGGCCGAGACGACGAAGAGGGCCGCGTCCGCGGCGCGCAGACCGGCCCTCAACTCGCCGACGAAATCGGCGTATCCGGGGGTGTCGAGCAGATTGATCTTGACGCCGCCCCACTCCACCGGGACCAGGGACAGCTGGATCGAGCGCTGCTGTCGGTGCTCGATCTCGTCGTAGTCGGAGACGGTGCCGCCGTCCTCCACGCGGCCCGCCCGGTTCATCACCCCCGCGGTCAGCGCGAGGGCCTCCACCAGAGTCGTCTTGCCGGAACCGCTGTGGCCGACCAGCACCACGTTCCGTACGGAACGGGGGTGGTCGGCCGTGGGCGCCCTGCCGGCGGCCCCGGTATGTGCACTTGCCTTGTCGCCCATGCTGTGCCTCCCGAAGGCTCCCGATTTCTCGCACGGTGAGGGGAGAGGGCGCGGACGCGCGTGGGACCGCGTGTGCCGGCGGCTCCGATGACGCCCGCGGTGCCTTCGAGCTTTCCACTCGCTTCACGGCGCGTCCATACGTCGTACGCGATCGCGCGTGCCCGGAGACGCACCTGGAGACGCGTACGGGGACGCGTACGGGGACGCGTACGGGGACGCGCACGGGGACGCGTACGGGGACGTGCACGGGGACGCGTACGGGGACCGAAGGGGCTCACGAGGTGGACCGACAGGGTCCGTGGCTACGATGGGGCCGCCGGTGGCCGCAGGGGCCGCGCGGCCCGCCACTCCCGTTGGGAAGGCTTCAAGGCCATGCTGAACAAGTACGCGCGTGCGTTCTTCACGCGTGTCCTCACACCGTTCGCCGCGTTTCTGCTCCGCCGGGGAGTCAGCCCGGACGCGGTCACGCTGATCGGCACCGCGGGTGTCGTGGCGGGTGCGCTGGTCTTCTTCCCCCGGGGCGAGTTCTTCTGGGGCACGATCGTCATCACGCTGTTCGTGTTCTCGGACCTGGTCGACGGAAACATGGCCCGGCAGGCGGGCATCTCCAGCCGCTGGGGTGCCTTCCTGGACTCCACGCTCGACCGGGTCGCGGACGGCGCGATCTTCGGCGGCTTCGCGCTCTGGTACGCGGGCCGTGGCGACAGCGACATGATGTGCGCGGTGTCCATCTTCTGCCTGGCCAGCGGCCAGGTGGTCTCGTACACGAAGGCGCGCGGGGAGTCGATCGGGCTGCCTGTCGCGGTGAACGGTCTGATCGAGCGGGCCGAGCGGCTCGTCATCTCGCTGGTCGCGGCCGGTCTCGCCGGACTGCACGCCTTCGGGGTGCCCGGTATCGACGTCCTGCTGCCGATCGCCCTGTGGATCGTCGCCGTCGGCAGCGCCGTGACCCTCGGCCAGCGGGTGGTGACCGTACGACGGGAATCCGCGGAAGCGGACGCGGCCACGGCGACGGAGACCAAAACCGGCACAGAGGACGTGGCGGCGGGGACGAAGACCGGCACAGAAGAAGTGACGGCCGGGACGAAAACCGGCACAGAAGAAGTGGCGGCCGGGACGAAAACCGGCACAGAAGAAGTGGCGGCCAGGACGAAAACCGGCACAGAAGAAGTGGCGGCCAGGACGAAAACCGGCACAGAAGAAGCAGAGCCGAGCGGCAGCGAGGCGCGGGGGAGCGAGGCCACGTCATGAGCAAGGCACAGGAGAAACTCACCGACGCCCTGTACGGGCTCGGCTGGTCCGCGGTGAAGAAGCTCCCCGAGCCCGTCGCCGTCCGCCTCGGGCGCGGCATCGCCGACCTCGCGTGGAAGCGCCGCGGCAAGGGTGTCCAGCGGCTGGAGGCCAACTACGCGCGCGTGGTGCCGGATGCGAGCCCCGAGCGCCTCGCCGCCCTCTCCAAGGCGGGCATGCGCTCGTACATGCGCTACTGGATGGAGTCCTTCCGGCTGCCGGCCTGGAGCAAGGACCGTATGGCGAACGGTTTCGCGCCCAAGGACGTGCACTACCTGACGGACGGCCTCGCCTCCGACAAGGGCGTGATCCTCGCCCTTCCGCACCTCGCCAACTGGGACCTCGCGGGCGCCTGGGTCACCACCAAGCTGGAGACGCCGTTCACCACCGTCCAGGAACGGCTCAAGCCCGAGACGCTGTACGACCGCTTCGTGGCCTACCGCGGCAGCCTCGGCATGGAGGTCCTGCCGCACACCGGCGGCTCGGCCTTCGGCACACTCGCGCGCAGGCTCCGCGCGGGAGGCCTGGTCTGTCTGGTCGCCGACCGGGACCTGTCCGCGTCCGGCGTCGAGGTGAAGTTCTTCGGTGAGACCACGCGCATGCCGGCCGGCCCCGCGATGCTCGCCCAGCAGACCGGCGCACTGCTGCTCCCCGTCACCCTCTGGTACGACGAGAGCGCCGTCATGAAGGGCCGGGTCCATCCGCCCATCGAAGTACCGGAGACAGGCACACGGGACGAGAAGACGTCTGTCATGACACAGGCGCTGGCCGACGCCTTCGCCACCGGTATCGCCGACCACCCGGAGGACTGGCACATGCTGCAACGACTGTGGCTCGCCGACCTGGACCCCGCCAAGGCGCCCGACGGGGCTGCGTCCGAGGTGACCGAGTGAGGATCGGCATCGTCTGCCCGTACTCCTGGGACGTGCCGGGCGGCGTCCAGTTCCACATCCGCGACCTCGCCGAGCACCTCATCCGCTGGGGCCACGAGGTATCCGTCCTCGCACCCGCCGACGACGACACTCCGCTTCCGCCGTACGTGGTCTCCGCGGGGCGCGCCGTTCCGGTTCCGTACAACGGCTCCGTGGCGCGCCTCAACTTCGGCTTTCTGTCCGCCGCGCGTGTGCGGCGCTGGCTGCACGACGGCACCTTCGACGTCATCCACATCCACGAACCGGCCTCCCCCTCGCTCGGCCTGCTCACCTGCTGGGCCGCGCAGGGGCCGATCGTCGCGACGTTCCACACGTCGAACCCCCGCTCACGCGCGATGATCGCCGCGTACCCGATCCTGCAGCCCGCCCTGGAGAAGATCAGCGCGCGCATCGCGGTCAGCGAGTACGCGCGCCGGACCCTGGTCGAGCACCTGGGCGGCGACGCGGTCGTGATCCCCAACGGCGTCGACGTCGACTTCTTCGCGAAGGCCGAGCCGAAGCCCGAGTGGCAGGGCGGGACCATCGGGTTCATCGGGCGCATCGACGAGCCGCGCAAGGGGCTTCCGGTGCTGATGAAGGCGCTGCCCAGGATCCTGGAGGAGCGCCCGCAGACCCGCCTGCTCGTCGCCGGGCGCGGTGACGAGGAGGAGGCCGTCGCGACGCTGCCGCTCGACATGCGCTCGCGCGTGGAGTTCCTCGGCATGGTCAGCGACGAGGACAAGGCCCGCCTGCTGCGCAGCGTCGACGTGTACGTGGCGCCCAACACCGGCGGCGAGAGCTTCGGGATCATCCTCGTCGAGGCCCTCTCCGCGGCCGCGCCCGTGCTCGCCTCCGACCTCGACGCGTTCGCCCAGGTCCTCGACCAGGGCGCGGCGGGCGAGCTGTTCGCCAACGAGGACGCCGACGCGCTCGCGGACGCCGCCGTGCGCCTCCTCGGCGACCCCGCGCGCCGGGACGGACTGCGCCGGCGCGGCAGCGCCCACGTCCGCCGCTTCGACTGGTCCACGGTCGGGGCGGACATCCTCGCGGTGTACGAGACGGTGACGGACGGCGCGGCATCGGTCGACACCGACGAACGCACCGGGCTGCGGGCGCGGTTCGGGCTGGCGCGGGACTGAGGCCGGGCGCCTTCCGGGGGCCTGCCCGGGCCCGCACTTGGGCGCCGGGCGGCTGCCGGACCGGCGTTGTCAGTGGCCCGTCCTAGCCTTCAGGCATGCAGCTGATCCATGGCGGCCGGACCGCCTCCGACTCCGCGGTGCCGCGCACCGGAGTGGCTCCAGGGCACCGAGACGCCCGACTGCGCAGCGTGCCGCCGTGCCGCCGTGCCCTGATGCTCACCGCCTCGCTCGAAAGAGAGTCAGGACCACCGCACCGCCGCCGACTTCGGTGGCGGTGGCCACGGCCACGTCTTCGCCTGCGCGCGTGCAGGAAGGCGGCGTTCCTGTGGCAGTGCTGACCGCCGTCGCGGCTGCGGGGCCCGGCCCGCCCACGGGTAGCCTTCCGCCCGTGACCTCCACCTTGATCTGGATCGCGGTAGCGCTCTTCGCGATCGGCCTCTACTTGAGCTGGACGGCGGGCCGCCTCGACCGGCTGCACGCGCGCATCGACGCAGCCCGCGCCGCCCTCGACGCGCAGTTGCTGCGCCGCGCCTCGGTCGCGCAGGAACTCGCCACGTCGGGCGTGCTCGACCCGGCCGCGTCGATCGTGCTCTACGAAGCGGCGCACGCGGCCCGGCAGGCCGAGGAGGAACACCGCGAGGTCGCCGAGAGCGAGCTCTCCCAGGCCCTGCGGGCGATCTTCGCGGAACCCGGCCAGATGGACGTCGTACGCGAGGCCCCGGGCGGCGAGGACGCGGCGAACGAACTCGGCCAGGCCGTCCGCAGGGTCCCCATGGCCCGCCGCTTCCACAACGACGCCGTACGCGCGGCCCGCGCCCTGCGCAGACACCGCAAGGTGAGGTGGTTCCGGCTCGCCGGGCACGCGCCGTTCCCGATGGCCTTCGAGATGGACGACGAACCGCCGACGGCGCTCGCGGACCGGGCCGCCTCGTAGGACGCCCGTGCGGCGAACCCTGGCCCTTTGTCGGGCTGCGGGAAAAATGAGCCACCGCCTCACCATTGGCCCTTGTTGTGGCCTGAAGCGGACGGTTGGCTGCTGAGCAGCAAGATTCCCCTTCCCGCCAGTGAGGTCATCCGTGTCCAGCACGCCCACCACCAGCACCCAGGCCACCGAAACCCCCGCGACCGGCACCGCGCGCGTCAAGCGCGGCATGGCCGAGCAGCTCAAGGGCGGCGTGATCATGGACGTGGTCACCCCGGAGCAGGCGAAGATCGCCGAGGACGCGGGCGCCGTCGCCGTCATGGCCCTGGAGCGGGTGCCGGCCGACATCCGCAAGGACGGCGGCGTGGCCCGGATGTCCGACCCGGACATGATCGAGGGCATCATCGAGGCCGTCTCCATCCCGGTCATGGCCAAGTCCCGCATCGGTCACTTCGTCGAGGCCCAGGTCCTGCAGTCCCTCGGCGTGGACTACATCGACGAGTCCGAGGTACTGACCCCGGCCGACGAGGTCAACCACAGCGACAAGTTCGCCTTCACCACCCCCTTCGTCTGTGGCGCCACCAACCTGGGGGAGGCCCTGCGCCGCATCGCCGAGGGCGCGGCCATGATCCGCTCGAAGGGCGAGGCCGGTACCGGCAACGTCGTCGAGGCCGTCCGCCACATGCGCCAGATCAAGAACGAGATCGCCCGCCTGCGCGGCTACGACAACAACGAGCTGTACGCCGCCGCCAAGGAGCTGCGCGCCCCGTACGAGCTGGTCAAGGAGGTCGCCGAGCTCGGCAAGCTGCCGGTCGTGCTGTTCTCCGCCGGTGGCGTGGCCACCCCGGCCGACGCCGCCCTGATGCGTCAGCTCGGCGCCGAGGGTGTCTTCGTCGGCTCCGGAATCTTCAAGTCCGGCGACCCGGCCAAGCGCGCCGCCGCCATCGTGAAGGCCACCACCTTCTACGACGACCCGAAGATCATCGCCGACGCCTCCCGCAACCTGGGCGAGGCCATGGTCGGCATCAACTGCGACGAGCTCCCCGAGACCGAGCGTTACGCGAAGCGCGGCTGGTAACACCCATGAACACCCCTGTGATCGGCGTCCTGGCCCTCCAGGGCGACGTACGGGAGCACCTCATCGCCCTGGCCGCGGCGGACGCCGTGGCCAGGCCGGTGCGGCGCCCCGAAGAACTGGCCGAGGTCGACGGGCTCGTCATCCCCGGCGGCGAATCGACCACGATCTCCAAGCTGGCCGACCTCTTCGGCCTCGCGGAGCCACTGCGCGAGCGGATCAGGAACGGCATGCCGGTCTACGGCAGCTGCGCCGGTCTGATCATGCTCGCCGACAAGATCCTCGACCCGCGCTCCGGCCAGGAGACGTTCGGCGGCATCGACATGATCGTGCGCCGTAACGCCTTCGGGCGACAGAACGAGTCCTTCGAGGCGACCGTCGAGGTGTCCGGGATCGGCGGCGTGGAGGGCGTCTTCATCCGCGCCCCCTGGGTCGAGTCGGTCGGCGCCGCCGCCGAGGTGCTCGCCGAGCACGACGGCCACATCGTCGCCGTACGCCAGGGCGGCGCCCTCGCCACGTCGTTCCACCCGGAGCTCACCGGTGACCACCGCGTTCACGAGCTGTTCGTGGAGATGGTGCGGGAGAAGCACCCGGCAGGGTCCCGGTAGGATCTCTGTCGTTCGTACAGAGATTGGTTACGCGAAGGAGACAGGCAGATGTCCGGCCACTCTAAATGGGCCACGACGAAGCACAAGAAGGCCGTGATCGATGCCAAGCGCGGCAAGCTCTTCGCGAAGCTGATCAAGAACATCGAGGTCGCCGCGCGAATGGGCGGCGTCGACATCGAGGGCAACCCGACCCTCTACGACGCCATCCAGAAGGCCAAGAAGCAGTCGGTCCCGAACAAGAACATCGACTCCGCGGTCAAGCGCGGCGGCGGCCTTGAGGCCGGCGGCGCCGACTACGAGACGATCATGTACGAGGGCTACGGCCCCAACGGCGTGGCCGTCTACATCGAGTGCCTCACCGACAACCGCAACCGCGCGGCGTCCGACGTCCGCGTCGCGATGACCCGCAACGGCGGCTCGATGGGGGACCCGGGCTCGGTCGCGTACCTCTTCAACCGCAAGGGCGTCGTGATCGTCAACAAGGGCGAGCTCGACGAGGACGACGTCCTCGGTGCCGTCCTGGAAGCGGGCGCCGACGAGGTCAACGACCTCGGCGAGAAGTTCGAGGTCGTCAGCGAGGCCACCGACCTGGTCGCGGTCCGCACCGCCCTGGTCGACGCGGGCATCGACTACGACTCGGCCGAGGCCAGCTTCCTGCCCACCATGCAGATCGAGCTGGACGAGGAGGGCGCGCGGAAGATGTTCAAGCTCATCGACGCCCTTGAGGACAGCGACGACGTCCAGAACGTCTTCGC
Source organism: Streptomyces solicavernae (assembly GCF_029968095.1). Taxonomy (GTDB): domain Bacteria; phylum Actinomycetota; class Actinomycetes; order Streptomycetales; family Streptomycetaceae; genus Streptomyces; species Streptomyces solicavernae. Next base: position 113,557 of record NZ_JASCIR010000007.1, on the reverse strand, counting down.
CAACTTCGACGTCCCCGACGAGATCATGGAGAAGGTCGACGCCTGACCGTGCACTGCGCGCCGCACGGCGAACTCCGCTGCACGGCAAGGGCCGACGGGACACACGCCCGTCGGCCCTTCCCTTTGCACCCGTTGTCAGTGGCAGCCGATAGCCTGCACAAACAGATGAGCGAAGGAGGGGTGGCGTGCGTGTGCTCGGTGTGGACCCAGGGCTGACCCGCTGCGGTGTGGGCGTCGTCGAGGGCGTCGCGGGCCGCCCCCTCACGATGCGCGGCGTCGGCGTCGTCCGCACGCCCACCGACGCCGAGTTGGGGCAGCGGCTCGTCGCCATCGAGCAGGGCATCGAGCAGTGGCTCGACGAGCACCGGCCCGAATGCGTCGCCGTGGAGCGGGTGTTCAGCCAGCACAACGTCCGTACGGTCATGGGCACCGCCCAGGCCAGTGCCGTAGCCATGCTCTGCGCCTCGCGCCGCGGCATCCCGGTCGCCCTGCACACGCCCAGCGAGGTCAAGGCCGCCGTCACCGGCAGCGGACGCGCGGACAAGGCCCAGGTCGGCGCCATGGTCACCAGACTGCTGCGGCTCGCCGCCCCGCCCAAGCCGGCCGACGCCGCGGACGCCCTGGCCCTCGCGATCTGCCACATCTGGCGCGCCCCCGCCAAGAACCGACTCCAGCAGGCAGTGCAGCAACAGGCCGCCCTGCACGCATCAAAGCACGCATCGAAAGGCCGAACGCCATGATCGCCTTCGTCAGCGGACCCGTGGCCGGACTCGCCCCCGACTCGGCGGTGGTCGAGGTCGGCGGCATCGGCATGGCCGTCCAGTGCACCCCCACCACCCTGTCCGGCCTGCGCGTGGGCCAACAGGCCAAGCTGGCCACGTCGTTGGTCGTGCGCGAGGACTCGCTGACCCTCTACGGCTTCGCCGACGACGACGAGCGCCAGACCTTCGAGCTGCTGCAGACCGCCAGCGGGGTCGGCCCGCGCCTGGCCCAGGCCATGCTCGCCGTACACAGCCCGGACGCGCTGCGCACGGCCGTCTCCACCGGGGACGAGAAGGCGCTCACCGCCGTCCCCGGCATCGGCAAGAAGGGCGCCCAGAAGCTCCTCCTCGAACTGAAGGACAGACTCGGCGAACCCCTCGGCACCGGCGGCCCCGCCATCGGCACCGCCGTCACCGCCGGCTGGCGCGACCAGCTGCACGCCGCCCTGATCGGCCTCGGGTACGCAACGCGCGAGGCCGACGAAGCGGTCGCCGCCGTCGCCCCGCAGGCCGAGGCCGCCGAGGGCACCCCACAGGTGGCCCAGCTCCTGAAGGCCGCCCTGCAGACCCTCAACCGCGCCCGCTGACCGAGGCCCGCTGACCGGCGCCGCCGGAAAGCGAGCGCCGCCGGAAAGCACCGGAAAGCACCGGAAAGCAGGCGCCACCGGAAGCGGGCACCGCCCCGCCCCCGTACCGCACACGACCGCACCCACAACCCCGAGGCCGCCACCGTGAACTGGGACTCCACACCGACCGACACCGCCGCCGACACCGACGGCCGCCTCGTCGGGGCCGCCGCGGACGGCGAGGACCAGGCCGTCGAGGCGGCCCTGCGCCCCAAGTCCCTGTCCGAGTTCGTCGGCCAGGAGCGGGTCCGCGAGCAGCTCGACCTCGTCCTCAGGGCCGCCCGCCAGCGCGGCGCCACGGCCGACCACGTCCTGCTCTCCGGTGCCCCCGGCCTCGGCAAGACCACGCTCTCCATGATCATCGCGGCCGAGATGGACGCCCCGATCCGCATCACCAGCGGCCCCGCGATCCAGCACGCGGGCGACCTCGCCGCGATCCTCTCCTCGCTGCAGGAGGGCGAGGTCCTCTTCCTCGACGAGATCCACCGCATGTCACGGCCCGCCGAAGAGATGCTCTACATGGCAATGGAGGACTTCCGCGTCGACGTCATCGTCGGCAAGGGCCCCGGCGCCACCGCCATCCCCCTCGAACTCCCGCCCTTCACCCTCGTCGGCGCCACCACCCGCGCGGGACTGCTGCCCCCGCCCCTGCGCGACCGCTTCGGCTTCACCGCGCACATGGAGTTCTACGGCCCCGCCGAGCTGGAGCGCGTCATCAGCCGCTCCGCCGAACTCCTCGACGTCACGATCGAGGCCGACGGCGCGGGCGAGATCGCGGGCCGCTCCCGTGGCACGCCCCGCATCGCCAACCGCCTGCTGCGCCGCGTACGGGACTACGCCCAGGTCAAGGCGGACGGCACCGTCACCCGCGAGATCGCCGCCGCCGCCCTGAAGGTGTACGAGGTGGACGGCCGTGGACTCGACCGCCTGGACCGCGCGGTCCTCGAAGCCCTGCTCAAGCTGTTCGGCGGCGGCCCCGTCGGCCTCTCCACCCTGTCTGTCGCGGTGGGGGAGGAGCGTGAGACCGTGGAAGAGGTCGCCGAGCCCTTCCTCGTAAGAGAGGGACTTCTCGCCCGTACGCCCAGGGGCCGCGTCGCCACCCCCGCGGCCTGGGCCCACCTCGGACTCACGCCCCCACAGGGCGGCGGAACGGGAGGAACGGGGCAAGGGGACCTGTTCAGCACCTGACGGCGCGGATGGTCGCGGGGCCAGGAACCCCAGTGCCATGCTGAGCGTTGTTCCTTAGGCGCGGGCTCGCTTAGACTCCGCCGATGCCGCCCCTCCCGGGCGGCGTGCCCACCCCCAATAGACAGGCCGCTCAACGCGCGGTCGCGCGAAGGAAAATTACGTCCCGTGGATATCGTGACCTTCCTCCCGTTCATCGTGCTCATCGGGGCCATGTTCCTGATGACGCGCTCCGCCAAGAAGAAGCAGCAGGCGGCGGCGACGATGCGCAATGAGATGCAGCCCGGCACCGGCGTCCGCACGATCGGTGGCATGTACGCCGTCGTCAAGGAGGTCACCGACGACACCGCCACCCTGGAGGTGGCGCCCGGAGTCCACGCGATCTACGCCAAGAACGCGATCGGCGCCGTCCTCGACGACGAGGAGTACAACCGCATCGTCCACGGCGCCGAACAGGACCTGAAGTCGGACACCCCCGTCGTGCCGGACGACGCCTCCTCCCTGACCGAGAACGCTGAGGACGCCGCGCCCGCCGCCGCCGGCGACTCGCCCGTGGACTTCGCCAAGAAGGACACCGACGCCGACAAGACCGCCGAGGCCGACGCCGGCAAGGCTGCCCAGGCCGACGCCGACAAGGCCGCCGACACGGACGAGGACGCGCCGAAGAAGGACGAGGACGCGCCGAAGAAGACCGACGGCGAGGCCGACGCGAAGTAGTCACGGCCGAGGACCGCGGAGCGCCCCGAACGCCCCGCGGTCCTTCGGGCGTGCCGGCTTCGTCCGGTTTCACCCCCCACCACTTCATGGCCGCCCACGGCGTGTGTTCGGGTTCCGGGCGGTTGGACAGGGAGAAACGACAAGGTGGCAGCACCGAAGAAGGGCCGGAGGCCGAGCGGCCAGGGCAAGCCGGGCAGGGCCCTCGCGCTGATCCTGATCGCCATGGTGGCGCTGACCGGGGGGATGTTCTTCTCCGGTCACACCACTCCGCGCCTGGGCATCGACCTCGCCGGCGGTACGAGCATCACGCTCGCGGCCAAGAACCAGCCCGGCAAGCCGAACGCGATCAACAAGACCAACATGAACACCGCGGTCGGCATCATCGAGCGCCGTGTCAACGGCCTGGGCGTCTCCGAGGCGGAGGTCCAGACCCAGGGCGATCGCAACATCATCGTCAACATCCCCAAGGGCACCAACGAGAAGCAGGCCCGCGAGCAGGTCGGCACGACCGCTCAGCTCTACTTCCGCCCGGTCCTCACGATGAGCGCGGGCAAGCCCACCCCGGACCCCTCGTCCAGCCCGTCCCCCGGCGCATCGGACCCCGGCGCCTCTGACTCCGGCAAGGACAAGCCGAAGGCCGGCAACGGCGACGAGAGCGCCACGCCCACCGCGAGCCCCACCACGCAGGGCCGCGCCGTCACCGACGGCCTGAAGGCCGACCCCACCCCGTCCTCCTCGGCGAACGACAAGGGCGACCAGGGCAAGGGCGACGAGAAGCCCTCCGCCACGGACAAGCCCTCCGCCACCGAGACGCCCAAGCCGGACGAGGCCACGAAGAAGCTGCAGGAGCAGTTCACCGCGCTCGACTGCACCAAGAAGGACGAGCGGGTCCAGGCCGCACAGGGCGTCGCGCCCACTGAGCCCATGGTCGGTTGCGGCAAGAACGCCATCGGCCAGTGGGAGAAGTACATCCTCGGTCCGGCCGAAGTCGACGGCAAGGACGTCGACGAGGCCGCGGCGGTCATCAACGACCGCGGCCAGTGGATCGTCACGATGAAGTTCAACAGCAAGGGCGCGGACAAGTTCTCGAAGATCACGACCCAGCTGAAGACGCAGCAGTCGCCGCAGAACCAGTTCGGCATCGTGCTCGACGGCGAGGTCGTCTCCGCCCCCAGCGTCAGCGAGACCCTGAGCAAGAGCGCCGAGATCTCCGGCAGCTTCACCCAGGAGTCCGCGCAGGACCTGGCGAACATCCTGTCGTACGGCGCGCTCCCGCTGAGCTTCGAGGAGCAGAGCGTCACCTCGGTGACCGCCGCCCTCGGCGGTGAGCAGCTGCAGGCCGGACTGATCGCCGGCGCCATCGGCCTCGCCCTGGTCGTCGTCTACCTCGTGGTCTACTACCGCGGCCTGTCCCTGATCGCCCTGCTCAGCCTTCTCGCCTCCGGCATCCTCACGTACACGCTGATGTCACTGCTCGGGCCGGCCATCGGGTTCGCGCTGAACCTGCCGGCGGTCTGCGGTGCGATCGTCGCCATCGGCATCACCGCCGACTCGTTCATCGTGTACTTCGAGCGGGCCCGGGACGAGGTCCGTGAGGGCCGCAGTCTGCGCCCCGCAGTCGAGCGGGCCTGGCCGCGTGCCCGGCGCACCATCCTGGTGTCCGACTTCGTGTCGTTCCTGGCCGCCGCCGTGCTGTTCATCGTCACCGTCGGCAAGGTGCAGGGCTTCGCGTTCACGCTCGGCCTGACCACGCTGCTCGACATCGTCGTGGTGTTCCTCTTCACCAAGCCGCTGATGACGCTGCTCGCCCGCCGCAAGTTCTTCGCGAACGGCCACCCGTGGTCCGGACTCGACCCGAAGCGCCTCGGCGCCAAACCCCCGCTGCGCCGCTCGCGCACCCGTCGTGTGCCCGGCTCCGTCGACCCGAAGGAGGCGTGAGATGTCGAAGCTCGGCAACCTCGGCGCCCGGCTCTACCGCGGCGAAGTCGGCTACGACTTCATCGGCAAGCGGAAGGTCTACTACGGCATCTCGATCCTGATCACCATCACGGCCATCGTGGCCCTGGCGGTGCAGGGACTGAACCTGGGCATCGAGTTCAAGGGCGGCGCCGTCTTCACGACGCCCAAGACCGAGGCCTCCGTCTCGCAGGCCCGGGAAGCGGCCGAAGACGCCTCCGGCCACCAGTCCATCGTCCAGAAGCTCGGCAACGGCGGCCTCCGGATCCAGGTCAGCGGCGTGGACACCGCCAAGTCCGACCAGATCAAGGAAGTGCTGTCCGAGGACCTGAGCGTCCCGGCGAACGACATCAACGCCGAACTGGTCGGGCCCAGTTGGGGCGCGCAGATCGCCAACAAGGCCTGGATGGGCCTCGGCGTGTTCATGGTGCTCTGCGTCATCTACCTGGCGATCGCCTTCGAGTGGCGGATGGCCGTCGCCGCCCTGATCGCCCTGATCCACGACATCACCATCACCGTCGGCGTGTACGCCCTGGTGGGCTTCGAGGTCACCCCGGGCACGGTGATCGGTCTGCTGACCATCCTCGGGTACTCGCTGTACGACACGGTCGTCGTCTTCGACTCCCTGAAGGAACAGTCGAAGGGGATCACCAAGCAGACGAAGCAGACCTACAGCGAGGTCGCCAACCTCTCCATCAACAGCACGCTGGTGCGCTCCATCAACACCACGGTGGTCGCGCTCCTGCCGGTGGCGGGCCTGCTGTTCATCGGTGGCGGCGTCCTCGGCGCCGGCATGCTGAACGACATCTCGCTGTCGCTGTTCGTCGGCCTCGCCGCCGGTGCGTACTCCTCGATCTTCATCGCCACGCCGCTCGTCGCCGACCTCAAGGAGCGCGAGCCGCAGATGAAGGCGCTGACGAAGCGGGTGCTCGCCAAGCGCGCGCAGGCCGCCGCCAAGAGCGAAGCGGAGGCGGCGGGCCAGGACGAGGAGCCCCGCGAGCCGGACCCGGTGGACGCCACCGCAGGCGCCACCGCGGGCGCGGCCCCGGGCGTGGTCGGCCAGCGCCGCACCCAGCCGCAGTCCCGCAACCGCGGACGCGGCCGACCCTCTGGGAAGCGCCGATGACCGACGTCAAGGAACTGCTGCTCAGCCGCATCCGGGACGTCCCGGACTACCCGAAACCCGGCGTGATGTTCAAGGACATCACCCCGCTGCTCGCCGACCCGACGGCGTTCTCGGCGCTCACCGGCGCCCTCGCCGACCTCTGCGTCGAGCAGGGCGCGACGAAGATCGTCGGCCTGGAGGCGCGCGGATTCATCCTCGCGGCCCCGGTCGCGGTCCGCGCGGGCGTGGGCTTCATCCCCGTACGCAAGGCGGGCAAGCTCCCCGGAGCGACCCTGGCCCAGTCGTACGAGCTGGAGTACGGCAGCGCCGAGATCGAGGTGCACGCCGAGGACCTGTCCACGGGCGACCGCGTCCTGGTCATCGACGACGTCCTGGCCACCGGCGGCACCGCCGAGGCCTCGCTGCAGCTGATCCGCCGCGCGGGCGCCGAGGTCGCCGGCCTGGCGGTCCTGATGGAGCTCGGCTTCCTCGGTGGCCGGGCCCGCCTGGAGCCCGCGCTCCAGGGCGCCCCGCTGGAGGCGCTGCTCACCGTCTGAGCACGCGCGGATCAGCTGCTGATCGCCGTCTGATCGGCACGATCGAGCCAAGGGCGGGCACCGGGAACAGTCCGGTCGCCCGCCCTTCGCATGCCCGCGGCCTCGGGGAGGCCACCCTCGCGCAGGAGGTTATCCACAGTGGGCACGAGCCGGAGCGCGAGGATCGATACCATGGCAGTCCGGACCTGATCGGGGGGCCGGACCCTGCATGAGGAGCACTCTTGCCAGACGAGGCCCGTCAGCCACTCGCCGCCGCGCAGCCCGAGCCCGACCAGCCGGCCGAATCGGCCGCGGCGCCCGCTGCCATGCCCGCCGCGAGCGAGAAGAAGCAGGCACCCAAGCCGAAGTCCGACCCGGTGGCCGAAAAGCCCCGCCCGGCGCCCAAGCCCGCGCCGCCCGCGAAGGCGCCCGCGCACCCGCCCGCCAAGGGCCCGGCGAGCCAGGCCCCGGCGATGCGCCCGGCAGGGTCGAACCAGTCGCGCTCCGCCTCCTCCAACCGCGTGCGGGCCCGCCTCGCCCGCCTCGGCGTGCAGCGCTCGAACCCGTACAACCCGGTGCTTGAGCCGCTCCTTCGGATCGTGCGGAGCAACGACCCGAAGATCGAGACGTCGACGCTGCGCCAGATCGAGCGGGCCTACCAGGTCGCCGAGCGCTGGCACCGCGGCCAGAAGCGCAAGAGCGGCGACCCGTACATCACGCATCCGCTCGCCGTGACGACGATCCTCGCCGAGCTCGGCATGGACCCGGCCACGCTGATGGCGGGCCTGCTGCACGACACCGTGGAGGACACCGAGTACGGCCTGGACACCCTGCGCCGGGACTTCGGCGACCAGGTCGCGCTGCTCGTCGACGGCGTCACCAAGCTGGACAAGGTCAAGTTCGGCGAAGCCGCGCAGGCCGAGACGGTCCGCAAGATGGTCGTCGCCATGGCCAAGGACCCGCGCGTCCTGGTCATCAAGCTCGCCGACCGCCTGCACAACATGCGCACGATGCGGTATCTCAAGCGCGAGAAGCAGGAGAAGAAGGCCCGCGAAACCCTGGAGATCTACGCCCCGTTGGCGCACCGACTGGGCATGAACACCATCAAGTGGGAGCTGGAGGACCTCGCGTTCGCGATCCTCTACCCCAAGATGTACGACGAAATCGTCCGCCTCGTCGCCGAGCGGGCCCCCAAGCGCGACGAGTACCTGGCCATAGTGACCGACGAGGTCCAGGCCGACCTGCGCGCCGCCCGCATCAAGGCCACCGTGACCGGCCGCCCGAAGCACTACTACAGCGTCTACCAGAAGATGATCGTCCGCGGCCGTGACTTCGCGGAGATCTACGACCTGGTGGGGATCCGTGTCCTGGTCGACACGGTGCGGGACTGCTACGCCGCCCTCGGCACGGTGCACGCGCGATGGAACCCGGTCCCCGGCCGGTTCAAGGACTACATCGCGATGCCCAAGTTCAACATGTACCAGTCGCTGCACACCACGGTCATCGGCCCCAACGGCAAGCCCGTCGAGCTGCAGATCCGCACGTTCGACATGCACCGCCGCGCCGAGTACGGCATCGCGGCGCACTGGAAGTACAAGCAGGAGGCCGTCGCCGGAGCCTCCAAGGTCCGCTCGGACGCCCCCAAGGGCGGCGGCAAGGACGACCACCTCAACGACATGGCGTGGCTGCGCCAACTCCTCGACTGGCAGAAGGAGACCGAGGACCCCGGCGAGTTCCTGGAGTCCCTGCGCTTCGACCTCTCGCGCAACGAGGTGTTCGTCTTCACGCCGAAGGGCGACGTCATAGCGCTCCCGGCGGGCGCGACCCCCGTCGACTTCGCGTACGCGGTGCACACCGAGGTGGGCCACCGCACCATAGGAGCCCGGGTCAACGGCCGTCTCGTACCGCTCGAATCCACCCTGGACAACGGCGACTTGGTGGAGGTCTTCACCTCCAAGGCCGCCGGGGCAGGGCCGTCCCGTGACTGGCTCGGCTTCGTCAAGTCCCCGCGGGCGCGCAACAAGATCCGCGCCTGGTTCTCCAAGGAGCGGCGCGACGAGGCCATTGAACAGGGCAAGGACGCCATCGTCCGCGCGATGCGCAAGCAGAACCTGCCGATCCAGCGCATCCTCACCGGCGACTCCCTCGTCACGATGGCGCACGAAATGCGCTACCCCGACATCTCCTCGCTGTACGCGGCGATCGGCGAGGGCCATGTCTCCGCGCAGAACGTGGTGCAGAAGCTGGTCCAGGCCCTCGGCGGCGAGGAGGCGGCCGGCGAGGACATCGCCGAGACGGCCACCCCGGTGCGCGGCCGCAGCAAGCGCCGTGCGAACGCCGACCCGGGCGTCATGGTCAAGGGTGTCGAGGACGTGTGGGTCAAGCTCGCCCGCTGCTGCACCCCGGTGCCGGGCGACCCGATCATCGGCTTCGTCACCCGCGGCAGCGGCGTCTCCGTGCACCGCGCGGACTGCGTCAACGTCGACTCGCTGTCGCAGCAGCCCGAGCGGATCCTGGAGGTCGAGTGGGCGCCCACCCAGTCCTCGGTGTTCCTGGTCGCCATCCAGGTCGAGGCGCTGGACCGCTCCCGGCTGCTCTCGGACGTCACCCGCGTCCTCTCCGACCAGCACGTCAACATCCTGTCGGCAGCCGTCCAGACCTCCCGCGACCGCGTCGCCACCTCCCGCTTCACCTTCGAGATGGGCGACCCCAAGCACCTGGGCCACGTGCTCAAGGCGGTCAGGGGAGTCGAGGGCGTCTACGACGTGTACCGCGTGACGTCGGCGCGCAGACCGTAGCCACGGAGTCGTACGCAAGACGGAACCGCACAGCCGTACGCAAAAAGGGGCTCCCGTGCACGAAGAAGGGGCTCCCGCACACGAAGTACGGGAGCCCCTTGACGTACGTACGAGAAAGGCGTCAGCCGCCGAACTCGTGCAGCCCCTTCAGGGCCTGGTCGAGCAGCGCCTGACGGCCGTCGAGCTCCTTCTTGAGCTTGTCGGCGCGAGCGTTGTTGCCCTGCGCGCGAGCGGTCTCGATCTGGCCGGTCAGCTTGTCGACCGCGGCCTGCAGCTGGCCCGTGAGCCCCTCGGCACGCGCGCGTGCCTCCGGGTTCGTACGCCGCCACTCCGCTTCCTCGGAGTCCTGCAGCGCCCGCTCCACGGTGTGCATCCGGCCCTCGACCTTCGGGCGGGCGTCACGCGGGACGTGGCCGATGGCCTCCCAGCGCTCGTTGATCCCGCGGAACGCGGCGCGGGCCGCCTTCAGGTCGGTGATCGGGAGCAGCTGCTCGGCCTCGTCGGCCAGCGCCTCCTTGAGCTTCAGGTTCTCCGCCTGCTCCGCGTCCCGCTCGGCGAAGATCTCGCTGCGGGCCGTGAAGAAGATGTCCTGGGCGCCGCGGAAACGGTTCCACAGGTCGTCCTCGTGCTCGCGCTGGGCGCGGCCCACGGCCTTCCACTCGGCCATCAGATCGCGGTACCGCGCGGCCGTCGGGCCCCACTCCCTGGAGTTCGACAGCGCCTCGGCCTCCGAGACCAGCCGCTCCTTCGCCTTGCGGGCCTCCTCGCGCTGCGCGTCGAGCGCGGCGAAGTGGGCCTTGCGGCGCTTGGAGAAGGCGGAGCGCGCGTGCGAGAAGCGGTGCCAGAGTTCGTCGTCGGACTTGCGGTCGAGACGCGGCAGGCCCTTCCAGGTGTCCACGAGCGAGCGCAGCCGCTCGCCCGCCGCCCGCCACTGCTCGCTCTGGGCCAGCTCCTCGGCCTCGACGACCAGGGACTCCTTGGCGTGCCTGGCCTCGTCCGCCTGCTTGGCCTTCTCGACCTTGCGCTCCTCGCGGCGGGCCTCGACGCTCTCCACCAGCTTGTCGAGCCGCTTGGCCAGGGCGTCCAGGTCACCCACCGCGTGCGCGTCGGTGATCTGCTCGCGCAGGTGCTCGATGGCGGTCGTCGCGTCCTTGGCCGACAGGTCCGTGGTCTGCACCCGGCGTTCGAGAAGGCCGATCTCCACGACCAGGCCGTCGTACTTGCGCTTGAAGTAGGCAAGTGCCTCGTCGGGAGAGCCTGCCTGCCACGAACCGACGACTCGCTCGCCTCCGTCGGCCGTACGCACGTACACGGTCCCCGCCTCGTCGACGCGGCCCCACGGGTCGCTGCTCACAGCGCCTCCTCCACATGATGCCTGCGCGGGGGTTGCCCGGGGCATCGTCCACAGTTTCTTCAGGGCAGCCGCACACGGCGCCCTGCACAACGCCAACATAGGCGACGAGCAGGGCGGCTGTCCGCATCCAGCAGCACCGAACTTGCCCTGCCGGTCAAGACTTCCTGACGGTCGCCTTGTCGATGACCACGGTGGCGTTCGGGGCCGTGTTGCCCGTGGTCGGGTCGGGCTGCGTGGCGCCCGCGTCGGCGATCTTCTTCAGGACCTTCATGCCGGACTTCGAGACCGTGCCGAACGGCGTGTAGTCGGGCGGCAGCTGGCTGTCCCGGTAGACGAGGAAGAACTGGCTGCCGCCGCTGTCCCGGCCCTTGCCGTCCTGCGGGTTGTACTGGTTCGCCATCGCGACCGTGCCCGCCGGGTAGACGTTGTCCTTCAGGCTCTTGTCCTTCAGGTTCTCGTCCGGGATCTTGTAGCCGGGAGTGCCCGTTCCGGTGCCGGTCGGGTCGCCGCACTGCAGGACGTAGATGCCCTGGTTGGTGAGGCGGTGGCACTTGGTGTGGTCCAAGTACCCCTTGTTCACCAGGAAGTTGAACGAGTTCACGGTGTGCGGGGCCGCCGCGGCCTTCAGGTCGATGTCGATGTCACCGCAGGTCGTGGCCAGACTCATGGTGTAGTCGGCGGACTTGTCGATGGTGAGTTTCGGCTCCTTCTCGAAGCTCATCTCCTTGACCTTGCCCGGCGCCGGCTTGTCGCAGGGGTCCTTGACCGACGGGCTGGGCGACGGCTCGGCCGCCGCGTCGGTCTTCTCCTTGCCGCCGTCGCCCGTGAACGCGCCCGCAGCCACCGCGCCGCCGCTCGCCGCGAGCACCACCACGAGTGAGGTGGCGATGATCGCGTTGCGGCGCTTCGCCTTGCGCCGCGCGGACTCCCGCCGTGCCTGCTGGCGGGCGAACTTCTCCCGGGCGAGCTGACGCCGCCGCTGATCGCTGCTGACCACCGGGTCTTCTCCTTGTACGTCTCTTAAGTACGTCGTACGTCTCTGAGTGCGTCGCTCAGTACGTCTCTGATCGGTCCTGACCGCCTGAGCTTGCCCCGTACCGTATATGGGTTGGCTGTGCGCCGAGCAGCGCCGGTAGGCTGCGGGTATTGCGATCCGGTGTCGCCGCCCGCCGCGGCCGGTGAGCCGCCGCACTTTCCCGTCGGACCATCCTTAAGGACGAACGTGCTGATTGCCGGGTTCCCCGCCGGGGCCTGGGGGACCAACTGTTACCTGGTCGCCCCCGCCGCAGGCGAGGAGTGCGTGATCATCGACCCCGGCCACCAGGCCGCCGAAGGCGTCGAGGAAGCGCTCAAGAAGCATCGGCTCAAGCCCGTCGCGGTCGTCCTCACCCATGGCCACATCGACCATGTCGCCTCGGTCGTCCCGGTCTGCGGAGCGCACGACGTTCCCGCCTGGATCCACCCCGAGGACCGGTACATGATGAGCGACCCCGAGAAGGGCATCGGCCGCTCCATCGGCATGCCGCTGATGGGCGAGCTGACCGTGGGGGAGCCGGACGACGTGCAGGACCTGACCGACGGCGCGCGGCTGCAGCTCGCCGGGCTCGACTTCTCCGTCGCCCATGCTCCCGGCCATACGAAGGGGTCGGTGACGTTCCGGATGCCGGAGAGCGCGGACATCCCGTCCGTCTTCTTCTCGGGCGATCTGCTCTTCGCCGGCTCCATCGGACGCACCGACCTGCCCGGCGGTGACATGGACGACATGCTTGAGTCGCTGGGCCGCGTCTGCCTGCCGCTCGACGACTCGACCGTGGTCCTGTCCGGACACGGTCCCCAGACGACCATCGGCCAGGAGCGCGCCACCAACCCGTATCTGCGCCAGGTGGCCGCAGGCCAGGGAGCCCCGCAGCAGCAGGCTCCGCGACGAGGAATGTGACGAGAGTTTTCCCGTGAGCACCTTTCAGGCCCCCAAGGGCACGTACGACCTGATCCCGCCGGACAGCGCCAAGTACCTCGCCGTGCGCGAGGCCATCTCCGCGCCGCTGAAGAACTCCGGCTACGGCTACATCGAGACGCCCGGCTTCGAGAACGTCGAGCTGTTCGCGCGCGGCGTCGGCGAGTCCACGGACATCGTCACCAAGGAGATGTACGCCTTCGAGACCAAGGGCGGCGACCAGCTCGCGCTGCGCCCCGAGGGCACCGCGTCCGTGCTGCGCGCGGCCCTGGAGGCCAACCTGCACAAGGCGGGCAACCTCCCGGTCAAGCTCTGGTACTCGGGCTCGTACTACCGCTACGAGCGCCCGCAGAAGGGCCGGTACAGGCACTTCTCGCAGGTCGGCGCCGAGGCGATCGGCTCCGAGGACCCGGCCCTGGACGCCGAGTTGATCATCCTGGCCGACCAGGCGTACCGCGCGCTCGGGCTGCGGAACTTCCGCATCCTGCTCAACTCCCTGGGCGACAAGGAGTGCCGTCCCGTCTACCGCACGGCCCTGCAGGACTTCCTGCGCGGCCTCGACCTCGACGAGGAGACGCTGCGCCGCGCCGAGATCAACCCGCTGCGCGTCCTCGACGACAAGCGGGCCGACGTGCAGAAGCAGCTGGTGGGCGCGCCGGTCCTGCGTGACTACCTCTGCGACGGGTGCAAGACGTACCACGAGGAGGTGCGCGCGCTGATCACCGCGGCGGGCGTCGCCTTCGAGGACGACGAGAAGCTGGTCCGCGGTCTGGACTACTACACGCGTACGACCTTCGAGTTCGTCCACGACGGCCTCGGCTCGCAGTCCGCGGTGGGCGGCGGCGGCCGCTACGACGGCCTCTCCGAGATGATCGGCGGCCCCTCGCTGCCGTCCGTCGGCTGGGCGCTCGGCGTCGACCGTACGGTCCTCGCCCTGGAGGCGGAGGGCGTGGAACTCGAACTGCCCGCCGCCACCAGCGTGTTCGCGGTGCCGCTCGGCGAGGAGGCCCGCCGGGTGCTCTTCGGCGTCGTCACCGAGCTCCGCAAGGCGGGCGTCGCGGCCGACTTCAGCTACGGCGGCAAGGGCCTCAAGGGCGCGATGAAGAACGCCAACCGCAGCGGCGCGCGGTACGCGCTGGTGGCCGGCGAGCGTGACCTGGCCGAGGGCCTGGTCCAGCTCAAGGACATGGAGTCGGGCGAGCAGGAGGCGGTCGCGGTGGACGCGATCGCCGAGGCGCTGAAGGCCAGGCTCGGCTAGTACGCAGGGAGTTGAGGCCCCCGGGCGCGGCACCGCGCCCGGGGGCCTCGCCGTGTCGGCGTGCGGCTCCTGTGCTGGAGCGGCGTCGGCGTCCCGCGCGGTGGCGAATCGCTCTCGCGCGCGGTGGCGGCCGGCTTCTGTACGGCCCTTCCGTACGCCCCTTCCGTACGCCCCTTCCGTACGCCCCTTCCGTACGCCCCTTCCGTACGGCCCTTCCGCACGGCCCTTCCGTACGGTCGTCCTTATGTCCATCGAACGGTGGACCCACAGCTATGTGCGGCACAATGTGCGTGCCCGTGGGCCGCTGCGGCGCCTGGCCCTGCACAGCCCCCACCACTAGCGACGGAAACGGCGTGATGAGCGAAACCATGTCTGCGAAGGACGGCGGCCCGGACGGTCGGGAGCAGGCGGAGGCTCCACGGTCCGTCGGCGGCAGCCGGGCGTTGGCGCTGTTGCTGGTGATCACGGGCGCTGCGGGCCTGCTGGCCGCCTGGATCATCACGCTGGACAAGATCAAGCTCGCGGAAGACCCGACCTTCACGCCCGCCTGCAGCCTCAACCCTGTCGTGTCCTGCGGCTCGATCATGGAGAGCGACCAGGCGGCGGTCTTCGGCTTCCCGAACCCGATCCTGGGGCTCGTGACCTACGGGATCGTCGTGTGCGTCGGCATGAGCCTGCTGGCCCGGGCGCGCTTCCCGCGCTGGTACTGGCTGACGCTGAACGCCGGGATGCTGTTCGGCGTCGGCTTCTGCACCTGGCTCATGTACCAGTCGCTGTACAACATCAACGCCCTGTGCCTGTGGTGCTGCCTCGCCTGGGTCGCCACGATCCTCATGTTCTGGTACGTGACCGGGCACAACGTGCGGCACGGGATGCTGCCCGCCCCGCGCGCCCTGCGGAGCTTCTTCGACGAGTTCACCTGGGTCCTGCCGGTGCTGCACATCGGCGTCATCGGCATGCTGATCCTGACCCGCTGGTGGGACTTCTGGACCAGCTGACCTGGGGTTTCCTGCGGTCGACGGCTGCGCGGGGAGCATTGTCAGTGGGGTGACATAGGGTCGTGGACGTGGAGCCAGACCTCTTTACCGCCGCAGCCGAAGAACGCCAGGAGAAGGACCCGGCGAGCAGCCCCCTGGCCGTGCGCATGCGCCCGCGCACGCTCGACGAAGTCGTGGGCCAGCAGCACCTGTTGAAGCCCGGCTCGCCGCTTCGGCGGCTCGTCGGCGAGGGCGGCGGCGGCCCGGCCGGACCCTCGTCGGTGATCCTCTGGGGCCCGCCCGGCACCGGCAAGACGACCCTCGCGTACGTCGTGTCGAAGGCCACCAACAAGCGCTTCGTGGAGCTCTCCGCGATCACCGCAGGGGTCAAGGAAGTACGGGCCGTGATCGACGGCGCCCGCCGTGCCACCGGCGGCTTCGGCAAGGAGACCGTCCTCTTCCTCGACGAGATCCACCGCTTCAGCAAGGCCCAGCAGGACTCCCTGCTGCCCGCCGTGGAGAACCGCTGGGTCACACTCATCGCCGCGACGACGGAGAACCCGTACTTCTCGGTGATCTCCCCGCTCCTGTCCCGCTCCCTCCTCCTCACGCTCGAACCGCTCACGGACGACGACCTGCGCGGACTCCTGCACCGCGCCATAGACGAGGAGCGCGGACTCGGCTCCGCGGTCACGCTGCCCGCCGACGCCGAGGCGCATGTGCTGCGGATCGCCGGTGGCGACGCCCGCCGCGCCCTGACCGCCCTGGAAGCCGGCGCCGGCTCCGCCCTCTCCAAGGGCGAGAAGGAGATCACGCTCCAGACCCTTGAGGAGTCCGTCGACCGGGCGGCAGTGAAGTACGACCGGGACGGCGACCAGCACTACGACGTGGCGAGCGCCCTCATCAAGTCCATCCGCGGCTCGGACGTGGACGCCGCGCTGCACTATCTGGCCCGCATGATCGAGGCGGGCGAGGACCCCAGATTCATCGCCCGGCGCCTGATGATCTCCGCGTCCGAGGACATCGGCCTCGCCGACCCCACGGCCCTGCCCACCGCCGTCGCCGCGGCCCAGGCCGTCGCCATGATCGGCTTCCCGGAGGCGGCCCTCACCCTGAGCCACGCCACCATCGCCCTGGCCCTCGCCCCGAAGTCCAACGCCGCGACGACGGCGATCGGCGCCGCCCTCGAAGACGTACGGAAGGGCCTGGCCGGCCCCGTCCCCCCGCACCTGCGCGACGGCCACTACAAGGGAGCGGCCAAACTCGGCCACGCCCAGGGGTACGTATATCCGCACGACGTCCCGGGCGGCATCGCGCCCCAGCAGTACGCCCCGGACGCCATCCACGGCAAGCGCTACTACCAGCCGACGCGGTACGGCGCCGAGGCGAGGTACGCGGACGTGGCCGACCGGGTCCGCGAACGCCTGCGCGGCGAGACCCGCCCCGAGAGACCGGCCCCGAAACCCGCCCCGGAGCCCCAGCCGACAGCCGACAAGCCCGAGCCCCAGCCACAGCCCCAGCCACAGCCCCGGACCGCGTCCCAGTCCGACAGGCAGTAGCCCGCGAGTACGCGCGGCGCCGGACCGGCAGCAAGGCGGAACAGCGGCTCACGGCCACCGCGCCGACGAAGACAGCGCTGCCGGACAAGCTCGCCATGTGCCCCAACCAGCCACCGGAGACAAGCAGTTCAGTGCGCCGCGGCCTCGAACAGCCGGTGCATCGCACGCCGCAGCCCCACCACGTCCCGCACCGGCTCGGGAAAGTCGAAGCGCGCGTCGAACGTCGCGCCGCCCCGCTCACCCGCATATCCGTCCCGCTCACCGACGAACCGCACCCGCAGCCC
Source organism: Streptomyces solicavernae (assembly GCF_029968095.1). Taxonomy (GTDB): domain Bacteria; phylum Actinomycetota; class Actinomycetes; order Streptomycetales; family Streptomycetaceae; genus Streptomyces; species Streptomyces solicavernae. Next base: position 96,487 of record NZ_JASCIR010000007.1, on the reverse strand, counting down.
GTACCGGTCGAGCGCCACCGGCACCGCCCGCCCGGGCACCGCCGAGCGCCGGCCGAGCAGCGCGGTCAGCAGCTGGACCTGGTCCTCGTGGGCGGCGTGCAGATGCTGCAGCAACTCCGCCTCGTACGGGGCCAGCGGGTCGGCGACCGCGCGCGCGAACTCCTCCGGCTCCACGCTCTCCGCGCCCCACAGGTCGTCCACCGAGGTCTCGCCGACCTCCAGACGCAGCGCCATCCGACCCGGCTCGGCCAGGCCCGGCGCCCGGGTCAGCCAGCCGGAGATCCAGGCCCGGCCCCGGATACGGTGGGGGACGGAGACCGGGGCGACGTCCGTGATCTCCAGGACGGCGGGCAGCTCGTCGTCCTGGGCGTGCGTCGCGGCCCGTACGACGGGGGAGTCGGCGGGGAAGACCAGGTAGACCTCGCCGTCCGGGCCGACCGTGCGCTCGTCCGCGACCAGGTGGTCGGGCAGGGCCCCGTGCACCCCCGGGGAAAGCAGCACTCCGGAGCATGTACTCTGTACGAGAGTTCGTGTGCGTTCGGCTGCTGACGGCATCCGGATGGTTTCAAGCCCGCTGGGACGCGGCTGACCACGATCTGATCGGACCTCCGTCATATCGATGCCCCTTGAGTCGGCGTCGGTTTTCTCTGTGCTGTCCGTGACGTGACTGGTGTTCCCACGGCAAGACATGCGATCTCCCTTAGTAAGGTGAGCCTAACCTAACCTATTTCGGAGGTCTGGAGAACGTGCCTAACCAGTCGCGTCCCAAGGTCAAGAAGTCCCGTGCGCTCGGTATCGCGCTGACGCCGAAGGCCGTCAAGTACTTCGAGGCCCGCCCGTACCCGCCGGGCGAGCACGGCCGTGGCCGCAAGCAGAACTCGGACTACAAGGTCCGTCTGCTTGAGAAGCAGCGTCTGCGCGCGCAGTACGACGTGTCCGAGCGGCAGCTCGTCCGCGCCTACGAGCGTGCCGCCAAGACCCAGGGCAAGACCGGTGAGGCCCTGGTCATCGAGCTTGAGCGTCGCCTCGACGCCCTGGTCCTGCGTTCGGGCATCGCCCGCACCATCTACCAGGCCCGCCAGATGGTCGTCCACGGCCACATCGAGGTCAACGGCAAGAAGGTCGACAAGCCGTCCTTCCGCGTCCGCCCCGACGACGTCGTGACCGTGCGCGAGCGCTCCCGCGCCAAGCACCCCTTCCAGGTTGCTCGCGAGGGTGGCTACGACACCGAGGGCGAGACCCCGCGCTACCTCCAGGTGAACCTGAAGGCCCTGGCCTTCCGCCTGGACCGCGACCCGAACCGCAAGGAGATCCCGGTCATCTGCGACGAGCAGCTCGTCGTCGAGTACTACGCCCGCTGATCCAGCAGGCGTAGCGACCCAGCGCGCACGGCCCGCCGCATCCCCGCCCTTCCCGGCGGAGGGGCGGCGGGCCTTCGCGTGTACGGCCCGCGAGCGGCGCCGCCGGGAGTTATCCACAGGCGTACGGAGCCCGCCGCCCGGCGCGATAAGGTCGGACGACGACTTCGGACGACGACTTTTCGTACCCCACGCAGACTTTCTGAACCCCACGCAAGACCACGCAAGGGAGCGGTGCGCAGTGACCGGTGGAGAGGTGGCCGGCATCCTCGTGGCCGTGTTCTGGGCGATCCTGGTCTCCTTCCTCGCCGTCGCCCTGGTGAGGCTGGCCCAGACGCTCAAGGCGACCACCAAACTCGTCGCGGACGTGACCGAACAGGCCGTCCCGCTGCTCGCCGACGCGTCCACGACGGTCCGCTCCGCGCAGACCCAGCTGGACCGCGTCGACGCCATCGCGACGGACGTCCAGGAAGTCACGTCCAACGCCTCGGCTCTGTCGACCACCGTCGCCTCGACATTCGGCGGCCCCCTCGTCAAGGTCGCCGCCTTCGGGTACGGAGTGCGCCGGGCCCTCGGCCGCAAGGACGCCGAGGTAAATGACATGCCCGCCCAGAACTCCAGACGTACCGTGATCGTGGGCCGCACGGTGCCCTCGTCCCGCCGCGGCAAGGGCAGCCACTGGGGCAACCGGAACAAGAAGGACTGAGGCCGCCGATGTTCCGCCGTACGTTCTGGTTCACCGCGGGCGCAGCCGCCGGTGTGTGGGCCACCACCAAGGTCAACCGCAAACTCAAGCAGTTGACCCCCGAAAGCCTCGCGGCGCAGGCCGCGAACAAGGCGATCGACGCCGGTCACCGCCTCAAGGACTTCGCGCTCGACGTCCGCGACGGCATGGTCCAGCGCGAGGCCGAACTGGACGACGCCCTGGGCCTGAACGCCCCGGACCTCCCCGAACTCCCGCCGCAGGCACGGATCGTGGCGATCGAGAACCACAACGCCGCGCACCAGAAGCACGTGCACCCCAACCAGAACCACACGAAGTACTCGTACAACCGGAATGAGGACCACTGATGGAGTCGGCTGAAATCCGCCGCCGCTGGCTGCGCTTCTTCGAAGAGCGTGGGCACACCGTCGTGCCGTCGGCGTCGCTGATCGCCGACGACCCCACGCTGCTCCTCGTCCCCGCGGGCATGGTGCCCTTCAAGCCGTACTTCCTCGGCGAGGTCAAGCCGCCCTTCGACCGCGCGACCAGCGTGCAGAAGTGCGTGCGCACCCCCGACATCGAAGAGGTCGGCAAGACCACGCGGCACGGCACGTTCTTCCAGATGTGCGGCAACTTCTCCTTCGGCGACTACTTCAAGGAAGGCGCCATCAAGTTCGCCTGGGAGCTGCTCACCAGCTCCGTCGCGGACGGTGGTTACGGCCTCGACCCCGAGCGCCTGTGGGTGACGGTCTACCTCGACGACGACGAGGCCGAGACCATCTGGCGCGAGAAGGTGGGCGTCCCCGCCGAGCGCATCCAGCGCCTCGGCAAGAAGGACAACTACTGGTCCATGGGCGTCCCCGGCCCCTGCGGCCCCTGCTCCGAGATCAACTACGACCGCGGCCCCGAGTTCGGCGTCGAGGGCGGCCCGGCCGTCAACGACGAGCGGTACGTGGAGATCTGGAACCTGGTCTTCATGCAGTACGAGCGCGGCGCGGGCACCTCGAAGGAGGACTTCGAGATCCTCGGCGAGCTGCCCAGCAAGAACATCGACACCGGCCTCGGCCTTGAGCGCCTCGCGATGATCCTGCAGGGCGTGCAGAACATGTACGAGATCGACACCTCCCGTGTCGTCATCGACAAGGCCACCGAGCTGACCGGCGTGGCCTACGGCGCCGCCGCCGAGTCGGACGTCTCGCTCCGTGTCGTCTCCGACCACATCCGTACGTCCGTGATGCTCATCGGCGACGGCGTCACCCCCGGCAACGAGGGCCGCGGGTACGTGCTGCGCCGCATCATGCGCCGCGCCATCCGCAACATGCGCCTGCTCGGCGCCACCGGCCCGGTCGTCAAGGACCTCGTCGACGCCGTCGTCGGCACGATGGGCCAGCAGTATCCCGAGCTCGTCACCGAGGCCCAGCGGATCGAGACCGTGGCCCTCGCCGAAGAGGCTGCCTTCCTCAAGGCCCTCAAGGGCGGCACCAACATCCTCGACACCGCCGTCACCGAGACCAAGGCCGCCGGCCACACGGTCCTCCCCGGCGACAAGGCGTTCCTGCTCCACGACACCTGGGGCTTCCCGATCGACCTCACCCTGGAGATGGCCGCCGAACAGGGCCTGACCGTGGACGAGTCGGGCTTCCGGCGCCTGATGAAGGAACAGCGGGAGCGCGCCAAGGCCGACGCCAAGGCCAAGAAGACCGGCCACGCCGACCTGTCCGCGTACCGCGAGATCGCCGACAACTCCGGCGCCACCGACTTCACGGGCTACTCGGCCACCGAGGGCGAGTCGACGGTCGTCGGCCTGCTCGTCGACGGTGTGTCCTCGCCGGCCGCCGTGGAGGGGGACGAGATCGAGGTCGTCCTCGACCGCACCCCGTTCTACGCCGAGGGCGGTGGCCAGCTCGCCGACACCGGCCGCATCAAGCTCGACACCGGCGCCGTCATCGACATCCGGGACGTGCAGCAGCCGGTGCCCGGAGTCTCCGTGCACAAGGGCTCCGTGCAGGTCGGCGAGGTCACCGTCGGCTCCTCCGGTTACGCCACGATCGACGTGAAGCGGCGCCGCGCCATCGCCCGCGCGCACAGCGCCACCCACCTCACGCACCAGGCGCTGCGCGACGCGCTCGGCCCGACCGCCGCCCAGGCGGGCTCGGAGAACTCGCCCGGCCGCTTCCGCTTCGACTTCGGCTCGCCCAACGCCGTGCCCGGCACCGTCCTCACGGACGTCGAGCAGAAGATCAACGAGGTGCTGGCCCGCGAACTCGATGTGCACGCCGAGGTCATGGGCATCGACGAGGCCAAGAAGCAGGGCGCCATCGCCGAGTTCGGCGAGAAGTACGGCGAGCGGGTCCGCGTCGTCACCATCGGCGACTTCTCCAAGGAGCTGTGCGGCGGCACGCACGTCCACAACACCGCCCAGCTGGGCCTGGTGAAGCTCCTCGGCGAGTCCTCCATCGGCTCGGGTGTGCGCCGCATCGAGGCCCTCGTCGGCGTCGACGCGTACAACTTCCTCGCCCGTGAGCACACGGTCGTCGCCCAGCTCCAGGAGCTGGTCAAGGGCCGTCCCGAGGAGCTGCCGGAGAAGATCTCCACCATGCTCGGCAAGCTGAAGGACGCCGAGAAGGAGATCGAGAAGTTCCGCGCGGAGAAGGTCCTGCAGGCTGCCGCCGGTCTCGCCCAGGGCGCGAAGGACGTACGCGGTGTCGCGCTCGCCACCGGACAGGTGCCGGACGGCACCGGCGCCGACGACCTGCGCAAGCTGGTCCTCGACGTACGCGCCCGCCTGAATCAATTGTCAGGGGCGGGCGACCGCCCGGCGGTCGTCGCCCTGTTCACCACCGTCAACGGCCGCCCGCTCACGGTCATCGCCACCAACGAGGCGGCCCGCGAGCGCGGCCTCAAGGCCGGCGACCTGGTCCGTACGGCGGCCAAGACCCTCGGCGGCGGCGGTGGCGGCAAGCCGGACGTCGCCCAGGGCGGCGGCCAGAACCCGCAGGCCATCGGCGACGCGATCGCGGCCGTCGAGCGCCTCGTGGCCGAGACCGCGTAATGAGCGCGGAGATCCGTCGCGGTCGCCGTATCGCGATCGACGTCGGGGACGCCCGGATCGGGGTCGCCTCGTGCGACCCCGACGGGATCCTCGCCACCCCGGTGGAGACCGTGCCGGGGCGTGACGTCCCGGCCGCCCACCGGCGACTGAAGGCGATCGTCGACGAGTACGAGCCGATCGAGGTAGTCGTCGGGCTCCCGCGCTCCCTCAGTGGAGGCGAGGGCCCGGCCGCGGCCAAGGTGCGCGGCTTCGCACAGGAGCTCGCCCGCGGCATCGCACCCGTACCGGTGCGACTGGTGGACGAGAGGATGACCACAGTGACGGCCAGTCAGGGGCTGCGTGCCTCGGGCGTGAAGTCCAAAAAGGGCAGGTCCGTCATCGATCAGGCGGCTGCCGTGATCATCCTCCAGCAGGCACTGGAGTCCGAACGGGCGTCAGGTGAAGCTCCGGGTGAGGGCGTCGAAGTGGTCATCTGATCGCGATACGGTAACGTTCCGCGCGATGCGGCGGCGTTCGAACAGCCGCCGCACAGCAAAGAGGAAGACCGGCCGGCCGGAGGACACGATCCGACGGCCGCCGCCTCGCGGCTCGTAGGGGATCGATGACTGAGTATGGCCGGGGCCCCGGCTCGCAACCGTGGCATCCCGATGACCCTGCCTCTCTGCCCTTCGGGCATGTGGGGCCCAACGGGGACCAGGGATGGGAAGGGCAGCAGGCCGCCGCCGGCCAGGGTCTTCCGTACGGCGGCCAGTCGCAGCACTACCCGCAGCAGTCACCCGAAGCGCACTACGGCGGACAGCAGACCGCCTACCCGCAGGACAACGCTCCGCAGTCCGGCTATCCGCAGGACAACGCTCCGCAGTCCGGCTATCCGCAGGACAACGCTCCGCAGTCCGGCTATCCGCAGGACAACTCCGTACAGTCCGGCTACGCGCACGACGGCCCCCCTCAGCCCGGCTATCCGCAGGACGCCTCGCCCCAACCCGGTTACCCGCAGCACGACTTCAACGGCGGCTGGGACACCGGACAGCAGACGGGCTACGACCCGTACGCCGATCCGTACGCGGGCCAGACCGCCGCGTACGGAGCCGAGCGCCCCGACCCGTACGACAGCCCCGAGGCCTTTCCGCCGCCGCAGCCGCCCGGGCACCGGCACGAGCCCGTCGAGGAACACACCGACTGGGACCCGGGCCCCAACGACCGTGAGCACGCCTTCTTCGCGGGCCGCGACGACGACGATGACGATGACGACAACGACGAGGACCACCCCCGAGCCTCGCGCCGCGGCGGTCGCAAGGAGCGGCGCGGAAAAGGCGGCAAGAAGAAGCGCAGCGGCTGCGCCTGCCTCGTGCTCAGCCTGATCTTCGCGAGCGGCATCAGCGGCGTCGGCTACTTCGGATACCAGTTCTACCAGGACACTTACGGCAGCGGCGGCGACTACTCCGGCAACGGAACCAGCGAAAAGGTCACCGTCGACATCCCCAAGGGCGCCGGCGGCTATGCCATCGGCAACAAGCTGGAGCAGGCCGGAGTCGTCAAGAGCGCCGAGGCGTTCGTCAGCGCCCAGGGCCAGCACCCCAAGGGCCTCACCATCCAGGCCGGCGTCTACTCGCTGAACAAGAAGATGTCGGCGAAGGCCGCCGTCGAGGCGATGCTCGACCCGAAGAGCCGCAACAACCTCATCATCGCCGAGGGCCGCCGCAACGCCTGGGTCTACGAGCAGATCGACAAGCGCCTCGAAGTCGACAAGGGCACCACCGAGAAGTACGCGAAGAAGAACTGGAAGAAGCTCGGACTGCCCGCCTGGGCCAGCGAGAACATCACCAGCGACGTCAAGGACCCCCTGGAGGGCTTCCTCTACCCGGCGAGCTACCCGGTGGCCAAGGGGCAGAAGCCCGGCGACGTACTGAAGAAGATGGTCGCCAAGGCCAGCAGGGAGTACGAGAACTACAACATCGAGGGCAAGGCCGAGGAATTCAAGCTCGACAACCCGCTGCAGCTGGTCACGGTGGCGAGCCTGACCCAGGCCGAAGGCAAGACCCACTCCGACTTCCGGAAGATGGCCGAGGTCGTCTACAACCGTCTCGACCCGGGCAACACGGAGACCTACCAACTGCTCCAGTTCGACTCGACCTTCAACTACTTGATGGGCCAGAGCGAGATCCACATCAGTGAAGACGAGATCAAGAGCAACAAGGATCCGTACAACACCTACACGCGCAAGGGGCTGCCCCCCGGCCCCATCGGCAACCCCGGACACGAAGCACTCGGTGCCGCACTCAAGCCGACCTCGGACGGCTGGCTGTACTTCGTGGCCACCGACGGCATGAGCAAGACCGAGTTCGCCAAGACGCACGACGAGTTCCTGAAGCTGAAGGAAAAGTTCAATGCAAACACCAGCGGCTGAGGTTCGACGCCGGGCGGCGGTTCTCGGTTCGCCGATCGCCCACTCCCTGTCGCCGGTGCTGCATGGCGCGGCGTACGACGAACTCGGCCTGGACGGCTGGGAGTACGGGCGTTTCGAGGTGGACGAGGCGGGGCTGCCCGGTTTCCTCGCGGGGCTCGGCGCGGAGTGGGCGGGGCTGTCTCTGACCATGCCGTTGAAGCGTGCGGTGATTCCGCTGCTGGACGGGATCAGTGAGACGGCCGCGTCGGTCGAGGCGGTGAACACGGTGGTGTTCGGCCCGGACGGGCGTCGGACCGGGGACAACACGGATGTCCCCGGGATGGTGGCCGCATTGCGTGAGCGGGGCATCGAGGAGGTCGAGTCGGCCGCGATCCTGGGCGCGGGGGCGACGGCGTCGTCGGCTGTGGCTGCGCTGTCGCGGATCTGCGCGGGCGAGATCGTCGCGTACGTACGGAGCGAGGCGCGTGCCGTCGAAATGAAGGAGTGGGGCGAGCGGCTGGGCGTGACGGTGCGGACGGCCGCGTGGGACGACGCCGCGGCGGCGTTCGACGCGCCGCTGGTGATCGCCACGACGCCGGCCGGCACCACGGACGAGCTGTCCAAGGCGGTTCCGGAACGGCCCGGCACGCTGTTCGACGTGCTGTACGAGCCGTGGCCCACCGAGCTGGCCGCGCGCTGGTCGATGTTCGGCGGCGCCGTGGTCAGCGGCCTCGACCTGCTGGTGCACCAGGCCGTGCTGCAGGTCGAGCAGATGACGGGCCGCTCGCCCGCGCCGCTCGACGCGATGCGGCGGGCGGGGGAGCGGGCGCTCGCCGGGCACTGATGTCCGCCACCGCGTCCGCCTGCTGGACCGGCGGCCGGGGCTCTTCCCCGGACGTGGGAGGATCTAGGCAGGCGGGCCAGGGCCGCGCACCCGGTCGCGCCGTCGCCAGATACCAGGCGCGAGCATGAGGAGCACCGTTGAGCAGGTTGCGTTGGCTGACCGCGGGGGAGTCCCACGGCCCCGCACTCGTCGCGACGCTGGAGGGTCTGCCCGCCGGCGTGCCGATCACCACGGAGATGGTGGCGGACGCGCTGGCCCGGCGGCGCCTCGGGTACGGCCGTGGTGCGCGCATGAAGTTCGAGCGGGACGAGGTCACGTTCCTGGGCGGGGTGCGGCACGGCCTGACGATGGGCTCGCCGGTCGCCGTGATGGTCGGCAACACGGAGTGGCCGAAGTGGGAGAAGGTCATGGCCGCGGATCCGGTGGATCCCGACGAGCTGGCCGAACTCGCCCGCAACGCCCCGCTGACCCGCCCCCGTCCCGGTCACGCGGACCTGGCGGGCATGCAGAAGTACGGCTTCGAGGAGGCCCGGCCGGTCCTGGAGCGCGCCTCCGCCCGTGAGACCGCGGCGCGCGTCGCGCTGGGCACGGTCGCCCGGTCGTACCTCAAGGAGACGACGGGCATCGAGATCGTCAGCCATGTCGTCGAGCTCGCCGCCGCGAAGGCGCCGTACGGCGTCTACCCCAAGCCCTCCGACGTGGAGAAGCTGGACGCCGACCCGGTGCGCTGCCTGGACGCCGACGCGTCGAAGGCGATGGTGGCCGAGATCGACCAGGCCCACAAGGACGGCGACACCCTGGGCGGTGTGGTCGAGGTGCTCGCGTACGGGGTGCCGGTCGGGCTCGGCTCGCATGTGCACTGGGACCGGCGGCTCGACGCCCGGCTCGCGGCCGCGCTCATGGGTATCCAGGCGATCAAGGGTGTGGAGGTCGGTGACGGCTTCGATCTGGCGCGGGTGCCGGGGTCGAAGGCGCATGACGAGATCGTCGCGACCGAGGACGGAGTGAAGCGTTCCACCGGCCGTGCGGGGGGTACCGAGGGCGGTCTGACGACGGGTGAACTCCTGCGCGTACGGGCGGCGATGAAGCCGATCGCTACCGTCCCGCGCGCGCTCGCCACGATCGACGTGACGACCGGGGAGGCGGCCAAGGCGCACCACCAGCGCTCCGACGTGTGCGCGGTCCCGGCTGCCGGGATCGTCGCCGAGGCCATGGTGGCGCTGGTCCTCGCGGACGCGGTCGCGGAGAAGTTCGGCGGCGACAGCGTGGCCGAGACCCGCCGCAACGTCCAGTCGTACCTCGACAACCTGCACATCCGGTGACCGGCCCGCGGATCGTCCTCATCGGCCCGATGGGGGTCGGTAAGACCACCGTGGGCGAGCTGCTCGCCGAGCGGCTCGGCACCACGTTCCGGGACACCGACGCCGACATCGTCGCGGCCGAGGGCCGCCAGATCGCCGAGATCTTCGTCGACGACGGCGAGCCGGCCTTCCGGGAGCTTGAGCGCCGGGCCGTGCGCACCGCCGTCACCGAGCACCCCGGCGTGCTCGCCCTCGGCGGCGGCGCCATCCTCGACGCCGGTACGCGCGAACTGCTCGCCGGGCACACCGTCGTCTATCTGTCGATGGACGTCGAGGAGGCGGTCAAGCGCACCGGCCTGAACGCCGCCCGCCCGCTGCTCGCGGTCAACCCGCGCAAGCAGTGGCGCGAGCTGATGGAGGCCCGCCGCCACCTGTACACCGACGCCGCGCGCGTCGTCGTACCCACCGACGGCCGCAGCCCCGAAGAGGTCGCCGCGGCGGTCCTCGACGCACTGGAGTGGAAGGAAGCATGAGCGAGCAGCAGGTGACGCGCATTCCCGTCGGCGGAGCCGACCCGTACGAGGTCCTTGTGGGCCGTCAACTCCTCGGGGAACTGGGCGGGTTGATCGGTACGCAGGCCAAGCGGGTCGCCGTCATCCACCCCGAGGCGCTGGCCGAGACCGGTGAGGCGCTGCGTGGGGACCTGGCCGGGCAGGGCTACGAGGCCATCGCCATCCAGGTGCCCAACGCGGAGGAGGCGAAGACCGCCGAAGTCGCCGCGTACTGCTGGAAGGCGCTCGGGCAGTCCGGTTTCACGCGCAGTGACGTCGTCGTCGGCGTCGGCGGCGGTGCCACGACCGACCTGGCCGGGTTCGTCGCGGCGACCTGGCTGCGCGGGGTGCGCTGGGTGGCCGTGCCGACGACGGTGCTGGCGATGGTGGACGCGGCGGTCGGCGGCAAGACCGGGATCAACACCGCCGAGGGCAAGAACCTCGTGGGCGCCTTCCACCCGCCCGCCGGTGTGCTCTGCGATCTGGCGGCGCTCGACTCGCTCGGCGTGCACGACTACGTGTCCGGGCTCGCCGAGGTCATCAAGGCCGGCTTCATCTCCGACCCGGTGATCCTCGACCTGATCGAGGCCGACCCCGAGGGCGCGCGCACCCCGGCGGGGCCGCACACCGCCGAGCTGATCGTGCGGTCCATCAAGGTCAAGGCCGAGGTGGTCTCCAGCGACCTCAAGGAGGCCGGTCTCCGCGAGATCCTGAACTACGGGCACACGCTCGGGCACGCCATCGAGAAGAACGAGCGGTACAAGTGGCGGCACGGTGCCGCCGTCTCGGTCGGCATGATGTTCGCCGCCGAACTCGGCCGCCTGGCCGGGCGGTTGGACGACGCGACGGCCGACCGGCACCGCACGGTCCTGGAAGCGGTGGGCCTGCCCCTGACGTACCGGGGCGACCAGTGGCCGAAGCTCGTCGAGAACATGAAGATCGACAAGAAGTCCCGCGGCGACCTGCTGCGCTTCATCGTCCTCGACGCCCTCGGCAAGCCCACCGTCCTGGAAGGCCCCGACCCGTCGGTCCTCCTCGCCGCGTACGGCGAAGTCTCGGCCTGACCGAGGAGGCCCCTTCGTACGACCGGGCGCGGTCTCGACGTACGGCGAAGTGTCCGGCTGACCGCGTTCCGTCCGAAATCGCCCGGCCCGTCGGGCACTTGTGGCTCTCCCCGGCCGTTCACACAACGGCGGCCGGGGAAGGTACCGTGCGGTAAGGCCCGGGCGCCGCAACACGTCCGCCCGACGCCCGCCCGACCAGCGCCAGTTGCCTGTACGAGACGGAGTGGCACCGGATGCAGCACGCAGTGGGGAATCCGCTGCCGCCCCACCAGCCGGGGCAAGGACCGGCCACCGGCTGGTCCCCGGCCGCACACCACCCGGGACCCGCGGGTCATCCGGGCCCTGCGGGCCACCCCGGTCCAGCCGGGCCCGCCCCGCAGCAGGGGGCTCCGCAGCAGGGCACCCAACAGCAGGGGGCTCCGCAGCAGGGCGCCCCGCACCCCCCGCCGGCACCGGGTCCGCCTCAGCCCCCGCCTCCGCCCGCACCCGCACCCGCCGCACCCCCGCCCGGCGCCCCCGGACCCGGTGCACCCGCGGCCCCGCCACCGCCACCGCAGCCCGGCCCCGGCTACCAGCCCCCGCAGCCTCAGCCCCCGCAGCCTCAGCCGGGACAGCCGGGACAGCCGGGACAGTCCGGACAGCCCGGACAGGCGCAGCCGCAGCCCGGCGCGGAGAACACCACCGGCCACATCCAGCTCCCGCCCGGCGGCCCCGTCGCCGTGCCCAGCCCGCCGCCCGACGCCACGCAGGGCGACACCGGCGCGACCACCCTCGCCGTCCTGCTCATCGGCCCGGCAGGCGCGGGCAAGACCTCTGTGGCCAAGTACTGGGCGGAGCACCGCCGCGTGCCCACCGCCCACATCAGCCTCGACGACGTCCGCGAATGGGTGCGCTCCGGCTTCGCCGACCCCCAGACCGGCTGGAACGACCACTCCGAGGCGCAGTACCGCCTGGCCCGCCGCACCTGCGGCTTCGCCGCCCGCAACTTCCTGGCCAACGGCATCTCCTGCATACTCGACGACGCCGTCTTCCCGGACCGCCCCGTCGTAGGACTCGGCGGCTGGAAACGGCACGTAGGGCCCGGTCTGCTCCCCGTGGTGCTGTTGCCCGGCCTGGAGATCGTCCTGGAGCGCAACGCCCAGCGCAGCGGCAACCGCCGCCTCACCGACGAGGAAGTGGCCCGCATCCACGGCCGCATGGCCGGCTGGTACGGCTCCGGCCTGCCGATCATCGACAACTCCGGCTACGACGTCCCCACCACGGCCCGCGTCCTGGACGACGTCCTCGCCCGCGCCATCGCCAGCCCGCCCCAGTGGTGACCGGGCACCGAGACACCCGGTGCCAGCAGGAGCCGCCCGGTCGGACGCGCTGACCAGGACGGATCGCCCGTCCGCTCGTACGCTCGACCTATGTCCGAGGTGTACGCCGCCCGCAGAGCGCGCCTGAGGGATCAGTGCACGGCAGGCGGCAGCGCGGCCGCCGTCGTCTCCCGCCCCGCCAACGTCCGCTACCTGGCAGGGGCGGCACCCCGCGGCGCAGCCCTGCTGCTCGGGCCGCGCGCCGATCTCCTGCTGTGCCGCAGCCACCCGACCGGCGAGCCCGACGAGGGCAGGCCCGACGACGCACTGCAGGTCCACGTGTTGCCGACGGCCGGCGGCGACACCGCCGTCGCCGCCGCCGACCTCGCCGCCGGACAGGGCGCCGACTCCCTCGCCGTGGAGGAACACCACCTGACCGTCGTCCGGCACCGCGCCCTGAACTCCGTCGCGCCCCGGCTGCGCCTCGCCGACCTCGGCTGCGCCGTCGAACAGCTGCGGCTCATCAAGGACGAGGAGGAGATCTCCTGCCTCCGCATCGCCGCCGAGATCGCCGACCAGGCCCTCGGTGAACTCCTCGAATCCATCCTCGTAGGGCGTACGGAGCGTCATCTCGCCCTCGAACTGGAGCGGCGGCTCGTCGACCACGGCGCCGACGGGCCGGCCTTCCCCACCTCGGTCGGCACCGGCGTCAACTCGGGGCGCGGCACGCACCGGCCCACCGACCGGCGCGTGGAGGAGGGCGACTTCCTCTCCGTCTGCCTCGGCGCCGCCTACCGTGGCTACCGCAGCGAGATCGGCCGCACCTTCGTCATCGGCACCACCCCGGCCGACTGGCAGATCGAGCTGTACGACCTGGTCTTCGCCGCGCAGCGGGCCGGCCGCGAGGCGCTGGTGCCCGGTGCGGAGTACCGCGAGGTCGACCATGCGGCCCGCTCCGTACTGGACGCCGCCGGGTACACGGACGGGCTGCCGCCGGTCATCGGCCACGGGGTGGGGCTCGAAATCGACGAGGACCCGCAGTTGGCCCCCGGAGCCATGGGTAAACTGGACGCTTGTGTGCCGGTCACCGTCGAACCGGGGGTCCACCTTCCGGGCCGGGGCGGTGTCCGGATCGATGACACGCTCGTCGTCCGCCCCGAGGCGGATGGCGGACCCGAGCTACTCACCATCACGACCAAGGAGCTGCTCGCGCTCTAGCGCGCACGGCCCTCGGTCCCACCAGTCCAGTCCAGGAGATTCCGCAACCGTGGCTTCCACGAACGACCTCAAGAACGGCATGGTGCTCAAGCTCGACGGGGGCCAGCTCTGGTCCGTCGTCGAGTTCCAGCACGTCAAGCCCGGCAAGGGCCCGGCATTTGTGCGCACCAAGCTCAAGAACGTGCTCTCCGGCAAGATCGTCGACAAGACGTTCAACGCCGGCACCAAGGTCGAGACGGCCACCGTCGACAAGCGTGACATGCAGTTCTCGTACATGGACGGCGACTACTTCGTCTTCATGGACATGCAGACGTACGACCAGCTGCACGTCGAGAAGAAGGCCGTCGGCGACGCCGCCAACTTCCTGATCGAGGGCTTCACCGCCACCGTCGCGCAGCACGAGGGCGAGGTGCTCTACGTCGAGCTGCCGGCCGCCGTCGAGCTCGTCATCAAGGAGACCGAGCCGGGCGTCCAGGGCGACCGCTCCACCGGCGGCACCAAGCCCGCCACCCTGGAGACCGGCCACCAGATCAACGTGCCGCTCTTCATCACCACCGGCGAGAAGATCAAGGTCGACACCCGCGACAGCAGCTACCTCGGCCGGGTGAACAGCTAACCGTGGCCGCCCGTAACACGGCCCGCAAGCGTGCCTTCCAGATCCTCTTCGAGGCAGACCAGCGCGGCACCGACGTTCTGACCGTGCTGGCGGACTGGGTGCGCCACTCGCGCAGCGACACCCGCCAGCCGCCGGTCAGCGAGTTCACCATGCAGCTGGTCGAGGGGTACGCGGAGAACGCCGCCCGGATCGACGAGCTCATCGCGCAGTACGCGGTGGACTGGACCCTCGACCGCATGCCGGTCGTGGACCGGAACCTGCTGCGCCTCGGCGCCTACGAGCTGATCTGGGAGGACGGGACGCCCGACGCCGTCGTCCTCGACGAGGCGGTGCAGCTCGCCAAGGAGTTCTCCACCGATGAGTCGCCGGCGTTCGTCAACGGACTGCTCGGCCGCCTGAAGGACCTCAAGCCCTCCCTGCGCAGGGACGAGGCCTGAGCGGGACTCCGACGGTCCTCATGACGAGGGGCCCGCGGCGCCTACGCGCTGCGGGCCCCTCGTCGTGCGCCCTGGGTACCGGGGAGTCGTGCGCCCTGGGTACGAAAAAGCCGCCGGGCCGTCGGGAAGATCGCTCTCCCGACGGCCCGGCGGTACGTTTCTGCTCAGGCCTGAAGCGGCTCAGGCCTCTTCGTGGGTGACCGCGCGGCGCGCGTCCGCGTCCAGGACGCCCCAGCTGATCAGCTGCTCGGTGAGGACCGAGGGGGACTGGTCGTAGATCACCGCGAGGGTGCGCAGGTCGTCCTGACGGATCGAGAGGACCTTGCCGTTGTAGTCGCCGCGCTGGGACTGGATCGTCGCCGCGTAACGCTGCAGCGGGCCGGCCTTCTCCTGCGGGACGTGGGCCAGACGCTCCAGGTCGAGGACGAGCTTCGGCGGGGGCTCGGCGGCGCCGCCGGGGGTCGTGCCCGGGAGCAGCTCCTGTACGGGGACGCCGTAGAAGTCCGCCAGCTCGGCGAGGCGCTGCACGGTCACGGCACGGTCGCCGCGCTCGTACGAACCGACCACGACGGCCTTCCAGCGTCCCTGGGACTTCTCCTCGACACCGTGGAGGGAAAGGCCCTGCTGGGTGCGGATGGCCCGGAGCTTGGCCCCGAGCTGTTTGGCGTATTCGCTGGACATATAGCTCCCCGGACGCTGCATTCTGCGGCCTCGACCGCGTGCCTGTGACTCACTGTGAGATTACGCAGCGTTACTTGTCTGCGTCAAGCTGAACGGTCCGTACCGGCCTTCGGGGGCCCGTGAACTGCGGTGTTGCCGCTGCTGCTAAGCTGACTGGCGCAATCTAGACGTCCTTTAAGGTCCGTCCCGTGAGGCGGAGAAGGAGGTCCGTTTCAGTATGGACACCAAGAACGGTTCCGGCAGCGGTTCCGAAGTCGCGCGGCCGGTTCTCGAAGGCCCCGACATCGCGCGGGTTCTGACCCGTATCGCCCACGAAATCGTCGAACGCGCCAAGGGCGCCGACGACGTGGTGCTTCTCGGCATTCCGACCCGCGGCGTATTCCTCGGCCAGCGGCTCGCCGCCAAGCTCGCGGAGATCACCGGCCGGGAGATCCCGGTCGGCTCCCTCGACATCACCATGTACCGCGACGACCTGCGGATGCACCCGCCGCGCGCGCTCGCCCGTACGGAGATCCCCGCCGACGGCATCGACGGCCGCCTCGTCGTCCTCGTCGACGACGTGCTGTTCTCCGGCCGCACCATCCGCGCCGCGCTCGACGCCCTGAACGACATCGGGCGGCCGCGTGCCGTGCAGCTCGCCGTCCTGGTCGACCGCGGCCATCGCGAGCTGCCCATCCGCGCCGACTACGTCGGCAAGAACCTCCCCACGTCGCTGCGGGAGACGGTCAAGGTCCAGCTCGCCGAGGAGGACGGTCGCGACACCGTGCTGCTCGGGGAGAAGCAGGCCGCCCCGGTCGGCGAGCAGTAGCCGCCCCGGACCCACCCGCGTGCGTCCGGTGTGCGCAACTGCGCGCCCTCATGTCTGAAAAGTTCTGAAAAGCTCTGAAAGTTCTGAACTCCCCTCTGGAGCCTGCCCGATGATGCGTCACCTCATCTCGGCCGCCGACCTCTCCCGCGACGACGCCGTCCTGATCCTCGACACCGCCGAGGAGATGGCCCGCGTCGCGGACCGGCCGATCAAGAAACTGCCCGCCCTGCGCGGACGTACCGTCGTGAACCTCTTCTTCGAGGACTCGACGCGCACCCGGATCTCCTTCGAGGCCGCCGAGAAGCGGCTCTCCGCGGACGTCATCAACTTCGCCGCCAAGGGGTCGTCGGTCTCCAAGGGCGAGTCCCTGAAGGACACCGCGCAGACCCTGGAGGCCATGGGCGTCGACGCCGTGGTCATCCGGCACGGCGCCTCCGGTGCCCCGTACAACCTGGCGACATCCGGGTGGATCGACGCCGCCGTGATCAACGCCGGTGACGGCACCCACCAGCACCCCACGCAGGCGCTGCTCGACGCGTTCACCATGCGGCGCCGCCTCATCGGGCCGGACGCCGGGCTCGGCCAGGACCTCGGCGGCAAGCGGATCACCGTCGTCGGCGACGTCCTGCACAGCCGGGTCGCCCGCTCCAACGTCGACCTGCTGCACACGCTCGGAGCCGAGGTCACCCTCGTCGCACCGCCCACCCTGGTGCCCGTCGGCGTGGAGAGCTGGCCCTGCGAGGTGTCGTACAGCCTCGACCAGGTGCTCGCCAAGTCCGACGCCGTGATGATGCTGCGGGTGCAGCGGGAGCGGATGAACGCCGCGTTCTTCCCGACCGAGCGCGAATACGCGCGGCGGTACGGGCTCGACAGCGACCGGATGGCGAAGATGCCGGAGCACGCCATCGTGATGCACCCGGGCCCGATGGTCCGCGGCATGGAGATCACCGCCGAGGTCGCGGACTCCGAGCGCTGCACGGCCATCGAGCAGGTGGCCAACGGCGTGCACACCCGTATGGCCGTCCTCTATCTGCTGCTCGGCGGCAACGAACCCGCAGGCAGCCCCGCCGCCCGTACCGAGGAGAGCAAGTAATCATGAGCAAGATCCTGATCCGTGGTGCCAAGGTCCTCGGTGGCGAGGCGCAGGACGTCCTCATCGACGGCGAGACGATCGAGGCGGTCGGCAACGGTCTGTCCGCCGAGGGAGCCCAGGTGATCGAGGCCGACGGCCAGGTGCTCCTGCCGGGCCTCGTCGACCTGCACACGCATCTGCGCGAGCCCGGCCGCGAGGACTCCGAGACCGTCCTGACCGGCACGAAGGCCGCCGCGCGCGGTGGCTGGACCGCCGTGCACGCCATGGCCAACACCTTCCCCGTCGCCGACACCGCGGGCGTCGTCGAGCAGGTCTGGCGGCTCGGCCGCGAGTCCGGCTACTGCGACGTGCAGCCGGTCGGCGCCGTCACCGTCGGACTTGAGGGCAAGCAGCTCGCCGAGCTGGGCGCCATGCACGACTCGGCCGCGGGCGTCATGGTCTTCTCCGACGACGGCAAGTGCGTCGACGACGCCGTGATGATGCGGCGCGCCCTGGAGTACGTGAAGGCCTTCGACGGCGTCGTCGCGCAGCACGCCCAGGAGCCCCGGCTCACCGAGGGCGCCCAGATGAACGAGGGCACCGTCTCCGCCGAGCTGGGCCTCGGCGGCTGGCCGGCCGTCGCCGAGGAGTCGGTCATCGCGCGGGACGTGCTGCTCGCCGAGCACGTCGGCTCCCGGGTGCACATCTGCCACCTGTCGACCGCCGGTTCCGTCGAGATCGTGCGCTGGGCCAAGTCCCGCGGCATCGACGTCACCGCCGAGGTCACCCCGCACCACCTGCTCCTCACCGACGAGCTGGTGCGTACGTACAACCCGGTCTACAAGGTCAACCCGCCGCTGCGTACGGAGAAGGACGTCATGGCGCTGCGCGAGGCGCTGGCCGACGGCACCATCGACATCGTCGCCACCGACCACGCCCCGCACCCGCGCGAGGACAAGGACTGCGAGTGGGCCGCCGCCGCCATGGGCATGGTCGGCCTGGAGACCGCGCTCTCCGTGGTCCAGCAGACGATGGTCGACACCGGGCTGCTCGACTGGGCGGGCGTCGCCGAGCGGATGTCCGCCAACCCGGCGAAGATCGGCCGCCTCGACGGGCACGGCCGCCCCGTCTCGGCTGGCGAGCCCGCCAACCTCACCCTGGTCGATCCGGCATACCGTGGAGCGGTGGACCCCGCGGGCTTCGCCTCCCGCAGCCGCAACACCCCCTACGAGGGCCGCGAGCTGCCGGGTCGTGTCACCCACACCTTCCTGCGGGGCCGGGCCACGGTCATCGACGGGAAGCTGGCGTGAGCACACCTTGGATTTTCGCCGCCGAACAGAAGTCGGCGGAAGTGACGGACTGGGCCGCGCGCATCGGCTGGCTCGTCGGACTCGCGCTCTTCGTGGCGCTCGTCTACTGGCTGATGCGCCAGGGCTGGAAGTGGCGCGGCACGCTCCAGGGCGACCTGCCCGAGCTGCCCGCGCTGCCGACCGGGCCCGGTCCCGCCAGACTTGAGCTGAGCGGCCGGTACCACGGCTCCACGACCGCCGGGCAGTGGCTCGACCGGATCGTGGCGCACGGGCTCGGCACCCGCAGCCGGGTCGAGCTCACCCTGACGGACGCGGGACTGAGTGTCGTACGCCCCGGGGCCGCCGACTTCTTCGTCCCGGCGGAGCAGCTGCGCGAGGCCCGGCTCGACAAGGGCATCGCGGGCAAGGTCCTCGCCGAGGGCGGCCTGCTGG
This sequence comes from Streptomyces solicavernae, assembly GCF_029968095.1. Classification (GTDB taxonomy): domain Bacteria; phylum Actinomycetota; class Actinomycetes; order Streptomycetales; family Streptomycetaceae; genus Streptomyces; species Streptomyces solicavernae. The sequence continues at coordinate 77,356 of NZ_JASCIR010000007.1, read as the reverse complement.
TCGTGACCTGGGCGCACGGCGAGAAGCTGCTCGACTCCGGCTTCCGCTCCGACCACGCCGCCGAGCACACGGCCTGGGTCGAGGCCATCAACTCCATGACGACCGGCAAGCCCGGCAGCACCACCACGAGCACCACCACCAGCACCACCACAAGCACCACCACCGACAACACGACGGAAGGCGCCGCACGATGACGACCTCGCACCAGGGGATCTCCTCGAAGAGGATGGGGGCGCCTCCCGCCGTACTCGTCCTGGAGGACGGCCGCATCTTCCGCGGCCGCGCCTACGGGGCCGTGGGGGAGACCTTCGGCGAGGCCGTGTTCTCCACCGGCATGACCGGCTACCAGGAGACCCTGACCGACCCGTCGTACCACCGCCAGGTTGTCGTGATGACCGCCCCGCACGTCGGCAACACCGGCGTCAACGACGAGGACCCCGAGTCCGGGCGGATCTGGGTGTCGGGCTATGTCGTCCGCGACCCCGCCCGCGTGCACTCCAACTGGCGGGCGCAGCGCTCCCTCGACGAGGAGCTGCGAGGGCAGGGCGTCGTCGGCATCTCCGGCGTCGACACCCGCGCGCTCACCCGGCACCTGCGGGAGCGCGGCGCCATGCGCGTCGGCATCTTCTCCGGCAACGCGCTCCCGGACGAGGGCACCATGCTCGCCGAGGTCCGCCAGGCCGCCGAGATGAAGGGCGCGGACCTCTCCGCCGAGGTCGCCACCAAGGAGACGTACGTCGTCCCCGCGATCGGCCCCGACGGCGAAGCCGTCCCGGTCGGCACGGCGAAGTTCACCGTCGCCGCCGTGGACCTCGGCATCAAGGGCATGACCCCGCACCGCATGGCCGAGCGCGGCATCGAGGTGCACGTGCTGCCCGCCACGGCCACGGCCGAGGACGTGTACGCCGTCAACCCCGACGGCGTGTTCTTCTCCAACGGCCCCGGCGACCCGGCCACCGCCGAGCACCCCGTCTCGGTCATGCAGGCGGTCCTTGAGCGCAAGACGCCGCTCTTCGGTATCTGCTTCGGCAACCAGATCCTGGGCCGCGCGCTCGGCTTCGGCACGTACAAGCTGAAGTACGGCCACCGCGGCATCAACCAGCCGGTGCAGGACCGCACCACCGGCAAGGTCGAGGTCACCGCGCACAACCACGGCTTCGCCGTCGACGCGCCCCTCGACAAGGTCTCCGACACGCCTTACGGGCGCGCCGAGGTCTCCCACGTCTGCCTGAACGACCAGGTCGTCGAAGGACTGCAGCTCCTCGACCAGCCGGCGTTCTCCGTCCAGTACCACCCCGAGGCGGCGGCCGGTCCGCACGACGCCGCCTACCTGTTCGACCGTTTCGTATCGCTGATGGAGGCCGAGCGTGCCTAAGCGCACCGATATCCAGTCCGTCCTGGTCATCGGCTCCGGCCCGATCGTCATCGGCCAGGCCGCCGAGTTCGACTACTCCGGCACCCAGGCCTGCCGCATCCTCAAGGCCGAGGGCCTGCGGGTGATCCTGGTCAACTCCAACCCGGCGACGATCATGACCGACCCGGAGATCGCCGACGCCACGTACGTCGAGCCGATCACCCCCGAGTTCGTCGAGAAGATCATCGCCAAGGAGCGCCCCGACGCGCTGCTGCCCACCCTCGGCGGCCAGACCGCGCTCAACACCGCGATCTCCATGCACGAGCAGGGCGTCCTGGAGAAGTACGGCGTCGAACTGATCGGCGCCAACGTCGAGGCGATCAACAAGGGCGAGGACCGCGACCTCTTCAAGGATGTCGTCGAGGAGGTCCGCAAGAAGATCGGCCACGGCGAGTCCGCCCGCTCGTACATCTGCCACTCCATGGACGACGTCATGAAGGGCGTCGAGGAGCTCGGCGGCTACCCCGTCGTCGTCCGCCCCTCCTTCACCATGGGCGGCGCCGGCTCCGGCTTCGCGCACGACGAGGAGGAGCTGCGCCGCATCGCCGGCCAGGGCCTCACGCTCTCCCCGACCACCGAGGTCCTCCTGGAGGAGTCCATCCTCGGCTGGAAGGAGTACGAGCTGGAGCTGATGCGCGACAAGAACGACAACGTCGTGGTCGTCTGCTCCATCGAGAACTTCGACCCGATGGGCGTGCACACCGGCGACTCGATCACCGTCGCGCCCGCCATGACGCTCACCGACCGCGAGTACCAGCGCCTGCGTGACGTCGGTATCGCGATCATCCGCGAGGTCGGCGTCGACACCGGCGGCTGCAACATCCAGTTCGCGATCAACCCCGAGGACGGTCGCGTGATCGTCATCGAGATGAACCCGCGGGTGTCCCGGTCGAGCGCCCTGGCGTCCAAGGCCACCGGCTTCCCGATCGCGAAGATCGCCGCGAAGCTGGCCGTCGGCTACACGCTGGACGAGATCCCCAACGACATCACCGAGAAGACCCCGGCCTCCTTCGAGCCGACCCTCGACTATGTCGTCGTCAAGGCCCCGCGATTCGCGTTCGAGAAGTTCCCGCAGGCCGACTCCACCCTCACCACCACCATGAAGTCGGTCGGCGAGGCCATGGCCATCGGCCGCAACTTCACCGAGGCCTTTCAGAAGGCGCTGCGCTCCCTGGAGAAGAAGGGCTCGCAGTTCACCTTCGTCGGCGACACCGGCGACAAGGCGGAGCTGCTGCGCGCGGCCGTCCGTCCGACGGACGGCCGCATCAACCTCGTGATGGAGGCCATCCGCGCCGGCGCCACGCAGGAGGAGGTCTTCGAGTACACCAAGATCGACCCCTGGTTCGTGGACCAGCTCTTCCTGATCAAGGAGGTCGCGGACGAGCTGGCCTCCGTGGAACGCCTCGACGCGGACCTCCTCGCCGAGGCCAAGCGGCACGGCTTCTCCGACCACCAGATCGCCGAGATCCGCGGCCTGCGCGAGGACGTCGTCCGCGAGGTCCGGCACGCGCTCGGCGTCCGCCCGGTCTACAAGACGGTCGACACCTGCGCCGCCGAGTTCGCCGCGAAGACCCCGTACTTCTACTCCTCGTACGACGAGGAGACCGAGGTCGCCCAGCGCGAGAAGCCCGCCGTGATCATCCTGGGCTCCGGCCCGAACCGCATCGGCCAGGGCATCGAGTTCGACTACTCCTGCGTCCACGCCTCCTTCGCGCTCAGCGACGCGGGCTACGAGACCGTGATGGTCAACTGCAACCCGGAGACGGTCTCGACGGACTACGACACGTCCGACCGCCTCTACTTCGAGCCGCTCACCCTCGAAGACGTCCTGGAGATCGTGCACGCCGAGCAGCAGGCCGGCCCGCTCGCCGGTGTCGTCGTGCAGCTCGGCGGCCAGACCCCGCTGGGCCTCTCGCAGGCCCTGAAGGACAACGGCGTCCCGGTGGTCGGCACCTCGCCCGAGGCCATCCACGCCGCCGAGGACCGCGGCGCCTTCGGCCAGGTCCTCGCCGAGGCCGGCCTCCCGGCCCCGAAGCACGGCACCGCCACCACGTTCGCGGAGGCGAAGACGATCGCCGACGAGATCGGCTACCCGGTCCTCGTCCGCCCGTCGTACGTCCTCGGCGGCCGGGGCATGGAGATCGTGTACGACGAGGCCCGCCTCTCGGCGTACATCGAGGAGTCGACCGAGATCAGCCCCTCGCGGCCGGTCCTCGTCGACAAGTTCCTCGACGACGCCATCGAGATCGACGTGGACGCGCTGTACGACGGCACCGAGCTCTACCTCGGCGGCGTCATGGAGCACATCGAGGAGGCCGGTATCCACTCCGGCGACTCGGCGTGCGCGCTGCCCCCGATCACCCTCGGCGGCTTCGACATCAAGCGGCTGCGGGCCTCGACCGAGGGCATCGCCAAGGGCGTCGGCGTACGCGGACTGATCAACATCCAGTTCGCGATGGCCGGGGACATCCTCTACGTCCTGGAGGCCAACCCGCGCGCCTCGCGCACCGTGCCCTTCACCTCGAAGGCCACCGCGGTGCCGCTCGCGAAGGCCGCCGCGCGCATCTCGCTCGGCGCCACCATCGCCGAGCTGCGCGCCGAGGGCCTGCTCCCGGCCGAGGGCGACGGCGGCACGCTCCCCATGGACGCGCCGATCTCCGTCAAGGAGGCCGTCATGCCGTGGTCCCGCTTCCGCGACATCCACGGCCGCGGCGTCGACACGGTCCTCGGCCCGGAGATGCGCTCCACCGGCGAGGTCATGGGCATCGACTCGGTCTTCGGCACGGCGTACGCCAAGTCGCAGGCCGGTGCGTACGGGCCGCTGCCCACCAAGGGCCGCGCGTTCATCTCGGTCGCCAACCGCGACAAGCGCTCGATGATCTTCCCGGCGCGTGAACTCGTCGCCCACGGCTTCGAGTTGATGGCCACGTCGGGCACGGCCGAGGTGCTGAAGCGCAACGGCATCAACGCCACCGTCGTCCGCAAGCAGTCCGAGGGCGAGGGCCCGAACGGCGAGAAGACCATCGTCCAGCTCATCCACGACGGCGCGGTCGACCTCATCGTCAACACCCCGTACGGCACCGGCGGCCGCCTCGACGGCTACGACATCCGTACGGCGGCCGTGGCCCGCAGCGTGCCCTGCCTGACGACGGTGCAGGCGCTCGCCGCCGCCGTCCAGGGCATCGACGCGCTCAACCACGGTGACGTGGGCGTGCGTTCACTCCAGGAACACGCCGAACACCTGACCGCGGCCCGCGACTAGCGAACGGGGAGGGGGACACCGGAAACGGTGTCCCCCTCTTCGTGAGCTGGACGAGCTTCATGAGTTCCCCGAGGACACCCTCCATGTACAAGTTCTTCTTCAACCTGGTCTTCAAGCGGATGGACCCGGAGCAGGCCCACCACCTGGCCTTCCGCTGGATCCGGCTCGCCGCCCGCGTCCCGGTGCTCCGTACGTTCGTGGCCGCCGCCCTGGCCCCGCGCTTCAAGGCGCTGCGCACCGAGGCACTCGGCCTGCGCATGCACGGGCCCTTCGGCCTCGCCGCCGGCTTCGACAAGAACGCCGTCGCGATCGACGGCATGGCGATGCTCGGCTTCGACCACGTCGAGATCGGCACCGTCACCGGTGAGCCGCAGCCCGGCAACCCCAGGAAGCGCCTCTTCCGCCTGGTCCCGGACCGCGCCCTGATCAACCGCATGGGCTTCAACAACGACGGCTCGGCCGCCGTCGCGGAACGCCTCCACGCGCGCGTGCCGGTCTTCAAGCCGGTCGTCGGCGTGAACATCGGCAAGACCAAGGTCGTCCCCGAGGAGGAGGCCGCCGCCGACTATGTGCAGTCCACCGAGCGACTGGCCCGGCACGCGGACTACCTGGTCGTGAACGTCTCCTCGCCCAACACCCCCGGCCTGCGCAACCTCCAGGCCACCGAGTCCCTGCGCCCGCTCCTGACGGCCGTACGCGAGGCCGCAGACCGCACGGTGACCGGCCGCCGCGTCCCGCTGCTCGTCAAGATCGCCCCGGACCTGGCGGACGAGGACGTCGACGCCGTCGCCGATCTGGCCGTGGAGCTCGGCCTCGACGGGATCATCGCCACCAACACCACCATCGCGCGCGAGGGCCTGGCCTCCGACCCCGCCCTGGTCCAGGAGACCGGCGGACTGTCGGGCGCGCCCCTGAAAGAGCGCTCCCTCGAAGTCCTGCGCCGCCTCTACGCGCGCGTGGGCGACCGCATCACGCTCGTCGGGGTCGGCGGCATCGAGAACGCCGAGGACGCCTGGCAGCGCATCCTCGCCGGCGCCACCCTCGTCCAGGGCTACAGCGCCTTCATCTACGAGGGCCCGTTCTGGATGCGCGCCATGCACAAGGGGCTCGCGGCCCGCCTGAACACCAGCCCGTACGCCACGCTCGCCGACGCCGTCGGCGCCGACGTGAGGAAGGCCCACGCATGACGGTTCCCGACCCCTTCGGTGCCCGCCTCCGCCGCGCCATGGACGAGCGCGGCCCGCTCTGCGTCGGCATCGACCCGCACGCCGCGCTCCTCGACTCCTGGGGCCTGCCCGACTCGGTCGACGGCCTGGAGCGGTTCTCCCGCACCGTCGTCGAAGCGCTCGGCGGGAGCGTCGCCGTGTTCAAGCCGCAGTCGGCGTTCTTCGAGCGCTTCGGCTCGCGCGGCATCGCCGTCCTGGAGCGGACCGTGGCCGACGTCCGCGCGGCCGGCGGCCTGGTCGTCATGGACGCCAAGCGCGGCGACATCGGCTCCACCATGGCGGCGTACGCGGAGACCTTCCTGCGCAAGGACTCCCCGCTGTTCTCGGACGCCCTGACCGTCTCCCCGTACCTCGGCTACGGCTCCCTCAAGCCCGCCGTGGACCTCGCGCGGGAGAACGGCGCCGGCCTCTTCGTGCTCGCCCTCACCTCCAACCCGGAGGGCGCCGAGGTCCAGCACGCGATGCGGGCCGACGGGCGCAACGTCGGCGCGACCATGCTGGCCCACCTCGCCGAGGACAACGCGGGCGCCGAACCGCTCGGCTCCTTCGGCGCGGTCGTCGGCGCGACCCTCGGCGACCTGTCCTCGTACGACCTCGCCATCAACGGCCCGCTGCTCGCCCCCGGCATCGGGGCGCAGGGCGCGACCCCGGCGGACCTGCCGTCGGTGTTCGGCGCGGCCGTGCGCAACGTCGTGCCGAACGTCAGCCGCGGCGTGCTGAAGCACGGACCGGACGCGGGCGCCCTGCACGATGCGGCCCAGCGCTTCGCCGACGAGGTGCGCGCGGCCGTCGGATAACGGCTGCGGACAAGGGTGCGCACAAGGCTGCGGATCTTCACCGCAGGGCGGGCTCGTACGCCACGAGCCCGCCCTCGGTGCGAGTACCGGCCGCCGCCGACCTCAAATCCGGGGCAAATTGCCGGAAATGTATAGTTCAGCGGAGGCTGACCAGGACTTTTCCGCTGTTCTCGCTGACTCCGGCGGTCCTGGCCGCTAGTCTCCGTCGAGAGCACACGAGCAACGCTCGTTGCTCCCCTGGTGTGGGGCGACTAGGTTCCTCACCGGTCCGTATCCGACAGTTCGACAACCGAGGTGACGTAGGCGTGGCTCTTCCGCCCCTTACCCCTGAACAGCGCGCAGCCGCGCTCGAAAAGGCCGCCGCGGCTCGCCGGGAGCGGGCCGAGGTGAAGAATCGACTCAAGCACTCCGGCGCCTCCCTCCACGAGGTCATCAAGCAGGGCCAGGAGAACGACGTCATCGGCAAGATGAAGGTCTCCGCCCTCCTGGAGTCGCTCCCCGGCGTGGGCAAGGTCCGCGCCAAGCAGATCATGGAGCGTCTCGGCATCTCCGAGAGCCGCCGTGTGCGCGGCCTCGGCACCAACCAGATCGCATCCCTGGAGCGTGAGTTCGGCAGCACCGCTGCCTGACGGTCTCAGGCAGTCCTGAGAACCTGGATAATCGCTGCATGGCTGCAACATCCCGGGGCGCGACCCCCGTACCCCCGGAATCACGTCCGCGACTGACCGTGCTCTCCGGCCCCTCGGGGGTCGGCAAGAGCACGGTCGTCGCTCATATGCGCAAGGAACACCCCGAGGTCTGGCTCTCGGTGTCCGCCACGACCCGCAAGCCGCGCCCCGGGGAGAAGCACGGCGTGCAGTACTTCTTCGTCACCGACGAAGAGATGGACAAGCTGATCGCCAACGGCGAACTCCTCGAATGGGCCGAGTTCGCGGGAAACCGCTACGGCACCCCGCGCGCCGCCGTCCTCGAACGCCTCGAAGCCGGCGAACCCGTCCTCCTGGAGATCGACCTGCAGGGCGCCCGACTCGTCCGCGAGTCGATGCCCGAGGCCCAGCTCGTCTTCCTCGCCCCGCCCAGCTGGGAAGAGCTGGTCCGCCGGCTCACCGGCCGGGGCACGGAGGCACCCGAGGTCATCGAACGCAGGCTGACGGCCGCGCGCGTCGAGCTCGCCGCCGAGTCGGAGTTCGATACGACCCTGGTCAATACCTCCGTCAAGGACGTGGCCCGCGAGCTGCTAGCCTTGATGAACGTTGTCTGATCAGACACTGTCTGATCTTTTCGATTCTTCGGAAGGTAGAGCGTGTCCTCTTCCATCACCGCGCCCGAGGGCATCATCAACCCGCCGATCGACGAGCTCCTTGAGGCCACCGACTCGAAGTACAGCCTCGTGATCTACGCGGCCAAGCGCGCCCGCCAGATCAACGCGTACTACTCGCAGCTCGGCGAGGGCCTCCTTGAGTACGTCGGTCCGCTGGTGGACACCCACGTCCACGAGAAGCCGCTCTCGATCGCCCTGCGTGAGATCAACGCGGGTCTGCTGACCTCCGAGGCCATCGAGGGCCCGGCTCAGTAAGGCGCAGAAGTTCCAGTACAGGCCCGGCAGCGCGACTGCCGGGCCTGTGGTGTGTCATGGGTACGAACCGCATCGCGAATGGGGAGTGGGCAGTGGACAAGCCGAAGGTCGTCCTGGGGGTCAGCGGAGGCATCGCCGCGTACAAGGCCTGCGAGCTGCTGCGCCGGCTGACCGAGTCGGGCCACGACGTACGGGTCGTGCCGACCGAGTCCGCCCTGCACTTCGTCGGCGCCGCCACCTGGTCCGCGCTCTCCGGGCACCCCGCCGCCACCGAGGTCTGGTCCGACGTCCACGAGGTCCCGCACGTCCGCATCGGGCAGCAGGCCGACCTCGTCGTCGTCGCCCCCGCCACCGCGGACATGCTCGCCAAGGCCGCCCACGGCCTCGCCGACGACCTGCTCACCAACACCCTGCTCACCGCCCGCTGCCCGGTCGTCTTCGCGCCCGCCATGCACACCGAGATGTGGGAACACCCGGCCACGCAGGAGAACGTCGCCACGCTGCGCCGCCGTGGCGCCGTCGTCATCGAGCCCGCCGTCGGCCGCCTCACCGGCGTCGACACCGGCAAGGGCCGCCTGCCCGACCCCGGCGAGATCTACGAGGTCTGCCGCCACGTCTTGACAAGGCACGGCCTCGCCCGGGGTGCCGCCGAGGCCGACCTCGCCGGCCGCCACGTCGTCGTCAGCGCCGGCGGCACCCGTGAACCCCTCGACCCCGTGCGGTACTTGGGCAACCGCTCCTCCGGCAAGCAGGGGTACGCCCTCGCCCGCACCGCGGCCGCAAGGGGTGCGCGGGTCACGCTGATCGCCGCCAACGCGGCGCTGCCCGACCCGGCCGGGGTGGACGTCGTGCACGTCGGCACCGCCGTACAGCTGCGCGAGGCCGTGCTCAAGGCCGCGCCGGACGCCGACGCCGTGGTCATGGCCGCGGCCGTGGCCGACTTCCGGCCCGCGACGTACGCCGCCGGGAAGATCAAGAAGAAGGACGGCCAGGAGCCCGAACCGATCGCGCTCGTCCGCAACCCCGACATCCTCGCCGAGATCGCCGGAGACCGGGCGCGCGCGGACCAGGTGATCGTGGGCTTCGCCGCCGAGACCGACGACGTCCTCGCCAACGGCCGGGCCAAGCTGGAGCGCAAGGGCTGCGACCTGCTCGTCGTCAACGAGGTCGGCGAACGCAAGACCTTCGGCGCCGAGGAGAACGAAGCCGTCGTCCTCGGCGCCGACGGCAGCGAGACGCCCGTACCCCACGGACCCAAGGAAGCCCTCGCGGACACCGTCTGGGATCTCGTCGCCCCGCGGCTCGGCCGGGCCGCGAAAGAATTGTGACGTTCGCTCTACCAGAGGGACCAAACCCTGGGAATTCGGGCACAGGCCCCCTGGTGGAGACCTATCGTCGTACCGCAGAATGCAGTGCCGCAGGTCACTGGACTCCCACAAAGCGAGACGCGTGGTCCAGCGGCCGGAGGTGACCGATAAACTGGTGGCGGACCACCGCCGGGCGCAGCTCCCGGCAGGTCCGTCAATGATCAGCCAGCAGCCGCTGCAACCCCAGGGAGCGTTGTGTCCCGTCGTCTGTTCACCTCGGAGTCCGTGACCGAGGGTCACCCCGACAAGATCGCTGACCAGATCAGCGACACCATTCTCGACGCGCTTCTGCGCGAGGACCCGACGTCCCGGGTCGCCGTGGAGACGTTGATCACCACCGGCCAGGTGCACGTGGCCGGCGAGGTCACGACCAAGGCGTACGCGCCGATCGCCCAGCTGGTCCGCGAGAAGATCCTGGAGATCGGCTACGACTCGTCCAAGAAGGGCTTCGACGGCGCCTCCTGCGGCGTCTCGGTCTCCATCGGCGCCCAGTCGCCCGACATCGCGCAGGGCGTCGACACCGCCTACGAGACGCGCGTCGAAGGCGATGAGGACGAGCTGGACAAGCAGGGCGCGGGCGACCAGGGCCTGATGTTCGGGTACGCCTCGGACGAGACGCCCGAGCTGATGCCGCTCCCGGTCCACCTGGCGCACCGCCTGTCCAAGCGCCTCTCCGAGGTCCGCAAGAACGGCACCATCCCGTACCTGCGCCCGGACGGCAAGACCCAGGTCACCATCGAGTACGACGGCGACAAGGCCGTCCGCCTCGACACCGTGGTCGTCTCCTCGCAGCACGCCAGCGACATCGACCTGGACTCGCTGCTCGCGCCCGACATCCGCGAGTTCGTCGTCGAGCCCGAGCTGAAGGCGCTCGTCGAGGACGGCATCAAGCTGGACACCGACGACTACCGCCTGCTGGTCAACCCGACCGGCCGCTTCGAGATCGGCGGCCCGATGGGCGACGCCGGCCTGACCGGCCGCAAGATCATCATCGACACGTACGGCGGCATGGCCCGCCACGGCGGCGGCGCCTTCTCCGGCAAGGACCCGTCCAAGGTCGACCGCTCCGCCGCGTACGCGATGCGCTGGGTCGCCAAGAACGTCGTCGCCGCGGGCCTCGCCGCCCGCTGCGAGGTCCAGGTCGCGTACGCGATCGGCAAGGCCGAGCCCGTCGGCCTCTTCGTGGAGACCTTCGGCACCGCCACGGTCGACGTGGAGAAGATCGAGCAGGCCATCCAGGCGGTCTTCGACCTCCGCCCGGCCGCGATCATCCGCGACCTCGACCTGCTCCGCCCGATCTACTCGCAGACCGCGGCGTACGGCCACTTCGGCCGCGCACTGCCCGACTTCACCTGGGAGAAGACGGACCGCGTGGACGCGCTGCGCAAGGCTGTGGGGCTGTAGGTCCCCGGTTGCTCCTGTGAGGCCCGGTTCCCCTGCGGGGGAGCCGGGCCTCGGTGTTCTCCCGTGCCTCTCGTTCTCCCGTGCCTCTCGTTCTCCCGTGCCTCTCGTTCTCCAGTGCTTCTCGTTCTCTCGTGCCTCTCGCGGGTCACATCCCGTCGCCGTGGAGAACTCGGGCGGTTCGGGTGTCAGTGGGTTCTGATAGGACTTTGGCTGTGAGCAGCCAGGATGAGTCGTCGGGGCAGGGTGGCGCGGGGGACGCGGTGCCTGAGCAGCTTGCGCTCATTCGGGAGAGTGTGCGCAAGGCCAAGGTGCCGCGGGCCAAGCCGCGGACGTGGCGGGGAGCCGCGCTCGCCGGGGAGCTGCCGGTCGCGCGGGTCCTGGTGGACAAGGGCGTGCTGCACCTCGACCGGTACTTCGACTACGCCGTGCCCGAGGAGCTGGACGCGGACGCGCAGCCGGGCGTGCGGGTGCGGGTGCGGTTCGGGGCCGGGCGGGGGAGTGTGCACGGGGGCAGGCGTGAGGGCGGCGGGCTGATCAGCGGGTTCATCGTCGAGCGGCTTGCCGGGTCGGACTACGGCGGGCCGCTCGCCGCGCTCGCCCAAGTGGTGTCTCCCGAGCGGGTGCTGAGCCCCGAGCTGCTCGGCCTCGCACGGGCGGTGGCCGATCGGTACGCGGGCAGCCTCGCCGACGTCCTGCAGCTGGCCATCCCGCCGCGCAACGGCAAGGCCGAGCAGAAGCCCTCGCCGGAGCCGCTGCCGCCGCCGCCCCGCCCGGAGCCGGGCAGCTGGGTGCGGTACGGGACAGGGCCCGCCTTCCTGAGCGCGCTGGCCGACGGCGACGCGCCCCGTGCCGTGTGGAACGCGCTGCCCGGGCCCGAGTGGGCCGAGGAGCTGGCCCGTGCCGTCGCCGCCACCCTGTCGTCCGGGCGCGGCGCCCTGGTCGTCGTGCCCGACGGGCGGGTCGCCGCCCGCGTCGACGCCGCCCTCACCGCCCTGCTCGGCGCCGGACGGCATGCCCTGCTGACCGCCGACGCCGGGCCTCAGAAGCGGTACCGAGAGTGGCTGGCCGTGCGGCGCGGGTCCGTGCGGGCCGTCGTCGGCACCCGGGCCGCCATGTTCGCGCCCGTGCAGGACCTGGGCCTGGTCGCCATCTGGGACGACGGGGACGGCAGCCACAGCGAGCAGCACGCCCCGCAGCCGCACACCCGGGACGTCCTGCTGCTGCGCGCCGCCCACGAGAAGTGCGGCTTCCTGCTCGGCAGTTGGAGCTGCACGGTCGAGGCCGCCCAGCTGGTCGAGAGCGGCTGGGCGCTGCCGCTCGCCGCGGACCGCGAGCAGGTACGGACCACGGCGCCCCTGGTGCGTACGGTCGGGGACGGGGACCTGGCGCGGGACGAGGCCGCGCGCGCCGCCCGCCTGCCCACGCTCGCCTGGCAGGCCGTGCGGGAAGGGCTCAAGCACGGGCCGGTGCTCGTACAGGTGCCGAGACGGGGGTACGTACCGCGGCTCGCCTGTGAGCGCTGCCGCGAACCGGCCCGCTGCCGGCACTGTGCGGGGCCGCTTGAGGCGCGGGACGCCGGGCCGCTGCACTGCGGCTGGTGCGGCCGGGACGAGAACGACTGGCACTGCGCGGCCTGCGGCGGCTTCCGGCTGCGCGCGCAGATCGTGGGCGCGCGGCGCACGGCCGAGGAGCTGGGGCGGGCCTTCCCCGCGGTGCCGGTGCGTACCTCGGGGCGGGACCAGGTGCTCGACACCGTGCCCGCCGCACCCGCGCTCGTCGTGTCGACGCCGGGCGCCGAACCGGTCGCCGAAGGCGGTTACGCGGCGGCGCTGCTGCTCGACGGCTGGGCCATGCTCGGCCGGCCCGACCTGCGTGCGGGCGAGGAGGCGCTGCGGCGCTGGGTCGGCGCGTCCGCGCTCGTACGGCCGCAGGCGGCGGGCGGCACGGTCGTCGTGGTGGCCGAGCCGACGCTGCGGCCCGTGCAGGCCCTGGTGCGCTGGGACCCGACCGGGCACGCGGTGCGCGAGCTGGCCGAGCGGGCCGAGTTGGGCTTTCCGCCGGTGTCGCGGATGGCTGCGGTGTCGGGGCGGTTCGGGGCGGTCGAGGAGTTCCTGCGAACGGCTCAACTCCCGCCGGACGCCGAGGTGTTGGGGCCGGTGCCGCTGCCCGTGACGGACGCGGGCCGACCCCGGCGTCCCGGTGGTCCGCCGCCCGGCGAGCAGTGGGAGCGGGCCCTGATCCGCGTACCGCCCGGATCCGGCGCGGCTCTCGCCGCCGCCCTCAAGTCGGCCCAGGCGGCCCGGCTCGCGAAGTCGGGGCGCGGGGAGGGGGAGACGGTGTGGATCCGGGTGGATCCGCCGGACATCGGGTGAGGGGCGCACGGCTGCGCGTCGCTGTCGGCTCGTACGGCTGACGCAGGCAGATGCCCCCGCCGCGTGCAGGGCGGCGGGGGCACGGAGGGGGCGCGAGCCCCTTGCAGCAGCGTCGGCGTGACTGCTGCACGGGGGCTCGCGCGGAGGCGGCCGTGGCGTCAGCGGTTGTACGGCCTTTCGGCGTCGCTTCGGCCGTGGCGTCAGCGGTTGTACGGCCTTTCGGCGTCGCTTCGGCCGTGGCGTCAGCCGTTGCGCGGGCCGGGGAACGCTCCCGGCCGGGCCTCGTCGCGGTCGCGCAGGCTCGGGCTCCCGGCGGTCGGCTGCGTCGGCATCGAACGGGCCGCGGGCACCTGCGGCAGCGGGCCCGACGGCGGCGCCGTCACCGTACGGCCGGACGCCGAGGCCGCTGGGGACGCCGGGTCCGTCGCGCGCTCCGCCTCGGCCGCGGCCTGGGCGGTGGCGCGCCGCGCGCCGTACCTGCGGTGCACCGCCTGCTTGGTGACGCCGAGCGCCGAACCCACCGCGTCCCAGGAGAAGCCGAGGGAACGGTCGAAGTCCACGGCCGCCGTGACCAGGGTCTCGACGCTGTCCCGCAGTTCCTGGGCGAGACGGACGGTGGGCGCGGGCGCCCGCCCGTACACGACAAAGCCCGTGGAGGGTCCGGACCGGCGCGGACGGTAGACGTTCCCCAGCTGGGCGGTGAGGGTGCGCAGCGCGTCCACCTGCCTGCGGACCCGCTCGATGTCCCGCACCAGCAGGTGCAGGCTGGCCCGTGCCTGGGCGTCGTGGGTTGCGTGGTCGGCCATGAACAAGCCTCTCGAACCGGCGTTGAAAAGGATCGGGCCGCATGTGCGGCCCGGGTGATCGACGCGAAGTGGTCAACTCTTTCTTGACCAACGCGCCACCCGTCGATGTGGTCACGGTGTGGGGGCGTATGCGCATATGCGCGGGGCGCGCGGCCGGGCGTACGCCCCTGAGTCCCCTGAGTCCCCTGAGTTCCCTAAGTCCCCTGAGTCCCCTGAGTCCTCGCCGGGAGCCGCTTCGCGCGAGGTCCCAGGTCGCCGCCGGGCGGCAGGACTTGAGCAGCCCATAGACTGGTGCGCTCGTCATGTACCCCGCCCGAGAGGCAGTCGCCCACCGATGAAGCTGGTCTTCGCAGGCACCCCCGAGGTCGCCGTTCCCGCCCTGGACGCCCTGATCGCCTCCGGCCGGCACGAGGTCGCCGCGGTCGTCACCCGCCCCGATGCGCCTGCAGGGCGCGGGCGGCGGCTGATCGCCAGCCCGGTCGCGCAGCGCGCCGAGGAGGCCGGGATCGAGGTGCTGAAGCCGCGCAAGCCGCGCGACGAGGACTTCCTCGCGCGGCTGCGGGAGATCGGCCCCGACTGCTGCCCGGTCGTCGCGTACGGGGCGCTGCTGCCGCGGGTCGCGCTCGACGTGCCCGCGCAGGGCTGGGTCAACCTGCACTTCTCGCTGCTGCCCGCCTGGCGGGGCGCGGCGCCCGTGCAGCACTCGGTGCTCGCGGGGGACGAGATCACCGGTGCTTCCACCTTCCTGATCGAGGAGGGGCTCGACGCCGGTCCGGTCTACGGCACGGTCACCGAGCAGGTACGGGCCACCGACACCAGCGGCGACCTGCTGACTCGGCTCGCGTTCGCGGGGGCGGGGCTGCTCGCGGCGACCATGGACGGCATCGAGGACGGCACCCTCAAGGCCGTGCCGCAGCCCGCCGACGGGATCACCCTCGCGCCGAAGATCACGGTCGAGGACGCGGAGATCGACTGGTCCGCGCCCGCGATGCGGGTCGACCGGGTGGTGCGCGGCTGCACGCCCGCGCCGGGTGCGTGGACGACGTTCCGCGGGGAGCGCCTGAAGCTGGTGTCGGTGCAGCCCGCCGCGGACCGTACGGATCTGGGGCCGGGCGCGCTGGACGCGGGCAAGCACCATGTGTACGTGGGTACGGGTTCGCACGCCGTCGAGCTGCTGTGGGTCCAGCCGCAGGGGAAGAAGCCGATGCGGGCGGCGGACTGGGCTCGCGGTGTACGGATCGCCTCCGGCGAGGGGCTGGGGGAGTAGGTCGCGGGCCACGGATCCGCACCGTCGTACGGGGCTCGCCGCGGGGATTGCCCCGCAGGTCCCTGCACCTCTTCCTGACGTCGGAGTCGAGTGGGCCGGCGTCGAATCGGCCTGCGGCCTCGTCCTCAAGCGCCGGATGGGCTGATTCGTCGGCCTGCGGCCTCGTCCTCAAGCGCCGGACGGGCTGATTCGTCGGCCTGCGGCCTCGTCCTCAGACGCCGGACGGGCTGATGCGCTGACCTCGTACAGGTGCCCCGGGGTGATCCGAGCGCGTCACTTACGCTGGAACCGCACCCATTCCAGGATCCGGAGCACCTTTTCGTGAACGAGCAGCACCGTCGTCGTCCCCGCAAGCCCGCCAAGCCGTACCGGCGTCCCCAGAAGGACCCCGTGCGGATCCTCGCCTTCGAGGCGCTGCGGGCGGTGGACGAGCGGGATGCCTACGCGAATCTCGTGCTGCCGCCGCTGCTGCGCAAGGCGCGGGAGAAGGAAGGGCCGGAGAACTTCGACGGGCGGGACGCGGCACTCGCGACCGAGCTGGTGTACGGGACGCTGCGCCGCCAGGGCACGTACGACGCGATCATCGCGGCCTGCGTCGACCGGCCGCTGCGCGAGGTCGACCCGCCCGTTCTGGACGTCCTGAGCCTGGGCGCGCACCAGCTGCTCGGCACCCGGATCCCCACCCACGCCGCCGTGTCCGCGAGCGTCGAGCTGGCCCGGGTCGTGCTCGGCGACGGGCGGGCGAAGTTCGTGAACGCCGTCCTGCGGAAGATCGCCGCCGACGACCTGGACGGCTGGCTTGAGCGAGTCGCGCCGCCCTACGACGAGGACCCCGAGGACCACCTGGCGGTTGTGCACTCGCACCCGCGCTGGGTCGTCTCCGCACTGTGGGACTCGCTGGGCGGCGGCCGCGCCGGGATCGAGGACCTGCTCGACGCCGACAACGAGCGGCCCGAGGTCACGCTGGTCGCGCGGCCCGGCCGGATCGGCGCCGACGAACTGCTCGACGGGCTCGGCGAGGAGTCCGCGCTGCCCGGCCGCTGGTCGCCGTACGCGGTGCGGCTCACCGAGGGCGGGGAGCCCGGTGCGCTCGACCCGGTGCGGGAGGGGCGGGCCGGTGTGCAGGACGAGGGCAGCCAGCTGGTGGCGCTCGCGCTCGCCAACGCGCCCCTCGAAGGCGCCGATGAGCGCTGGCTGGACGGCTGCGCCGGACCCGGCGGCAAGGCCGCGATGCTGGCGGGGCTGGCCTCCCAGCGGGGCGCGACGCTGCTCGCCTCAGAGAAGCAGCCGCACCGGGCGAAGCTGGTCGAGCGGGCGCTTGCGGGCAACCCCGGCCCGTACCAGGTGATGGCCGCCGACGGCACCCGGCCGCCGTGGCTGCCCGGTTCCTTCGACCGCGTGCTCATGGACGTGCCCTGCACCGGACTCGGCGCGCTCCGCCGCCGCCCGGAGGCCCGCTGGCGCCGCCGCCCCGAGGACCTGGACGGCTTCGCCCCGCTCCAACGCGCCCTGCTCCAGGAGGCGTTGAAGGCGGTACGCATCGGCGGTGTCGTCGGCTACGCGACCTGCTCGCCGCACCTGGCGGAGACCCGCGCCGTGGTCGACGACGTCCTGAAGCGGCAGGGCGGCGCCGAACTCATCGACGCCCGCCCGCTGTTGCCCGGCGTACCGGCCCTCGGTGACGGCCCCGACATCCAGCTCTGGCCGCACCTGCACGGCACGGACGCGATGTACCTGGCGCTGCTGCGGCGTACGGCTTGAGGGACGCTTCCTGAACGCCTTGCCCGGGTCTACTGGCCCGGCTGTGGCGGCTGTTGACCGTAAGGGTTCGGGGCCTGGGGCGGGTTCGGGGCCTGGGGCGGGTACGGGTTCGGGGCCTGCGGCGGGTGCGGACCGGGAGCCTGGCCGGGCTGCGCCGGGTACGGAGCCTGCCCCTGCGCCTGGTATGGAGCCTGCCCCTGCGCCGGGTACGGCGCCTGCCCTTGGGGGGGATACGGGGCGGCCTGGCCGGGGGCTGCGTACGGCTGCTGCCTCTTGCGCTTGCCGAGGACGACGGCCAGGACCACACCTCCCGCCACGAGAATCAGCAGGGCTACCACCGCAACCAGCAGGAATTCGAACAGCATCAGTCAACTCACCTCACGAACAGGGGGACCGCCGAGCCTACAAGCGAGGCTGCCCGGAGCCCGCGCCGGTGCCCCGAGGCGGGTACGTGAGCGGTACACCGACAGCAATCCGCGCTGGGCATGGCAGGCTTGGGGCATGGCAGTTCAGATCAATCCCAGCATCCTGTCCGCCGATTTCGCGCGTCTCGCCGACGAGGCCGAGGCCGTCCGCGGCGCCGACTGGCTCCACGTCGACGTGATGGACAACCACTTCGTGCCGAATCTGACGCTGGGTGTTCCCATCGTGGAGTCCCTGAGCAAGGCCGCGAGCACGCCGCTGGACTGCCACCTGATGATCGAGGACCCGGACCGGTGGGCCCCGCAGTACGTGGAGGCCGGGGCCGGGTCGGTGACCTTCCACGCCGAGGCCGCCGCCGCGCCCGTGCGGCTGGCGCGGGAGATCCGGGCCAAGGGCGCCCGCGCCTCCATGGCCCTGAAGCCGGCGACGCCGATCGAGCCGTACGAGGATCTGCTGCCCGAGCTCGACATGCTGCTGATCATGACCGTGGAGCCCGGCTTCGGCGGCCAGGCCTTCCTCGACATCATGCTGCCGAAGATCCGTCGTACCCGTGAGCTGATCTCCAAGCACGGCCTCGAACTGTGGCTGCAGGTCGACGGCGGCGTCGCGGAGTCGACGATCGAGCGGTGCGCGGAGGCGGGCGCCGACGTGTTCGTGGCCGGCTCCGCCGTCTACGGCAAGGACGACCCGGCCGCCGCCGTGCGTGCCCTGCGGGCCAGGGCGGAGGACGTGACCGCGTCCGCGGCCTGGGCCTGCGCCCACTGACCGACCCCTGACCCCTGACCCACCACCGACCGCCACCGACCGCCACCGACCCACCACGAGTGACCGACTCGGCGACCTGTGTGCCACCGGCAGATGAACGGGAACCCGCGGGACTGATCAAGTGTCGCCGCATCTGCAAGGATGAGCGGAAGCCGATGAGTGAACTTGTGAACGCAGCAACGCAGAGCAACACAGCAACGCAGAGCAACGCAGCAATGCAGAGCAACACAGCAACGCAGAGCAACACAGCAGTGCAGCACGTAGCCGTGTCGAACGCAGCCGTGTGGAACGACAGCATGTGAGCAGAAGTCCGAGTGCGGCGGCCCGTGACCGACGGGACCGCACGCGGCAGAGCTGGTGAACAGCAGTGAGGAGAGCGCCGTGACTGGCATGTCAGCGGGGAGGCCGGCCCTGCGGATGGGACCCGCTGAGCTGGTGCAGGCGGCGGCCATGGCCCGCCGCTTCTACCTTGAGGGCAAGTCCAAGATCCAGATCGCGGAGGAGTTCGGCGTCAGCCGCTTCAAGGTCGCGAGGGTCCTGGAGACCGCCCTTGAGCGGGATCTCGTACGGATCGAGATCCGCGTACCCGCCGAGTTGGACGCCGAGCGCTCCGACCGGCTGCGGGCCCGGTACGGCCTGCGCCACGCGGTCGTCGTGGAGTCCCCGGCGCAGGCCGTCGAGGAGTCGCCCGACCCGGAGAACCTCGGCGAGGTCGCCGCCGACCTGCTCGGCGAGCTGGTCACCGAGGGCGATGTGCTCGGCCTCGCCTGGGGCAGGTCCACCATCCACATGGCGGCCGCGCTCCACCAGCTGCCGCCGTGCACCGTCGTGCAGCTGACCGGTGTGTACGACGCCGGCACCGCCGAGCGAGGCAGCGTCGAGGCCGTCCGGCGGGCCGCGCAGGTCTCCGGCGGCGAGGCGCACCCGATCTACGCGCCGATGCTGCTGCCCGACTCGGCGACCGCCGCCGCGCTGCGCAACCAGACGGGGATCGCCCGCGCCTTCGAGTACTTCGACAAGGTCACCGTCGCCGCGGTGTCCATCGGCTCCTGGGAGCCGGGCATCTCGACGGTGCACGACATGCTCAGCGACGAGGAGCGCGCGCACTACGCCTCGCTCGGCGTCGCCGCCGAGATGTCCGCGCACCTCTTCGACGCCGAGGGCCGCCGCGTCGGGCGTGACCTGGGCGAGCGCTGCATCACCGTCGAGGCCGACCGGCTGCGCCGTATCCCCGAGGTCGTGGCGATCGCGGGCGGGCAGCGCAAGGCCGCGGCGATCGACGCGGTGCTCCGCTCCGGCCTGGTGACCAGCCTGGTCACCGACACCGCGGCCGCCGACCAGCTCCTGGAGGCGGGCCCGGCCCCGCGCCCCGCCCTGGACCGGGCCGACCCCGACGGCGCCTGAGGCCGGGGCGAGGTCGGCAGCAGGAACCTTTTCCCGTACGTACGAGGGCTCCGGTTCCCGTACGTACGAGGGCTCCGGCGGCCCCGTACGACCGCTCAACCGGCTCGCACGGCACCCGCACCGTGCGAGCCGTACACGCGCCGGGCGTTGTCCGCGCCGATCAGCCGCGCCACCCGGTCCGCGTCCGGGCGCGACCAGGCCCCCGCCGCCACCCAGCCCGAGGTCAGCTCGGCGAGGGCCGTGCGGAAGAGGTGGGCGCCGACCACGTACAGCTCGGGCAGGCCGTAGGCGTCCGTCGAGAACAGCAGCTTGCCGAACGGGGTGAGCTCAAGCAGCTCGGCGAGCACGGCGGACGCGCGCGTGCCGGTGTGCGTGAGGGAGAGGCCGACGTCCGCGTGGACGTGCGGGTGGACGTGCGCGAGGTAGCCGGCCAAGCGGTGGTACGGGTAGCCGTGCAGCAGGACGACCGCGCAGCCGGTGGGGCGCAGGGCGTGCAGCAGGTCGCTCAGGAGCAGCGGGTCGGCGTCCTGGAGGCGCAGGTCGGGGTCGCCGAAGCCGGTGTGCAGCTGGAGCGGCAGCCCGGTGCGGGCGGCGGACCAGATCAGCAGGCGGTGCAGCGTCGGGTCGGCGAGGCGGGTGCCGGGGCGGCGCCCGTCGAGCCAGGCCGCGGCAGCCCGCAGCGCCTCCTCGCGGGCGGGCTCCGCGGGGTCCAGGCGCAGGCCGTGCCGGTACGCGGCGATCGACTTGAAGCCCGCGGCCGTGGCCGACGCCGTACGGATCGCCGTGTCCAGGGCGGCGAGAAAGGCCTCGGGTTCGTCGGCGGTGTCCGCCACCCGCTCGGCCAGCGTCTCCAGGCGGACGATCTCGCGGGCCGTGCCGCCGCCGAGCTCCGCCAGCTCCGCCGGTTCCGTGAGGTCGCCCGGCAGGCCCGTGTCGACCAGGAACTCCCCGATCCCCGCGGCCCGCAACAGCCGCCCGCCGACCTCCCGCACGCCGAGCTCCTGACGCCGGGCGAGGTAGTCCCGCGGTGAGCAGTGCTTCGCAAGCCCGAGCAGCGGCGGGCACAACCGCCGTACGGCGAAACCGAGTTGGGTGTCGAAGAACGTCGTGCCCGGCGCGGCGGGGACGTCGGACTCGGTCAGCAGGGACTCGAAGACTCCCCGGCCGGCGGGGGAGCGCAGCACGCCGTGACAGTGGTGGTCGACGAGCAGCGGGCCGGGCCCGGGCGCAGCCATCAGTAGCGCTCCCTCGTCTCGGCCACCAGCTCCTCCGGGGAGTGACCGGCGAACAGCTCGGCCTCCGCCGCCCGCACCGCCGCGAACGCCTCGAACAGCTCGTCGCCCATCGCCTCGCGCAGCACCGTCGAGCCCTCGAAGCGGGCCAGGGACTGCGTGAGGGACGTGGGCAGGCGCGGCTGCCCCTGGTCCGCCGGGTCACCGGAGACCGGCATCGGCAGGGCGGCGTCCGAGTCCAGGGCGGCCAGGCCTGCGGCCAGCACCGAGCCGACCACCAGGTACGGATTGGCCGCCGGGTCGAAGCACTTGACCTCGGCGTTGGCGGCGGCCGGGTCGTCCGGGGCGCCGGTGATGAAACGGAGCGCTGCCTCCCGGTTCTCCAGGCCCCAGCAGTGGAACGCGCCGGCCCAGCGCGAGGGTTCCAGGCGGAGATGGCTCGCGGGGGAGGGGGCGCCGACGGCGAGGAGTTCGGGCAGGGCCGTGAGGATGCCGGCGAGGAAGGACTCCGCGCGCCGCGTCATGCCGAACGGGCCGTCCCCGCCCGCGCACAGGTTCCGCTCGCCCTCCCAGAGGCTGAGGTGCAGATGCCGTCCGTTGCCCACCGCGCGGGGCGTGACGGCCGGGCCGAACGCGGGTGTCAGGCCGTGCGTCAGGGACATCGCGCGGATCGTCTCCCGCACCAGCACCGCCTCGTCCGCGGCGCCCACCGGGTCGGACGGCGCCACGGACACCTCGAACTGGCCCGGCGCGTACTCGGGGTGCAGCTGCAGCACGTCGAGGCCCTGCGCGGCGAGGGCGGTCAGCAGGTCGTCGGCGTACGCGGACAGCTCGACCAGGCGCGTCATCCCGTACCCGGGACCGGTCGCGGCGGGAGCTCCGTCCTGGGTGACCACCCACTCCGTCTCGAAGCCCATCCGCAGCCGCAGCCCGCGCTCGGCGGCCCGGTCGGCCATGCGGCGGGCGAAGTGGCGCTGGCAGCCCGGGTAGCGGCCGCCCCGCTGGTCGAAGCGGTCGACCGGCGCCCAGGCCCAGCCCGGCTGGGCCGCAAGGGCGGTGAGGCGGTCCAGGTCGGGCACGAGCCGCAGGTCGCCGTCCGGGCCGCCGGTGTGACGGCTGGACGTCATGGAGTCGTCGACCAGATACACGTCGAAGACGGGGGACATGCCGACGCCCCGCGCGGCGGCGTGCGCGAGCCGGGCGAGGGGCACGGTCTTGGCGCGGGTGAGGCCCGCGTTGTCGACCCAGGTCAGGGCCACGCCGTGCACCCCGCGCTCGGTGAGCCCCACCGCCTGCGGGGCGAGGTGCAGGTCGGGTTCCTGGGTGTGGTGGCCGGAAGAATCCGGTGAGCTGTCCATGGGGAGCGAGCCTGAGTCCATGGGGTACGCGCTACCCGGCTGCGGGCCGCCCCGCACCTCCGCTGAGCCGGTCAGCGCAGCAGGCCGACGACCGTCTCCACGGTGTCCGCCTCCGCCGCCCGCTTGTCCTCGCGGTAGCGCACCACCCGGGCGAAGCGCAGCGTCACGCCCTCCGGGTACCGGGAGGACCGCTGCACCCCGTCGAACGCCACCTCCACGACCAGCTCGGGACGCACCCGTACGACCCGGTCCTCCGGAGGGGACACGGCGATCTCCTGGAGGCGGCGGGTCTGCCAGTCGAGGACGGCGTCGGTCAGGCCCTTGAACGTCTTGCCGAGCATCGCGAACGTGCCGTCCGCCCGCCGCGCCCCCAGATGCAGGTTGGACAGCTTGCCCGTGCGCCGCCCGTGGCCCCACTCCGCCGCGAGGACCACCAGGTCGAGGGTGTGCACCGGCTTCACCTTCACCCAGGAGGCGCCCCTGCGGCCCGCGCTGTACGGGGCGTCCAGGCCCTTGACCACCACGCCCTCGTGCCCGCGCGCGACCGCCCGCCCGGCGAACTCCCTTGCGCCCGCGCGGAGTTCGGGGTCCGCCGGGTCCTCGACCACGAAGCGGCGCACCCGGCGCGGCTCCGGTGTGATCCGTGCCAGCTCGGCGTGGCGCTCACGGGCGGGCCGGTCGAGCAGATCGCGTCCGTCCACGGAGAGCAGGTCGAAGAAGACCGGGTACAGCGGCAGCGAGGCGCGGGCGCCCTCGACGTCGAGCCGGGAGCCGACGCGCCCCGCGATGTCCTGGAACGAGCGCGGCCGGCCCGCCTCGTCCAGCGCGATCACCTCCCCGTCGAGCACGGCCCGCGACGACGCCAACTCCTTCACGGACGCAGTGACTTCGGGCAGCCGGGCGGTGATCTCGTCCAGGGTGCGGGTGAAGATCCGTACTTCGTCGCCGTCGCGGTGCACCTGCACCCGGACGCCGTCCAGCTTCTCCTCGACCGCGCACGGGCCGAGCAGGTCCAGGGCCTCGTCCACGTCCTGCGCCGTCTTCGCGAGCATCGGCAGGACCGGGCGGCCCACGTCGAGGCGGAACGTGTCGAGCGCCGCGGCGCCGTCGGCGACCAGGGAGCGGGCCACCACGTCGAGACGGCCCGCCGTCATCACGGCCCGGCGGACCGCCTCCGGGTCCACCCCGGCCGCCGCGGCCAGGCCCTCCACGGCGAGCGCGTCCAGGGCGCCCTGGCGGAGTTCGCCGCCCAACAGGCCGAAGAGGAAACGCTGTTCGTCCTCCGTGGCCGCGGCGAGCAGCGCGTGCACCAGGCGCTTGCGCTCGGCCTGCGCGCCCCGGCCGGCGACGGCGGCGATCCGGTCGAAGGCGGCGTGCAGGTCCCGTACCTCGATCGTGGGCGCCGCGGCCGGGGGCGGCGGCTCCTTGAACGCGGCCCAGCCGACGCCGATCCTGCGCTGCGGCAGCCGCCCGGACAGGTAGCTGACGACCAGCGGGGCCTCGTCGGGTGTCATCGCGGCGAACAGTTCGGCAAGCAGCGCCCGCTTCTTCGAGCGCGCGGTGGTCGCGGCCAGTTCCCGTGAGGTCCTGGCCAGGTCGGCGAGCAGCATGGGCTCATCGTGCACCGTCATCGCCCTGCGGGCCTGTCCTCAGGCTTCCCCAGCCTTCGGCCGGGTGGTGCCCCGGAGGGGCTGGATGTGATCCCCTGCCTGCCTCTTCCCGCAACCCTGCGGCGCTGCCGTTCGGCTGCGGCACGTAAGCCCTCGGAACGAGCCGGGCCGCACCGCCTGTGGCAGCATCGGCCCATGGCCGGCGAGGACGACCGCGGCGCCCGGCGGCTGGTGACCGGCGAGGACGGCGAGGCCTGCTGGACCGACGACCACTACCAGAGCTTCAAGGCGGTCCTGCGATGAAGGCGGTCCTGCGATGAAGGCGGTCCTGCGATGAAGGCGGTCCTGCGATGACGGCGGTCCCGCGAGCGAATGAAGGTGGTCCTGCGATGACGGAGCACACCCCCGGCCCTCTCGCCGCCCTCCTCGGCGCCGCCCGGACGGCCGAGCTGCCCGCCGTCGTCCTCGCGCTCGGCGGCGTCGCCGACAAGGCCGCGTTCATGGAGCGCTGCGCCCGCGACCTGGACCTGCCGCACTGGTTCGGGCGGAACTGGGACGCGCTCGCCGACTCCCTGACCGAACTGCCGCGCGGCACCCTGCTCGTCGTCCGCGGCTGGCAGGAGTACGCGGCCGCGCGCCCCGAGGAGTGGGCCGTCGCGCAGGAAGTGCTGGGCGAGGCCGCCGCGGGGGAGCGGGTCGGCGTGCTGCTCGCCCTGGAACCGGCCGGGAACTGACGCCCGGCGACGGGCCAGTTGGAGGATCCGACCACCGGAACCGCGATGCCCTGGAGGATCTGTCCGGAGAGCCGGAACCCTTGGTCATGGGAGAATGAAGTACGTGCGTTTCCTCGGCTGACCTGCCCGAGGGTCACCTCCGAACGACTGGATGTTCTGCACGTGCGTTTCCTCAATGACATCAAGCCGCCGTACGACCTCACGTACGACGACGTGTTCATGGTGCCGAGCCGCTCCGCCGTCGGCTCCCGCCAGGGTGTGGACCTCTCCGCCCCGGACGGTACGGGCACCACGATCCCGCTGGTCGTCGCCAACATGACCGCGATCGCCGGGCGGCGCATGGCCGAGACCGTGGCCCGCCGCGGCGGACTCGTCGTCATCCCCCAGGACATCCCCATCGAGGTCGTCACCGAGGTCATCTCCTGGGTCAAGACCCGGCACCACGTCCTCGACACCCCCATCACGCTCGCCCCGGCGCAGACCGTCGCCGACGCCCTGTCGCTGCTGCACAAGCGCGCGCACGGCGCCGGAGTCGTCGTCGACGGCGAGCGGCGGCCCGTCGGCGTCGTCACCGAGCACGACCTGAGCGGTGTGGACCGCTTCACCCAGCTCTCCGAGGTCATGTCGAAGGAGCTGCTGCTCATCGACGCCGACATCGACCCGCGCGAGGCCTTCAACAAGCTGGACGCCGGGCACCGCAAGGTCGCCCCCGCCGTGGACGAGGACGGCCGCCTCGTCGGCATCCTCACCCGCAAGGGCGCCCTGCGCGCCACGCTCTACACTCCGGCCGTGGACGCCCACGGCAAGCTCCGCGTCGCCGCCGCCGTCGGCATCAACGGAGACGTGGCGGGCAAGGCGCAGCAGCTGATCGACGCCGGTGTGGACACGCTCGTCATCGACACCGCGCACGGCCACCAGGAGTCGATGATCGACGCCATCCGCAAGGTGCGCGCGCTCGACCCGCGGGTGCCGATCGTCGCGGGCAACATCGTCGCCGCCGAGGGCGTCAAGGACCTGATCGACGCCGGTGCCGACATCATCAAGGTCGGCGTGGGCCCCGGCGCCATGTGCACCACGCGCATGATGACGGGCGTCGGCCGCCCGCAGTTCTCCGCCGTCCTGGAGTGCGCCGCCGAGGCGAAGAAGTACGGCAAGCACGTGTGGGCCGACGGCGGCGTCCGGCACCCGCGCGATGTCGCCATGGCGCTCGCCGCCGGCGCGTCCAACGTCATGATCGGCTCCTGGTTCGCCGGTACGTACGAGTCGCCGGGCGACCTCCAGCAGGACGCCCACGGCCGGCAGTACAAGGAGTCCTTCGGCATGGCCTCGGCCCGCGCCGTGCGCAACCGCACCAGCGACGAGTCGTCGTACGACCGGGCCCGCAAGGCGCTCTTCGAGGAGGGCATCTCGACCTCGCGGATGTTCCTCGACCCGGCCCGCCCCGGCGTCGAGGACCTGATCGACTCGATCATCGCGGGTGTCCGCTCCTCCTGCACGTACGCGGGCGCGGGCTCGCTCGCCGAGTTCGAGGAGAAGGCCGTCATCGGCATCCAGTCCGCCGCCGGATACGCGGAGGGCAAGCCGCTGCACGCCAGCTGGCAGTGACCTGTAGGTGACCTGTAGGTGACCTCGTACGTGACCTCGTAGAACGGCTTGCGCGCGGCCCCGATCGTCTCCGGACGGCCGGGGCCGTGCGTGTTTCGGACAGGGCGGAATCACGTCCACGATGTGGCATTGGCCACGTTCGTTCAGTGATCGAACACCGATGTGCAACGAACTCCCGTATTTTCCGGGGGTACGCAAGGATCTTGCCTGAATGCGCAAGGTTGCTTCATTACGCAAGTGAAGCCGCGCGGCCTAATGTCATGCGCTGTACTTCGTCTGGCGGTGACCGCCTGCTCGGTGGTCGCCCCTCGACGGGTGCCGCCGCGGTCGCTGCCGTCAGCCCCGCAGCGATGAAGGAGCCCTCTGTGCTCGACCAAGGCGCCGCCCCGCCGAAGCTCGACCCGCAACGACCCAGCCAGTTCGGCCGGCTGATGCGCCGCAAGCCCGTGGAACTGCTGGTCGCGGAGGGCGGCAAGGGCGAGGGCGGCACGCTCAAGCGCTCGCTCTCCATGTGGCAGCTGACCATGATCAGCATCGGCGCGACGCTCGGCACGGGCATCTTCGTCGTCCTCGGCGAGGCCGTCCCCGCGGCCGGACCCGCCGTCACGCTCTCCTTCGTCATCGCCGGACTCACGGCCCTCTTCTCCGCCCTCTCGTACGCGGAACTCGCGGGCACCATCCCGGTCTCCGGGTCCTCGTACTCGTATGCGTACGCAACGATGGGCGAGCTCGTGGCCTGGGTCTGCGGCTGGTGCCTGGTCCTGGAGTACGGCGTCTCCGTCGCGGCGGTCGCCGTCGGCTGGGGCGAGTACCTCAACGAACTCCTCGCCGGCACCATCGGCTGGACCATCCCGGCCATGCTCTCCGCCCCGCCCGGCGACGGCGGGATATTCAACCTGCCCGCGCTGATCGTCGTCCTGCTCGCCATGGTGTTCCTGCTCGGCGGCGCCAAGGAGTCGGCGCGCGCCAACACGATCATGGTCGTGGTGAAGATCGGCGCGCTCCTGCTGTTCTGCGCCATCGGCATCCAGGGCTTCAAGTCCGGCAACTACGCCGACTTCATGCCGCTCGGCATGGCCGGCGTCAGCGCCGCCGGCGCCACCCTGTTCTTCTCGTACATCGGCTTCGACGCCGCCTCCACCGCCGGTGAGGAGGCCAAGGACCCCCAGCGGGACCTGCCGCGCGCGATCATGCTCTCGCTCGTCATCGTCACCACGCTGTACGTCCTCGTGGCCGCCGTCGCCGTCGGCGCCCGCCCCTGGGAGGGCTTCACCGACTCCGAGGCCGCGCTCGCCGGGATCATGAAGGACGTCACCGGCCAGGCCTTCTGGGGCACCGTGCTCGCCGCCGGCGCCGTCATCGCCATCGCGTCCGTCGTCCTCACCGTGCTCTACGGCCAGACCCGTGTGCTGTTCGCGATGTCCCGCGACGGGCTCGTGCCCAAGGCGTTCTCCAAGGTCAGCCCGCGCACCGGCACGCCCCGCGTGAACACCGTGATCGTCTCGCTGTTCTGCGGTGTGCTCGCCGCGGCCATCCCGCTCGGCGAGCTGGCCAACGCCACCAGCATCGGCACGCTCTTCGCGTTCGCCCTGGTCAACGTGGCCGTGATCGTGCTCCGCCGCACCCGTCCGGAGATGCGGCGGACCTTCCGGGTGCCGCTCGCGCCGCTCTTCCCGCTGGTGGGCTTCGGGTTCTGCGTCTGGATGATGCTCAGCCTCGACGCGATCACCTGGGCGGTCTTCGGCGTCTGGATGGCGGTCGGCCTCGTGATCTACTTCGGGTACGGCCAGCGCCGCTCCCGCCTTCAGACGCAGGGGGCCGAGGCGGCCGTCGCGCCCAGCAAGGAATCCGGTCAGGAATCAGGTCAGGAATCAGGTCAAGAGAAGTGAACCGCCCGCCGTGCTGAACGAACTCGACGAACGGATCGTCCACGCCCTCGCCGAGGACGCCCGCCGCTCCTACGCGGACATCGGCCAGATCGTCGGCCTGTCCGCGCCCGCCGTGAAACGCCGCGTCGACCGGCTCCGCGCGACCGGGGCCATCACCGGCTTCACGGTCCGGGTGGACCCGGCGGCGCTCGGCTGGGAGACGGAAGGGTTCATCGAGATCTACTGCCGGCGCAACACGTCGCCGGAGTCGATCAAGCGCGGCCTTGAGCGGTACCCGGAGGTCGCGGCCGCCTCCACCGTCACCGGTGAGGCGGACGCGCTCGTCCAGGTCTTCGCGTCCGACATGCGGCACTTCGAGCGGGTGCTTGAGCGGATCGCCGGGGAGCACTTCGTGGAGCGTACGAAGTCCGTGCTGGTGCTTTCGCCGCTGATGCGGAGGTTTTCCTCGGGGGCGCCCGCTTAAGGGCCTGTCCGGCGGATCTTCGCGGGTCCACGACGGCCCCCGGGGCCCCGAGCCCCCGCCGGGTTGCCCGGCGGGGGCTTTCTCCTCCCCTCCCCGACCCTTTCCGAAAGACCTGCCGTCGGCCTCGGGGCCGTCGTTCGGCTGACCCGCCGTCGTGGCCGTTCGCGCAGTTCCCCGCGCCCCTGTCGGGCGCGACGAAGCCTCGCGCAACGAATAGCCGCGGCCCTGCCCCCGCGCGCAACAGATCCCCCAGCAGCCCGCAACGGACGCGCCTTGTCCGTGCAACCCCGGCCCCCGTAACGTCATTGCGTCCCCGCAACCCCCGTACCGCCGAGGTCTGCCCATGTCGTCGTCGCCGCTGCGTACCGCCCTGCTTCAGAGTTCCGGACGGCCCGGTGACGTCGCGCAGAATCTGCACATCCTCGACGAGGCCGCAGGCCGTGCCGCAGACGCGGGGGCCGGGCTGCTCGTCGCTCCCGAGATGTACCTGACCGGGTACGCGATCGGCGCCGACGTCCCCCGTCTCGCCGAACCCGCCGACGGCCCCTCCGCCGAGGCGGTCGCGAAGATCGCCGCCCGCCACGGCCTCGCCGTGTTCTACGGCTACCCGGAGCGCGACGGCCAGGCGCACGGCCGGGTCTTCAACTCCGCCCAGGCCATCGGCCCGGACGGCACGCCCCTGCTCAACTACCGCAAGACCCACCTCTTCGGCTGCTTCGAGCAGGAGCACTTCACGCCCGGCGACACCCCCGTCGTCCAGGCCGAGCTGGGCGGGATCAGGATCGGCGCGCTGATCTGCTACGACGTCGAGTTCCCGGAGAACGTACGGGCGCACGCCCTCGCCGGGACCGACCTGCTGCTCGTGCCGACCGCGCAGATGCACCCCTTCCAGTTCGTCGCCGAGTCCCTGGTGCCGGTGCGGGCCTTCGAGAGCCAGATGTACGTCGCGTACGTCAACAGGGCAGGCCAGGAAGGTGAGTTCGAGTTCGTCGGGCTGTCCACGCTCGCCGGGCCGGACGGCACCGCCAGGGCGCGCGCCGGGCGTGGCGAGGAGCTGGTCGTCGCCGACGTCGACCCCGCCTTCCTGGCCGCCTCCCGCGCCGGCAACCCGTATCTGCGCGACCGGCGCCCCGCCCTGTACGCGCCCCTGACCCAGGGCTGAGCCCCACCCCCTTCCCCGCAACACCTCACCCCCTTCCCCCTTCCCCGCACCACCTCACGTTCCGCGCAAGGAGTCCCCACCCCATGACGTCCACGGTGCCCAACGCCGTCCAGCACACCGACGTGCAGCAGCCGCCGATCACCATGTTCGGGCCGGACTTCCCGTTCGCGTACGACGACTTCCTCGGCCACGCGGCCGGGCTCGGGCAGATACCCGCGACCGAGCACGGGCAGGAGGTCGCCGTGATCGGCGGCGGGCTCTCCGGGATCGTCGCCGCGTACGAGCTGATGAAGATGGGCCTCAAGCCCGTCGTGTACGAGGCCGACCAGATCGGCGGCCGCCTGCGCACCGTCGGGTTCGAGGGCACGGATACCGATCTCACCGCCGAGATGGGCGCCATGCGGTTCCCGCCGTCCTCCACGGCGCTGCAGCACTACATCGACCTGGTGGGCCTGACGACCCGGCCCTTCCCCAACCCGCTCGCCCCGGACACCCCCTCGACCGTCGTCGACCTCAAGGGCGAGTCGCACTACGCGGAGACGGTGGACGACCTGCCGCAGGTCTACCGGGACGTCATGCACGCCTGGAACGCCTGCCTGGAGGAGGGCGCCGACTTCTCCGACATGAACCGCGCCCTGCGTGAGCGCGATGTGCCGCGGATCCGCGAGATCTGGTCGAAGCTCGTGGAGAAGCTGGACAACCAGACCTTCTACGGCTTCCTCTGCGAGTCCGAGGCGTTCAAGTCCTTCCGGCACCGGGAGATCTTCGGGCAGGTCGGTTTCGGGACGGGTGGCTGGGACACGGACTTCCCGAACTCGATCCTGGAGATCCTTCGGGTCGTCTACACCGAGGCCGACGACCACCACCGCGGCATCGTCGGCGGCAGCCAGCAGCTCCCGCTGCGGCTCTGGGAGCGCGAGCCGGAGAAGATCGTGCACTGGGCGCAGGGGACCTCGCTGTCCGCCCTGCACGAGGGTGCGCCCCGTCCGGCCGTGACCCGGCTGCACCGCACCGCGGGCAACCGCATCACCGTCACCGATGCCTCCGGCGACATCCGTACGTACCGCGCGGCGATCTTCACCGCGCAGTCCTGGATGCTGCTCTCCAAGATCGAGTGCGACGACTCGCTCTTCCCGATCGACCACTGGACGGCCATCGAGCGCACCCACTACATGGAGTCGAGCAAGCTCTTCGTGCCCGTCGACCGGCCGTTCTGGCTGGACAGGGACGAGGAGACCGGGCGCGACGTCATGTCGATGACCCTCACCGACCGGATGACGCGCGGCACGTACCTCCTCGACGAGGGCCCGGACAAGCCCGCCGTCATCTGCCTCTCGTACACCTGGTGCGACGACTCCCTGAAGTGGCTGCCGCTGTCCGCGAACGAGCGGATGGAGGTCATGCTGAAGTCGCTGGGCGAGATCTACCCGAAGGTCGACATCCGCCGGCACATCATCGGCAACCCGGTGACCGTGTCCTGGGAGAACGAGCCGTACTTCATGGGCGCGTTCAAGGCCAACCTGCCCGGCCACTACCGCTACCAGCGGCGCCTGTTCACCCACTTCATGCAGGACGAGCTGGCCGAGGACAAGCGCGGCATCTACCTCGCCGGAGACGACATCTCCTGGACGGCCGGCTGGGCCGAGGGCGCCGTGCAGACCGCGCTGAACGCCGTGTGGGGTGTCATGCACCAGTTCGGCGGTACGACGGACGCGACCAACCCCGGCCCGGGTGACGTGTACGACGAGATCGCGCCCGTCGAGCTGCCCGAGGACTGACCACCCGGACAGGGGGAGGGGCGGCCCGGCCCTCCCCCTGCCGTACGCGTCAGACGCCCGCCGCGCGCGCCGCCTCGTACACCGCCGCCGCGACGTCCGTCAGCTCCTGCGCGTCCCGCGTCTGCCCCTGCAGTTCGAGGAAGAACTCCTCGATCCCGGTGGCCTCCACATGCGCGGCCAGATCCTCGACGATCTGTTCGACGCTGCCCTGGAACGGCCGCCGCCGCTCGCCCTCGTACGGCTCGGGGCTGTACATCGCGTTCACGCGCACCGTCGCCGCGATCCGGCGCTCGCGGCCCTGTGCGGCGGCCAGGTCCTGCAACTGCTTCCAGGACTCGGCCAGTTGGCGCGCACCCAGCGCGACCGGCATCCAGCCGTCGGCCCGCTCGACCAGACGGCGGGCGGCGCGCGGCCCGTTCGCGGGCAGGTGGACGGGGATCGGCCGGGCCGGTTTCGGGCCGACCGCGGCCGGTGCGATCCGGGTCCACTCGCCCTCGTACGCGACCGGGTCGGGGCCCCACACCGCGCGGCACACGTCGAGCGTCTCGTCGAGGACGGCGCCGCGCCGCTCGAACGGGGCCACGCCCTGCGCCGCGTACTCGTCGTGCGACCAGCCGGTGCCGAGCCCGGCGACCACGCGGCCGCCGCTCGCCGCGTCCAACGTGGCGAGCGCGCGGGCGAGCTGGAAGGGGATGTGCAGCGGCGCGACCAGGACGCTGGTGCCGAGCCGGACCCGCTCGGTGGCCGCGGCGGCGAGGGTGAGGGAGACGAGGGGGTCGGCCACGGAGCGGTACTGCTCCGGCCACGGCAGCCCCTCGATGCCGTAGAGCCCCTGCGTGGCGGGGGTAGGGAACAGCACCCGCTCGAAGACCCACAGGCTCTCGTACCCGATCTCCTCCGCGGCCCGCGCCACCGCGGGGATGTCGCGTCCGATGTCGTACTGCCTCATCTGGGGAAGGCCGAGTCCCAGCCTGGTCGCCATCCGCTGCGCCTCCTGTACGGTCCCGGATCCGTCGGCCGCCGCCCGGCGGCGACCGGTGCCGCGTACAGCTAAACGCGTCGCCTGCGGTCAGCGCCAGGGGTCAGCGCCAGGGGGGGCAGCGCCAGGGGGTCAGCAGGCAGTGGCCGACGAGTCCGACGCCGGAGTCCGTGCGCTGCCTGAACTCCTCGGCCAGATCGGGCAGTTCACGCAGGCCCCACAGCACGCGCGCCGCCGACCAGGCCGCGTCCCTGGCCCGCTCCAGGTTCCAGCAGCCGAGCAGATGCGTGAGCGGGTCGGCGATCTGCAGCAGGTCGGGCCCCGGCGCGAGGTCGTCCAGGATGTGCTCCTCCAGGGCGGCCAGACGGTCCCCGGCGCGGTCGAACTCGCCCTCCACCGCGGCCGGTTCGCAGCCCAGCGCGTGGCAGGTGTCGACCACGGCGAGCGCCAGGTCGTACCCGATGTGCGCGTTGAGGCCCGCGAGCGCGAACTGCAGCGGCCGTACGCCGGGGTGGTGCCGGTACTGGAACAGCGGGCGCCAGGCCGCCGGGGGACGGGGGCCGCGGCGAGCGGAGTCCAGGGCGGCCGCGTACCGCTCGGCGAGCCGGGTGTGCAGAGGCGCGGGCTCGGTGCCGCAGGACTTCACGCTCACTGTGAGGTACGCCCGGTGGAACTCGGCCACACCGTCACAGCGTGGCCGGTCCCCACCCGGGACGCGCTCCCGCGCGCGGACCTTCTCCGCCTCGACCGTCCCGGTCCCGACCTGTCCCGACAACGCCATGCACGCAGCGTGACAGCCCGAGCCGCAACCACGGCCGACCGAGCCGCGAGCGTCCCCGAAACGGGGGAACGACCGGCGCTCAGTCCTTGGTGCCGTACCGCGACGTGCCCTCGTCGAGCAGTGGCTCCTGCGTCTTGAGGTGGGCGGGGGCCATGGCGCGCAGCGCGTGGTAGCCGGTGATGACGACGATCGTGCCCAGGGCGATGCCGCTCAGCTCGAACGTGTCGGTGAACTTCATCGACACGTTGCCGACGCCGATGATGATGCCCGCGGCCGCCGGTACGAGGTTCAGCGGATTGCGCAGGTCCACCTTGGCGTTGATCCAGATCTGCGCGCCGAGCAGGCCGATCATTCCGTACAGGATCACCGTGATGCCGCCGAGCACGCCGCCCGGGATGGCCGCGACGACCGCGCCGAACTTCGGGCACAGGCCGAAGAGGAGCGCGAACCCGGCCGCCGCCCAGTAGGCCGCCGTCGAGTAGACCCGGGTCGCGGCCATGACGCCGATGTTCTCGGAGTACGTGGTGTTGGGCGGGCCGCCGACCGCGGTGGACAGCATGGAGGCCGCGCCGTCGGCGGAGATCGCGGTGCCGAGCTTGCCGTCCAGGTCGTCGCCGGTCATCTCGCCGACGGCCTTGACGTGCCCGGCGTTCTCGGCGATCAGGGCGACGACGACGGGCAGCGCGACGAGGATCGCCGACCACTCGAAGCTCGGCGCGTGGAACGAGGGCAGACCGAACCAGTCCGCCTCGCCGACGGCGGACAGGTCGAGCCGCCAGTGGTCGACCGCCTCCGCGCCGCCCGCCGGGGAGTGGATCTTGCCGAAGAGGCGGTCGAACAGCCAGGAGATCCCGTACCCGAAGATCAGCCCGAGGAAGATCGCGATGCGGGACCAGAAGCCGCGCAGGCAGACCACGGCCAGGCCGGTGAAGAGCATCACGAGCAGCGCGGTCCACTGGTCCTGCGGCCAGTACGTTGTGGCCGTGACCGGGGCCAGGTTGAAGCCGATCAGCATCACCACGGCGCCCGTGACGATCGGCGGCATCGCGGCGTGGATGATCCGCGCCCCGAACTTCCGCACCGCGAGGCCCGCGAGGAACAGGGCCGCGCCGACCACGAACACGGCCCCCGTGACCGTCGCACTCGACCCGCCCTGCGCCCGCACCACGGCGGCCACACCGACGAACGACAGCGAACAGCCCAGGTACGACGGGACGGTGCCGCGGGTCGCGAGCAGGAAGATGACCGTGGCGACGCCGGACATCATGATCGCCAGATTGGGGTCGAGGCCCATGAGGACGGGGGCCACGAACGACGCCCCGAACATCGCGACCACGTGCTGCGCCCCGAGCCCGACCGTGCGCGGCCAGGAAAGGCGTTCGTCGGGGCGGACCACGGCGCCCGGTGCGGGGGTGCGGCCGTCGCCGTGGAGTTTCCAGCGGACGCCGAGGTTCATGGCCGGGGTTCACTTTCGTTCATGTGTAAATGAGCAGGGGCCATGCTAAGCGCTGCGGTCGGCCCGGGGTGCCGGGGAGGTGCCGGGTGCCTGCAACGGTGCGCGGTCCTTGCCCCGCAACACCCCGGCGAACACCACAAGCCCCAGCGCCAGCGCCGTCACCAGGCCGAACGACGCCACAAGCGACGTCGCGTCCGCGATCGCGCCGATCGCCGAGGGCGCGATCAGACCCGAGGTGTACGTGATGGTGGCGACGCCCGCGATCGCCGGGCTCGGGTTGTCGCCGCTGCGCCCCGCCGCCGCGAACGCCAGCGGTACGACGACGGCGATGCCGAGCCCCAGGCAGCCGAAACCCGCCATGGCCTGCGCCGGGTGCGCCGAGGTCACCACCAGGAGGCCGCCGACGGTCGCGAGCACCCCGCCGACGCGGACCGTGCGCACCGCCCCGAACCGGTCGACCACCCGGTCGCCCGCGATCCTCGCCACCGCCATCGTCAGCGCGAACGCGGTCGTGCAGGCGGCCGCGAGCCCGGCCGAGGCCGCCAGCTCGTCCCGCAGGTACACCGCCGACCAGTCCAGGCTCGCGCCCTCCGCGAACACCGCGCAGAACCCGACGAGCCCGATCAGCACGGCGGACTTCGGCGGCAGCGCGAAGCGCGGCGGCGGCTCCTCGTCCGGGGTGGAGCGCAGGTCGAGCACGCCCTGGCAGAGCAGCAGGCCGAGCACGGTCAGGACGGCGGCGGCCAGGGCGTGGTGCAGCCGGGCGTCCGCCCCGAGGTGCGCGGCGAGCGTGCCGGCCGCCGAGCCGATCAGGGCGCCCGTGCTCCACATGCCGTGCAAGGAGGACATGATCGAGCGGCCGAGCCGGTTCTCCACCTCCACGCCGAGCGCGTTCATCGCGACGTCCGACATCCCGGAGGCCGCCCCGTACACGAAGAGCGCGGCGCAGAGGGTGAGCAGGTTCGGGGCGAGGGCGGGCAGGACCAGGGAGAGCGTCCACAGGGCGAGCAGTCCGCGCAGCGCGGAGCGGGCGCCGAAGCGGTGGCTGACCGCGCCCGCGAGCGGCATCGCGACGGAGGCGCCGATCGCCGGGAACGCGAGGGCGAGGCCGAGCTGGCCGGCGCTCACGCCGGTGTGCTCCTGGATCCACGGCACCCGCGTCGCGAACGAACCCGTCACCGAGCCGTGCACGCAGAACACGGCGGCCACGGCGTACCGCGCCCGCCTCAACTGCCGTCTGCCGTAGTCCGGTTCGCCCATTGCGGCCCCTCCCAGGGGACGTGCCTGCCCCCTACCCACCCTTCCCGAAAGTCCTGCCGGACGGGCCTCCTCCATCGCCGGAGGGGCTGAAATCGCCGGAGGGGCTGAAAATCAGCCTCCGGCGATTGAGGAGCGGGAGAGTCAGCCCCGCCCCAGGAACTCCTCGAACGTCCCCTTCCCGACCGCGTTCGAAGGCGTGAGCAGACCGCCCGCCCGCAACGCGCCGGACAGCCGCCCCGGGAGCCGGACGCCGAGCACCGGGCGGCGCTTGCCGGACGCCCGCAGATACGCCCGTACGACAGCGTCCAGGCTCAGCACCTCCGGCCCGCCCATCTCCGGAACATGCCCCACCGGCTCGCCCAGCGCCAGCTCCACCAGCCGCCCCGCGACCTCGTCCACCGCGATCGGCTGCAGCCGCACCCCCGTCGGCACGAGCGCCACCGGGAGCTTCGTCAGGCCGCGGGCGAAGGTCAGGGCCAGGTCGTGGAACTGGGTCGTCCGCAGCACGGT
Source organism: Streptomyces solicavernae (assembly GCF_029968095.1). Classification (GTDB taxonomy): domain Bacteria; phylum Actinomycetota; class Actinomycetes; order Streptomycetales; family Streptomycetaceae; genus Streptomyces; species Streptomyces solicavernae. The sequence continues at coordinate 40,695 of NZ_JASCIR010000007.1, read as the reverse complement.
GTGGCCGAGCCCGGACTCCTCGATCAGCCGCTCCACCGCGAGCTTCGTGCGGTAGTACGGCAGCGGCACCCGGTCGATGCCGACGATCGAGATGTAGACCAGGTGCCGCACTCCGGCCGAGCGGGCCGCGTCGATCAGGTGGCGCGCGGCCACCTCGTCCGCACCGGCCTTCGGCGTCGACGCGCAGTGCACGATCACCTCCGCCCCGGCGACGGCGTCCGCGAGGCCCGCGCCGGTGCGGAGGTCCACCGGGTACTGCTCGGAGCGGCGGCTCAGCTCCCGCACCTCGTGCCCGCCGCCCGCCCGCAGCCGCTCGATGACGAACCGGCCGAGGGTGCCGGTGCCACCGGTCACCAGGATCGTGGTCATGGTCGTTCGGTCCCTTCGGGTCGGGGCGCCCCCGGGTGGAGCGCCCGTCACCAGCTGAGAACCGGCGAGCGCGCCCGGATGTGACAGCCGCGCCGGAAAAACCTCAGCCGCGGCCAGGCGCCTCCAGCTGCCGCCGTACGAACGTGAGCTTGTCCGGGTTGACCACCACCCGCACGTCGGCGATCACCCCGTCCCGTACGTCGAACGAGGCCACCGCCATCAGCTCGCCGCCCAGGTACGCCACGAGCGCCGCCCAGCCGTTGACCTCCACGGACTCCAGCTCGACGCCGACCAGGAACCGCTCCGCCGAACCGGCCAGGAACCGCAGCACCTTCTCGCGGCCCACGATCGGCCGCCGCGCCGCCGTGATCCGGCCGCCGCCGTCGCCCCACCAGGTCACGTCGTCCGCGAGCAGCTTCTCCAGACCGGCCACATCGCCCTCGCGCGCCGCCGCGATGAACGACTCCACGAGCCCGCGCTGCTGCTCGGGACGCGGCACGAACCGCGGCGTCCGCGCCGCCACCCGGCGCACCGCCCGGCCGTACAGCTGCCGCGCGTTGGCCTCCGTCACCTCCAGAACCTGCGCGATCTCCCGATGGCGGTACGCGAACGCCTCCCGCAGCACGTACACCGCGCGCTCCGCCGGGGTCAGCCGTTCCAGGAGCACGAGCAGCGCCGTCGACACCGAGTCCCGCTGCTCCGCAGAGTCGAGGGGCCCGAGCGCGCCCGCCCCGGTCACCACCGGCTCGGGCAGCCACGGCCCGACGTACTCCTCGCGGCGGGCGCGCGCCGACGTCAGCCGGTTGACGCAGAGGTTGGTGACGACCTTCGCCAGCCACGCCGCCGGCTCCCTGATATCCGCACGTACCGCACCCGACCAGCGCAGATATGCGTCCTGCACCGCGTCGTCGGCCTCCTCGGCGGAGCCGAGCAGCCGGTAGGCGAGGGCGAACATGCGGGGCCGATGGGTCTCGAACTCGGCAGCGAGCGCGGGCGTCGTCGTCACGGGCGACAGCGTGCCAGAGCCCCCGCCGGGGTCAGGCCCGGACCGCTGTGCCCGGAATCGGGTCGGATCTGTCCGATCTGGCGAAGTCGCGACTTCCCGGCACTGTGAGCCAGCCCACAGGCGGTCGCCCGCATGGGTGACGATCAGCCGTGGCACACTGACCGGGTAACAGCAGCAGCGCACTCCGGGGTCGGTGTAATTCCGAACCGGCGGTAACAGTCCGCGACCCGTCCGCATCCAGTGGCCGGTTGAGCAGGTGAAATTCCTGCACCGACGGTGAAAGTCCGGATGGGAGGCAGTGCGCGGCGGGCAGGCACATCCGTGTATGCCGCGCCGTCGGTCCGTCCTGAGTCAGGACGGCCGTCGTCCGGCGTCCCCGGTGCTCAGCGTTCCTCGCCCGTCAGAACTGTCGACATCGACAGCCCCGGAGTCCGTGCCCGAAGAGGCAGGAGGACCCGGTGGCCACCGCAGCCGAAGCAGCCGCCATGCGGCAGGCGATCACGCTCGCCGCGCGCGCACTCGGCGCCACGAGCCCCAACCCGGTCGTCGGCTGCGTCATCCTCGACACCGCCGGAACCGTGGTGGGCGAGGGCTACCACCAGCGCGCCGGCGGACCGCACGCCGAGGTGCACGCCCTGCGCGCCGCCGCAGGCAGGGCCCGCGGCGGCACCGCCGTCGTCACCCTCGAACCCTGCAACCACACCGGCCGCACCGGGCCCTGCGTCGAAGCCCTCTTCGACGCCGGTATCGCCCGCGTCGTGTACGCCGTGAGCGACCCCACCCCCACCGCCACCGGCGGCGCCGACACCCTGCGCGCACTCGGCGTCGACGTCGAGCAGGGACTCCTGGAGGACGAGGCCCGCGCGGGCAACATCGCCTGGCTGAGCGCCGCCAAGTCCGGCCGCCCGTACGTCACTTGGAAGTACGCCGCGACCCTCGACGGCCGCATCGCCGCCGCCGACCGCAGCAGCCGCTGGATCACCTCGCCCGAGTCCCGCGCCGACGTCCACCGGCTGCGCGCCGAGTCGGACGCCGTCGTCGTCGGCTCCGGTACGCAGCGCGCCGACGACCCGCATCTCGCGGTGCGCGGGATCGAGGGGGCGGTGCAGCCGCTGCGGGTGGTCGTCGACACCGAGGCCGGGTCCGTCACGCCCGGAGCCCGCGTCCTGGACGGCGCCGCCGAGACCCTCGTCGTGGTGGCCGAGGACCTGGACGTCGACTTGCTCGTCGAGACCGGGGCCGGTGAGCACTGGATGCTGCCGCGGGCGAAGGGCGGCCGGGGCATCGACATCCCGTCCCTCCTCGCCGCCCTCCACGCCCGCGGCGTCCGCTCCGTACTCCTCGAAGGCGGGCCCACCCTCGCCGGTGCGTTCACCGCCGCCGGGGCCGTCGACCGCGTCGTCGGCTACCTCGCGCCCGTCCTGCTCGGCGCGGGCCCCGCCGCACTCGGCGAGGCCGGAATCGGCACCATCGCCGACGCGTTGCGGCTCGACATCACCGAGACCGTCCGCATCGGCCCCGATCTGCGCATCACCGCCGTACCTGCCGTTCCTGCCGTACCCGCCGTACCCGCCGTACCTTCCGTTCCCGCCGTCCCCTCCTCCCCTAAGGAGCGCTGAAGTGTTCACCGGAATCGTCGAAGAGCTGGGTGAGGTCACCGCCGTCGAGAACCTCGGCGACGCCTCCCGCTTCCGTCTGCGCGGCCCCGTCGTCACGCAGGACGCCGCGCACGGCGACTCCATCGCCGTCAACGGGGTCTGCCTCACCGTCGTGGAGCACGAGGGCGACGAGTTCACCGCCGACGTAATGGCCGAGACGCTGAACCGCTCCAGCCTCGGCGCGCTGAGCGAGGGCTCCCGGGTCAACCTGGAGCGGCCCACGGCGGTCGGCGCCCGGCTCGGCGGCCACATCGTGCAGGGGCATGTGGACGGCGTCGGGACGATCGAGGAGCGCAAGCCGTCCGAGAACTGGGAGATCGTGAAGGTCTCGCTGCCCGCCCAGCTCTCCCGGTACGTGGTCGAGAAGGGCTCCATCACCGTCGACGGCGTCAGCCTCACCGTCGTCGACGCCGGGCCCGCCTCCTTCACCATCAGCCTCATCCCCACCACCCTCGCCCTGACCACGCTCGGCCTGAAGCAGCCCGGCGACCCGGTCAACCTCGAAGTGGACGTCATCGCCAAGTACGTCGAACGCCTCCTCGGCGACCGGGCCGCGGAGGCGGCGAAGTGAGCACCAGCGCCCTGAGCTGGCTGCACGCCGAGGCCTTCAGCGCCTTCGGCCAGCACGTCATCTGGTCCGACATGATCGGCAACACCATCGGCCTCGCCGCCCTCGCCCTCGGCTGGCGCCGCTCGGTGTGGACCTGGCCCGCCCAGTTCCTGTCCGGCCTGATCCTCGTCGGCGCGTACGCCTCCGCGCAGCTCTCCGGCGGCGTCGGCAAGCAGCTGCTCGTCATCGGCGTCGCCCTGTGGGGCTGGCGGCAGTGGAGCCGCGGCAGGCAGCAGGCCCAGGACGGCACCATCGCCGTACGGTTCGCCACCTGGAAGGAGCGCGGCGCACTCCTCGCCGCCGCGGCCGTCGGCACCCTCGCCGTCGGCGGGCTCTTCACCGCCTACCCGTCCCTGTCCTGGAGCCCCTGGGCGGACGCGTACATCTTCGTCGGGACCCTCGTCGCGATGGTCGCCCAGGCCCGTGGCCTGGTGGAGTTCTGGTTCGCCTGGCTCCTCGTCGACCTCGTCGGCGTCCCCCTCGCCTTCAACAGCGGCCTCGCCTTCTCCGGCCTGGTCTACGTGATCTACCTCGCCCTCGTCCTGTGGGGGATGCGCGACTGGTGGCTGCGCTCCCGCGTGACGGCACCCGCCCTGGAAGGAGCAACGGCATGAGCACCGCACCTGCCTGGTACGACCGCGAGGACGCGGAGAGCCTGGTCCTCGACCCGATCGAGCAGGCCATCGCCGACATCGCCGCGGGCCGCCCCGTCGTCGTGGTCGACGACGAGGACCGGGAGAACGAGGGCGACCTGATCGTCGCCGCCGAGAAGGCCACCCCCGAGATCATCGCGTTCATGATGAGCGAGTGCCGGGGCCTGATCTGCGCGCCCATGGAGGGCGACGAGCTCGACCGCCTCGAACTCCCGCAGATGGTCGAGCACAACACCGAGCTGATGCGGACCGCCTTCACCGTCTCCGTCGACGCGGGCCCCGCGCACGGCGTCACCACCGGCATCTCCGCCGCCGACCGCGCCACCACCCTGCAACTCCTCGCCGACGGTCACGCGCAGCCCGGCGATTTCGTCCGCCCCGGCCACATCTTCCCGCTGCGCGCCCGCGAAGGCGGCGTCCTCGTCCGCAACGGCCACACCGAGGCCGCCGTCGACCTCGCCCGGCTCGCGGGCCTGCGCCCGGCCGGTGCCATCGTGGAGATCGCCGGCGAGGACGGCACGATGCTCCGCCTGCCCGAGCTGATCCCGTTCGCCCGCAAGCACGGCCTGACGATCATCTCCATCGAGGACCTGATCGCCTACCGACGCTCCGGCGAACCGGCCGTCCACCGCGAGGCCAAGGTCCAACTCCCCACGGCCCACGGCGAGTTCACCGCGTACGGCTACCGCTCCTCGGTCGACGGCGTCGAGCACGTCGCCCTCGTCCAGGGCGAGATCGGCGACGGCGAGGACGTCGTCGTCCGCGTCCACTCCGAATGCCTCACCGGCGACGTCTTCCACTCCCTGCGCTGCGACTGCGGGCCCCAGCTGGAGGCCTCCATGCGGCACATCACCGAGGAGGGCCGCGGCGTCGTCGTCTACCTGCGCGGCCACGAAGGGCGCGGCATCGGCCTGCTGTCCAAGCTGCGCGCGTACGCCCTGCAGGAGCGCGGCCGCGACACCCTCGACGCCAACCTGGAACTCGGCCTGCCCGCCGACGCGCGGGACTACGCCGCGGGCGCGCAGATCCTCGCCGACCTCGGCGTACGCAGCCTGCGCCTGCTCACCAACAACCCCGACAAGAGCCAGGCCCTCACCGCCCACGGCCTCAAGGTCACCCGCCGCGAGCCGATGCCCGTACAGGCGGGCGAGCACAACCTGCGCTACCTGCAGACCAAGCGCGACCGCATGGGCCACGAACTGCCCTGGCTCGACGCGCAGTAGCAGCACCAGCAACCCGTAAGACGAACAACCCGTAAGACGAGCAACCCGTAAGACACCGGACAGCACACCCCGAGGAGAGACGTGAGCGGCAAGGGCGCACCCGTACTGAGCGTGGAGAACTGCAGCGACCTGCGAGTCGCGGTGATCGCGGCCCAGTGGCACGAGCAGGTCATGGACGGACTCGTCGACGGCGCCCTGCGCGCCCTGCGCGAGCTCGGCATCGACGAGCCGACCCTGCTCCGCGTGCCCGGCAGCTTCGAGCTCCCGGTCGTCGCCAAGGTCCTCGCGGAGCGCGGCTACGACGCGGTCGTCGCCCTCGGCGTAGTCATCCGCGGCGGCACCCCGCACTTCGACTACGTCTGCGCGGGCGTGACCAACGGCCTCACCCAGGTCTCCGTCGAGACCGGCGTCCCCGTCGGCTTCGGCGTGCTGACCTGCGACACCGAGGAGCAGGCCCTGGACCGCGCCGGTATCGAGGGCTCCAGCGAGGACAAGGGCCACGAGGCCGTCACCGCCGCCGTCGCCACCGCCACCACCCTCCGTTCCGTCTCCGAGCCCTGGCGCTGAGCGCAGGGGACGGGCCGCGTAGAGTAAGGCTCACCATGTCCAAGAAGACGTTCGAGGAGCTCTTCGCCGAGCTCCAGCAGAAGGCCGCCGAGGGCGACCCCGCCACTTCCCGCACCGCCGAACTGGTCGACAAGGGCGTCCATGCCATCGGCAAGAAGGTCGTCGAGGAGGCCGCCGAAGTCTGGATGGCTGCCGAGTACGAGGGCAAGGAAGCTGCCGCCGAGGAGATCTCCCAGCTCCTGTACCACGTACAGGTGATGATGGTCGCCCGCGGCATCTCCCTCGACGACGTCTACGCCAACCTCTGACATCCCCTCGCTCCGCCCCGTACCGCCACACGCAAAGGAAGCCGACCTCATGCTGCGCATCGCCGTCCCCAACAAGGGTTCACTGTCAGGACCTGCGTCGGAGATGCTCCATGAGGCCGGATACCGGCAGCGCAAGGAGTCCAAGGAACTTGTCACCGTCGACCCGGACAACGAGGTCGAGTTCTTCTACCTGCGCCCCAAGGACATCGCGATCTACGTGTCCTCCGGCAAGCTCGACATCGGCATCACCGGCGAGGACCTGCTGATCGACTCCGGCGCCCGGGCCGAGGTCATCCTGCCGCTCGGCTTCGCCCGCTCCACGTTCCGCTTCGCCTCCCGGCCCGGCGCCGTCAAGGACATCGCGGACCTCGCGGGCCGCACCATCGCCACCTCGTACGAGGGCATCGTCGCCAAGTACCTGGACGAGCGCGGCATCGAAGCCTCCGTCGTCCACCTCGACGGCGCCGTGGAGACGGCCATCGAGCTCGGCGTCGCCGACGCCATCGCGGACGTCGTCGAGACCGGCACCTCGCTGCGCAACGCCGGCCTCGAAGTCTTCGGCGAGCCGATCATGCGCTCCGAGGCCTGCGTGATCCGCGCCAAGGACACCGACGGCGACGACCCGAAGGTCCAGCAGTTCCTGCGCCGCCTCCAGGGCGTCCTGGTCGCCCGGACGTACGTGATGATGGACTACGACTGCCGCGCCGAGCACCTGGAGAAGGCCGTCGCCCTCACCCCGGGCCTGGAGTCGCCGACGGTCTCGCCGCTGCACAACGAGGGCTGGGTCGCCGTCCGCGCCATGGTCCCCGCGCGGGACGCCCAGCGGATCATGGACGACCTCTACCACCTGGGCGCGCGGGCCATCCTCACCACGGCCATCCACGCCTGCCGCCTCTGACGGCTGTCTCTGACCACCGCTTCTGACGACCGCTTCCGACAACCGCCTCTGATACCGCTGACGGGTCCGCACATGTCCGAAATGCCCACCCTGCCCGTCACGTTCCGGCCCGGCCGCACCCGCGCGGTGCTGCTGACCGTCGGCGTCACGGCGTTCGTGGTGATCACGACCATCGCCCTGCTCCTGGAGACCCTGTCGCCCGGGGAACGCGCCAGCTTCGTCTTCACGGCCGCGCTGTTCCTCGGCGTGCTCGTGCTGCTCAGCCGCCCGAAGGTGGTGGCCGACGAGTCCGGCGTGACGGTCGTCAACCTCGCCGGCAGCCGCACCCTGGACTGGGCGGAGATCGTCCGGGTCAACCTGCGCCCCGGCGACGCCTGGGTGTTCCTCGACCTGAGCGACGGCACCAGCCTGCCCGCCATGGGCATCCAGCCCGGCATCGCCAAGGCGCAGGCCATCCGCGACGCCCGTACGCTGCGGGCCCTCGCCGAGGCCCGCGGCGCCGTCACCTGAACGGGCTCCGCACACACATCCTGCGGGCGCCCCGCATGACCTGCCACGGTGCGGGGCAGGAGCCCCGCACCGCCGGGCTCCAAGCCCTGCACCACCCGTGGCCTTCTTGACTACTCTGGTGCGGGTGGCGACCCCAGCGCGCCCCGCCCCGCACCACACACCCCGGGCCCGTCCCGGCCGCGGGGCTTTCCTGCGACCCGAGGAGTGACTTACTCCGGCAATGGACGGATCGTCCTGTAGTACCTGCGCCGCCCCCTCCCGGCAGGCGGCGGCATGACCATCCCGTTGCTGCTTCTCGCGGCGGCCTTCCTCCTGATCCTCGCCAACGGCTTCTTCGTGGCGGCCGAGTTCGGCCTCGTCACCGTCGAGCGCGCCGACGCCGAGCGCGCCGCAGCCGAAGGCGACCGGCGGGCCCGCCGCGTCGTGAAGTCCCTGCGCGAGCTGTCCTTCCAGCTCTCCGGCACCCAACTCGGCATCACCCTGACCTCGTTGGTGGTCGGCATGCTCGCCGAGCCCGCCCTCGCCCAGCTCCTCGCCGGGCCACTCACCGCGGTCGGCCTGCCGGACGGCGCCGTACCGGGCGTCTCCGTCCTCATAGGCATGCTGCTCGCCTCCGCCGTGCAGATGGTGATCGGCGAACTCGTCCCGAAGAACTGGGCGGTCTCCCGGCCCATGCAGGTCGCCCGGTTCGTGGCCGGACCGCAGCACGCCTTCGCCCGGCTCTTCCGCCCGGTGATCGCCGGCCTGAACGCCGTCGCCAACCGTCTCGTACGGGCCTTCGGCGTCGAGCCCGCCGAGGAGCTGGCCTCCGCCCGGACCCCCGACGAGCTGGTCTCCCTGGCCAGGCACTCCGCCGAGGCAGGCGCCCTGGAGGAGGACACCGCCGACCTGTTCGTGCGCACCCTCTCCCTCGGTGAGCTCACCGCGCAGCACGTGATGACGCCGCGCGTGAAGGTCTGCGCCCTGCAGGCCTCGGCGACCGCCGCCGACGTCGTCAACCTCACCCGCGCCACCGGCCTGTCCCGCTTCCCCGTCTACCGCGAACGCATCGACGAAATCATCGGCGTCGTCCACCTCAAGGACGCCCTCGCGGTACGCGCCCGGGAACGGCACCGCGCCCCGGTCGGCCGGATAGCGGTGCCGCCGCTGCTCGTCCCGCAGACCCTGCCCGTACAGCCCCTCCTGGAGCGGCTGCGCAGCGAGCAGCCGATGGCCGTGGTCGTCGACGAGTACGGCGGCACCGCCGGCGTCGTCACCCTGGAGGACATCGTCGAGGAGCTGGTCGGCGAGGTCCGCGACGAGCACGACGTGCACGACCTGCCCCAACTCGCCGCCGCCCCCGCCGAGGACGGCCGACCCGCCTGGGACGCCGACGGCGGCTGCCGCCTCGACACCCTGCTCCGGATCGGCCTCGAAGCGCCCGAGGGCCCGTACGAGACGGTCGCCGGGCTCGTCGCCGACCTCCTCGGCCGGATCCCGGTCCCCGGCGACCGGGCCGAACTGCCCGGCTGGCAGCTGGCCGTGCGCCAGGTCGACCACTACCGCGCCGAGCGCGTCCGCCTCGTCCGCACCGGCCTTGTGCCCGCCGCTGTTCCGGCCACGACCGGTCGTCCCCCGACTGCGGAGGCGGTCCGATGAGCCTGCTGCAACTCCTCTTCGCCGTCCTCCTCGTGCTCGGCAACGGCTTCTTCGTCGGCGCCGAGTTCGCGCTCGTCTCGGTCCGGCGCAGCCAGATCGAACCGCTCGACGGCAACCGGGCCAAGCAGGTCCTGTACGGCCTGGAGAACCTGCCGCAGATGATGGCGGCGGCCCAGTTCGGCATCACCGTCTGCTCGTTGACGCTCGGCGCGGTCGCCGAGCCGACGGTCGCGCACCTCCTGGAGCCCGTCTTCCACGCGGCGCACGTCCCGGAGCCGCTGATCCACCCGCTGGGGTACGTGATCGCCCTGGCCGTCGTCGTCTTCCTGCACCTCGTCATCGGCGAGATGGTGCCGAAGAACCTGGCGATGGCGGCGCCGGAGAAGACCGCGCTGTGGCTCAGCCCGGGACTGGTCGCCTTCGCGCGCCTCTGCCGCCCCGTCACGGCCGGACTCGGGTCGTGCGCCCGGCTGGTCCTGAAGGTGTTCCGGGTCGACCCGAAGGACGAGGTGGAGGCGGTCTTCACCAGCGTGCAGCTGGGGCAGCTCGTCGAGGACTCCCGACAGGCGGGACTCCTCGAACCGGCCGAGCAGGAACGCCTGGAGGACGCGCTCGAACTCGGCTCCCGCCCGGTCACGGACGTCCTGCTGGCGCGCGCCGCGCTGGTCACCGTGGACCCGTCCGTCACCCCGCACCGGATCGAGGAGCTGACGGTCCGCACCGGCTACTCGCGCTTCCCGGTGTGCGCGGAGGGCGGTGCGTTCATGGGCTACCTGCACGTGAAGGACGTCCTCGACCTGGACGACCCGGAGCGGGCGGTACCGCAGCAGATCTGGCGCCCGCTGCCGACGCTCAGCGCCGAACTCCCGCTGGACGACGCCCTGACGGTGATGCGCCGCGCGGCCACGCACCTCGCGCAGGTCGCGGACGCCTCGGGCCGGGTCCTGGGCCTGGTCGCCCTGGAGGACGTACTGGAGCTGCTGGTCGGCGAGGTCCGCGACCCTGCGCACCGGGCGGTGCCGCTGGTGCGGGTGGGGGAGCCGCGCGGGGAGAGAGGGGTGGAGGCGCTGGCGGGCTAGGTGTTCTGTCCACGGAGGGGCTGATCTTTCAGCCCCTCCGGCGTTTGAGGAGCGGGGGCCGGGGGCGGAGCCCCCAGGGGCTCAGCGGGGCGACGGCCCCGGTGGGCGCCCCGCAAGCACCTCCCCGTACGCCTGCATGAGGTCCGGCAACCGCAACGTCGCCAGCTCGTCCCGCGTGGGGGATGCCGGGTACCCCGACAACCGCAAGTCCCGGTACGCGCACGACTTCTCGTACAGCGTCCGCAGGAACCGCCCGTTGCCCAGCTCGTCGATCCACCCCTGGTCCACCACATGCCCGCTGACCGACTTCAGCTCCTCGACCGACTCCTCGTCCCACACGTCCCCGTTCTCCGCGGCCAGCACCTCGCCGATCGCGGTGAGTTCGAGCGGGCGGTACGAGGGGAAGTCGACGCGGGTCGTGAAGCGGGAGGAGAGGCCGGGGTTGGCGGCGAGGAGGCGGTCCATGCCCTCCGGGTAGCCGGCGAGGATCACCACCAGGTGGTCCCGGTTGTCCTCGGCCCGCTTCAGCAGCACCTGCAGCGCCTCGTCGCCGTACGCGTCGCCCTTGCTGTAGCCGGAGTTGGACAGCGCGTACGCCTCGTCGAGGAACAGCACGCCGCCGAGCGCGGAGTCGATCAGCTCGTTGGCCTTGACCGCGGTCTGGCCCAGATATTCGCCGACGAGATCCGCGCGCTGGGCCTCCACCAGGTGATCGCCGCCGAGCAGCCCGAGCGCGTAGAAGACCCGGCCGAGGATACGGGCCACGGTGGTCTTGCCGGTGCCGGACGGGCCGGAGAACACGAAGTGCCGTTTCGGCGGCTGCACGGGCAGCCCCTGGCCGGCCCGCAGCCGGGCCATCCGCAGCTGCGCGGAGAGCGCCTTGACCTGCCGCTTCACGGGTTCGAGCCCGACCATCCGCTCCAGCTCGGCCAGCGCCTCCTGGAGGAGTACGGGATCGGCGGGTCCGGCGGGCAACTGCGCCCCGGGTACGGGGAGTACGGCCTTGTGGCGGTGCGGGGCGGGCGGGGAGGCCGGGGCCGAACCGTCCGGCTTCGGGCTCTCCGGGCTGCCCGGGGCCCCAGGGCTTCCAGGGTTCCCAGGGCCTCCAGGGCTCCCCGGGCCGATCTTCACGTCCAGCCCGTCGGCCCCGTAGTCCAGCGCCTGAGGCACGTCCGCCGTGTCCTGGCCGGGACCGGTGAACGTGACCGGCGCCAGGCCGCCGTCGTCGTCGCCGCCCTCGAAGCCGTCGTACTCGGCGATCGCCGCGAGCCGCGCCGAGGTGTCCATGAACGACGGGTCGACCCGGTGCACGGCCCGGTACAGGGGGAGCGCGGCGGCGCTGCGGCCGGTGCCCTCGTGCGCGCGGGCCAGCCAGTAGCGCAGCTCCTTGCGCTGCGGCTGTTCGCTGCGGCAGCGCATCAGGGCGGCGGAGAGCAGCGGTTCGGCCTGTCCGTACATCTCCAGGCGGACCCGGGCCATCCCACCGAAGAGGCCCGCCTCGATCCCGAGCACCGGGTCGGCGGTCAGCGGCTCGGTGTGGCGTACGAGCTGGTCCCAGTCCTTGACGAGATAGGCGCGGCAGGCGTGCAGGAAGCGGACCTGGGGGTCGGCGTCGATCGGCGGGAGGCCGGCGAGGGCGCGGTCGAGCTCGGGGACGTGCCGGCCGTCGAGCCAGTGCGAGGCGTGCGCGAGCAGCAGGTCGCGGCCGGACTCCAGGACGGGCTGGACCCACCAGCCCAGCCAGTACCAGGAGTTGAGGGTGCGGCGGTGGCGGGCGCGCTGCTCGCCGAAGCGGTCGCGGTGCCGGTGCATGTGCAGGAGCGCCGTGGTCGTGTCGGTGCGCAGGGCGTGCAGGCCGAGCCAGCCGTCGGCCATGCCGGGGTCGAGGCGGACGGCGGCCCGGAACTCGTCCTCGGCCTGCGGATAGGCCCCCATGGTGTACGCGTCCACGCCCCGCAGCCAGGCCAGGTCGGCCGGGGCCGATGCGCCGGACGCGCCCTGCGTGCCGAAGTCCATTCCGTACCCCACAACCCCCCGCAACCGTGCCTGTGACGTGCCGCCGGGCCCAGGTCTCGCACCGCTGAGCATCGTACCTGCGCAGGAGCCGCCGACCGAAGGGTGCGGACGGACTCGGCGGCCCGAAGAGGCCCCCGGGCAGGGGCACTTGGGGGCTTGGGGGAGCGGCGGGCGACGGCGCTCGCGGTGACCGAGGGTGATCGCCCTGCGTTCCGCTGCGGTCGCGAAAGGGGGCAAAGGGCAGAACGAAGCCCCCGATCACGGGGGAACAACCGGGGGCTTCGCGTCTGCGGGGCGGTCCGAAGAACCGCACATTGAGAACGTAAGTCCTGTACGGCCTTTGGGTCAAGCAGAGTTGGGGTTCTGGTGGAAGGGGTTTTCCGAGGCTCGGCGCATCGCCGACGGGTCCTCACGGTGCGTGACGGCTTGGGGTGACGGCCGTGTTGCCCGGTGTCCCGGCAGTACCGCGTATCCCTCCGGTCCCTGCCGTACCAAGGTGTCCGCGCAGGGCCGTGTGGGATCTCCGGCGAAATGCTGCCGCTCCGCCCGCTCCCAGCCGTCCCAGAAGGCGTGCTGCGCCGCACCGTCCCGCCCGCGCCCGCGCGCCCACGCCTCGCCGTGCGCCATGTCCATCCAGCACAGCCACGCCAGCCACGGCCTGAGCTCCCGCCGCCCGGCGCCCACGCCCTCGACCAGGACGACCGGCGCCGCCGGAAGGCGCATCTCGGTGTCGAAGCGGCGCGTGTTCCAGTCGTACGCCGGGACGCGCGCCGTGCGCCCCTGCGCGAGCGGGTCGAGCACCTGCTGCCGGAGCCGGTCGGTCCAGTCGAAGAGTTCGGCGTGGCTGCGGACGTGGTCGAGGGTGAGCACCGGCGCCCCGCCGAGTGCCGCGGCGAGCCGGTCGGCGAAGGTCGACTTGCCGGAGCCGGCGTGCCCGTCGACCGCGACGAGCCGGACCGGCCCGCAGGACGGCGGCAGGGTGCGCAGGGTGCCGGCGAGGCGGGTGAGGGGCGTGCGGGGCGTGCGGGGCGTGACGGGGGTGAGGGGAGTGAGGGGAGTGAGCTCGGCGTGGTCGTTCATCGCCTCCAGGCTACGGCGGCCGCAGGCCGGGGCGTGCGGCCCGTTCCAGTGGTCCACGCCAATATTGCCGCGGGCACACGTACCGAAGTGCTGGCACGGGCCGTCGTCTGCGGAGATAGTGGGCGTCGTTGTCATGTTTCCGCCGTCTCTGGGGGCCCCACACACCATGACCGACACCTCCCGATCACCCAGCTCACCCAGATCACCCAGCTCACTCCGCTCCGCCACCCGCAGATCCGTGCTCGCCGCCGCGGTGGCGGTCGCGGCGGGCGGAGCCGTCGCCGCGACGGCGGCCGCCGCCGACACCGGAGCCTTAAGGGGCCCCACCGGAAACCGTCCCACCGGAAACGACCCCACCGGAAACCGCCCGCCCGGGAAGGCCCCGGTCCGCCTGGTCGACAACCGCTTCTGGACCTCGTACGCCCACTGGAGCGGAGGCACCCACCACGGCACGCGGGCCGTCGCCGCCACCCGCCCCGGCATCGAGATCGGCACCCCCGCGGGCACCGTCGAGTACGCCGACCCGCACACCGGCCGCACGGCGAACTGGGAGTACGCGGTCTGGACGAGCCCCGCGCACGCGCTCTCCGTGCCCGCCACCGAGGCCATCGCGTCGTGGAACGCCCGTACGCCGTCCGGGACTTGGCTGCAGACCGAGCTGCGCGCCACGTACAGCAACGGCAAGCGCAGCCCCTGGTACGTGATGGGCCGCTGGACCGCCGGCGACGACCGTGAGGGCGACACCGACACGATCCGGCGCACCTCCGTCGACGACCAGAAGGACGGCAAGACATCCGTGTGGACGGACACGCTCTCCGTCGACGACCCGTCCAAGGGCCTGCGGCTCGTCTCGTACCAGCTGCGCCTGACCTTGTACCGCAAGCCCGGCTCGACGGCTTCGCCGCGCGTGTGGCGGCTCGGCGCGATGGGCTCGGACGTCCCGGACCGCTTCACGGTGCCCGCGTCCGAGCCGGGCCTCGCCGAGGAGCTGAAGGTCCCGCGCTACTCCCAGAACACGCACATCGGCCAGTACCCGGAGTACGACAACGGCGGCGAGGCCTGGTGCAGCCCCACCTCCTCGCAGATGATCCTGGAGTACTGGGGCCGGGAGCCCACCGCCGAGCAACTGGCCTGGGTCAACCCGGACTTCGCCGACCCGCAGGTCTGCCACGCGGCCCGTTTCACGTACGACTACCAGTACGAGGGCTGCGGCAACTGGCCGTTCAACGCCGCCTACGCCGCGACGTACGACGACATGCAGGCCGTCGTCACCCGGCTCGGCTCGCTCACTGACGTGGAGACGCTGATCGCCGCGGGCATCCCCGTGATCACGTCCCAGTCGTTCCTGGAGAAGGAGCTGACCGGCGCCGGATACGGCACGGCCGGGCACCTGATGACGGTGATCGGCTTCACGAAGAGCGGCGACGTGATCGCCAACGACCCGGCATCGGACGACAACGAGGCGGTCCGCCGCGTCTACAAGCGCCGGGAGTGGGAGAACATCTGGCTCCGCACCAAGCGCTACAACGCCGACGGCAAGGTGGTCTCGGGCACGGGCGGGGTCTGCTACCTGTACTTCCCGGCCCGCCTGAACGGCGCCCAGGTCAGGGCGCTACGGGCGGTGGGGGTGCGCTGATCCGGTCCGGTCCGGTCCGGTCCGAACCGATCCCATCCGGTTCCATCCGGTTCCATCCGATCCGATCCGAGCCGAGCCGAGCCGATCCGACTCGGCTCGGCTCGCGCAGCCGAAGTGGCGACTGCACCGCCGGGGTCGCGATGTTCGCGATGTTCGCGATGTTCGTGATGTGCGTGATGTACGTCCTAACGGGGTGGCGGCCTCTCCTGGCACCCTGGGCGGCCAGTGGGGGGACGCCACTGCCGTACCACTCGTGAGCGAGACTGCCATGACCGCGACTGCTACCACCGTCGAAGACGCCCGCGCCCGGCTGCGCACCGGGGGCCCGAAGGACGACGGCCCCAAGATCCTGGAGCACGCCCTGGGCTGGACCCTGGTGGTCGTCCTCGCCATGTTCGTCACACAGGCCGGGCTGCTGTAACCGGAGCGTCACGCATGCCGGTGGGGCGAAGGGCACCAGGCCCTCCGCCCCGCCGACTCCCGCCGCGGGCCGGTTGCCGTCCAGGGCCACCCGCGGCGTGGAACCCGGGCTCCAGTGGAACTCAGGCTCCTGTGGAACACAGGCTCCTGCAGATCCCAGGCCCTAGTTGAGCGCCTTGATCAGCTCACCGTCCGCGGTGTCGCCGCTCAGCTCCCAGAAGAACGTGCCGCCCAGGCCCTCCCTGTCCTTGTAGGCCATCTTCCCGGCGAGCGTCTCCGGGGTGTCGTAGCTCCACCAGTTGTTGCCGCAGTGGGCGTACGCGGTGCCGCCGACCGTGCCGTTCGCCGGGCACTTGGTCTTCAGCTCCTTGTAGTCGTCGATGCCCTGCTCGTACTTGCCGGCCGCCGGGCCCGTGGCCGTGCCGCCCGGCTCCTTCTGCGTGACGCCGGTCCAGCCGCGCCCGTAGAAGCCGACCCCGAGCAGCAGCTTCTCCGACGGGATGCCGAGCCCCTTGAGCTTCGCGATCGTCGCCTCGGCGTTCCAGCTGTCCTTGGGGATGCCGTCGTACTTGCTCAGCGGCGAGTGCGGTGCGGTCGGGCCCTGCGCGTCCCAGGCGCCGAAGTAGTCGTACGTCATCGGGTTGTACCAGTCGACGTACTGCGCCGCGCCCGCGTAGTCGGCCGCGTCGATCTTGCCGCCGTCGGAGGCGTCGGCCGGGATCGCTGCCGTGACCAGCTGGTCCTTGAACTTGCCGCGCATCGCGGCCATCAGGTCCTTGTACGCCGCACGCCCGCTGGTGTCGCAGGTCAGGCCGCAGGCGTTGGGGTACTCCCAGTCGATGTCGATGCCGTCGAAGAGACCGGCCCACTTGGAGTTGTTGACCAGGTCGTAGCAGGACTGGGCGAACGCCTCGGGGTTCTTCGCGGCCTCGGTGAAGCCGCCGGACCAGGTCCAGCCGCCGAAGGACCACAGCACCTTCAGGTCCGGGTACTTGGCCTTCAGCTTGAGCAGCTGGTTGAAGTTGCCGCGCAGCGGCTGGTCCCAGGTGTCGGCCTTGCCGTCCACGGACTGCTCGGCGGTGTACGCCTTGTCCGTCGCGGCGTAGGCGTCGCCGATCGTGCACTTGCCGCCCTGGACGTTGCCGAAGGCGTAGTTGATGTGCGTGAGCTTGGCCGCCGAGCCCGACGTGTCGATGTTCTTCACGTGGTAGTTGCGGCCGTACACGCCCCATTCGGTGAAGTAGCCGACGACCTTCGAGCCGGCCGCGGCCTTCTCTCCGGCGGCGTCCTCGGGGCTGGTCGGGGCGGCGCCCGCGGCGCCTGCGCCTGCGAGCAGGCCGCCGCCGAGCACGGCACAACAGACCGAGGCGAGCAGCACCCGCGTACGGGTGCGGAGGCGGTGCGGTCTGAGCATGGTGTCTCCTCGTGGGGGAGGGAGGAACTGCTGTTGACCTTGCGCTGGGCGCGGGTCCCCGAGGGGCGGGACGAGGCGCCGGAATTGACATGAACGCGGTGAGGCGTTCGCCGGAACAGTAGAAGGACTAGACCAGTGCGGTCAATGGTTCGGACCAATTTGCGCGCGCGGGTGAACGCGCGGGTGAAGGGTCTCCGGCCCTCGAAGGGGCTGTTTATGGGGTACGCACACACATTCACGAGAGAAGTGAAGTGAACGGTCGTGAACCTGGTGACGTGCGGCCATTCATCGGGCATACTCGCTCCAACGGCCGTGTGCGGGCCGCGATTCGCGACCCGGATCGCCGCCCTTGGCCGGGTAGTCAGAACTCCGGCGGCACCCACCCGACGCGACCGCCGCAGTGCCCGACAGGGAGGAGAGCGACGACATGTCGGACCGTGCGCCGCACCAGCAGGTGGAGCGTCAGTTGCCCACGGAGGAGGCCCGCGACCTCCTCGCGCTCGTCCGCGAGATCGCCCACCGCGAGATCGCCCCGGCCGCAGCCGAAGGCGAGGACGCCGCGCAGTTCCCGCGCGAGGTCTTCACGCTGCTCTCCGAGTCCGGCCTGCTCGGCCTGCCGTACGACTCGGAGTTCGGCGGCGGTGACCAGCCGTACGAGGTCTATCTCCAGGTCCTCGAAGAGCTCGCCGCCGCCCGGCTCACCGTCGGCCTCGGCGTCAGCGTGCACACGCTCGCCGCCCACGCCCTCGCGGGATACGGCACGAAGGAGCAGCAGGCCGAGCACCTCCCGGCGATACTCGGCGGCGGACTCCTCGGCGGGTACTGCCTCTCCGAGCCCGCCTCCGGCTCCGACGCCGCCTCGCTGCGCACCAAGGCCGTGCGGGACGGGGACGGCTGGGTGATCGACGGCGGCAAGGCCTGGATCACCCACGGCGGCATCGCCGACTTCTACACGGTCATGGCCCGCTCCGGCGGCGAAGGCCCCAAGGGGGTCACCGCGTATCTGGTCCCGGGGGACGCCGAAGGGCTGACCGCCGCCGTGCCCGAGCGGAAGATGGGCCTCAAGGGCTCACCCACCGCCCAGCTCCACTTCGACGGCGTGCGGGTCCCCGACGACCGCCGCATCGGCGAGGAGGGTCAGGGCTTCGCCATCGCCCTCTCCGCCCTCGACTCCGGCCGCCTCGGCATCGCCGCCTGCGCGATCGGCGTCGCCCAGGCCGCCCTCGACGAGGCCTCGGCCTACGCACTCGACCGCCGCCAGTTCGGCCACCCCATCGCCGACTTCCAGGGCCTGCGCTTCATGCTGGCCGACATGGCGACGCAGATCGAGGCCGGCCGCGCCCTCTACCTCTCGGCGGCCCGGCTGCGCGACGCCGGCCGGCCGTTCTCCCGGCAGGCCGCCATGGCCAAGCTGTTCTGCACGGACGCCGCGATGCACGTCACCACGGACGCCGTCCAGGTCCTCGGGGGATACGGCTACACGCTCGACTTCCCGGTGGAACGCCTCATGCGCGAGGCGAAGGTCCTGCAGATCGTCGAGGGCACAAATCAGATCCAACGCGTCGTGATCGCCCGGCACTTGATGGGCCCGGAGTCGCGGTAGGCCGGGCCGAGGGGAAGGCGGGAGGGAGGGCGGCGCGGGCAGGCGAGGGTCGGGGCCGGAGCCCCGCCCCGCCCGGCGCGGCTCAGCGCTCCGCCCCCGCAGGCAGCGCAGCCCGCACCGCACCCGCGCGCTGCGGCTCCCCGCCCCGGTAAGGCTCCCCACCCTGATACGGCTCGCCGCCGCGCTGCTGCTCCCGGCCCAGATGCGGGCCCCCACTCCGATACGGTTCCCCGCCGCCGTACGTCCCCTGCCCGCCCGGAGACTGCTGCACCGGGTGCGCGCTGAACGGCGTCGTCGAACCGAACTGCCCCGTACGCACGATCGGCGCCGCAAGCCGCGCCCACTCCGGATCCCGGCGCCCCGGCAGCGTCAGACCCCGGCCCGCCCAGGCCCGCATCATCGCCCGGTAGATCGGCGGATCCGACGGGCGCAGCCCCAGCTGGTCAGCGGCCTGCGCCACCTGCTGAACCGATTCTCCGGAAGCGGGAACGTAAAGCGTGCGTCGGCGCCGGCCGATCGCTTCATGCAAGGCGGTCATGACCGGCCAACGGCACAAATGCCACGAGGGTCACCGCCCCGGGGAATCGGGCGTCAGTTCACGCCCTGCCCCTGGCGAAGGGAGTTCGACGACAGCCACGGCGCCCCCGCCCCGCACCACCACCCGAGACCCGGAAGAGCTCGCCCACCGCCTCACCGCCTGCCTCGACACCCGCCTGCCCGGCGCCAGGGCAACCCCGGGTGTCCGTGCCCGAGTCCAACGGCATGTCGAGCGAGACCCTCCTCTTCGACCTCGACCTCGACCTCAACCGCCCCGAACCACCCCTGCGCGCCTGCGCGTTGCGTCTCACCGGCGACCCGGACCACCGGCTGACCTGCACCACGAAAGGCAGGCGGCCATGGTGCAGGGCAGCTACTGGAGTTGAGCGCTCGGCGGGGCGGCGCTCAGGCGGCGCGGTGCAGCTGCGGGACCTTGATGGGACGCGAGCCGGGGCCGCCCACGTGGGAGAACGGCTGCGTGCGCCAGTCGAGCCCCTGAGGGAGCGTCAACAGCAGGGCGGTGTCCTGCTCCTGGACCTCCTCGGTCTCATCGGCGGGGCGGGCGTCGGAGGCCGCGCGGCCGGTGCCCGAGCAGACCTGCAGCCCGAACGGGTTCCAGGGAGTGGGGCACTTGGCGTGCTCGGGCAGGACGTCCTCGTCCGCCAGGAGCGCGATGGGCTGAGCGCAGTCCGGGCAGACCACCCGGTACATCTCGAAGGTGTCGTACGCGTCGAACGAGTCGTCGGCTCCGTCGGCGCCGGGTTCGACGCCCTCCGATACGGGCTCGACTACCGGCTGCTGCCGGTTCCGGGCGGTGCGGCCAGGGCGCTTCACACTCTGCATGGGACTCTCCCCCTCGGGTGGGCCGGCCGGGCGCTGCGGCCTCGGCCACAGCAAGCATTGCCCGTCTCGCCGTGCGGGTAATCGCGTCCACTGTGCGGACCCGGCCCATAAACCTGTGGTCTTCGTCACACGCCGGTCGTGGGTGCGGATGTCCGAGGTGTGGAAACCGGCGTCCGCTGAGTGGTCAGCGCGACGGAACGGCGCCCGACGAAGTCCTTCGTTGCTGTCTCCCGGTCAGACGCCGCTGTGCGGTGGACAGTTGCACACCCGAGGCGCCTTTGCGGTCCCGCGCGCCCCGCCGCCTTCCGGACCCCTCCCCGGGCCGACCATCCGCCCAGCGGACGCCGGGTGTCCCAAGGGATCACCTCCCTGTAGGTTCAGGGCATGGAGGAGCTCGACCGTCAGATCGTGCAGCTGCTCGTCAAGGACGGGCGGATGAGCTACACCGACCTCGGCAAGGCCACGGGCCTGTCGACGTCGGCGGTGCACCAGCGCGTGCGCCGGCTCGAACAGCGAGGCGTCATCCGTGGGTACGCGGCCGTCGTCGACCCGGAGGAGGTCGGCCTGCCGTTGACGGCGTTCATCTCGGTCAAGCCCTTCGACCCCAGCGCCCCCGACGACATCGCGGAACGCCTCGCCGGGGTCCCGGAGATCGAGGCCTGCCACAGCGTCGCGGGCGACGAGAACTACATCCTGAAGGTCCGCGTCGCCACCCCGCTCGAACTGGAGGACCTGCTCAGCCGGGTCCGCTCCCTCGCCGGGGTGTCCACCCGTACGACGGTGGTCCTCTCCACGCCGTACGAGGCACGGCCGCCGAGGATCTGAACAGCCCGGCCGGTTCCGCGGGCACCCGGCGCGTAGCCGACCCCCCCGGCGCGTAGCCGACCCCCCGGCGCCCACCACCGCTCGCAGGCGCGAGACTGGACCCATGAGCGAGCGCACCACCCCCTCCACGGCCGCCGACGACGACGGCCACCGCACCGTCCTGCTGCGCGGCGGCGACATCCACAGTCCCGCCGACCCCTTCGCGACCGCGATGGTCGTCGAACGCGGCCACATCGCCTGGGTCGGCTCCGAAGGCGCCGCCGACGCCTTCGCGAGCGGCGTCGAAGAAGTCGTCGACCTCGAAGGCGCCCTGGTCACCCCGGCGTTCACCGACGCCCATGTGCACACCACCGCGACCGGCCTCGCGCTGACCGGCCTCGACCTCTCCGGCGCCCGCGGCCTCGACGACGCCCTCACTCTCGTACGCGCCCACGCCGCCGCCCACCCCGACGACCCGGTCCTGCTCGGGCACGGCTGGGACGCCTCCCGCTGGGCCGAGCGCCGCCCGCCGTCCCGCGCCGAGCTCGACGCGGCCACCGGCGGACGCCCGCTGTACCTCACCCGGATCGACGTCCACTCCGCCGTCGCCACCACCGCGCTCCTCGACCTCGTCCCCGGCGTCACCGGCCTGCCCGGCTACGAGGCCGACGCCCCGCTCACCCGGGACGCCCACCACGCCGTGCGCGCCGCCGCCCACGCCGCCGTCGGCGAGGAGCAGCGCACCGCCGCCCAGCGCGCCGCCCTCCGGCACGCCGCGTCCCTCGGCATCGGCGCCCTGCACGAGTGCGCGGGCCCCACCGTCTCCTCCGAGAGCGACCTCATCGGCCTCCTCGGCCTCGCCGCCTCGGAACCGGGACCGCGGGTCTTCGGCTACTGGGCCGAGCAGCTCGCCTCGCCCGCCGACGCCGACCGGATCCGTGCCCTCGGCGCGATCGGCGCGGCCGGGGATCTCTTCGTGGACGGCGCCCTCGGTTCGCACACCGCCTGCCTGCACGAGCCGTACGCCGACGCCCCGCACACCGGCGCCGCCTACCTCGACGCGGCCGCGGTCGCCGCCCACGTCACCGCCTGCACCGAGGCGGGCATCCAGGCCGGGTTCCACGCCATCGGCGACGCCGCCCTCACCGCCGTCGTCGACGGCATGCGCGCCGCGGCCGACAAGCTCGGCGTCGAACGCGTCCGCGCCGCCCGGCACCGCGTCGAGCACGCCGAGATGCTCACCCCCGAAACCGTCGCCGCCTTCGCCGAGTTCGGCCTCACCGCCTCCGTGCAGCCCGGCTTCGACGCGCTGTGGGGCGGCGCGGACGGCATGTACGCGGACCGCCTGGGCGCCGACCGTGCCCGCACCCTCAACCCGTATGCGGCGCTGCTGCGTTCGGGCGTGCCCCTCGCCTTCGGCTCCGACGCGCCCGTCACCCCGCTCGACCCGTGGGGCACCGTGCGCGCCGCCGCCTTCCACCGCACCCCCGAGCACCGGGTCTCCGTACGCGCCGCGTTCACCGCCCACACGCGCGGCGGCTGGCGCGCCATGGGCCGGGACGACGCGGGCGTGCTCGTCCCCGGCGCGCCCGCCGACTACGCGGTCTGGCGCGCCGACGACCTGGTCGTCCAGGCCCCCGACGACCGCGTCGCCCGCTGGTCCACCGACCCCCGCTCCGGCACGCCAGGACTGCCCGATCTCAGCCCCGGCGCCGAACTCCCTCGCTGCCTGCGGACGGTGGTCGGCGGGCGGACCGTGTTCGTACGGCCGGGTGGGTGATGTGCCGGAGAGGCCACCCGTCGGACGGGTCCCGCCGGGCGGTCGCGCGACCTGCGTATCCTCCGCACTGAACAGCGGACTTGGCCAAGCATCCCAGGTCAGACGGCTATTGACAGACGTCGGACCGGGGCGGGTAGGTTCGGCCGGGTCCACCACAGGACGTCCGACCGGGAAACCTCCACGCAGTCGTCGACGCCGCTGGGCCATGGGGTGGTGTGCCGCACCGGGACACCACCACTGGGAGCCAGGTCCAGCGCCCGCGCCTCGGGGGCGCAGGCAGGTCCCGCCCGGTCGGCAGGTGTGACCCGGGTGGGGCCCGGACGCTCAGTAGACAACGGCTCTCGGTCGACCCGCAGCCAGCGGGTCCCAGGTCGGCCCGAAGGGCGCCGGGCCCCGATCCGCAGCCGCCGGGCAGCTCCCCGTCGACACCCCGCACCCAGCCCCTACGGGCGAGTACGGCCGCCGACTATGGTGGAGCATCTGCGTACGGACTTAAGGGGCAGCAGTGAAGGACGGCGGTCAGCGGCAGTACGGCCCGCTCGGCACAGCGTTGGTGATCATCCCGACGTTCAACGAGGCCGAGAACATCAAGCCGATCGTGAGCCGGGTACGAGCCGCCGTGCCCGAGGCTCATGTGCTCGTCGCCGACGACAACAGCCCCGACGGCACCGGCAAGTTCGCCGACGAGGTGGCCGCCGAGGACGAGCAGGTCCACGTACTGCACCGCAAGGGCAAGGAAGGGCTCGGCGCCGCGTATCTCGCCGGGTTCCGCTGGGGCATCGAGCACGGCTACGGCGTCCTGGTCGAGATGGACGCCGACGGCTCGCACAAGCCGGAGGAGCTGCCCCGCCTCCTCACCGCGCTCAAGGGCGCCGATCTCGTGCTCGGCTCGCGCTGGGTGCCGGGCGGCCGGATCGTGAACTGGCCCAAGTCCCGCGAGTTCATCTCCCGCGGCGGCAGCCTCTACTCCCGCCTCCTCCTCGACGTGCCGCTGCGCGACGTCACCGGCGGCTACCGCGCCTTCCGCAAGGAGACCCTGGAGGGCCTCGGCCTCGGCGAGGTCGCCTCGCAGGGCTACTGCTTCCAGATCGACCTGGCCCGCCGCGCCCTCAAGGCCGGCTACCACGTCATCGAGGTGCCGATCACGTTCGTGGAGCGCGAGTACGGCGACTCCAAGATGAGCCGCGACATCGCCCTGGAGGCGCTGTGGCGGGTCGCCGCGTGGGGCGTGGAGGAGCGGGCGAGCAAGATCGGCAGGTTCCTCGGCCGCAAGTCCTGACCTCGACGTCGGATCATCAGGGGGCGCCGATACGGTCGCCCCCGCTTATGTGCCCCGCACAGCGCATTCGGCACACTGGGAGCATGACGACCGGCACTCCGTCTCCGCCCCTCCGCCCGGCCCCGCGCTCCAAGCTGCGCAGGTACGTGCCTCTCGGTATCGCCGCGTGGCTGGTGCTTGAGATCTGGCTGCTCACCCAGGTGTCCTCCGCCTGGGGCGGGCTGACCGTGTTCCTGCTGCTCGTGGCCGGGCTCGTGCTCGGCGGCGTGGTGATCAAGCGCGCCGGGCGCCGGGCCTTCAAGGGCTGGTCCGAACAGCTCCAGCAGGTGCAGCGCGGCGAGACGCCGGAGCGCAACCCGCGCGCGGGCGGCAACGCCCTGACGATGGTCGCCGGTCTGCTCCTGATGATGCCGGGCCTCGTGTCGGACGTGCTGGCGCTGCTGCTTCTGCTGCCGCCGGTGCGCGCCGTACTGACCAAGCGGGTCGAGCGCAGCATGGAGCGCCGGATGAGCAAGGCCGGTCCGGGCACGTTCGAGAGCGCCTTCCAGCAGGCCCGTATCCACCGCCCGGACGGCAAGGTCGTCCAGGGCGAGGTCATCCGCGACGACGCCCCCGCGGGCCCCGAGGAGCCGCGCGACCAGGGACCCCGCCCGCCGCTGACCGGCTGAGCCGCGGGTACGCCGACCAGCGGCTCAGCGGCTCAGCGGCTCAGCGGCTCAGCGGCTCAGCGGCTCAGCGGGTACGCGAAAGAGCGGTGGGTGCGAGCACATTGCCGTGCTCGCCTCCACCGCTCTTCGGTAGTCGCCCAGGTACGCGGAACTACGCGGACTTGCGGCTGCTGTCGCGCGGATGCACCGCGATGTTCATGGCGCCGGAGCGCAGGACGGCCAGGCGCTCGGCCAGGACCTCCTCCAGCTCCTCGCGGGTGCGCCGCTCCATGAGCATGTCCCAGTGCGTACGCGCGGGCTTGCCCTTCTTCTCTTCGGGGCCGTCGCCGTCAACGAGCAGTGCCTGGGCCCCACAGACCTTGCACTCCCACTCCGGCGGGATCTCCGCCTCCACCGAGAACGGCATCTCAAAGCGATGGCCGTTGTCGCATGCGTACTCCACGGCCTGGCGCGGGGCCAGGTCGATGCCGCGGTCGGTCTCGTAGCTGGTCACCACGAGGCGCGTGCCGCGAAGAGCTCGCTCACTCATGAATCGTGCCTCCCGGGCTTGTCGCCCACAGGACAGGTGTCGCTGTCGTCGTCATCCGGTCAACGTCCGGTCGGCGGTAAAGATTCCCGTTCCGGGTCATGCGTCGCCGTCGTAGCCGCCCCTTGTTGTACCCACCAGCGCCTGGTTTGTCACATCTGCAACGAGATGTCACCCAGCGTTGTCTCTTCTTTACCGCGCAGGAACGGTCCGTCTGGCAGGCCAAAGGCGTACACTACCGGCCTTTGCCCTCCGGGGCTAAATCCGGTCCGGTACGGGGTTGCCCGCGGCCGCCACCGCGCGCCGCACCGGCACCCGCGCGAGCAGCACGAAGCCGAGCGCGAAGAAGGCCACGAGCGAGACGATCGCGTCCCGGTAACTGCCCGTGAGCTGGTACGTCAGACCGAACACCAGCGGCCCCAGCCAGCTCATCCCGCGGTCGCTCAGCTCGTACGCGGAGAAGTACTCGGCCTCCTTGCCGCGCGGCACCAGGTGCGAGAAGAGCGAGCGGGACAGGGCCTGGGTGCCGCCGAGGACCAGGCCGATGCCGGCGGCGAGCGCGAAGAACCAGACGGGCGCCCCGGCGGGCAGAAAGTATCCGGCGCCGATCGTCACCGTCCACGCCACGAGCGAGCCGAGGATGGTCCGCTTGGCCCCGTGGACCCGCGCGAGGCGGCCCATGCCGAGGGCGCCGGCGACCGCGAGCAGCTGGACCAGGAGGACGGCCACGATCAGCGTGGTCTGGTCCAGGCCCAGCTCCTTGGAGCCGTAGACCGAGGCCTGCGAGATCACCGTTTGGACGCCGTCGTTGTAGACCAGGTAGGCGAGCAGGAAGGCGAGGGTGAGGGGGTGCCGGCGCATGTCCCGCAGCGTCGACACGAGCTGGCGCCAGCCGCCGATCGACGCCACGCGGTCGGCCGGCGCGGTCCGGCGGTCCCGCAGGCGGCGCAGCGGCACGAGGGTGAACGCCCCCCACCACAGCCCCGCCGACCCGAGACAGATCCGCACCGCCTCGCCCTCGCTCAGGCCGAAGGAGTCGTGCGCGCTGTACAGGACCAGGTTCAGGACCAGGACGAGCGCACCCGAGGCGTAGCCGAAGGCCCAGCCGCGGGAGGAGACCGCGTCCCGCTCGTCCGGCTCGGCGATCTGCGGCAGGTACGCGTTGTACAGCGCCATGGACACGGCGAGCGAGGCGTTGGCGACGACCAGGAGGAGGCCGCCGAGCAGATAGCGGTCGCCGTCGAGGAAGAACATCCCGGCCGTCGCCGCGGCGCCGAGGTACGCGGACACCGCGAGCAGCGGCTTCTTGCGGCCGGTGCGGTCCGCGGCCGCGCCAGCGAGCGGCATCACGAGAACGGCCGCGATGATCGACAGGGAGACCGAGTACGCGAAGAACGAGCCGGCCCTGACCGGGATGCCGAGCGGGTGCACGAACCCGTCCGGATCGGCCGCCGATTCGGCGACCGTCGTCAGATACGGGCCGAGGAACACGGTCAGGACGCTCGTCGAGTAGACCGAGACGGCCCAGTCGTAGAAGTACCAGCCGCGTTGCTCGCGCCGCCGCCCGGCGTCGTCGTCCGCGTCCTTCGGCCGCACGGTGTCCGCGCCCACCCGAGCCCCCTCGCCGTCCCCGTCGTATCGAGCGCCGCGGGTCCCCGGGTCTGCTACTCCCAGGCGCCGCGCTCCTTCAGGACCTCGACAAGGGTCCCGAGATGATCGGTCATGATGCCATCGACCCCGAGATCCAGGAGCGCCGCCATCCGTTCCCGGTCGTTGACGGTCCACACGTGCACCTGGAGTCCGAGCGCGTGCGCGGTCCGTACGAACCGGTGGTCCACCACCCGCAACCCGGACTGCACTTCGGGCACCTGGGCCGCGACCGCGGACCGGCGCAGCGCGGCCGGTATCCCGTACGAGCGCAGGCGCAGGGCCGCGACACCGCGCGTGCCGAGGGACGTGGCGAGGCGCGGGCCGGCCAGGCGCTGGGCGCGGGCCACGCGGGACTCGGAGAACGAGCCGACGCAGACCCGGTCCCACGCGCGCGTGCGGCGGATCAGGTCGACCAGGGGGAGGAGCGCGGGCTCCGCCTTGATGTCGACGTTCCAGCGGGCCTCGGGGAACTCTTCGAGCAGGTCCTCGAAGAGGGGGACGGGTTCGGTGCCCGCCACGCGCGCGTGCTGCACGTCCGCCCACTTGTAGGCGCCTATTCGGCCGCCGCTGCCGGTGACCCGGTCCAGGGTCGCGTCATGGAAGGCGACGAGTTTCCCGTCGGCCGTCGCGTGGACGTCGGTCTCCAGGTAGCGGTAGCCGGAGTCGACCGCGTGGCGGAATGCGGCCGCGGTGTTCTCCAGGCCGTCCGCCGTGCCGCCGCGGTGGGCGAAGGCGATCGGGGCCGGGGCGTCGAGGTACGGGTGCCGGGGGCGCTGCGGGACGGTGCTCACCGTCGCAGTATCGCGCCCTTGGGTTGCGCCCCGGCGACGACGGTGCTGCCGCCGCCCGCCGCGGGGGTGGCGAAGACGCGCAGGAACAGCTGGGCCAGCGGGCCGATCGCCAGGGCGTACGCCACGGTGCCGATGCCGACCGTGCCGCCGAGCAGGAAGCCGACGGCGACCACGGCGATCTCGACCGCGGTGCGCATCAGCCGGATCGAGCGGCCCGTCATCTGGTGCAGGCCGGTCATCAGGCCGTCGCGCGGCCCTGGCCCGAAGCGCGCCGAGATGTAGAGCCCGGTGGCCGCGCCGTTCAGGACGATGCCGCCCACGAGCATCGGGATGCGTATGGCCAGGGCGTGCGCGTCCGGGACCAGGGCCAGGGTGGCGTCCATGGCGAGGCCGACCACGAACACGTTGGAGACCGTGCCGAGGCCCGGCCGCTGCCGCAGCGGGATCCACATCAGGAGCACCGCCGCGCCCACGACGATCGAGACGACCCCGATGGTCAGGCCGGTCAGCTCGGCCAGGCCCTGATGGAGGACGTTCCAGGGTTCGAGCCCGAGGCCGGCGCGCACGAGCAGCGCGGAGCTCGCGCCGTACAGCGCGAGCCCGACGTACAACTGCACGATGCGGCGCGGCAGTTGGCCGCTGCGTGCGCTCGGTTTCTCGGACAAGGTCTGCTCCCCTGAGGTCCCCGTGAGGTCTGCCGGTTGGACTGCTGTGGTGCCAGTTGCCTGACCCGTGTCACTCTGTGGCCTGTACGGCAGAGCCAACCATGGCCAATTCGAGGAAGGTGGACTGGTCGCGATGGCGCAGTGGACTTCGGCGGTGGGGTCCGGGCAGCTGGCCCGGCTGATCGGCTCGCAGCAGGACCGCCCGTCGGGCACGGGCCGCAGGCCGGCCGCCTACCGCGCGCTCGCCGACGGCATCCGGCTGCTCGTCCTGGAGGGCCGCGTGCCGGTCGCCGCCCGGCTGCCCGCCGAGCGCGAGCTGGCCCTCGCCCTGAACGTCAGCCGCACCACCGTCGCCGCCGCCTACGAGGCGCTGCGCAGCGAGGGCTTCCTGGAGTCGCGCCGGGGCGCCGGCAGCTGGACCGCCGTACCGGCCGGAAATCCGCTCCCCGCGCGGGGCCTGGAACCGCTGCCGCCGGAATCCCTCGGCTCGATGATCGACCTGGGCTGCGCCGCGCTGCCCGCCCCCGAACCGTGGCTCACGCGCGCGGTGCAGGGCGCTCTGGAGGAGCTGCCGCCGTACGCGCACACCCACGGCGACTACCCGGCCGGCCTTCCCACGCTCCGGCAGATGATCGCCGACCGGTACACCGCGCGCGGCATCCCGACCATGCCCGAGCAGATCATGGTCACCACCGGCGCGATGGGCGCGATCGACGCGATCTGCCACCTGTTCGCCGGCCGCGGCGAGCGCATCGCCGTCGAGTCCCCGTCGTACGCGAACATCCTGCAGCTGATGCGGGAGGCGGGCGCGCGGCTCGTGCCCGTCGCCATGGCGGAGGGGCTGAGCGGCTGGGACATGGACCGCTGGCGGCAGGTCCTGCGCGACTCCGCGCCCCGGCTCGCGTACGTGGTCGCCGACTTCCACAACCCGACCGGCGCGCTGCCCGACGACGCGCAGCGGCGCTCCCTGGTGGAGGCGGCGCGCTCGGCGGGCACGGTCCTGGTCGCCGACGAGACGATGTCCGAGCTCTGGCTGGACGACGGGCTCGGACTGCCGCGCCCGGTCTGCGCCTTCGACCCGGGCGGCGCCACCGTCATCACGGTCGGCTCGGCCAGCAAGGCGTTCTGGGCGGGCATGCGGATCGGCTGGGTCCGGGCCGCCCCCGACGTGATCCGCAGCCTGGTCTCGGCCCGCGCGTACGCCGACCTCGGCACGCCCGTCCTGGAACAGCTCGCCGTCAACTGGCTGATGAGCACCGGTGGTTGGGAGGAGGCGGTGGGCATCCGGCGCGGGCAGGCCCGGGAGAACCGGGACGCCCTGGTCGCCGCCGTCCGCCGTGAGCTGCCCGACTGGGAGTTCGAGGTGCCGGGCGGCGGGCTCACGCTGTGGGTGCGGGCCGGCGGCCTCTCCGGCTCGCGCCTGGCCGAGCTCGGCGAACGCGTCGGCGTCCGGGTGCCTTCGGGGCCGCGCTTCGGGGTCGACGGCGCCTTCGAGGGGTACGTACGGCTGCCGTTCACCGTCGGCGGGGCCGTGGCCGACGAGGCGGCGGTGCGGTTGGCGGCCGCGGCGCGACTGGTGGCGTCGGGGGCGGGGACGGGGGCGGAGGCGCCGCGGACGTTCGTGGCTTGAGGGCCCCTGCAGGGGCGGGGAGGGGACGCTATCCCTCGGCCACCACCGGCTCCGGCTCGGTGGCCGTCGACCGCTCCGGCAACACCTCAAGTACCGCCCTGCGCTGCGCCTCGCTCGTCGCGTCGTCGTACGGGTCCGGCGTGGCCGGGACCTGGAGGCGGTGCACCGGGCCCGAGCCGAGGCGGGCGTAGCCGCGGCCCGGCGGGACGTCGGGGGTGGGCGTGGTGCGCGGCTCGGCGCCGAGGACCTCGGCCAGCTGCGCGGGCGTCGCCGGACCGAGCGCCACGCGCGCGCGGGTGTGCCGGCGTACCGGGTCGGCGAGCGCGTCCAGGCCGTCGAACTGCTCGGCCACGACGACCGTGACGGCCGCCGCGCGACCGTGCCGCAGTGGCACCTGGAGCAGCGACTGCGGGTCGCCGACCCCGTCCGCCGCCGCGAGGTGGCCGAGCGCGCTCGGCCGGTCGAGCAGGATCCACAGCGGGCGCTTGCTGTCCTCGGGCGTGGGGTGGCCGGCCTGTCGCGCCCGGTTGGCGGCGATCAGGCGTCGCTCGGTCTCGTTCGCGGCCCACTCCAGCGTGGCGAGCGCCCCGGCCAGGCCGCACTCCACGGCGAGCACGCCGTCCCGGCCGACCAGGCACGCGTACTCGCCGGTGCCGCTGCCCTCGACGATCACCACGTCGCCGTGGAGCAGCGCCTGCACGGCGATCGAGCGGAGCAGTGAGGTGGTGCCGCTGCCGGGCTGGCCGACGGCGAGCAGGTGCGGCTCGGTGGAGCGGATGCCGGTGCGCCACACCACGGGCGGCACGTCCCGCTGCCCGTCCGCGGCGTCCCGCACCGGCAGGGTGCGCTGCACGGACGTCCCGTCGGTGAAGCCGAGGACGGTCTCGCCGGGCGAGGTGACGAAGCGCTGGGCGGCGATGTCGGTGGGCAGCGGGTCGAGGACGGTCACGGTGAGCTGGTTGCCCTCCTCGTCCCAGCCGAAGTGGTACTCGCGGCCGCGGCCCGACTTGGCGTGCAGCAGGTGCTCGATGCGCGCGCGGGCGTCGGCCTCGCCGTCGGTGAAGTAGGCCGGGTAGCGAAGGACGAGCCGGGTAATCCTGTTGCCGTCGTCGAAGTCGTACGAGCCGAAGGCCTTCTCCCACTCGCCGCCGTGCGCGTACAGCGGGCTGGGGTCCTCGGCCACGGAGAAGTACGGGACGAGCGCCTCGTACAGCGAGCGCAGCCGCTCGACGTGGGCCTCGTCGGGGCCGGTCGGGACGGGTGTGCGGTCGCGGCCCTGCCACGCGGCGGCCGCCATCAGCGTGACCACGGCGAGGATCGGCCCGTACGGGATGAGGGCCACGACGAGGACCACGGAGGCCACCAGGAAGAGCAGCGGGCCGCGGCGGTCCTTGGGGGTGTCGCTCCATTTGCGCCGCCCGGCCACGGCGAGGCGGCGCAGTCCCCTGGTGATCGTGATCAGGGGGTGGAGGACGTCGGTGGCGCTGTCGGCGGCCGTCCTGGCGAGCTCTCTGCTCCGGACGAGGGAAGCGGTGCCGCTGGTGAGGATGCGGGGGAGTGGTCGCCTGGCCACGTCGGTCTCCTGGAGTTGTCGCGCGGTTCGTGCCGGAAGGTCAGAACTTGATCCCGCCGAGCAGGCTGGCCAGGCTCTGGCCGCCCGCCTTGATGCTCGGGGCGATCGCGGTGCCCGCGAGGTAGAAGCCGAACAGGGCGCAGACCATGGCGTGCGACGCCTTCAGGCCGTCCTTGCGGAAGAACAGGAAGACGATGATGCCGAGCAGCACGACGCCTGAGATGGACAGGATCATGAGGTTTCTCCTGGTTGAGGGGACAGTCACCATGAGTTGTTCCAGGCTCACAGCATGTATCCATACGACAAAAGGTGCAAGCGAGTGAAATGTCGCAGAATTCGCCAATTTGGCCCCCGCTCGGGGCTGCCCGGGCGCCCGCGTTCCTGTACCGACAGGGGCAGTACGCTGGCGATTCACTCGTACGGCCCAAGTGCCGGCCGACTCACCGGTCCCTTCCACCGGCCCACTCACTGCGAAAGGCGGTCCTGCCGATGACTGAAACCCCCGATCCGGAGGTCGTGGAGCTCGCCACGAAGATCTTCGATCTGGCGCGGCAGGGCGAGACGGAGGCGCTCGCCGCCTACGTCGACGCCGGCGTCCCGGTGAACCTCACCAACGACCGCGGCGACTCCCTCGTGATGCTCGCCGCCTACCACGGGCACGCCGACGCGGTACGCGCCCTCCTCGCCCGTGGCGCCGACGCGGGCCGGGTCAACGACCGCGGCCAGACCCCGCTCGCCGGCGCGGTCTTCAAGGGCGAGAACGACGTCATCAAGGCCCTCCTCGACGGCGGCGCCGACCCGGCCGCCGGGACCCCGTCCGCCGTGGACACGGCGCGGATGTTCGGCAAGACGGAACTGCTGGAGCTCTTCGGCGCGGAGTGACCCGCGGCCGGCCGGCGGGCGCACGCCGCGGCCGGTCGGCGGGCGGCGCGCCATGGCCGGGGGCGGTCCGCGGGCAGCCGGAAATCTGGTCGCGGCCGCGGAAGCCGCTGGTCCATCATGACGTCGTGGTTCACGGACACGACTGCTGGGCAGACGCTGCAGCACGCGGGCCGTGACGGCCCCTTCCGGGGCCACGACGAGAGGCAGAGGAACATGGTCTACGACAAGCACAGGACGACGGGCGGCCACACGTGTTGTTGCGCCGGCAGGTAGTGCGCGAACCCCTGTTGCGTCGACAGCTTGATGTGAGGCATTTTCCATGTTCGACACGGTCATAGCGCCCAGTGGCACCTTGCTCGGCCTGCTCCAGCGGGGCCGCGGCGACGGCACGCTGCACGCGCTCACGGCACCCCGCTCCGAGGCCCTCGCGGCCCTCGACCAGTGCGTCCTCGGCGACCCGCGGCACGACTGGCAGGTCGAGAACCGCTCCCTGTACTACGCCCGCCTCTACCTCGACCTGCACGGCGAGCTGGACGGCATCGAGCGGCACCTCTTCGGCGCGGCGGACATCCTGGACCCCGACGAGACCCGTACGGGCCTCGCCCTCGCGGTCCTCGGCCACCTCGCCTCGTACGGCAGGCGGGACGCGCTGCTGCTGCTGCGGCGGTACGCGGCCTCCGGCAGCAACTGGACCTGGGCCCTGGACGAGCTGGCCGTGCGCGACGACGACGACGCGCTGCGCGCCCTCGCCACACCCGTGCTCGCCCGCTTCCCGCGCACCCCCGAGGGCGAGGCCGAGCTGGCCGCCGCCGTGCGCGACGCCTTCGAGCCCCGGCCCTGGCGCCTGTGGACCGAGGACGGCGCCCCCGCCCACCTCGCCGAACGCGTGCGCGCCGCCCGCGAACAGGGCTCCTTCGCGCAGTGGCAACGCCAGCTCAACTCCTCGGGCCCACGCCCGGGTTGGAGCGTACGAGCCGTCTTCGACTGGGCCGACGAGGCCATCGGCCGCAGCGCCGGACTCCATGTGTCCGCCGCCCGCTGCCTCACCGCCGTCGCCGGACCCGAGGACCGCGACGAAATCCTGCTCGCCGCCCGGGCCGCCGGCGACGGCGCCCGCAGCACCTGCCTGCGCTACCTGGCCGACGCCCAGGACCCCCGCGTACTCGACCTGATCGCCGCAGCCGTGGGTGACGGCTCACCGGTCGTCGTGGAGGCCGCCGTCGACGCCTTCGAGCGGATGCGCGGCGACGACGCACTCCACCAGGCCCGCGCCTGGGCCGGACGGCCCGACGCACTCGGCGCCGCCGCCGGCCGCGTGCTCGCCTGCCGAGGCGGCGCCGGGGACACCCGGCTGGTACTCGGCGCGCTGCGCGAGGCGGTGCGCTCCGAGGGGCCCGACGCCTGCACGCTCTGGACCCTCGTCGACGGGGCAGGACGCCTCGGCATCGCCTGCGCCGCCCCCGTACTGCGCCATGTCTACCGCGAGACCGCCTCCTCCCATCTGCGCGGCCGGGCCGCCCGCGCCCTCGCCGCCACCGACCCGTCCTTCGCCGCGGGCTTCGCCGTCGAGTGCCTGTGGGACTGCGAGGAGTCCACCCGCGAGGTCGCCGCCCGCACCGCCGAGACCGGCGACGCCCGCGTCGTCGACCAGCTCCGCAGACTCGCCGCCGACCCGGCCGAGGAGGACGAGGTGCAGACGGCCGTACGCAGCCGGATCGGCCCCGACGCCTCCGCCGTCTGACCGGAGTTCAGGGACCGGACCCCCGGGCGACGACTGCCGGGCCCCGCAAGGGCCCGGAACGCTCATGGGACGTTCCGCGGCCGGAAAGATCGACGTTGACGTGACCACGCCGCGGGCGGCGACAACACCCGTATGCGTGTCGTCATCGTCACCGAATCCTTCCCTCCCGACGTCAACGGCGTGGCCCACTGCGCCACGCAGACCGTCAACCACCTGCTGCGACGCGGCCACGAGCCGCTGGTCGTCGCCCCCGCCGCGCCCGGCGCACCGCCCGGCTCGCCCTTCGGCACCAACGGCCCCTGCCCGGTGCTCCGCGTCCGCTCACTCCCGCTGCCCGGCTACCCGCAGGTGCGGGTGGCGCTGCCGAGTCGCCGCGTGGCCGCCGCGCTCAGCGCGTACCGGGCCGAACTCGTCCACCTGGCCAGCCCGTTCGTGCTCGGCGCGCGCGGCATGGCGGCCGCCGCCCGCCTCGGCATACCCGCCGTCGCCGTCTACCAGACCGACCTCGCCGGGTACGCGCGGATGTACGTCGGCGCCGGCGAGGGCACGGCCTGGCGGCGCATCCGTACGGTCCACTCCGCCGCCGACCGCACCCTCGCCCCCTCCACCGCCGCCCGCGACGAGCTGACCCGGCACGGCGTCCCGCGCGTGCACCTGTGGCCGCGCGGCGTCGACACCGTGCGCTTCCGGCCCGAGCACGCCGATTCCGCCCTGCGCCGCCGGCTCGCGCCGAACGGCGAGCTGATCGTCGGGTACGTGGGACGGCTCGCCCCCGAGAAGCGGGTCGACCTGCTCGCCGGGGTCTGCGGCCTCGACGGGGTCCGCGTGGTCGTCGTGGGGGACGGGCCCAGCGAGCCCTCGCTGCGGGCCGCGCTGCCCGGCGCCGCATTCCTCGGCCGCCGCACCGGCGCCGAACTCGCCCGGATCTTCGCCTCGCTGGACCTCTTCGTGCACACCGGTCCCTACGAAACGTTCTGCCAGACCGTCCAGGAGGCCATGGCGTCCGGCGTGCCCGTGGTCGCGCCCGCGGCCGGGGGACCGCTCGACCTGGTCCGGCACGGGCACACCGGACTGCTCCTACCGCCGGACGACCCGGCGGCCGTACGCGACGCGGTGTGGGCCCTGACGGCCGACCCGGCGCTGCGTGCGGCCTACGGGAGGGCGGGGCGCGCCGCTGTCGGGGGGCGCACCTGGGAGGCGGTCGGCGACCGGCTCATCGAGCACTACGGGGCCGTGCTCGACGGGCGTACGGCGGTGGCCGCATGAGTCTGCGTATCGTCCGCCTCGCCAACTTCGTCACCCCCGGCTCCGGTGGACTGCGCACCGCACTGCGGGAGCTGGGCGCGGGATACCTGGCCGCGGGGCACGAGCCCGTGCTGGTCGTGCCGGGGGAGCGGCGCGCGGACCGTCGGACACCGCAGGGCCGGGTCGTCACCCTCCCGGGGCCGGTCCTTCCGGGCAGCGGCGGCTACCGGGTGCTCGCCGACCGGGGCCGGCTCCGGCGGCTGCTTGAGGACCTCGCGCCGGACCGCCTG
This sequence comes from Streptomyces solicavernae, assembly GCF_029968095.1. GTDB lineage: Bacteria > Actinomycetota > Actinomycetes > Streptomycetales > Streptomycetaceae > Streptomyces > Streptomyces solicavernae. The sequence goes on along the minus strand of NZ_JASCIR010000007.1, from coordinate 5,103 downwards.
GAGGTCTCCGACCGGACCACGCTGCGCTGGACCGGCGAATGGGCGCGGCGGGCGCGGGTGCCCGCCGTGATGGTCTCCCACGAGACCGCCGACGGCGTGCTGCGCACCTGGGGCGTGCCGACGGCCCCCGCGCGGCGCCTCGCCGACGCCCTCAACTCCCGTACGGCACACGCCTACGCGCGCGTGGTGTGCACGACGGCGTGGGCCGAGCGGGAGTTCCGGCGGATCGGCGCGCGCAACGTGGTCCGCGCGCCGCTCGGCGTCGACCTCGCGCGGCGCCGGCCGCAGCTGTGGGACGCGGACGTACGCGAGCGGCACGCGCGCGTGGCGGAGGTTCTGCTGGTGCTGTGCTCGCGGCTCTCGGTCGAGAAGCGGCCCGGCGTCGCCCTCGACTGCCTGGAGGCGCTGGCGGAGCGAGGCGTACGGGCCCGGCTCGTGGTGGCCGGGGACGGTCCGTTGCGCGGGCGCCTCGAACGCCGGGCACGCGCGCGTGCGTTGCCCGTCACCTTCCTCGGCCATGTCGCCGACCGGGCGGAACTCGCCGCGCTGCAGGCCACGGCCGACGTGTGCCTGGCGCCTGGGCCCGCGGAGACCTTCGGCCTCGCGGCACTTGAGGCGCTGGCGTGCGGGACGCCGGTGGTGGTGAGTGCGGTGTCGGCGCTGCCGGAGATCGTGGGGGTCGAGGGAGTCGTGGGGGCTGAGGGGGCCGAGGGGGCCGAGGGGGCTGAGGGGGTCGAGGGGGCTGAGGCGCTCGGTGAGGCCGATGGCTCGGGTGTGTGGGCCGGGGCTGCGGGTGCTGCGGTGCTCGGGGCCGCCGGTGCTTCCGCGCTCGGGGGTGCCGGTTTCGCGGAGGCCGTGCAGGGGCTGCTCGACCGGCCCGAGGCGGAGCGCCGCCGGGCGGCACGCGCGCGTGCGGAGGGTTTTGGCTGGGACCGGTCGGTTGCGGCTTTCCTCGCGGCCCACGATGCGCCGGGAGATGTCGGCGTACGGGGCGGTGCGGGGCGGTCCACCGAAGCGCGCGCCGACGTGCCGGTCGGTGCGGGCGGTGCGATCGGTGCGGTCGGGGCCGTCGGAGCGAGGGGGGCGCTGTGAGGGCGGCGGTATACGGCGGGATACGGTTCGCGGCGCTCGGGGACTCACTCACCGAAGGCGTGGGTGATCCGGCCCCGGACGGTGCGGGCCGGCGCGGCTGGGCGGCGCTGCTCGCAGGCGGCCTCGCTCCGGCAGAAGTGGCCGTGGAATTCCGCAACTTCGCCGTCAGCGGCGCCCAGACCCAGGACGTGTGGCGGCGGCAGACCCCGCAGGCCCTCGCCTTCGGGCCCGACGTCGTCTCCGTCGTCGTGGGCGTCAACGACACCCTGCGCCACACCTTCGACATCCACCGGGTCGCCGCCCGCCTCGACGCGGTCCACGGGGCGTTCGCGGAGCGCGGCGCCCTGCTGCTCACCGCCTGCCTGCCGGACCCCGGCGCGCTGCTCGGCCTGCCGGGCGCCCTGGCCCGCCCGCTGGCCCGCCGGCAGCGCGCCGTCAACACCGTCGTGCACGCCCTGTCCGAGCGGTACGGGGCGGTCCATGTGCACGCCGCCGACGGGGAGTGGGTCGCCGACCGGGCGATGTGGAGCGCGGACCGGCTGCACCCCGGCGAGGCCGGACACCGCGCGCTGGCCGTACGCTTCCATGCCCAGCTGCGGGCCTCGGGGCGGGAGCTGGGGCCCGAGCCCGCTCTGACGGCGGAGCGCCCGCCACCTTCGCGTACGGCCTCGCTGACGTGGCTCGCCACGGCCGGCACGGGCTGGGTCCTGCGCCGCTGCACCGACCTGCTCCCCCAGCTGGCCGCCCTCGCCGCGGAGGAGCTGCGGCACGAACTGCGCGGCACGGGATCGCGGCTCGACCTACGCGCCTCGGCGGCTGTGTCTGCGGCACTGGCCTCGGTGGGAGCGGCGGCGATCGCGCCGGCCTCGGCGGGGCAGCGGGGCGGGGTCGGTTCCGGCGGGGTCGGGTCCGGTTCTGGCGGGGTCGGGTCCGGTTCTGGCGCGGCCGGGGGCGGGGCTGGTAGGGGGGTGCCCGCGCGGGTGCTTTAGGGCAGCCCGCCCACCCGGCCCCGCGCCCTACACCACGAACCGCAGCCGAGTCCCCGGTACCGCCTGGGCCGCCGCCCACAGATCGGGTTCGCGGACCACCGCGACGACCGGGTAGCCGCCCGTCGTCGGGTGATCCGCCAGGAACACCACGGGCCGGCCGTCCGGCGGGACCTGGACCGCGCCCAGCACCAGGCCCTCGCTGGGCAGTTCGCCATGGACGGCCCTTTCCAGCGCGGGTCCCTCCGTGCGCAGGCCGATGCGGTTGCTCGCGGGGGAGACCCGGTACGCGCGCGTGGTGAGGGTTTTCAGGGACTGCGGGGTGCACCAGTCGGCGCGCGGTCCGAACGTCACCCTGAGGACGAGCTCCGTGGGCGGCGCCGGCTGCGGGGCGACGTCCACGCGCGCGTGGGGCCCGTTCTCCGCGCCGAGGGGCAGCACCGCCCCGTCCACCAGGGGCGCGGGCCCGAGCCCGGACAGCAGGTCGGTCGACCGGCTGCCGAGCACCGGTTCCACCGCCACGCCCCCGCCGAGCGCCACGTACGACCGCACGCCCGCGGCCACCGCCCCCACGTCGAGCACCGCGCCCGCCGGGACCCGTACGGGTGCTCCCCACGCCACGGGCCGGCCGTCGACCCTGACGGGGCAGGGCGCGCCCGTCACCGCCGCCGTGACGGTGCGGCGCGGGCGCAGGGCGCAGCCGCTCAAGGTGGTCTCCAGGACGGCCGCCGAATCGGCGTTGCCGACAAGGCGGTTGGCGAGCCTGGCCGCCGGCTCGTCCAGGGCGCCGGAGCGGGGCACGCCGAGGTGGGCGTGACCGGCGCGACCCAGGTCCTGCACGGTGGTCAGGGCCCCGGCGCGCAGCACGGCGAAAGCGCTGTCGGTCATGCGCGCGCCTCCACGCCGGCCGGGACGAACCGCACGCGCGTGCCGGGGGACAGCAGCGCGGCCGGCACGCGCGTGTGGTCCCACAGCACCGCGTCCGTCGTACCGATCAACTGCCAGCCGCCCGGCGAGGAGCGCGGATACACCCCGGTGTACGGGCCCGCGAGCGCGACCGACCCCGAGGGCACCGCCGTACGGGGAGTGGCCCGGCGGGGGACCGCGTACCGCTCGGGCAGGCCCGTGAGGTAGCCGAACCCGGGCGCGAACCCGCAGAAGGCGACGCGGAATTCGGTCCCGGCGTGGATCCGCGCCACCTCGTCCACGGCGACGCCCCACAGCGCCGCCACCTCGGCCAGGTCGGGTCCCTCGTAGCGCACGGGCAGCTCGACGGTCTCCGGCGCGCGTGCGGGCAGTTCGGGCACGTCCCAGGTGGGGATGGTGGCGGCGAGCGTGCGGGGGTCCGCCAGGCCGTCCAGGAGGACCGTGCGGGCGGCGGGCACGATCTCCCGTACGGGAGGCAGCTCGCCCGTCTCGCGGCGCTGCAGGAGCACGGCGTGCAGGGCCTCGACGGCCGCGCCGGAGTCGAGCTCGACGAGCAGGGCGTGTTCGCCGACGAGCCGGGTCGTGACCCCTGAAGTGCCGTGCCGGACGGGGGTGTTCCGGTCGGCCTCCGCGCGCGTGCGGCTCATGCGAAGGCCCGTACGTCGACGCCGTCGGCCTCCAGGCGGGCGCGGACCTCGCGGGCGAGCTCCACCGCGCCCGGGGTGTCGCCGTGCAGGCACAGGGAACGGGCGCCCACGTCGACCCGCCGCCCGGTGAGCGAGGCGACGGAGCCGTTCGCTGCCAGGTCGAGGGAGCGGGCGACGACCTCGTCCCCGGAGGTGATCACGGCGCCCGCACGCGTGCGTGGCACCAGGGTTCCCTCGTCCGTGTACGCGCGGTCCGCGAACGCCTCGGTCACCGTGGGCAGTCCGGCCTTCTCCGCCACGTCGAGCAGGCGCGAGCCGGGCAGCCCGAGCACGGGCAGCCGCCCGCCGGCGAGCAGCACGCCCTCGACGACCGCCCCGGCCTGCTCCTCGTCGCGCACGACCCGGTTGTAGAGCGCGCCGTGCGGCTTCACGTACGCCACGCGCGTCCCGGCCGCCCGGGCGAACACCTCCAAGGCGCCGATCTGGTAGGCGACTTCGGCGCTGAGCTCGTCCGTGGGCACGTCCATGGCGCGCCGACCGAAGCCGGCCAGGTCGCGGTACGACACCTGGGCGCCGATCCGCACGCCCCGCTGCGCGGCGAGCTCGCACACGCGGCGCATGGTGGCCGCGTCCCCGGCGTGGAAGCCGCAGGCCACGTTGGCGCTGGTCACCACCGAGAGCAGCTGCTCGTCGTCGGTCAGCCGCCAGCGCCCGAAGCCCTCGCCGAGGTCGGCGTTGAGGTCGATCACTACCTGGCTCATGTGCGTACGTACGTCCTTACTCAAGGTGCGGGATTGCGGATCGGCGCTTGAAGAGCGGGATTTGGGGGCGGTGGGAGGGGTGGGTTTCACAGCACCCGGTAGTGCTCGTCGAGGGCGTCCGTGATCAGCATCTTCCCCGGCGCGTGCGTGATCGCGAACGGCGGCCCGGACGCCGTCACCGCGGCCTGCGGGGTCACGCCACAGGCCCAGAACACCGGGATCTCGTCCGGCCGTACGTCGACGGGGTCGCCGAAGTCCGGCCGGCCGAGGTCGGCGATGCCGAGCGCCGCGGGGTCGCCGCAGTGCACCGGGCTGCCGTGGAACGACGGGTACAGCGCCGTCTCCCTGATCGCCGTGGAGAGCCGCTCGGGCGGCACCGGGCGCATCGACACCACCATGCGGCCGTGCACCCGCCCAGCGGGCCGGCAGGGGCGGTCCGTGACGTACATGGGCACGTTCCGCCCCTGCTCGATGTGGCGCACCGGCACGTCCGCGGCGATCAGGGCCGCCTCGAACGTGAAGCTGCAGCCGAGCAGGAACGTGACCAGGTCCCCGCGCCAGTGGTCGGTCACGTCGTTCGGTTCGGCGACGAGTTCGCCGTGCTCCCACACGCGGTAGCCGGGCAGGTCCGTGCGCAGGTCGGCGCCGGGCGCCAGCTGGGTGGTCCAGGCGCCGGTGTCGGTCGTCTAG
>NZ_JASCIR010000069.1 GCF_029968095.1 Streptomyces solicavernae | reverse complement strand
ACACCGTCGAGATACACGGGCGATCCGACACAGCGCGGGCACGGGAATACGGCCACCCCCGGCCCACCTTGGAACAGCACATGAGCACCGCAGCCCACCCGGCCCCCGCCCCCGCACACCCGCCCCACCCGCACCCCCTGGACCGGCCCACGTACGCCGCGCTCACCGGACCGCAGTCCGGCCTGGCCGAGCGGCGCGGGCGCGTGCTGCGCTTCCCCGCGGACGTCTCACCGTGGCTCGCCCTGCCCGACGACCCGGCCGCCGGGGACTGGGCGGACGCCGCGGAGCTCGTCGGCCCGGACGGCGAGTTCGCGCTCGCCGCGACCACCGCACTGACACCGCCGCCCGGCTGGACGGAGACCTTCCGGGTGCCGGGGGTCCAGCTGGTCGACGACGGCGTACGGGCGCGCCCGGACGCGGAGGCCGTACGGCTCGGGCCCGCCGACGTCCCGGAGATGCTCGACCTCGTGGCACGCACCCGGCCCGGTCCGTTCCTGCCGCGCACCGTCGAGCTCGGCGGGTACGTGGGCATCCGGCGCGGCGGGGCGCTCGTGGCGATGGCGGGGGAGCGGCTGCGCCCCACCGGGTACACGGAGATCAGCGGCGTCTGCACGGATCCGGCGCACCGCGGCCAGGGGCTCGGCGGGCGGCTCGTCCTCGCGGTCGCGGCGGGCATCCGGGACCGCGGCGAGGTCCCGTTCCTGCACACCGGCGCGGAGAACACCGGCGCGATCGGGCTCTACGCATCCTTGGGCTTCCGGCTCCGCCGCGAGGTGTCGTTCTTCGGGCTGCGGGTGCCGGCGGGGAGCAGCAGCCCGAAGGGCGACCGACCCTGACCGAGCCGACGGTGCGGGGACGGGCGCCGCAGCCCGCAGCCCGCAGCCCGCAGCCCGCAGTCCTCAGCCCGCAGCCCTCAGCCCTTCTGGGCGCGGTGCCGGTAGAACTCGGCGGTGGACGGCGCCAGCGGGGTGTTGCCGAGGATCAGGTCGGCGGCCTTCTCGGCGAGCATCATCACCGGCGCGTAGATGTTGCCGTTCGTCAGATACGGCATGGCCGAGGCGTCGACCACCCGCAGCCCGTCGACCCCGTGGACGCGCATCGACGCCGGATCCGTCACCGCCATGGCGTCGATGCCCATCTTGGCGGTGCAGGACGGGTGGTACGCGGTCTCCGCGTCCCGCGCCACCCACTCCAGGACGGCATCGTCGCCGCTCACCTCCGCGCCGGGCGACATCTCGCCCGCGTCGAACTCCGCGAAGGCGGGCTGCTTCAGGATGTCCCGGGCGACCTGGATGGCCTCGATCCACTCCTTGCGGTCGTTCGGCGTGGAGAGGTAGTTGAAGCGCAGCGCCGGATGCTCCTCCGGATGCCCCGACTTGATCTTCACGGAGCCGCGTACGTCGGAGTACATCGGGCCGATGTGCACCTGATAGCCGTGCTCCGCGTCCACCGGGGTGCCGTCGTAGCGCACCGCGATCGGCAGGAAATGGAACATCAGGTTGGGATAGTCGACCGCGTCGTTCCCGCGTACGAACCCGCCGGCCTCGAAGTGATTGGTGGCCGCGGGACCCGTGTGCGAGGTCATCCAGCGCATTCCGACGGCGGGCCGGTTGCGCCACTTGATGAGCGGGTTGAACGAGATGGGCTGCTTGGAGGCGTGCTGCACATACACCTCCAGGTGGTCCTGGAGATTCTCGCCGACCCCGGGCAGTTCATGCACCATCTCGATGCCGAACCGGGTGAGTTCGTCGGGATTCCCGATGCCCGAAAGCTGAAGCAGCTGCGGGGTGTTGATGGCTCCGCCGCACAGGATCACCTCGCCGCCGAACGTCTCCCGCCGCTGCTTCCCGTGCTTCCGATAGGCGACCCCGACCGCCCGCTTTCCCTCGAAGAGCACCCGGTCCACCTGCGCGAAACACTGCACGGTGAGATTGGGGCGCTTCATCACCGGATGCAGATACGCCTGCGCCGCGGACCAGCGCCGCCCGTCCTTGATGTTGCGGTCGAAGCGGGCGAAGCCCTCCTGCTTGTAGCCGTTGACGTCCGAGGTCAGGTCGTACCCGGCCTGCTGCGCCGCCTCCAGAAACGCCTCGAACAGCGGGTTGTCGGCCGCGCCGCGATCCAGCCACAGCGGCCCGCCCTGACCGCGCCATTCATCGGCCCCGGCCGCACAGTGCTCCATTCGCTTGAAATACGGCAGACAGTGCGCGTAGTCCCAGGTCTCCATTCCGGGATCCGCCCCCCAGCGCTCCAGGTCCATGGGATTTCCGCGCTGGAAAATCATCCCGTTAATCGAACTCGACCCGCCGAGCAACTTGCCGCGCCCGTGGCTGACCCGGCGGCCGTTCATGTACGGCTCTGGCTCCGACTCGTAGCACCAGTCGTACAGCGGATTCCCGATGATCATCGTCAGGGCGGCCGGCATGTGCGTGAGCACGTCCCACTTGTAGTCCGGCCGTCCGGCCTCAAGCACCAGCACCCGATTGGCCGGGTCCGCGCTCAACCGGTTCGCCAGGGCGCACCCCGCAGAGCCGCCGCCGACAATGATGTAGTCAAATTCCGCCCGGCCCATGGCACTCCCTGGATTCTCGTCGTACGACTCGTTGCCGCCCCCGTGGTACGTGCCTAACGTAATGCGTAATCAATTCAGTGCGCACAACGGGAGAGCCGAATACGGCGCAACCGGGAAAGGAATTCCCACGTCCAGTCTGTATATCGACGGAGAGTGGGTGGCCGCAGCCGGGGGCGCCACGCGTGAGATCATCAACCCCTACGACCAGTCCGTGGTCCGCACCGTGGACGAGGGCGGACCGGCCGCCGTGGCCGCCGCCCGCAGGGCCTTCGACGGCGACACCTGGCCGTCCTGGACGCCCCGGCAGCGCGCCGCACTCCTGCGCCGCACCGCCGAGTTGCTCCAGCGCGACCGCGACGAGACGGCCCGCCTGGAGACCCTGGACACCGGCAAGACGCTGGTGGAGAGCGGCATCGACGTCGACGACGTCACGAACGTCCTCGCGTACTACGCCGGGCAGGCCGAGGCCGACGCCGGGCGCGTGGTGGACGCCGGGGACCCGCGCATCCGCAGCCGCGTCGTCTACGAGCCGGTCGGCGTGTGCGCGCTCATCTGCCCGTGGAACTACCCGCTCCTTCAGGCCTCCTGGAAGGTCGCCCCGGCGCTCGCGGCCGGCAACACCATGGTGGTCAAGCCCAGCGAGATCACCCCGCTGACCACCGTCAAGATGGTCGAGTTGCTCGCCGAGGCGGGCGCGCCGCCCGGCGTCGTCAACCTCGTCCTCGGCGGCGGCGCGGCCACCGGCGCGCCCCTGGTCGAGAGCCACGACGTGTGCCGCGGCCCGTCTGCAGCCCGCCGGTGAAGGACACCAGGTCGCGAGAACACCGCACCGGAACCGCAACGCTGGTTCGCCCGCTGAGGACCGGCGGCGGAGGGGCGCGGTCCGGGGCCGGCCCGCCCCGCACCGCACGGCGTCCCGGCCACGCACCGTGAGCGGTCGACGGGCGATTGTCAGTGCCGGGTGCAAGGCTGAAACTCACCGAAGATGCACGGAAGGAACCTCGTCATGATCACCACGGACTTCGCCAACGGTGCCCCCTGTTTCCTCGACCTCGGAGCTCCCGACGTCACGGCCGCCGCGTCCTTCTACGGCGCCGTGCTCGGCTGGGACTTCGAGTCCATGGGCGACGGTGAGGACATGGAAGGCGGCACATTCAAGAGCGACGGCAAGCTCGTCGCCGGACTCGGCAAACTCACCGAGGAAGGCGCGCGCTCCGCCTGGATGATCTACTTCAAGGTCGCCGACGCGGACGCCGCCGCCCAGACGGTCGAGCGCGCGGGCGGCACGGTCCGGGTCGCTCCGATGGACCTGGAGGACTGGGGCCGTATGGCGCAGTTCAGCGACCCGCTCGGCGGCCAGTTCGCCGTGTGGCAGCCGGGGAAGGACTCGGGCGTCGAGAAGGTGGACGAGCCGGGCTCGCTGTCCTGGACCGAGCTCTACACCACGGACGCCGCGGCCGCGAAGGAGTTCTACGGCGGCCTCCTCGGCTGGCAGTTCAGCGACATGGAGCTGCCCGGCGGTGGAGGCACGTACACACTCATCACCCCCGAAGGGCTGCCCGAGGAGCGGATGCACGGCGGCGTCATGCAACTCCCCGCCGAACACCTCGCCGCGGCCGGCGGACGCCCGTACTGGCACCCGGTGTTCAACGTCACCGACTGCGACACCGCCGTCGCCAAGGTCACCGAGAACGGCGGCAGTGTGCAGATGGGGCCGGAGGACGCGGAGGGCGTCGGCCGGATGGCGGTCTGCCTGGACCCGGCGGGCGCGGACTTCGTGGTGCTGACGCCGGTGAAGAGCTGAGCCTGCCGCTCGATGACGAGTTCCGGAGGGCGCCTCACTCCTTGCGGTAGCCGTACGCCTCCCGTGCCGCCGTCTCCACCGCGTCCAGGTCCGCGCCCGCCGAGGCCGTGACCACCGCCGCGACCGCGCCCTCCACGAACGGGGCGTCAACCAGGCGCGCGCCGTCCGGGAGTTCGTCGCCCTCGGCGAGCAGGGCCTTCACCGTGAGCACCGCACTGCCCAGGTCGACCAGGACCGCGACGCCCGCGCCCCGGTCCACCGAGCGGGCCGCCCGCGCGATCAGCTCCGCGCTCGTACCGAGGTCCCCGTCCTCCGTGCCGCCCGCCGGGGCGACCGGGGCCGCGCCGGCGCCGCCCGCGAGGCCGGCCGCCAGCTCCGCGACCGAGGCGGCGACGGCGGCGCTGTGCGACACCAGGACGACTCCCACCTGCTTGGCGCCGTCACTCATGCGGCGCCTCCGGCGTTCTTGGCGTTCTTGGCGTTCTTGGCCTTCTCCGCGTTCTTCTCGTTCTCCGCGCTCTCTGCGAGCGCGGCGATCAGCAGGGCCGATGAGGTGGCGCCCGGGTCCTGATGGCCGATGCTGCGCTCGCCCAGATAGCTCGCCCGGCCCTTGCGGGCCTGCAGCGGGATCGTCGCCTCCGCGCCCTTGCCCGCCGCGTCGCGCGCCGCGTCGAAGGACGCCGGCAGCGCTTCGACGGCCGGGACCAGCGCATCCAGCATCGTCTTGTCGCCGGGCGCCCCGCCGCCGAGCTTCGCCACCGCGTCGACGCCCGCCCGCAGCGCCTGCGCCAGCTCCTCGCGCGACACCTCGCCCGCGTCACCGAGCGCCTTTCCGGCCGTACGCAGCAGGGTGCCGTACAACGGTCCGGACGCCCCGCCCACCTTCGAGATCAACTGCCGCCCCGCCAGGGCGAGCAGAGCCCCGGGCGCGGTGGCGTCGCTCCCGGCGAGCGCCTCGGTCACGGCCGTGAAGCCGCGCCGCAGGTTGGCGCCGTGATCCGCGTCGCCGATCGCCGAGTCCAGGTCGGTCAGCCGGTCCGCCTCCCGGTCCACGGCCGTGGCGGCGGTGGACAGCCAGCGGCGGAAGAAGTCGCCGTCGAGCACGTCGAGCACAGGTCCTCCAAGTTCGTCGGTCACCGGTGAATTGCGGACCGCGTTCACACGCCCCAGCGCAGCGCGGGCGTCCGCACCGGAGCGTCCCACAGGCCGAGGAGCTCCTCGTCGATCTGGCACAGGGTCACGGACGCCCCGGCCATGTCGAGGGACGTCACATAGTTGCCGACCAGGACACGCGCGACGGCGATGTTCCGTTCCGTCAGGGCGCGCTGCACCTCGGCGTGGAATCCGTACAGTTCGAGCAGCGGCGTGCCGCCCATGCCGTTGACGAGCAGCAGCACCGGGTTGCGCGGCCGCAGGTCGTCGAGGACGGCGTCCACGGCGAAGTCGGCGATCTCTCTGGACGTCATCATCGCGCGCCGCTCACGGCCCGGCTCGCCGTGAATACCGACACCCAACTCCAGTTCACCGGGCGGCAGTTCGAAGGTGGGGCTGCCCTTCGCGGGCGTCGTGCAGGCGCTCAGGGCGACGCCGAGGCTGCGTGAGTTCTCGTTGACGCGCCGCGCGATCGCCTCGACCCGCTCCAGGGGCGCCCCGGCGTCGGCGGCCGCGCCCGCCAGCTTCTCCACGAAGAGGGTGGCGCCGGTGCCGCGCCGGCCGGCCGTGTAGAGGCTGTCGGTGACGGCCACGTCGTCGTCGACGAGGACCTTGGCGACCTGAATGCCCTCGTCCTCGGCGAGCTCGGCGGCCATGTCGAAGTTCAGCACGTCACCGGTGTAGTTCTTCACCACGAACAGCACGCCCTCGCCGCTGTCCACGGCCGCCGCGGCCCGCACCATCTGGTCCGGCACGGGCGAGGTGAACACCTCACCGGGGCAGGCCGCCGACAGCATCCCCGGCCCCACGAACCCTCCGTGCAACGGCTCGTGCCCGGACCCGCCCCCGGAGACGAGGGCCACCTTGTCGGCGACGGGCGCGTCCCGCCGTACGATCACACGGTTCTCGACGTCGACCGTCAACTCGGGGTGGGCGGCGGCCATCCCGCGCAGGGCGTCGGCTACTACGGTCTCGGGGACGTTGATCAGCATTTTCAACGGGTACCTCCGGCAGACACTGGTGGGGCTCGACTCGTGGGCCCTCAGTATCGATCCCCGGCGGCCGCGGGTCACGACCGGCGGGTGCGTGGCGTTCGACCTCGGCCTCGATGACGGCGATGAACTTCTCGTCGATCGACGGCACGTGCGGCTCTACGTGCCGCGCCCTGCCTCAGCTGTGATCAGCTGGGGCCATCCGC
>NZ_JASCIR010000068.1 GCF_029968095.1 Streptomyces solicavernae | reverse complement strand
TACGTGGCGGCACAGTGCGTCCTGGCGGCCCTCGTACCCGTGCTGCGCGGCCGGCCGCCCCGAGCGCGAAGGGCCGGATCAAGCCACCTGTGCGGGCGTACGGATCCGGATCGGCTGCCTGCTGGTGAAGGCTTGTCCTTGTTTGAGCCGATCACGGGCGGAATGATCCGGCCACCCTCGTGGGCCTGCGTTGCATATGAAAAGGACGTCATGTGAGGGTGGTCGGCATGAGCGACCACGGGGGTGGGAGCGGCATACCGGGACTGGCGCCGCCATCGAAGATTGCAGGGCTTGACGTGTCCGGCCCATCAGGGCCGAAGAGCCCGTCGGCCGCCATCGAGCCGAGTGTGCCCGACGGGCAACCGGGGGCGGCCGTCGCCCCATCCGCTGAGCAGGCCCGCCGCGAATTCGCGGCGCTGCTCGGCGAGTTCCGGCGTACCGCCGTGCTGGTGCCGCTGACCAGCGGAGGCCCGAGGCCCGAAACAGCAGCCCAGGACGAGGGTTTCTGGACCGCGGAGCACAGCGGCATCCGATGGATTCTCGCGTTCTCCGACGAAGCCGCCCTGGCGCGGTTCGCCCTCGCACGCGGGGAAGGCGACCGCCCCTGGGACTACCAGCGCGTCCTGGGAGCGCGACTCCTCGATGTCGCTGTGCCGGCCGTGGCCGGGTCCGGGATGCCCTGTGGGGTCGCCCTCGACACGGCCGATGAACAGGATGCCGTGCTGTTTCCTCCGGTGACGGGAGTCGTCCCGGACGCAGTGGCAGTCGACGCCTAGCGCATCAAGAGCCCGGACGACGACGGGCTTTCGGGGACACCACGCAAGTGCAGTACACACAAGTGCAGTAAACGGGGGGCACGCACGCATGGGTGCGGAGTGGAAAGAGCTGAAGGCCGACGGGCTCGACCGGATCGAGCGGGGCATCAACAACGCGCTCGACGAACTGCGCGAGCTCGGTTCGATCGGTGACGCGGCTACCGGAAGAGGCTTCGAGAACGTCTCGTTGAGCGGCGTGCAGCTGGGGCACGGCGAACTGACCAAGGCGTTCGAGGAGTTCTGCGAACGCTGGGAATGGGGCGTACGCACCCTCCTCATCGAGGGCAACAACTTCGCGCAGGGTGTGGGACTGGCCGCCGGGGCGTACCACGAGACCGAGCAGTACATCGACGGCACGCTGAAGGTCGGCGCGAACGCCCTGATGGGCAACCCGCACGCGACCGAGGAAGAGGTCACCGCCCAGAGCTGGGACCAGATCCGGCAGAACCACGCCTTCGCCAACCCGGACTACAGCCTGGAGACCGTGGAACAGGCCAAGGCGAACATGGAGCAGGGCTGGAAGGACGCCGGCCGGGACCTGGCCACCTCGGACATGGGGCTCGCAGCGCCCATCCGGGACACGACCCTGGAAGCGGCAGGCATCAGCGAGGAGCAGTACGAGCGTTCCCTGGATGAGCAGTTCGGCCCATCCCCAAAGGAGCGGGCGAGGGCCGCCCAGCAGCAGGCCATCGCGGACGGTCAGCAGGGGGCGCAGGGCTGATGGGCATCTCAGACGCGATCAACGCCGGCCTCGGCAAGCTCGAAGGCGTGGTCGACGGAGTCAAGCAGGGCGCGGGCGAACTCGTCGAGGCGAGCACCGACGTGGTCGCCGACGGCCTGGACTACGTGGGCGCCGAAGGGGTGGCCGACAACGTCGAGGGCTGGGGCGACGGAGTCGCCTCGGACCTCGGTGCGGAGGTGGCCGAGGACCGGCTCGGCACGACCGACGACCCGAAGCAGCTGGTGCACGGCGACCCGGAGGCGATCCGGGAGAGCGCCGCCCACCTGAAGGACTTCCACGACGCGTTCGAGCGGGTCGGCACCGGAATGCGCGGCCTGGACTCGTCGAGCTGGCGGGGCGAGGCGGCCGAAGCGTTCCGCGACAAGTTCACGATGCACCCCAAGAAGTGGATGCACGCCGCGGACTCCTGCGGCCAGGCCGCCGAGGCCCTCAACCGGTTCGCGGAGACGGTCACCTGGGCGCAGCGGCAGGCCGAGGACGCCATCGCCCTGCACAAGCGCGGCAAGGAGGAGTCGGAGCGGGCGGTCTCCTCGTACAACAAGCGCGTGGACGCGTACAACGCCGCCGTCGCGGAGCAGCGAGACCCCGGGCCGACGCCGGAAACGTTCTCGGACCCGGGAGTGGCGGACCAGAAGCGGGCCGCCGAACTGCTGGAAGAGGCCAGGCGCCAACGCGACGACATGGGGCGGGTGGCCACGGCCTCGGTGAAGGAGGCACTCGCCCACGCGCCGGCCGAGCCGCCGCCCCTGGACCGGGCCGAGATGGGGTTGTTGGACTACGGCGTCAGCCAAGGGGTGGAGCTGACCCACTTCGCCGGAGGCGTGGTCAAGGGCGCGGCAGGAATCGTCACTTTCGCCCGCGGCCTGATCCCGTTCGACCCGTACAACGTCACGCACCCGGCCGCGTACATGCAGAACCTCAGCCTCACGGCCAGCGGGCTGGTGTCGACCGTGGCGCATCCTGAGCGCGCGGTGAAGGGCGCGATCGACGGATTCAAGAAGGACCCGTCCGAATTCCTCGGCCGTCTGGTGCCCGAGCTGATCGGCACCAAGGGCGCCGGCCTGGCCCGCAGCGCGCTCCGCCACGGCGTGAAGACGGGCGCGGACGTGGCGGAGAGCGGCGGCAAGAGGGGCGCGCGGGACGCGGTCGAGGAAGACCCCGCACAGCCCTCGCGAGTCGATGAATCCGTCGAGTCGGGAGGCACCGACCCGATCGACCTGGCCACCGGCAAGATGTACCTGCCGCAGAGCGACGTCACGCTGCCCGGCGTGCTGCCGCTGGTCTTCAAGCGGCGCGTCGAGTCGGGCTACCACCTCGGCCGCTGGTTCGGCCCCTCCTGGACCAGCACCGTCGACCAGCGCCTGGAGATCGACTCCGAGGGCGTCATGCTGGTCGACGAGGATGGCCTGCTGCTCGCCTATCCGCACCCGGCGCCCGGCGTTCCCGTCATGCCGAGCCACGGCCCGCGCCGGCCGCTCGACCGCGCGGAGGACGGGGCGGGCTACACGGTCACGGACCCGGAGACGGGCCGCGTCCGGCACTTCGCCGACCGGGGCGAGCACTTGTCGGTGATCGAGCAGATCGACGACCGCAACGGCAACTGGATCACGTTCTCGTACGACGCCGACGGCACCCCGACCGAGATCAACCACTGCGGCGGCTACCGACTCCGGCTCACCACCGCGGAAGGCCGGGTCACGGCCCTCCACCTGGCGGCCGCGGCGCCCGACGGCACGGACCGGCAACTCCTCGGCTACGGCTACGACGAGTCCGGGAACCTGGTCACGGTCACCAACTCCTCAGGCCTGCCCCTGCAGTTCACGTACGACGAGGCGAGCCGGGTCACGTCCTGGACGGACACGAACGACCGCAGCTATACGTACGAGTACGACACCGCCGACCGCTGCATCGCCGAGGGCGGCTCCGAAGGCCACATGGCCCTGCGCCTCGACTACGACACGGTGGACCCGGCGACCGGCCTGCGGGTCACGCGCGCGGTCACCGGCGAGGGCCACGAGCGCCGCTATCTGATCAACGACCGTCACCAAGTGGTCGCGGACATCGACCCGCTGGGCGCCGTCACCCGCTTCGAACGAGACCGCTACAACCGCCTGCTGACCCACACGGACCCGCTCGGGCACACCACCTCGTACCGCTACGACGAGGACGGGCGCCTGGCGGCGGCCACGCGCGCCGACGGCCGTGAGACGCACGCCGAGTACAACGAACACGGTCGGCCGACCAGGGTGGTGCGCCCGGACGGCACGGTCTGGCACCACGCCTACGACGAGCGCGGCAACCGTACGGCGGTGACGTCCCCGAGCGGGGCGACGACGCGGTACGCGTACACCGAGGCCGGCCACCTGGCGGCGGTAACGGACGCCCTCGGCGCGACGACGCGGGTGCGCTGCGATGCTTCGGGTCTGCCGGTGGAGGTCGTGGACCCGCTGGGCGCGGTGACGCGGTACGAACGGGATGCGTACGGCCGTCCGCTGCGGGTGGTGGACCCGATGGGCGCGGTGACGCACCTCGAATGGACGGTCGAGGGCAAACTGTCGCGCCGCACCGCCCCCGACGGCTCGTCGGAGTCCTGGACGTACGACGGCGAGGGCAACTGCACGACGCACACGGACCCGATGGGCGGGGTGACGCGGTTCGAGTACACCCACTTCGACCTGCTGGCGGCCCGCACGGGCCCGGACGGCGTGCGCTACGAATTCGACCACGACGCGGAACTGCGCCTGACCCAGGTCACCAACCCGCAGGGGCTGACGTGGAGTTACACGTACGACCCCGCGGGCCGCCTGACCTCCGAGACGGACTTCGACGACCGCACGCTGACGTACGCGCACGACGCGACGGGCAGGCTGACGGCCCGGACGAACGGCCTGGGCGAGACGATCACGTTCGAGCGCAATGCGCTGGGCCGGATCACGCGGAAGGACGCGGCGGGCCGGGTCACGACGTTCGCGTACGACCTGACCGACCAACTGGCCGAGGCCCGCGGGCCGGACGCGACACTCGAACTCCTCCGGGACCGGGACGGACGCCTCAAGTACGAGACGGTCAACGGGCGTCGGTTGTCGTACGAGTACGACGTGCTGGGCCGACGTGTGGGCCGTACGACTCCGGCGGGGGCGCACAGCCGGTGGGCGTACGACGCGGCGGGCAACCGGACCGAGCTGACGACATCCGGGCGGACGATGACGTTCGACCACGACGCGGCGGGCCGCGAACTGACGCGCCGTGTCGGCGACGCGCTCTCGGTTACTCAGATGTACGACCCGCTGGGCCGCCTGACCGCGCAGACGGTGACGGGCGCCGGGGGCGGTGCTGGTGCTGATACTCCGGTCCAGCACAGGTCGTACGGCTACCGCGCGGACGGCCATCTCACCCGCATCGACGACCAGTTGAACGGCACGCGCCACTTCGACCTGGACGCGGTGGGCCGGGTCACGGCGGTCCGCGCGGCGGGCTGGACGGAGACGTACGCGTACGACGAGGCCGGCAACCAGACCGACGCGTCCTGGCCGTCCCCGATGCCGGGCAGCCAGGACGCAACGGGCCCGCGCACGTACGCGGGCACACGCATCCGCACGGCGGGCGGCGTCCGCTACGAGCACGACGCGCAGGGGCGGGTCGTACTCCGCCAGAAGACCCGCCTGTCCCGGAAGCCGGACACGTGGCACTACGAGTGGGACGCGGAGGACCGGCTGACGTCGGTGGTCACTCCGGACGGGGTGCGGTGGCGGTATGCCTACGATCCGCTGGGCCGTCGAACTTCCAAGCAGCGCCTTGCCCTGGACGGCGAGTCGGTTGCGGAGCAGGTTGACTTCACCTGGGACGGTCCCATGCTGTGTGACCAGACCAGCCACGTGTCGGGAGCTCCGGAAATGGTCACGCTCACTTGGGAGTACGAGGGTCTGCACCCGCTGGCCCAGACGGAGCGCAAGCAACTCACGGACGATGAGGTCGACGAACGCTTCTTCACGATCGTCACGGACCTAGTCGGTACACCGACCGAGCTCCTTGACGAGGCAGGGGAGATTGCCTGGCGAGCGCGGACCACTCTTTGGGGCTCGACGGCCTGGTATCGGGGTGCGACTGCGTACACACCGCTTCGGTTCCCGGGCCAGTACTTTGACGCTGAGACAGGGCTCCACTACAACTACTTTCGACACTATGACCCGGAGGCTTCTCGGTACCTAACTCTTGACCCTCTCGGACTGGATCCGGCACCGAATCCCGTTGCGTATGTGTCGAATCCGCATGCCTCGGTCGACCCTCTAGGGCTGAGCCCTTATGAGCTAGACCCTGGCAAAAGTTCTGGCCAACTTCGGAACTCGCCTGGTGTGGTTACAGGCGGGGACTCTCTACCGAATGTCGAAGGGCAATGGCTGAGAGGCTCGGAAGGTAACGCGGGGAGGGTGCCAGGGCAGGTTGCTGAAGGTCTGCAGGGGCGAGAATTTGAGAGTTTCGACAAGTTTCGTAAGGCTTTCTGGGAAGAGGTTTCCCGTCACCCTGAGCTAGCGGGGCAATTCGACAAATCAGCACAAACCGCGATGGCGAACGGTAATGCACCTTTTGCGCCGACCGCGCAACATCATGGGCAGGGACGGTACGTTCTTCACCACATGCAACCCATTCAGCGCGGTGGTGGCGTGTACGACCTGGACAACTTGGCCGTAGTCACTCCTCGTTACCATAAAGAGATCCTTGACGGCGGGTATCATTTTGGCAACGGCTAATAATGCTACGAAAGGAACGGAAGATGCGTAAATCTCGCGAGGAGCTCGTTCGAATGGTGCAGGAACTGATTGAAGGTCGCCTTTCCGAAGAGGAAGAAGATTCCCTCGTTGAGCAGTTGAAGGCGAATGTTTCACATCCGAGAGTCACGGACCTCATCTACTACAATGATCCTAAACTGACGGCTGAAGAAGTTGTGGATCGGGCGCTCGCTTACCGTCCCATTGAGCTGTGATCTGATGCTTCTGATCTGCGAGGATCTCTGGCAGGTGTGTGTGAATTTAGTCGCGTAAGGAATGTCTGGTTCACTCCTTACGCGGATAGGTCCCTGGTGTGCCATCCCCTCACAGGGAGTCGCATGCCGGTGCGCCACGTTTTTTGAGGAGGTGCTGCAGGCCGTCGGGCGTGGGATGGCCAGCCTGTTCGCCAGCTGCCAGTTGTTCTTGCGGGCCACCGGAGCGGGCAGCCCGCGTACGTAGTCACGCATGCGGCGGCGAAGCTCCACACGGCCGAAGCGGTGGTCGATGGCCAGGAAGAGACCGTCCAGTTCGAGGTTCCACTGCACGGCGGCATACTCGGTGATCACTCTGGGAGGCTGCCCCGCCGCTGTGACTACCTGCGGCGTTGTCGCACGATCGAGCGGCGGTCTCCGTGAGACCGCCCCCGCACGTCCGGAGCCCCGCTACACTCCCGCCACGCGGCGAAAGACGCGGCGGAAGTGGT
>NZ_JASCIR010000067.1 GCF_029968095.1 Streptomyces solicavernae | reverse complement strand
CCGGCGGGGCTGGTCGATGGGGCCGGTCGGCGGGGCGCCGTCACGCCGCGTGGTCGCCACGTGACGCCAACTCCCCGTATGAAAACGGCAAATCGGGCGGCGAGGGGGCCCGGACCCCGTCTCACCTGCGTCGTTTCGGCCGTTGTCAGTGGGACCGCCTAATCTTTCCGATGTGACTGCACCTGCCCCGGCCAACGCCGTACCTTCCCCGGCTCCGGGCCCGGCCGCCGACGAGGGCCTGGCCCGGCGCCTGCGCGCCCTCGCCTGCACGGCCCCGCTGCACGACCTGGACACCCGCAAGGCCAACCTCGCGGGCGAGTACTCGGTGTACGCGATGGCGGAAGTGGCCCTCTCCGCGATCGACCTGGTCACGCTGAACATGGACTTCGACACGGGCGCGGACCACGACCAGATAGTGGCCAGGCTCGTCCCCCGCATCGCCGCCCAGGCGCCCGGCCGCCCCAGCGCCGAGCACGAGCGGGTGGCCCGCTGGGTCCTGGAGAACCTGATCAACGTCGGCAGCGTCGACCGCGGCTTCCGCGCGGTGTACGGCACGTTCGGCCCGGACGGGACGTACGTCCGCCGGGACTACGACTTCAAGCTGATCGAGGAGGTCCCCGGCTACGGCGGCGGTGTCTACCTGCGCACCACCGACGAAGCGGTCAACGTCCTGGTGGGCGCCCTCGACACCGACGTGACCAGCGCCCAGATCGCCGCCGAGGTGAAGCTGGAGGTGCTGATCAGCCGCGGCCGCCTCGCCGACGCCCAGCTCGCCGCCGAACAGGCCCGCTACCGCACCGTGCAGTACAGCGAGACGCTCCGCCGCGCCCTCGACGCCACCCGGCGCAACGTCCGCGCGGTCGACTGGCTGGAGGCCGTCCCCGACATGATCGCCGAGGCCCTCGACCACGTCGCCGACCGGTACCGCCACGAGAACGCCATCCTCACCAACATCCGCAAGGCGCGCGACGAGGCCGAGGCCGGATCTGATGCAAAAGCGGGCGAGCACAAGCGCCGCGCCGCCGAGCTCGTCGACATCGTCAAGGACTGCATCCGCCGCCACACCCAGCTCCAGTCCCGCCTCCTCGAAGCGGGCCCCTTGTTCCGCGCCGAGCAGGACCGCCAGGCCTTCGCCCCGCCCGCCGCCCGCGCGGGGCTCGACCTCTACGGCCAGCTGGTCGCCCCCGTCCTGCCGCTCCCCGTCGAGCAGGCGCTGCGCGTCACCGACGCGTTCTTCGCGCGCGGCGTCGGCCTGCGCACGCCCTCGGCGGTCCGCGTGGGCGACCTGGTCGACCTGCTGCTCACCCCGCCCCTGGAGCGCGAACACCTGGGCGCCGAGATGCCCGAGCCCGACCTGGTCGCCACCCCGGACGACAGCCGGTTCAGCGAGGAGCAGCTGGCCGCCGCCATGGAGCTGCTCGACCTGGAGCACGACGCCCCGCGGCGCCTTTCGGGACTGCTCGCCGAGGCGCGCCGCGCCGATCCCGAACTGCCCTACCTGGTCGCCCTGCTGGCGGTGCACGCCGCGAGCCCGCCGGTGGGCACCGCGTACCGGCAGGGCGAGCCGAAGCTGCTGTTCGCCGTGGACGACGGCGCGGAGCTCGACGACCCGGAGTTCGGGGGCGCCGACCTGATCGTGGGCACGGCACTGCTCGACGCGGTGGGCATGGCGGCGGACCGGACGGAGGCCGCATGAGAGCCCCCGCCCAGCGCCCCGGCCTTTTCCGTACGTACGAGGAGCAGTACCCGTGACCGACCAGCACCCGGACACCGCCCCCTGGAGCGAGCCCGACACGCGGCCCGCGCCCGCGGCCGTCACGCCCGCGGATGCCGCCGACGCCGCGCGGCTCGTGTCCTTCGGACTCCAGCCCAAACTGCAGCCCGCGCGGGACGCCGAGTACACCGAACTGCTGCGCAGATACCGCGAGGACGCGCCCTTCGCGCGGCTCGCCGACGCCGTCGCGACCGGCCTCGGCCTGGTCGTCCTGGAGGTCTCCCCGCGCGCGGGGATGGCCGTCACCGCCGCCGAGGACTCCGTCTTCGCGGTCCGCATGGGCGACTATGCGCGCCGCGCCTCCTCCGACGCCGGCGACCGCTTCCTGCACGGCCTCGCCCACCTCGCCGTCGCCGCCCTGGCCTTCCCGCGCCCGGAGGACCTCGCCGACGACGCGTACATCGGCCGCGTCACCGTCAACGGCGTGGACGCCTTCGTCCGGCAGGCCTGCAGCCGCCTGGAGGAGCGCGCCGAGGAGCAGGGCGAGAACACCGACCCGGCCAGCGAAGCACCCGGCCTGGAGGCCGCCTGGCGGATCTGGGCGCGGCGCAGCTCCACCGGCGCCACCAAGGACGCCCGCCGCCTCGCCGGATCCACCACCGGCATCGTCGGCAAGGCCGTCGCGTTCCTCACCGACTCCGGCTTCCTGCAGCGCACCGGCGACGACTCGGGGGGTACGTACCGCACGACCGCCCGCTACCAGCTGCAGGTGCGCGACATGGCGGGCGGCGCCGCGATGGCCGAGCTCCTCGACCTCGGCATCGTGCCCGTCACCGACGGCTCCGCCAGCCTGCTGTCCGCCGAGGCCGAGGGTGACCTGGAGCTGGCCGAAGGCGCGGGGCTGCCCTTCCACGCCGACGAGCGGTCCTAGCCCCCGCGGCTGCCAACCCCCCTGTACGACACACGACTTCAGACTTACTCAGCCTTACTCAGACTTACGACGAGAGTCCGCCGCCATGTACGAGCTGTCCCGGATCCGCCTCTACTCCATCGGACCAGCCGGTGCGCGCTACGCCGACACCGTGCTCGACCTGCGTGGAGTCGGTGCCGCCGTGCCCGACCCCGCGCCCACGCAGGCGGAGTTCTTCGCGGACGAGCCCGCCGGACCGCCGCGTCGGCCCGCCCCGGCGGGCGTGCTCTTCCTGGAGAACGGCGGCGGCAAGTCCGTACTCCTGAAGCTGATCTTCTCCGTGATGCTGCCCGGCCACCGCAACACCCTGGGCGGCGCCAGCTCCGGCGTGCTGCGCAAGTTCCTCCTCGCCGACGACTGCGGGCACGTCGCCCTGGAGTGGCAGCACACCCTCACCGGTGAGTGCGTCGTCGTCGGCAAGGTCAGCGAGTGGCGCGGCCGCCAGGTCTCCAACGACCCGCGGAAGTTCGCCGAGGCCTGGTACTCCTTCCGGCCCGGGCCGGGGCTCAGCCTGGACAACCTGCCGGTGGCCGAGGCGACCTCTATGCGCGCCGCCGAGGGCGCCTCCGGGGCACAGGGCCGCCGCCGCACCATGAAGGGCTTCCGGGACGCCCTCACCGAGGCGGGCAAGGCGTACCCGCACCTGGAGGTGCACTGGGAGGAGATCCACGACCGCTGGAACGAGCACCTCGGCGACCTCGGCCTCGACCCCGAACTCTTCCGCTACCAGCGGGAGATGAACGCCGACGAGGGCGAGGCGGCGGGCCTCTTCGCCGTCAAGAAGGACTCCGACTTCACCGACCTGCTGCTCCGCGCGGTCACCGACACCCGCGACACCGACGGCCTCGCGGACCTCGTCAGCGGCTTCGGCAACAAGCTCGGCCGGCGCGCCGAACTCATCGCCGAGCGGGACTTCACGGCCGGCTCCGTCGATCTCCTCGGCCGTATCGTCGAGGGCACCGAGGTGCGGGCACGCGCGCGTGACGTGCATACCGGCGCCGAGCGCCGCACCCGTACGCTCGCCCGCAGGCTCTCCGCCCGCGCCGCCGAGGAACGCGGCCGCGCCGCCGACCTCGCGCAGCGGGTCACCGCCGCCGCCCACACCGTCACCGAGGCCGAGCAGAAGCGCGCCCGCAGCGCAGCAATCGCCGCCGAACTCGCCTACCGGCATGCCTCGTTGGCGCTGACCGCCGCCGAGAAGGCCGCCACCGCGCAGAAGCGGGAGCTGGCCGACGCCCGTACGCTGCACTCCGCCTGGCAGGCCGCCGAGGCCGTACTCCGGCACCGCGCGGCGGCCGACCGCTCCGCGCGCGTGGCCGCGGCCATCCGCGAGGCCGAGCGGGACGCCGCCCCCGCGCTCGCCGCCCGCGCCAAGGCCGCATCCGAGCTGGTCCGCGCCCTGCACGCGGCCGCCGCTGACGGCGAGCGGCACGCGGGCGAGGAGGAGGAGCGCTCCGCCGCACTCCAGGAGGCCGGCGAGACCGCGCACCGCGACGCCACCGCCGCCGCCACCGAGGCGCAGCGCGCCCGCAGCGAGGCCGGCCACCTGCGTCAGCGCCTCGCCGAGGTCGAGCAGGAGACCGCCGAGGCCGTCCGCGCGGGCTGGATCGACGACGCGGCGCCCGACGCGGACCCGGCCCGCGCCGCGCTCGCCGCCAGCGACGCCGAGAAGACCGCGGTCGCCGCCTGGGACACGGCCCGGGAGGCCGCGCGCGGCGCCGCCGACTGCGCCAAGGAGGCCGCCTCCGCGGAGGCCCGCGCCGAACTCACCGCCGCCCGCGCCGCGGACGCCGCCGAGGCCGCGGCGCACGCCTGGGACGCCGAGCGCACCGCCGCCGAGTCCCTGGCCGCCGAGGACCGCCTCGCCGAACTCCTCGGCCTGCCCGGCGCCGCCCGTGCCGCCCGCCGCGCGGTGCCCAAGGCGCGCGCCGCCACCGCGACGGACGGCGAGCCGGACCGCGCGTACGACACGGCCTCCGAGACCGCCGGCGGCGCAGCCCCGGGTGAGCAGGGCGCGCCCGAAACCGCCCTCAGCTTCGCGGAGTTGGACCGCTTCGCGGACGAGCTGAAGGAACTCCTGGAGCAGGGCGTCGGCAACGCCGAGCGCCAGCTGTTCGACCTGCGCACCGCCGCCGCCGACGACGCCCGCATCCTCGGCGCCCTCGGCGACGGCGGCCTGCTGCCGCCCGGCCCCGACGTCCTGGCCACCGTCGAGTACCTGGGCGAGCAGGGCATTCCCGCCCTGCCCGGCTGGCGCTACCTCGCCCAGGCCGTCGACCCGGCGGACCACGCGCGCGTGCTCGCCGCCCGCCCCGAGCTGGTCGACGGCGTGGTCATCACCGACCCGGACACGCACGCACGCGCGCGTGAAGTGCTCGACGGCGCCGCCCTGTTGCCGCGTTCCGCCGTGGCCGTCGGCACCGCCGCCGCGCTCGTCGCACCGACCCCGGCCCCGGAGACAGGGGCCACCGCGCAGGACGTCTTCCTCGTACCGCCGAACCCGGCCATGCACGACGAGCACGCCGCCGACGAGGAGCGGCAGGCGCTGCGTACGCGCGCCGCCGAGCGGGACGAGGAGATCCGGCAGCTCGCCGCGCGCCTCGGCAAGGACCGCGAGCTGGCCGCCCGGCTCTCCTCCTGGCGCACCGGCTGCCCGGCCGGGCGGCTCGGCGAGCTGGCCGAGGCCGCCCGCGCGGCCCGTACGTTCGCCGACGAGTCGGAGGCCGAGCTGGCCGAGGCGCGCACCGCACGCGCGGAGGCGGACGAGGCCGCCGCCGACGCCGCGCGGGTGCGGGACGAGCGGCAGGAGGCCGCCCAGCGCGCCCGCCGCGCCGCCGACGCCCTCGCCGGGCTCGCGTTCCGGCTCCGGGAGCGGGCCGCCTGGCAGGCCAAGCTCCGCGAACTCGCCGACGAGGCCGTGGAGTCCGAGGCCCGCGCGCAGTCCTGCCTGGAGCGGGCCCGCGCCGCCGACGAGGACCGCAGGGCCGCCCAGCGCGCCGCGGACGACGCCCACCGCACCGCCCGCGCACTGCGCGCCGAGCGGGCCGAGATCGCGGGCGCCCCGGAGGACGAGTCGCTCGACGCCGAGCCGCCGAACGCCCCGCTGGCCGCGCTTCGCGAGGCGTACCGCGCGGCGTCGCAGCTGTACGAGAAGGTCGGCGTCGGCGCCGACCTGCGCGCCGACCAGGCCCGCGCCGAGGGCGACGAGAGCGCCGCGCTCGCCGAGCTCGACCGGCTCAGCAACAAGGTCCGCACCCGCGCCGCCCAGCTTCTTGAGGGCACCGACGGCGCCGACGGCCCGTCCCGGCAGGCCGCCGCCGCGCGCGCGGAGTCGCTGGTGCAGATGCTGGAGACCCGCATGTCGGCGGCGAGTGAGCAGCTCGGCCGGCTGCGCGGCGAGGCCGAGCGACACGCGCCCGAGGACGGCGACGCGCACACCGAGCTGCCGGACGACCTGGTCCCGTCCGACGCCGAGCACGCGCAGAGCCTGCTGCGTACCGCCGCCGCCGAACTCGCCGCCTGCACCGAGGCGTTGGGGCAGGCCAAGGAGGCGCACACCGAGCTGCTTCGCGCCCACCGCACCGCCGAGGACGGTGCGGGCGGCTTCGACGAGACGGCGGCGCTCCTGCGGGACCTGCTGCGCGATCACCAGGACGAAGCCGCTCAGGAAGGCACGGAGCTGCCCGAGCCGTACCCCGGCTCCCTGGAGGAGGCCCGGCAGTCCGCCGCCGAGGCCCGCCGCTCGCTGCGCGGCTGTGCCGCCGACCTGTCGGCCGCCGAGGCCGCGGTCCGCGAGGCCAGTGACGTGCTCGTACGCCATGCCAACTCCACGCGGTACGAGCAGGTGCGCACCCCTGCCCGGCAGCAAATCCGGGAGCTGCCCGCGTCCGCGCTGCCGGAGCACGCGGCGAAGTGGGCCGAGGCCTTCGCGCCCCGGCTCCGCGTCCTCACCGACGAGTTGGCGCAGCTGGAGCGCAACCGCGACTCGATCGTGGACCGGCTGCGGGGCCTCGTCGAGTCCGCGCTGGCCACGCTCCGCTCGGCGCAACGGCTGTCCCGGCTTCCGGAGGGCCTGGGCGAGTGGTCCGGCCAGGAGTTCCTGCGGATCCGCTTCGACGAGCCGGACCAGGCGACGCTCACCGAACGCCTCGGCGAGGTCGTGGACGAGGCCACGCGCGCGGCCGTGAAGAAGAACTCCGACCTGCGGCGGGACGGAATGTCCTTGCTGCTCAGGGGAGTTCAGGCCGCGATCGAGCCGCGCGGCGTGTCCGTCGAGATCCTCAAGCCGGACGCGGTGCTGCGCGCCGAACGGGTGCCCGTCGGACAGATGGGCGACGTGTTCTCCGGCGGCCAGCTGCTCACCGCGGCCATCGCGCTGTACTGCACGATGGCGGCGCTGCGCTCCAACGACCGGGGCCGCGACAAGCACCGGCACGCGGGCACGCTGTTCCTGGACAACCCCATCGGCCGCGCCAACGCCACCTACCTGCTCGAACTGCAGCGGGCCGTGTCGGACGCGCTCGGCGTCCAGCTCCTCTACACCACCGGCCTGTTCGACACGACCGCGCTCGCCGAGTTCCCGCTGGTCATCCGGTTGCGGAACGACGCGGACCTGCGGGCCGGGCTGAAGTACATCAGCGTCGAGGAGCACCTCCGCCCGGGCCTGCCGCAGCAGGACCCGGAGGGCGAGACGGTGCACGGCGAGATCACGGCGACGCGGATGTTCAAGCGTCCGGCGGAGGGGGACGAGTAGCACGGACCCCGGTCCCGACCCCGACCCCGCCCCCCGACAGCGCACGGAGTTCGTCGTCAGAAGCCGTAGCCCATCCGCCTGGACAGGTCACCGGCGACGGCGGCCGTCCGCTCGGCCAGCTCGCCGAGGCGGTCCTCCGTCAGCCGGTAGACGGGCCCGGACACGCTGAGCGCGCCGATCACCTTGCCGTCGTGCGCGCGCACCGGGGCCGCTACCGCGGTGAGGCCGACCTCCAGCTCCTCCAGAGCGCGCGCGTGCCCCTGCTCGACCACGGCGTCAAGGTCCGCGCGGAGCTGCGCCGTGCCGGTCACGGTGTGCTCGGTGAAGCGCGGCAGGGCGCGGGCGAGCAGGCCCTCCCGCAGGGCTTCCGGCAGGTGGGCGAGGAGGACCTTGCCGCTGGACGTGGCGTGCAGCGGGGTGCGGCGGCCGAGCCAGTTCTGCGCGGTCACGGCAGCGGAGCCGCGGGCCTGCATGATGTTGACCGCCGCGTCGTCGTCCAGGACCGCGATGTTGACCGTCTCACCCAGCTCGTCGGCCAGCTCGCGGCAGACCGGCGCGCCCTCCTGCGAGATGTCCAGCCGTACGGCGGCGGCGCCCGCGAGGCGCAGCACTCCGGCGCCGAGGAAGTACTTGCCGCGCTCCGTCGAATGGGACACAAGGCCGCGGTTCTCCAGGGCGTGGACCAGGCGGAAGGCCGTCGACCTGTGTACGTCCAGCTCTTCCGCGATCTCCGATACGGCCGCCTCGCCGTGCCGGGCCAGGATCTCCAGGACACTCACCGCGCGGTCCACGGACTGGACGGCGCTCGCGCTGCGGTTGGGCTCCTTGCCCGAAGCCTTCTTCTGTCGTCCGGTCATCGGTCCGTTCTCACCACCTGGAGGCGGGAAGGGCCTGACGCGGTGGACTTCCCGCCCGGAATCTGTTGCGTATCGAGCTCGCGCGAGCGTTCTGCGCAACGTGATGCTATCGAATGGCCGTGCCGGCTGATCGGCTCAGGCGCGGGAGAGCCGTCTGCCGCCCGCCGCGCCCCCTGGCCGGGCCCGCGCTGTTGAACGGGCCGCGCGGCGGGCGCGGCGGCGCTCCTTGCGGAGCCTGCGGGCGGTGCTGGCGGGGGAGGACACCACGCCGTACCGCTGGTTCCAGACCTGTCTCGTGACCCAGACGTCAAGCACCGACCATGTCGCCACGACCGTGCTTGCCACGCTGCTCAGGACCATCGGGAAGGACAGCCAGGAACCCGCGAGCGTGCACAGCAGCGCCACCATGCCCTGCGTCAGCGTCACGGCCACGATGATCACCGCGCGGACCGCCGCCGTCCGCACCGGTTCCGGCATGCTCGGCCGCCCCACCGGGTCGTCCACCCACAACTGCCGCTGTCGCTCGGTCTGTTCGTCCCGCTGCGGACCCCCGTGCGCCGCCGTGCCCATCGACTCACTCCCCACGCTGTGCAGCCGGTCGTCCCGGTGCCTTCGCCCGACCCCTCATGAGCTGCCCGCCTTGCACCGGATTACGCCACCCCGTCGGGGGGGGGGGGGGGGGGGGGGGGGGGCGCCCCCCCCCCCGCGGCCCCCCGGCCCCCCCCCCCCCCCCCCCCCCCCCCCCCCCCCCCCC
>NZ_JASCIR010000066.1 GCF_029968095.1 Streptomyces solicavernae | reverse complement strand
AAGGTGGGGGTACCCACGAAGGAGACAGGATGGCGAGCTGGTTTCCGACTCCGAGGGCAACCCGGTGGCCGGGAAGTGGGAGCCGATCTGCACGCCCAAGGAGTGGTACGCCGTCACGGCGTTGCTGGAGAAGAACCGCAGTGCTGGCGGTTGGGATGGCTCCGGAGACGGGAAGCGGACCCCGCGCAAGTACCTGTTGACCGGTCTTCTGCGCTGCGGCAAGAAGCTGGAGGACGGCCAGACCTGCCACACGAAGATGCACGGAGCCCCCGCCCGGAAGACCCACAAGTATCGGTGCAGGTCTGTCCTTGACGGGGGCTGCGACAAGCTGAGCCGCCAGGGCCCGGCCATCGACAAGCTGATCTCTGAACTTGTGCTCGCCAAGCTGGAGAAGCGCAACGCTGAGCGTGAGCCGGTCGAGGAGGTATGGGTCGACGAGGCCAAGTCGGAGGCTGCACAGCGGCGAAAGACGGCTCTGGAGGACCAGTGGAACGCCGAGGAGATCAGCGACTCCACGTTCTTCTCACTTCTGAAGAAGGTGGAGGTGGAGATCAAGCGTCTCGGCGTTGAGCGGAAGGCATGGGCCGCCCGCCAGGAGACTCGGAAACACGAGGTTACCGACGTACGTGCTCAGTGGCAGGACGGACGGTTGGACCTACAGCAGAAGCGGCGGATCATCTTCGACGCCCTGGAGGCGGTCATCGTCCTCCCGGGCGTGAAGGGGTCCCACAAGTTCGACCCGGACACGATCATTCCGGTGTGGAAGGAAGAGTCGGCTAGCTGAACTTGACGCCGAGGATTTGGCCCATCGCGTTCCATTTCTCGGCGCTCCACTCAGGCGACCGCTCCAACCACAGTGCTATCCATGCCTGTTCGGCAACCGAAAGCTCATCCTGTGACGCCTCGGTTTCGGCCGGGGCGTCTTACTTTTCGCCGCACAGGGAGATTGGCGTCGTGGCGGACGAGACGTTCGAGGGCTCCGCGAGCGTAGTCATGACTGCCACGGCTCCCCCTCGCCCAACAGCCCGACGTGCCACCACGGCTGATACTGCACGGACATGACCGGGCCCCCGCCAGAAGACCCAGCGGGGGCGTACAGGCCAGGGCGTTGGCCTCAATTGGCGTCGCGTAACTGCCGGACAACATCCGCCGCCCTGGGGCGGTCGGCAGGGTCACGGCTCATCATGTGCTCTATGAGCGCGCCGAGGGCTCCGGGCACATTGATGTGCCGATGCGGCTTGTCCACGATGGCCTGCCGTTGCTCGGCACGAGGCGCGTCGTCCGGATATTCAACATGCCGCCAGCCAGTCGCCGAGATGAACAGCGCAGCTCCGAGCGCGTACACGTCGCTTGCCTGTGTCGGCGTGGCCGTTCCGGTCTCCAGGACGCTCCGTGAGATCTCCGGGGCCTCGTAGTGGACGAGGCAGCCGCGGAAGGGGAAGTCGTGTCGCTCGGGCACGGGCCCGCCAAAGGCCAGGGCGAGGTCGATCAGGTGGGTGCGTTCCAGGCCGATGATGAAGTGTGCGGGCTGTACGTCCCCGTGGGCCCAACCACGAGCGTGCAGTTCGGCAAGTGCCTTAGCGCAGCCGAGGGCGACGTTCGGCTGGACCGATGAGCCGTCGGTGCGGCAGTGCTCCCAGATCCGGTAGAGGTCCGGGCCTTCACGCCAGAGCTGGATGTTCCACGTTCCGTGCTCCCACTCCCCGTACGTGACGTGCTCGACGCCGAGACGATCAAGCACAGCGCCTTCACGTGCAGGGGCGAGAGCGGTCCAGGGCTGCGCATCCCAGCCGGGGCCGGCCTCGATCGGCCAGCCGAGCTTCACCGCAAACTTGCCGCGCCCGTTGGCCACTTCCCAGACCGTGGAGCCCCGGCGGTTGAGCACCAGGCGCCGAGTTACGGGGCTGAGCGCGTTGAGCACCACATCGGGCAGCTGGGGAATCGGATCGGACAACGTCTCTCCTTCCACGCGGGTGCGGCCAACCCGGCAGGCAGGTTGACCGCACGTTGCTGCCGAGGGGCTACGCCTGACCGTACGGCCGACCGCAGTCGGAGTCGCACTGGGCGGCGTTCTCACCGTTCACGGTCCAGAGGTCATCGAGGACCATGAACCCGGCGGCTTTCATGGCGTGCGTCGAGGTCTGGACGGCTTCCAGCGTCCGGCCACCTCCGCCGGGGCGCGGGTTGTGGTGCAGGAACCGCCCGGCGTGCTGCTGGCAGAAGTCCGCGTAGTCCTTGGTGTGCAGGACGAAGGCGTGGAGACTGTGGTCGACGTCGTCACTCGGCACCATTGGCACCGTGGCGACCGACGCCGTAGCAATGAAGGCGAGGGCCTGATCCGTGGCTCGCGCCGCGTAGTCGATGTCGCAGCCCTTCTCGTGTACGACGAGCCGGACGATGCTGTCGAACAGCTCCTCATCGACCAGGCTTCGACCGGTACGGAGGTCGTTCGATACTGCGGTCATGCGGGGTTCCTCTCACGTAGGAGTGGTGCACTGCGCTTGCAACCCGCCCCGCGCGCCGTGGTCAGTCATGCACGAAATACGAGGCACGGGGCGGGAGTTCAGGAGTTTCCGGCGACACCGGAGATCAGGACGGTGATCACGGAGACCCAGACGATGAAGCCGAAGGCAACTCCGGCCAACGTGCCGTCCTTCCACGCATGGCGCTCAGTGCGACTTCCGCGGGCACGTCCTGCCGGTAGAAGATCTCTGGGGCTCCTGCCTGTCATGTCTGGTCCTTGTCCGGGTGTGGGGAGTTGGGCAGCCCCTGCCGGGCTCTGGTGCGGCGGGGAAGCGGGGCAAGAGACGCCCGGCAAGGGCTGGACTTGGAGATCCGCCAACCGCGACGACGACATACGGGGCGGGCGGGACCGGGTTATGCACTCAGGAGTGCATCCACGTGCGCCACGGGCGGGTGATGATCTCCCGATACGTGTGGTGCGAGGGATTGCGGCCGGAGTGTTCGAGCGTCCAGGACTGCGGCACCGACCACTCCACGCCGGCCTCCGACGTCTCGTTGCATACAGCGCACTGCATCGCGTAGGTGATCGGTTCCGCGTCCGGCTCGGAGTTGGGTTCGAGCGTCCATTCCCTATGTGCGACGAGCGATCGAGGCGCACTCACAGGGGCCTCTTCACTGACCGCTCGTTCTGCACCGCCAGGCGGGCGCTGATCTCTTCACGGACCGTCAGGCGCGCGATCCTGTCGGGCCTGGCGTCCCACTCCCTGCCGCCGTTGAGCGGCCGGAGCTGGAGGTACGGGCCCTCACTGCCCATCACCACGCCAACCTTGCCGTTGTCCGAGTCTTTCACCAGTACGCCTTCCGTGGCGCCCGGCCCTCCGTCGGTGGTTGCCATGGAGAGAGCTTCGCGATGCGCGGGGTATCGCTGAAAGGCCAAGCCAGTTACCCAACTTGAGTAAACTCAGCGGTAAGTAGAGACCCAGTAACGTTGCGTAGCCCTCACAGTGAGGAGTCTGCCCAATGCCCGACGCTCACCGGCCGCAGGAACTGCCTTCCAGGTTGCTCACCGACCCCGAGATGATCGACGCCTGCCGGGTACGGGACTTCGCCAGGGTCTTCCAGCTCATGAAGGTCAAGGCCGGCATCTATCCGTCGATGATCGCCAGGCGATGCGAGATGACTCCCAGCCGGATCGGCGAAGTCATGGCAGGGCGAGCCCAGTTGAGGCATATGGATGTGATCGAGCGCATCTCAGACGGCTTACGCATCCCCGGCCACATGCTCGGGCTCGCCCGACGAGCATGGGAGACGCCCCAGGCCCTCGCAGCCTCTGAGCGAACGACGCCGCAAGCCGATGAGCCCGAGAAGGCGGCTCCCGCATCCCTGCCCGGCCCCGACGTGGACAGCATCCTTGCCATGGCTGCTCGGACGAGTCTCGGCCCCGCCACACTTGAAGCCTTCCGGTCCTCCATCGAGGACTACTGGCGCAGGGACGACCAGCACGGCGGCGAGGCACTGAGGCCCGCCGTCGTCGGCCAACTCCGCCATGTGATCGAGCTGTTGAAGGAGAGCAGACCACCCTCCATCCAGAACGGCTTGTACGGAATCGCCGCCGAGCTGGCCCGCCTCACAGGCTGGACCTACTTCGACGCCCGTCAGTACAACCAGGCCCGCGCGTACTTTGCCGAGGCGCTGCGGCTGGCCAAGGAGATCAACGACCGGCCGTTCATGGCCAACGTGCTGGCCTGTATGAGCTTGCAGGCGACGTACCAGGACAAGCCCGCCGACTCCCTGGCACTCGTGACCGCCGCCCAGGACCAGGCACGCTCAGCGCTCGGCAAGACCCCACGCGTCCTGTCGATGCTGTCCATGCGGGAAGCCTTCGCGCACGCGACGCTGGGAAACCGGGACGACACCCACCGAGCCATCGGGGAAGCCCACCGCTACTTCGGGGAGATCCAGCGGGACGATGACGACCCGTCGTGGGTGTACTACTTCAACGAGCCGAAACTCATCGTGGACACGGGCATTGCCCACGGCCGACTCGGCGAAGCGGCGACCGCCGAGCCCTTGATCGCGGATGCTCTACAGCGCGAGGACCGTACGAACCAGCGAGGACGCGCGTTCCACGCCTTTTGGCTTGCTCGTACGCAACTGGATCAAGGCAAGCTCGATCAGGCGTGCCGCACCGCCACGCAAGCACTGGAGACTGCGACAGCCGTCGCCTCCGAGCGTGTGTCAGGACATCTCCGAGAGTTCTACGGCCAGTTGGCCCCACACGCACAGGAGCCAGTAGTTCTGGCCTTCGAGGCACGGATACGGGAACTCCTCCCGCCGGTCAGCGGGTCGCTTCGTCCATGAGCAGGTACAGAACCCCGACCAGTGATCCGCTGCTAAGGATCTCGCGGCGGTCGACCATCCCGCGCAGCTCCGAGAGAGGAATCCACTCAATGCGGTCGGACTCGTTCTTCTCCGTGGGTGGCCCGTCGTAGGTCGCGCCATCCACGCGGAACACGTGGTGCTGGGAGTCCGTAATGCCGTTGGCCGGCTCCGCGTAGATCAACGGCTTGATGGGGCCGGGACGCCAGCCCGTCTCTTCCAGAACTTCACGCGCCGCCGCTTCCTCGGGGGACTCCCCTTCTTCGACGAGCCCCATGGGCAGCTCCCAGGCCCACGAATCCGTGATGAAGCGGTGCCGCCACATCATCAGGACTTCCTGGCGGTCATTGACCACCGCAGCCACGGCCAGGTGCCGAAGGCGAACGACGTGGTACTCCCACCTGCGACCGTCAGGCTGTTGGACGTCGACCAGACACAGGTTCACCCACTTGTTGGTGTAGATCTGACGCTCTCCGTGGGTCTTCCACTCCATACCTGCGGCCCCTCTCGCTCTGAACCCAGCATCCCAGAACGATCCAGGTTCGACCGTCGCGTTGAGGAAATTCGCGTCAGTGTGACGAGATGCGGGCAGGGGTGTGCTCTCCACAGCACAGCGTCGGGCCCTGACGCAGCGAGCGCCCCGCCCCGAACTGCGGGCGGTGGGTGATAGCCGAATTGGGTCGCACAGGCGAGCCGGAGTCTCCTACGGTGCCCGCATGCAGATCGTCGTGACACTCGACTGTGTGGACACCGAGGCGCAAGCGAAGTTCTGGCTCGCCGCACTAGAACCACTGGAGTACCGGCGCGCCCTCGACGCACCGCCCTACCTCAGCCTGACTGGGCCAGCGTCGGGACCAACTCTGCTCTTGCAACAAGTACCGGAGCCAAAGCAAGGCAAGAACCGGATGCACCTCGACCTGGACTTCGGCCACGCCGATCTGACCGCCGAGGTCGACCGACTCGAACGGCTCGGCGCCCAAAGGACCACTGGTGAACTGACTGAACACGGCTTCCGGTGGGTCGTACTCACCGATCCGGAAGGCAACGAGTTCTGCGTATTCTCCCCGCCAGCAGGCACTGGTACAGCGGAGTAGTCCACGACTCCAGCTCTGTCCCTCACCAGCATGACGTTACGGATCGCCGAATTATCCAATCCGGCGATCCGTGCAGGTCAGCATGCGAGCGACGACCAGACTCTTGGGTAACGACAGGACCACATCAGGGCCCTCTCGACCACGTGGATTGCTGAATTCAGCCCTTCACGCAGATGACCTGCTTGAGCTTGGCCACGACCTGGACCAAGTCCCGCTGCTGTTCGATAACTTGACCGATCGGCTTGTACGCGCCCGGAATCTCGTCAACGACGCCGGAGTCCTTACGGCACTCCACGCCCCGCGTCTGCTCCTCCAGGTCCCGCGCGGAGTACTTCCGCTTGGCAGCGTTACGGCTCATCCGGCGGCCGGCGCCGTGCGAGGCCGAGTTGAAGGAAGCCGGGTTGCCCAGGCCGCGCACGATGTAGGACTCCGTGCCCATGGAGCCGGGGATGATCCCCCACTCCCCCGAGCCCGCGCGGATCGCTCCCTTACGCGTGACGAGCAGATCCATCCCCTCGTACCGCTCTTCGCTGACATAGTTGTGGTGACAGCTGATGACACCAGGGCGGTACTCAACGGTCCTCATCTGACCTTCGGCATCTTCCTGCTGGCAGGAGATGACCGGCTGAAAGGTCGGCTTGGCCTTCTTGAACTCCTTGCGGACGACGTCCTGGAAGAGGCCCATCATGATCGCTCGGTTGTACTTGGCGTACTCCTGCGCCCAGAAGAGGTCGTTCCGGTACGCCGCCATCTGCGGGGTGTCCGAGACGAAGACGGCGAGGTCGCGGTCGATCAGGCCCTGGTTGTGCGGCAGCTTCTGGGCCACGCCGATGTGGTACTCGGCGAGTTCCTTGCCGATGTTCCGCGAACCGGAGTGCAGCATCAGCCAGACCGAGCCGGACTCGTCGAGGCAGAACTCGATGAAGTGGTTGCCGCCGCCGAGCGTGCCCATCTGCTTGGTCGCCCGCTCCTGGCGGAACTTGACCGCGTCGGCGATGCCGTCGAACCGCGACCAGAAGTCCCCCCAACCGGAGGTCGGGAAGCCGTGCAGGCGGCCCGGGTCGACCGCGCCGTCGTGCATGCCGCGGCCGACCGGAATGGCCTGCTCGATCTTCGAGCGCAGTCGCGACAGATCGCCGGGCAGATCGTTGGCCGTCAGGGACGTCTTGACCGCGGACATGCCGCAGCCGATGTCCACGCCGACCGCCGCCGGGCAGACCGCGCCGTGCATCGCAATCACGGAGCCGACGGTGGCGCCCTTGCCGTAGTGCACGTCGGGCATGACGGCGAGGCCCTTGATCCACGGAAGCGTCGCGACGTTCTGCAGCTGCTGGAGCGCGCCGTCCTCGACGGACGTCGGGTCCGTCCACATCCGGATCGGCACCTTCGCGCCCGGAACCTCTACATAAGACATAGCTACCTCAATCCCCCGAAATCCCCGGCGTCGATGCGGAGGTGTGGAGAGATCCACCCGTCCGTCGGCCTGCCGGGACCGAAAAGTCTGTGCATGTAAAACTCTGCGCGCGTAAAACTGCGCGCGCAAAAACCAGGCCCAAAGCCTTCAAATCGGATGCTCGACCGGCATCCGCGGCTGCGCTTGCGATACACATTGTGTTCACCGGCCGCCTCCCGGCGGCAACCGTTTTTCGGTCCGACCAGACCCGAACCCGACCCGAAGGGAGCCGCGACCGTGCAGCGTAAGGGGTACGTCCCGGGCGCAGCCGCGCTCCTCGCGGTGCTGCTCGCCGCCTGCTCGGGCGGGACCGGGACCGACGGCCCGACCGACGACGCCAAGCCCGGCGAGGCCTCCGCGACGCAGACCGCCGAGCCCGGCCGGTACCGCACGCTGCCGGACGCCTGCCGCGCCGTCGACCACGGCACGCTGGACCGCATGCTGCCCGGCCTCAAGCAGCTCGACGCGGAGCAGAGGGCCAAGGCGTACGAGGGCTCGGCGGCCGTCACGTACGACACGGATCGGCGCGTGGGCTGCTCGTGGAAGGTCGACTCCCCGGACTCCACGCACCACCTCGACGTCGACTTCGAGCGCGTGGTCTCGTACGACGGCACCGTCAGCGACGACGCGCGGGCCGCGGAGGTGTACGGGGAGAAGCAGCGGGCCGCCGACCTGCCCGAGCCGTCCGGCGGCACGGAGGGCGCCGACGAGGACACGGACTCCCCCTCGGCCGAGGCCCCCGGCACGTCCGATGACACCGACGCATCCGACGGCCCCTCCGAGACGTCCGGCGACAAGGCCACGGACGACGGCAAGGCCACGGACGACGGCAAGAACCCTGACAAGACCCCCGCCAAGGGCACGGACAAGGACGCGGACAAGGACGCGGACAGCGGCAACGCCAACGGCGAGGGCGAGGGCGAAGCGGTCGTCCCCGACGAGCTGCTCCCCCGCGTCCTCGACGGCCTGGGCGACCAGGCGTTCGTCGACGACCGCCTCACGTCGGCCGGTTCGACGGTTAAGAACCGCACCGTGACTGTGGTGTTCCGCACGTCCAACGTCGTCGTGACCGTCCAGTACAACGAGCAGCCGGCGCGCGGCTCGGAGCTGCCCGACAGCAAGGAACTGCAGGACAAGGCCCGGGAACTGGCGGGCAGGCTCGCCGAACAGTTCACCGACTGAGCCCATCGGGCCCGCCCCGGCACCACCCGGCCGTCCCCGTCTCCTTTACGTATCCCTCACGACCCACGCACCTTCCGCGTACCGTGGCTGAGCGGAATCCGCACGGAACCGGAGCCGCCGCACGTACCGGCACCGACTGCACGACTGATGAGCGAAGGAACCATGCACCGAAAAGGACCGCGATTCACCCGCATACTCGCCGCCTGCGCAGCCGTGCCCGTGATCCTCACGGCAGCTGCCTGCTCCTCCGATTCGGACGCGGGCAAGGGCGACGGCGGAGGCAAGAGCGACTCGGGCGGGACATCCTCCGCAGCGCCGGGCGGCAAGGAGAAGCCCGCGGCCGTCGAGAAGGCCGCGTTCAGCGACCTGCCCGACGCCTGCAAGACCCTGAAGGGCGACACGATCGAGGACCTCGTGCCCGAGGTCGACGACAAGTCGGGCAAGTCGGCCTCCTCGGAGGACACCTCGGCGCGCAACTCCTGCTCCTGGACCGGCCTCGACAGCAACGGCACCAAGGGCTCGCAGTTCCGCTGGCTGAACGTCGGCCTCGTGCGCTACGACTCCAACGCCACCCTCGGCAGCGGTGACAAGCTCGCGCAGGCGCAGTTCACCAAGAAGGTCGAGGCGGCCAAGGCCCTCGACGGTGCGAAGGATGTGAAGACGAAGGTCCTCGACGGCGTCGGCGACGAGGCCACCCTGGTCACCTCCGACCAGAAGAAGAAGGAGGGCGACTTCAAGAACCACCGTGTGGTCGCCCGGGTCGAGAACGCCGTCGTGATCATCGACTACAACGGCGCGGGCCTGGCCGGCGCCGGGGACCCCGACTCCGAGGACATGGTGAAGGACGCGCAGGAAGCGGCCGAGGAGGCCGTCGCCGCCGTCAAGTCCGCCAACGAGTCCACCGACGACTCCACCGACAAGTCCACCGACAAGGACGGCTCGAAGACCGGCAGCAGCAACGACTCCGGCTCCGACTCCGGCTCCGGCTCCGGCTCCGGCTCCGACGACAGCGCCTCGGGCAACTCCACCAAGAAGCCCAAACACTGACGGACTGACGGACTGACGGACTGACGGACTGACGGACTGACGGACCGACGGACCGACGGACCGACGGACCGACGGACCGACGTCCGCGAAACGTGCGCCCAGGAGCCCGGTCACCCCAGGTGGCCGGGCTCCGCGCATGACCCGCCCGCGACCGCGCGTACGCATGTGCCAGGCTGTGCGACGCAACAAGCCGAACAGGGAGGGGTTCGCGGGTGGCCGCGATGCAGTTGACACGCACACACCGGATACTCATCGGTGTCGTGATCGCCGGAGCGGTGGTGATCGCAGGC
>NZ_JASCIR010000065.1 GCF_029968095.1 Streptomyces solicavernae | reverse complement strand
GGTGCGGCAGATGGGTCGCCACCCTGGTGCCCGAGCCCTGAGTGGACCGCAGATATCCTCCGGCGACCAGCTGCTCGTAGGCCTGGACCACGACACTGCGCGAAACCCCGAGATCTCCGGCGAGATTCCGGCTCGATGGTAATCGGACACCTGGATGCAGGGTCCCGTCTTTTATTCGTCCGCGGATGGCCTCCTGAATCTGCGTGGTCATGGACAGCGGCAACTTCCGGTTTATGGCGATCGGTAGCATTCTTCCCCTGTCGGCGCAGGCCTTCCGGCCGGCGTGAAATCCCCGCGATAGATCCGGCTTCTTAAGCCCGGGCCCTCGGTACGGGATGAATTTCTCTTCAGCGCGGAATTGGCCCGCTCACTGAAGAGTGGAATGGACTTGGCCGACGCCGTTGTCGGCTGCGATGCTCCATACGAATAACCAGTGAAGGAGTAGCGATGACCGGTCAGGCAACCGCATCCGACACAACTCGGAAACGATGGGCGGATATTCTTTCGGCGCTCACGGACCGCCGCGACCTCACCGGAGTCGACACGGAATGGGCCATGGGCGAGGTCATGCGTGGTGCCGCCGACGATGCCAGGCTCGGTGGGTTACTGGTGGGCCTGCGGTCCAAGGGAGAGTCCGTCGCGGAGCTCGACGGCCTTGTCCGTGCCATGGACGCGCACGCGGTCAGGGTCCGGGCCGACGGGCCGCTCATAGACATCGTCGGCACCGGCGGAGACATGGCCCGTACGGTGAACATCTCCACCGTCTCGGCGATCGTGGCCGCGGCGGCGGGCGCGCGCATCGTCAAGCACGGCAACCGGTCCGCGTCCTCGGCCTGCGGCTCGGCGGACCTGCTCGAAGAACTGGACGTGGTCATCGACCTGCCGCCGGTGACGGTGCCGCAGGTGCTCGCCGAAGTGGGCATCGCTTTCTGCTTCGCCCCGGTGTTCCATCCCGCGATGCGCCATGCTTCCGCGGTGCGCAGGCAACTCGGCGTGCCGACGGCCTTCAACGTGTTGGGCCCCTTGACGAATCCCGCGGCGCCCGAGGCGGCCGCCATCGGCGTCGCCGACGCCCGGATGGCCCCGATCGTCGCCGGAGTGCTGGCCCGCCGTAACCGCTCCGCGCTCGTCTTCCGTGGCGACGACGGGCTCGACGAACTGACGGTCACCACGACGTCCCAGGTGTGGGCGGTGCACGACGGGACCGTACGCCATGAGACCTTCGACCCGAAGGGCCTCGACATCCCGCAGGCATCGCAGGATTCCCTGCGCGGCGGCAGCCCGGCACACAACGCGGAGATCACCCGGAGGGTGCTCGCAGGCACACGCGGCCCGGTCCGCGACGCCATCCTGCTGTCCGCCGCGGCAGGGCTCGCCGCCGCGGCCCCCGACACCGCGCCACTCACGGAGCGACTGAGGGCCGCCATGACGCGGGCCGCCCGCGCCGTCGACAGCGGCGACGCCGCGGAACTCCTCGACCGGTGGGTCAGGGTGACGGCCAAACTGGCCGAGAGCGCGGCATCCTCGGCCGGGTGAACGGACCCTCGGCGGCCCCTCGGCCGCCGAGGCGGGCCGAAGTGATAGGCGTGGCCCGGGAGTTCGTCCGCGAGTGCGGCGGCCACCCCGGGCCGGTCGACCGCGCGCCCGGTCACGTCAGGCCCTCCCGCCGCCCCGCTGCCAGCATCGCGGCCACCGCATCGGCCGGCCGGGCGTCGGTGACGAGCGCCGAGCCGACGAGCACCGCGTCGGCGCCGGCCTGGGCATAGGCCCGGACATCGGCCGGGCCCCGCACACCGGACTCGGCCACGGTGACCACATCGCCCGGTATCCGGGCGGCAAGCCCGGCATACACGTCACGGTCGACGCGGAGCGAGGCCAGGTCCCGTGCGTTCACCCCAATGATCCGGGCGCCGGCGGCCAACGCCCGGTCCACCTCTTCCTCGGTGTGCGTCTCCACCAGCACGGCCAGGCCGTACTCCCCGGCCTGGCGCACCAGCATCTCCAGCTCCGGCCAGGACAGCGCCGCGACGATCAGCAGCACCAAGTCGGCCCCGGCGACGGCGGCCTCGGCGAGCTGGTACGGGTGCACGACAAAGTCCTTGCGCAGCAAGGGAATGTCGACTGCCGCGCGCACGGCCCGCAGATCGTCCAACGAGCCGCCGAAGTGCCTCGGTTCGGTCAGCACACTGATCGCGGCCGCACCGCCCGCCGCGTACTCGGCGGCAAGAGCCCCCGGCCGGTCGATCGCCGCGAGCAGCCCACGGGCCGGGCTGACGCGCTTCACCTCCGCGATCAGCCGTACCCCGTCGGCGCAGCGCAGCGCGGCGCCGACGGCCTCCGGCGTCATCCAGGCCTCACGCGACTCGGCCCTGCGCCGCAGAACCTCCGGGCTCACCTCGCCCATGCGCTCCCGCAGGTCCGCACGGACTCCGGCGACGATCTCGGTCAGCACACTCATCTGATAACGCCCTCCCCCCGTTTGTGGTGCATTGGATCCGCCAGCCTCCGGACAATCAGTGCCCGGGCGACGAGGCGCGCTCCGGCACCGAAGGTACCCGGCCGGGCTCCTGAACCTCGGCCGGCCGCACCGTGCCACGCCCGGCCACCAGCGCGACGATCGTCTGACCGGCCGCGGCCACGCACATGAGCACCAGCGGTGCCTGCCAGCTGGAACTGACGGTGTGCAGCAGCCCAAAGACCACCGGTCCAACGGCGGCAAGGAGATAGCCGATCGACTGCGCCATCGCGGACAGCGCGCCCGCCCCGGCCGCGTCCTGGGCACGCATGCCGAGGAACGCCAGCGCGAGCACGAGACAGGCCCCGCCGCCCAGACCGAGGACGACGCTCCACAGCAGCGCCAAGTCCGGGGCCACCAGGAGCCCGAGGTAGCCGAGGAGCAGGATGGCCGAGCAGATCGTCGCCAGCGCCCGCTGGTCACGTGCCCAGCGCAGTGCGCCCGGCACCGCCAGGCTGGTCAGCACCGCGACCGCCTGGAACAGGAACAGCAGCCATCCGGCCGTCGCCGCACTGACCCCGTTGTCCTGGAAGACCTGGGGCAGCCACGTCACGACCACGTAGAAGCCAAGAGACTGCAGCCCCATGAAGGCCGTGACCGCCCATGCGAGGCCGGACCCCCAGGGCAGCCGGTGCTGCCCGCGCGCCGCCTGCGGGGCGGGCGGCGCAGTGCGCATCTGAGGAAGCCACAGCAGTACGGCCACCAGCGCAATCAGGACCCAGCACCCCAATGCCGTGTACCAGCCACCGGGAGCGATCTCGCTGATCGGCACCGCCACCCCGGACGCGACCGCGGCGACACCACCCATCACCGTCGCATAGGCGCTGGTCAGCAGCCCCACCTTGGTGGGGAAGTCACGCTTAATGAGGCTCGGCAGCAGGACGTTGCCCACCGCGATGCCTGCCCCGATCAGCACGGTTCCCGCGAACAGACCGACCGCCGAGGGCACCCACCGAACCGCGATCCCCAGTGTCAGTACGACGAGTGCACCGCCGAGGAGCCGCTCGTCTCCCCACCGCGCGGCAAGCCGGGGCACCATCGGAGACAGTGCGGCGAACGCCAGCAACGGCAGTGTGTTCAGCAGGCCGAGCACGGCCGGGGCCAGCCCCAGGTCGGCCTGCACGCGATCCAGCAACGGCCCGACACCGGTCAGGCTCGCCCGGAGGTTGGCTGCTGCCACGAGCAACCCCCACACCAGCAACACCTGTCCGGAACGCCGTGTCGATTTATTCTCCATGACCGTCAGCATCAAGGCTCACGGTGGCGCTTAACGAGGCCGTACTGAGGCTAGCCCCCGCAGGGCCACCCTCGGCGCCGCACGATGAGGCAGGGCGAGATCCGCGGACAGCCCAATACCGCCCGGACCTCACAGCAGGCAGTCCTCGTGAGCCGCCCCGGCTCACCCGCCGACACCGTAACCTGGCGGCATGGGTACGCCGTTGGGGAACTTCATCCGGGCCAAGCGCGACAGCATCGAGCCGGAATCCCTCGGCCTGCAGACGCCCGGCCGTCGCCGATCACCTGGGCTGCGCCGCCTGGACCTTGCCACCCGAGCCGGTATCAGCGTCGAATACCTGGCCCGTATCGAGCAAGGGCGCGACCGCAACCCATCGCCCACAGTGATCAACTCGATTGCCGACGCACTCTGCCTCAACCCCTCGGAGCGCAACCATCTGCGCTACCTCGCGAAGATCGCCGGCGACGCATGCTCGGTCCAGATCAGGCCCGTGCCGCCGCCCCGACGCGTGCGGCCGTCCGTCCTGCAGACACTCTGCCTTCTCGACTCCGGCGTCGCCGTTGTGACCAACCGGCTCGGCGACATCCTCGCCCACACCACGGGCTACCAGTCGATCACCAGCGGCACCGGACTGCTCGACGACGCCGAGCCGAACCTCAACCGCTACTTGTTCACCGACCCCCGCGCCCGGACGTTCTTCGCCGACTGGGACGACATCGCGGACGAGCAAGCCTTCGACCTGTGGCAGGCGCCGTCCCTCGAGAACCTCGAATGGCTCACCTCCGAGCTCATCCCTATCGCCGGGCCCGAGTTCACCAACCGCCTCCGCCGCCATGTAGTACCGCACCGCGGGGTCCTCAGACTCAACCACCCGGAGGGGCACCAGCTACGGCTGCTCCGCGAGACGCTCGAACTGCCCATGGACGCCCAGCAGCTCATCATCTTCCTCCCCGAGTGCGACCAAACGGCCCAGGCCATCGACCAACTCCAGCGCCAGCCCCACGGTCGGCTGCGGTCCATTTCGTGACACGGTGACGCTGCGTCAGGTGGCCCTTGCGGGGCTGCTCCCCACGCACAAGGGGCTGTTTCCGCCCTCGCCCGGATCCTCGCGCGCGGTGAGGCCTGCTACCCACGCACGTGGGGCTGTTCCCGCGGAGCGTCACCGCTCGCCGAGGGCCTGCTTCTGCTCCCCACGCACTTGGGGCTGCCCCAGACGCTCGCCATCAATAGCGACCGGAGTTGCTGACCGCGGTATTGCCGGTCTTCACCGACCGCGCACCGCCACCTCTCGCGGAAGCCAGAGCCTCATGCCGCGCAGAGTCGAACTACAGTTTCAAAAACCTCGCGTCCCCTGAGTGTCCCCTGGGCCCGACTCCAGCCCGGCTCGCCACACCTCCAGCCACAGCATCACCACAGGTCACAGCCTCAAAGGCCACTCCCGCCCCACACATCTACCGAAGTAACGCCCAACGGAGTCAATCCGTTGGGCCAGAGTCCCGAATCCAGGACCCCGGAAATACGTTTGCGCAGGTCAGAAGGGGTTTCCGACCTGCGCATCGTGGGGCGGGTGGGACTCGAACCCACGGCCGACGGATTATGAGTCCCTTGCCGATCTTCCTGATCTTGCCGCAACCTTCCCGTTCATGCAGGTCAGAGCTCCTGAAAGGGCTCCTGGACGGCCGCCCCCGTCCGCCCTTTTCCCGGCCTTTCCCGATCCTTCCGTCCACTGCGCGTCCACTGGACGCACGCTCGCGCCAGTCCGGATGGACCGCTGACCGGACGCGTTCGGCCATGCCCGCAGGTCGAGGGCAACACGTGGGAGAGCTTTCGAACTGAAGCGCAGCGGAGTGAGTTAGGGACGGCGACGCAGAATGCGCTGATCACCGGCGCCCCGTGTAGGTCAACACCGCCCCTCCTCGGCTCCTTGCAGGGGAGGCAGACGGCATCCCCTGCGGTTCATTCAACAGCGATTGCCGACGGTTACCGGAGGCAGTTGGCGATCAACGGTCGAGGAGAAATGACGGCACTGCCGAGTCGCGAACGTGGGACGGCCAGCCGCGCCTCCGGGCGGCTCGCCGTCGATGCCGGCCCAAAAGATCTTCCGCCGCAATGCGGCCGTAGATCATGGTGGACCGGGGAGACCCGGGAGTTGCTCAACCGATCAGGCTACGCACCACTCGCTACCGGGGCCTGACGATTCCCACTCTCTGGGACGCCACCTGATGAGGACAACCACCACGAAGCCCTTGGGGCTTGTGGAGAGCCGGGTGCGGTGCCAAGTCGCATGCCCGGTTCGGAATCATCCCTGGAAACGGGCCGATCGAAGGATCGGAACCGCACTCGGGCCGACTTCACTATCCATCCGCTCATGCGCGTTGGCACCAGCCCGCGGACTTGAGCTCTCTGAAGGAAGGGAGTCCAGCGCCCAGCCGCCCAGGCTCATGTACGAGCGGTCAGTCGGTGCATCAGTTCCTGTGCCTTCTCAGACGTCGCCCCCGTGCGCGTGTGGAACTCCTCCGCTCCCAAGTGCTCAAGCATCTGGTTCGTCAGTTCGCCAAGGCGTTCCATCTGCTCCGCGCTCACCTCGACTCGCTCTTCGGGAGACGTGCGCTCGGCACGCACGGCAGACGACAGTTCGAGTAGTTCAGCCCAGGCATCGTCTTCCTCGAAGAGGTACGAGGCTTGTCTGATCTCGCGGAGAATTCCCCGGAGCAGGAACCGCTCCTCATCTTGGAGCTCCACCGTGCCTTCAGAAGTCTGCACCTTGATCACTTATGACTACTCCAGATCGTCAAAGTAGGTCTTTCCTTCCTTCGGAGTGAAGACCGTGCCGCCGTGTGGAGCGCCCGGGTCCTCGATGACCACGGCTCCCGTAGCAGGGTCCCAGAACGCGCTGCGTCCATCACGCAGGCCGTACTTGGGGATGAGGCCGTCAACTTCGTTGGTCATGACATTGTTCACGTATTCGGACAGCTTGTCCTGGGGCACGTTCTTGACGTGGTGGTCCAACGCCCCTTCACTGAAACGCTCGTTGG
The DNA here is from genome assembly GCF_029968095.1 of Streptomyces solicavernae. Classification (GTDB taxonomy): domain Bacteria; phylum Actinomycetota; class Actinomycetes; order Streptomycetales; family Streptomycetaceae; genus Streptomyces; species Streptomyces solicavernae. Next base: position 4,055 of record NZ_JASCIR010000065.1, on the reverse strand, counting down.
CGTGCTTAGCGATGCTCCCGGCCTCAGGAAGTTCCTCACATTGCAAGCCCAGCGGGTCAACATGGGTCCATGGGTTGCGCACCCAGGCCACGTGGTTCGGGCCGGCAGAGAGCCCCAGAGGGTCCGGGCTGGCGTAACGGGCGACGGTCGGGTCGTAATGCCGGTGGAGGTTGTAGTGGAGGCCCGTCTCCAGGTCCGCGTACTGGCCGGGGTGGCGCAGCGGTGTGTGGGCGGTGGCACCGCGGGCCACCGCGGTCGTGCCCCAGAGGGTGCTTCGCGTTCGCCAGGCAAGGTCTCCATCCGGAGCGACGAGTTCCGTGGGGGTGCCGACGAGGTCGGTGATGATGGCGAAGAAGCGGGCGTCGACGGCCTGTTGGGTGTCGGGGTCGAGGGCTCGCTCGGCCTGGGTGATGGGAGTGAGGCCGTCGTAGTCCCAAGTGAGGGCGATAGGCCTGGCTCCGGCGCCCGTCGTGGTGGTCTGTTCAATGACCTGCGCGTCGTCCCACGTGAAGACGGTTTCCTCGGCCACCTTGCCGTCGGCGTCGAGTTGCTGTTTTGCGCTGCGGCGGCCGAGCGGGTCGTACCGGTATCGCCAGGTGGTGCCGTCTGGGGTGGTGCAGGTGGTGAGGTGGTCCTCGGCGTCCCAGGTGTAGCGCCAGATGTCGGCTTTGCGGGAGATCCGTGTCTTGCGGCGTTCGATGACTCGGCCGGCTTCGTCGTGGATGTACGTCCAGCGGCCGGCTTTGTGCAGCCGGGTGCCGTTGAACTGCCGGTCCCCGAGGGCTGATTTGCCGTGTGATTCGGGCCAGGAGGCTTGGGTCAGATTGCCTGCGGTGTCGTATGCGTAGGTCTCGGTCCAGCCTTGGCCGGTGACTTGAGTGACACGGCCGGCGCGGTCCAGGCGGAAGCGTCGGGCGCCGTTGAGACCGTTGGTGAGGGCGATGAGGTAACCGTCCGCCCGGTACTCGTACGACTGCTCCTGCACCACAGGATCGTGCCGCTGTGCCGCGGTGCGAGCGTCGCCGGTGATGCCCTCAGTGGTGACTGTCCGGTTGAGGAGGCGTCCTGCAGGGTCCCATTCGTTGGCCCAGGTCAACATCGTGTCGACATGCCGCCGGGTTTCTCGCCCGGCAGCATCGAAGGCGGAGTCGAGGGCGTGGCCGTCCATGTCCACGCTGACGCGGTTGCCCGCGGCGTCGTATGCGTAGGTGGTGACCGCTCCGGATGGAGTTGTCCGGCGAACCGGTCGGCCGAGCGCGTCGCGGCGGAAGGTGAGGACGCGGCCTTCGTACATCTCGGTGCGCAACCGGCCCATGCCGTCGCGCTGCAGGACTAGCTCGGACTCCAGAGTCGCGGCGGTGGTGAGGCGGCCCGCTGGCTCATAGGTGTAGCGGGTTTCGTCGCCATCAGCGTTCTTGACAGCAACGCGACCGAGGGAATCGCGTTTGTAGGAGACGCTCTGGCCCATCGGGTTTGCCCGGAACGACAGCCTGCCGGCTTCGTCGTGGGCGAATACGAGCAGGCGGTCGTCGAAGTCTCTCTCGGAGATGACGAGACCGGTGGGGTCGTACTCGTAATGCCAGTTCATTCCCTGAGGGTTGGTGACTTGGCGCAGCCGCAGCTCGGTGTCGTAGACGAACCGGTGCCGGGTGCCGTCCGGTTCGGTCCGTGCCTGGAGGAGATCGAAGTGTGTATACGCGTATTCCGTGATCCCGCCGACGGCATCCGTGTGGCGGACCAAGTTGCCCTCGCCGTCCCACTCCCAGCGCGCGATGGCGCCGTCCGGGCCAGTGCGCTGCGCCAGCTTGCCTTCCACCGTCCAGCTCATGGAGGCGGCATTGCCGAGGGGGTCGATGACCGTGGCAGGGCGGCCGAAGGCGTCGCGGACGTACGTGGTGGTGGCGCCGAGCGGATCCGTCACGCGCAGCGGCAGCCCGACGGGGTTGCTCTCGATGCGGGAGACCTGGCCCAGCGGGTCGGTGACCGCTGCCAGATGGCCCCGCTCGTCGTACGCCAGGGTCGTGGTGGTGCCGTCCGGTCGTACCGTGCTGCTCAAACGGCCGGCGTCGTCGTAGGTGCGGCGAGTGACCGCGCCGTCGGGGTCGCGCAGTTCGACGGGGTTCCCGTCCTGGTCATACGTGATGAAGGCGGTGGTGCCGTCAGGGCGCGTGACGCTCAGGGGGCGGCCCAGCTCGTCGTACGTGTACGCCGTCGTGGCTCCGAGGGGGTCGGTGACGGTCAGGGGGCGGTGACGGTCGTCGTAGGTGGTCCGGGTGGTGCGGCCGGCACGGTCGGTCTCGGCGAGGATCCGTAGCCGGCCGTCGATGGTGAACTGGGAGGTGTGGCCGAGGGAGTCGGTGACGCGCGTGAGCGTGCAGTCCGGTTCGCGGCTCTCCAGGCCGTATTCGAAGTGGGCCTTGAGATGACCTGCTTCGCCCTCGTGGTGGGTGCAGCGGTCCTCGTCGTCGTACGCATAGAAGAACGAGCGGTCGTTGCTGTCGGTCCACTTTGTGATCCGGCCGCGCTCGTCCACTTCGTAGCACGTGGCGCGGTCCTCGGAATCGGCGACGGAGGTGAGGAAGCCTCGGTCGCTGTAGCCGTACGAGCGCAGCGTGATCGCGCCCTCGGGTGTGGCGAGGGCGAGCCGGGTTATGCGGCCGGCACGGGTGGTGAAAAGGAGTTCGTAGCCGCCGGAGTGGGACATCGAGCTCGGCTGGCCCAGGCTCCATTCGACGGATATCCAGTTGCCGAGGTGGTCGGATATGGAGGCGAGTTTGGCGATGCCGTCGCCTCCGGGTTCGGCGCCTGCCGGGGCTTCGAAAGTGCGGGTGATCCGCGCGACCGGGTCGAAGAGTGTGTAGGAGCCGTCCGGTTCGCGCTCCAAGGTCCACGGCACTCCCTTGACCGGAGTCACCGGCAGTCCGGGAGCGGGATGCGGATAAGAGCGAACACTGCCGTCGGCGGCAACATGGCACACACCCTCGGCGTCGACTTCGAGGCGTTCGTCGATGGTGGAGGCCCAAGCAGGGCCGAACCAGCCGCCGTTTCGGTAGGCGGACTCGAAGGTTCGGGTGAATTCCAGCGGCATCGTCGCCGGCAGCGTGACGTCCGTGGCAGGCAGGACCATGCGCCCGGTGGCCATATCGACCGGCTCGTTGCGCAGGACCTTGCAGTTCAGGTCGCGGGCCAGGTCTCCGAGGCGTTCCTTGACGGACTTGCGGGCTCCTTCCTTGACGCCCTGCTCGATCGCTTCCTTGCCTGCCTCCCTCAGACCGCCCTTCAGCCCGCCCTTGAGTCCGCCTCCGATGCCCTTGCCGCCGACGAGTTCGATCAGGATGCCGCCGAGGGCTTCGGCGGGGTCTCGCCAGTTCTGGTTCTTCACGATGCCCACCAGGCGTTCGGGGTGGGCGACCGTGGAAGCCAGGCCGGTGGCAACGCCGTTGAGGTTCATCAGGTACTGGCCCGGGTGGTTCACGTTGTACGGGTCGGTGGGGTTCAGCATCCGCACCAGGCCCACGGTCTCGCCCAGGCCCTTCAGCGCCCCGCCGACAAGGTGCACGCTGTTCAGGGCCATGCCCTCGCCCATGTCACGGAGCACCGAACCGGCCAGCTCCAAGCCCCCGGGCGGCTCTGGAGCCTGCTCCGCCAACTGCTTGACAGCATCGCTCACACGACGGGCCGCATCGTCACGCTGGTGGCGGCCCTCGCTCACCAGGTGTTGCGCCTGCTCAAGGCCGGCCTTGCCGGGGTCCTGGAACGGTGGAGGCTTCGGGCCAGGGTCCTGTCCTGCCTCGTTCTTTCGGTTCCAGGTGTCGACTGTGTCGTTGTAGTCCTTGACTGCCTTGTCTGAGGCCGCCCTGGCTCTCTTGTACAGCTCGATGGCTTCCCTGGCCTCGCCCTGCGCCCACTGCACTGTCGAGGCGTACGCCACCAGTGACTTCGCCGCTGCTTCGCAAGCGTCTGCGGCCTGGGTCCAGAACTTCGGCTGGGGCGCGAACTCCGCCCGAAAGGCCTCCCCCGCATCGCCCTCCCAGCCGTGCACGTCGAGACCCTTG
>NZ_JASCIR010000064.1 GCF_029968095.1 Streptomyces solicavernae | reverse complement strand
ACATCACCCCGCCCGGCGACCCACGGCATGCTGCTCGTCGACCTGGACGGCACGCGCTGGCTGGCCGACGTCGGTTACGGCGCCAGCCCGCTGGAGCCCATCGAGCTGAAGGGCGGCGCCCGCAGCGACTCGGGACCGTGGCCGTACCTCCTGAGGTGGCAGAACATCACCCACGGCGCACCGGGCTGGGCGGTCCACCAACGCGCCGACGGGCCGACGGAACCGGCCGACCCGGAGGGCCCGCCCGACCCGGAGGGACCGGCCGACCCGGAGGGCCCGGCGGGCTGGACCGTGCGGCAGGTCTTCACCGAAACCCCGCAGTACCCGATCGACTACACGGTGGCGAACCACTTCGTGGCCTCCCACCCGCGCTCCCCGTTCGTCACCCGCCCCTTCGTCCAGCGGCTGCGCACCGACCGGTACGACACCCTGGACGCACTCACCTGGACCACGGAACGCCCCGGCCGCCCCCGCGTGACGGACACCGTCCGCCCGCACGAGGCCCCGGCACTCCTGGCGGACGTGTTCGGCATCCGCACCCACCCCGAGGAGAGCGAACTCCTCGTGTCCCGCCTGACGGAACTGGCGAAGAGCGACGCGGGGGCGGACGCGGGGGCGGAAGCGGGTGCCGGGGCGGCGGGCCAGTAGCGCACTCGCCGCCCTCACCGCGGCCCTCGCCGCCTCGGCTCCGCTGCTGCTCCTCGCCACCACCGCCGCGATCTTCACGTCCACCGGCGCCAACGCGGTACTCGCCCTGTACGCAGCCCAGTCCGCCCCCGAACCCCAACGCCCCGCAGCCATCGGCCTGTTCGTCCTCTGCTTCCAGATGGGCAGTGCCCTCGGCCCGGCCCTCGCCGCCCTGCTCGTCCTCACCTGACTCCCGCCGGACACCGCCTCCCCGCCCGTCCTGTGATCCACTGAGGGCACCCGCACCCGCAACGAACGGAGGCCCCCGGTGCTGATCACCCTTGCGGACGTGGAGGCCACGGCCGCACGCATCACCGGACACGTGCTGCGCACGCCCACCGTGGCCAGCCCGGGACTGACCGAACTCCTCGGCGTCCCCGTCACGGCCAAGCTCGAACTCCTGCAGCGCACCGGCTCCTTCAAGTCGCGCGGCGCCACCGCCAAGCTGCTCTCGCTCACCGACGCGGAGCGCGCCGCCGGAGTGGTGGCCGTCAGCGGCGGCAACCACGGCATCGCCACCGCCGTCATGGCCGGCGCCCTCGGCATCGAGGCGACCGTCGTCATGCCCCGCAGCGCGCCCCGCCGCGCCGTGGAGACCGCCGAGGCCGCCGGGGCGCACGTCGTCCTCGCCGACAGCATGGACGGCGCCTTCGCCCTCGTGGACGAACTCCGCACCAAGGGCCTCACCCTCGTGCACCCCTTCGACGACCCGGTCGTCATCGCCGCCCAGGGCACCGTCGGCCTCGAACTCGGCCAGGACGCGGGCGAGTTGACGGATGTGGTGGTCAGCATCGGCGGCGGCGGGCTGATCTCCGGCGTCGCCACCGCCCTGCACGCCCTGCGCCCCGGCATCCGGGTGTGGGGTGTGGAGACCGAGGGCGCACAGGCCATGACGGCCGCGCTCGCCGCCGGCGGCCCGGTGCCCGTCGCGCTCTCCTCGATCGTTACGACGCTCAGCGCCCCCAGCGCCTCGCAGCTCACGTACGAGCACGTCTCCGCGCTCGTCACCGACGTCCTCTCCGTCACCGACGCCGAAGCCGTGCAGGGCGTCCTCGACCTCGCCGAGCACGCCAAGCTCTGGACCGAACCCGCCGCGGGCTGTGTGCTCCCCGCGGCCCGCCGCGTCCTGGACCGCGTCGGCCCGGACGCCCGCCTCGGCCTGGTGATCTGCGGCGGCAACGCGACGACCACCGATGTGGCGTCCTGGGCACGGGAGTCCGCGCCGAGCTGACCCGGCAGCTCGCCGCCCGGCAGGCGTCCGGTCAGCCGGGGTCCGCTCAGCCGCCGCCCGCTCGAACGCGTCCGCTCGAACGCGTCCGCTCGAACGGCGTCCGCTCAGCCGGCGTCCGCGTGGCCGTCCCGGCGGTACAGCTCGGGGACCGGCACCTTGACCGGCTCCTGAGTGGTCCGGGCGATCACGACGACCGCCGGCTCGTCCGGGTCCGGGTTCTCCTCGCGGTGCGGGACGAACGGCGGTACGTGGAAGAAGTCGCCCGGGTTGCCGGCGAGCCGTACCTCCCGGGTCCCGTCGTGGTAGACGAAGACGGGGTGGCCGCTGACCACGAAGATCCCCGCCTCCGAATCGCCGTGATGGTGGTTGTCCGTCGAGCTCAGCGGCGGGTTCTCCACCCTGCCCATCCAGAGCCGCTTCGAGCCGACCGTGCCGCCGCTGATCGCCGCGTTGCCGTCCAGCTCACCGGCCCGTACGAGACGCACGCGGTCGTTCACCGGCGCGCCCTCACCCGAGTCCGGTCCGTTCCCGCCCTCTTCGCGAACAGTCATCGTGCAGCCTCCCGGTGGTGTCGGCTCGTGTGCGGACCAGGCTGCGCCACCGCCCCCGGGACGGCAAGAAACCTTGCCGGTATGGCAAACCGGGGGCGGCCGGTGAGCGCCGGTGGGGCCCCGCCTCAGGCCCGCAGCGCGTACAGCATCAGCTCGCGGGCCTCGCCCCACCGCTTCGTGAGGTCCTGGCGGCGGCCGAGGCGGGCCGAGATGTGCTGGGCGCCGAAGAAGGCGGCGACCAGGGTGTGCGCGGCCGCCGAGGGGGAGACGCCCGCGCGGAGCTCGCCCGCCTCCTCGGCCTCCGTGAGGAGCTGTTCGAGCAGGTCGATCCAGCCGATGTAGGGCAAGGGCAACGCGCCCTCCGGGAGCGGCTGTTCCATCTGGAGCCGGGCCCCGCCCTGCACTATCACGTCGTCGCGGAAGGCCGCCGCGGTCTGGTCGAGCAGCTCCACCAGGGTGTCGAGCGGGCCGAGTCCCTTGGCCTGTACGGCTTCCAGGAGCAGCGGCCAGCGGTGGTAGTGGGCGTCGACCACCGAAATGGTGAGGGCTTCCTTGGTGGGGAAGTGGAAGTAGACCGCACCCTTGGTCATGCCGACCTGGTCGGCGACGTTCTGCACGGATGTGCCCGAGTAGCCGTTGCGGTCGAAGAGTTCGGCCGCCGCGTCCAGGATCTGCAGGCGCGTCTGCACCGCCCGCTCCTGCTGGCGTTCGGGAATCCGTCCCGTCCTCGGCTCGTCGCCCGTCCTGGGTTCGGGCATCGGGAAGGAGGCCCGGCTCTTGCTCTGCGTCATGTCGCACTCGCCTTCATCTTTCGCCCCCCTGACTTTCCGCCCGTCAAGTTCCGCCTGCCGCAAAGCAGTTGGGCGCTCGACGGACCCCATTGCAATATACCTTCCCGTAGGTATATTTTCGACCGCGCCGAACGGCCGGGCCCTCAGGGGAGTCACAGGGACCGGGCCGCACGGCTCCGTTGTCCAGGGAGGGGATACCCATGTACGACGCCGCCATAGAGTCCGACGCCCACAAGGCAGCCGGGCACCATGCCGATGCACATGTTCCGCGCACTCTGGTACACAAGGCCGCCGACCGGGAGGTGCTGCTCTCGGCCGCGCAGCCGCTGGCGGACGACCGCTTCGCGGTCTGGATGCGCTGGCCGCACGACCACCTGCTGCACGGCCGCTCCGCCGACGGCACCCGTGACCCGCTGATCGTCGTGGAGACGATGCGGCAGGCCGGCATCTATCTCTCGCACCGCCACCACGACGTACCCATGGACCATGCGTTCGTCCTGCACAGCTTCGAGTACGACCTCAGCGCGCCGATCCGCGACCACGGCAACGGCTCCGACGCCGTCCTCGACATCACCGTCCGGCGCGAGCCGGGCAAGCCGGACCGCTTCAAGCTGACGTCCGAGGCCGAACTCCGCGTCGGGGGCCGCCTTGTGGGCCGGGCCGGCATGTCCTGGCAGGCGCTCGCGCCCCGGCACTACGCCGTCGTACGCCACCGCTGCGCGGGCGTGCCCTCGCTCGCCGACTTCACGGCGCCGCCCGCCGACCCAGTGCCGCTGAGCCCCGAGGCCGTCGGGCGCGACCGGGAGGACGCCGTGCTCATCGCCGACTGCCCCGAGCGGTCCGGGGCCCGGCGCCTGCGGACGGACACCGGACACCCCGCGCTCTTCGACCACGAGAGCGACCACGTGCCCGGCATGGTGATCGTCGAGGCCTTCCGGCAGGCCGTCCTCGTCGAGGCGGCGAAGGGAGCCCCCGAGGGCTGGGAGCCGCGGGCCATGCACACGACGTTCGCCTCGTTCGGTGAACTCGACCAGCCCGTCACGGTGTCCGCAGAGCCGGTCGGGGACCACGCCTACCTGGCCACCGCACGGCAGGGCGAACGCGCCCTCGCCACGGCCCGGGTGGCCGGCCGCCCGGCGTCCCCGCTCGCGGCCATGGCGGCCGAGGCGGGGGCCGCCGCATGCTGAGCGACCTGGAACCCGTCCTGGAGACGGCCCGTCAGGACCGGGCGCTGCTCGACGAGTCCTGCCGGCTCACCGACCGGCTCGCCGACTCGCTGGTCGCCGCCGGCTTCACCCGGCACTTCGTGCCCGAAGCCCGGGGCGGCTGCGCGGGTACGTTCACCGCGCTCCTGGACGCGGTCTCCGTGGTGGCCGAGACCTGCGCGTCCACCGCGTGGTGCGGCGCGCTCTACGCCGCGCACGGCAGGCTCGCCTCCTATCTTCCCGAGGCCGGTCAGCAGGAGCTGTGGGGGAGCGGCCCCGACGTCTGCGTGGCCGCCTCCGTCGTACCCCCGCAGGGAAACGCCCGGCGTACGAGGGGCGGTTGGCGCCTCACCGGCGAGTGGGCCATGGCCAGCGGGGCCGACCAGGCCGGGTGGGTGCTGCTCGCCGCCTGGGCGCCGGTGGCCGACGGCGGTGCGCAGCCCGCACCGGAGCACCGTGTCTTCGCGGTGCGGCGCTCCGACGTGAAGGTGATCGACACCTGGCGTCCCGTGGGCCTGCGCGGCACCGGGAGCAACACCGTCGAGGCCGACGTCCGCGTGCCCGAGCACCTCACCTTCACCCTGCGCGACCTGGGCCGCGCCAAGCCCCACGCGGCGCGCTGCCACACGGTGCCGTTCCCGCTGGTGGCCTCGCTGATCTTCGCGGCGCCGGTGCTCGGGGCCGCGGAGGGCGCGCTGCGGACCTGGTGGGACCGGCAGTCCGAGCGCGTCCGCCCGGACGGCAGCAGCGCCGCCGAACAGCCCGCACAGCAACAGGTGCTCGCCAGGACCGCGGCGCACGTCCAGGCCGCCCGGCTGCTCCTCGAACGGGCCGCCCAGCGCGCCGACCACGCGCCCGTCACCCCCGTCCTCGTCGCCGAGAACCAGCGCGACGTGGCCGTGGCCGTCGAGCTGTGCGTCTCGGCCGCCAACGAGCTGTTCCGGTCCGCGGGACCGGGCGCCCTCGACGAGGGCGACCCGCTGCAGCGCGCCTGGCGGGACATCACCGCGGCGAGCACCCACGGCACCCTCAACTTCGCGACGGCGGCGGCGAGTTACGCGGGCGCCACCCTCGCCGCGCGTGCGCGGGCGGGAGCCCGCCGGTGAACCGACGGATCGCCTTCTTCGACGTGGACGAGACGCTGCTCGCCGGGAAGAGCATGCTCAGCTTCTGGCACTTCTGGGCGGCGCGGGCCGCCCGGCGCGGCCGCGCCCTGCCCACCCCGCGCAGCACGGGCGCGGACCGCGAGACGCTGAACCGCGCCTACTTCAGGGCCTTCGCCGGCGTCCCCCTGGTCCAGCTGGAGAGCGCCGCACGCAGCTGGTACGAGGAGTTCCGCCGCGGGCCGCGGGTGTGCCTGACCGAGTCGGTCGAGGCCCTGCTGCGGCACCGGAGCTCGGGCCACGAGGTGGCCCTGGTCACCGGTGCGGGGGAGATGCTCGTACGGCCGCTCGCCGAGGAGCTCGGGGTGCGGCACGTGCTCGCCACCGAGGTGGTCACCGACGCCGCCGGAGTGCTCACCGGCGAGGTGCGCCGGCCCCGGCTCGGGGACGCCAAGCGGACGGCCGCGACCGCACTGGCCGTGCGCCTCGGCGCGCGGCCGCGGGACTGCTTCGCCTACGCGGACCACAGCACCGACCTGCCGTTGCTGACGGCGGTGGGGCATCCGGTGGTCGTGGGCGACGACCCGGTCCTCGCCGCCCGCGCCGCGGCGGAGGGCTGGCCGCGGGCCGGGACGGAGACCGGGCCGCTCCCGAGAGGTGCGGTGCCGGCGCAAGTGGGCTGAGGCGCGGGCGAGTTGGTACGTACGGCCCCCGTCGGCCCCTGGCCGGTAGGGGCCATGCGTACGGCCAAGAAAAATACCTTCGGGAGGGTATTTTGTTGTCATGGGGTTCTCACCGGACAGGAGAGACGGACCGGATGCGAGACATCGCCGATGAGCCAGCAGCGGTCGGTTCGGACCAGACGACTGCTCCTGCTCGCCGCGGCCGAGGAGTTCGCCGCGCGCGGGTACTCCGGCGCGCGGCTCAAGACCGTGGTGGACCGGATCGGTATGACCAAGGGCGCCCTGTACGGACACTTCGCCTCCAAGGCGGAACTGGCCCGGGCCGTGGCCGACGAGGCCGCGTCGCACTGGGACGCCCTGAGCGCGCAGCGGCCCGCACGGCCGTCCGACCCGGTGTGCGAACTGCGCCGCCTGGCCGCGCAGCTGGCGCGCCTCATGGACGACGACACCGTTTTCAGGGCCGCCGTACGGCTCGCCTCGGACGGCCGGCGCGGGTCCCGGGAACGGGACCTGGTCGCCCTGGTCTCCGACCGCCTCACCGAACTGGCCCGCCGGGCCCAGCAGGAGGCCGGACCGGCCGCGGCGTTCGGGCCGGTGGCCCTCGCCGACCTGGTCACGACCGCGATCTTCGCCGGAGTGCGGCCGGGCACGGAGAACGGCATCGGCAGCCACGCACGGCTCAACGGCCTCTGGGGGGCTGTTCGGTCCGGGCGGCTGAGGCGGCTGAGGCGGCTGAGGTGGCAGAGGTGGCAGAGGTGGCAGAGGTGGCTGAGGTGGCTGAGGTGGCAGAGGTGCCCCCGCGGCTCCGTACGACCCCATCGATCCGTCAGGGAAAGGCAACGGACGACATGAGCGCAGCGACCATCGGGCCGCAGGCCCTGCGGCTCTTCGAGTACGCCTCGTCGCGCAGCGACTGGACGGTGCGCAGCGCCTGCGAACAACTCGACACCACCGTCGGCGAGATCGAGCGGGCCCGCAGCGAACTGATCGGGCTCGGCCTGCTCATCGAGTCCTCGGACGGCGGCTCGCCGGACAGCGGGCTGACCGCCAAGGCCACCGCGCCGGAGGCGGCGCTGCTGCGTCTGCTCACCGCCGAGGAGGAGGCCGCGTCCCGGCTCACCGAGCACATCCGCCGTACCCGCGAGCAGATCGACGCGATGCGCGAGGTGTTCCTGCCGCTGCACACCGCGCGCTCCCACGGGCTGAGCGGGGAAGTGGTCACCAGCCCCGAGAAGATCGCGCGGGTGCTGAGCGACACCGCCGACATCGCGACCTCGGAGATCCTCAGCATGCACCCCGGGCCCGTGATGGCCCCCGACATGCTCGCCGAGGGGCTGCGGCGCGACGTGCAGGTCCTGAACCGCGGGGTCACGATGCGGAGCATCCACCTCCGGCCGATGACGCGGATCATCCACTCGATGACACATCTGCAGGAGCTGCGGAACGCCGGCGCACAGGTACGGATCGCCACGATCGTGCCGTTCCGCTTCATCCTCGTCGACCGGGTGCAGGCCCTGGTGCCCGCACTGCACACCAACTCCTCCAAGGCCATGATGGTGCTGCGCGGCGAGGCCGTCACCGCCCTCCTCGTCAAGGTCTTCGAGATGTGCTGGGCCTCGGCGGCCCCGCTGGAGGCCGCGGAGCCGGGCCAGGAATCCGAGCTCAGCTCCCAGCAGCTGTGGGTGCTGCGGCTGATGTCCACCGGCCGCAAGGACGAGGCCATCGCCCGCGAACTCGGCGTGTCCGTACGGACGTTGCGCAGGGTGATGGCGGATCTGATGGCCCGGCTCGGCGTGGAGAGCCGCTTCCAGGCGGGGATCACTGCGGCGCGCCTCGGGCTGCTCGACTGACCCGAGGGGGCTCCCGTACGCCGGCCGCGGTGGCGTCGGCGTGGCGCCGGCCGCCGGTGTGCGGTCACGGTCCGGCGCGCCCGGCGGGGCTGTCCGCTTGCGGCCAGGGCGCAGAGTGCCGCGTCACCCGTCTGGTGGCGGGCCGCGCGCCCCGGCGACGATGAGGGCTCGGCCGCACGGCAGCGAGTGCCGCACGGCAGCGAGTGCCGCACGGCGGTTAGTGCCGCACGGCGGCGAGTGCCGCACGGCAGCGAGTCTGGAGCCCCTCGTGTTCGACCCCGCGTTCCTCAAGTCCCTGACGGGGACACCGATGCGGGTGCAGTGTGCCGTCCTCCCCGCCGAGCCGCCCCACGGCCCGCCCGCCGACGGCGCCCGGAACTGGTCCGTGCTCCGCGTGACCCTGCGCAACGCCGGCAGCACCGGACACGGCGACGCGACCCTCCTGCCCTTCCTCGACGCCCACGCCCCCGACGTCGTACGCGCCCAGCTCGGGGGCGCCCGGGACCGCCTGGAGCGGATGATCAGCCCCGTCGACCTGGCCGGGCTGCTGCCGCCGGGACCGCTGCGCAGCGCACTCGACGCCGCCCTGTGGGACCTGCTCGCCAAGCGCAGCGGACAGCGCGTCTGGGAGCTGCTCGGCGTGCCGCCGCCCCGCCCGGTGCCGGCCGTGCTCACCCTGCCCCGTGGCGAACAGCCCGGTCTGGAGGAGGAGTTGAGGCACAGTCAGACCTTCGCCGCCCTCAAGCTGATGCTCGGCGAGGGAACCGTCGAGGACGATCTGGCCCGGCTCCACGCCGTGCGCCGGCACCGTCCCGACGCCTGGCTGATGGCGGACGCGGGCGGGTCCTGGGGCGTGGACCGGCTGCACACCATGCTTCCGGTGCTCCAGGCACACGGGGTGCGGCTGCTCGAACAGCCCCTGCCCGAGGTGGAGTCGGCCGCCCTCGCGGCGCTGCGCCGCCCGTTCCCGATCATCGCCGACCTGGCGTACGGGGAGAGCGGCGACCTCGGCCGGCTCGCCTCGCGGTACGACGGCATCAACCTCAAGCCGGACGCCGTGGGCGGGCTCACCGCGGCCCTGGACCTCATGCGGCAGGCGGACCAGCGGGGCCTGTCCGTGCTGCTCGGCGCGCCGCCTGCGACCCCGCGCTCCTGGGCGGCCGTGCTGCATGCCGCCGCCGGCGCGGACCGGGTGAACTTCTCGCAGTGGCTGCGGACCGCGGGCGACCCGCCTTGCCCGCCTGCCGGACAGAAGGACACGGACGGAGTGTTGGCCCCGCCCGCGCCTTCGCTGTGGGGGTAGGTCCGCCGCCGGTGCCGCTGCCTCGTTCCCTCAGCCCCAGATCAGGTCGTCCTCGGAGGCCGGGACGGTGGCCGTCGTCCGTATCCCGGCCGGGGAGGTGTCGCTCACGAGGGCGGCAGAGCCTGCCAGGGCGGTGGCGGCGAACGCGAGGGCGCAGACGCGGACGAGCTTGGCGGGGATGGCGGTGGTGGCGGCGACGGGCGGGAGCATGATTTTTTTCCTCTTCGTGAAATGGCCGGTGTGCGGCGGTGGCCGCGCTTTCCAGGAAATCCTTCCATTCCCTCTCCACCTTTGGGCAACAGGTGGAGGTGACCCAGCGGTGCCGTGTCCCCGAGCGGCCACCGGCCGACGTATCAGTAATTCAAGAAACAGCTTTCCGGAAGATCCGCCGCCGCACTCGACCCATGCGGGTCATGGCCCTGACCGGCCAGCCGGGCAGGGCGTGGCAGCCCCTCGACGCGACCTAGTGTGCGCGCTGTTGAGGTCCATGAGGAGCTTCGGCCAAGGAAAGGAACCCGATGACACCGACGGCCGGTTCACGACGGATATCCATTTTCGACACCACACTCCGGGACGGCGAACAGGCCCCCGCGAACGCCATGAATCCGCATCAGAAACTCGACATGGCGCTGCGCATTGAAGCGCTCGGTGCCGACTTCATAGAAGCCGGATTTCCGGCCTCGTCGCCCAGCGAGTTCGAGGCCACCCGGCTCATTTCCCGGAACATGACGTCGGCGCGGTTCACCACGTTCTGCCGGGCCGTGCGCGCCGACGTGGACACCGCCGTCGCCGCCGGCGGCACCGACCGCCACCAGGTGCAGATCATGGCCACCGGCAGCGACATGCACCTGCTGCACAAGCGCGGCATCAGCCGGCAGCAGGCCGTGGACGAGGTCGCCGACACCGTCGCCCACGCCCGCGCCCTCGGCGTCGAGGCCGTGTCGGTCGGCATCGAGGACGCCAGCCGCGGCGAGGACGAACTGCTGCGCGCGATCGCGCTCGGCGCCGTCGAGGCCGGGGCCACCTGTTTCGCGGTCGCCGACACCTCCGGCTGCAACCTGCCGCAGGAGTACGCCGCCCTGATCGGCAGGTTCCGCGACTGGCTGCCCGACGCGGTGCGCATCTCCACACACTGCCACGACGACTTCGGGCTCTCCCTCGCCAACGCGGTCGCGGGCCTTGAGGCCGGGGCGGACGAGGTGCAGGCGACGCTCGGCGGCATCGGCGAACGCGCCGGCAACACCCCGCTGGAGGAGCTGGCCGCGCTGCTCTCGTACAAGGGCCGGATCCTCTCGATGCACACGGACATCGACGTGTCCGCGATGTACGCGGCGTACACGGCGATGCGCGAGATGATCGGCCTGGAGGAGCCCCGCAACAAGGCGATCTTCGGGACGTACGCCTTCGGCACCGCGGCCGGCATCCACCAGCAGGGCATGCTGCGCAACCCGGCGACGTACGAGTACGTGGAGCCCGCCCGGTTCGGCCGTGAGCGCTCCCTGCTGATCGGGCGGCACTCGGGGCGGGCCGTGCTGCGGCACATCCTCGACGAGCTGCAGATCGCGGTGAGCGACCAGGAGCTGACCGAGCTGTACCGCGCGCACATCGCCGAGCGCGCGGGCGGCGACTGCGAGGACATCTCCGTACTGAAGGACCGCCTCGCCGGCCTGCTGCTCGGGGAACGGCTGCCGGCCGCCGCGTGAGCACCCCGCGGGGGGGGGCCGG
>NZ_JASCIR010000063.1 GCF_029968095.1 Streptomyces solicavernae | reverse complement strand
GATCCTCAAGCTCACGCCGGCTCTCCTACTGCATCGTCATTTCTGGGCTGCTGCCTTATTACTGGCAGCATAGGCGCCTGAAGAGGCGGATCCCGGTCGGGGCGACCCGCGCTCCGATCGAAATGTTACTTGCTAGTACATCCACTACCTGCCCATTAAGCAAGCGCTCAGCACTGTGACGTTGCCAACGCCGCGCGGCCGCACGATCAGTCGCGCAGCGCGGTGAAACGGCCCTGGTGGTACAGGAGCGGGCGGCCGACTCCGGCGGGGTCGCCGAGGACGACCTGGCCGAGCACCAGGCGGTGGTCGCCCGCGGGCACCCGGGCCACGATCCGGCAGACCAGCCAGGCCAGCACGTCGTCCAGGACCGGCACGCCCTCGGGGCCCTCGTGCCAGCGGGTGGGCGGGCCGAAGCGGTCGGCGCCGCTGCGCGCGAAGGTCGCGGCGAGGTCCTGCTGGTGCTCGCCGAGTATGTGCACGCCGACGTACTCGGCCTCGGCGATCACGGGCCAGCTGGAGGAGCCGGTGCCGATGCCGAACGAGACGAGGGGCGGCTCGGCGGCGGCCGAGCTGAGGGAGGTGGCGGTGAAGCCCACGGGTCCGGCGGGCCCGCTCGCGGTGATCACCGCGACGCCTGCCGCGTGCTGCCGGAAGACGGAGCGCAGGAGGTCGGGTGAGGCGAGCTGCGGGGTGCGGAGGTCGGGCGAGGCCGTCATGGAGTTGTCCTTCTGCCGGGGTGAACGGTGTCCGTGGCTGCTCAGCGGCCCGGACAGCGCGCGCTCGCGTGGCGGCCGAGGTCCACGTGGACCCGCTCGTACAGAAGGATTTCCTGCGACATGGAGTCAGGCTGACGATGGTTGCGGGGTGCAGTCAAGTGCGTACCGGGATATGGGAGCAGGCTCACGACGGCGCCTCGGAGGTCAGACCGCGTCGCCGAGCGCGGCGATGACGTCCGCCTTGCGCGGCTGCCCGGCGGCGCGGCGCACCAGCCGGCCCCGGGCGTCGAGGACGAGGACGGTGGGCGTGCGCAGGATGTCCAGGTCGCGCACGAGTGGGAGGTGTTGCTCGGCGTCGATCTCGATGTGGGCGATGCCGGGGACGAGCCGGGTCACCTCGGCGAGGGTGCGGCGGGTGGCCCGGCAGGGCTGGCAGAAGGCGGTGGAGAACTGCACGAGGGTGGCGCGCTCGCCGAGGGCGGCGCCCAACTCCCGCTTGCCGAGCATCCGTTCGCCGTCGTGCACTGTGAGCCTCCCGCTTCGCTGCTGATCGGTTCTGTCCGCGTCCGACGGGCCGGGGCGGACGCTGCCGTCCTGCCGTCCTGCCGTCCTGCCGTCACCACGTGCAGCGTTTCCGTAGCCGCGGGCATTCCCGTGGCCGGATCCGGCCTTGCGAAACGGGCGTACGTGACGAGAATCTCCCCGCAATCTCCCTGCTCACCGCCGTGAGGGGTGGCTACTCGGCCGCCGATGGGGCACGATCTGCCCAGCGCCCTAAACCTACGGGCCCGTAACTTACCCGCCGGGGAGACCCGTCCCAGGCGCACAGAAGGGTCGATCCGCCCCCATGGCAGAACTCGTCTACCGTCCGGTCATCGGCGCCGCGCTCACCATGTTCAAAGCGCTGGACCTGAAGATCGACCTGAAGGGTGCGGAGAACATTCCGCACACCGGTGGCGCGGTCCTGGTGAGCAACCACATCAGCTACATGGACTTCATCTTCGCGGGGCTCGCGGCACGACCGCAGAAGCGTCTGGTGCGGTTCATGGCCAAGGACTCGGTCTTCCGGCACAAGGTCTCCGGTCCGCTGATGCGCGGCATGAAGCACATTCCGGTGGACCGCAACCAGGGCGAGGCGGCGTACGCGCACGCGCTCGACTCGTTGCGCTCCGGGGAGATCGTGGGGGTCTTCCCGGAGGCGACGATCTCCCCGTCGTTCACCCTGAAGAGCTTCAAGTCCGGTGCCGCGCGGATGGCGCAGGAGGCCGGGGTCCCGCTGATCCCGGTGGCGCTGTACGGCACGCAGCGGCTGTGGACCAAGGGCCGGCCGCGGAACTTCAAGCGCAGCCACATCCCGGTGACGATCCGGGTGGGCGAGGCGGTGGAGGCGCCGCGTGAGCAGTACGCGGGGGCGATCACTCGGCGGCTGCGCGGGCGGGTGCAGGAACTCCTCGAAGCCGCCCAGCGCGCCTATCCCGTGCGTCCCAAGGGGGCGGACGACACGTGGTGGGTGCCGGCGCATCTCGGGGGGACGGCTCCGGAGCCGGTGAAGTAGCGCGGGGCGCAGGCTCCTTCCCCTCCGACTCGGCCTACTCCGGCGCGCGCAGGTCCACCCGCGCCCCGGGGCTGAACTTCTCGATCAGTTCCGCGAGTTCGGCACCCGCCCGCTCCAGCTCGGCCTGCGGCATCGGAGCCAGCGACTCCAGCAGGAACAGCGCGCTCGTCGACTCCTCCGTGAGCCGCGTGCGCGGGCCCTGGCGCCAGTTCCAGCGGCGGCAGGTGACGCCCGCCCCGTCGCACCAGACGACCTCGCCCGCGTCCGGGTGCTCGACGGCCGGCTCGCCCGCCGCCGTCGTCACGAACTCCTCCTCGCCGGTGGCGCGGACGAGCCGCATGCCACCCTGGATACGGTCCAGGTCCTCGCCGCCCACGGGGATCAGGTGGGCCACGCTGATCGCGTTGTAGACGTCGACCAGGACGTTGATGCGCGGCAGCCCGCCGTCCGCGAGGGCGCGCTTGGCCAGGGCCTCGGCGGAGTTGCGGGTGCGCGAGGGCTTGGCGCCGAACGCGGTGTACGCGGCGCGCCAGGCGGCCATGTGCGGATCCTCGTGCGGCGCGCGGCCGTCCAGGCGTTCGGCGAGGCGGTGCGCGGCGTCGTCGAGGAGGGCCGAACTGGCGTCCGTACTGGGGCCGTTGACGAGTCCGTGGGCCTCGACGGCGAGGTGGGTGAAGCCAGGGACGAGGGTGCGGACGTCGTCCGCGACGGTGAGTTCGAGTGTCATGCCGGGCCTTGGGTCGAAGCGGTTGCCGAAGCGGTTGTCGAAGCGGTTGTCGAAGCGGTCACAGTGCGTCGGGGAGCGACTTCCACAGCGTCGGACGGTCGGGGGCTGCCTTGAGGGCGTCGAGGACCGCCGCGCATGGTTCACCATAGAGTACTGGATAGTCCAGCTCGCTGAACTCCTTCCGCGGGATCCAGGCCAGCCGCTCCCCGCCCAGGGAGAACCGCGCGTCCACGCCGGGCTTGTTGCCGCGTACGTCCTGGTGGCGCCAGGCGCCGTCGAGCCACACCGCGATCAGGCCGTGCACGGCGCACCCCTCCGCCGGCCCGTCGCCGAGGGTCAGGCGCTGGTAACAGAGGGCCGTGGGGATGCCGGCGGCGCGCAGCAGGGCCGCGGCGAGGTGCGCCTTGGCGTGGCAGATGCCGGTGCGGAGCGCCAGCACGTCCGAGGCGCGCCAGGTGACCCGCAGATCGCCGGAGTCCTGCGAGTGCGGCACGGCGTCCCGCACGAACTCGTAGGCGGCGCGGGCGTATATGTATGCATCGGGAGCTTCGACCCCGAGGCGTTCGACCTCCCTCCGAATCGACGGGTGGCCGTGATCCACCGCCTCGCCTTCGGCTAGATAAGCCGCGAGTTGAGGGTTTTCCTGGATGAGTTCCATGAGCCCTGAACGTACGGAAGCGGCCGACCGCAAGTCAATGACTTTTACGGCCGACCGCATACCTATACGAAACTCAGCGCGCAGCCATCTCCTCCTTGAGCGCCGCCACGAAGGAGTCCACGTCGTCCGCGGTGGTGTCGAAGGAGCACATCCAGCGGACGTCGCCGGCGGCCTCGTCCCAGAAGTAGAAGCGGTAGCGCTGCTGCAGGCGCTCGCTCACGGCATTGGGGAGGCGCGCGAAGACCGCGTTGGCCTGCACGGGGTGGAGGATCTCCACTCCGTCGACGGCGCGGACGCCCTCGGCGAGGCGCTGGGCCATCTCGTTGGCGTGCCGGGCGTTGCGCAGCCACAGGTCCTTGGCGAGCAGCGCCTCCAACTGCACGGACACGAACCGCATCTTGGACGCCAGCTGCATGGACAGCTTGCGCAGATGCTTCATGTGGCTCACCGCGTCCGGATTCAGGACGACCACGGCCTCGCCGAACAGCGCGCCGTTCTTGGTGCCGCCGAGCGAGAGGACGTCGACGCCCGCGCGGTTGGTGAAGGTGCGCATCGGTACGTCGAGGGAGGCGGCCGCATTGGCGATGCGGGAGCCGTCCAGGTGCACCTTCATGCCGTGCGCGTGCGCGTGCTCGCAGATCGCGCGGACCTCCTCGGGCGTGTAGACGGTGCCCAGTTCGGTGTTCTGCGTGATCGAGACGACCTGCGGCATCGCGCGGTGCTCGTCGTCCCAGCCGTACGCCTCCCGGTCGATCAGCTCGGGGGTGAGCTTGCCGTCCGGCGTGGGTACGGTGAGCAGCTTGAGGCCGCCGACCCGCTCGGGGGCGCCGCACTCGTCGACGTGGATGTGCGCGGTGTCGGCGCAGATCACCGCGCCCCAGCGGTCGGTGAGCGCCTGAAGTGCCGTGACGTTGGCGCCCGTTCCGTTGAAGACCGGGAAGGCCTCCGCGCTCGCGCCGAAGTGGCCGCGGATCACCTGCTGGAGGTGGGCGGTGTAGTCGTCCTCGCCGTAGGCGATCTGGTGGCCGCCGTTGGCGAGGGCGAGGGCCGCGAGTATCTCGGGGTGCGCCCCGGCGTAGTTGTCGCTGGCGAAGCCTCGTACTTCCGGGTCGTGATGGCGTCGTGCGTCCGTCTTGGGCGGGTTCGGAGGGTTCACGGCTTCTCGGTGAGCCACTGGCGGGTTCCGTTCACTTCCTCGGCGGGCCGCTCCCACATGCCGGCGATGGCCTCGGCCAGCTCCGTCACGTCGGTGAAGCCCGCGAACTTCGCGTTGGGGCGCTCGGCCCGCATGGCCTCGTGCACCAGCGCCTTCACCACCAGGATGACCGCTGCTGAGGACAGTGCGGCGCCGTCCGCCTTGGCCGTCTTGCGGAAGGCGTCACCGAGGGCGAGCGTCCAGGCCTCGGCGGCCGCCTTGGACGCGGCGTACGCGGCGTTCCCGGCCGTCGGCTTGCTCGCGCCGGCGGCGCTGACCAGGAGGTACCGCCCGCGGTCGCTGCGGCGCAGGCCGTCCTCGAAGGCGAGCGAGGTGTGCTGGACGGTCCGGATCAGGAGGTTCTGCAGGACGTCCCAGTCGGCCAGGTCGGTCTCGGCGAAGGTGGCGCTGCCGCGCCAGCCGCCGACCAGGTGGACCAGGCCGTCGATCCGCCCGAACTCCTTCTCCGTACGGGCGGCCCATTCGCGGGTGGCGTCGAGGTCGAGCAGGTCGACCGTGTCGCCGGTGACCGTCGCGCCGCCGTGCGCGTACCGGGCGGCGTCCACGGCCTCCGCGAGGCGGGTGGCGTCCGCGTCCGAGGCGACCACCGTGGCGCCCGCCTCGGCCAGGCGCAGCAGGGTGGCCCGCCCCGCCGGTCCGGCCGCTCCTGCCACCGCGATCACAGCACCGTTCAGCACACCGTTTCCGTTTCCGTTCGTCATGGTCCTCACCTCTGCGTCGGCGGGGCGGCTCACGCGGCGACCCGCTGGACGTCCGCTGCCGTGATCCCCCTGGTCGAGGCGATCACACCCTTGAGCTTCTTGGAAAGCGCCTCATAGAACATGCTCAGCGGAAACTCGTCCGCAAGCACCTCGTCGACGAGTTTCCGGGGCGGCAGGGAGGTGTCCAGGGCGTCCGGGCCCTTGGCCCAGCGCGATCCCGGGTGCGGGGCGAGATAGGTGGAGACCAGGTCGTAAGCGGCGAACCAGTGCACCAGCTTGGGGCGGTCGATGCCCGCGCGGTACAGCTCCTCGATCTCGGCGCAGAGCTGGTTGGTGATCTGCGGGGCGCGGTCCCAGTCGATGTGCAGGGTGTTGTCGGTCCAGCGGACGACGTCGTGCTTGTGCAGGTACGCGAAGAGCAGCTGGCCGCCGAGGCCGTCGTAGTTCTTGACGCGGTCGCCGGTGACGGGGAAGCGGAACATCCGGTCGAAGAGCACGGCGTACTGGACGTCGCGGCCGTGCCGGTTGCCCTCGGACTCCAGCTTCACGGCCTCCTTGAAGGCGGTGAGGTCGCAGCGCAGCTCTTCGAGGCCGTACATCCAGAACGGCTGGCGCTGCTTGATCATGAACGGGTCGAAGGGCAGGTCGCCGTGGCTGTGGGTGCGGTCGTGGACCATGTCCCAGAGCACGAAGGCTTCCTTGCAGCGCTCCTGGTCGCCGATCATCTCGCGGATGTCCGTGGGCAGTTCGAGCCCGAGGAGGTCGACGGCGGCCTCGGTGACACGGCGGAAGCGGGCGGCCTCGCGGTCGCAGAAGATGCCGCCCCAGGAGAAGCGCTCGGGGGCCTCGCGCACGGCGATCGTCTCGGGGAAGAGCACCGCGGAGTTGGTGTCGTACCCGGCGGTGAAGTCCTCGAAGGTGATGCCGCAGAACAGCGGGTTGTCGTAGCGGGTGGCCTCCAGGTCGGCCAGCCAGTCGGGCCAGACCATCTTGAGGACGACCGCTTCGAGGTTGCGGTCCGGGTTGCCGTTCTGCGTGTACATCGGGAAGACCACGAGGTGCTGCAGTCCGTCCTCGCGGTGCGCGGCCGGCTGGAAGGCGAGCAGCGAGTCCAGGAAGTCGGGGACCCGGAAGCCCCCGTCGGCCCAGCGCCGCAGGTCCAGGCCGAGCGCCTTGAGGTACGCGGCATCGTGCGGCAGCAGCGGGGCGAGCTGCTCGACGGCCGACAGGACGCGCTCCACGGCCGACTCGGCCACGGAGCGGGCCGGGGCGCCGTCCGCGTCAAAGTCGATGGAGCCGTCGGCGGACTGCCAGGGCCTGATCTCCTCCACGGCATCCTTGAGCACGGGCCAGGCAGGGTGCTCGATCACCCTGGATCCGGGAGGAACCTTCCCCTCCGTTGCGGGCTGCACAAGAATTTCCGTCATGTCACTTCCTCCACAGGAGAACCTCGCGTAAAGACACCGTATGCATGCGAGGTTCTCCGCCACAAGTGGAGCCCGTGGAAATTATCCTGCGTGACCCCCTGCTTCACCGGAGTTTTTCCTGCCGTTCCCCACTTCTGGAGTCGTACGAGCGGTCCGCGCCGGAGGCCTGCGGGTGGCCGTCGCCGCGATCGCGGCGGCCGCTCCCTCCAGGGCCTCGCGGGCGTCGGCGAGCGCTTCGGGGAAGCCGAAGAAGCCGTGGAACATCCGCGGGAAGTGCGCCTCCGTGACCGTGACCCCGGCCTCACGCAGCCGCCCCGCGTACGCCCTGCCCTCGTCGCAGAGCGGATCGCAGCCCGCCGTGACAAGGTGCGCGGGCGGAAGGCCGGACAGCTCGCCGCGCATCGGGGAGATCCGCGGGTCGGCCGGGTCACCGCCGGACGCGAGGTACTGCTGCCCGAACCACTTCATGTGCGCCAGGGACAGGAAGAACCCGCTGCCGTTGCGTTGTAGGGAGGGCCACGGGCGGCTCATGTCGGTCGCCGGGTAGACCAGCACCTGGAGGGCGATCGCCGGGCCGCCCTCGTCCCTGGCCTGCTGCGCGATCACCGCGGAGAGGTTGCCGCCCGCGCTGTCCCCGGCCACGACCAGGGCGCCCGGGTCCCCGCCCAGCTCGGCGATGTGCGCGGCGGTCCAGCGCAGCGCGGCGTACGCGTCCCGTATCCCCGCCGGGAACGGATGCTCGGGCGCGAGCCGGTAGTCCACGGCGACGACCGCGGCGCCCGCCTCCCGGCAGAGCCCGCGGGCCGTGCTGTCGTGGCTCTCCAGGTCCCCGATGACCCAGCCGCCGCCGTGCAGGAAGAGCACGGTCGGCCGGGGCCCGGACGCCGTCGCCGGGTCCGGGAGATAGATCCGCAGCGGAAGGTCCGGATCGCCGTCCGCGCCGGGGATCGTGCGGTCCTCGACCGAGCCGACCTCCGGCGGCTCCCAGGGCGGGCGCGGCTGGGCCGACAGGATGCGGCGGGCCTCGGCCGCGTCGGTCACCGTGCCGCCGAGGTCCGGGAAGACGGAGCTGATCAGGTCCACCAACTGCCGTGCGTCCGGCGGAAGCCGGTCCTCGGTCACACGCTCGGTCGTCATCGGGTCGCCTCCTGGTCGAGTACGGACTGGTCGGGTGCGGGCTGGTCGGGTGCGGGCTGGTCGGGTGCGGGCTGGTCGAGTATGGGCTGGTCGCGGAAGTGCGGGATCACCTTCTCGCCCCACTGCCGGATGGTCTCCATGCAGGCCTCCTGCGGCACAGTGCCCATCTGGATCAGGCACATGATCTCGTCGGCGCCCGCGTCGCGGAGCTGCTCGACGTAGCGAATCGCGTCGTCCGCGGTGCCGTAGGCGTGGTCCGCGTTGAAGGTGGCCGTGGCGTTGGGGCGTACCGGAATGCTGTGCTCGTGCAGTCGCGCCTCCACCTGCTCGGCGGCCCTGCGCATCTCCTCGGCCTCGTCGGCGCCCTCGACCACGGCCTCGTCGGGGATGCCCGCCCCGCCGTACCAGTGGCCGATCGACTGGGCGAAGAACCGCTGCCCGCGGATGCCGATGCGCCGTGCCGTCTCGCCGTTGTCGAGCACGATCGTCGGACAGAGTACGGAGAAGTGGTCGTTGACGACAGAGGAAACGAAGCGTTCACCGCCGCGCTCCGCCCGCGCCGTGTCGTACGCGGTCCGCATCTCCTTGATCGACTCGGGGCCCGCGAAGCCCATCACCAGGGCCCCGATGCCGAGTCCGGCCGCCTGCCGCAGGGTCTCCGTACGGCTGCACGCCAGGAAGAGGGGCGGGTGCGGGGTCTGCTTCGGGCGCGGCAGGATCGGGTGCGGGCCGATGTCGAGCAGCTCGCCGTGGTGCTCCAGCTCCTCCTGCTGCCAGGCCTTGCCGATGATCCGCAGCGCTTCCTCGACCTCCTGCGTGGTGCGGTCTTGGTCGACGCCGCACAGCGAGGTCTCCTGGAGCGTGCCGCCGCGGCCCGCGCCGAGGTCGACGCGGCCGCCGGAGAGCAGGTCGAGCATGGCGGCGCGCTCGGCCACGCGCGCGGGGTGGTTGAAGGCGAACGGCATGCAGACCACGCCGTGTCCGATCCGGATCGTCCTTGTCTTCGCGGCGACCCAGGTGAGGAAGATCTCCGGGGCGCTCATGTGCGCGTACCACTTCAGGGAGTGGTGCTCGACCGCCCAGATCCGGTCGAAGCCCATCTCCTCGGCGAGCACCGCCTGTTCGACGCAGTCACGGATCACCTGATGCTCGCGTTCGACGGTCGGGTCCGCCAGCTGCGCCTCGAAGATCACGGAGAACTTCACGCCGCCTCCTGGGAGTTGAGTGCGTCTGCCCATGCCTCGATCAGCCATATGACTAATAGTCAGGTCTAGCGGGAGGGGGGTGAAGTGGCAAGGGATACGGCACGGGACAGGGCAGGGGATACGGCACGGGATACGGCAACGGCCGGGACAGGGGATTGCGCCGGGGCCGCGCCGCCGCCTTCAATGCGGCCATGACCACGGGCGATCACCAGTCGACGTCGACAGCGCAGCAGGACGACCCCGCGGCGGGCCTGCCCCCGACGGCCTGGGCGGTGCTCGGCCTGCTCTCGTTCCCGGGCGAGCGCACCGGCTACGAGCTGAAGAAGTGGGCCGACTCCTCCCTCCGGTTCTTCTACTGGTCGCCCGCCATCAGCCAGATCTACGCCGAGCTGCGCCGCCTGGAGTCCCGCGGCTTCGCCACCTCGCGCCGCTCGGGCCCGGAGGAGCCGCGGGCGAAACGGGCGTACGCGATCACGGACGCGGGCCGTGCGGCACTGGCCCGCTGGGCGAGCGCGGGGCAGGACCCGGGCGCCCCGGTCCTCAAACACCCGCTGCTGCTCCGCGTCTGGCTCGGCCACCTCACGGAGCCGGAGCAGCTGCGGGCGCTGGTGCAGGAGCATGTGGCGCGTACGCAGGGCGAGTTGAAGGAGGTACGGGAGGCGCTGGCGCGGGCGGACGGGGTGGAGGCCTGGGGTCATCCGCAGATCGCTCTGCGGTGGAGCGAGCGGCGGCTGGTGGCGGAGGTGGAGCTGGCGGAGGCGATGCTGGGGGATCTGGCGGGGCTGTAGGCACCAGGTGACCGGCACCGTCGGCTCGCGCACCGTTATGCGTGCCCCGACATGCGTGCTCCGACAGGGGCGCGGGGAACTGCCCGCCCGGCCACCACGGCGCCCGAGTCGACGGCGCGGGTGAAACGCGTACCGCCTGCTTGACCCTCGCGCACAAGTTCACGAGCGTCGTCTTGCACTCTGCCGCCGGCGTCGACAAGCTTGCGCAGCTGGACAGCGTCAGGCATGTCGACGGAAGCGAGTGAACCTTGAACTTCCTCACCATCGGTCATCGTGGAGTCATGGGCGTCGAGCCCGAGAACACCCTCCGGTCCTTCGTCGCCGCCGAGCAGGCCGGCCTCGACGTGATCGAGCTCGACCTCCACCTCAGCAAGGACGGCGCCCTCGTCGTCATGCACGACGCGCTGGTCGACCGCACCACCGACGGCAAGGGGCCGATCGCCGAGCAGACCCTCGAAGAACTGCGCGCCCTCGACGCCGGCCGGGGCGAGCGCATCCCGGTCTTCGAAGAGGTCCTGGACGCCGTGCGGGCGCCACTGCAGGCGGAGATCAAGGACGTGGCCGCGGCCCGCGCCCTCGCCGAGGTGATGCACCGGCGCGACCTGGTGGCCCGGGTCGAGGTGCTGTCGTTCCACGACGACGCGCTCGCGGAGATCTCCCGCCTCGTCCCCGGTGTCCGTACCGCCCTCGTCGCCAGCCGCTACGGCACCGACGTGGTGGAGCGGGCCGTGGCCGTCGGCGCGAGCACGCTCGTGCTCAACATCCGCCGGCTGACCCTGGAGACGGTCGAGGCCGCGCGCAAGGCCGACCTGCGGATCATCGGCTGGGTCGTCAACACCCAGGACCACCTGCGCCTGGTCCGCGCGCTGCAGCTGGACGGCGCGACCACCGACTACCCGGAGATCAAGCGCACCGGCCGCTTCACCGCCTGACCGTCCCCGTCCTTCCCAACCTCCTGCGGACCACGGCCCGTTCAGCCACCGAGCGGCTTCACCAACAGCTCGAACTGCAGGTCGTCCCGCTGCGGAATGCCGAAGCGCTCATCGCCGTACGGGAACGGGGTCATCTCGCCCGTACGGCGATAGCCGCGGCGCTCGTACCAGGCGATCAGGTCCTCGCGCACCGAGATCACCGTCATCTGCATCTGTCGTACGCCCCACCGCGCGCGGGCCGTGCGCTCCGCCTCCGCGATGATCACCTTGCCGAGGCCTGCGCCCTGCAGCCCGGGGCTGACCGCGAACATCCCGAAGTAGGCCGCGTCGCCCCGGTGTTCCAGCTGGCAGCAGGCGACCGTACGCCCGTCCGCCTCCACCACCAGCAGTCGGCTGTCCGGCGCCTCGATGACCGCGCGCACGCCCTCCGGATCGGTCCGCTGACCCTCCAGGATGTCCGCCTCCGTGGTCCAGCCGGTCCGGCTGCTGTCTCCCCGGTACGCCGACTCGATCAGCGCGACGAGCGTGTCGACGTCGGCGTCCGTGGCGTCACGGAAGGTCGGTTCGCCGGTGGCGGCGGCGGTGGCGGTGCGGGATGCGGTGTCCATGGAGGTGCGGCCCTTCTGTCTCGCGGCGGCCTCAGGCCGGTGTCGGGGCTCCGGAGGCCGGTGCCGGGGCTCCGGTCGCGGCGCCGTCGAGCCTAGCGCGCCG
>NZ_JASCIR010000062.1 GCF_029968095.1 Streptomyces solicavernae | reverse complement strand
CGACGGAGGCATCGCGGGCCACCTGGACCAGACCGATCTGGACCGCATCGCCCGCGACGGCTACCGCCCCGTGACCATGGAACAGGGCCCGGCCATGCTGGACTCGGCCCTCGAACTGGCCCTTCCCACCCCTGTCGCCACCCCGCTCGACCTGCCGGCCATCCGCGCACTGAACGGACCTGTGGCGCCGCTCCTGCGCACGCTCGCCCGCACCACCTCCCGCCCCTCGGCGCTCGACGGGGCCGGGACCGCGGGCCCGGCCGGCGACCGCATCCGGGACCTCCCCGCCGACGAGCAACTTCCCTTCCTGAACGACCTGGTGAAGGCGGAGGTGGCCGCGGTCCTGGGCCACGCGGACGCGGCCGGCATCGACGCCGACAGAGGCTTCCTCGACCTGGGCTTCGACTCGCTCACCGCGGTGGACCTGCGCAACCGCCTCGGTGCCGCGACCGGCATCCGGCTCTCCGCGAGTCTGGTGTACGACCACCCGACCCCGGCGGGCCTGGCGGCTCACCTGCTGGCGGAGCTCACGGACTCGGGCGCCGGGAGCACGGCCCAGGCCGTGGACTTCCCCGCCGAGGTCCGGCTGGCCGACGACATCGTCCCGGCGGCCGAAGTGATCACGACGGCTCAGGGCCCGAAGGAGGTCTTCCTCACCGGTGCCACCGGCTTCCTGGGAGCCTTCGTGCTGCGCGAGTTGCTGCGTACGACATCGGCACGTGTGCACTGCCTGGTCAGGGCCGCTGACGCAGCCGAGGGCCTGGAGCGGCTGCGGGAGACCTCCCGCTGGTACGGCGTCTGGGACGAGGCCCGGGCCCACCGGGTGATCGTCCACCCGGGAGACCTGGCCGAGCCGCGCCTGGGCCTCCCGGAAGCCGACTTCGACGAGCTGGCCCGCACCGTGGACGTGATCTTCCACGGTGGTGCCCTGGTCAACTGGCTGCACACGTACACGACGCTGAAGGCCGCGAACGTGGGCGGAACCGAGGAAGTCCTGCGCATGGCGGCCCGCCACCGCACCGTCCCGGTGCACTTCGTCTCGTCCACCGGGGTCTTCGACAAGCCGCTCACGGAGGGGGTGCCGCTGAAGGTGACCGACCCACTGGCCTCCACCGACGTGATGAACGGCTACCGGCAGACCAAGTGGGTCGTCGAGCACATCATCGGTCTCGCCAGGGAGCGCGGGCTGCCCGTCTCGATCTACCGCGGCGACGTCGTCTCGGGTGACCGGCGATCCGGGGCGTGCCAGACCCGGGACTTCGTATGGCTCAGTCTGAAGGGCCTGATCAAGGCAGCGGCAGTGCCCGAGGGAACCGACATCGTCTTCCGGATGGTGCCGGTCGACTACGTCAGCTCGGCGATCGTGACCCTGTCACGGCAGCCCGACTGCGCGAGCCGGACCTTCCACCTCTCCAACCCCCACGAGGTGCGCTACACCACGATCCTGGAGTACCTGCGGGCGTTCGGGTACGAGATCGAGGAGGTGGACCGGGCCGCGTGGCTGGAGCGGGTACAGGGCGACAGCGACAATGCGCTGAACCCGCTCCTCGACATGTTCGAGAAGATCGCCGAGAACGGTGAGGGGGCCTACCCGCCCATCGACGTCACGGAGACGGAGCAGGCCCTGGCCGGAACGGGCGTGGAGTGCCCGGAGATGACGCGCGACCTGTTCGCGACGTACATCGACTTCTTCGTCCGGGCGGGATACCTCCCCGAGGCCCCGGCCCTGATCCGGCCCTGATCCGGCCCTGAGGTCCTGAGGGGACAGGACGGTGCACGGTAACGGTAACGGCCCCGGCCGGCGGACCAGTGGTCCGCCGGCCGGGGCCGTCCGGCATACAGGGCGCAGGCTGGAGAAGCCGAAGGGTCAGCGCCGGGTGCTCTCCGGTTCCTTCGCGTCCTCCGCCACGATCCGGGGCTCACTCTCCCCGGAGGGCACGGCCCGGCTCCGGACCCGGGCCTCCCAGAAACTCGCCACCACGGCGGCCACCAGCGTGGCTGCGAACAGGCCGCTCTGGTAGGGGAGTTGGTGCATGGCGAGCGCGAGACCGCCGGCCAGCAGGCCGATCGCGACCGCCCGCACATGGGTGAAGCAGGAGACGACCAGACCGATGTACGTCGCGTAGATCGCGAAGTCCAGGCCGAGCCCGTCGATGCTGCTCAGGTCCCTGCCGTACACCCAGCCGGTGAGCGTGGACGTCAGCCATGCCACGTACACCGCGACCGAAGCCGCCATGACGTTCCAGTGCTGGAGGCCGTCCGGTCCCGGCTCCTCGCGGTACCGCTTCGCGGTCAGGGCGTACACCGCGTCCGTCATGCCGAACGCCAGCGCCGAACGCCAGGCCGGGGACAGGTGCTTGACCTCCGAGGACAGGGAGGCGGAGTAGAAGATGTGCCGAGCGTTGACCACCAGGGTGGTGAGGACGACCAGGGGCCAGGCGGCGCCGGACGCCAGCATGCCGATGCCGATCATCTGCGCCGAGCCCGCGTTGACCAGCGCGCTGAGCAGCATCGTCTCCAGCAGGCTCAGATCCGACTGCTGGGCCACCGCGCCCACGAGCAGTCCGAACGGGATCGCTCCGACCGCGATCGGAACGGACGACACGAGGCCCCTGCGGATCTCCAGGGACCGGGACGGTGCGGTACCGGCTGCCGCCGGCCGCGCGCTCACTGGAGGAGTCCCGTCGCCACGAACGCCGCGATGGACGAGGCGAACACGAGGAAGAAGCTGTCCCGCTTGAAGGCGCCCACCGCGAAGCCGACCAGGGCTCCCACGAGGTAGGGCGTCAGCCAGGACGGGCCGCTGTCGGCAGCAGGAGCCGTCAGCACGGAGGGCACGATGATGGCCATCAGCACGGCAGGCATGACATAGGGGAGCGACTGCTCGATGCGGGGCGATATCCCCTCCGGCTTGAGCGGGCCGAAGAACGCGATGCGGAGGGCGAAGGTCACCGCCCCCATCAGCGCGATGGTCACGATGGTCATGGGGTCCTCTCGTGGTGGACTGTACGGACACAGGGGTGGTGGCCGCGGCGGATCACGCCGCGGCCACCGGCAGTACGGGAACGGTCAGTTGCGGACGGCAAGGTCTTCCAGGAACAGCCCTGACAGGAACGCGGGCCGGGTGACGTTGAGGTAGTGGCCGCCGTGGTCGGTGACCACGGTCCGCACCCGGGTGCCCAGGCTCCGCCAGGTGTCGGCGGCGTCGGCGCGCCCGGCGGTCAGCGGGTCGTCGGTGGCGACGGCCACGGTGACGGGGCAGCCCAGGGGGTTGTCGGCCAGCGCCGTGAGCGCCAGACGGAAGCCGCGGGTGGCCTCGACGGTGTCGTACCGGAAGGAACCGGCGAGATCCGCGCGTTCACGGGCGGAGAGCCTGTGCACCTCGTCGAGTCCGGTGTTGTCGACCAGCCACTGGAGGACGGCGTCATCGGACATCTCCAGGACCTCGTTGGACAGGTGGTCGGCCGGGTCCACCGACTTGAGGATCTTGGATACGACGAGGAGTCCGCGTACCTCCACACCCCGCTCGCGCAGCTCCGGTACGAGGAGCAGGCCGAGTGCCGATCCCGCACAGTGGCCGAGTACCGCCACCGGCCCCCGGGCCGTCGCGGCGACCTCGTCGGCGACTTCCCGGGCAAGCTGCTCGATGGGGACGGTGGCCCGGCCGTCGTCGGCGGTCCGCCCGGGCAGCTCGACACCGAGCACGCTCACCCGCCCCCCGTCCGCCAGCTCACGCGCCAACGGGACGTAGCTGACAGCGCTGCCGCCCGCGAAGGGGACGCACACCAGAGTGAGCACCGGATCGGGGATCTCGGCGCCCGCCGCCCTCGTCAGGTCGGTGAGCAGCTCCCGCGAACCGTCACCCCGGCGTGCCAGCTTCCCCGCCAGGTGCCGTGGCGTGGGGTGGGCCAGCAGGTCGCGCAGGGCGATACGACCGTCCGAGAGCGCCGCCACCTTCATCGCGGCGATGGAGTGGCCGCCGATCTCGAAGAAGTTGCCTTCGGCCGAGACCTCCGCCGGGTCCAGGTCGAGGGCCTCGGCGAAGAGCGCGCAGACCTCGCGCTCCGCGTCGGTGGCCGGTGCCTCGAAATGCCGTACGGGAGGCGCGACCGCGCTCTTCTCCAGGGCCTTGCGGTCGGTCTTGCCGTTCGGGGTGAGCGGGAACTCCGTCAGCCGCACCAGGATTTCCGGGTGCATATAGCCGGGAAGGAATCCGGCGAGCCCCTGGCGGAACTCCTCGACCTCCGGCTCCGCGCTGCCGGTGTAGTACGTCACGAGACGCGTCTCGCCCGCGAGCTTGCGGGCCAGGGTCACCGCCCCGTCGACACCGGCGAGGCGCTGCACGGCCCCGTCGATCTCGGAGAGCTCGATGCGGTAGCCGCGCACCTTGACCTGGTGATCGGTTCGGCCGGCGCAGTCCAGGATGCCGCCGGGCAGCCAGCGCCCGATGTCGCCCGTGCGGTACAGGGTCTCGGAGCGGTCGTCGAGGGTGTTGGGCTGGAACACCGCCGCGGTGCGGTCGGGGTCGTTCACATACCCGAGACCGACACCCGCACCGGTCACGACGATCTCGCCGTAACTGCCCAGCGGGCGCAACCCGTCGTCGTCGCCGACCACATGGATGCCCGTGTTGATCACCGACCGGCCCACCGGTACCCGTACCGCGTCCACCGGTCCCTCGATGCGGTGGTGGGTCACGTCGTCCGACGCCTCGGTCGGACCGTACGCGTTGACCAGCGGGATCTCCGGGTACTGCGCGAACCACCGCCGGGTGAGCGCCGGCGGCAGCGGCTCCCCGGTCACCAGGTTCACCCGCAGCTCCGGCAGGGCGACCGGGCGCATCGACGTCTCGGTGAGCACCGCGTCCAGGTAGGACGGCACGACCTCCAGGACCGAGATGCGGTCCTCGGCCAACGACCGCAGGAACGCCGGGACTTCGACGACCGCCTCCTGCTCGTAGATCACGGTCGAGGCGCCGCGCAGCCAGGCCACAAGGAGCTGCCACACCGAGATGTCGAAGCACTGGGTGGCGATCTGAGCCACCCGGTCGTCCGCGGTGAGATCCAGGTCCTCGACCTTCGCCAGCAGATGGTTGAGCATCCCGGAGTGACGGATGACGGCGCCCTTCGGCTCGCCCGTCGACCCGGAGGTGAAGATCAGGTAGGCCGGGTCACCGGGCGCGGGAAGCGGGGCCGGGGTGCCCACCGCGTCAAAGGCGGCGGCCTCTTCGTACACGAGCAGATCGGGCTCCAGGCCCGTCGCCGCCAGGGCCGGGCGGAATCGCTCCGCGGATCGGGCATCGGCGACGATGTGCCGGCAGCCGCTGCGCCGCAGCACCTTCGCGACCCGCTCCATCGGGTAGTCGGCCTCCTGCGGCAGATAGACGGCGCCCAGCTTCAGCAGCGCAAGAACCGTCACCCCCCACGGGACGCCCCGCGGCAACACGGTCGTCACCACGCTACCCGGCGCGACACCGTGCGCCGCGAAGTGGGCGGCCACCCGCTCTGCCGCCCGGTCGAGGTCCCGGTAGGTCAGGCGCTGTGCGCCATGGACCAGCGCGGTGCGCTCCGGGGCGGTGCGCACCTGCTCGGCGAACAGGTCCAGGAACGTGCCCTGGGGCAGGGCGCGTCCGGGACCGCTGAAGCCGGCCAGCGCCGCCCGCTCCTCCTCGTCGAGGAGGGCGCCGGTGGCACGCGGGGAGCCCGGGTCGGCGACCAGCTGCTCCAGGGCGCGCCGGTAGTAGCCGCCGATCAGCCCGATCTGCTGGGCGGTCAGCACATCGCTGTGGAAGTGCAGGCTCAGCTGTACCTCGTCGCTGACCGCGTCCTGCGAGAACTCCGCGCGGAACGGGAACTCGGTCTGGGCGTTGACCACGGACCGTACGAGGCCGAAGCCGTCGCGCTCGGAGAGGTCCTTCAGGACGTGGAAGTGGGTGAAGTTGAAGACCGACTCGAAGAGGGTCTCCTGGGTGCCCACCGCCTTCTTGATCTCGGCCATCGGGAAGCGGCGGAACGGCAGCATGCCGGTCTCGGCCCGGTAGACGTCCTCGACCAGCCCCGCCCAGGTGGTGGAGTCGGCGAGCGAGGCCCGGAACGGCACGGTGTTGAGGAACAGCCCGGCGAGTTTCTCGCCTCCCTCCACCTCGGGCCGCCCCGAGTGCTCGTACCCGGTCAGCACGTCGTCGGTGCCGGCGACGAAGCCGAGCACCGCCGTGTGCACGGCGAGGAGCAGGGACTTCACCGGCACCCGCAGCGTCCCGGCCGTCGCGATGACCGAGGCGGAGAGGCCCTGCGGCAGGTCGACGTCGTGGATGGCGACGGCCGGAACAGGAGAGTCGGAGTCGGGCAGCCGCGGCAGCGCGGTGTTCTCCGCACCGTCCAGGAGACGCAGCCAGAAGTCGCGCTGCTCGTCGGAGGCCACAGCCTGCTGCTCCAGGGCCACGAAGTCCCGGTAGGACTGGCCGCTGTGGCGCTCGGGCAGCGGCTTGCCGTCCAGCAGCGCGAAGTAGGTGGCGAAGACGTCGCGGTGGATGGTGTTGACGCTCCAGCCGTCGAGCGCGGCGTCGTGGTAGCTCAGTGAGTACTGGTACTCCCCGTCGCCGAGCAGGTGCAGATGTATGCGTACGAGGTCGGGGGTGCCGTAGGCGAAGCCGGCACGCAACTCCTCGGTGGCGAAACGGCCCAGCGCCTCGCGCTTGGCCTCGTCGGACAGCTCACGCAGGTCCGCCACCGACAGCGGCGACGCCGCTTCCCGGTGCACCAGCTGCACGGGCTCGCTGAACCCTGCCAGGTGGAAGGAGGTCCGGAACACCGGGTGGCGCTGCGCCACTTCGGCCACCGCGCGCCCGAACACCTCAAGGTCGACACGGCCGGCGATCCGATAGCTGAGGATGTCGTGATACATGCCCTCGCTGTCGCTGCGTGTCGCCTCGAAGATCAGTCCGACCTGCAGGCGCGACATCGGGTACGCGTCGTCGAGCCCGTCCGGCAGCGACTCCCGGTCGGCGTCGGCGAGCAGCGCGAACGGCTCGACGGCCGCGTCGGCCTCCTGGGCCCCGGCCGTGGCTCCGTCCGCGGCCAGGTGGGCGAGCTCGGCGACGGTGGGGTGGGCGAACAGGTCCTGGAAGGTGAAGTGCAGTCCGGCGGCGCGAGCCCTGGCCAGGACCGCGATGAACTTGATGGAGTCACCGCCCAGGGCGAAGAAGCTGTCGTGGACGCCGATCTCCTCGGTGCCGAGGACCTCGGCCCAGATACCGGCGAGGGTCCGCTCCACGTCCGTGCGCGGCGCCACCCGTTCCTGGGCGGGTGCGGCGGCGACCGGCGCGGGCAGGGCCTTCAGGTCTCGCTTGCCGTTGTGGTTGGTGGGAACGGCGTCGATCTCCATCAGGTGCTGCGGCACCATGTAGGAGGGCAGTTCGGACGCGAGCGCGGCGCGCAGGGCCTGTTCGGTGTAGCCCTCGCCCGGCACCACGTACGCCACCAGGGAGCGGTCGCCCGTCGCGTCCTCGACCGTGGTCACGGCGCAGTCGGTCACGCCCGGTGCGGCGGCGGCGACGTGCTCGATCTCGCCGAGCTCGATCCGGTAGCCGCGGATCTTCACCTGGGTGTCGATGCGGCCCAGGTACTCGATGGTTCCGTCGGCGAGCCAGCGGGCCAGGTCGCCGGTGCGGTAGAGCCGTCCGGTGCCCTCGATGCCGTTGTGGACGAACCGTTCCTCGGTCAGCTGCGGGGCGTTGAGGTAGCCACGTGCCAGACCGGTACCGGCGATGCAGAGCTCGCCCGGGGTTCCGATGGGGGCCTGGCCGCCGTCGCGGGTACGCACATAGAGGCGGATGTTGTCGATGGGGCGGCCGATGGGTATCGGGCGGGTCGTGTCGATGCCGGTGCACGGCTGGCAGGACACGTCGACCGCGGCCTCTGTGGGCCCGTACAGGTTGACCAGTTCGGCATGGGCGCCGAGCTCCTGCGTGAAGAGCTGGGCGTGGCCCACCGCGAGGGCCTCGCCACTGGCGAACACCCGGCGCAGTGAGGCGAGTCCGGCCGTGTCTCCGGTGGCGACGACGTACTGCAGGAAGGCATGCAGCATGGACGGCACGAAGTGCATCGTGGTGACGGAGTACGCGGCGATGCGCTCGGCGATGAGCTCCGGGTTCTTCTCGTCGCCACTCGGCAGGGTGACCACCGAGGCCCCCGCCATCGACCACCAGAAGATCTCCCACACCGATACGTCGAAGGTGAACGGGGTCTTGTGCAGGATCGTGTCGTCGGGGCCCAGCGGACAGGCACGCTGCATCCACCACAGCCGGTTGACGATGGCGCGGTGCTCAACCATGACGCCCTTGGGCCGCCCGGTGGATCCCGAGGTGTAGATGACGTAGGCGAGATGGTCCGGGCCGCTCACGGCAGGCAGGTCGCCGCTGTCCTCGGCGGCCACGGCCGGGTCCGCCACATCGAGCGAGGCGTGCTGGGGCACGACGCCCGCCGTGCCCTCGTCGACCAGCACGAGTGAGGTCCCGCTGTGGTCGAGGATGTACTCGATGCGGTTACGGGGAAGGGTCGGATCGAGCGGCACATAGGCGCCGCCGGCCTTGAGCACCGCGTACACCGCGACGAGCATGCGCGGCGAGCGCGGCAGACAGACGCCCACGACGCTGTCCGCGCCGACGCCGCGCGAACGCAGGGCCCGCGCCAGTCGGTTGGCGGCGGCGTTCAGCTCCCCGTAGGTCAGGTTCCCGTCCGCGACAGCTACCAGGCCGGGCGTGTCGGCCGCACGCTCCTCAAGGAAGCTGTGCAGGGTGCGCTCGGCGGGGAAGTCGGCAGCCGTGTCGTTGAAGTCCCCGGCGATCAGGGCTGCTTCGGCGTCGGTCGGGCCGAGCAGCACCCCCAACGGGCGGGCGGTGTCGGCCAGCAGCGCGTCGAAGAGCCTGGCGAAGAGGTCGCCGAGGCGCTGTGCCGTGGCCTCGGAGAACGCGCCGGCGTCGTAGGAGACGACGACCTCGCCGGGCCCGTCCGTCGTCAGCGCCCGGAGGTCGAAGAGCAGAGGGCAGCCGCGCTCATCGGCGTCCGCGTCCGTGAGGTCGCCGTCGAGGGCCAGCATCAGATCGCTGGGGCGTGCGTCCTCGGAGTCCAGAAACGCCCCCACGGGGATGTCCGCATGGGCCAGCGCGCCGAGGTAGTCGGCACGCAGAGCACCGAGGAGCTGCTGCCCGGTGGTGGCGGTGGTGACCTCGGTGGTGACCGGCAGGGCGCGTGCCGCGACCGGTCCGGGGGCCGTCGGCACGGGCAGGAAGACCGTGACTCCTGCACGGTCGGCTGCGCGGGCCGCGAGAAGCGCGAGGACCGCGCCGCCCACCGTGCGCAGCAGCACCGGGTCGTCACCGGTCAGTGTCCGCGCAGCGGCCAGCGCCCGGTCGGCCAGCTTCGCGGTGACGGCGGGCCGCCCGCCGGTGCGGCGGCGTGAGTGGTCGCGCACGAGCACGGTGGGCTCGTCGCGCAGGGCCGGGTGCCGCTGCCAGAAGGCAGCCTGGCCGGGGAACTCTCGGAGGGTGGACTGGAGTTCAAGAGCGTTGACCATGAGGTGTCCTAGAAGGAGAAGTGCGCGGCGGTGGATACAGGGGTGGCGGGGCGTTCGGCTGCGGGCCGTTCGGCTGCGGGCCCCGGCCAGAACGCGGGAGCGTCCGGATCGGCGGTCAGCTCGTCCAGGGCCGCGACGATCCGGTCGAGCAGGAACCGTGCGGAGGAGGCGGTGAACAGCTCGGTGTTGTACTCGAATTCGAGGACCGTGCCCTCGGGGCGCTCGTACGCCTGCAGATTCAGGTCGAAGCGGCAGGTGCCCTGGTGCAGCAGCGCCACCTCGACGTGCCGGCCGTGCCGGCGGAAGGAGTGGAAGCCGATGTTCTGCAGGGCGAAGAAGGCGTCGAACAGTGCGTTGCGGCTCGGGTCGCGCCGCGGCACGACCGCCTGCACCAACTGCTCGAAGGGGTAGTTCTGGTGGGTCAGTGCGGGCCCGTGGCTCTCGCCGGTGCGCCGCAGCACGTCACGGAAGGTGTCGCTGTCCCCGAGCCGCAGCCGCAGCGCCACCGTGTTCACGAACATGCCGACCATCCGGTCGACGTCCGGGTGCGTACGCCCGCTCATGGGAGAGCCGATGACGAGATCGCGCTGCCCTGTGATGCGGCTGAGGGCGGTCGCATAGGCGCAGAGCAGCACGGTGAAGCCGGTGACGGCATGGCGCGCCGCGCTCTCCCGGACCGCATGGCTGCGCGCGGCGCCCAGCTCCAGGCGCAGGACGTCGCCGCGGGTTCCGCGCACGGAGGGCCGGGGATGGTCGGTGGTCAGCGCGAGCGGCGCGGGTACCTCGGTGAACGTCTCGCGCCAGTACCGCCCGGACTCGGCCATGGCGAGGGAGCCGAGCTGCCCGGCGAACCACTCCGAGGCGTCGCCGTATCCGGCGCCCGAGGGGACGGGCTCGATGCCCGCGTACAGATCGAGGAGTTCTTCGACGAGGACCGCCAGGGACACCCCGTCGAAGACGATGTGATGCACGTCCAGGTAGAGCCGGTCTGCGTCGTCGTCCTTGACCAGGAGGGCGCGCAGCAGCGGGGGTGCGGCGAGGTCGAAGGGGCGCACGAACCGCTCTGTCGCGACGGAGTCGGAAGGCACCTCCGGGCCGGACGCCGTCTCCAGCTCGAAGCCCGCGAACGGCGCCACCACCTGCCGCACTTCCTCGCTGTCCATGCGGAAGCCGGTGCGCAGCGCGTCATGGCGGCGGACCAGCGCACCGAGCGCGTCCCGCAGCCGCCCTGCGTCGAGGCCGGGTGCGATGTCGAGCCGGAAGGGGATGTTGTACGCGGTGGAGTCCGGGTCGGTCTGCCACAGCGCGTACAGGGCGCGCTGCTGGGGGTGCAACACGGCCTCGGTCCGGCCGGGGACGACCGGGACCGGCAGGAGTTCGGAGCGTTCGGCGGCGCTCACCTCGGCGGCGGTCGCGCTCAAGGTGCGGGCGGCGAACAGCTGTTGGAGGCTGAGCGCGGCGCCGGTGGCGCGGTGGATGCGGCCGACGAGGGCGCCTGCGGTGAGGGAGGTTCCCCCCAGCTCGAAGAAGTCGTCGGCGGGGGCGATCCCGGCGGCGTCCAGGTGGAGCACGTCCGCCCAGAGTCCGGCGAGCACGTCCTCCATCGGGGTGCGTGCGGGTACCGGGCCGCGGGCGGCGCGGGCCGGCGGTGCGGGGAGCCTGGCGATGTCCACCTTGCCGTTGGCGTTCAGCGGGAGGGCCTGCACCAGTACGACCTGGTCGGGGCACATGTACGTGGGCAGGGCGAGTCGCAGCGCGTCGCGCACCGCGTCCGCGTCGATCCCCTCCTCGGCGACGGCGTAGGACAGCAGTCGGCGCCCGTTGCCCTCGCCGGTGACCACCGTGTGCGCGTCGCGCACTCCGGAGACCTCAAGCAGTACGGCGGTCACCTCCTTGACCTCCACCCGGTGGCCCCGGATCTTCACCTGGTCGTCGGCCCGCCCGTGGAAGGAGAGCACTCCGTCGGTGTCGGCGCTGACCAGGTCCCCGGTCCGGTAGCAGCGTTCGCCCGCCAGCTCCACGAAGCGCTCGGCGGTGAGGTCCGGACGGCCCAGGTAGCCACGGGCGAGGCCGAGGCCTCCGGTGTACAGCTCCCCGACCTGTCCGGGGGCCGCGGGGCGCCCGTCGGGGCCGATCACGTGGACCGAAGTACCGCTGACCGCCCGGCCGATGGGAATGGCGGTGCGGTAGTCGCGGTCGACCGGGAACACGGTGGTGAAGGTGGTGTTCTCGGTGGGCCCGTACGCGTTGAGGATCCGTAGCCCGGGGCAGGCCGCGCGGACCAGGTTGATGTGCCGTACGGACAGCACGTCGCCGCCCACGAGCAGTGTCTCGACCCCGGCGAAGAGGGTCGCGTCCTCGTCGGCCAGCTGGTTGAACAGCGGCGAGGTGAGCCACAGCACGGTGACTCCGGTCGCCTGCACGGCCTGCTTGAGCCGCGCGGGCGTCAGGAGCACGTCGCGGTCGACGACGTGCAGGACGGCGCCGTTGAGCAGCGCTCCCCAGATCTCGAAGGTGGCGGCGTCGAACTCAAGGGCCCCGGTCTGCAGGAAGCGGTGGCGCGGGGAGAAGTCGAAGTAGTCGGCGTCCTGTACGAGGCGGATGACACCGGCGTGTTCGACCATGACGCCCTTGGGTCGCCCCGTGCTTCCGGATGTGTACATCACATAGGCCAGTGAGCTCGCGGAGGAGACCGCGCGGACGGGCTGCCGCTCCACCTGGTCCAGCTGCTTCAGCTCGTACAGGGCGGTTCCCGCGGGGACGGCGTCCGTGAGGGGGTCGGAGAGCCCGTCGCCGCAGAGCAGTACGGAGGGCCGGGCATCGTCGAGCAGCTGGGTGATCCGGCCGGTGGGGAAGTCCGGGTTGACCGGGAGGTAGGCGCCCTTCGCGAGGATGATCCCGAGCATCGCCACGACCGCGTCGGCGCCGCGGGGGAACGCCATGGCGACGAGCGTCTCGTGCCCCACCCCCAGCGAGGCCAGGCGGCCGGCCACTGATTCGGCACGGTCCAGGAGCTGCTGGTAGGTCAGTCGCTGCTTGCCCGAGACGAGTGCGACGGCGTCCGGGGTCTGCCGGGCCTGTCGGAGGAAGAGCTGGTCGATGGAGTCAAGGGTGCTGTGGGGCGGGCGGTGGTCTGGCATGTACGGAGCTCCCTACCTGCGGGTTATGTGTGACCGCCTCAATAAAATAAAAGAAACCCGTTTTGTTTTTGGTTGGGGAGCGACGCCGTGAGGCCACTTTGCCAACTCCGATACCCGAGTTGGCAAAGTGGCCTGCGGGGGAGAGGGCGAGGGCAGGGGCGATCGCCCGAGCGTCCCTAGGCTCGCGCCGTGATCGAGATCCAGATTCCCGCTGACATCAAGCCCGCCGACGGCCGGTTCGGCGCGGGCCCCTCCAAGGTGCGTACGGAAGCGCTCGACGCTCTGGCCGCCACCGGAACCTCCC
>NZ_JASCIR010000061.1 GCF_029968095.1 Streptomyces solicavernae | reverse complement strand
CTTCTGAAGGGAGCCGTACGCCTGTGCATGAGACCAGAACCGATACCACGGAGAGGTTCTCACTCCACCCTCCAGGCTGGGGTTCACCCCTCAAACAGGCCGGGCCGCCACTCTCGGATGACTCCGTCGAAGTCGCCGTCGCGTACGTCTTGCAGAGCCGTCGCGTAACCGATCTCGATGGCCTGCGTGATCAGCTGCTGCAGTTCTGTCGGTATGTACAAGAGTCGATATCCAGCGCCCGAGCAGAGGTTGGCCGCAGCATGGCCGGCGGCACGGGCGTGATCGCCGGGAACCGTTGCGACATGCATGTTCGAGATGGCGTGTGCAGCGTTCTTGATTTCTTCCTGCGGAGACGGAGTCATGGCGGCCAGTATCCGCATCTCGAGGGCGGGACGGAATGCCGCCTCCGTCGGCACTGTGGCCTCCTGTTTGCCAGTTCGCGTCTGTTGACATCGAACCGAGTCGTGCCGCCTCCGGCGCGCCCAAAACCACTAAACAAGAGGGCCGACGACAAGCCCGTCGACCCTCTTGATCAGCTGCCCCACGGCACACCCGGCAGATCGTCAGCCGCCGAGAGTCCCCATGCAGGTCACCAACCCTGGAAGACGGACTACGCCACCCCGGTCACTGAAGTCGCGAAGGGGCTGCCCCGGCGTCGAGTGCAGCTTCAGCACAGAGGCCACCGAGATCGACGCCATAATGGACGTTCACTGCGAGGGGAGCAGGTATGGATGACGCCACTCGTCGCAAACGCCTGCGTGCCGAGGCTGAGCGCTACGGAGCCTCACCCGTCGGGATCGAACGCGCCGTGGAGCTCATCGCCGCAGTGCAGGAACGCGACCGCGCCGACTACCGCGCCAACTTCGGCGGCGAGCTCACCCTGGACCAATGGCTGGATGGGTACGGCACCGACGGCCTCGACCAACTCCTCGCGTACGCCGCTGAAAAGGCTGGGCTCGATCAGCACGACTCCGATGCGATGCGCCGCATCGTGACGTCCGCGGCACTCGGCGAACAGCGTGACACTGCCGCTGAGGAGGATGATGACCAGGAGGGCTTCATCATCGGCGACCACCCCGAGCACGGTTGGATCGTCGACGGTCCTTATGACAACAGCGTCGCCGCAGTTCTCGACCTCTTCGGCTTCGTTTACGACGCAGCATTGGGCACCCATCACATCCCGGACGGCGTGGACCCGATCGGGGCGCTACACCGAGTAGTACCTGCCTTGCAGGAGCTAGGCGCCAACTTCGTCATCCTCGGCGGGCAGGCTGCAGCAGAGGCAGCCTGTGCCTCTGAGGATGACGATCATTGATCGGCGCCCAAGCGTCGGCACCACAGCAGTAGGAGGCAGTCCGAGCGCCGCGCCGAGCCGTACGGCTCAAAGGCGCCAGCGTTCGGGAGTAACCCCGTGGCGGGTGAGGAGTCTCTCCATGGCCTGCGAAAGCGGTGGCTGGATCTTGAACTCTTTGCCGTAGACCACCTTTCCAGGTCCGATCAGGCTTGATCGGCGAGCCCTCGTCCTCGCTCGAAGGGGTGGATCCAGATCCGGTCCAACCAGCGTTCCCCCTTCTGGGCGCTCAGGCCAGCGGCACGGTCAGCAATAGGCAATGTTGCCTCCACCCGCTGAGCGTCGAAGAGGACGACCTCGGCCGACGGGTCGCTGGCGTGCAGAGGACTGCGCTTTGCCGCGAATGGCACAGAGTCGAAGCCCAGTTCTTGCTTGAGTATTTCCCGAAGGTCTCCACGACCTTGCAGAGAGGCATGTCCTGTGTCGCAGGGATCAAGGCATGGCTACG
The DNA here is from genome assembly GCF_029968095.1 of Streptomyces solicavernae. Lineage (GTDB taxonomy): Bacteria > Actinomycetota > Actinomycetes > Streptomycetales > Streptomycetaceae > Streptomyces > Streptomyces solicavernae. The sequence goes on along the minus strand of NZ_JASCIR010000061.1, from coordinate 12,007 downwards.
TCGCTTGTCGGCCTGCAGCAGGGGAAACATCTCGATGGCGAAGCGAGCGCGGCGCCCGTGGGGGCGGGGCGGAAGGTCTTGTACTCCTCCCGGCGGGCGGCTATCAGCGCCTTGCGGTCTTCTGAGGGCAGGTCGTCGATGTACGTGGCGTCGTCCTGCTGAGGCGCAGGAAGAATCGGTAGACCCACTGCGAGGGAAACGAGTTAGGCAAGTGCCCTTCGCACCGCCTCCACCAGTGATGGCGCACGTACATCGTCGGAACCGCTGATGATGTGGTTCATCGCGTAGCCGAACGCGATCCCGAGATCTGGGTCAGCGAAGCCGAGCGATCCGCCTCGGCCGGTGTGCCCCAAGGAGCTGGGGCTGATCATGGGGTTGTCTTCAGTGGGCAACATGTACCCGGAGCTGAACCGGCTCTGCGTGACGACGACTTGGTCGAGGCCAGCGGCCTGCTCCTCGGCTGCCAAGGCAAGGCTGTCCGGCTTGAGGAGGCGTACGCCTTCCACCTCACCGATGAACGCGGCATACATGCGGGCCAGGCTGTGTGCGGTGCCGATGCCGTTGGAGGCCGGGAGCTCTGCGGCCTGGACTTCCGGGGAGTTGAAGTCGATGTTGGCCGGGTCGGTGACCTGGAACGCCCGGTTGCTGAAGGAGTTTGGGTCGCGCCAGGCAGCGACCTGGTCACGGAGTTCTTCGGGGACTTCCTCTTGGGGAACAGTGGTGAGGTCGACCTCGGGCTGCCGGTACGACATGCGGCTGACGCGGTGACGTTCGCTCGTCGGCAACCCGATGTGGAAGTCGAGTCCCAGAGGGCCTGCGATCTCGTCGGCGACGAAGCGGCCCGGCGTACGGCCGGACACCCGGCGGATGACCTCGCCGACCAGCCAGCCCCACGTCCGACCGTGATACCCGTGCGCCGTCCCCGGCGTCCATAGGGGGCGTTGCGCGGCGAGTGCGCTGGCCATCGGGTGCCATGCCAACGCCTCTTCCAGCGGCACTGGTTGGTCGAGCGCCACCAGGCCAGCCTGGTGGGACAACAGCCACCGCACCGGGATGTCTGCCTTGCCGTTCGCAGCGAACTCCGGCCAGTACTTGGCCACTGGGGCGTCCAGGTCGAGCTCGCCTCGCTGGGCCAGCAGATGTGCTGCGGTGGCGGTCACTCCCTTGGTTGCCGAGTAGACGAGCTGCAGGGTGTCCTGCTCCCACTGACGCCCAGTGTCGGTGTCGGCTATCCCGCCCCACAGGTCCACCACCGGTCGGCCATGGTGATACACGCAGACCGCCGCGCCGATGTCCCCGTGCTGATCGAAATTCGCCGCGAACGCCTCGCGCACTGGCTCGAACCCGGACGCAACCTCACCGTTGATCGTCGTCATACCGCCATCCTGGCACTTCGGTCACCGTCTCCGAGAGGGCCCCATCCGAGGTCGGGTAACCCGTCACGCCGCGTCAGGCAGTGCCTGAAGCCGCTCGCGGAACTCACGGACGGCCGGGACTGCCTTGTGAGGCTGGAGCTGCTCCGAGAACTCTTTCAGGCGGTCCATGGCTCGCACGGAGCTGACCTTGTCTTCGAGGAGCTCGGCGCCGTAGTTGGCAGCGTCGAGGGCTCCGTCGAGGTCGTTGCCGGCGAGGCGAGCTTCGGCGAGGCGGGCGGAGCGTACGGCCTTGTCCCTGGGTGTGGCTTGTTTGACGGAGGTTTCCAGTGATTTCGTCGCGCGTTCCAACTGGCCTGCGCGCAAGAGGACTTTGCCTTCGGTAGACCTCAGTTGTGCCTCGCCGAACCAGTCGAGCCAGTCCGGGTTCTCCTCGACCGTGTGGCGCTCCCAGTGGGAGGCAGCCCGGTTGAGCGCGCTACCGGCCCTCTGGTGGTCGCCGTCGCGGGACAGTGCTTCGGCCTTGTGCAGGTAGAGAAAGGATTGGGTGTAGGGCGACAGGGTTCGAGGGGCGTTGTCGATGGCGGTCGAGATGAGGTCGACTCGCTCGGCGGTCCGGCCGGCTTCGGAGACGTGGACGCCCATCTCCGCCAGGACGAAGGCCCCGAAGGCGTCGTCGCCCGCGGTACGGGCGCTGCGCATGGCTCCGATGTAGTACCGCTGGCCCGCGGAGCGCAGCCCAGCGTCGTAGGCCATCCAGCCAGTGAGGTGCGATACGCGGGCCGCGAGGGCGTACAGGCGTATGCGGATTGTGTCCGTGTAGCGGCCGGTGCTCAAGAGGGTCGTGATCAGGGCGAGATCGCCGCGTGCCTGCTCCAGGAGCCGGGCACCACCGAGTTGGTCGTCGAGTGTGCGGAGCGTGCTGATGCGCTGCTCGATCGTCGAGACCATCGTGTCGGTGACGCGATCACCGTTCAGGGCAGAGGCGAAGGCGGCGGGCGCATCGGCCCAGCTCGCCGCCAGCCCGGTCAGCGCGGCGCCGGTGATGGTGAGGAAGCCTCGACGGTCCATACGGCCACTCCCCACCAGATCGGCCAGCGCCTCGACGGTGCCAGCTTCGGTCCATGGAGCCGTGAGGCCGGTGACTTCCCACACGGGGAGCCACCGGGGCCATCCTTCCGCCCGGACCAGTTCGTACGGAACGCACAGCAGGTCGGCGAGGACGCGCTGTGCGTCGGCATCCGGCTCCTGGCCCTGTTCCCACTTCCACATGGTGGTGCGGTTGGTCGCCAGAGGGATGCCCAGTTCCTTGCCCCGTGCCTGCATGAGGCGGGCAAGTTCGGCCTTTCCCCATCCGCTCGACTGGCGGACGAACGTCAGTGGGTGCATGGCTAACGCCTCACCGGTCATGTGCGGCCTCCCCGTCAACCACGTTTGTTGTTGGGGAGGTTACCCACGCTGACGTGCGCATGAGAGCCCTCGGTGCGAGCAGAAACCCCCTAGAAACGTTCCCGCCAGGTCGCCGGCTGGCTTCACTGATCACACCGCCCAGCAGTCGACCTTGAGATGGGAGCACGACTATGCCCCGCACGAGCACGACTTTCGGGAACAGCCACCTGGTGATCGAGACCGGTGCATCCCGGCCCGACGCGACCACCATCGTCGAGCGCAAGGGCCTCGGCCACCCGGACACCCTCGCCGACCACTTGGCCGAGCGGTTGTCCCGGGCGTACAGCCGGTACACCGTGCGGCACTTCGGCGCCGTCCTCCACCACAACTTCGACAAGCTCGCCCTGCTCGGCGGTGCCAGCGAAGTCCGTTACGGCGGCGGGGAGATGACCTCTCCCGTCCGGGTCCTGGTCAACGGCCGGGCCGCGCCCATGTGTGGCGGCGAACGCATCCCCGTCAACGAGATCGTCGAGACCGAGATCCGGGCCTTCTTCGCCGAGCGCCTGCCCGAGGTCTCGGACCACCTCGACATCGTCTTCAACATCACCAGCAACTCCAGCCCCGGCGCCGTACTCACCGGCGACGAAGTCCCTGACCGCACACGGTGGTTCAACCCGCGCTCGGTCGACGATCTGCGCGAGCGTCGGGTCCGGCTGTCGAACGACACGTCGCTGGGTACGGGCTGGGCACCGGAGAATGCCTTCGAGTCGTTCGTACGGGAGCTCGTGGACCACTTCTCCGGCGACAGCGACTTCACCCGCGCCCACTGCTGGTGCGGTTCCGACGTCAAGCTCATGGGCTACTGGGACGGAGAGCAGGCCGACGTCGTCCTGTGCGTGCCCCAGAAGTCCCGCCACGTCGCATGCCGAGCCGAGTACATCCGCAACACCGAGACCGTGCTCGCCGAGTGCTACCACATGGCCGCGCTCCGACTGCCCGGCGCCAAGGTCAGCTTCAGGCTCAACGCCCGTGACGTACCGGAGAAGGACGAGCTGTACCTCACCCACACCGGCAGCTCGATCGAATCCGGGGACGAGGGCGTCGTCGGCCGTGGCAACCGTGTCAACGGGCTCATCACGCCGCTGCGGCCCATGAACCTGGAAGGCGCCAACGGCAAGAACCCCGTCTACCACGTGGGCAAGCTCTACAACATCGCCGCGCAGCGGTTGGCGAACCGCCTGTACGAGGCCACGGGCGAGCACGCCGAGGTCCATCTCGTCAGCACGACCGGGCAGCGGCTCGACCAGCCGTGGCGCATTCTGGTGCGGCTCTCCTCCTCGGACGTGGAGATCGACAAGGTGCAGGCACTGATCACCGAGGCCCTGGACGAGTTCCCTGCCCTGACCGACGAACTCGTATCGGACGGGATGGTGTTGAGCTGATGACGGCACGATCGCTCGGCGGTGTTCCACCGGGTGCACGGTCTCGGCTCTTGGCCCACTACGGACCGGAGGCCAGCGGCTGGCTCGACGCAGCCCCGCAGATCCTGGCGGAGGCCGCCGAGCGGTGGAAGTTGACGCTGAGCAGCTACCACGACGCGGGCCACTCGTCGGTCGTCGCCGTAGCCAGGGACATCCATGACACCCCCGTCCTACTCAAAGCCTGGTACGAGCGTGCTCGCTACCGCGACGAGGTCACGGCGCTCCGGCTGTGGGCCAGCGGCCCGACGGCAGGCGTTATCGAGACCGCGGACGACCTGTCAGTGGCTTCGTTGGAGCTGGTCGGCGGCCGACCCGGTGGCAGAGCCCGGCCCGACCGTGAGGTCCAGATGGTGGCCGCGGTGATCCAAGGACTCCATGCCGTCGGCGCGAAGCGCGGCCGGCCGGCACTGCCCCGCCTGGGAGATCACCTCCAGCACACGGTGCTGCCGCGCGTCGCACGCCGGGCGGGCACCCTCGGCCTCGGCCGGCGCGCGTGGCTCGTACGCGAGGCGATGCCGGAACTCCAAGCGCTCAGGGAGTCCCCCTCCCGCACGACCGTGCTCCACGCCGACCTCTACCGGGAAAACGTGCTCTTCGACGGCCGAGGAAACCCCCGGCTCATCGATCCGCATCCGCTGGTCGGCGACGCGGCATACGACTGGGCGTTCTGGAGCGTCTATTACGACCTCGGCCAAGCGACCTTCCAACGACTGGCCATCGCGTCACGGATATCCCGCATCCCGGTTCCAGAGATCTCCGCATGGTGCCGGGCAGTCGCCCTCGACGGGCTCCTCTACTACTCGGAGATCGGAGATCCGGCGCAGGAAACAGCCGCAGAGGTCCTGGCCGCGCTGATGGCGTCGGGCTTGGAGGGGTGAGGCGCCATGACGACGCACATCCTGCGCCACGGGGAGACCCACTACAGCCGCGAGTACCTGGTGAACGGCGACCCGTCCCGCGCAATCCCACTCAGCAAGGCGGGCGTTCAGTCCTGCGGTCTGGTCTGGCACACGCTGCCCCTGAGACAAGTGTCCACGTGGATCTCCAGCGAGTTTCGCCGGGCTCGCCAGACGGCGTCGATGCTGATGGGCGTCCCGGAGCAGGACCCAGTGATCGACCCACAGCTCAACGAGCTGGACTACGGCGACTTCGAAGGCGGTCCGTTCCTGGAGTACGCCGCCTGGCTGGACGAGCACGGCGGGCGGCGCCGGCCTCCGGGCGCACGAGAGTGCCAGCGGGAGGGCATCGAGCGGATGCTCGTGGGACTGCAGGCGACCGTGGAGCACCCCGGCCCACGGGTTGTCGTGTGCCACGGTCTCCTGGTCTCGATCCTGCACTGGTACCGAGAGCGGCCCGCGGGTGAGCCCATGCCGTTGTTCTTCCCGGAGGCCCCGTGCGTACAGCCGGTCTCGTTCGAGGACGAGGAATTGCTGAGCTGCGTGAAGAGCCTCCTCACCGAGGTCGCTGCGGAGCCCGAAGGCGATGCTGAGCAGCGGGGTGATGCGGGGAAATCCCGGGCGGAGGCGGGTCTGGATGTTGCTACCTTCGATCGGGTAAACCAACCGCACGCACAGAGGGATTTTCCCGATGCATGATGCTCGCGTTCTGATCGACATGGGCGAGGACGCTGTCCGCCGCCTGGCCCGTCGTGGCTACTCGCTGGACCTCTCCTCTCTGGAGTCCCTCCAGTCCCTTCGGAACAAGAGCATCCAGTCCGGCGACGAGCTGCGCTCCGAGTCGAAGCGCATCGCGCAGGAGGTCCAGCGGACGGCGAAGGCCGGCGGCGACATCTCCGCCCTCAAGGACACCGCGCGCAAGCTGAAGGAGCAGATCCGGGAGGCCGAAGCCGAGCAGGAGCGCGTACAGCAGGAGCTGACCGAGCTGCTGCTCACCATCCCGAACCTGCCCGCCGACGAGGCGCCCGACGGTGACTCCGAGGAGTTCGCGGTCGAGCAGCGCCGTGTCGGCACCCCGCAAGCCTTCTCCTTCGACCCGAAGGACCACGTCGACCTCGGCGAGGGCATGGGCATCCTGGACTTCGGCCGAGCGACCAAGCTGTCGGGGCCGCGCTTCAGCGTCCTGCGCGGTGTCGGCGCCGCACTGGAGCGCGCGCTGGCGGCGCTGTTCCTCGACCTGCACACCCGTCGTCACGGCTACGTCGAGCACTCGGTGCCGTTCCTGGTCAGCCGCAAGACCATGACGGGGACGGGGCAGCTGCCGAAGTTTGAGGAGGACCTGTTCAAGACGGGCGTAGCGGACCGGGACCTGTTCCTGATCCCCACGGCCGAGGTCCCGCTCACGAACCTGTACGCGGACGAGATCGTCCCGCCGTCCGAGCTGCCGCTCGCGCTGACCGCGCACACGCCGTGCTTCCGCTCGGAGGCCGGTTCGTACGGTCGTGACACCCGCGGTCTGATCCGCCAGCACCAGTTCGCCAAGGTCGAGATGGTGCGCATCTGCGCGGCCGACCAGGCCCGCGTAGAGATGGAGAAGATGGTCGGTCACGCCGAGGCGTGCCTGAAGGAGCTGGACCTCGCCTACCGCGTGGTCACGCTCGCCGCCGGCGACACCGGCTTCTCCGCCCAGCTCACGTACGACCTGGAGGTCTGGCTGCCCAGCCAGAACACGTACCGCGAGATCTCCTCGGTCTCCGACTTCGGCACGTTCCAGGGCCGTCGCGCGGGCATCCGCACGCGCGACGAGAACGGCAAGCCCACTCCGGCAGCCACGGTCAACGGCTCCGGACTGCCCATCGGCCGCACCCTCGCGGCCGTTCTTGAGCAGCATCAGCAGGCCGACGGCTCGGTCCTGCTGCCCGAATCCCTTGTGAAGTACCTCGGCTTCCGCCGGATCAAGGCGGACGGAACCCCCTCGGAGGAATAGGTGCTTGTCGGCGTCTGCGACTTCCCCGGTAGTTACGCATTTCCCCCGGCCGGATACGGCGGGATCGAACGATGGCTCTGGGCAGTCGCCGTAGGAGCCCGCGCCGCAGGCGCCGACGTACACCTCATCGGGCCGGGCTGGCTTGAGGACCTCGAAGACCGATGGGTCCGCAAGCCGGTCCGCCTGGAGGACGTCACGGCCGGCTCCCTCGCCGAACGCGAACTGCGGTCCGCCGGCTATGACCTCCTCGTCGTCGGCCACGAATACCCGTCCCGGCCCTCATGGGTCAGGACGTGGCGCGAATTGGACTGCGACGTCGCCACGTTCCAGCACTCGCCCAGATTCCAGCACACGAGTACGGCCTTCGAAGGCGACCGCTCGCGGCTCTATTGCTACTCGCCTGAGATGGTCGAGCGGTACGCCGCCCACAGCCCGACCCCCGAACTCGCCGTCCACTTGGGGCTCGACGAAGAGGAACCCCCGGCCGTGAAGGGCCAGGACCTCGTCTGGCTCGGGCGAATAGACCAGGACAAGGCACCCCACCTCGCGGTACGCGCGGCGCAGATCCTCGGCCGCCGCATACGCCTCGTTGGCCCGGTCTTCGACCAGGACTACGTCCGCCGCTACGAAGACGTCCTCGCCGCGGACCACGTGGAATGGGTCGGGGAACTGGGCGGAGCGGCCAAGACCGCTGCCATCGCGGAGGGCTCGGTCTTCGTCTACACCTACGCGCGGGACTACGTGGAGGCCGGCGCAGCTGTCTTCGGCGAGTCCCTGCGCGCCGGAACTCCGATCGCTGGCCTGACCTGGCGTGGCGGCACCTGCGCCCAGGCGGCGCTCTGCGAACGTACGGGTGCCACCGTCGTTGTGGACCCCGCGGCCGACGATGAGAGCGCGGCCCACGCACTCGCCGAGGCCATCGAGCGTGCCTCCGCGCTCGATCCTTCCGACGTCCAGGAAACCGGGCTCGCTCGTTTCGCCCCCGCGAACCATTTCAAGTCCTTGGCGGCGCTCTGATGGAGAGCCACTCGCGCGCCCACCAGGCGGTCGCCGCGTTACGCCAAGTGCTCGGTCCTCAATGGGAGTTCTGCCTGGCGGACCGCACCGGCCGGACGTTCAGGATCCGCCATCGCGACCGCGGAAGTCCGTACATCCCGCCGCGCTCGACGCCATCCTGGTCGGAGCTGCTGGCCACGCTCACCACGGCCTTTGCTGCCCGAGGCGTCCCGCGAGGCCAGTGCCTGCCCCTGCGCTGGGGCCGAGAAACCGAGCTGACGATCTCGGCCGTGCAGGCCCTCGACCCCCTACTCAAGGACGGCCGCGCCCACACGTACCGCAAGGGATTCCTCCCTCAGCCCGTGGTCCGCTTCACCGGTGACCGCGATGAGCGCGGAGACTTGCTCGACGGCTTCCTGACCGCTTTCGTCAACGTCTCCCGGGTCCAGCCCATCTCCAGCATCGACGACTACGCCGAGGCGCTCGACGACTGGCTCTACGTTCTATCCCAACTCGGCTTCCACGCAAGGCACATGGAGATCCACGGACGCGTGGAGGTCTGGCAACGCAGACAGGTCTCGGGTGTGACCCTGATGTTCAACCACCTGGACCTCACCATCGGCGACCTCGTCCTCCTGTGGAACACGGAGCACCCAGAGTGCATGGCCCTGGACCTCGGCACAGGGCTCGAACGCCTCGCCTGGGCGCGGACCCGCGGGGAGTGGACGGACCTGGTGTTCGGCCCGTTCGCCGACGCTGCACCTGTGCCTGTCCTGGACGCGATCCGGACGGCGACACTGCTGTTGGGGAGCGGGATCACGCCTTCCGCGAGGGGCGCCGGCGGGGTCGCCCGGAGGGTGATCGCGGCGATACCGCCTGACCTTGTACGGCTGGGGGCGAGCGCCGCCGTCCGAGCCTTCCACCAGCAATGGGCGGAAAGCGCCAATCTTCCGGTGCCGTGGCCTGCGATCTGCGGTGCCTTGGAGGAAGAGGCCGCAGGCCGATCCGTGCGCACGTCACCTCGACGTCGCTCGGACGCAGCGCTTGTGATGCCCCTCGGGACAGGGGCGAGCTGCTGATGGAGTTGAACATCTCAGCGGTGCTGCTGCTGGGCGTGGTTCTGGTCGTGATGACCCGCGGCAAGTCCCTGAAGGCCGGACCGGCGGTCGCGGCTGTGCTCTTCGGCTTCTTCCTGGCGGACACCGGTGCCGCACCGGACATCAATCGCCTTGTCGGGAGTGTGGCGGAGATGGTCGGTGGGGTCGACTTCTAGCTTGTCGTGGCGATGTCCGCTCCTGGAAACGCCCTCGTGCCTGAGGCAAAGCGCTGCGCGGTCCCACACCACATCACGGCTGGTGCTGTTGAGCGTTAGCGGCTATTGGTTTGAGCCACCCTCCAAACGCCAGCGTTTTCTCAACTTCGCACCCATGTACCGTGTTTCGGCTGCTTGACAGCCACGTACGGGGGGAACGGTGAACATCCGGCATCAGGCCGAGAACTTTGTCAATGCGTCGCAGACCATGGTGGATCTGCGCGACTTGGTCTTCAACATGATCAGCTTGCTGTTCGACGAGCTCAGCGACAAGGGCGGAATGGCCGGTGACGATGAAGCAGGGCGCGCGTTTGCCGCTGTGTACAAGCCGGCGGTCAAGGCCGTCTTCGACGCCTCAGGACACGCCCACCAGGTCATGGCCAACGGCGCTGGTGCGCTTCTGAAGTCCGCCGAGAACTTCCTCAAGACCGAAAGCAAGATCGCCAAGGACCTCCTCGAAGGGAATCCGGCCGAACCGGACATCGGCTACCAGCCCCGCTACGACTGTTCGCCCCGCTCCAGCCACAACGCGGAAGACCTTCCCGAGGTCGTCGGCGAGACCAGCTGGACTGACCAACACCTGCTCAACTCCCGCTTCCACGGGCAACGCGACAAACTCCGGGATGTCGCGGGGAGTTGGCGTGCTGCCTCGATCATCCTGAACGACGCGTACTGGGACTCAGAAGGCGCCTGGGCCAGGGCCACCCTCGACCAGGCAGGCGAGACCGCCGACGCGGTGGAGAACTTCTTCCGCAAGTTCGTCGGCAAGAATCCGCCACCCACCCAGGTCAGCGAGGACGAGACCCTCATGGCCAACCTGCCCACCGCCTGCAAGATGCTCGCCAATGCCTGTGAGGCGTACGCGGACCACATCGACACGGCACTGCAGCGGCTCCCGGAGGAATCGAATCCGATCACCGGGGAGGCGCAGCACATCTGGGAACGTCCCATGTTCGGAGGGGACGGCCCCGACGGCGGTCTCCACGAGCTCCTCGCGAGCGACATGCACATCAACCGCCTCGGCAACATCCCACCCTCGCTGGATACGGCGCAGTCGCGAGTGAAGATGCCCCAGCCGGATGGGGGCGGGCTCTTCCCGAACCTGCCGGGCTTCCTCGCGCCGCTCGTCCGCGTGCCTGTGATGATCCCGGCCGCGTACCGCCCGCCCGTAGGCCCTCGGGTTCAGCCCATCCCTCCACCCGCACCGCAGGACCCACGGTTCCCGACGCTCACCGGCCCGCAGCAGCAGAACTTCGGCATGTGGCTCAACTCGCTACGCGCCGGCGACGTTTCCGGCGGCAAGCCCGCAGAGATCGCCTACCAGAAACGCGTGGCCGGATACCCGGAGTACGAGGTTCCCATCCCGCCCGGCATCAGCAAGAACAGCACCTTGATGGTGGACGGCTTCCGTAACCGCGACGGCATGGCAATCGAGGCGAAGTACGTCAACAACCCACAGAAGAAGTGCTACCGGTCACTGGACGAACTCCGCGCGAACCACCAGTCCGGCAAGAAGGACTTCCTGTACGACAAGGACCGCAAGGAGCTCGAGAAGTACCACCAAGCCCTCAAAGATCCCCGCAACACCGAAATGCGCGGAGTGGAGACCGTCACCAACAACCAGGACTCCGTCGCCTACTGGCGCATCATGATGGCCGCCTACGGTGTCAAGGGCTACGCACGCTACGTGCCCTGATCCAAGCCGCGCTGAGAGAGGAACCATGGAGGCAGACCAGATCGCGGAGCTCCGCACGATGTACGTCTTTGGGCCTGCTGAGGGCGAGACGTGGGGGCTGACCTTTGATGCGCTGGAGCGGAAGCTCCGTGACAGGAATCCGGACGAGTTCGTCCGCGTAGAAGAGCCCGGCGAAGGTCCGTTGGATCGCAGCACGACGATGTACTTCGGCATCACGCTGGCCGACGAGGATCTCGAAGGGATGGCCAAGCGGGATTCTGAAGGTGTAGCCATCACGGACTGCACTGCTCCCCTAGCGGCCGAGTTCGCCCTCTGGCTACGCGAGAGCATCGTCCCGCAGGGCGCGGCCGTGACCTTCAATACGGAGTGGGGCCTGGAAGAGGACCTTCCCGACTCAGTCGTTCCGGACTCGACGCAGGAGGGGCTCATCGCCTTGTTCGTTACGCACTTGGAGGAGACGGGAGGGCTGGACTGATCAGCCCTCGGCGTGCCTAGCCGACGGCTGCCTGCGTCATTAAGCCTGGGATTCTGGGGCCGCAAGGTAGGCCCTTCGACGCCGTCCTGGCTGACGGTTAGCGAGTACGGGCAGGGGGAGTTAGTCCACGCAGTTCAGGGCCTGTGCCGGGCCAACTTCGAGGTCAAGTGTCCGTCGTCATCGAATCGAGTCGTTTGACAACGACCCCAGTCGCTCGGGCTTCCTTGCCAGTGAACCTAGTCGTGTGAGGTGAGCGCGCAGGGGGGCGGTACCGATTGCAGTGTCGTCGTCCACTGCTGGACTGCGTCACGGCCCGGTTCGAGAACATGGCTCCATTTGCGGCTGGTTCGCTGGTCGCGGAGTGTGTGTCATTTTGTGGGCTGATACTGGTCGGCGGCCTAG
>NZ_JASCIR010000060.1 GCF_029968095.1 Streptomyces solicavernae | reverse complement strand
AGATGGAGAGAAGGCAGGGAGGCCTTGGACCAGAACGCTTCTGCCACCCTGTCATGGTGAGCTCATTCTTCTGAGAGCGCGATCTTCCCAAGACCGATCCGAGAAAGGACGGCGCGGATGCGCAAGGTCATGCGCCAAGGTGGGGCGATTAAGCGCCCCACCGCCCCCCGGCTGCCTACCCATTTTGAGCCGGCGGAGATGCCGAGAGACTTCTTGGCAGATGACGCAATCATTAAGCGGGTTGAGTTTGGTCGCACTTCGTTCGCTGGTGCCCACGCGGAGGCGTTTGAGGCTGAAGGGTGTCGGTTTGAGGGCGTTCGCTTCACCGGGGCTGAGTTGGTGCGCAGTCAGGTCTCAGACTCGGTTCTCGAAACCTGCGATTTCGCGGAGATGAGGGCTCACGACGTCTCCTTGGTTAGGTGCATCGTGTCGAACAGCAGGCTCACTGGAGCAGTCTGGAAGGCAGCGACCTTTCGCGACGTGCGGTTCGAGGGAGGCAAAGCCGACCATGCGCTGTTTCGAGAATCTAAGTTCTACAGCGTGGTTTTCGAGGACGTGCCCATGGGTGGAGTCGACTTTCAGCGATCCGAAATGCACAACGTTCGCTTTGTCAACTGCGACCTCACGGGTGCCCAGTTCAGTCATCTAGTACCTGGCAGCGTGCGTTTCGAGAACTGCACCCTTCTCGACGTAGGTGGTACGGCCTCACTCAAGGGCGTCAGAGTGCAAGGCCCAGGAACGGTGGAGTTGGCCCTGAGCCTCGCACGGGAAGCCGGAATCGTCTTCGAGTGAGCGCCCCGGTTGGGTGATCAGTTACGCAGCCTGTGGCCTGTAGCCTGCCAGTTGAGGGTCTGTGATGCTCCGTTCGGCGAGTTCGAAGTCGATGTTCTTGCCGAACGCGCTCAGCTCGTCGAGCAGCATGGCTCCATACGGGGTGAAGTATGTTCGCTGCTTCTCCAGCGACTCGCAGGCGTCGGCGAGAGACTTGGTGTACTGATCGACTAGGGCAGTCTTGCCGCAGCGATATTCCATGTACATCAGGGGAACGGTCACCGCGGCGGCATGGAACGCCTTGTCAAGTGGGCGCATCTGTCCGATCTTGACGGCTGACAGAGCGCGATGCTGGTCCTTGTGCAGCTCGACGGACGGAAGGGTGAAGGTGCTGTAGACCTTGTCGAGCACGAAGAGCCCGAGGTGCAAGCCCTCGTGGACGAGGCACATCGCGTAATCGAGGGTTTCCCACCTGGGTCCCGGGCTCATCACCACGACGCCTGGCATGTGGCTGGCGCTACCGCCCCCGTCAGCACCGCTGTTGAGGATAATGAGGTCGGTAATCAGCAGGTCCACCATGTAGCGCAAACCGGGGTGGATGTCCTCGATGAGTTGGAGGGCCTCGCGAACCTTTCCTTCGCACGCTTCTCGGGTCGCACGGTCCGTCTGGCCGGCCCCGTTGAAGATGTGCGCGAAGATGGCGTTCTCCTGGCAGTACTCTGCCCAGGAGCCGTCCTCGTAGGTAATGGTCAGGCTGTCTGACTGAACCTCCAACCCGGCGGGCCGAAGTTCAGTGGCCATGGCCCGATATGCAGCCGGTAGGGCTTCGAGAGTGGGCACCGCTCCGCCTTGGGCGCGGACAAGACGAGCGACACCAGCAACCAGGTGGCCATTATTCATGAAGTGCATGAAGGGGTTCCTCCTTGAGTGATGACTGATGCGTGCGCCAGGAGCGGGAAATCTGACTCCGGGCGCACGCAGACGGTCAGTGCGTCAGGACGCGGTCAGGAGGTCCAGCCGCCCATCATGCAGGAGTTGCCGTCGGTGAGGGCAGCCTGGACGTTGCCCTCGATGACGGTCTGCTGCTGAGTGCTGTCAGCCTTCACAGCCTCCAGAGCGGTGGTGAGTGTGGTTCGATGGATCGCCTGCGTGGTGGTGCCGATGATCTGCGGAACCATGTTCTTTCCCTTCTCTGATGTGGCATGGTTTCTCTTCAGCAGCGCCGCATGCATATATCTACATGGCGTCTCTGCCGAAGATAAACAATAGCCACCCGTAAGTGGTCCGGGAACCCCACTACTTCCATTTCCTTAAATCGTTGAACAGGAGTGAAATCGACATGACAAATCCCCGGAACGGCTTACGCTTCTCCATTCCGGTATTGTCGATTCCGTGCGTTTTCGGTTATTTCAATCGGAAGCATGCCAGCCGCTTCGAGCCCTTCATAGCCCCTACAGTGAGACCGCCAGGAGATTTTCATCGGATGGTTTCCGGCCTCGCCAGCCAGGTCTATACGCGAAACCATTGCCTCCCGGGACTGTTTGCGGACGACAGGCAGATACGAAGCGCCGCCCCGGAGGCGTCATAGCTGAATCTCCTCCTTCTTTGCAGGATCTGAACCGGTAGACATTCTGGTGGGAAAGGTTCGCAGAGTCCGGATGGGCGAGAACAGAAGGATGGCAATGGGCACGAGCATGAGAGCCGTGCCGACAGCGAAGGCGGCCCGCACTCCGAGGGCTGCGACCAGGACGCCAGCTACTGCCGCAGCTAGTGGGCGGGAGCCAGCGGTGAGCCAAGTGCTGGCGGACTGCATGCGCGCTTGGTAACCCAGCTCGCACAGCACCTGACGTGTTGATCGTTGCGTTGTTCCTGCGGCGCCTGCGCACGCTAGTTGCGCCATCAGAGACGCGGCGAGCACTATCTGCCAAACCGACCCGGGGCTGGCAAACAGCAAGGGGATTTCCGTGAGTGGAGTGAGCGCGAACCCGATGATGATCAGCGGCCCGGGCCCGAAGTAATTCCCTAGGCGGGGGGCAAGAAGGGCACCAGCCAGGCTTCCGATGCCGGCAACTCCCATAACTAGGCCGACAGCGGCTGGGCTCCAGTTGAGCGTTGAGAGTAGATAGTACGTCCGATAGGTGTTCATGATGCCCAGGGCGAAGCTGAGCATGGAAAGCGCGAGGATCAAAGATCGGATCGTCTCGTGCCCGGCGACGTATCGAAGCCCTTCGCTGATCCCGGAGATCAAGCCAGGCCGCGCGGAGGGACGTACTTGCTCGGGAGCTCGGATGCGCCAAACGCACCACGCACTGACCAGATGTGACACCGCATCAGCGAAAACCGAACGGGCCGCTCCCAGAACAGCTAAGAGAGCGGCTCCCACACTGTTTCCTGCACTGTCGGCGACAGAAAAGGCTGCCCCAATTTTAGAGTTGGCGTTCTGCAGCAGCTCTTGTTCTACCAAGTCGGGTAGATAGCTGATAGCAGCCGCCTCATGGACCACCTTGGCAACCCCGAGCAGAAAAGCGGCCCCATAGAGATGCTGAATCGTTAGCGTGTCCAGAGCGGCGGAGATCGGGATACTCACTACTATCACGGCTGCGATTAAGTCTCCGGCGATCATTAGGAATCGCTTCGAGTACCGGTCAGCGAGCACGCCGGCCGGAAGGGCAACCATGAAACTCGGCAGCTGTCCGAGGAACGTCAGTACAGCGACCTGGGTGACGGTCGCGTACAGGTCGAGAACGGCGATTGCGGGCACAGCAACGGTGCTGACCGCGCTCCCGGACAGACTTGCGCACTGACCCGTCAGATATAAGCGGAAGCCGGGATGGCGCCACAAGGTAGCTCGCGATTTGCCGAATGCCATGGTCAAACTGCTCCGCCGTCTCCAGGCTTAGATTCAGAAGAGTCGCAGCAAGGCTGTTCGGAAAGGGAGGCAAAGGTGAGCTGGCGAAGATTCACTGCACGATGCGGCAGCGTCATTTTCCTGCATGACTCTGCCGCACACGACTCCGCATTACACGCAGCCTCAAGCACCGGCACTCCATTCGTCGCTCGACGCGAGGAAGATCGCATCTCATCATCGATCCAGATACACCTTCCATTGCGTGAAGGCATTCCAGCATCACGGCTGGAAGGGCTGGCGTGCTACCGGACGCAGAAGAGTGGCCGAGAAGCGGTTACCTGCGGACCCTCCATCACAGCAACCGGAATCCGGGAAGTCTCTGCGTACCCTCGGCACTGAAGGGCAAGTGCCACCGGCAATGCTTCTGCCACCCACGTCGCGTATCAGCCATTTAGCCGGGTGGGGAGTAGTTGCGTTAGGGATGTTTAGTCCTGTACTCCACGTTTGCTGCATTGATTGACTTCCGTGCCATTTTGGGGTGACTTTGCCGGTCGGGCGGCGGGCTATGAGGCCGATCGCCACAATTGGGATCACGGGCTCGGTACCGGCCAGGGTGACTCCTCCACCCGCAACCTGCGGTGGCACTCCGGCTGGAATCCGGAATTGATCGTCCGTCAGTCCATGAACCAGGCAGGCACAAATGGTCGATCGCGTCCCGATCTGCCAAGAGCCGAAACTGCAGACAAGGAGCCTTTTCCATCCTCAGTTCGAGCGGGTGAGGTGGAGGGTGAGGACGGCTTGAACGAGGTCGGTGATCCGGGTGGTGGAGCATCGGAGCTTGCGCAGGAGTCTCCAGGTCTTGAGGATGGCGATGGCGGGCTCGACCAGAGCCCGGATCTTGGCCTGTGACCGGTTCACGGCCTGCTGACCGTCGGACAGGTTGTCCCAGCGGCCTCGGTGCGGGACGCGGGCAGCCGGGCCGGCGCCCTGGTACCCCTTGTCCGCCCAGCAGTTGATGTCCGCCGCGGCGAGGGCGGTGAGGATGCCGTGTTCGCGTGCCGCGCGGATGTCATGGACGGCTCCCGGCAGGGCGGGTGAGGCCCACAGCAGGCGTCCGGCCGGGTCAGCGAGGACTTGGACGTTCGCCGTGTTTCTTGTGCTGCCCGAGTAGAAGGGCCTGTCGGCGGCGATCCGGTCGAGGGGCAGGAGCGTGCCGTCGAGTAGGACGAACGCCTTCCTCGACGCTGCCCGGACTGCTTGTTCGAGGGTGGGTGCCAGTGTGGCCAGGAGGTCGACGGCTTCGGTGATGTATCGGTAGGCCGTGGTTGTTCCGATGCCGAACCCGGCGGCGAGCTGCGCGTAGGGTGCCCGTTGCGCAGGTGGGCGAGGGCGAGCAGGACTTGTCGGCCGGCGGTCAGCCGGCGCCACCGGCTGCCGATCGCGCGGCGACGGTCGCGTATGTGGGCGGTGAGGAAGCGAAGGTGCGAGCTGGACAGGTCAAGTCCAGACGGGTAGACAAGCACATGAAGCCTCTGGCCGCCACGGGTGATCTTGGTCGTGAACCCGTCTACCAGGGGCTTCACTCATCTGTCACGCCAACTGCCGGACCAGCACGCCAGGTTGGAAAAGGCTCAAGGGCTTCATACGTCACCGGACGTCAGCGGGGTCGTGGGCCCAGAGGGCTGCTGCGATACGTCGCAGAACGGCGGAGGGCACGGCAGGTACGCCGTCGTCGGGGGTGACAGGCTCGGGGACGATGATCGTTGTCTGTGCTGCGTGTCCGGTGTGCTGGCCTACCAGCGGGCGGAGGATGTCGACCAGGTCCATCGTGGTGTACGCGGCGCAGGGCAGGACGAGTGTGTCGAGGTCGCGGGGCATGGGGTCGCTCGCACGTTGGCAACGGATGACGGGCTGGAAGTGCGGGTAGCGCACAGCTGTTTCGGGAGGGACGAGGATCTCTGCGTCGGGCATGCGCACGGCCAGCTGGCAGGCGAAGGCTTCAGCCTGCTGCAGGTCGCTGAGGACGGCCACGGCGCGGCGCAGGCGGTGCTGTTCGATGATGTGGGCCGCGCCGATGGGTTGGGCGCGCCAGCGTGGGAGGGCACGGGTGCCGGGAACCTGGATGCGCAGCAGCCGGTAGGGGCTGAGCAGCCCGGTAGCGGCGAGTTCGGAGCGCGTGCTGGCCGGGTGGTGGGTGCCGAAGATGGGCTGGGCCGTCATGTCAACAGCCCAGGTGGTCCGGGCCTGCCGGTCGCCGCGTGGGGGCAGGTGGTTGGGGATGCGGGGAGTGGCGGTGAGGTAGAGGCGGGACCGGGCGAGGATGTGGTCGTCGTAGTGGATCGCGGCGTGCGGGTGGTCGGAGGTAATGGTGCCCTCGGCAGTGCGGTGGGCTTCTTCGACGACGAGGTGGTCGAAGGGCGGCAGGTTGTGGTCGCGGTGGCTGCGGGCGATGACGGCGGCGTCCTCGTAGCGAGCCACGACCAGGGCGCCGGGCGGCTGTTGGGTCATCCAGGCGGCCAGTTCGCCTGCGCTGTTCAGACGGACGCCTGCCTTGCCGCTGCGGGTGGGCCGCATGCCCAGGCCTGCGAGCGGGCCCTTGCCGACCGTCCGCCAGGTCTTGACCGCCTGGTGGAGGTAGGCCCGGTCGGGGCCCAGTAACAGGCAGGAAAGGCTTGCCGTTTCGTGTACGGCTGCGGCTGTAGTCAGGGTCTTGCCCGCTCCGGCGGGCATCGTGAGCAGCATGCGTCGCCCGCCGTTGAACAGGAGGTCCGGCAGGTGGGCCGGCGGGTCGTTGCTGGCGACCCACAGGGTCGGTTCGGGCCGGTCTGGTTGGGGGTGCTCGACTGGCGGCTGCGCGGCGGGCGTGCCGGTTGCGCCTTCCTTGGGGTCTCGGGGCCCGGGGAGAGAGGCCGGGGCGTCGTCATGCTGGAGTCCGGATAGCCACTCCATGCCCAGGGCCTCGAGGGAGTCCATCTCTTCGCGGCTGAGGCGGCCTTCGCCGGCCGATGCGCGCAGGCCGGTGATCCACTGGCCCAGAGGGAAGCGGAGGGTGCCGTCGGTGTCGGTGTAGTCGGCGGGGACGCGCAGGTGCTGGTGGCGGCGGAAGAAGCGCCTGGCGGCGCGCAGTCCGGTCGCGTGCGTGGAGCTCTGGCTGCCCAGAGGGCGGCGCAGGGCAAGGTTGAGAGGGCCGTGCTGCAGCGGGAGTGCGGCCAGGAGCGTCTGCTGGCTCTTGGTGAGGGCGGGGAAGGCGTCGACCTGTTCGTCCAGCCAGCGGGTGAGGTCGTCGGTGTCGTCCGGGAGCGGGCCCGGGCACAGGGACAGGGCCGTGCCGGTCTCGCGGGCCTGCGTGTACATGCGCTGCCACGCCAGGGGCCAGGCGGGGTTCCACCAGCGGTCGATGTCCTTCAGTGCACGGGTGTAGGGGGCGGGCAGGGCGCCTGTGGCGGCGAGGCTGCGCTGCTCGGCGAGCCAGGCGCCCAGGGGACGGCCCTGATGAGTCTCGTCCGGCTCGGGGAGCAGATGGCCGTGGATGCGGGCGTAGTCCTGGGCGAGGTGGAGGAAGGACTCCGTGCTGTCTGTGTTGTGGGTCCAGGTCATGGTGCAGGTGGCCAGGGCGGCGGTGCGGGCTGCGCAGAGGTGTCCGGCGGCTTTGAGGGCGCGCTGGTAGCCCAGCCAGCAGCCGAGGTGGAATCCGTCGTCGGTGATGTGGTTGCTGGGAACGTTCAGGTGGCCGTGGGCGGCGTGGAAGGCCTGCGCGCATGCCATGCCTTTTTCCCAGACGTCGGGCTCGGGTTCCATGATGCGCAGCATCAGGTGCGGGGAGATCTGAGGTGCGCGCGCTGGGCGGATGGCGAGGGCCGGTTGGGGTGTCAGTGGCCGGGTGCCGTTGATCGGCAGGCGGTGGAAGTAGTGCTCGTCGTAGGCCTTGAGTGCGATCATGACGTGGTGCAGCAGGTGGTACGGGGTGCCGAACGTCGCGTCCTGGGGGTGCTGTTCGGGTCCGAAGAGCACCGGGATGACCAGGGTGGAGATCTTGTTCATGCCGGGGCCGATCCGCAGGGCGCGGCCGACGGCCTGGACGATGTCGATGGTGGACTGCTTGGGGTCGGCGAAGAGCACGGAGTCGGCTCGCGGGAAGTCGACGCCTTCGACGCACAGGCGGACGTTGCACAGCACGCTCAGCTCTGCCAGCGCGCCGGCAGGCTGGTCCTGTGGTGGCTGGGCGAACCGGTCCAGGCGCTCGCGGCGTTCACGGCGGCCGAGCTTGGAGTGGACGCTGGCCACCCACAGGCTGTCGGCGTGGCTGGTGCCGATGCTGCCTGCGGTCTCGGGCAGGGTGTCGGCGAAGGCCTCGCTCTGCACGATGCTGCGGCTGAAGACGACAGCACGGCGGATGTGGTGTTCCTCGCGCGCTCTGAGCAGGGCCAGTTGGGCAGCCGCCACCCTCATGGCATCGGCCTGGGGTGTGCGGCCGGCCCCCTTGCTGGAGGTCAGCAGGGCACGCAGGTGCGGGTCGTGGATCTCAGGGGCGGCGATGCGGTAGTCGGCCAGACGTCCCTCGTGGATGGCTTCGGCCAGCGAGTATCGGTAGGCGACGGGACCGAAGAGGGATGCATCGTCCATGGAGGCGATCGGCTCGCTGGCTATGCCTCGGCCTGTGTCCCAGATGCGGGGTGTGGCAGTGAGGTAGAGGCGGTGGCGGGCGGGGACTGCGTCGTTGTCGTGGATGACGGCCCAGGGTTTGCTGCGGGCACCGGCAGTGCGATGGGCTTCGTCGACGATGGCGATGTCCCAGCGCGGCAGCAGGTGGCGGTGGTGTGCCTCGACGAGCTTGGGCAGTGCCGCGTAGGTGGCGAAGACGCTGACGGGGCCGTCGGCCTGGCGTACGGCGGCGGCCAGGTGGGCGGGGTGGCTGGCCATGGTGAGCACGCCGTCGAGGACCGGCTCGCTGGTCTGAGGGTCGGAACACAGGCCGGTGTAGAGGCCCGGTCGGCCGGATGTGTACCAGACGCGGGCGGTCTGGTTCAGCAGTTCCAGGGTGGGCAGCACGGTCAGGCTGCGGCTGTGGGTGGTGAGTTCGTGGGCGATGTGCACGGCGAGATGGGTCTTTCCGGTGCCGCACGGCATGATCACCTGCTGCCGGGTGCGGCCCATCGCGTAGGCGTTGAGCACACAGTCCGCGGCGTCACGTTGCCGGGGCCATAACTCGCTGGACAGGTGTGGGCCCGGAAGGTCAAGCAGCATGGCCGGCTCCGCAGTTCAGACAGGTCAGGGGGTGCCTGGGCAGGATGCGGCGCGCGGCGGCAACACACTGCACGCCTGCGGGAGTTGCACCCGATCAGGTGAACTGCCATATGAATAAGGCCCGTTGCGCGTGTTTTGGATCTTGTGGAGGTGCGGGAGGGCGGCGGACGGGTGCTGGGCGCGGCCCGCACGGCGCGGACGCGAGATGAGGCGGGGCGAGGGATGGGCTGGAATCTGGCGCACGTGTCCGTGCGGCTTTGCGGCCACGAGTCGAACTGCTCGCTGTTGTGGCGGGTGGCGGCAGCTCAGGGCGTGGACATCTCCTTCCTGCTGGCCGAGTTGGGCGAGGGAGATCCGGGGCAGCAGGCGGTGCAGCCGCACCTGGCCGAGGTCTTCTTGAGCGGCCCGGCCGCCGAGCGGCTCGCCTTGATGCTGGGTGTTCCGGTGCCTCGGCTGCGGTGGGCGCTGCCGCATCTGCGGGAGATCCACCTGCTGCCCGGGCAGCAGGCCCGGTGGGATTGGCCGTGGTATCCGATGGAGCACTGTCTGGTTCCGGCCTGCAGCCGGTGTGTGGCGTTGCGCGGCGGTGGGTGGGGGCCGATCTGGCTGGTCTGGCCTGAGCCGTGGAAGGTCTGCGGCCGACACGGCCAGTTCACCCACGTGCGCCAGGTGGGTTCTGGTGTGGACCTGGCCCACCTGGGTCAGGTGGTGCGGGCGCACCGGCGGCGGCAGCGGTTCGAACGGCGGCACGGCTTTGTCGGGTCGTATCTGGTCGCGGACGCGTTCGCGATCACCGGCTGGTGGTGGCGGAAGACGGTCGTGGTGTGCTGGGAGAAACGGGCACGGCGTGCCGGGCGGCCGGGCAGTGAGGCGGAGTCGGCGTGGCTGTGGATGTACCCGGAGGCGGTCGCAGTGGCCGGTGCGCTGCTGGACTACGAGCGGCATCGTGCAGCGTGCCCAGGCGGGGCGTGGGCAGCGGCCGAGGCCGAGTTGTTGGAGCGTCTGGCGCAGCTGGCCGCGGTGCTCGGGCTGCCACCTTGGATGTGGCAGGTCCCGGTGGCGCAGTGGCTGCACCAGCATCACCGGTGTACGGCGCCGGTGGCGCAGAGGGGCGGGCCGGTGCGGGCGGCCATCCACTTGGGCGACGGGCAGCACGGTTCCTTGGGCGAGCGGTGCTGCCTGCCCTGGGACTGGAGTGACCTGTCCGTGCCCGTGTGACGCCGGTACGTCAGCGTCGCGGGCCGCTCGCGGACCCTCAACTGCGTATGTTTCGGGCTGGCGTTCACTGTGCCGTTCATGCGGGTGGTCGCAGGCTTGGACGGCTGCGGGAGCGTTGTGTCTGGCGGATCCTGGAACGGGTCTGCTTGAGCGCGGCCCGTTGTGCAGCGGGCTGACGGAGGGGACACGGGCGTGCCGGATGCTCCCCTGGACCAGCAGATGATCACCGTCTGCTACCTCGACCGGTTCGGGCGGCGGCGGGAACTGCCGGTGGAGCAGGCTGTTCAGGTGCCGTTCGAGGAACTGGCGCCCGTGCAGGCGCCGGTGCCCTATCCGGGACGGCAGTCCTTCGTCACCAAGGCCTGGTCCTCTGTCACCGGCCAGTCGCTGGCGTGCGGTTCACTGCGGCAGCAGTACTGCGGCATGCTCCTGGACCGGGACCCTGCCGTGGGGGCACGCGCCGCCGGGCCGATGGAACTGCGCTGGACCAAGGACGGCTGCGTACAGAGCCTGCGGCCGGACTTCGTCGCCTGGCGCAAGGGGCGGCGGGAAGTCATCTGTGTGCAGCCTGAAGAGATCACCGGCCGTTGGTATGCCGGACAGGAACTGCTGGCCCACACCGCGGCGACGGCCGGCTGGCAAACGCGCGTCATACGGCCGCCTCACGGTGTGGAGCTGGACAACCTGAAACTGCTGTATGCCGCCCGCAGCGAGCAGCGGCTGGTCTTGGACAAAGCCGAGTCGCTGGCGCGCCATTTCGCCACGGCACGCACCATCCGCTCCGGAGTACGTGCCGCGGGTCTGCCCGCGCTTGCGGGCACGGACCTGGCTTATCACCTGATCTGGAAGCAGCGTCTGCACATCGACATGGCCAGCCCGCTGACACCGTCGTCGACGGCCTGGCTCTACGAACGGGAGAAGGGTCGGGGCAGGTGACCGCGCAAGAAGGCCCTGTACCGGCCGCCGCCGACACGCTCGCCCTCGGCGACACCATCCGCTTCAGCAGTGCCGACTGGCTGGTCACCGCCTTCCACGGACCGCGTGTCTTCCTCACTGCTGCGGGCGGCGGGGAAGCGGCCGAGCCGTTGATCATCCTGCAGCCGGCCCTCACCTGCGCGAAAGACTTCGCCGTCCTTGACCGGGCAGCTGACCGCAGCGTGGTCACCCACCGCGTACACGAGCTGCAGGCCATACCCGCCGCGATGCGCCGTGAGGCCGAACGGTGGGAGCGCATCGTGAAAGAGGTACTGCACCAGCAGGCCCCGGACGTAACCGCGGCCACCCGTCCCAAACCCGCCTACGATCCAAAGGTCTATACCCTCAAGCAGCGCTATCAGGCCAAGGCCGTCCAGCTCAGCGAAGCGGGCTGGCCGACCTCGGCGGCGACCGTGGAGCGCAAATGCCTCGCCTGGCGCAAGGAAGGCCTGCTGGGGCTGGTCGACCGGCGCGGCCTTCGTACCGCCTCCGCGCACGGACGCGTCGATGAGCGGGTGGTTGACCTCGTGTGGGAGACCCTGGATGCCGAACGCGACCAGGGGGTGTCTGCGGGCACGCTGTCGCGGCTGATCGACCGTGTGCAGCAGGCGGTCCGCGTCCGCTACGCCGACGAGCTCGCCTGCGCCGATGCGGGCACCGTCGCCGCGCTGCTGCCCAGCCGGCCGACCTATTACCGGCTGCTCAAGCGCCTGGGCATCACGGCACAGAATGCGCATGCCGCCGCGGCCCGACGCGCGGCCGGCCCGCCGCTCTCAGCGGGGCGGCCCGGCAGCCGGCGGGCCAGTACGGCGCGCTGGCCCGGGGAGCTGGTGCAGATCGACACCACCGGGCTGGACGTCCTCGCCCTCGGCGATGACGGGCAGGTCATCTCGGTGGAGCTGACCATTGCGATCGATGTGGCCACCCGCAGCATCGTCGGCGCGCTCATCGTGCCCAAACGGTTTCGCCGCGACGCCGGTGCGGGCCGGTGGCTGGGCGGACGCGCCACCCGCAGCTTCGACACGCTGCAGGTCGTGGCGCAGAGCACCGCACCGCTGCCGGTACGGCCGGGATGGGCGCCGGAGACCTTCATGGACGGCTCGGATCTTCCCTTCGAGGAACTGCTGGCCGCCGATGAGCGGTTCGCGGGTGCGGCCGCCCGGCCCGTCATCAAACCCGAGACGCTCGTCGTCGACCACGGCTCACCGTTCGTCTCCGCGGACTTCACCCGCTCCTGCAACGCTCTGGGCATCGAGGTACGCGAGGCCAGGCTGCGTACGCCCGTCGACAAGGCGATCGTCGAGCGCGCCATGCTGGCGGTCAAGACCGGCTTCAGCCAGCACCTGGCCTCCTACACCCACCACCGCCTGGACCTGCGCGGCCGACGCGTCCGCAAGCAGCCGCTGTGGACGATCCCGAAGCTGCAGGAACTGTTCGAGCAGTGGGTAGCGCTGCGCTGGCAGCAAACCCCCCACGGCGCCCTGCGCAGCCCCTTCACCTCAGGAGTGAAACTCACCCCGAACCAGATGTACGCAGCGCTCATCTCGCTGCGCGGCTACCGCTCCACCGCGCTGACCGAAAGCGAGAACCGCAAGCTCCTGCCGACCGTGTGGGTCCGCATCAACCGCAAGGGCTTTACGATCAACAACCGCACCTACAACCTGGACCGAGGCGGCCTGGACCCTTTCCGCGGCTCCTCCAAACTCGCAGCATTCCAGGGACGCTGGGAAGTGCACTACTCCCCCAACCACCCTGAAGCCGCCTGGCTGTTCAACCACCAGGCCGCCGACGACAGCGACCCATGGGTGGAGGTGCCCTTCATCCACCGGCGCCTGCTCCACGACCAGTGGACCGAAGAGACCTGGGAGCAAGGACTTCAGATCCATCTCTCCGCCGGCGGACACCACCGCGACGAGTCCGCCATCGCACGGGCCACCCAGCGTCTGCTGTCCACAGCAGCCGACGGGCCCGGACCCGACGCCAGGCCCACGCCGCCCGCGCCTTCCCTGCCCGCACCCCGCCGCCGGCCAGCCGCGCCCAAACAACCCTACGCCGCCGGCATGCCGCCACTGGATCCGGAATCGGTCCGGCCCTTTGCCCGCCTCGACCGCCCCGCCGCACAACTCTTCGCAGCCGGCGAGCCCGTGAAGGACAGCGGGCAGAGCGTCGATGCCTTCCTGGCCTCGCTGCCCGAGCTGAAAGCACACGCCGACGGCCCAGACAGCCGGCAAGGAGAAGACCGTTGAAAGCGCCGGTACGCGACCTGCAGACCCGCCCCTCTCCCCCGCCGGCCCTCAGCACCATCGCCGAGCCGACCACCCTGCTGGGGTGGCGCGCCCGCCTGCGCCGAACACCGTCCCCACCCCCGCCTCTGATCCCGCTGCCGCAGGCAGACCCCTCCATGGCCACCGGCGACAAGGAAGAAGAAAGGGAGAACCATCCCCGCATCCGCTACCACGCCGACCTCGGCCTGGTCGAAACCACCGACATCCAACGCGGACTGCTCCTCGCACGGCGGATACTGAGGCGAAACGGCGAACGCCGCCAGCCAGGCCCCCACATCGCCATCGACAGCGACTGCCGAGGCACCGGCAAACGCACCCTGCTCCACCACATCGGCATGGGCCACCAAGGCCGCCGCGAAAAGCTGCACGGCATCGACGACGACCGCATCCCCGTCGTCTGTATCAACGCCCCGCCCACCCCGGGCACCCCCGCCGACTGGTCCGCCGCCCTCGCCACGTTCCTCGGCTGGGACCTCTACCGCACCGACACCGACAACCGCCCCGTGCAGCGCATGAAGGACTTCACCGGGCCCGCCGTGCACCTGATGCGCACCCGCCAGGTAGAGGTCTGCCTGGTTGACGGGATCGACCGGCTACGCACCGAAGACCTGCAGCCCACCTTCGACTTCTTCGACTACCTCGCGGACGAACTGAGCCTGACGGTCTTTTGGAGCGGCATCGGCTCCAGCGACATCCTCCGCGAAGCACGCACCGCCCGCTTCCCTGCCCTACGGCGGACAAGCGCAGCCACACCGCTGCGCCAGCGGTCCGTACCCACCCTGTGGGTCAACCGCCTACCACCCCGCAGCCGGGAACACCCCGACGAATGGCCCAGAACCCTCGCCAGCTTCGACAGCCGACTCCACCTGTGCCACCACCGGCCCGGCACCCTCCTCGAACACGACGAAACCCTCTACACCCTCACCGACGGCCTCATGGAACACCTCACACCACTGATCAGCATGACCGCCCAAATCGCCGTACTCGACGGCACCGAAGCCATCACACCCGAAAACCTCCACGACACCGCCCGCTACCTCGACCTCCCCACAGCCACCGACCACGACAAGTGGTAACAAACCCCGGAACAAGCTGCCCTCACACACACCAACACAGACCCAACACAACAGTCCCAGGGCCTACAGAAATTCTCACTCCACCTGCTGCCGTCTCATCCCACATGCAGCACCACAGGCCAACTCC
>NZ_JASCIR010000006.1 GCF_029968095.1 Streptomyces solicavernae | reverse complement strand
GTAGCCGAGGTAGACACTGCGGACCCGTGCACACAACGCCGTCAGAGCAGCCCTGAGAAGCCATTCCCTACCGGGCTGAAGCCCGGTACTCCCTGGCTAGATCCTGGTGGCGGTGCTTGTGCTTCGCAGGGACCGCGTGGAGCCCAAGCACTTCCGTACGCCGATGATCCTGCCGGTCCTCGGCGCCCTCACGGCCCTGATCCTCGCCAGCCCCCCTGGCCGACCGCCCGGCCAACGTCTACATCCGCGCCGGCGTCCTGCTGGCCATCGGCATCGCGCTGTGGGTTGTCAACAAGCTGGTGCTGCGGGCGCGCGCCGAGGACTGAGGGCGCCTCTGTCCAGGAGCAGCGGCTTCACCGGATGCGGCCCTCATCGATCCACTCCCCGATCAGTTCTTCATGGCGACGGGCCGTGTCCCGGTGTCCGGAGCGCCCCATCCCCACGAAGGCGGCGAACCCAGGCCGTTCGATGGCCGGAGGCAGCTCCTCCTCCCCTTCCTCCGGTTCCTCCGGTTCCTCCGGTTCCTCCGGCTCAAGCTCGGGGTCGTTGTCCGCAACGGCACGCAAGTGCCGAAGCTGTTCCGGCCCCAGCTTGTCCAGCAAGTGCCGCAAGTGGTCGTAGTCCCCTGCTGAGCTCATGTCCCGAGCGTACGACCGGGTCCGGCTCCCCTGACACCGTCCCGCATTCGTTCACCCGTACGAGCGAGCGCGCCCTCACTCCACGAACAACCCCCGCTCCGCGGCCCGGGTGTCGAACTCCTCCAGGCGGGACTGGGCGTCCGGGAGGGCGTCGGCCATGGACTCCAGGAGGACGCGGCCGAGGAGCATCGGGGCGCAGGCCGTGTCGAAGGCGAGGCCCGTGCCGACCGCCGCCGGGATCAGCAGGTCGGACACCTTCGCGACCGGCGCGAACGCGCTGTCGGCCACCGTCACCACGGTCAGCCCGGCCGCGCGCGCGTACGTGAGCGCCTCGACCACCTCGCGCGAGTGCCGGGGCAGCGCGAAGCAGAGCAGCGCCGAGGCCCCGGCCCGTACCGCCGCGTCGATCCGGTCGGCGAGCATCGTGCCGCCCTCGTCCAGGAGCCGGACGTCCGGGTGCACCTTGGCGGCGAAGTACGCGAAGCCGTACGCCTGGGCCGCCGCCGCGCGCAGGCCGAGGACCGGCAGCGGCCGGGACGCGGCGAGCACCTGCCCGGCCCGCTCGACCGGCGCCGGGTCGGCGAGCGCGGCGGCGAGGTGCCGCAGGTTCTCGATCTCGGCCTCGACGGCCTGCTGGTACTCGTTGAACTCGCCCTGGCCCACGGCCTGTTCGGTCGGTGCGACCTCACGCAGGTGGCGGCGGAGCGCCGGGTAGCCGTCGAAGCCGAGCGCCACCGCGAAGCGGGTCACCGAGGGCTGGCTGACGCCCGCAAGCTCGGCCAGCTCCACGCTCGACAGGAACGGCACCTCGGCGGCGCGCCGCACCATGCAGTGGGCGATCCGCCGCTGCGTGGGCGTGAGGCGGTGCCCCTCGAAGAGCTGCTGCAGGCGGGCGGCAGGGCTGTCCGTCACCGGGCCCCTCCTTCGTAACCAGTCGGATTGCGCCAAGGCGTTTCGCGCCAGGGTATTGACAAAATATTCAGTCACCCAGAACTCTGCATGACGTTATACAGACAGGCAGCACCGCTCCACCGAACCTGGGAGACCCATGGCAGGCTCACTCGTCGAACAGCGGTCCATCGATGTCGTCCCGGACGAGGAACGGCACGGTACCGCCTTCTCCCAGTTCACTCTCTGGCTGGGCGCCAACCTGCAGATCACCGCCGTCGTCACCGGCGCCCTCGCCGTCGTCTTCGGCGGCGACGTGGTCTGGTCGATCGTCGGCCTGGTCGTCGGCAACCTGCTCGGCGGGGCCGTGATGGCGCTGCACTCCGCGCAGGGGCCCAAGCTCGGACTGCCCCAGATGATCCAGTCCCGGGCGCAGTTCGGGGTGCGCGGCGCGGTCGTGCCCCTGGTCCTCGTGATCCTGATGTACAT
Source organism: Streptomyces solicavernae (assembly GCF_029968095.1). Taxonomy (GTDB): domain Bacteria; phylum Actinomycetota; class Actinomycetes; order Streptomycetales; family Streptomycetaceae; genus Streptomyces; species Streptomyces solicavernae. Next base: position 262,161 of record NZ_JASCIR010000006.1, on the reverse strand, counting down.
CGGCTTCTTCGCCTCCGGCAGCGTCCTCGCCGGGCAGGCCGTGGGCGAGCTGACCCACCTCGGCGAGACCCCCGGCATCCTCATCTTCGCGGCCGTCTCCGGCCTGATGGCGGCCGTCGGCTACCGCCTGATCCACGCCGTCGGCCGCATCGCCGGCGTGGTCTGCGCGCTCGCCTTCGTCTACCTCGGCAGCCGCCTCCTGGAGCGCGCCGACCTCACCGCGCTGCTCGCGGACGCCCACTTCGACCTGCCGATGTTCCTGCTCGCCACCTCCCTCTCGGCCTCCTGGCAGCTGGCGTTCGGCCCGTACGTCGCGGACTACTCGCGCTACCTGCCGCGTACGACCTCGACCCGCGCCACGTTCTGGTGGACCCTGTCCGGCTCGGCGCTCGGCTCGCAGTGGTCGATGACGTTCGGTGTGCTCGTGGCGGCGACGGCGGGCGGCGCGTTCATGGACAGCCAGGTCGGGTACGTGGTCGGCCTCGGCGGGGGCGGGCTCGTCGCCGCGTTCCTGTACTTCGTGATCGCGCTCGGCAAGCTCACCATCAACGTCCTGAACACGTACGGCGGCTTCATGTCGATCGTGACGAGCGTCAGCGGCTTCCGCGGCCGGCGCGTGCTCTCCCCGCGCGGCCGGGCCGCCTACATCGCGCTGATCATGATCGCGGGCACGGCGGTCGCCCTGCTCGGCAAGGACAGCTTCCTCACCTCGTTCAAGGACTTCCTGCTCTTCCTGCTGACCTTCTTCACGCCCTGGTCCGCGATCAACCTGGTCGACTACTACCTGATCTCCCGCGAGCAGTACGACCTGCCGGCCCTGTCCGACCCGAACGGCCGCTACGGCGGCTGGCGCTGGGACGCGCTCGCGGTCTACGCAGTCGGCATCGGCGTCCAACTCCCCTTCCTGGTAACCCACTTCTACACCGGCCCGCTCGTCGCCCCGCTGGGCGGCGCGGACGTCTCCTGGATCGTGGGGCTGACCGTTCCGGCGGTGCTGTACTGGGGCGTGGCGGGCCGGAAGCGGGGCACGGAGGCCGAGCCCACTCCGGTGCCCGCCGGTCACCTGGACTGACCTGAGGGAACCGACCTGAGGGAACCGACCTGAGGGAGGGGGCGCGAGACGCGCGGGGACCACCACACCTCCGGCCGGGCCGGAGGGCGGGACGACGGTGGTCCCCGCGGGGACGCGCGTGCGCGTCCGGGCGTTCAGGAGGTCCGGGAGCCGCTCCGGAGGGGTCCTGTGCGCCGACACCCACCAAGGTGCCGGAGCCGCATGAAGCGGGCGCTGCGCGAACGTGTCGCGCGCGTACCGTTTTCCCGAACCCCGAACCCCGAACCCCGAACCCGACCGAACCCCGAGTCCGTACGGGCTAGTTCTTCTCGCGCGCCAGATACGCCAGCAGATCCTGCCGGCTCACCACCCCCGTCGGCTTGCCCTCGACCAGGACGATCGCCGCGTCCGCGCCGGTCGCCGCGGACAGCACGGACATCAGGTCGGCCACCGGCTCGCCCGAGCCGACCTGCGGCAGCGGCGACGACATGTGCTTCTCCAGCGGGTCGGCGAGCGAGGCGCGCTGCGTGAACAGCGCGTCGAGCAGCTCGCGTTCGACCACCGAGCCGATGACCTCGGCGGCCATCACATCCGGGTGGCCCGCGCCCGGCTTCACGATCGGCATCTGCGAGACGCCGTACTCGCGCAGCACGTCGATGGCCTCGCCGACGGTTTCCTCCGGGTGCATGTGCAGGAGCTTCGGGATGCCGCCCTGCTTGTGCTCCAGGACGTCGCCCACGCGCGGTGCGTCGCCGGGCTGCTCCAGGAAGCCGTAGTCGTTCATCCACTCGTCGTTGAAGATCTTCGAGAGGTAGCCGCGCCCGGAGTCCGGAAGGAGCACCACCACCACGTCGTCCGGACCGAGCCCCTCGGCCACCTTCAGGGCCGCCACGACCGCCATGCCGCAGGAGCCGCCGACGAGCAGCCCCTCCTCCTTGGCGAGCCGCCGGGTCATCTGAAACGAGTCCTTGTCGGACACGGCGACGATGTCGTCCGTCACGTGCCGGTCGTACGCGGTCGGCCAGAAGTCCTCGCCGACGCCCTCGACGAGGTACGGCCGCCCGGAGCCGCCGGAGTACACCGAGCCCTCGGGGTCGGCGCCGACGATCCGGACCCTGCCCTCGCTGATCTCCTTCAGGTAGCGGCCCGTGCCCGAGATGGTGCCGCCGGTGCCGATGCCCGCCACGAAGTGGGTGATCCGCCCGTCGGTCTGCTGCCACAGCTCGGGGCCGGTGGTCTCGTAGTGCGAGCGCGGGTTGTCGGGGTTGCTGTACTGGTCCGGCTTCCAGGCGCCCGGCGTCTCACGGACGAGCCGGTCGGAGACGTTGTAGTACGAGTCGGGGTGCTCGGGGTCCACGGCGGTCGGGCAGACGACGACCTCCGCGCCGTACGCGCGCAGCACGTTGATCTTGTCCGTGGAGACCTTGTCGGGGCAGACGAAGATGCACTTGTAGCCCTTCTGCTGGGCCACGATCGCCAGGCCGACCCCGGTGTTGCCGCTGGTCGGCTCGACGATGGTGCCGCCCGGCTGCAGCGCGCCGCTCGCCTCGGCCGCCTCGATCATGCGCAGCGCGATGCGGTCCTTCACGGAGCCGCCCGGGTTGAAGTACTCGACCTTGGCCAGGACCGTCGCCTTGAGGCCGGCGGTCACGTTGTTGAGCCTCAGCAGCGGGGTGTTGCCGACGAGGCTGATCATCGAGTCGTGGAATTGCACCGTTGTCTCCGGTTCTCCCTAGGAATGCGGTCAGCCTAAGCGGAATTGGGCTGTCCGGCGCTGACTTCCGAGGGCCCGCACCAGCTCGGAGATTGACCGGCGGTACGTACCGGGCAAGGAGTTGATGTACGGCGCTTCAGGGAGGTGGCTTCGGTCCATGTCGAGGGCAAGGGTGGCGCGGCGGATCGCCGCGGGTGCCGCGTACGGCGGCGGCGGGGTCGGGCTGCTCGGCGCGGCGGCGGTCGGGGTGCTGCTGGCCGAGGTGCAGCTGGCGAAACGGCAGGTGGGCAACGGCTCCGGCACCGAGTCGGGGCATCCGCCGAACGCCGACGGCCTGTACGGCAGGGCGTTCCTCGACCCCGCCGACACCCGCTCCCCGCTGCGCCTGACCCTGCTCGGCGACTCCACCGCCGCCGGCCAGGGCGTGCACCGCACCGGCCAGACGCCGGGCGCGCTGCTCGCCCAGGGCCTCGCGGCGGTGGCGGAGCGCCCGGTGCTGCTGCGGAACGTGGCCCTGCCGGGCGCGCAGTCCGACGACCTGGCCCGCCAGGTCACGCTGCTGCTCGCCAACTCGTCGGCGGTGCCGGACGTCTGCGTGATCATGATCGGCGCCAACGACGTCACCCACCGGATGCCCCCGACCAGCTCGGTCCGCTGCCTCGCGGCGGCGGTACGGCGGCTGCGCACCGCGGGCGCCGAGGTGGTCGTCGGCACCTGTCCCGACCTGGGCTCGGTCGAGCGGGTCTACCAGCCGCTGCGCTGGCTGGCCCGCCGCGTCTCCCGCCAGCTGGCCGCCGCCCAGACCATCGGCGCGGTCGAGCAGGGCGCCCGTACGGTCTCGCTCGGCGACCTGCTCGGGCCCGAGTTCCTGGCCAACCCGCGCGAGCTGTTCGGCCCGGACAACTACCACCCGTCGGCCGAGGGGTACGCGACGGCGGCGATGGCCGTGCTGCCCACGGTCTGCGCGGCGGTCGGCCTGTGGCCGGAGGAGGAGCGCCCCGACACCTCCCGCGACGAGGGCTTCCTGCCGGTCGCGCGCGCGGCGGCCGAGGCGGCGTCCGAGGGCGGTACGGAGGTCACGGCCGCCATGCCGACCGGGCCGCGGGGTCCGTGGGCCCTCCTCAAGCACCGCAGGCGGCGCCGCATCCACGCCCCGGAGAAGGTCCCGGAGAAGGTCGCGGAGAAGGTCGCGGAGAAGGTCGCGGGAAACGTCACGGAGAGCGCCCCGGAGAACTCCCCGGAGAACGCCCCGGAGAACCTCCCCGAGAACGGCACGGAGAAGTTCCCGGAGAGCGGGGAGTCCGGGGAGTCCGTCGACCCAGGCCCGTCAAACCCTGAGCAAGCGCTTAGAAAAGAGGCGGGTGTCACACGCCAAGAGCGATGACCCGCGCGGTACGTGCAGGTAACTTCCCTCACGGTCCGCCAAATCCTCAGTAGGGAGCCTCCCGTGCCCGAAGCCGTGATCGTCTCGACCGCCCGCTCCCCCATCGGCCGCGCCTTCAAGGGCTCCCTGAAGGACCTCCGCCCGGACGACCTGACGGCGACGATCGTCCAGACCGCCCTCGCCAAGGTCCCCGAGCTGGACCCGAAGGACATCGACGACCTGATGCTCGGCTGCGGCCTGCCCGGCGGCGAGCAGGGCAACAACCTGGGCCGCATCGTCGCCGTACAGATGGGCATGGACCACCTGCCCGGCTGCACGATCACCCGCTACTGCTCCTCGTCCCTGCAGACGACCCGGATGGCCCTGCACGCCATCAAGGCCGGCGAGGGCGACGTCTTCATCTCGGCGGGCGTCGAGATGGTGTCCCGCTTCGCCAAGGGCAACTCGGACTCGCTGCCCGACACGCACAACCCGCTCTTCGCCGAGGCCGAGGCCCGTACCGCCGAGGTCGCCGCGCAGGAGGGCACCACCTGGCACGACCCGCGCGAGGACGGCCTGGTGCCGGACGCGTACATCGCGATGGGACAGACCGCCGAGAACCTGGCCCGGCTGAAGGGCATCACCCGCGAGGACATGGACGCCTTCGGCGTGCGCTCGCAGAACCGTGCCGAGGAAGCCATCAAGAACGGCTTCTGGGAGCGCGAGATCACCCCGGTCACCACTCCTGACGGCACGGTCGTCGCGAAGGACGACGGCCCGCGCGCGGGCGTGACGCTTGAGGGCGTCTCGGGCCTGAAGCCGGTCTTCCGCCCCGACGGACTGGTCACCGCCGCCAACTGCTGCCCGCTGAACGACGGTGCCGCCGCCCTCGTCGTCATGTCCGACACCAAGGCCCACGAGCTCGGCCTGACCCCGCTCGCCCGCGTCGTCTCCACCGGCGTCTCCGGCCTCTCCCCGGAGATCATGGGCCTCGGCCCGGTCGAGGCGTCGAAGCAGGCCCTGAAGCGCGCCGGGCTCGGCGTCTCCGACATCGACCTGTTCGAGATCAACGAGGCCTTCGCCGCGCAGGTCATCCCGTCCGCCCGCGACCTGGGCATCGACGAGGACAAGCTGAACGTCAACGGCGGCGCCATCGCCGTCGGCCACCCCTTCGGCATGACCGGCGCCCGGATCACCGGCACGCTGATCAACTCGCTCCAGTTCCACGACAAGCAGTTCGGCCTGGAGACCATGTGCGTCGGCGGCGGCCAGGGCATGGCCATGGTCATCGAGCGCCTCAGCTGACGGCCGCGCGCCCCAGCTGACGGCCGCGCGCCCCAGCTGACGGCCGCGCGCCTCAGCCGACGACCGCGCACCTCAGCTGACACCGGCCACGGCGCCCGGCTCGACAGGGGGCGCGCGCCGGACGCCTCGCGCGTCCCGCGCACCCCGCGTAACCCCCCGAGTCCCGGCCGTGACACAACCTCCCCCAGGATGTGACCTATGTCCTGGGGGAGTAGCATTTTCGCAGGTCAGAGCGGCGCGGGCGAAAACCTCGGGTAGAAAGTCCTGTCCCTTTCGTGACCTAATGCACTGACAGCCCACAGTCGTCTCCGACAAGCTGCTGTAGTAAGTCGGGGGTCGACTTGAAACCGGGAGTACGTCAGTGAGCGCCATGACCCTTGCCCTGCTGCTCGCCACCGCCGCCGCCACGGCCGTGGGAGCCGCCGCGCTGAACACCGTGCGTGGCCTCCGCAAGCAGCTCTCCGAGATCTCCGCGCTGCGCACCGAGCTCGCCGCGAGCCTGGACCGCCGCACCGACCTGGCCGCCGTGCCGCACGCCCGTGAGGCCGCCGAGTCCGGCGTGCCCGCGCAGGGCGCGGAGGTGATCCGCACGGCCGTCGCCGAGGCCCTGGCCGAGGAGCGGGAGCGGGAGCTGGCCGAGGCGCGCGCGTTCTGGGCCGCGCAGGAGGCCCGCGACGCCGCCGACGCCCCGTCGCTGCTCGGCGGACTGCCGCCGCACCTGGCCGAGGAGCTGTTCCTGCCCCGCCAGTCGGACTTCGTCGGCCTGGAGCGCGAGCTGCAGCACGAGCTGGCCGAGCCCGCCGAGGAGCCGCTCACCGGCGAGGAGTTCCCCGAGGACTCCCCGGAGCTGGCCGCGGCCCGCCGCCGCCACCCCTCGCACCCCGACTTCGTGCCCGTCAAGCCGGTACGGGACGGCGTCACCGGCGACCACGAGCACACGCTGCGCTGCCTGGAGGAGCTCGCCCAGGACCGCACCGCGCTCTCCGACGTCCGCCCGGGCCCGCTCGGCACCCTCGACGTGTACGTCTTCACGGACGGTACGACGCTGTGCATGACCCCGGGCCACCGTGAGACCGCGGAGCGCCTGGCCGCGGCCCTGCAGGCGGGCGACACCCCGGTGCTGCTCGGCGGCTCCGGAGTCTCCGGCGCTTACACACTGACCTTCGGCTGCGGCGAGGAGAACGTCTACATCCTGGCGGACCGCGTCATAGCCTCCGCCTGACCTCGGGGGCGCACGCCGCCCGACCCCGATACGCGCCGGTGTTCATACCCCGGCGCGTTTCTGCGCTTCGCGCACCAGCTCGACCGCCTCCGCGAGCTGCGCCTCGTCCGTCAACACGAGGGCCAAGTCGCGCCCCGCGACGGTGACTTGGTCGGAGACCGCGAACAGGCCCGCGTCGGGCATCTCCCGCGGCTCGGCCCGCGGGTCCTCGACGGTCTGCGCGCGCACCGCCAATTCCCTGGCAAGGGACCGGGCTTCGGCCGCGGCAACGCGCTGGAGGCGGCTCTCCGGGGCGGCCCGAAGGCGGTCGGCGAACTGGTCCACGGCATCCGTCAGGGGCGTCGTATCAAGCACCCTGCGACCCTATGCGCCCTTGCCGGACTGTTGCCAACGCCCGGGAGCTCAGGCACGGTGACCTGAAGGACTCGCATCGACAGCGTCCGGAGGCGCCGATGTCCCTAGTCTTCTCCGAGGAGACCCACCGCAACCTGCTCTCCCGCATCCCTCATTGCACCGGCCGCGAAGTCGCCGAATGGCTGCGCGCGGTCGACGAAGGCCCGTCCTTCCTCCGCTTCGACGAGAAGGTCAGCTGGCTCCGTGCCGAGTACGACCTGGCGTACGGGCACGCGAAGGCGATCGTCCACGAACACGACATGAGGAGGGCCGCGCGCAGACTCCTCTGAGCGCACCCCGTCCCACCCCCCAGGCAAGCCCAGACAAGCCCCAGACAAGCCCCCCGACAGGCCCCGGACAGGCCCCGGACAAGCCGAAGGGCCCGCGAAGCGAACGCTTCGCGGGCCCTTCGCAGGACCGGACGGCGGTACGTCAGTCGCTGCTGTTCAGGATCGCGACGAGGCGCAGCATCTCCAGGTAGATCCACACCAGCGTCATGGTCAGACCGAACGCGGCCAGCCAGGACTCCTCACGCGGAGCGCCGTACGCGATGCCGTCCTCGACCTGCTTGAAGTCCAGGGCGAGGAAGAAGGCGCCGAGCAGGATGCCGACGATGCCGAAGACGATGCCGAGGCCGCCGCTGCGGAAGCCGAGGCCGTCACCGCCGCCGAAGACCGCGAACAGCAGGTTCACGGCGGTCAGCACCAGGAACGCCGTCGCGGCGATCATCAGGAAGCGCGTGAAGCGCCGCGTGACGCGGACGATGCGGGTCTTGTAGAGGACCAGCATCGTGACGAACACGGCCATCGTGCCGAGCACGGCCTGCATGGCGGCGCCGTCGGCGATGTACGTGTTGACGTAGTTGCTGATCGCGCCGAGGAAGACGCCCTCGAAGGCGGCGTACGCCAGGATCAGCGCGGGGTTGGCCTTGCGCTTGAAGGCCTGGACGAGCCCGAGAACCATCGCGATCAGCGCTGCGCCGATGGCGATGCCCAGGCCGACGTTCATGACCCAGGCGACGGTGGCGCCGGCGATCACGGTGCCGAGCGTGATGCCCGTCCGCATGACGACGTCGTCCATCGTCATCTTGTTGCCGGTGCTGACCGGCGCCTGCGGGGCGCCGTGCTGGAGGTCCTGCTGTGCGTAGGGGTTCTGCGCGTACGGGTTCGTCGGCGCCTGGGCGTACGGGTTGCCGCCCGCGTACGGGTTGCCGCCCGCGTACGGGTTGCCCTGGGTACCGACCGCGGGGCCCCCGGCCTGCGGCGCCGAGCCGAAGCCCGCGTAGCCGTTGTCGCGGCTGAACCCCCGTCGCGAGAAGACCGGGTTGCTGCTCCTCATTTCACTCCTCTGCGCCAAACACGACAGGCCACCCTGCGCGGCCTTACCTCAAGGGTAATGCGTAAGCAAAAGAAGCACCCTAGTGCTCTGGGAGGATCTTCTCTCACATCCCGGACGAGTGGGGTGGAGAAGGTGCCCGGAACCGGATTTGAACCGGTACGCCCCCGAGGGGCAGCGAGGTTTAAGCTCGCCGTGTCTGCATTCCACCATCCGGGCAGACCGTGGACTCCGCGTGTGCGGGGTCCTGAGCCTATCGGGACGCGTCCCCCGAACGGCCGAACTGGAGCCCGATGTTGTCTTGTTTTATTGACGTCTGAGGGTGCGTCAGCGCTCGTGAGGGGTGTTCGGCGCTTACGTGACCGCCCCCGCGCGCGCTCCGGCAGGCCCCGTCGGAATGACGGGATTCTGTCGCCCCGCGCGGGGGTGCGCGGGGGTGCGCGGCGGTCCGGACTCCGTGGCCGGACTCCGGGCCGGACTCAGGGTCGCGACTCCTCCCCAGGTATGACTCCGGCCCCACCGGTCAGCCTGAAGAGGAAGCAGCGAACGAGAGCTGGGGCTGACTTCTTCACACGGATCCGACAGCACGATGGATACCGGAAGTTGACGTCGTGCCGACAGGAGCCCCGCCCCGTGACCACCACCCCCGTCGCTCAGCAGGCGACCGCAGTAGCCGCCCGTGCCACCGAGCTGACCAAGGTCTACGGCCAGGGCGAGACCCAGGTGGTCGCCCTGGACCGGGTCACGGTCGACTTCCGGCAGGCCGAACTCACCGCGATCATGGGCCCCTCCGGGTCCGGCAAGTCGACCCTGATGCACTGCGTCGCCGGGCTCGACTCGTTCAGCTCCGGCTCCGTGCGCATCGGCGACACCGAGCTGGGGTCCCTGAAGGACAAGCAGCTGACCAGGCTCCGCCGGGACAAGATCGGCTTCATCTTCCAGGCGTTCAACCTGCTGCCCACCCTCACCGCGTACGAGAACATCACCCTGCCGATGGACATCGCCGGGCGGAAGCCGGACAAGCAGTGGGTCGAGCAGGTCATCCGCATGGTGGGTCTCTCCGGGCGGCTCGGGCACCGGCCGAGCGAGCTCTCCGGCGGCCAGCAGCAGCGCGTGGCCGTGGCCCGCGCCCTCGCCTCGAAGCCCGACATCATCTTCGGCGACGAGCCGACCGGAAACCTGGACTCCCGCTCCGGCGCCGAAGTCCTCGGCTTCCTGCGCAACTCCGTACGGGAGCTGGGCCAGACCGTCGTCATGGTCACGCACGACCCGGTGGCCGCCGGATACGCCGACCGCGTCGTGTTCCTCGCCGACGGCCGCATCGTCGACGAGCTGCACGAGCCGACCGCCGAGGGCGTCCTCGACCGCATGCTGCGTCTTCCTGGGGGGGACCCCCAGACCCCCGGATTCGACGCCAAGGGCCGGACCAGCTGAGCCCCGACGCCCACCACTGACCTCAGGACTCAGGACCCCACATGTTCCGTACCGCCTTGCGCAATGTGCTCGCGCACAAGGCCCGGCTGCTGATGACCGTGCTCGCCGTCCTCCTCGGCGTGGCCTTCGTCTCCGGCACCCTGGTCTTCACCAACACCATCTCCGACGCGTTCCAGAAGAGCTCCGCCCAGGGCTTCGAGCACGTCGACGTCGCCGTACAGCCGAAGAAGGGCGACGACGCCGCGCCGGGCGCCGCGCCCGCGCTGAGTCAGGACCTCCTCGACCAGGCCGGGAGCGTGCCCGGCGCCGCCTCCGCGACCGGCAGCGTCTCCGGCTTCGCCGCGCTCGCCGGCAAGGACGGCAAGCTGATCGGCGAGGGCTGGTCCACGACCGGCGCCAACTACTACGGCGAGAACGACTCCCGCTACCCGATGAAGGACGGCCGCGCCCCGTCCGGCAAGGGCGAGATCGCCCTTGACGCGAAGACCGCGGAGCGCGCCGGGTTCAAGGTCGGCGACACGGTACGGATGTCCATCGACGGGCCCGTGCTCACGCCGAAGGTCACCGGCATCTTCACCACCGACGACGGCAACGTCGCCGCGGGCGGCAGCCTCGCCCTCTTCGACACCGAGACCGCGCAGGCGCTGTACGGCAAGCCCGGCGAGTTCAGCGAGATCGACGTGCGGGCCGCGCCCGGCACCAGCCAGGCCGAGCTGAAGGCCGAGATCGAGAAGGTGCTGCCGAAGAACGGCACCGCCGAGGCCACCACGGGCGCCGAGCTCGCCGACGAGCAGGCGAAGCAGATCGAGAGCGGCATGAGCGGCATGCAGACCGGCATGCTGGCCTTCGCCGGGATCTCGCTCTTCGTCGGCATCTTCATCATCGCCAACACCTTCACCATGCTGGTCGCCCAGCGCACCAAGGAGCTCGCCCTGATGCGCGCGGTGGGCGCGTCCCGCCGCCAGGTCACGCGGTCCGTGCTGATCGAGGCGTTCGTCGTCGGCGCGGTCGCCGCGGTGGTCGGTCTGGCCGCGGGCGTCGGCATCGGCGCCGGGCTTCGCTCCCTGATGGGCTCCTTCGGCGGCACCGTGCCGGACGGGCCGCTGGTCGTCTCCCCGTCGACGGTGATCGCCTCGCTGGTCGTCGGCATCGTGGTGACGATGCTCGCCGCCTGGCTGCCGGGCCGCCGCGCCGCGAAGATCCCGCCGGTCGCCGCGATGAACAGCGTCCACGCCACGGCGACCACCAAGTCCCTCGTCGTACGCAACACCATCGGCGCCCTGCTCTCCGGCGCGGGCATCGCCGCCGTACTGGCCGGGACGCAGATGGGCGACGACGGCAAGCTGCCGATGGGCCTGGGTGCCGCGCTGCTGCTGATCGGCGTCTTCGTCCTCACCCCGCTGCTCTCCCGGCCGGTGATCGCGGCCGCCGCCCCGGTCCTGCGGCTCTTCGGGGTCTCCGGGAAGCTCGCCCGGCAGAACTCGGTGCGCAACCCGCGCCGCACGGCCGCCACCGCCTCGGCGCTGATGATCGGGCTCACCCTGATCACCGGCATGACGGTGATCGCGGGCAGCGTGCAGAAGTCCATCGACAAGATGGCCACGGACTCCCTCAAGGCCGACTACGTGGTCTCGATGCAGAACTTCAACACGCTCTCCCCCGACGTGGAGAAGAAGCTGGCGGACCTCGACGGCGTCACCGCCACCAGCCCGCTGCGCAACTCGCCCGCGCGGATCGACGGCGAGAAGGATTACGCGTACCTGACGGGCGTCGACGCGCAGACCATCGGCTCGCTCGCCTCCCTCGACTTCGAGCAGGGCTCGTGGGGCGGCCTCGGCGGCGGCAAGGTCGTCGTCGACAGCGACACCGCGCAGCGGTACGGCTGGAAGGCCGGCTCGGACTTCCGCGTCACGTACGAGGACGGCGAGAAGGGCACGCTGCGGGTCGCGGGCGTCTACCAGGGCAACGAGATGATGCGCGGCATCCTGCTCGACAAGGACCAACTCGCCCCGCACCAGCGGGAGATCACCGACATGCAGGTGATGGTGAAGACCGCGGACGGCGCGACGCCCGCGGCCAAGGACTCGATCCGCGCTGCCCTCGGCGACAACCCGGCGATCGCCGTCGAGGACAAGCAGGACATCTCCAACGGGATCGCCCAGATGTTCACGCTGATGCTGAACATGCTGTACGGGCTGCTCGCCATGGCCGTGATCGTGGCCGTGCTCGGCGTGATCAACACCCTGGCGATGTCGGTCTTCGAGCGGTCCCAGGAGATCGGGATGCTGCGCGCGATCGGCCTCGACCGCAAGGGCATCAAGCGGATGGTCCGGATGGAGTCCCTGGTGATCTCGCTCTTCGGCGGGGTCCTCGGGATCGGCCTCGGCGTGTTCTTCGGCTGGGCCGCCGGCGAGCTGATCGGCTCGTCCCTGGCGACGTACGAGCTGGTGCTGCCGTGGGGCCGGATGGGCGTCTTCCTCGCGCTGGCGGCGGTGGTCGGAGTCCTGGCCGCGCTGTGGCCGGCGCGGCGGGCGGCCCGGTTGAACATGCTGGCCGCCATCAAGGCGGAGTAGCGGAGTAGCGGATACCGCAGCCGAACGCCGGAGGGGCTCAAATCGAGCCCCTCCGGCGTTTGAGGAGCGGGGGCCTGAGGGCGGAGGCCCCGGTTACCGCCAGTCCCGCGCGCGCAGGGGCACGCCGGAAGTGCCGGACTCCTCAGTCCGCACCGCCACCACCTGGTTCACCCCGATCCGGTTCCGCTCGAAGGCCAGCGCGGAAGCGGCCATGTACAGGCGCCACACCCGCGCCCGCCCCGGCGAGACCAGGCGCAGCGCCTGCGGCCACGCGGCCTCCAGGTTGGCCACCCACTGCCGCAGCGTCAGCGCGTAGTGCTCGCGGATCGCCTGCACGTCGCGGACCTCGAACCCGGCCTCCTCCAGGAGCGAGACCGTACGGCCCACGGGGGCCAGCTCGCCGTCGGGGAAGACGTACGCGTCGATGAAGGCGTCCACGCTGTACGCGTCCTCGTCGCCCACCGGCCGCCGCGCGATCTGGTGGTTGAGCAGCCGCCCGCCGGGCTTCAGAAGGGCGTACAGGTCGTGCGCGTACCCCAGGTACCGCACCGAGCCGACGTGTTCCGCCATCCCGACGGAGGAGATCGCGTCGTACGGCCCGTCCCGGACGTCGCGGTAGTCCTGGACGCGGATCTCGATCCGGTCGGTCAGCCCCTCGTCCGCGATCCGCTTGCGGGCGTACGCGGCCTGCTCCTGGGAGAGCGTGACACCGACGACCTGCACGCCGTGCTCGCGGGCCGCGTGGACGGCGAGGGAGCCCCAGCCGCAGCCGACGTCGAGGAGGCGCTGGCCGGGCCTCAACTCCAGCTTGCGGCAGATCAGTTCGAGCTTGTCCCGCTGGGCGTCCTCCAGGGTGGACTCCGGCGACTCCCAGTATGCGCAGGAGTAGACCATCGACGGGCCGAGGACCAGTTCGTAGAAGTCGTTGCCGACGTCGTAGTGGTGGCTGATGGCCTGGCGGTCGCGGATCTTGGTGTGCAGGGGGCCGCTGCGCCGGCCGACCTCCTCGGCGGGCGGCGCCGGGGGCAGCAGCAGTGGTCCGGCGAGGGAGAGCAGCTCGCGGATCGCGGCGCGGGTGTCGGGGTCGCGCAGCGAGGAGCGCGAGGCGTCCTCGGCGCGCTCCCAGATCAGCTCGGAGATCAGGTCGAGGGCGGCGTAGAGGTCGCCCTCGACCTCCAGGTCTCCGGCCACCCAGGCACGGGCCATGCCCAGTTCGCCGGGCTTGAAGAGGATCCGGCGCAGGGCGCGGCGGTTGCGTACGACCAAGGTGGGGGCGCCGGGGGGGCCGCCCTCGCTGCCGTCCCAGGCGCGGATGCGGACGGGGAGCGGGGCTCCGAGGAGTTGCTCGGCGAGAGTCCTCAGCCGCAGCGCGGCGTCTGTCATGGCGGGTCACCTTCCTGGTCGTCACCGGTAGGTCCAACACCACGTAAACACCAACAGGGGGCTCATGCAGTCCCGTTGCGACATAAAGGGATCGCAAAACAGTTGCCTCGGGACACCTCATCGCCCCTGGGGTCGCAGAAAACCCCGCAGGGGCCGCCCGCACCACGGATGGCGGGCGGCCCCTGCGGGGTCTGACGGGTGAGCCGGAGCTCAGGCGGCTTCGGCGCTCAGGAGGCCTTGGCCTTCTCCGACTTGGCGTCGGCCTTGTCGGCGGCCTTGTCGGCGGCCTCGGCGGCCGGCGGGGCGACCGGGGCGGGCTTGGCGGCCTCGTAGAACTCCTCGCGCGGCGACTCCATCGCGCCGAGGGAGACGACCTCGCGCTTGAGGAACATGCCGAGGGTCCAGTCCGCGAAGACCCGGATCTTGCGGTTGAACGTCGGCATCGCCATGCCGTGGTACGCGCGGTGCATGTACCAGGCGAGACGGCCCTTGAGCTTGATCTTCATCTTGCCCATGACGATCATCGCGACGCCCTTGTGCAGGCCGAGACCGGCGACCGCACCCTTGTTGGCGTGGCTGTACTCCTTCTGCGGGAAGCCCCGCATGCCGGAGATCACGTTGTCGCCGAGGACCTTCGACTGACGCAGCGCGTGCTGGGCGTTCGGCGGGCACCAGGCGTTCTCGTTGCCCGCCTTGCGGCCGACCATGTCGGGCACCTGGGCGTTGTCGCCCGCGGCCCAGATGTAGTCGCTGCCCTGGACCTGGAGCGTGGCCTGGGTGTCCACGTGGCCGCGCGGGCCGAGCGGCAGACCGAAGCGGGAGAGCACCGGGTTGGGCTTCACACCGGCGGTCCACACGATCGTGTTGGAGTCGACCTCAAGGCCGTTCTTCAGCACCACGTGGCCGTCGATGCAGGAGTCCATGGAGGTCGAGAGGTAGACCTCGACGCCACGGCTCTCCAGGTGCTCCTTGCCGTACTGGCCGAGCTTCGGGCCGACCTCGGGGAGGATCTTGTCGGCGGCGTCGACGAGGACGAAGCGCATGTCCTCGCGGGACACGTTGTTGTAGTACTTCGCCGCGTCCCGGGCCATGTCCTCAACCTCGCCGATGGTCTCCGCACCGGCGAAGCCACCGCCCACGAAGACGAAGGTCAACGCCTTGCGGCGGACCTCCTCGTCGGTCGTGGAGTCGGCCTTGTCGAGCTGTTCGAGGACGTGGTTGCGCAGGCCGATGGCCTCCTCGATGCCCTTCATGCCGATGCCCTGCTCGGCGAGGCCGGGGATCGGGAAGGTGCGGGAGACCGCGCCCATCGCGATGACCAGGTAGTCGAAGGGCAGCTCGTAGGCCTCGCCGACGAGCGGCGCGACCGTGGCGACCTTGCGGTCCTGGTCGATGGTGGTGACTCGGCCGGTGAGCACCTCAGCCTTGGGCAGCACACGTCGCAGCGGGACGACGACATGCCTGGGCGAGATGCTGCCGGCGGCAGCTTCGGGGAGGAAGGGCTGGTACGTCATGTACGACCGGGGGTCGACGACCGTGACGGTCGCCTCGCCGTAGCGCATCTTCTTGAGGATGCGCCGAGCTGCGTACAGGCCTACGTACCCACCGCCTACAACGAGGATCCTGGGACGCTCCGTGGTGCTCATGCCATCGAGTATCCACCCCCCGATGAGGGGTCGCTCGTGAGCCCCTTCACAAGGGTGTCGACACCTTCTGCTACACTCCGCGGCCCACGTGACCCAGGTCATGGTGCGCCCGGGGAACCATCACCCCGGCCGAACGCGTTGAGACCGCCGCTGAGCTGCCCCTCCGGCCGCGACTCCGAGTGGACCACGCCCCGGTTTCGCGGCGGTTACCTCCACCCGACCCGCCTCTGAAACCCAGGGTGAGGCCAGGCGGAGCCCGCCATTCAGGACGAGAGGCGCACAAAGACGCCCGTCGGCCCCCTTTTCCTTGTGAAGAAGTTCACGAAGTTCGTGCGCGCCCCGGTCGATCCGCCCCACCGCCAAGGATTCCAAGGCGGATTCCGTGGCCTGCCTCTCGGGGTGCTACCGACGGCGCCGGGCCATCAGCAGGCCCGACGTCCACCGCAACCTGCAGCACCCCGCCCCTCAGGCCAGGGACCAGGCGATCCCGTCCAGAATGTCGTGTTCGCTCACGACGACCTCGTCCGCGCCGACGCGTTCCATGATCATCAGCAGTACGAGGGCGCCCGCGGCGATCACGTCCACCCGGCCCGGGTGCATCGGGCCGATCGCGGCGCGTTCCGCGTGGGTCGAGCCGATGAGGCGCTCGGTGATCTCCTTGACCTGGGTGAAGGGGATCCGGGAGTGGTGGATCGCGGCGGACTCGTACGCGTCGAGGCCGAGCGCGATCGCGGCGATCGTCGTGACCGAGCCCGCGAGGCCGACCAGCGTGTGCGCCGAGCCGATCGGCACCGTCTGCGCGGCCAGGTCGAGGGCGGCGCCGATGTCCGCGCGGATGGCCTCGACCTGCGCCTCGGTGGGCGGGTCGGAGACCGCCCCGTCCCGTACGAGATGGCGCTCCGTCATGCGGACGCAGCCGACGTCCACGGAGCGGGCGGCGCGCACCCCGTCCGCGTCGCCGACGACGAACTCGGTGGAGCCGCCGCCGATGTCCACCACCAGGTACGGCGTCTCCAGACCGGACCCGGTCAGCTCCTTCGTGGCGCCGGTGAAGGAGAACTCCGCCTCCTGGTCGCCGGTGATCACCTCGGGCTCCACACCCAGGATGCCGACGACGCCGCGCACGAACGCGTCCCGGTTCTCCGCGTCCCGCGAGGCCGAGGTGGCCACGAAGCGGAGGTGCTCGGCGCCGTGCTCCTTGATGATCTCGGCGTACTCACGGCAGGCCGCGAAGGTGCGCTCCAGGGCCTCGGGGGCGAGCCGGCCGGTCCGGTCGACGTCCTGGCCGAGCCGGACGATCGTCATCCGCCGGTCCAGATCGACCAGTTGACCGGTCTTCGGGTCCGCGTCCGCGACAAGCAGGCGGATCGAGTTCGTACCGCAGTCGATGGCGGCGACGCGGGTCATGCGGTCTCCTCCGGCTTGTCCTCGGCGGTCGTCACGCAGGCGCCCTTGCGCCACCACTCAGGCAGCATCGCGATCGCCTCGTCGCCCAGCGGGTTCACGCCGGGGCCGGCCGCCAGCGAGTGGCCGACGAGCACGTGCAGGCACTTCACCCGGTCCGGCATGCCACCCGCCGAGGGGAAGCCCTGGAGGACCTCGATCTCGTCGCGACGGCGGATGTAGTCCTCATGCGCGGCGCGGTACGCGGCGGCCAGCTCCGGGTCCGTGGCGAGGCGCTCCGTCATCTCCTTCATCACGCCGTTGGCCTCAAGCGTGCCGATCGCCGAGGCGGCCTTCGGGCACGTCAGGTAGTACAGCGTCGGGAAGGGCGTGCCGTCGGGCAGCCGCGGCGCCGTCTCCACCACGTCGGGCTGACCGCACGGGCAGCGGTGGACGATGGCCCGCAGGCCGCGCGGCGGGCGGCCGAGCTGCTGCTTGAAGGCCTCGACGTCGGCGTCGGTCGGCTCGGTGCGGGGGGTGGAGGGCGGGGGCGTTTCCATGCCGGTGCTCGTGTTCTTTCGGTGAGGTCGAGGAGAGTGCGGGTCAAAAGTGCGGGTCAAAAGGGGCGGTCAGTCTTCGGCTGCGTCGGCTCGGCGGTCCGCCTTGTCCACGCTGTCGAACAGGTTGCTGTACCAGGCGCGGTCGGCCGCTCCCGGTTTGGTGGGGCGCACGCGGCCGCCGCTCGGGTCGACCACGGTGTACCCGGTCTCGCCGGGCCGCACCATGTGCAGCCGCTCGCGGGCCTGCCGCTCGACGTAGGCCGGGTCGCTCCAGCGGGCCTTGGCGTCCTTGAGCTTCTCGGTCTGCTCGCGCGCCTCGGCCAGCTGCTGCTCCTGCTCCTCTATGTCCGCGCGCTGGGCGACGTACTGCCTTATCGGGTACGCGAGCGCCACGACAAGGGAGCAGACGACGAGCGCGAGCAGCGCGGCGCGGCCGGTGAGGCGGGAGCGGCGGGCCTGGCGGCGGGACTGGGAGCGGTAGACGCGCGCCGCGGTCTGCTCGCCGAACAGCCGCAGCCTGGTCGCGGTGGAGAACCGGTCCTTCTCCTTCACGGCCATGTCCCCGCCTCCCGTTCACACGCGCGTACGTCCCCGCACACGGTACGGGACCGGGTGCGGGGACGTACGTAACTGCTCAGGCCGTGAGGGGTCAGCCCTTGAAGCGCGGGAAGGCGCTGCGGCCGGCGTAGACCGCCGCGTCGTCGAGGATCTCCTCGATGCGAAGGAGCTGGTTGTACTTGGCGACGCGCTCGGAGCGGGCCGGGGCGCCGGTCTTGATCTGGCCGCAGTTGGTGGCGACGGCCAGGTCGGCGATGGTGACGTCCTCGGTCTCGCCGGAGCGGTGGCTCATCATGCACTTGAAGCCGTTGCGCTGGGCCAGCTCGACGGCGTCCAGGGTCTCGGTCAGCGAACCGATCTGGTTGACCTTGACGAGCAGGGCGTTCGCGGACTTCTCCTCGATGCCGCGGGCCAGGCGCTCCGGGTTGGTGACGAACAGGTCGTCGCCGACGAGCTGGACCTTGTCGCCCAGCTTCTCGGTGATGACGTTCCAGCCGGCCCAGTCGTCCTCGAACAGCGGGTCCTCGATGGACACGAGCGGGTACGCGGAGACGAGCTCCTCGTAGTACTCGGTCATCTCGGCGGCGGAGCGGTCCTTGCCCTCGAAGGTGTACGTGCCGTCCTTGTAGAACTCGGAGGCGGCGACGTCGAGGGCGAGGGCGATCTGCTGGCCGGGGACGTAACCGGCCTCCTTGATCGCTTCGAGGATGAGGTCGAGGGCCTCGCGGTTGGAGCCGAGGTTCGGGGCGAAGCCGCCCTCGTCGCCGAGGCCGGTGGCCAGGCCCTTGCTCTTCAGGACCTTCTTGAGGGTGTGGTAGACCTCGGTGCCCCAGCGCAGCGCCTCGGAGAAGGACTCCGCGCCGATCGGCGCGATCATGAACTCCTGGATGTCCACGTTGGAGTCGGCGTGCGAGCCGCCGTTCAGGATGTTCATCATCGGCACCGGCAGCAGGTGCGCGTTCGGGCCGCCGAGGTAGCGGAACAGCGGCAGGTCGCTCGCCTCGGAGGCGGCGTGGGCGACGGCGAGGGAGACGCCGAGGATGGCGTTGGCGCCGAGGGAGCCCTTGTTGTCGGTGGCGTCCAGGTCGAACATGGCCTGGTCGATCAGGCGCTGCTCGGTGGCGTCGTAGCCGACCAGCTCCGGGCCGATCTGCTCGATGACCGCGAGGACGGCCTTCTCGACACCCTTGCCCTGGTAACGGTTGGGGTCACCGTCACGGAGTTCGATGGCCTCGAAGGCACCGGTGGAGGCGCCGGACGGAACAGCAGCACGACCCGTGCTGCCGTCGTCGAGGCCGACCTCGACCTCGACCGTGGGGTTGCCTCGGGAGTCCAGGATTTCCCGGGCTACGACGACGTCGATGGACGGCACGAGCATCTCCTTCTGGGATGTGACGCATAGCTGTGCTTGCACGCGGACCGCGCCGTTGCGGCCGACCATGCTTTGCCTTGCGTCTCACGAGCCTAACCGCCCCGGGAGGCTCGGCCACCCGGCCGCCCGCCCGCTGGGACGAAAAGAGGCGCGAAGACGCGCATTGAGGGTCAAAGAGCAACAACACTACCGAGCGGTACGCGGGTGTGCGCCCGCCCGCTCGTACGCGCATGACCCCGCCCCGGCGCGTACGGGGGAATGCACGCCGGGGCGGGGAGTGGGGGGAGTTGGCGGGCGGCCGGGGACGGTTGGTGGGGGGATGTGCCGGTTCCGTCCGGGCCGCGCGCCGGGGGTGCTGCTGCTTGGTTCAGGCGCTTGCCGACAGGCGCTTACTGTCAGGCACTTGCCGACAGACGCTCGCAGGCGCTTGCCGACAGGCGCTCGCAGGCGCTTGCCGACAGGCGCTCGCAGGCCCTTGCTGACAGGCGCTTACTTCAGGTGCAGCTGCTGGCCCGGGAAGATGACGTCGGCGTCGTCGACGATGTCCTTGTTCAGGTCGAACAGCTTCTCCCAGCCGCCCTTGACGTCGTGCGCCTCGGCGATCTTGGAGAGCGTGTCGCCCTTCTTCACCTTGTACTCGCCGTCACCCTTCTTGACCTTCTTGCCGGTCGGGGTCTCGACGGTCTTCTGCGGGGCGCGCTCCTGCGAGCGGGAGGCGGGCTGCTCGGCCTTGCGCTCCGGCTGCGGGGCGGCCTGCTGCTGCGGGGCCTGCTCGGCGGGCTGCTCCGAACCGCCGCCGTCGTACGCGGCGTTGGAGAGGCCGGTGCCGCAGTTCGGCCAGGCGCCCTTGCCCTGACCGGCGAGGACCTTCTCTCCGATCTCTATCTGCTGGGCCTTGGTGGCCTGGTCGGCGGTGGCCGCGTACTTGCTGCCGCCGTACGCGTTCCAGGTGGAGGCCGAGAACTGCAGGCCGCCGTAGTAGCCGTTGCCGGTGTTGATGGACCAGTTGCCGCCGGCCTCGCACTGGGCGACGGCGTCCCACTCGGAGGCGGTGGCGGCGGAGGCGGAGCCCGCGGTGGCGATCGGCGCGGCGACCGCGGCACCGGCGACACCGGCGACCGCGAGGGCGCGGGTGGCCTTGTCGGCCTTGGTCAGACGGCGGTGCTTGCCCTTGCCGGAGAACAGCATGGAGTAATCCCCTCACCGACGCCTGCGAGGTGAGCTGTCGGGTTCGGGCGGTGGGGTATCCCCTGCTCCTTAAGAGCTTGGGGAAGAGTTGCCCGGCCACCGGTTCGTACGTGGTGTACGTACGCGGCGACTTCACCCCAAGCCGTTCCCTGCGCCGCTGCGGACTCCTCGTTCCTCGTGGAGCTCCGGGCGGCCGGGCCCGGCACAAACCTTGGGTCCCCCGCTCCTGCCTACGGCGCGTTGCGCGACGACTGTTCCCAAGGGCCGCCGGCAGGATTCGGCGTGACGGCCATCGGGGCCCGCCAGTGGCGAGCGGTGACGACGGTAGCCATGCGATCCGCGGAAATACCAAGCCGATCAAGGCTGATGAGACTCATCTCTCACCATGGGCGAAGTGTCTTTATAACGGACATTCAGCACTGAACTGCCGCCGGATTCCGCCCAGTTTCGCCCTGGTTCCGACGGACTAGATCCCGGTGAGGTCGAGGCGCTGGCCAGGCAGGATGAGGTCCGGATCGGCGCCGACGGTGTCCTCGTTGGCCTCGTACAGGGCGGGCCAACCGCCGTCCACCCCACGGGCGTCGGCGATCGCGGAGAGGGTGTCGCCGAGGCGGACCGTGTACGCGCCTTCGGCATCGCCGCGGGAGTCGTCACGGGCGCCGTCACGGGCATCGTCGCCGCGCGAGGCGTGCCGACCCGAGGAGTTGGGGTCGCGGTCGTCGTCCGGGACCTCGGGGGCGGGTTCGCCGCGGTGCTTTCCGGAGCCGGTCTGGCCGGAGTTGCCCGTTTCGCCCGATGCGTCACCTGACGGGGTGTCGGTGGGGGTATCTGGCGTATCAGGCGTATCAGGGGTATCGGTGGGGGCGTCGGTGGGCTCGTCGACGGATGTGTCGGCGGGCGGCTCCGCGCCGGGGTCCTCGGCCGACGGGTCGCCGTTCGCCGGGTCTTCGGCCGACGGGTCGCCCGAAGGCTCGTCGGCCGGTTGCGCGGGGTCGGCCTCCGGCTCGCCCACCGGGTCCGCCGAGTCCGCCGGGTCCGCCGGGTCCGCCGGGTCCGCCGGGTCCGCAGAGCCTTCGAGCGGGAACCCGGCGACCAGGCCGCAGGTGGGCCAGGCGAGCGGGCCCTGCTCGGCGAGGACCTTCTCCGCGACGGCGATCTGCTGGGCGCGACTGGCGAGGCCGGCCGTCGGCGCGTACTCCAGGCCGCCGTGGGCCTCCCAGGTGGCCTGGGTCAACTGGAGCCCGCCGTAGTACCCGTTGCCCGTGTCGGCGCTCCAGACCCCGCCGCTCTCGCAGTCGGCGAGCCGGTCCCAGGTGTTGGCGTCGACGGTGGCCTCCGCGGCACCGGCGCCGGTCGCGCCGAGCAGCGGGATGGCGATCGCCGACCCGGTCACTCCTGCCGCGACCACGAGGGCCGGGGCCTGGCGGGGGCGTCGGTGACGGCCGTTCCCGGAGAGCATGCGGTTCCCTTTCGCGCGACAACAGGCGTGGCGTCTGACAGCAGTGGCGTCTGAGACCCCTCGGCGTCGAGGGTGAACGTAGCGACAGTCGAACGCTTGTCACAACCCGATACAGCGCAGATCACGTGAAAGTCACAGTCTTGACGCCCCGTCAGACAGCCCGGCCCGCGGCCCGTACGTCACTCCGGCGTGAACTCCGGCGTGAACTCCACCGGAAGCGTGCGCAGTCCGCGCATGATGAGGCCGCCGCGCCAGCGCAAATCGGCAGGTTCCGCCGCGAGCCGCAGGTCGGGAAGGCGGCGGAGCAGCGTCGCGATCGCCGTCTGCCCTTCTAGACGGGCCAGCGGCGCGCCCAGACAGTAGTGGATGCCGTGCCCGTAGCCGAGGTGCTGGTTGTCGCGCCGGGCGAGGTCGAGGGTGTCGGGCTCGGGGAAGCGCTCCGGGTCGCGGTCGGCGGCCGCGAGGACGACCAGGACCGGGTCGCCGGGCGCGATGTCCTGGCCGCCGATGGTGAGCGGCTGGGTGGCGAAGCGCCAGGTGGCGAGCTCCACCGGGCCGTCGTGGCGCAGCAGTTCCTCGACGCCGGTCTCAAGGAGGTCCGTCTCCCCCGCCGCCAGGGACCGCTGCAGCCGCTCGCGCTGGCCGGGGTTGCGGAGCAGCTGGTACGTGCCGTTGCCGATGAGGTTGACCGTGGTCTCGAACCCGGCGAAGAGCAGGATGAAGGCCATCGCGGCGGCCTCGTTCTCGGTGAGGTGCTCGCCGTGGTCGCTGGCCTTGATGAGGCCGGAGATCAGGTCGTCGCCCGGTTCTAGACGCTTGCGGTGGATGAGTTCGGCGAGGTAGCCGCGCATCTTCTTCACCGAGCGGGCGACGCCGCCGCGCGGGCCGCCGCCGTGCCCCGGTTTGAAATGTCGCAGCATCATCCCGGCCCAGTCGCGGAAGTCGTCCTGGTCCTCGCGCGGGACGCCGAGCAGGTCGCAGATCGCGTAGATGGGCAGCGGGAACGCGAACTCGTGGATGAGGTCGGCCTCGCCCTTGCCCGCGAAACCGTCGATCAGCTCATCGGTGAGCTCCTGCACGCGCGGCGCGAACTCCGCCACCCGGCGCGGGGTGAACGCCTTCGCCACGAGCCGCCGGAGCCGGGTGTGGTCCGGCGGGTCGATGTTGAGCAGATGCGTCATCAGCTCGGCCTTGCGCTCACCCGGAATGCCCGTCTTGCCCTTGGCGTGGGAGGGCTCGTCGTGGTGCTCGGGGTTCTTGCTGAGCCGCTGGTCGGCCAGGGCCTGCCGGGCGTCGGCGTACCGCGTGACCAGCCAGGCCTCCACCCCGCTCGGCAGCCGGGTGCGGTGCACCGGCGCGTGCTCGCGCAGCCAGGCGTACGCGGGGTAGGGGTCGCTGGCGAACTCCCAGGTGAACAGCGGGGGTTGGGGGCCTTCGGGGCACTGTCCGGTGGTGCTCACGCGTGGCCCTCCGCCGCGCGGATCGCATCGCGGTAGGCACGGGCGGCGGCGCGCAGGGCGGCCTCCGGGTCGGTGCCGGCGGCCTCGGCGCGCACGGCGAGGGCAAGCAGCTCGTAGCCGACGCCTTCCCCTGCGGGCAGCTCCACGTCAAGGCCCGCCGTCCGCGTACGGGACGCGAGCTTCGCGGCGAGCGCCAGGCCGGGCTGGCCGAGCGGGACGCCGTCGGTGACGGAGTCGCGCTGCTTCTCCTCGGCCTTGGTGCGCAGCCAGTGCGCCTTGACGTCCTCCGGGGTCTCGGCGGAGTCGTCGCCGAAGACATGCGGGTGGCGGTGGATCAGCTTGGCGACGATGGTGCCGGCCACGTCGTCGATCGAGAACGGCTCGCCCTCTTCCCCGGGGTCGGCCTCCTCGGCGATGCGGGCGTGGAAGACGACCTGGAGGAGGACGTCCCCCAGCTCCTCGCGCAGTTCGGCGCGGTCGCCGTCCTCGATGGCCTCGACGAGTTCGTACGCCTCCTCGATGCCGTACTTGGCGAGGCCCTTGTGCGTCTGCTGCGAGGACCAGGGGCACTCCCGCCTGATCCGGTCCATGACCTGCACGAGGTCGATCAGGCGCGCGCCGGGCAGGTCGTACGAGGCGGGCAGCAGCTCCAGGTCCGGCATCGTGATCCGCCCCGACCCTGCGAGCCGGGCGAGGCCGTCGGTCAGGCGCGGCTCACCCTCGCCGGTGGCGACGACGACCACGGTGCGGCCGCCCGCGCAGGCGTCGACCAGCTCCTCGGCGGCGGGGGCGGCCTCGTCGACGGTGACGCCGGCGTCCCGGAGGTACGGGAGCTGGGGGTGCGCGGGGTCTGCGCACACCACCTGGTCCGCGTCGTGCAGGGCCTTCCAGGCCGGCCAGGAGAGGAGGCCGGGGGCGACACGGTGCGAGGTGGTGAGGAGGACGATGCGGCCGGGGCTCGCCGAGGCGTGTTCGGGGTTCACACCCCGAACCTAACCCGTGGGGTGTGGGGTGGGCGCGGGTGGTCTTCTCCGGGGGCGGAGCCCCCTGCGGTGGCCTACGCCTACGCGTCCGACACGTTCCGCACCCACGGCGGCTTCGCGTCCACCCGCCGGCTCTTCTCCACGTCCCACGTCCCGTACCGCGGGTTGAGGTCGATGTTCAGGGCCCCCGACGCCTTGGCGAGGGCCTTCCAGAACGTGGCCTGGCCCTGGGCCGTGTTGGGGTCGGCGCCCAGCTCGCTGTAGAGCTTCTGGGCCTCGATCTCCGTACGGAGGCTGTCGTCGATGCGGGACGCCGGGATGTTGTACTGCCGCAGCCACCCCGCCTCCAGCGCCTCCGCGCCGCCCGCCTGCTTCTCCAGGTTGCCGCGCAGGCCCTGCACCTCCTTGCGGCTCACCTGCACCCCGGCGTCGGTGGCCGCGCGGTGCAGGACGCGGTCGAGGACCAGGGACTGCAGGGTGTCGCGGGTGAGGCCGCCGGTCTTCTCCACGGCCTGGGCGTACTGCCCGGACTCCTCGGTGGCCGACCGCTGCGCCGCCCGCACTTCCTGTACGCGGGACTGGAGTTGGGCGACCGTGATGCGCTCGCCGCCGACCACGGCCGCGGCGCCTGGGTGTGCCTCGTCGCCGCAGGCGGTCAGGAGCGGGGCCGCGACCAGGGCGGCGGCAGAGAGGGCGAGCGCGGTGCGACGGCGGCGGTGCAAGAGGGCCTCCCGGCGGCGTGACGGCGAGCTTGTGCTTCGTTGCACAAGGGCCTTGCGTTGATCGATGTTAGGCAGTGGCCGGGGGTTCGGCCACTGATTCGACCAACGATTCGGGGAGAGTTCCGGGTACGCCCGGAGGCCGGGCCGGGGTTCAGCCGCGCACCTGCCCGAGCCAGTGCAGGGTGCGGCGGATCTCGCCGGGCAGCGGATGGCCTGGCCCGTGCACCCGCTCCGCGTCGTACAGGAGGCGGGCCAGGGTGTCGTGGGCGCCCGCGCGGTCGCCGAGGGCGAGCAGCAACTGGCCGATGCGGCGGCGCAGTTCGAGCGCCTTGCCGGGGTCGCCGACCGTGCTGGCCACGTACTGGTTCTCGTGGAACGGCAGCAGCGAGCGGTACTCGGCGAGCGCCGCGGCCGGTTCGCCGAGCTGTTCCAGGCACTGCGCCATCTCGTACCGGAACTGCAGCGAGGCCGGGTCGGCCTTGCCCGCCTCGGCGCTGCGTTCGTCGGCGAGGCGGCGCAGCTCGGGCAGGGCGCGGCGGAACTGGCCGTCGTCCATGAGCGTGGCCGCGTACTGCTTGCGGAGCGTGCGTACGACGGTGGAGCGGGGGCCGTGCTGGGCCTCGGCGGTGGGCAGGATCGCGCCGAGGAGGTCGACGGCCTGGGTGACGCGGCCCTCGCCGAGCAGCCGCTTCACGTCGTCGACGGCGCGGGCGATCTGCGAGGTGCCCGCGGCCGAGGGCGGGGCGGCGGGGCGCGGCGGGACCGGTACGGGTGCGGGCGTGCCGGCGCGGTCGGGCCAGGGGGCGCCGGGGCGCAGGAAGGGGCGGGTGGGGTCGAGCATGCCGGTGGGGGTGCCGCGCGCGGGCAGGAGCGGGGCCAGCGCCTCGAAGACCTCCTGCGCGGAGTCCGGGCGTTCCTTCGGCTCCTTGGCGAGCAGCCGCGTCACGAGCGCTTCGAGCTGTTCGGGGATCTCGGGGCGCTTGCTGCGGACGGGGACCGGCGCTTCGTAGAGGTGGCTGTGGAGGACACCGAGGACGGTGGCGCCGTCGAACGGGACGTTCCCGCTGAGGAGTTCGTAGAGCAGGATGCCCAGTGCGTACAGGTCGGTGTACGGGCCGACGGCGCCGCCCATGGCCTGTTCGGGGGCCATGTACGCCGGGCTGCCGATGGGCGAGCCGGTGTGGGTGAGGCGGGTGGAGTCGGTGTCCATGACGGAGGCGACGCCGAGGTCGAGGACGGTGAGCGTGCCGTCCGGTTTCACCATCACGTTCCGCGGCTTGAGGTCGCGGTGCACGATCGGCACGGCGTGCACCGAGCAGAGCACGGCGCACAGTTGCGCGGCGACGGCGACGGCCCACGGCCAGGGGTAGGGCGTGTGCCGCTCGATGTGGTCGGCGAGGTCGGTGCCGTCGACGTGCTGCATGACGAGGAACAGGTCGTCGCCTTCGCTGCCCGCGTCGTGGACCGTGACCAGGCCGGGGTGGTCGACCTGGGCGGTGACGCGGCACTCGCGCACGAAGCGGCGGCGCAGCTCCTCGGCCTCCCCGCCGGCGACCCGGTCGGGGCGGAGTAGCTTGACGGCGACGCGGCGGTCGAGGCGCTGGTCGTAGGCCGTCCAGACCTGGCCCATGCCGCCCTGGCCGATCTGCTGGGCGAGTTCGTACCGGCCGGAGATCAGGCGTCCGCTCACCGGCGCTCGCCCTCAGCGCGGCCGTCCTGCTGGGTTCCGTCCTGCTGGGTTCCGTCCTGCTGGGTTCCGTCCTGCTGGGTTCCGTCCTGGCGCAACAGGCTGCTCAGCTCGTCAAGTTCGGCTCTGACCTGGTCGATGCGGGCGGGCGCGGGGTGCTGCGGGGCGGCGGCGCCGGGCGTTTGACCGGGCCCGGGCTGCGGCAGGCCGGTGGGGCGGGTCGGCTCCTGGGCGGGGTTGGGCTGCGCCGGGTACCCGTACTGGCCCTGGACGGGCGGGCCCTGGGGCGGTGCGAACGGGGCGGCGTACGACGGCTGCTTCGCGAAGTGACGGATCTCCGCGATGAGGTAGTACGTGACGGCGGCGACGAGACCGCCGAGCAGGAGCATCAGGCCCAGGTTCTCCTGGACGGTGTCGAGGTCGGCCGTGCTGTCGTCCCCGATCAGCATGACGGAGGCGAAGACGAGGAAGATCGACCCGGCGAACAGCCACCAGTCCCGCACCGCGCGCGTGACGATGGCGAGGCGCAGCAGCGGGACCCAGGAGAGGAAGCCGCAGGACATCAGCGCCAACGTCACGAAAAGCACGCGCAACCCGACGAGCTGCGCGGACGAGGGGCGCTGTGGCGGCGGTGCATAGCCGTGGCCGTGCATGGGGGCTGCTCCTGGAAACCGAACGGGCGTGTGCAAGGTCGAGACTAGCCCCCAGAACCGACAGCCGGACCTGAGTTGCCCGGCTGGGCGCCCGAGCCGCGTACGCGGAGCGTGCCCGTCCGACGGCTCAAAGCGTGTGCCGGACCCACACATTGGGCTCGACATACACGGCGTAACCCTGGTCCGCAGCGCAGTGCACCGGCACCAGCGCCCGGGGCACCTCGACCTCACCGGCCGCGTCGAAGGGCAGGCCCGTCCACGTACGCCACTCCTCCAGGGTGCCGGAGACAGTCATGGAGGTGCGGGCCACCGACTCGACGACGCCGCCGAAGCGGACGTGGACGCGCAGCCAGGGGTCGTGCGGCAGCCCGTCGCGGCGCAGCCGGCGCGCGTACTCCTCCATGGGCGTGCGCGGTTCGAGGTGCTTGGCGCTGGGCCGGACCGGCGCGACGAGCGTCCCGAAGCCACGCGCGCGGGCGCCCGCGGCCATGGCGTCGAGCATCGCGTACGAGAGACCGCCGCCCTGGGCGCCGGGTGCGACGGTGATCTCGATGGCGCTGACGGTGTCGGGCGCGGTGCCGTGCCTGCGGTCGGAGAACGCCCACATGAGGACGCGGTCCCAGCCGCCGTCGGGCAGGGCGCCGCGGCCCTTGGCGTCCAGGGCGAAGGGCACGCTGAGCGCGCGGGCGACGAGTTCACCGCGCGCATCGGTGGCGACCAGCACGTACTCCGGCAGCTCGGACACGATGCGGCCCCAGAGGATCCATCCGACCGGGTCCTCGGTGACGAACCGCGGCCAGGCGTCACCCAACACCCAGAAGGCGTCGGCCAGTTCGGGCCGCTCGGCGAGCGTGCTGATCGTCAGGTCGCTGCGGGCGGCGCGGGGCTTCTCGGCGTCCATGCGGCGCACGCTAGCGGGGCGTCCGACCGGGACGGTACCGAATTACGACGGCCCCTTACCTCCCGGGTAATCGCCCCCTCCCCCACCCCCCGGCAGGGTGGATCCGGCCGCGGTCGACGGGGTGCGAATGTGCCGCTCAGGGTGTTGAGTTGGGTGCGTACGTCGAGGGCCAGCAGGCCTCCGTGGACGCGCTGATCGTCGACGGGGCGGACGCCGGGGTCGTCGGGCGCCTCTCCGGGGTCGTACGGGCCACGGGGAAGGCCTTCGGCGGGCCGTTCGCGTTGCGGCTCAGCGTTGAGGACGGCCGGATCACCCGGCACCACCTCTACGAGAACAGCCTGTCGATCGCGCAGGCGTGCACCCCGGCCGAGTGAGCCGTCACGAGCCGAGGATCGACGTCAGGAACTCACCCACCCACGCCAGGAGTTCACGTCCGACCACCGGCTTGCCGCCGACCTTCGCCGTCTTCGGGCGGGGGACGAGGAGTTGCCGGCCCGTGGGCTTGACGACCGTGCCCGGGTAGAGCCGCTTGAGGCGGAGCTCCTGGGACTCGCGCAGCTCCACCGGCGCGAAGCGGATGTTGTTGCCCTGGAGCACGATCTCGCCGACCTCGCAGGCGCGGGCGAGCATGCGCAGGCCCGCGACCAGGAGCAGGTTCTCCACCGGTTCCGGCAACTTGCCGTAGCGGTCGACAAGTTCCTCGCGTACGGCCTTGATGTCCTCCTCGGAGCCCGCCGAGGCGATGGCGCGGTAGGCCGCCAGGCGGAGGCGCTCGCCGGGGGCGTAGTCGTGCGGGACGTGCGCGTCGACCGGGAGCTCGATCTTGACCTCAAGCGGCGGCTCCTCCTCCACGCCGCCTTCGAGCGAGGCCCGGTAGTCCGCCACCGCCTCGCCGACCATCCGGACGTACAGGTCGAAGCCGACGCCCGCGATGTGGCCCGACTGCTCGCCGCCCAGGAGGTTTCCGGCGCCGCGGATCTCCAGGTCCTTCATCGCCACGTACATGCCCGCGCCCATCTCGGTGTGCTGGGCGATCGTGGCGAGGCGTTCGTGGGCGGTCTCGGTGAGGGGCTTCTCCGGCGGGTAGAGGAAGTACGCGTAGCCGCGCTCGCGGCCACGGCCCACGCGGCCGCGCAGCTGGTGCAGCTGGGAGAGGCCGAAGTTGTCGCCGCGCTCGACGATCAGGGTGTTGGCGTTGGAGATGTCGATGCCGGACTCGACGATCGTGGTGGAGACGAGCACGTCGTACTTCTTCTCCCAGAAGTCCACCACCACTTGCTCCAGGGCCTGTTCGGACATCTGGCCGTGGGCCGTCGCGATCCGCGCCTCCGGCACGATGTCCCGGAGGCGGGCCGCCGCCCGGTCGATGGACTCCACCCGGTTGTGGATGTAGAAGACCTGGCCCTCGCGCAGGAGTTCGCGGCGGAGGGCCGCGCCGATCTGCTTCTCCTCGTACGGGCCGACGAAGGTCAGGACCGGGTGCCGTTCCTCCGGCGGGGTCGTGATGGTCGACATCTCGCGGATGCCGGTCACGGCCATTTCGAGCGTACGGGGGATGGGCGTGGCCGACATCGTCAGGACGTCGACGTTCGCGCGGAGCTTCTTCAGCTGCTCCTTGTGCTCGACGCCGAAGCGCTGCTCCTCGTCGACGATGACCAGGCCCAGGTCCTTGAACTTGGTCTCGGAGGAGAACAGGCGGTGCGTGCCGATGACGATGTCGACCGCGCCGCCCTTCAGCCCTTCCAGGGTCGCCTTGGACTCGGTGTCGGTCTGGAAGCGGCTCAGCGCCTTTACGCTGACGGGGAATTGGCCGTACCGCTCGGTGAACGTGCCGAAGTGCTGCTGCACGAGAAGAGTCGTCGGGACGAGGACGGCGACCTGCTTGCCGTCCTGGACCGCCTTGAACGCCGCGCGGACCGCGATCTCCGTCTTGCCGTAGCCGACGTCGCCGCAGATCAGCCGGTCCATCGGGACCGACTTCTCCATGTCCTCCTTGACCTCGGCGATCGTCGTCAGCTGGTCCGGGGTCTCCGCGTACGGGAAGGCGTCCTCCAGCTCGCGCTGCCACGGCGTGTCCGGGCCGAAGGTGTGGCCGGGGGCCGCCATTCGCGCGGAGTACAACTTGATGAGGTCGGCGGCGATCTCCTTGACGGCCTTCTTCGCGCGGGCCTTGGTCTTCGTCCAGTCGGCGCCGCCCAGCCGGTGCAGGGTGGGGGCCTCGCCGCCGACGTACTTGGTGATCTGCTCCAGCTGGTCGGTGGGGATGTACAGGCGGTCGCCGGGCTGGCCGCGCTTGGCCGGGGCGTACTCGACGACCAGGTACTCGCGGGTCGCGCCCTGCACCACGCGCTGCACCATCTCGATGTAGCGGCCCACGCCGTGCTGCTCGTGCACGATGTAGTCGCCGGATTCGAGGGTGAGCGGGTCGATGGTCTTGCGGCGCCTGGCCGGCATCCGCTGCCCGTCCTTGCCGGCGGCCTTCTGTCCGGTCAGGTCGGTCTCGGTGAGCACGGCGAGCTTCAGCGCCTCGTCCACGAAGCCGTACTCGACGGAGCCGCAGGCCACGTGCACCACGGACGGGGAGATCTCCGCCAGGTCCGCATCGAGGCGGGCGGCGATGCCCTCGCCGCCGAGCACCTCGACGGTACGGGCGGCCGGGCCGTGGCCCTCCGTCACGTACACCGTGCGCCAGCCGTCGGCCAGCCAGCCCTTGGTGTCGGCGAGGGCGCGGGCGGTGTCGCCGCGGTACGTCTCGGGGGCGTGCATGCCGAGCTTGAGGGTGTCGCCGTCCTCGGGGTCCAGCTCTTCGTCGGCGGCGAAGGGGGACACCGACCACCACATCATGCCGAGCTCGCGCGCCCGGTCCCGGACGTCCGCGATGCCCCACAGCGAGGCCGCGCCCACGTCGATCGGCGCCTCCCCTCCCCCGGCGGTCGCGGCCCAGCTGGCCTGCAGGAACTCCTGCGACGTGGCGACCAGGTCGGCGGCGCGCGTCCGCACCCGCTCCGGGTCGCACACCACCGCCATGGCGTTCGACGGCAGGACGTCGAGCAGCAGCTCCATGTCGTCCACCAGGACCGGGGCAAGGGATTCCATGCCCTCCACGGCGATGCCCTCGGCGATCTTGCCGAGCAGTTCGCCCAGCTCGGGGTGGCGTTCGGCGAGGTCCGCGGCCCGCTCCCGTACGTCCTCGGTGAGCAGCAGCTCGCGGCAGGGCGGCGCCCACAGGCCGTGCTCGGCGATCTCCAGGGACCGCTGGTCGGCGACCTTGAAGTAGCGGATCTCCTCGACGTCGTCGCCCCAGAACTCGATCCGCAGCGGGTGTTCCTCGGTCGGCGGGAACACGTCGAGGATGCCGCCGCGGACCGCGAACTCGCCGCGCTTCTCGACCAGTTCGACCCGGGCGTACGCGGCGGCCGCGAGCGCTTCGACGGTGTCGTTCAGGTCGACGGACCAGCCCTGCTTCAGGCTCACCGGCTCCAGGTCGCCGAGCCCCTTGACCTGCGGCTGCAGCACGGAACGCACGGGGGCCACGACGACGGAGACCGGGCCGGTCTCCGGGTCGTCGGTGCTCGGGTGGGCGAGGCGGCGCAGGACGGCGAGGCGGCGGCCCACGGTGTCGCTGCGCGGGCTGAGCCGCTCGTGCGGCAGCGTCTCCCACGACGGGTACTCCACGACCCCGCTCGGGTCGAGCAGCGAGCGCAGCGCCGCCGCCAGGTCCTCGGCCTCGCGGCCGGTGGCGGTCACGGCGAGCACCGGCCGCTTCGCCTCCCGCGCGAGCGCGGCGACCGCGAAGGGGCGGGCGGCGGGCGGGCCGACCAGGTCGACGTGGTTGCGCCGGCCGTCGGTGGCGGCGTTCACCGCTTCGGTGAGTGCGGCGTCCTTGACGACCGTGTCGAGCAGACCGTGCAGGCTCATGAAGGGGCTTTCCGTCCGGGAAGCGGGCAACGCGCGACGCCCGACACGGGTTCCGGGCCGGGGGTTCCCAGCGTACGCCGGTTCTTTCCCCACCCCGCCCCTTCCCGAAAGCCTGCGGCGCTTCGGGGGCCGGCCCCCGGACCCCCGCTCCTCAATCGCCGGAGGGGCTCAGTTTTGAGCCCCTGGAAGGGGCGGGTAAGGGAAAAACGCCCAGCTGCGACCATGGCCCCCATGCCCGGTACCGACCTGACCACCGCCCGCGGCGCCAGCACCGACACCCGAGCGGCGGGGGCCGCGTGCCGCGCGAAGTACGACCCGTACCTCCTCGCCACCGCCCTCTTCCTCGCGTACGCCCTGCTCTCCGTCCTCCGCTGGTACCGGATGGAGAACCGTTCCTGGGACCTCGGGATCTTCGAGCAGGCGATCCGGGCCTACGCCCACCTGCAGGCGCCGATCGCCGACCTCAAGGGTCCCGGCACGCACATCCTCGGCGACCACTTCTCGCCCGTCACCGCGCTCCTCGCGCCCCTCTACCGGGTCTTCCCCTCGCCGGTGACGCTGCTGCTCGCGCAGGCCGCGCTGTTCGCGCTGTCCGCGGCGGTGGTGGCGCGGGTCGCGGCCCGGCTGCTCGGGCGGGCGCGGGGCCTCGCGATCGGGGTGGCGTACGGGCTCTCCTGGGGGCTGCAGCGCGCCGTCGACTTCGACTTCCACGAGATCGCCTTCGCCGTACCGCTGATCGCGCTCTCCCTGGAGGCCGTGCTGCGCGAGCGGTGGCGGGCCGCGCTGTGGTGGGCGCTGCCGCTGGTGTTCGTCAAGGAGGACCTGGGGCTCACCTGCTCCGCGCTCGCCGTGGTCGTCGCGGTGCGCGCCCGCCGGACGCGGCGGCGGACCGCGTGGTGGGCCGTCGGGCTCGCCGCCTTCGGGGCGCTCGCCGCGCTGCTCACGTTCACCGTGCTCATACCCGCGTTCAACACCACCGGCGGCTACGACTACTGGTCCAAGGTCAGCGCGGGCCCCACCCCGCTCGACGGCCTCGACGTCAAACTCCGCACCCTCGGCTGGCTGCTCATCCCCACGACCGGGCTGCTCGCCCTGCGCTCCCCGCTCCTGATCGTCGCCCTGCCCACGCTCGGCTGGCGCTTCGTCTCCGGCGACAGCCACTACTGGGGCACCGACTGGCACTACAGCGCCGTCCTCATGCCCGTCGTCGCGCTCGCCCTCGTCGACGCCCTCCGCCGCTCGCGCCACAGCCCCCGGCCCTGGCTCCGCGCATACGCGGCCCAGCTGCCGGCCGCCGTGGCCGCCGCGGCGCTCGCCCTGACCACGGCCCTGCCGCTCGGCACGCTCACCGAGGCCGCCACGTACCGCGAGACCCCGCGCGTCGCCGCCGCCAAGGAACTCCTCGACCGCATCCCGGACGGCGCGAGCGTCGAGGCCAACATCGCCCCGATCAGCCGCCTGACCTCCCGCTGCCGGGTCTTCTGGATCGGCAACACCCAGGGCGTCACCCCCGACTACCTCGCCCTCGACAACACCGACGGCAAGTACGAGGACCCGCTGCGCACGGCCCGCGACCTGCACCCGGACGCCACGTACGAGATCGCGGGCACGGCCGGCGGGCATGTGGTGCTGCAGCGCGTCGTCGGGTGACGCCTCTCCCGCCGCGGCCGAAGAGGTGAGAAGGTGTCCGACGGCGCGCAGATGGATGTATAGGGAAAGGAACGGGGCCGGTGGCGGCAGCGCAAGGCATACCGGAAACACCGGGCGGCACCGGCCCACGCAGGCGCGGGGCCGTCGTGGCCGCCCTGATGCTCGCCATGGCGCTCGCCGCGCTCGACGCCACGATCATCGCGACCGCCGTCCCGCAGATCGTCGGCGACCTCGGCGGCTTCTCCGTCTTCTCCTGGCTGTTCTCCGGCTACCTGCTCGCCGTCACCGTCACCCTGCCCCTCTACGGCAAGCTCTCCGACACGTTCGGCCGCAAGCCCGTCCTGATCTTCGGCATCGCCCTCTTCCTCGTCGGCTCGCTGCTCTGCGCCGGCGCCTGGGACATGGCCTCCCTGATCGCCTTCCGGATCGTCCAGGGCCTCGGCGGCGGTGCCATCCAGGGCACCGTCCAGACCCTCGCCGCCGACCTGTACCCGCTGGAGCAGCGCCCCAGAATCCAGGCCCGGCTGTCCACCGTGTGGGCGCTCTCCTCGGTGGCGGGGCCGGGGCTCGGCGGGGTGCTCGCCGCGTACGCCGACTGGCGCTGGATCTTCCTCATCAACCTGCCCGTCGGAGCCTTCGCCCTCTGGCTGATCGCCCGCCACCTGCACGAACCCGCACGCGAACGGGCCACCCGGCTCAGCGTCGACTGGGCGGGCGCGCTCGCCGTCTTCGCCTGCGGCGGCGTCCTGCTCACCGCGGTCGTCCAGGGCGGCGTCGCCTGGCCCTGGCTGTCCGCCCCGTCCCTCGCCCTCTTCGGTACGGGCGCGCTGCTCGCCGTCGTCACGGTGGTCGTCGAGCGCCGGGCGGCCGAGCCGATCATCCCCGGCTGGGTGTGGAAGCGCCGCACGATCGCCGCCGTCAACCTGGCCCTCGGCGCGCTCGGCCTGCTGATGGTCGCGCCGACCGTGTTCCTGCCGACGTACGCCCAGTCCGTGCTGCGGCTCGACCCGGTGGCCGCCGGGTTCGTACTCAGCGTGATGACGCTCAGCTGGCCCGTGTCGGCGGCCCTCAGCCAGCACGTCTACCGGCGGATCGGCTTCCGCAACACCGCCGTCGTCGGCGTCGGCGCCGCCGCCCTGGTCCTGCTGTCGTTCCAGCTGGTGCCGTATCCCGGCGCGGCCTGGCAGCCCGCGCTGATCATGCTGCTGCTCGGCGCCGCGCTCGGCCTGTTCCAGCTGCCGCTGATCGTCGGCGTGCAGTCCACGGTGGGCTGGGCGGAGCGCGGTACGACGACGGCTTCCGTGCTGTTCTGCCGCCAGATCGGCCAGACCGTCGGCGCCGCCGTGTTCGGCGCGGTGGCCAACGGCGTCCTGACGGACCGGCTCGGCGGCTCCGCCGACCTGGACTCCGCCGCGCGCAACCCGGGCGACGCGGGGGTGCGCCGCGCGATCGACGCCGCCGTCGACTCGGTGTACCTGGGCGCGGCCTGCGCCGCCGGCCTCGCCCTCGTCGTCCTGCTGACGGTGGCGCCGCGGCGGTTTCCCGTACGGAAGGGGGAGCCCGGAGAGACCGGGGCGACCGGAGAGACCGGGGCGGCCGGGGAGACCGAGGCGGCCGGGGCGGCCGGGGCTGCCGGGGAGACCGGGGCGGCCGGGGCTGCGACCCAGGAACCGTCTCAGGCGCCCCGCGAAAACCCCAGGCCCCACGCGCCCTCGGCCGACTGATCACTTCGGTCGAACCGAACGCCATGTGCAGCCTGCCTCACGCCAGGTACAGCCTGCCTCACGAGGCGCAGCGCCGATCGGTTCGCCCACAGCAACCTCACCCGGAAGCCTGCGGCGGCACCGTACTCCCGGACCCCACCAAGCCGGCCAAGCTGCTCCGTACGTGGTCCATATGCGCCCGCACCTCCTCCGAGGCCTCCGCATGCTCCCGCAGCACCCGCTCCGTCTCCCGCTCCAGCCGCTCCGCCCGCAGCCGCGCCTCGGCAAGGACCTCCGCCGCGCGCGCCTCCGCGTCCTCCTGCCCGTGCCGCGCCGACTCCTCCGCCTCGGAAAGCGCCCGCTCCGCCTCCGCGAGCCGCGCCTCGCCCGCCCCGGCGAGCTCCGACTCGTACGCCTCCGCCGCCGCGCCCCGCTCCGCCTCCTCCCGCCGCTCGGCCTCACGCTGCTCTGCCTGCCCCTTCGCCTGGTCCGCGAGGAGCCGCTCGCACCGCTCCCGCGTCGCCCGCAGCACCGCGAGGGCCTCGCCGCGCACCTCCTTGGTCCCGGCCCGCACGCCGGCCCTGATCCCGTCGACCTCGCCGCGCGCCGCGTCCAGCACCCGCCCCGCATGGTCCTCCGCCGCCCCGCGCACCGACTCGGCGTACCCGGCGGCCTCCTCGCGCTGCCGCAGCCCGTACGCCTCGGCCTCCTCGGTCGCCCGCAGCGCTCCGGCCCGGCCTGCGCCGAGAACGTCGTCGGCCTCCTCCCGGGCGGTGGCGAGCAGCTGCCGGGCGCGGCTGCTGAGGGTGTCGTACGTCTGCGGGGACAGCTGCGCCACGACCTCACGCAGCCGGACGGCCTCGTCCTCCATCTCCTTGGCGAGCACGGTCAGCCGGGC
This sequence comes from Streptomyces solicavernae, assembly GCF_029968095.1. Lineage (GTDB taxonomy): Bacteria > Actinomycetota > Actinomycetes > Streptomycetales > Streptomycetaceae > Streptomyces > Streptomyces solicavernae. Next base: position 225,647 of record NZ_JASCIR010000006.1, on the reverse strand, counting down.
CGCCCGCTCCCAGGCGGCGTCCCGGTCGGCGCAGACACCCGCGGCGTACGCGTCCACCTGCTGCGGCCGATAGCCACGGCCCCGTACGACAGTGAAGCCGGGGGGTGTCGGCGCTGCACTCATCCTGGAACCTCTTCTCCCGCGAACTCTTCGGCGCACATCTTGATGGATCACGCGGAAGCGCTCATACCGCGACACTCCACCCATGTCCTCGGTCAAGGATGCGCGAAAACCGGGCGAAGCCGGAATTCCGGCCGACGAGGCGTACGAGACGGGCATACGGGGCGGGTATACGAGGCGGGGGCATACGGGGCGGGTATACGGGGCGGGCATACGGGGCCGGTATACGAGACGGGGGCATACGAGAACGACGCGGCGCCGGGACCGCCCTGTCCTGGGCGGAACCCGGCGCCGGAGTAAGGCAGACCGACCTGACCGAGCAGCATTGCCTGACCGAGGCCCTACAGCAGCCCGTCCCACATCTGCTCAAGCAGCACCGACCACCAGCTGTCCGGCGACCCGAGCGCGGCCCCGTCGAGCGCGGCCAGCTGCTGCTGGAAGTCGACCGTCCAGCGGCCCGCCTGCTCCTGGTTGAGCCCGTACCGCAGCCGCCACATCCGCCCGAGCAGCGCCAGGCAGCGGACGAACTCCGGCAGGCCCGTGTTGACGAACTGCGGCGCGGCCGACGCACCGCCGGGCCCGGCCTCGACCGGCACCGCCACGATGTTCGCCGTGCCGTACTGCACACAGATCGCCCGGCCGAAGTCGCTGCCCATGACGAGGTACGACCCGGCGTCGGACGCGGGCTGCACACCGCGCTCCTGCGCCAGCTCGGCCAGCGTCGGCACCGGCCGCCCCGGCTGGGCCTGCGCCCAGAAGAACGGGCCGACGTCCACCGGCAGGCCGGACCACATCAGCGTGTGCGCCACGATGTCCGGCACGCCCTGCCGCGACACCGCCCGCTGGTCGAAGCGGAAGATGCCCTGCGGCCCGAACGCCCCGGCCAGCTCCTGCGCCACCCCGTCCGGCGGAATCGGCGGCGCGGGCTGCACCGGCTGCACCGGCACCCGCACCGGCGCCGGCCGCGCCGGACCGTCCGCGACCTGGTGCAACTCGCCCTGGTGGGCGAGGAGTTGCTGCATGCCCTGCTGGCGCGAGGCGTGGTCCGTGCCGTACGGGGCGATCGACGTGATGCGCGCCTGCGGCCAGTTCTCGCGGATCATGCGCGCGCAGTAGGCACCGGGCAGCTCGCAGGACTCCAGCTCCGTGTGGAGTTCGAGCACCTGCTGCGGCGGCACGTTCATGCCGCGCAGCTCGTGCAGCATCTGCCACTCCGGGTGCGGCATACCGGGCGCGGAGCGGCGGATCAGCTGCTGCTCGGAGCCGTCCTGCGCGCGGTAGCGCAGCACGGCCTGGTAGCCGGGTCCGACGGTCGGCTGCCCGGCGGGCTGCTGCTGCGGATAGCCGTACGCGGGGGCCTGGCCGGGAGCGGGGGCCTGGCCGGGAGTTGGTGCCGGGGCCTGGCCGGGAGCCGGTGCCGGGGCCTGCGGCGGCTGCGGCGCGCCGGGCGGCGGGCCCGGCGGCGGACCGGGCGGCCCGACGGGCGCGGCCGGACCGCCGACCGCGGGACCGGCGAGCATCGTCGCGGCGTGATGCACGCCCTCGCCGGGGGCACCGGGAGCACCGGGAGCACCAGGCGTACCAGGCGCGGCGGGGGCTCCAGGTGCCGCGGGCGCAGCCGGAGTCGAGCCCGCACCCGGAGCACCGGGCGCGCCGGGAGCGCCAGGCGGGCCGGGAGGCTGAGGCGCGCCGGGCGCACCGGGCGGGCCGGGCGGCTGCGGGGCGCCCGGGCCCATCGCGCCAGGGCCCATCGCGCTCGGGTCGGCGAACATCGTCGCCGCGTGATGCATCCCACCGGACCCCGCACCGGGCACCCCGGGCGGACCGGGAGGCTGCGGCGCACCCGGAACACCGGGCGGACCGGGCGGCTGCGGGACGCCGGGTGCACCAGGCGCACCAGGAGGTCCAGGGGGACCGGGCGGCTGCGGGGCGCCCGGGCCCATCGCGCCAGGGCCCATCGCGCTCGGGTCGGCGAACATCGTCGCCGCGTGGTGCATCCCGCCACCGGCACTGTCACCCGCCGACGGCGGTGCGGGAGGACCGGGAGGAGCGGGGGGACCGGGAGGAGTGGGGGGACCGGGCGGGTTGGGCGGCCCGGGTGGCTGCGGCCCGTCGGGGCCGAGCGAGGAGACCAGCTGCGTCGGTACGTACCCACCGGCCGGAGTCCCGGGCGCACCCGGCCCCGAGGCGGGCGCCGTCGGCTCGGCGGCCGCCTCCTCCTCGAAGTCGGACGGCGAGGCGGCGGTGGACACGTCATCGCCCGCCACATCTCCGGCCCCGGCCCCGGCAGCGCCCCCGGCAGCCCCGGACTCCGCGGGCGGCGCGGGCGGATACCCGTACGACGACGGCTGCGGCGCACCCGGAACCCCCGGCGCCGCGGGTACGGCGGGAGGCGGCGGAGGCGTGCCCGGACCGCCCGAGGCGGGCGGCGCGGGCGGTGCGACCGACTGCTCCTCGCGCCGGTAGGCAGGCGACACGGCGGTCGGCGGGAGCTGGCTGCCGCCCTCCATCAGCGCGGTCTTGGCGTCCGGCGCGACCGCGGGCGGCGCCGCGTCGTCGTCCGAACCCGAAAGGGCAGGCGCGGTCACGGTGTTGGGCAGCGAGACGGAACGGTCGTCGTCGTCCGCGTTCGTGTCCGTACCGGCCCAGGGCGTCGCGTCCACGGGCCCGGCCCCGGCCTCGGTCCGCGCGAGCGTCTCGCCCCCACCCGCACTCGGCCAGCCGTCACCGGCGGCAGCCGCGGCATCCGGCACAGCCGGGGCATCCCGTACGACGGGAGCCTCGGGCGCGACCGGCGGCTCGGGCACGACGGGAGCCTCGGGCACGACCGGCGGCTCAGGCACGACCGGCGGCTCAGGCACGACCGGCGGCTCAGGCACAGCGGGAACCGCAGGGGCAGCCGGAGGCACAGCCGCCCCCGAAGCCCCAAGCGACACCGCCCCGGACGCAGGCCCGGACGGAACCCCGGACGAAGCCCCGGACGAAGCCCCGGACGGCACCTCCCCCCGCCCCCCGATGCCCATCTGATCCGCGGCCTCCTGCAGCCACTCCGGCGGGCTCAGCAGGAACGACGTCTGGTGGAGGTCCACCCGCTCCGGGCCCGCCGGGGCGTCCGGCGTCCCGGCGACCGCGTACTCCTCCTCGTACCGCCTGATCACCTCGCCCACCGGAAGCCCCGGCCACAGCGTGGCCTCGCCGCTGTCCCGGGCGATCACCAGGCGCTGCCCGCCGCCCTCGGACCGCGGACCCTCCGCACGGTCCTCGGCCCAGACCACGAAGCCCAGGTCGAACTCGCGCACCCGCACCTCACGGTGCTGATACGCCGGCACATCGCCGTTGATCCACTCCTCGGCGCGCTCCTGCGCCTGTGCGAACGTCACCATCGCCTGCTCACTCCCCCACCGCGGACACCGGCACGGCACGCGCGAAGCCGCCGTCCACCATCAGGTTCGCCACCGTCTCCAGCTCCGGCGGATTGCCCGCGAGGCGGGACAGAAACGCGTCGAAGTCCTCACCGCACGGCAGCAACAAACGCTCCACCCGGTCCTCGATCGTCAGACCGTCCCGGTCACGAGCATCGTCGTACGGACAGAACCACACCGAACCGAGCCGGTCACCGCGCACCTTCACCGCGATGATCCCGCCCTGCACGAACGCCACCCCCAGGTAGTCCTTCGTCAGGTGGTCCCGCAGACACTTGTTGACGTAGAAGAGGTCGTTCACCGCCGCCTCGTCCCGCACCGTGAAGAACGGCTGATCGACGAGCAGCCCCAGCTCCGCGTCGAGCGCCGCCCCGGCCGGCGCGCAGCCGCCCGCCGCCTTCAGGAACGAGCGGTACGCACCCGGCAGCCGATAGCCCAGGTCCTCCTCGATGCCGATCAGCTGCTGCTCCGACACCGCGAGCCGCGCCTTCGGCAGCCGGAAGTGCGCGGGCAGCGTCTCCTGCAACGGCCGCGTACCGCGCTTCTCCTGGTCCACCACCGCCGTCGCGATACCGCCGTGATGCCGCAGCAGCGCCTTCACCTCGACCGGGATCAGCTCCAGGCGACGCGTGCCCGCCACGTGGTGCCACGTCCAGCCGTGCGGCGTCGCCACCGCCGGGATCGTGTCCCACAGCTCATGGCCGTCCGCCGCGAGCGCCGCGTTCGCCGACACGTAGTCCGTCAGCCGCAGCTCGTCCACGCCGAAGCCCTCCGGCGGATCCGCCACCTCCGCGGCGGCACGCGCATACGGCGAGAAATCCGGATGGCCGTCCGAGCCCATCCGCACCCCGCGCGGATGGCGCGCGGCCCGCACCGGGTCCGGGAAGTGCACGAGCTGACCGGCGTACGCCGCGTTCGGCGGCGCGGCTGCCGCGGCCTGGGAACCGGGCGATACCCCAAGGCCGAGCCGACCTGTCGTCATGGCGGTTGCCCCCTGCGGCACATCTGAAGGTTCGGATCGAATCCATCGCGTCCCCGACGGAATCACCGAGTCCACCGAGTCCTGAGACGGGCCGGCCACGCACGGCCGACACGCCACAGCCTAAGCGCTGCCGCACCCCCGGTCACCGGGCGTCCGCTTCCGTGACCTGCGGTCACCCGTACGTGACGGTACGACGAAACGACACAACACACACAGCCCCAGCTTCCGCACCAGGCACGCCATTTGGCAGGCTGTCCCCGCACTCCGGGGAGTGCAGGGGGCGCCACCAGAGGTCACCCCCACGGGCCGGCCAAGCCCCACGCCCCCGGCAAGATCCGCCGGACGGGGCCCAGGGAGGGGACCAGAGCCCACATGCACACCGCACAACCGCACAGCGCGGGCGACCCGCGCCTCAGCTGGAGCGCCACCGGGACGACCCCGCCGCCCGCGCTCCGGCACCGCCGCGACGGCATCCTGCCCACCGTCGCCGCCGCACTCTCCGTACGCGGCGAAACCCTCACCTCCACCGCCGGACGCGGCGACACCGCCCCCGAACTGCACCCCCTCGTCCAGGACTTCCTCGACACCCTCACCAGCGGCCAGCGCGAACGCTCCACCGGCCGCTGCCCCGAAGCCCTCCTCCTCTCCCGGCACCTCAGCGTCGTCGAGGCCGGACGCTCCAAGCGCGCCCAGCGCAAGCCCCTCACCCCGAGCGAAGCCCGCAAAGCGCTCAAACATGCCAAACTCACCACCCGCCGCATCCGCGAGGCCGGCGACCCCCTGCACGGCGCCTTCGCCACCCCCTGCCGCTCCTGCAGCGCCCTCATCGCCCACTTCGGCGTACGCGTCGTCGCCCCCGCCGAACCCGCTGAACCCACGGGCCACGAACCCACCGGGCCTACGGGAGCCACCAGACCCACCGGACCCACCGGGCCCACCGAGAACGCAGCACCCGCCGCACCCGCCGCACCCGCCGAGGACCAGGCCTGATGCCCCCCGCCGACCGCGCCGCCGCGCGCACCTCCACGACCCGCTTCTCCGTCACCGTCGACGACGCCCTGCGCGCCTCCGGCTGGCAGCCCGGCCGCTGGGACATCAAGCAGGCCGAACACTGGGCCGACGCCCTCCGTCAGCACACCTCACCCGCAGGCCACCGGCACACCGTCTTCCCCGCCGCCGTCGAGGTCTGGGCCGAATTCGGCGGCCTCACCCTCACCCCCACCGGCCCCGGCCGCCAGATCGCCCCCGTCACCCTCCGCATCGACCCCCTGTGCGGCCTCCACATGGCCCGCACCCTCGGCGACCTCGGCCGCGCCCTCGACACCGAGATGTGCCCCCTCGGCGAGGAGACCGACACCCAGGCCCTCATCGCCATCGACGCCGAAGGCCGCGTCTACGCCCTCGACCACTCCGGCGACTGGTACGCGGGCCCCGACATCGACGCCGCCCTCGACACCCTCATCTCCGGCACCATGCCGACCCGCCTCACGGCAAACTGACACACGAGCGCTGGCACGAGCCCCGGGCCGGGCCTGGCAGGGGCCGGACACAAGCCCCGACAGGGAGCCCGGCAGGGGCCTGACACAAGCCCCGGCAGGGAGCCCGACAGGGGCCTGACACAAGCCCGGCAGGGAGCCCAGCAGGGGGCCTACCCCCGAGCCGGAATCACCGCCGACACCCGGAACCCACCCGCATCCGTCGGCCCCGACACAAACACCCCACCGAGCGCCCCCACCCGCTCCTTCATCCCCACCAGACCATTCCCCCCGCTCGGCAACCGCGCCTCGTCCCCCACACCCTCCGGCGGCGGCTCGTTCTCCACCTGCATCGCCACCTCACCTCCGCGATGCGCCACCCGCACATACGTCTTCGCACCCGACGCATGCTTGTGCACGTTCGTCAGCCCCTCCTGGATCACCCGGTACGCGGTCTGCTCCACCTCCGCCGGATAACTCCCCGGCACCCCGTCCACCGACAGCACCACCGCCATCCCCGCCGAGCGGGACTGCCCCAGCAGCTCCTCCAGATCCGCCAGACACGGCCCCGGGCCCTCCTCGACCCGCGCCCGCGAAGCCGCCGCCGCAGCCGCCTCCCCCACCACGGCAAGCGGCGCCTGCACCCCGCTCCGCACCGCCTCCCCCGTACGCAACACCCCCAGCATCTCCCGCAGTTCGGTCAACGCCTGCCGACCCATGTCCCCCACCAGCGCCGCGTTCCGCACCGCCATCTCCGGGTCCTTCCGCGCCACCGCCTGCAACGCCGCCGCATGCACCACCATCAGGCTCACCCGGTGCGCCACCACGTCATGCATCTCGCGCGCGATCCGCGTCCGCTCCTCGTTGCGCGCCCACTCCGCCCGCTCCTCGGCCCGCTCCGCGAGCAGCTGCAACTCCCGCTCCAGGCTGTCCGCACGCTCCCGCAACGACTCCATCAACCGCCGCCGCGCCCCCACGTACAGACCCAGCAACAACGGCGGAGCCGTCACCCCCAGCGAGGCCGTCACCGCGATGAACGGCACGAACCACTCGCCCAGCTCCAGGTTCCCCTGCGCCATGTCCTGCCGGGACCGCACGAACGTCACGATCATCGTGCCCGCGAGCGACATCCCCGCCAGCGCAGCCGTGATCCGCCGCGGCACCTCGGACGCGGCGAGCGTGTAGAGCCCCACCACCGTCAGCAGAAAGCCCATGTTCGCCGGAGTCACCGCGATCGACACAAGGACCACCGCGATCGGCCACCGCCGCCGCAGCACCAGCACGGAACCGGCCAGCACGCCGATCACCACACCCACCGCGACCGGCACCCCGGCCCGCCCGGCGAACGCCACACCCTCGGCCGCGCACTCCGCGCCCGACACCACCCCCAACCCCACATCGAACACGGCACTACGCCGCCGCCCCCACCACCACGGCCCCCCGGCCGCCTCGTGGTCCGCTACCCCCGTCGTGGTCATGCCTCCAGCGTACGGGCGAGCACTGACGATCAGGGGCCGGCCGAAAAACCGCAACTGGCAGATGCGACGCTCAAACGGAAGCGAAACGCGACGGTATTAACCGAACTGGTGAATCGCTCAAAGATTCGACCCGGACGTCCGCATTCCGGACGAGGCTTGCCGCATGAACGACAGCACGAGCCGCTACGGCGACTTCGAGACCCTCCGCGAACAAGCCATCGCCCTGCGCCGAGCCGGCCTCAGCCTCCGCCAGATCCGAGACGAACTGAAGATCTTCAACAACGACCTACTCAACCGCCTGGTCAAGGGCGAACCGGCCCCCGCCCGGCGCCACCGGGCAAAGGACGACCTCCGGGACCGCGCCCGAGAGCTCCGCCTCCAGGGCTGGACGTACGACCAGATCCAATTGGAGCTGGGCTGCTCGAAGAGCTCCATATCCCTGTGGGTACGGGATCTGCCGAAACCCGAGCCGCGCTACACACCGGAGGAACAGCAGGCACTCATGCACGCCGGGCTCGCCAGGCTGCGCAGTGCGCAGAACGAGGAACGTGAGCGCGTCAGGCTCGCGGCACACCAGGAGACCGCCGACCTCTCCGACCGCAAGCTGTTCCTGGTCGGAGTAGCTCTCTACTGGGCGGAGGGCAGCAAGAGCAAGCCGCACGCCCGTCGCGAGCGCGTGATCTTCGTCAACAGCGACACTGGCGTCATCGAGACCTTCGTGTCGTGGCTGGACTTACTGGGAGTCGAGCCGGAACACCGGCGCTACCGCATCCTGATCCACGAGTTCGCCGACATCCCCGGCGCTCACCAGCACTGGGCAGACGTGCTCGGCGTGGACGTCGACGCCTTCAGCCGCCCGACCCTGAAGCGGCACAACCCCAAGACCCTCCGCAAGAACACCGGCGACGACTACCACGGCTGCCTCGTCATCGGGGTCAACCAGAGCGCCCGGCTGTATCTGCGCATCGAGGGGTGGTGGAACGGAATCGCTGCCCACGCACAAGGCCGTCTCAGGTAAGGTCTCAAGGGCTGTCCCCCGTGGTGTAACCAGGCAGCACACGGTCTTTTGGTGGCCGCAGGTCAAGGTTCGAATCCTTGCGGGGGAGCCACAGTCCCCAAGGGCCAGGTTCGGGTCCTGACCACAAGGTCAGGACCCGTCCCCATTTCCGCCCCACAACGCCCCGGTATCCTGCGGATGTCCACCCCGCAACACCACCAGAGCCGAAGGGCATATCCGTGAGCGTCACACCCCCGGCCGCCGTTGTCGTCCTTGCAGCGGGTGAGGGCACCCGCATGAAGTCCAAGACCCCGAAGGTCCTCCACGAGATCTGCGGGCGTTCGCTCGTGGGTCATGTGGTGTCCGCCGCGCAGGAGTTGACGCCGGAGCGGCTCGTCGTGGTCGTCGGGCACGCGCGGGAGCAGGTCGTCGCGCACCTCACCGCCGCCGATGCGGCGATCCGTACCGCCGTGCAGGAGGAGCAGAACGGCACCGGGCACGCGGTGCGGATGGGGCTTGAGGAGCTGGCCGCGGAGCGGGCGGTGGACGGGACCGTGATCGTGGTGTGCGGGGACACTCCGCTGCTGACGGGTGAGACGTTGCAGGCGCTGGCCGCGACGCATGCCGCGGACGGGAATGCGGTGACGGTGCTGACGGCGGAGGTGCCGGATGCGGCCGGGTACGGGCGGATCGTGCGGGATGCCGCGGGTGCGGTGACGGCGATCGTGGAGCACAAGGACGCGGATGACGCGACGCGGGCGATCCGGGAGATCAACTCGGGTGTGTTCGCGTTCGACGGTGCGCTGCTTGCGGATGCGTTGGGCAAGGTGCGTACGGACAACAGTCAGGGTGAGGAGTACCTGACTGATGTGCTCGGGATTCTGCGGGCGGCGGGGCATCGGGTGGGGGCTTCGGTTGCGGGTGATCACCGGGAGATCGCGGGGATCAACAACCGGGTGCAGTTGGCCGAGGCGCGGCGGACGTTGAACGACCGGCTGCTTGAGCGGGCGATGCTCGGCGGCGTGACGGTGGTGGACCCCGCGTCGACGTTGGTGGACGTGACGGTGACGTTCGAGGCGGATGCGGTGGTGCATCCGGGTACGCAGCTGTTGGGGGCCACGCATGTGAGTGCGGATGCCGAGGTGGGTCCGAACACGCGGTTGCGGGACACGTCGGTGGGTGCGGGTGCGCGGGTGGACAACACGGTGGCGGAGGGTGCGGAGATCGGTGCCGAGGCGCTGGTGGGTCCGTTCGCTTATCTGCGGCCGGGGACGCGTCTGGGTGTGAAGGCGAAGGCCGGCACGTATGTGGAGATGAAGAACGCGTCGATCGGTGCGGGGACGAAGGTGCCGCATCTGTCGTATGTGGGGGACGCGACCATCGGTGAGCACTCGAACATCGGGGCCGCGAGTGTGTTTGTGAATTACGACGGTCGGGACAAGCACCACACGACGATCGGGTCGCACTGTCGTACCGGGTCGGACAACATGTTTGTGGCTCCTGTCACGGTCGGGGACGGTGCTTACACGGCCGCGGGGTCGGTGATCACGAAGGATGTGCCGCCTGGTTCGCTGGCTGTTGCGCGCGGTCAGCAGCGGAATATCGAGGGTTGGGTGGCTCGTAAGCGTCCGGGGAGCGCGGCTGCGAAGGCGGCTCAGGCGGCTGCTTCGGAGCCGGAAGGCGAAAGCTGACCGGAAACAGGTGCGTCTGAGGCGGCGTACCGTGATAGGTGCACGTTATTCGGCTGGCTCGTAATCAGGGCTGCGATGAACACGTCTGAGGAGACTGTGCTGTGAGCGGGATCAAGACGACCGGCGAGAAGAAGTTGATGCTCTTCTCCGGCCGCGCCCACCCCGAGCTGGCCGAGGAGGTCGCCCACCAGTTGGGCATCGGCGTCGTTCCGACGAAGGCGTTCGATTTCGCCAATGGCGAGATCTACGTCCGCTATCAGGAGTCGGCGCGTGGTGCGGACTGCTTTCTGATCCAGAGCCACACGGCTCCGATCAATAAGTGGATCATGGAACAGCTGATCATGATCGATGCGTTGAAGCGGGCGTCCGCTCGGAGCATCACGGTGATCGTGCCGTTCTACGGTTACGCGCGGCAGGACAAGAAGCACCGCGGACGTGAACCGATCTCGGCGAAGCTGGTCGCGGATCTGATGAAGACGGCGGGTGCGGACCGGATCGTGACGGTCGATCTGCACACGGACCAGATCGTGGGCTTCTTCGACGGTCCGGTGGACCACCTGTTCGCGCTGCCGATCCTGGCGGACTATGTGGGCGCGAAGGTGGACCGGGACAAGCTGACGGTGGTGTCTCCGGACGCCGGCCGTGTGCGCGTGGCGGACCGCTGGTGCGACCGCCTGGGCGCGCCGCTCGCGATCGTGCACAAGCGGCGTGACAAGGACGTGGCGAACCAGGTCACGGTCCACGAGGTCGTGGGTGACGTGAAGGGCCGGGTCTGTGTCCTGGTCGACGACATGATCGACACGGGTGGCACGATCTGTGCGGCTGCGGACGCGCTGTTCGCGCATGGTGCGGAGGACGTCATCGTGACGGCGACGCACGGTGTGCTGTCGGGTCCGGCGGCGGACCGGCTGAAGAACTCGAAGGTGAGTGAGTTCGTGTTCACGAACACGCTGCCGACGCCGAACGAGTTGGAGCTGGACAAGATCACGGTGCTGTCGATCGCGCCGACGATCGCGCGGGCGCTGCGTGAGGTGTTCGAGGACGGTTCGGTGACGAGCCTCTTCGAGGAGCAGTAAGCGGAGCAGTACGCGGAGCAGTAAGCGGCAAGCAGCGCAGCAGCTGCTGTAGATCGATTTCTGGTACGGCCTTCCCGCCGAGTAAGCTGTCGAAGTTGCTCGGCGAGGGAGGCCGTACCGCTGTGTGCGGCTCCGTTATCGACGCGCTCTTCGTAGCAGGCCGTTCGTGGCCGGGTGACCTGTCCGTTTCTCACCCGTACGAGGAGTGAAGAGCATGTCTGAGGTCAAGATTTCCGCTGAGGTCCGTAGCGAGTTCGGCAAGGGCGCTGCCCGCCGTCTGCGTCGTGCGGACAAGCTGCCGGCCGTGGTTTACGGTCACGGCGAGGCCCCGGTGCACGTGGCGCTGCCGCACCACGACACGCTGATGGCGCTGAAGACCTCGAACGTCCTGATCAACCTGGACATCGACGGCAAGTCGCAGCTGGTCATCCCGAAGGCCGTGCAGCGTGACGTGCTGCGTCAGGGCATTCTGGAGCACGTCGACCTGCTGCTTGTGAAGCGCGGCGAGAAGGTCCAGGTCGAGATTCCGGTGCACACCGAGGGCGAGCTGGCCCCGGGTGGCAACCTGCTTGAGCACGTGCTGAACTCCCTGCCGGTCGAGGCCGAGGCGACGCACATCCCCGAGTCCGTGACGGTGTCGGTCGCCGGTCTGGACGCGGGTGCTTCGGTGCTGGCGAAGGACATCGTGCTGCCGAAGGGCACGACGCTGGCCGTCGAGGAGGACGCTGTCGTCCTGCAGGTCCTGGCCGCGCAGGCCGAGGAGGCCCCGGCCGAGGGTGCCGAGGACGAGGCCGCGGAGGCCTGATCCGCTGTTGTTCCGGTGCCGGGTACCGTCGTGCTGCGACGGTGCCCGGCATCGGGCGTTTCTGTCCGCCGTACGACATGACGAGAGCTGCGAGATGACGAGAGCTGCGAGATGACGACCGATGCGAACGCGCCCTGGCTGATCGCCGGCCTGGGCAATCCGGGGCCGGGGTATGCGGCCAATCGCCACAATGTCGGGTTCATGGTGGTGGATCTCCTCGCGCAGCGGATGGGCGGCGGCTTCAAGCGGCACGGGAAGGCGCAGGCGCAGGTGGTGGAGGGCCGGGTGGGTCCGCCGGGTCCGGCGAGCCGGCGGGTGGTGTTGGCGAAGCCGATGTCGTACATGAATCTGTCGGGTGGGCCGGTGACGGCGCTGCGGGATTTCTACAAGGTGCCGACGGCGAACATCGTGGCAGTGCATGACGAGTTGGACATCGATTTCGGTGTGCTGCGACTGAAGCTGGGCGGCGGGGACAACGGGCACAACGGGCTGAAGTCGATGACGAAGGCGATGGGTGCGGATTATCACCGGGTGCGGTTCGGGATCGGGCGGCCGCCGGGGCGGATGCCGGTGGCGGACTTCGTGCTGAAGGATTTTTCGGGGGCGGAGCGCAAGGAGCTCGACTATTTCGTGGACCGGGCGGCGGATGCGGTGGAGGCGCTGGTCGCGGAGGGTCTTGAGCGGGCGCAGGGTACGTACAACTCGTAGGTCGGGGTGGGCCCGAGCTTGACCGAGGGCTCATTGTTGGCCAAGGATTTCGGCCATGTCTGCCGCTACTGCCCAGCCGGGTCTGCTGTTGTTCGGTCGGCGTGCCGGGTCTGTCCTGCTTGCGCTGTTGTTGCTGGTGGCGGGGGTGTGGACGTCCTGGGCGACGGCGCAGCACGTGGTGTTCTCCCAGGACCGTGAGCAGGGCACGTTGACGGTCGCGCGGTGTGAGGGTGAGGCGTGTACGGGGTCGTTCGCGCCGGCGGATCCGGAGGGGAAACCGCGGGGGTCGGTGGTGATCGACCGGTCGATCGGTGAGCACAAGGGTGCGCGGGTGCCGGTGGCGGTGAAGCCGGGCACGGATGAGGTCGTACGGACGGGGGGTCCGGGTTTTCTGCATGCGTGGGTGCCGTTGGGCGGTGCGCTGCTGTTGGCGGCGGTGGTGCTCGGGGGTGGTCTGCGGTCGGCGCGGTTGGCGTGGGGTGTGGGGTTGACGGGGGGCTTGTTGCTGGTGGCTTCGTTCGCGACGTTGTAGTTCTGGTCGTACGAAACGGTTCTGGTCGTTTACGAACGGTTCTGGTCGTAGGAACGGTTCTGCTCGTACGAACGCCCGTGCCGGGCAACGCGGTCAAGTGCGTTGCCCGGCACGGGCGTTTCCGGTGTGCGTACGGGTCGGTGTCAGCCGGTGTTGCGCAGTCCGGCGGCGACTCCGTTGACGGTGAGGAGCAGGGCGCGGCTCAGCGTCGGGTCGGGCTCGGCGTCGGTGGCTGCGGCGTCGCGCTGGCGCTTGAGGAGGGCGACCTGGAGGTAGGAGATGGGGTCGAGGTAGGCGTCGCGGATGGCGAAGGTCTGCTGGAGGACCGGGTTGGTGTCGAGGAGTTCCTTGCCGCCGGTGATGCGCAGGACTTCCTGCACGGTGAGCGCGTGCTCGGCCTCGATGGTGTCGAAGACGTGCTTGAGCTCGTCGGGGACGAGGGTGTCGACGTAGTGGCGGGCGATGCGCAGGTCGGTCTTGGCGAGGGTCATCTCGACGTTGGAGATGAAGTTCTGGAAGAAGTGCCAGTGCTCGTGCATCTCGTCGAGGACGGTGTCGAGTCCGGCTTCGCGCAGGGCCTTGAGGCCGGAGCCGACGCCGAACCAGCCGGGGACGATCTGCCGGGACTGGGTCCAGCCGAAGACCCACGGGATGGCGCGGAGTCCGTCGAGCGAGACGCCGGAGCCGGGGCGGCGGGAGGGCCGCGAGCCGAGGTGCAGGTCGGCGAGCTGGTCCACGGGCGTGGAGGCGAGGAAGTACGTCGGCAGGTCGGGGTCTTCGACGAAGCGCCGGTAGGCGGCGTGGGCGGCGTCGGAGACGGTGTCCATGGCGGCGTCCCAGCGGGCGAGGGCCTCGTCGGACTGGCGCGGGGCGGTGTGCAGGGCGGAGGCCTGCAGGGTCGCGGCGACGGTCAGTTCGAGGTTTTCGCGGGCGAGGGACGGGACGAGGTACTTGTCGGAGATGACCTCGCCCTGTTCGGTGACCTTGATCTCGCCTTCGAGGGTGCCCCAGGGCTGGGCGAGGATCGCGTCGTGCGAGGGGCCGCCGCCGCGGCCGACGGTGCCGCCGCGGCCGTGGAACAACCTCAGCCTGACTCCATACCGGTGGGCGACGTCGCGCAGGCGGCGCTGGGCGCGGTGGATCTCCCACTGGCTGGTGGTGATGCCGCCGAACTTGGAGGAGTCCGAGTACCCGAGCATGACCTCCTGGACGTCGCCGCGCAGCGAGACGAGGCGGCGGTACGAGGGGTCGGCGAGCATTTCGTCGAGGATGACGTCGGCTGCGCGGAGCTCTTCGGTGGTCTCCAGGAGCGGCACGATGCCGATCTTGGCCCAGCCGGCGTGCAGGTCGATGAGTCCGGCCTCGCGGGCGAGGACGGCGGCGGCGAAGACGTCGTCGGCGCCCTGGCACATCGAGATGATGTACGACTCGATGACTTCGGGGCCGAAGACCGCGAGGGCCTTCTTGACGGTCTCGAAGACGCCGAGGGTCTTCTGGCCTGCGGCGTCGAGCGGGGCCGGGCGCGGGCCGAGGGGGCGGCGGGAGCGGAGTTCCTTGGCGAGGAGCTTCTGCCGGTAGTCGCGGGGCATGTCGGCGTAGCGCCAGGTCTCCTCGCCGAGCCGGTCGAAGAGCTGGCCGAGGGCGTGGTGGTGGGCCTCGGCGTGCTCGCGTACGTCCATGGTGGCGAGCTGGAGGCCGAACGCGGCGAGGGTGCGGATGACCCGGTCCATGCGACCGTCGGCGAAGAGGGCGCCGCGGTGTTCGCGCAGGGAGGTCTGGACGAGGGTGAGGTCGCTGATGAGCTCGGCGGTGCCGAGGTAGTCGCGGCCGGGCTCGTGCGGGGTGCCCTTGGCGAGGCGTTCGCGGGTGTTGACGAGCTTCTGCCGGATGCAGGTGGCCTTGAGGCGGTACGGCTCTTCGGCGTTGAGGCGCTTGTAGCGGGGGCTGATCTCCGGCAGGCGCTCCAGGTCGGCCTGGAGGGAGCTGCGGAGCTCTTCGGTGGCGCCCGCGTAGCGGATGGAGTTGGAGAGCAGTCCGCGCAGGTGGTCGACGAGTTCCAGGGCGTCGGTGATGCCGTGCTCGTGCTGCAGGATCAGGACGTCCCAGGTGACCTGGGGGGTGACGTTGGGGTTGCCGTCGCGGTCGCCGCCGATCCAGGTGCCGAAGGTGAGGGGGCGGGTGCCGGCGGGCAGCTCGACGCCGACGCGGTCCAGTTCGGCGGTGAGGTCCTCCAGGACGTCGCCGACGGCGCCGGTGTGCAGCTCGTCGAGGTAGTAGATGGCGTTGCGGGCCTCGTCGGCGGGCTCGGGGCGGACCACGCGGAGCTCGTCGGTCTGCCAGACGAGGTCGATGTTCTCGGCCAGGCGCAGGTCGAGGCGGCGGCGGTCGGCGGCGGAGCCGGGGGATTCGAGGAGCTCGGCGATGCGGCGGAGCTTGTTGAGGACGGAGCGGCGGGCGGCCTCGGTGGGGTGGGCCGTGAAGACGGGCCGCACGTTGAGGTGCGCGACGGTTTCCCGCAGGTGCGCGGGGTCGGCGTCCTTGAGGAGGTCGGCGGTGCGGGCGAGGGTGCCGCCCTCGGCGTCGCGGCGGACGGCGAGCTCGCGGCCTCGGTGCACCTGCTCGGTGACGTTGGCGAGGTGGAAGTAGGTGGAGAAGGCGCGCACGAGCTTGGCGGCGGTCTCCAGCTCGGTCTCGCCGAGGAGGCGGGCGGCGGCCTCGCCGTCCTCGCGGGTGAGGGCGCGGACCTGCTCGACGAGGTCGAGGAGTTCGTGGCCCTCCTGGCGTACGAGGGTTTCGCCGAGGAGGTCGCCGAGGCGCCGGATGTCGGCGCGGAGGGCGGCGTTGGCGTTCGTACCGCTGGTGCTGGTGCTGGTGTTCTGGTGGTCGGCACTGCTCACAGGTGCGGCTCCTTGCAGTGTTGAGCTCGTATCTGGAGGAAAACTGAGGGAACTCCGTAATCCGCAGAAGACCCGAGCTGGATCTCCGGATCACGGGGAAGACTCAGAGCGGACCACGCTGTCCGACGTCACCAGGATAGGTCGCGGTCCGGCGGGGCCCGTCCGTGGCCACTTGTGGCCGGGGCGAGCGCTGCCATACTTACGATGCCGTAGGTTACGCAGCCGTAGGAACTGCGCGGGAAGACCGCGCGAGGCCGGCGGCAGGACCGCAGGAATTCCCGTGACCCGGCGCACCTGCCGAAAACCCTCGACCCCCCAGGGGACTCCCCATGACCACGAGGTCCGAAGTGATCGACGATGCCCGGAAGGATTCCGCTCAGCGGAAACAGGGCGGCGCGGCGGAGCTGCCGTCCGCCACGCTCGGCGGTGAGCAGAAGCGTTCACTCGAACAGATCACTCTGCTGCTCTTCATCACGGTTCCGTTCCTCGCACTGCTCGCGGCGGTGCCGCTGGCCTGGGGGTGGGGGGTGAGCTGGCTGGATCTGGGTCTGCTCGTCTTCATGTACTACCTGGGCTGCCACGGCATCACGATCGGCTTCCACCGCTACTTCACGCACGGTTCGTTCAAGGCGAAGCGGCCGCTCAGGATCGCGCTCGCGGTGGCGGGTTCGCTGGCGGTGGAGGGGCCGCTGGTGCGGTGGGTGGCGGATCACCGCAAGCACCACAAGTTCTCCGACGCGGAGGGTGATCCGCACTCGCCGTGGCGGTTCGGGGAGACGATTCCGGCGCTGATGAAGGGCCTGTGGTGGGCGCACATCGGCTGGATGTTCGACGAGGAGCAGACGCCGCAGGAGAAGTACGCCCCGGATCTGGTCAAGGACCCGGCGCTCCGTCTGATCTCGCGGCAGTTTGTCCTCTGGACGGTGGTGTCGCTGGCGATCCCGCCGCTGGTGGGCGGCCTGGTGACGATGTCGTGGTGGGGCGCGTTCACGGCGTTCTTCTGGGGTTCTCTCGTACGGGTGGCGCTGCTGCATCACGTGACGTGGTCGATCAACTCGATCTGTCACGCGGTCGGCAAGCGGCCGTTCAAGTCGCGTGACCGTTCCGGGAACGTGTGGTGGCTGGCGGTCCTGTCCTGCGGTGAGTCCTGGCACAACCTGCACCACGCGGACCCGACGTCGGCGCGGCACGGGGTGATGCGCGGGCAGCTGGACTCGTCGGCGCGGCTGATCCGCTGGTTCGAGCTGCTCGGCTGGGCGCGGGACGTGCGCTGGCCGTCGCAGTCGCGGATCGACTCCCGGCGCAAGCCGCAGGTGGCGGACGCTGCCTAGGCAGGGCCCAGCCAGGCCGTTTCCTTCGGGCCGGGCCGGACACGGCATGATGGAGGGCGTGGCCACCGACTCAAGCACCCCGCGCACCCCGAACAGCACGAACAGTGACCGGCCCGAGAAGGCCCGGCGCGGGCGGCGTACGCGGATGACGGGGGCCGAGCGGCGCCAGCAGCTTCTGGAGATCGGCCGCACGCTGTTCGCCGCGAAGGGTTTCGAGGGCACGTCGGTGGAGGAGATCGCCGCGAAGGCGGGGGTGTCCAAGCCGGTGGTGTACGAGCACTTCGGCGGCAAGGAGGGCCTGTACGCGGTCGTCGTGGACCGGGAGATGCGGCAGCTCCTCGACATGGTGACGGGGTCGCTGACGGCGGGGCATCCGCGGGAGCTGTGCGAGCAGGCCGCGTTCGCGCTCCTCGACTACATCGAGGAGTACACGGACGGTTTCCGGATCCTGGTCCGCGACTCCCCCATTCCGCAGTCGACGGGTTCCTTCGCGTCGCTGATCTCGGATATCGCGACGCAGGTGGAGGACATCCTGGGCCGGGAGTTCAAGGCCCGCGGCTTTGACCCGAAGCTGGCGCCGCTGTACGCGCAGGCGCTGGTGGGGATGGTCGCGCTGACGGGTCAGTGGTGGCTGGACGCCCGTAAGCCGAAGAAGGCCGAGGTGGCGGCGCATCTGGTGAATCTGGCGTGGCACGGCCTGGACGGGCTTGAGGCCAAGCCGCGGCTGATAGGGCATCGCAAGAACTGACGTGTGCACGAGGACGGGCCCGGCGGCGGTTGCTGCCGGGCCCGTCGTCGTACGGGTGCCGATGACCGCTTACGGCTGCCTCAGCCCGTCTTGACGGCGAGCGCGAAGATGCGGCGGAACGGGAAGACGGTGCCGTGCGGGCCCGGCGGGTAGGCCTTGCGGAGCAGGTCGCGGTATTCGGCGAGGAAGTCCGCGGCGGCGGCCGGGTCGTCGGCGAGTTCGGTGAGGACGGGGCGCAGGGCGGTGCCCTTGACCCAGTCGAGCACGGGGTCCTCGCCCTGCAGGAGCTGGGAGTACGTGGTCTCCCAGGCGTCGGCCTCGCAGCCGAGGTCGGTGAGGCGGATCAGGTAGTCGGCGGGGTCGAGTATGTGGACGAAGCGGCGGCCGTGGTCGCCGAGCCGGTCGCGCCACTGCGGGGTGTCGCAGAGTTCGCCGAGCAGGGCGTGGCTGGGCGAGGTGAAGTTGCCGGGGACCTGGAAGGCGAGGGTGCCGCCGGGGCGGAGCGCGTCGATCCAGGCAGGGAAGGACTCGGGGTGGTTGGGCACCCACTGGAGCGCGGCGTTGGAGACGATCAGGTCGAAGGTTTCGTCGGGGGTCCAGTGGGTGGCGTCGGCCGGTTTGAAGTCGAGGCGGCCGCCGCCCGGGGTGGGGCCGGCGTGGTCGGCCGCCTTGGCCAGCATCTCCGGGGAGCTGTCGAAGCCGGTGATGTGGGCGGTGGGCCAGCGGTCGGCGAGCAGGGCGGTGACGTTGCCGGGGCCGCAGCCCAGGTCGGCGATGCGCGGCGGCTCGTCGGGCCCGGCGGTGGGCAACTCCGGTAGGCGCGCGAGCAGATCAAGGAAGGGGCGGGTCCGGTGGCTGGTGTGGCGGAGGTACTGTTGCGGGTCCCAGGTTGGTGCGGAATGCATGTTCGAGCTCCCTGCCAGGTACGCGGTGCAGATCCGGAAGGCACTTGCTTCGCGACGATGCCCACAGCGAAGCCGGAATATCTCTCGACGTCAAGAGACTTCACGTCGAGGGACCCCTTACACTGATCGCCATGGAGGACGAGGTCGACCGGCTGGTCGCGGCGTGGCGCAGAGAACGCCCCGACCTGGACGTGGAACCGCTTGAGGTGCTGAGCCGGGTGAGCAGACTCGCCCGCCATCTCGACCGGGCCCGTCGGCTTGCCTTCTCCGAGCACAACCTGGAGCCCTGGGAGTTCGACGTTCTCACGTCGCTGCGCCGCGCGGGCGCCCCGTACCAGCTCTCGCCCGGGCAGCTGCTCACGCAGACCCTCGTCACCTCCGGCACGATGACCAACCGCATCGACAGGCTCGCCAAGAAGGGCCTGGTGGAACGGCTTCCGGACCCCAGCGACCGGCGCGGCGTGCTCGTCCGGCTCACGCCCGAGGGCCGGGACCGGGCCGACCAGGCGCTGGCCGGACTGCTCGACCAGGAGCGGGCGATCCTCGCGGAGCTGTCGCGTACGCAGCGGGGTGAACTGGCCGGACTGCTACGCCAGTTGACCGCCCCGTTCGACAACATCCCCGGCTAGGGCCTGTCCTGGGTCGAGTTCGGCCGGGCCCACCCCCGCGCGCCGGGCGAGCGCGACGGCGGCGAGGGTGGAGTGGACGCCGAGCTTCCCCAGGACGTTCTGCATGTGCGTCCGGACGGTGTGCGGGGACAGGAAGAGGCGCTCGGCCACCGCTTTGCGCCCCAGGCCCGCCACCATGCAGCGCAGCACTTCCCGCTCACGCGGTGTCAGGGACTCCACGAGCTGCTCGCTCTCGGTGCGGTGCTTGCGGGCCGCGGTGAGTTCGCGCAGTACGCCGGTCAGCAGCGCGGGCGGCAGATGCGTCTCGTCGCGCAGCACGCCGCGGACGACGGTGAGCAGCCGGGACAGCGAGCACTCCTTGGCGACCCAGCCGGAGGCCCCGGCCTGCAGCGCGTGCGCCGCGCGGCGCGGGTCGTCCTTCTCGGCGAGTGCGACGGTACGGACCGTGGGGTGTGCCGAACGCACGGCCGCGACCAGGGAGATGCCGTCGGCGGGGCTCTCGTTCTCGGGCGGGGGCGCGGCCCGCACGGCTCGTACGCCGTCGCCCAGGTCCGCGTCGACGAGCAGGACGTCGAAGCCGCGGCCTTCGGCGAGGCCGCGCTCCAGGCAGCGCAGGGCGGCGGGGCCGCTGCCCGCGGCCGCCACCTCGACGTCGGGCTCGGCCGCGAGCGCTGCCGCCAGCGACTCGGCGAAGATGCGGTGGTCGTCGACGACCAGGACCCGGATGCGGACCACGTGATACCCCCAGGCTCGTGTTCCGGGGAGCGCGTCGGCTCCCCGCCCCCCGGCGGGAGACGGACAGCGGGAGACGGACATCGGTGCCATCGGCACGGGTACGGCGCCCGGGTGCGGGTCGGCACGGCCGCCGCCGTGCTCTGACTGCTACCCCCACTCCGGGTGCCGCACCCGGCTGTCTCGCCCCCTGATCGGCACCGGCCCCCACCGGTGCTGTGCATCAGAGTACGGCGGGGAGCGGGGGGTGGAAGGGCAGTTGCGGTTTTTTCCCCTCCCCGCCCCTTCCCGAAAGCCTGCGGCGCTTCGGGAAGGGGCGGAGTGGGGAAGAATCACGCCAGTCGGCGTGCGCCCGGCGACGAGATCGCTGTGAAGACGCGGGGAGCCGCGAGGCCCGCCCCTTCGAACGCCGCCTCGACCGCCTTCGTCACCGTGTCCACCGAGGCCGCCTCCACCAGCGCGATCGCCGAACCCCCGAAGCCACCCCCCGTCATCCGAGCCCCCAGCGCCCCCGCGCCGAGCGCCGTGTCGACCACCAGGTCCAGCTCCGCGCAGGAGATGCGGAAGTCGTCCCGCAGCGAGGCGTGGCCCTCGGTCAGGACCGGGCCGATCGCCCGCACCTCGCCCGCCGACAGATGCTCGATGACCCGCTCCACGCGCCGGTTCTCCGTGACGATGTGCCGGACCAGGCGCCGCACCTGAGCGTCGTCGAGCCGGGCGAGGGCCGCGTCCAGGTCCTCGTACGCGATGTCCCGCAGTGCCGTCACTCCCAGCGAGGCCGCCCCCGCCTCGCAGCCCGCGCGGCGCTTTCCGTACTCGCCGTCGCTGTGGGCGTGCTTGACCCGGGTGTCGACGACGAGGAGGCACAGGCCGTGCGCCGCCAGGTCGAGGGCCACCTGTTCCTGCGCGAGGTCGCGGGTGTCGAGGAACAGGGCGTGGCCTTCCGTGCAGCAGGCCGAGGCGGTCTGGTCCATGATGCCGGTCGGCGCGCCCACGAAGACGTTCTCGGCGCGCTGGCAGAGGCGGGCCAACTGCCAGCGCTTCAGGCCGAGTTCGTACACGTCGTTCAGGGCGAGTGCCGTGACGATCTCCAGGGCCGCCGAGGAGGACAGACCCGCCCCCGTCGGCACCGTCGACTCGATGTGCACGTCCGCACCGCCCACCGCGTGCCCGGCGTCGCGCAGCGCCCAGGCGACGCCCGCGACGTAGTCCGTCCATCCGGACGCGGGGGTGAGCGTGTCGAGGTGCAGCTCGACCGGGGCGCCGTCGGCGTCCGCCGAGTGCAGTCGCAGTACGCCGTCGTCGCGGCGGCGGACCGCGGCGGTCGCGGTGTGCGGCAGCGCGAAGGGCATCACGAAGCCGTCGTTGTAGTCGGTGTGTTCACCGATCAGGTTGACGCGGCCGGGGGCGGCCCAGACCCCCTCGGGGGCCCGGCCGTACAGCTCCGCGAAGGTCTCGGCGGCGGTCACTCGCCCGCCCCCGAAGAACGCTGTGCGAACGCCCACGCGTCGGCGACGATGCCCGCGAGGTCCGCGCGGGACGGGTTCCAGCCGAGCTGCTCGCGGGCGTTGTCCGCGGAGGCGACGAGGACGGCCGGGTCGCCGCCCCGGCGCGGGGCCATGACCTCGGGGACCGGGTGTCCGGTGACCTGCCGGACGGTCTCGATGACCTCGCGCACGGAGAAGCCGTTGCCGTTGCCCAGGTTGCAGATCAGGTGCTCGCCGGTCTTCGCGGCCGTGACGGCGAGCAGGTGGGCCTCGGCGAGGTCGGCGACGTGGATGTAGTCGCGTACGCAGGTGCCGTCCGGGGTCGGGTAGTCGTCGCCGAAGACGGAGATGGCCTCGCGGCGGCCCTGGGCGACCTGGAGGACGAGCGGGATGAGGTGCGACTCGGGGTCGTGCCGCTCACCGAACTGACCGTACGCACCGGCCACGTTGAAGTAGCGCAGCGAGACGGCCGCGAGCCCGTGGGCCGCGCACTCGCCGGTGATCATGTGGTCGACGGCGAGCTTGGAGGCGCCGTACGGGTTGGTCGGCGCGGTCGGCGCGGACTCGCGGATCGGGACCTCCTCGGGCTCACCGTACGTGGCGGCCGTGGAGGAGAACACCAGCTTGCGCACACCCGCCGAGCGCATCGCGGCGATCAGCGCCATGGTGCCGCCGACGTTGTTCTCCCAGTACTTCTCGGGCTGCACGACGGACTCGCCGACCTGCGAGAACGCGGCGAAGTGCAGCACCGCGTCGTAGGACGGGTCCAGCCACTTGGCGGCGTCGCGGATGTCGCCCTCGATGAACTCGGCGCCCGCGGGCACGCCCTCGCGGAAACCGGTGGAGAGGTTGTCGAGGACCGTCACCTCGTGGCCCGCCTCCAGGAGATGGGCGGCCACCACACTGCCGACATAGCCCGCGCCACCGGTGACCAGATACTTGCCGTACCTACCGCTCATTTGCTCGCTACCTCTCGCAGTCGCTCGGCCGCGGTCTCCGGCGGCACGTCATTGATGAACACGTTCATGCCGGATTCGGAACCCGCGAGGAACTTCAGCTTGCCGGAAGTGCGGCGAATGGTGAAAAGCTCAAGGTGAAGCGCGAACGCGTCGCGGTTCACCCCGAACTCGCCGAGGTCCGTGAACGGCGCCTGGTGCCAGGCGGCGATGTACGGCGTGGGCGGTTCACCGGGGCCGAAGATCCGGTCGAAGCGCCGCAAGAGTTCCAGATAGAGCTGTGGGAACTCGGTGCGCGCCCCCTCGTCCAGGGCGAGCAGATCGGGCACGCGACGCTTGGGGTGCAGATGCACCTCGTACGGCCAGTGCGCCGCGTAGGGGACGTACGCGATCCAGTGCTCGCCCTCCAGGACGACCCGGTCGGAGGCGGATTCGCGGGCGAGGACGTCGTCGAACAGGTTGCGGCCGGTGGCGGCGCGGTGCGCGGCGAGGTTGCGGAGCATCAGGGCCGTGCGGGGGGTGACGTGCGGGTAGCCGTAGATCTGGCCGTGCGGGTGGCCGAGGGTCACGCCGATCTCGGCGCCGCGGTTCTCGAAGCAGAAGACCTGGGCGACGGACGGCAGATGGGACAGCTCGGCGGTCCGGTCGGTCCAGGCGTCCAGGACGAGCCGGGCCTGTGCGTCGGTCAGGTCGGCGAAGGACGCGTCGTGGTCGGCGGTGAAGCAGACCACCTCGCAGCGCCCAGAGTCGCCGGCGAGGGACGGGAAGCGGTTCTCGAAGACGACGACGTCGTACGAGGAGTCCGGGATCTCGGTGAGCCGGTCACCCTCGGAGGGGCCCTCGGAGGGGCACAGGGGGCATTCGTCGGCCGGCGGGTGGTAGGTGCGGCCCTGGCGGTGCGAGGCGATGGCGACGAAGTCGCCGAGCAGGGGGTCCTCGCGGATCTCGGAGCCGGTTCCGACGGGGTCGAGGGGGCGGCGGTCGACGGCCGTGCGGACGGTGTCGTCGCGCAGGTCGTAGTGGATGAGCTCACGACCGTCGGCGAGCCGGGTCGAGGTCTTCTTCACGCAGGGACTCCCCAACACATCTACGCAGGCATCAAACAGAACCGAACACAACAAACCACAAGTCAACATGCGCGTCAACGATCACAATCAAACAAAGAACACCAACACAAGTGTTCAGTTTCTGAAGCTGGGGGCGTAGGTTCCGGTCTGATCAGTTCGCGCGACGAAGCGAGAGACCCCCATGCATCACTTGGCCGACGGGCTACGGCTCCCCACCAACGGGCTGGATTACGCGATCCTGGCGATCTACTTCGCCGTCGTCCTGGGCATCGGTTTCGCCGCCCGGCGCAGCGTGCGGACCAGCCTCGACTTCTTCCTCTCCGGGCGCTCGCTGCCCGCCTGGGTCACCGGACTGGCCTTCGTGGCCGCCAACCTGGGCGCCACCGAGATCCTGGGCATGGCCGCCACCGGCGCGCAGTACGGCGTGGCCGTCGTGCACTGGTACTGGATCGGCGCCATCCCGGCGATGGTCTTCCTCGGCCTGGTGATGATGCCGTTCTACTACGGCTCCAAGGTCCGAAGCGTGCCCGAGTTCCTGCTCCAGCGGTTCGACAAGTCCGCACACCTGTTGAGTTCGGTCCTGTTCGCCTTCGCGTCGATCCTGATCGCGGGCGTCAACCTGTACGCCCTGTCGATCGTCGTCGAGGCGCTGCTCGGCTGGCCGCAGTGGGTGTCGATCGTCGTCGCCGGGTTCTTCGTGCTCGCGTACATCACGATCGGCGGTCTCTCCTCGGCGATCTACAACGAGGTCCTGCAGTTCTTCGTGATCCTCGCCGCGCTCATCCCGCTCACCATCCTCGGCCTGAAGCGGGTCGGCGGCTGGGACGGTCTCACCGGCTCGCTCACCGAGCGGCACGGCGGCAACTTCCTCACCGCGTGGGGCGGTACGGGCATAGGTGACCCCAACCCGCTCGGTGCGAACTGGCTGACCATCGTGCTCGGCCTCGGCTTCGTGCTGTCCTTCGGCTACTGGACGACCAACTTCGCCGAGGTGCAGCGCGCCCTGTCCGCGAAGAACCTGTCCGCCGCCAAGCGCACCCCGCTGATCGCCGCCTTCCCGAAGATCTTCATCGTCTTCATCGTGATGATCCCCGGCCTGGTCGCCGCCGTCCTCGTCCCGAAGATCGGCACCGCCGGCTCCGACCTGACGTACAACGACGCGATCCCGCTGCTCATGCAGGAGTTGCTGCCCAACGGCGTGCTCGGGATAGCCGTGACCGGTCTGCTCGCCGCGTTCATGGCGGGCATGGCGGCCAACGTCTCGTCCTTCAACACCGTGTTCACCGCGGACATCTGGGCGAAGTACGTGGTCAAGGGCCGTGAGGACACGTACTACTTGAAGTTCGGGCGGCTCATCACCGCGATCGGTGTGGTCGCCTCCATCGGCACGGCCTTCCTCGCCGCCAGCTTCAGCAACATCATGGGATACCTGCAGACGCTGTTCTCCTTCTTCAATGTGCCGATGTTCGTGGTCTTCATCATCGGCATGTTCTGGAAGCGGGCCTCCATGAAATCCGGTGTGTGGGGGCTGCTCGCGGGCACCTCGGCCGCGATGGTCAACTACTTCGTCATCTACCAGGGGGGCGTCATCGACATCCCCTCCGACCAGGGCGCCAACTTCGTCTCCGCGATCGTCGGCTTCGTCGCCGGTGCCGTGGTGATGGTCCTCGTCACCCTGTTCACCGCGCCCAAGCCGGAGGCCGAGCTGGCCGGTCTGGTGTACGGCACCACCTCGCCCGGCATGGAGGAGGCGCCTCAGGAGGGCGACCAGGTCTGGTACCGCAGGCCCGCCCTGCTCGGCTGGGGCGCGATCGTCATCGCCGCCGCCTGCTACGTCCCGTACTCCTTCTGACCGACACGGAGGCCCAGAGAATGTCTGAACTGCAGCGCGAAGTCTCCGAGTTGGAGGCCAAGTCCGCCACCGCCGCCCGTCTCTTCGACATCCGGCGCATCATCGGCGGCCTGTTCGTGGTCTACGGCGTGATCGTCACCATCGCCGGGATCACGGCGTCCGAGGCCGACCTGAAGAAGGCCCAGGACATCAACATCAACCTGTGGACCGGCCTCGCCATGCTGGCGCTCGGGCTGTTCTTCCTGGTGTGGCTGAGGCTTCGTCCGGCGGTTGCGCCGGTGCCGTCGGAGCCCGGGGAACAGTCGCCGTAACAGCCCGGTCGAGCAGGCCCGTACGCGCGGCAAGCGCCGCCGCCTCCAGGCGGGAGCCGACGTCCAGTTTCATCAGGACCCGCTGGACGTGCGTACGGGCCGTGCTCGGCGCTATGCCCATGCCCGCCGCGATTCTCCGGGTGTCCTCGCCCTCCGCGACCCGCACCAGGACCTCCACCTCGCGCGGCGTGAGCAGCAGCAGCAGCCGGTGGCCCTCGTCGTCCGCCTTGGCCGGCGGGTTGAGCAGGTCCGCGAAGGCGCCCCGCAGCAGCGCCGGGGCGACCGCGGCCTCCCCCGCCCTGGCCTTCATGATGGCCCGCTCGACGCCCTCGATGCGCTCGTCGTGCCGTACGTAACCGGAGGCGCCCGCGGCGAACGCCGCCGCTATGCCGCGCGGGGACGGCACCGGGCCGAGGACCAGCACCGCGACCTGCGGACGGTCCCGCTTGATCCGCGCCACCGGGTCGAACGCGCCCGGCTCCGCGGGCGCCGCCGTGCCGAGGACGCAGACCTCCGGCGCCCGCTGCACCACGAGCTCCGCCGCCCCCGCGGCCGGCGCCGCCGCGGCGAGCACCCGGTGGCCGCGCAGCTTCAGGGCCGAGGCCAGCGCCTCCGCATGCAGACGGTGATCGTCGACCACCATGAGCCGCACCGCCATCGCGCTACCCCCAGATCCCCGGCGACCCGTCGTCGGGCGGGACCCCCCGGCCCGACGTTTCCCGGAAGCTACACGCTTGTTCGACGGCGCGCGCCCTTTACCGGACAGATGCCTGTCGGAACCGGCGAAAATCCCGCCCCGGCCCGCCCGTGCACACGACGGCGGGCCGCCCCTCCAGCGGAAGCTCCACCGGAAGGGACGGCCCGCCGCTCGGCCGGCGCGCGGTCAGCCGGTGCCGAACACCACGGCGAGGTGCCGCTTGCGGGTGTCGGACGGGCTCGGCTTCGACATCAGCTTGTCCGAGATGTACAGGGCGCCGTCGCCGTACAGCATCTCGGCGCCCTCGGGCAGGGAGTACTGCGTCTCGGCGTCCCGGATGTCTTCCTGCGCCGGGTTCTCCAGGAGCACCGTCTGCTTGCCGGTCTTCGGGTCGATGGTGACGACCTGACCGCCCTTGTCGTACGGCGGGATCTTGTACGCGAGGATGTTCGTGCCGTCCATGCGCAGCGGCAGCATCTGGTACCGGTCACCCGCGTCCGCCTTCGGGCCGACCTTCTCGCCGGTGGCCAGGTCGAACGAGATGATCTCGTTGGTCATGCCGTACTCGCCGCTGCCCTCGTGCTGGGCCGTCGGCACGTACACCCGGTCGTTGCCGACGACGACGCCGGAGCACTCCTGGACCTTGTTCACGTCGCAGTCGAGCTGGTACTCACGCTTGCCGAGCGCCGCCTTGCTGCGCAGCTTGCCCGCCTCGTCCAGGGCGAAGATGTCCGAGACGCCGGACGCGGTGATGTCGGTCGAGTCCACGCCGAAGACGACCGGCTTCGTCGACATCACCTTGGCGTTGTCGATGCCGGCGGGCAGCTTGTACGTCCACTTGGGGGTGCCGGAGACCGGGTCGATCACCTGGACCTCAAGCCGCGGGTTGTCGTACGAACCGCACTTGCGGACCGCGACCAGCTGCTCGCCGCCCGCGTACCCGGCGTCCTTGCAGGTGTCCGAGGGCTTCGGCGCCCAGCGGGGCTTGCCCGACTTCAGCTCGAAGGCGGCGCCGCCGTCCGTGCCGCCGCCGACCGCGACGGTCTCACCGGAGATGACGACCTCCTGGAAGTCGGCCTTGCCGCCGCCGTCACTGACGCTCTTCTGCCACAGCTTGTCGCCGGTCTTGGTGTCGAAGACGGCGATCTGGCTGCAGCCGTTGTACTCCTTCTTGCCCTCGGCCTCGAAGACCACGGCGGCCAGGCCGTCGTCCGAGACCTGGCGGGAGCCCGCGCAGGTCGGGCCGGTCAGCGGGAGCGTCCAGAGCTCCTTGCCGTCCTTCGGCGCATACCCGACGATCTTGCTGTCGCCGCTCTTCACGTACGCGTCGTCGGTGAGCCAGGAGCCCTTGACGCTCAGCGTGGTGTCCTCGCCGACCTTCGGCGCGGGCAGCTGGAAGCGGACCTGGGCGGCGGTGTTCGACGGCACCTTCTCCTCGCCGCCGCCACCGGCCGGGCCGCTCTCGCCGCCCTTGCCGCCCTCGCCGGTCTTCGCCTCCTCCTTCGGCTCGTCGCCGTCGGACGCGTACCAGAATCCGCCGCCGACGATCAGCGCGACCGCGACCACCGCGGCGACGATGATCGCCAGCTGCGAGTTGATCTTCTTGCCGCCGCCGGTCCCGCCGGGACCGCCCATGGGCTGCGTGATGTGCTGCTGCGGGAACTGCTGGTAGCCGTACGGGGGCTGCTGGGGCTGCTGGCCGGGGGCCTGCGGGTAGCCGTAGCCCGGCTGACCCGGCTGACCCGGCTGACCCGGCTGGCCCGGCGGGGGCGTGCCCGGGGCGGGCGGCGGCGGGGTGCCGGGCGCCTGCGGGTAGCCGTACGCGGGCGGCGGGGTGCCCGGCGCCGGGGGCGGCGGGGTGCCGGGGGCCGGCGGGGGCGGGGCGCCGAAGCCGCCGCCGGGGGGCGGGCTCTGCGGCGCGCCGAAGCCCTCCTTCGGCGGGTCCTGCGGGGCGCCGAAGCCCTCCTTGCGAGGCTCGTTCGGCGGCTGGGGCGGCTGCGGCGGCTGGGTCATCGTGATCTCTACCTGTCTGACTGAGGGGACGGGCCGGGCGTACGAACGGCCAGAGGGCGTCCCGCCGGCCCGCGAGCCGTCGGCTCACGGAACCCGGGGGACGCCCAGGGGGACTTACTTGCCGAAGGACAGCATGCGGGTCTCCTCCTCGCCGTCACGGCCCATCAGCCGCGAGGACGTGGCGTAGAGACGGCCGTCCGCGTAGGCCATCTGTCCCGCGCCGACGATGGAGTTCTCGACGCTGGCGGTAGTCTCCGGGTGCTGCAGGAGCAGCTTCGGCTTGCCGCCGTCCGGGCTGAACCGCACGGTCTGGCCCGGCTTGTCGAAGGTCGGCTCGACGTACGCGATCAGGTTGCCGTCGGAATCCGCGGACAGCGGCATCAGGGAGCGCGGGTCCTCGGTCTTGCCGCGCCACTTGGGCTTTCCGCTGTCGAGGTCGAACGCGACGATCTCGTTGCTGCGGTCGTAGTCGCCGGACTTCTTCTCCTCGGTGGCCATGAAGAAGAGGTCGTCGGTGGCGACCATGCCCTGGCAGCTCTGCAGCTCCTTCTCCAGGATGGACATGCCGCAGCGCTGCGTGAAGGAGTCCTTGCCGCCGTCGATCTGCGAGCGGACCTTGCCGTTCTCCTTGAACGCGACGATGTTCCAGGCCTTGTCGTCCCGGTTCACCAGGGAGACGACGAGCGGCTTGACCGAGTAGACCTTCTGCACCTGGTAGCCCTTGGGCGTCATGTAACGCCACTTGACCTTGCCGGTCTTCGGGTCGATCGACTTGAGCTGCTCGTTCTCGTCCGGCTGGGCCAGGCAGGAGTCGACGGCGAGGACCGTGTCCCCGTCGGCCGCGAAGGAGTTGGGGAAGCAGCCCCGGTCCTTCTTCAGCGTGTACTGCTCCTCGCCGTCCTTGAGGCTGTACGCGCTGCCGGACTGGGAGCGGGCCACCATCACGTTCTCCCCGGCGATCTCCAGGTCGAGCGTGACGGTCGAGTCGAAGAGGCCGCCCGTCTCGGTCTTCTTCTGCCAGCCCTTCTCACCCGTGTTGAGGTCGATCATCTGGAGCTGGTTGCACTTGCTCTTCTCACGGTTGTCGGTGTCCTTGTAGGCCACGACGACCATGCCGTCCTCGGAGGGGCGGGGCGGGGTGTCGCACACGGCGTGCGGGAGCTTGACGCTCCACGCCTTGCTGCCGTCGCTCGCCTTGAAGGCGGTGACCTCGTTGTACCCGGCCTGGATGACGTTGTCGCCCACGGTCCAGATGTCCATGAGCGGGGCGCCGTTGCGCGGGGGGTCGAGGTCGTTCTTGGCGACCCAGACCCTCGCCTCGCCGGGCTTGCGGCCGGCGTTGAGGTCGTCCTCGCCGCCGTTGCGGCTGCCGGCGGTCTCCTCGCCGGCGTTGGTGGGCTTGCCGTCCTCGCTGCCCTTGGCGATCGGCTCCTTCTTCTTCGGCTTCTCGTCGTCACCGCTGGTGGCGAACCAGACGCCGCCGCCGATCACGAGGACCGCGGCGAGGGCCGCACCGATGATCGCGGCGGGCTTGCCCTTGAACGGGCTGCCCGAGCCGCCACCGGGCCCGGCGGGCCCGCCGGGCATACCGGGCGCGGGCGCCCCCGGGTACTGCGGCTGCTGCGGGTAGCCGTACGCACCCTGCGCGGGCGCGCCGGGCTGGCCGCCGGGCTGCCCCGGCTGGCCGTACGGACCCGGCTGCGGCTGACCCGGCTGTGCCTGGGCGTACGGGTTGTCGGCGGCGGGCTGGCCGGGCTGGCCTGGCTGCGGGTAGCCGTACGAGGGCTGGGCGGGCGGCGGTCCGGCCGGCGGGGTCGCGGGCCCAGCGGGCGGTGCGGAGGGTACGGAGGGCGGGGCGGCGGGCGGCGCGGACGGCGGCGCCGGCGGCACCGGAGGCGTCTGCGGCGACTGCGGCGGCTGGCCGGGCTCCTTGGACATCCCCTGCTGAGGGTCCTGCGGAGCCCCGGCACCGCCTTGCGGCTGCGGCGGCTGGCTGGGCGGCTGACTCATCAGCGGTGTACCTCTTCACACGGGTCCCGCAGCCCAACCGGCCTCCCCCGCAATTCCGTTGGTCAAATCCCCTCGGAAAGGAGCGAATCGGGCATTGTCCCCGTACCTGTATGTCTGTCGAGCGGGAGTTCTTTGTACCACTGACCACCGACATCCAGCCGTGCCGGCCGCCCCCTTGTTCCCAAGGGAGGACCGGCCTGTGATGCCGCCGTTATCGCCCTGCGCGGGGCGTGAGCGAGCCGTTGCAGGTGGGGCTCAGGAGGCGTCCTCGGCGAGTTCCAGCCACCGCATCTCCAACTCATCGCGCTCCCCCGCCAGTTCGCGCAGCTCGGCGTCGAGCTGGGCGACGCGGCCGAAGTCCGTGGCGTTCTCGGCGATCTGCGCGTGCAGCTTTGTCTCTTTTTCGGAGATTTTGTCCAACTGGCGCTCGATCTTCTGGAGTTCCTTCTTCGCGGCCCGGGCGTCCGCCGAGGACTTCGCGGGCGCCGCGCCGGTCTGCGGCTGCGCGGCCGGGGTCGCCGCGGCGGCCGTCGCCTCCTCCATGCGGTGCCTGCGCTCCAGGTACTCGTCGATGCCGCGCGGCAGCATCCGCAGCGCGCCGTCGCCGAGCAGCGCGAACACCCGGTCCGTGGTGCGCTCGATGAAGAAACGGTCGTGCGAGATGACCACCATCGAGCCCGGCCAGCCGTCGAGCACGTCCTCCAGCTGGGTCAGCGTCTCGATGTCGAGGTCGTTGGTGGGCTCGTCGAGGAAGAGGACGTTCGGCTCGTCCATCAGCAGCCGCAGCAGCTGCAGCCGCCGCCGCTCACCGCCGGACAGGTCCCCGACCGGCGTCCACTGCTTCTCCTTGCCGAAGCCGAACTGCTCGCACAGCTGACCCGCGGTCAGCTCCCGCCCCTTGCCGAGGTCGACCCGGTCCTTGACCTGCTGCACGGCCTGCAGCACCCGCCACGTCGGGTCCAGCTCGGCGACCTCCTGGGACAGGTACGCCAGCTTCACCGTCTTGCCGACCACCACCCGGCCCGCCACCGGCTGCTCCTCGCCCTGGCTGCGGGCGGCCTCGGTGAGCGTACGGAGCAGCGAGGTCTTGCCCGCGCCGTTCACACCGACCAGACCGATCCGGTCACCCGGGCCGAGGTGCCAGGTCAGGTGCTTGAGCAGCACCTTCGGGCCGGCCTGTACGGTCACGTCCTCCAGGTCGAAGACGGTCTTGCCGAGCCGGGCGGAGGCGAACTTCATCAGTTCGCTGGTGTCGCGCGGCGGCGGCACATCGGCGATCAGCTCGTTGGCGGCCTCGATGCGGTAGCGGGGCTTGGACGTACGGGCGGGGGCGCCGCGCCGCAGCCAGGCCAGCTCCTTGCGCATCAGGTTCTGCCGCTTGGCCTCCTCGGTGGCCGCGATCCGCTCGCGCTCGGCCCGCGCGAAGACGTAGTCGCTGTAGCCGCCCTCGTACTCGAAGACGTCGCCGCGCTGCACGTCCCACATGCGGGTGCAGACCTGGTCGAGGAACCAGCGGTCGTGGGTGACGCAGACGAGCGCGGAGCGGCGCTCGCGCAGGTGCCCGGCGAGCCAGGCGATGCCTTCGACGTCCAGGTGGTTGGTGGGCTCGTCCAGGACGATCAGGTCCTGCTCGGCGATCAGCAGCTGGGCGAGCGCGATACGGCGGCGCTCACCGCCGGAGAGTGGGCCGATGACGGTGTCGAGGCCCTTCTCGAACCCCGGCAGGTCGAGCCCGCCGAACAGCCCGGTCAGTACGTCCCTGACCTTGGCGTCGCCCGCCCACTCGTGGTCGGCCATGTCGCCGATGACCTCGTGCCGGACGGTGGCCTCGGGGTCGAGGGAGTCGTGCTGCGTGAGGACGCCGAGGCGCAGGCCGCCGCTGTGCGTGACGCGGCCGGTGTCGGCCTCCTCCAGCTTGGCGAGCATCCGGACGAGGGTGGTCTTGCCGTCGCCGTTGCGGCCCACGACGCCGATGCGGTCGCCTTCGGAGACGCCGAGGGAGACTGCGTCGAGCAGGGCACGGGTGCCGTACACCTTGCTGACTGCCTCGACATTGACCAGGTTGACGGCCATTTCACTCCTGAGAAGGTTTTCGATCGACGTCCCAGCGTAGTCGCTGCGCGCGGGCCCCTCGGGGCTCACCCCCAGGGGGCTCCGCCCCCCGGGCCCCCGATCGCGCTCCGCGCCCGTCCGGCTTTCCCACCGTCGTGGCTGATCGCGCAGTTCCCCGCGCCCCTGTCGGGGCCCGGGGGCGGGGTGGGGGAAGAAGCGCCCGCGCCCCACCAACGCCCACCCGCCGCACACCATCCCCACCGCCACCGGCGCCGATACGTCCACCGCGATCAGCAGCGCCGTCCGGCCCTCAAGCAACCCGCCGAAGCCGACCATCGACAGGCCGAGGACGCCGAACAGGCACAGCGTGACGCCGAGGACCGCCAGCGGGCCGGAGCCGGGGCGTGCCGCGGCGGAGACCGGGCGCTCGAAGCGGCGGAAGGCGGCCACGAGCAGAGCCGTGAGCAGCGCCGCCGCAAGCACCCGCAGCGGCACCTGCGCCCACCACGCCGCACTCGCCGGCTCCGGCAGCGGAACGTCGAGGGCAAGCAGCACGCCGTACACCCCGAGCATCGCCGTGAGGTGCCAGAGGAAGGCCGTCATGGCGATGCCGCTCGCGGCGACGACCCCGCGCCACACCCGGGGCCGCCGCAGCCACGCCCCGAGCGGACCGCGCGCCAGCTCGACCGCGCCGACCAGCCACAGCCCGTGGCAGAGCAGGGCGAGCGTGGGCGGGGCCATGTTGGAGATCTCCGCGCCGGGCATGCCGACCATCGACAGCGGATACGGGCCGTACGTCACCAGCGCCACCACCCCCGCGAGCCCGCAGCCGGCGAGCGCGGCCGCCGTGCCCCGGGCGTCGAGGCGGCCGTCGGCGCGCAGGAAGCCCAGCTGGTGCACGGCGAGCCAGACGAGGGCGAAGTTGAGGAACTCGACGTAGGGGACGCCGAGGGCGAAGCGCAGCACGTCGACCGTGGCCGCCGCGGCGGCGAGCGCGGCGAACGCGCCCCAGCCCCACCGCTCGTGCGCGCGCAGCAGCGGCGGGGTGAACGCGACCATCGCGAGGTAGATGCCGATGAACCACAGCGGCTGGGCGACGAGGCGCAGCGTGATGTCGAGCAACCCGCCGCCCGCGCCGAGGAGTTGGAGGACCAGGGCGAGTGCTCCCCAGGTCAGGACGAACACGATCGTGGGGCCGAGCAGGCGCTGCAGGCGGGCCCGCAGGAACGCCGCGTACACCGGCTGGGAGCCGGACCTGCGGCGCAGCGAGCGGTACGACGAGGCGTGTGCGAAGCCGCCGACGAAGAAGAACACCGGCATGATCTGCAGCACCCAGGTGAGCGGTTGCAGCTCGGGCACGACGGCGAGCAGGTTGCCGACCTCGACGCCCCCGCCCGCCCCCGTGGCGACGGCCGCCATCAGCCAGTGGCCGAGGACGACGGTGGCGAGCGACGCGACGCGCAGCAGGTCGATGCAGCGGTCCCGGGTGTCCGGGGTGGCCTCGGCGAGCCGGGCGGCGGCGGTGGTGTTCATGCCCGTACGGTCTCGCCCGGGGCGCGCCGCCCGGCAGGGCTCAGGTACTCAACTGGGGCCTGAGTACGTACGGCTACACCGCCGGGGCGATCACCGTCGCGCCCGGTGCCGGGGCCGGGGCGACGCGGACCGCGCGGCAGGTGTCGGACTTCAGCAGGGCCTCGGCGACGGACTCGGCGGAGGCGGCGTCCTCGGCGAGGAAGGCGGTCGTCGGGCCGGAGCCGGAGACCAGGGCCGCCAGCGCGCCGCCGTCCGTGCCCGCCGCGAGGGTCTGCTCCAGGGCGGGGAAGAGGGCGAGGGCGGCCGGTTCCAGGTCGTTGCCCAGCACCCCGGCGAGGGCGCGCGGGTCACCGGCGCGCAGGGCCTCGATCAGGGCGGGCGAGGCCTGCGGGGCCGGTACGTCGAGACCTTCCCACTGGCGGTCGAACTCGCGGTACACGGCCGGAGTGGAGAGGCCGCCGTCGGCGAGGGCGAACACCCAGTGGAACGTACCGCCCACGTCGAGGGGCGTGAGCTGTTCGCCGCGGCCGACGCCGAGCGCCGCCCCGCCGACCAGGCCGAACGGCACGTCGCTGCCCAACTCGGCGCAGATGTCGAGGAGTTCGGCCCGGGAGGCGCCGGTCCCCCAGAGCGCGTCGCACGCCACGAGCGCGCCCGCCGCGTCCGCGCTGCCGCCCGCCATGCCGCCCGCGACGGGGATGTCCTTGGCGATGTGCAGATGGACGCCGGGGGTCACGCCGTGCCGCTCCGCAAGGGCGAGGGCCGCGCGCGCCGCCAGGTTGCTCCGGTCGAGCGGGACCTGGTGGGCGTCCGGGCCCGAGCACGTCACCCGGAGCCGGTCGGCGGGCGTCGCCGTGACCTCGTCGTACAGCCCCACCGCCAGAAACACGTTGGCCAGGTCGTGGAAGCCGTCGGGGCGGGCGCCGCCGACCGCGAGCTGGACGTTGACCTTGGCCGGTACCCGTACCGTCACACTCACTTACGCCACTCCCCGGTTCTCGGCGATCTTCGCGAACTGTTCGACGGTGAGGGACTCGCCGCGCGCCTGCGGGGAGACCCCGGCGGCGACGAGCGCCTTCTCTGCGGCGGCGGCCGAACCGGCCCAGCCGGCGAGCGCGGCGCGCAGGGTCTTGCGGCGCTGGGCGAACGCGGCGTCGACGACGGCGAACACCTCCGCGCGCGAGGCGGTCGTGGCGACGGGCTCGGTGCGCCGCACCAGGGAGACCAGGCCGCTGTCGACGTTCGGCGCGGGCCAGAAGACGTTGCGGCCGATGGCGCCGGCGCGCTTGACCTCCGCGTACCAGTTGGCCTTCACGGAGGGCACGCCGTACA
Organism: Streptomyces solicavernae; assembly: GCF_029968095.1. GTDB lineage: Bacteria > Actinomycetota > Actinomycetes > Streptomycetales > Streptomycetaceae > Streptomyces > Streptomyces solicavernae. The sequence continues at coordinate 189,809 of NZ_JASCIR010000006.1, read as the reverse complement.
CCTTCGAGCCGGGGGTGGCGGCGAGGCGGTCGGCGACCTCGGACTGGACCATGACGAGCGTGCGGTCGATGCTCGGGAAGGTGGCGAGCATGTGCAGGAGGACGGGCACGGCGACGTTGTACGGCAGGTTCGCGACGAGCGCGGTGGGCGGCGGGCCCGGCAGCTCCTCGACGTGCATCGCGTCGGAGTGCACGAGCGCGAACCGGTCGGCGCGCTCGGGCATGCGGGCCTCGACGGTGGCGGGCAGCGCGGCGGCGAGCACGTCGTCGATCTCGACGGCGGTGACCCGGTCCGCGGTCTCCAGGAGCGCGAGCGTCAGCGAGCCGAGTCCGGGCCCGACCTCCACGACCACGTCGTCGGGGCGCACCTCGGCGGTGCGGACGATCCGGCGGACCGTGTTGGCGTCGATGACGAAGTTCTGGCCGCGCTGCTTGGTGGGGCGTACGCCCAGGGCGGCGGCCAGTTCACGGATGTCGGCCGGGCCGAGGAGGGAGTCGGGGCGGGAGTCGGGGCTGTTGCTCACCGCACAAGGGTAAGCGGGTCACAGCCGTGCCCCGCAGTGCGGCCAGGGGCTGGCCCCGCGCTGCACGTACAGCTTCTTCGCGCGGTACGTCTGCTCGGCGGGCGGCGCGTCCTGGGGGCGGCCCGAGCCGCCGAGGCTCTGCCAGGTGCCGGTGTCGAACTGGTAGAGGCCGCCGTACGTGCCGGAGGGGTCGACCGCGTCCGGGCGGCCGCCGGACTCGCACTGGGCGAGCGCGTTCCAGTCGAGGCCGTCGGCGCCCCGCACGCTGGTCGGCAGCGGCCGGGTGCCGACGAGCACGCGCTGGGTCCGCGGGGCGCGCACCACCTGCGAGTCGACCCGCCGCGGCCGCTGCCGCACACCGTTGACGGTGCGCAGCTCGTACGTGACGCGGCGCGCGCCCTGCCGGCCGGCGCGCTCGACGACCTCGGTGCCGCGGTAGAGCGTGGCGTCGTCGGTGCGCTGCACGTCGAAGGCGATGGGTTCCTCGCGCACCTCGCGGCTGCCGGTGACGCGCAGGACGGTGAGGGTCTGGCCGTCGCGCGGGAACGAGTCGGGCGGTACGGAGGTGGTGTCCTGGCCGCGCAGCGAGATCCCGGCCTCGGCGACGGCCTCGCGTACGGTCGCGGCGTTGGTGCGGATGGTGCGTTCGCGGCCGTCGGCCATCACGGTCACGGTGCGTTCGGTGCGGACTCGAAGCTCCAGGCCGTCGCGGGCGATCCGCTGCGAGCGGTCGACGGACAGGTAGGCGCCCTGCACGCGCACGCCGAGCCGGCGCAGCGCGCCCTCGACGGTCCGGGCGGTCGTCCACACCTGGCGGCGCTCCCCGTCGAGGGTGAGGCGAAGGAGCCGCCCGTACCGGATGACGACCTCGTCGCCGCTGGTCAGCGGGGTGTCGGGGGCGGGCGCGACGCTGTCGTGGGCGCCCGGGGCCAGGCCCTCGTCGGCGATGAGTTCGCCGACGTCGTCCGCGAAGGTGTGCAGGGTGCGGGGCCTGCCGTCGATGGAGAGCTGGACGGCCTTGTCCTTGGCGACGAACGCGGTGGTGCCGCCCGCGAGGAAGGCGACGACGAGGGCCTGCGGCAGCAGCCGGCGCAGCACCTCGGGGCGCTCGGCGCTCCGCTTGCGCCGGGCCGCCTGCTTGCGCCCGGCCGCCTGCTTGCGCCGGGCCGCGCGCCGGGCCTCGGCCCGGCTGCCCGCGACCGGGGCGGCCGGGGTGGCCAGGGTGGCCGGGGTGGGTTCGGCGGCGGGTCCGGCGGCGGGTTCGGCGGCGGGCGCGGGCGGTGCGACGGTCGGGCCGCGCCAGTCAAGGTTCACGACGAGCACTCCGGTGACGGTCCTGAACTCGGGCGAGCAGAACCTAGCGGAGTCGCGAGGCCGTAGTCACCCTCCGGACTCGTTCGGTCACATTGTGTCGCAGCGTTGCCCCGGGCTGCCGGACCCGGCGCATTATCGGTCAGTAATCAAATGCGCGCGCCGTGTTGGCGCGTACCGCCTCCGCCAGCGCGTCCTCGTCGAGGCCCTTGACCCGGGCCATGGCCCGCAGCGTGACCGGAATGAGATAGGGCGCGTTGGGCCGACCGCGGTAGGGCGCGGGCGTGAGGAAGGGCGCGTCGGTCTCGACGAGGACGAGTTCGCGGGGCGCCACGTCCAGGGCCTCGCGCAGCGGCCCCGCGTTCTTGAACGTGACGTTGCCGGCGAAGGACATGAAGTAGCCCTGCTCGGCGCAGATCCGGGCCATCGCGGCGTCGCCGGAGTAGCAGTGGAAGACGGTGCGCTCGGGGGCGCCCTCCTCCTTGAGGACCCGCAGCACGTCGGCGTGGGCCTCGCGGTCGTGGATGACGAGGGCCTTGCCGTGCCGCTTGGCGATCTCGATGTGCGCGCGGAACGACCGCTCCTGCGCGTCCTTGCCCTCGGGCCCGGTGCGGAAGTAGTCGAGCCCGGTCTCGCCGACGCCCTTGACCTGCGGCAGAGCGGCGAGCCGGTCGATCTCGGCGAGCGCGTCGTCGAGCGCGGCGTCCCCGCCGGGCTCGCGCGCGCCCTGCCGGGACCACCCGTCAGGATCCCCCAGGACGATCCGCGGCGCCTCGTTGGGATGCAGGGCGACGGTGGCGTGCACGGCCTCGTACTGCGCGGCGGTCTCGGCGGCCCAGCGGGAGCCCTTGAGGTCACAGCCCACCTGGACCACGGTCGTCACGCCGACGGACGCGGCGTCGGCAAGGCTCTCGGCGACGGTGGCCGACTGCATGTCGAGGTGGGTGTGCGAGTCCGCCACCGGAACCCGCAGGGGCTCCGGCAGCGGCGGCGGTGCGTCTTTGGCGTCCTTGACGTCCTTGGGGCTCATGCCCCGATCCTACGAAGGTCTGTTCAGCCGTCGTTCCTGTGCTGGTGCCGGAAGGGGTGCAGCAGGTCGGAGAGGTGCCAGTGGTGCCCGGACTTCCGGGCGGCGTCCGCTTCGGACTCCCCGGACTCCCCTTCGGACTCCGCTCCCTGGGTTTCGGCCGCGGACTGACCGGCGTACTCGAAGGGCTGCCCGGAGGCGATCTTCTGGACCGAGGACACCCGCCCCGGCCGCATGATCCGTACGACGTGGCCGCCGCAGTTCATGCAGGTGGGCCTGGTCAGCGGGGACGGCACCCGCCGGCCGTCGACCACGTACATCACGAATTCGTTGCCCGTGCCGTCGACGAAGTGCTCGATGTCGTACGACTGCTCCCAGCCGTGCCCGCAGCGCATGCAGGCGAAGGAGTACGACTCTTGAACGGTGGCTATGGCCTCGCGCGGCATACCCGTGGCGATGCGGCCGGTGGTCTCACTCATGCCAGCTCCTCTTGTCCCCTGGACAAGCACGTTCCGGGACGGTCGGTGTTGTCCCTGCTTCCAGTGGACTCCCGCGCCCGGAGGAGCGCATCAGGCCTGTCGAGATATTGGAGCGTTCTTGGCCTTCTCTATGCGAAAAAAGCCTGGTGCGCGGCCTGCGCTTTGCCTTTCACGATAGTCCTTTGCCGTCCGATGGCGCGCTGCGAGCGGCATTCTTTGCCGCGACCACCGCATCGAACACCTCCCGCTTGGGCAGGCCCGCGTCGGCCGCCACCGCGGCGATCGCCTCCTTGCGGCGCTCCCCCGCCTCCTCACGCACCTGGACCCGCCGCACCAGCTCGTCCGCGTCGAGCTCCTCGGCGGTCTCGGGGGCGCCCTCGACGACGACGGTGATCTCGCCGCGCACCCCTTCGGCGGCCCAGGCGGCGAGCTCGCCGAGCGGGCCGCGCTTCACTTCCTCGTACGTCTTGGTCAGCTCGCGGCAGACGGCCGCGCGGCGGTCGGAGCCGAAGGCCTCGGCCATCGCGGCGAGGGTGTCGTCGAGGCGGTGCGGGGCCTCGAAGTAGACGAGGGTGCGGCGCTCGTCGGCGACCTCGGCGAGGCGGGAGCGGCGCTCACCGGCCTTGCGCGGGAGGAACCCCTCGAAGCAGAACCGGTCCACGGGCAGCCCGGAGAGCGCGAGCGCGGTGAGCACCGCGGAAGGCCCCGGCACGGCGGTCACCCGGATGTCCCGCTCGACGGCGGCGGCGACCAGCCGGTACCCGGGGTCGGAGACGGACGGCATCCCGGCGTCGGTCACGAGCAGCACCCGCGCCCCGTCGGCCAGGGCTTCGACCAGCTCTGGCGTACGGGCGGCCTCGTTCCCCTCGAAGTACGACACGATCCGCCCGCCCGGCTGCACCCCGAGCGCCTGCGTGAGCCGGCGGAGGCGGCGGGTGTCCTCGGCGGCCACGACATCCGCCGACTCCAGCTCGGCGGCGAGCCGGGGCGGGGCGTCGGAGGTGTCGCCGATGGGGGTGCCTGCGAGTACGAGCGTTCCTGCTGTCACGGGGCCATCCTCGCAGGGATACGGGGGCGCCCTCGCGGCGGATGCGGCGGTGGCCCGCGGCGTGTGCGGCGGTGGCCCGCGGCGGATCGGGCGGTGGCCCGCCCGGGAGGCCGGTACCGCGGTGCTCGCACAGTCGCGTTCCCTACGATGGCGCGGTGACCAGTGCAGCGTCCACGACGGACTCCACCGACGCGCAAGCGGGCCGCCCGGCCGCCGAAGCCGCCGATCCGGCCCGGCCGCCGGCCTGGCAGCTGCGGCTGCGGCGGTTCGGGTACACGGCGGGCCCCGGAGCCGACGTCCGTGCCCGGCTGGTCCCGCCCTTCCCCGAGCCCGCCCTGCGCGTGTGGGCCGCGCTCGGGGTGGCCGCCTACCGGGTCGCGCCGATGAACCGGCTGCTCGGCTGGGTCGGCCCGCTGCTCGTCGCCCTGGTCGCGGGGGCCCTGCGGTTCTGGAACCTGGGCCGCCCGGACAAGGTGATATTCGACGAGACGTACTACGCCAAGGACGCCTGGGCACTGATCCACCGCGGTTACGAGGTGAACTGGCCCAAGGACTACAACGACGAGGTCATCCGGCTCGGCTCGGACGTGCCGCTCGGCACCGACGCCTCGTACGTGGTGCATCCGCCGGTCGGCAAGTGGGTCATCGGGCTCGGCGAGTGGATGCACGGCTTCACGCCGTTCGGCTGGCGGTTCATGACGGCGGTGCTCGGCACGCTGTCGGTGCTGCTGATCTGCCGGATCGGGCGGCGCCTCTTCCGGTCGACGTTCCTCGGCTGTCTGGCGGGCGCGCTGCTCGCGGTGGACGGCCTGCACTTCGTGATGAGCCGGGCCGCGCTGCTCGACCTGGTCCTGATGTTCTTCGTGGTGGCGGCGTTCGGCTGCCTGGTCGTGGACCGGGACCGGTCGCGGGCGCGGCTCCTGGCCCAACTGCCCGTGGACGAGGACGGGTTGGTCCGCCCTGACGCGGACATCGCCGAGACCGCCCGCCTCGGCCGGCGCCCCTGGCGGATCGCGGCCGGGGTCTGCCTGGGCCTCGCCTTCGCCACGAAGTGGAACGGCCTCTACATCCTGGCCGCGTTCGCCCTGATGTCGGTCCTGTGGGACGTCGGCGCCCGCCGCGTCGCCGGGGCCGGACGGCCGTATCCGACGGTCCTGAAGAAGGACGTGCTCCCGGCGTTCGTGTCGACGGTACCGGTGGCGATCGGCACGTACGTCGTGTCGTGGACCGGCTGGATCGTCACCGACGACGGCTACTTCCGGAACTGGGCGGCCACCGCGGGCAAGGGCGGCAACTGGACGTTCCTGCCGGACTGGCTGCGCTCGCTGTGGCACTACGAGTACGAGGTCTACCAGTTCCACATCGGCCTGACCTCCGGCCACACCTACGACTCCAACCCGTGGAGCTGGCTGGTCCTCGGCCGGCCCGTCTCGTACTACTACGAGTCCCCCGCGCCCGGCGTGGACGGCTGCCCGAAGGACACCGCCGGGAAGTGCGCCGCGGAGGTCCTCGCGCTCGGCACCCCGCTGCTGTGGTGGGCGGCCTGCTTCGCGGTGGCGTACGCGCTGTGGCGCTGGCTGCTGCGCCGGGACTGGCGGGCGGGCGCGATCCTGTGCGGCATCGCGGCCGGGTACCTGCCCTGGTTCGCGTACCAGGAGCGGACGATCTTCTACTTCTACGCCGTGGTCTTCGTGCCGTTCCTGTGTCTGGCCGTGGCGATGATGATCGGCGCGATCCTGGGCCCGCCCGGCTCGACGGAACGCCGCCGCATCGTGGGCGCGGTGGGCTCGGGCGTCCTGGTCCTGCTGATCTTCTGGAACTTCATCTACTTCTGGCCGATCTACACCGGGACACCGATTCCGGTGGATTCCTGGCGGGCTCGGATGTGGTTCGACACATGGGTGTGACCTGGAGCGGTGCGGGCCCGGCCACCCGGCCGGTGAGCGTGGTCACTTACGGCCTATAGGGTGCCCATTCGGCGGCCTGGCCCGGTCGGAGAGCACGGGCAATCCGCGAACGTACGGAGCATCCGCGAACCAAGCAGCTGTGGTCAGGAGAGAGCGCATGGAACCCGAGGGCGGGCGGCACGGCACCGGAGCGACGGGCGCCAGGAGCGGGATGCGCAAGGAGGCCAAGGTCACCCTGATCGGGGCCGCGGTCGTCGCCGTCGCGGCCGGCGCGGGCTTCACCGCGTACGCCCTGACCGGCGGCGGCTCCGAGAGCGGCGGCGCCCAGGGCGGCGACCGCACGGCCGCGGGCGAGCCGAAGAAGGAGCTGGGCCCGCCGAGCGCCGCCGAGGTGAAGTCGACCACCGCGAAGTTCCTCACCGCGTGGTCCAAGGGCGACGTGGCGGCGGCCGCCGCGCAGACCGACGACGCCGCGGCCGCCCGCACCGCCCTGACCTCGTACCGCGAGGACGCCCACCTCACGAAGGTCGAGCTGACGCCGGGCACGGCGAGCGGGCGGAAGGTGCCGTTCTCCGTGTCGGCCGTTGCCTCGTACGAGGCAACGAGCAAGCCCTTCACGTACGACTCCGAACTGACCGTCGTGCGCGACGAGAAGACCGACAAGCCGGTCGTGCACTGGCAGCCGTCCGTGGTCCACCCGGAGCTGCGCGAGGGCGACGTGCTGCGCGCCGACGAATCCGGGAAGCCGCCGATCAAGGCCGTGGACCGGGACGGCGCGGAGCTGAGCGCCGAGAAGTACCCCTCGCTCGGCACGGTCCTGGACTCGCTGCGCGAGAAGTACGGCGACAAGGCGGGCGGCGAGCCGGCCGTCGAACTCCGCATCGTGCGGGGCGAGTCGACCCAGAAGCCGGGCAAGTCGGAAGGGGCAGAAGAGTCGGACGAGTCGGACGAGTCGGGCAAGTCCGATGACAAGGCGCTGTCCGACAAGACGCTGCTCACGCTCTCCAAGGGCACCCCGGGCACCGTCGAGACGACGATCAGCGCGAAGGCGCAGGCCAACGCCGAGGCGGAGGTGGCCAAGCGGCAGGATGCCTCCGTCGTGCTGCTCAAGCCGTCCACGGGCGAGGTGCTCGCGGTCGCCAACTCCAACACCTCGGGCCTGAACATCGCGCTGCAGGGCTCCCTCGCGCCGGGCTCCACGTTCAAGATCGTGTCCGCGTCGATGCTCCTGGAGAAGGGCCTCGCGGGCATCGACAAGCCGCACCCGTGCCCCAAGTACGAGACGTACGGCGGCTGGCGGTTCCAGAACGTCGAGAAGTTCGAGATCAAGAACGGCACGTTCCGCTCCAGCTTCGCGGCGTCCTGCAACACGGCCTTCATCTCGCAGGCCAAGAAGCTCAAGGACGACGACCTGACCCAGCAGGCCCAGGAGGTCTTCGGGCTCGGCAAGGGCAACTGGACCAGCGGCGTCTCGACCTTCGACGGCCGGGTGCCGGTGCAGTCCGACGCGCAGATGGCCGCCTCGCTGATCGGCCAGGGCGGGGTGCGGATGAACCCGCTGAACGTGGCGTCGTTCATCGCCACGGCCAAGACGGGCACGTTCCGCCAGCCGTACCTGGTCTCCCCGGAGGTGGACGGCCGCACCCTCGCGACGGCGCCGCGCAAGCTGAAGCCCTCGGCCCAGGCCCAGCTGAAGGAACTCCTCACGTACACCGCGACCTCCGGCTCGGCCGCCGCAGCCATGTCCGGGCTCGGCCCCGACATCGGCGGCAAGACCGGCTCCGCCGAGGTCATGGGCCAGAAGAAGCCCAACGGCTGGTTCACCGCCTGGCGCGGCGACCTGGCGGCGGCCGCGGTGATGCTGGAGGGCGGCCGCGGCGGCTCGTCCTCCGGACCGCTGGTGGCGGCGGTGCTCAAGGGCGGGGCGTAGGGCCTGTCCGGCGGACCTTCGCGGGACCGGGCGTGGCTGGTCCCGCGGGCCGGATGGTGGTCGCGTGCTGAGTACACGTACAGCTAGCGTGTGCGGCCATGACCAGCTCAACCGGCAACACTGCCCACCCCCGCTTCGCCGAGGCCCTGCGTGACCTCGGCCTGGAGTCCGTCCTGGCCGAGGTCCGCGCCTTCCCGGACGCCACCCGCACCGCCGCGCAGGCCGCTCAGGCGGTGGGCTGCGCGCTCGGCGAGATCGTGAAGTCGCTGATCTTCGCAGCGGACCAGGTCCCGGTCCTGGTCCTCATGGACGGCGCCTCGCGCGTCGACATGGAGCTGGTCCGGCGGGAGCTGGGCGCCGAGAAGGTCACGCGGCCGAACGCGGACGTCGTACGGGAGACCACCGGGTACGCGATCGGCGGGGTGCCGCCCTTCGGGCACCGCACCCGCACCCGGGTCCTCGCCGACCGCGGCCTGCTCGACCACGACGTGGTGTGGGCGGCCGCGGGCACCCCGCACACCGTGTTCCCGATGGACCCGAAGGAACTGGTCGCGCACGCGGGCGCCACGCTGGTGGACGTCCGCGAGGTCCGCGGGACGGGCGAAGTTCACGGGACTCGCGGGACGGGCGAGGTTCGCGGGACGGTCCGATGACGCCGCTCGTGGCCGGGGCCGTCGTCCTGGCCGCCGTCACGCACGCCAGCTGGAACGCGATGGCGCACCGCATCAAGGACCAGTTGGTCGCGTTCACCCTGATATCCGGCGGCGGCGCCCTCATCGGCGCCGTCCTCGCCTGCTTCGCCCCGTTCCCGGCCGCGGGCGCCTGGCCGGCCCTGATCGCCTCCGCGGTCCTGCACGTGGCCTACCAGGCGCTGCTCATGCGGTCGTTCAGCCTCGGCGACTTCGGGCAGATGTATCCGATCGCGCGCGGTACGGCGCCGCTCGTCGTGACCGTCGCCGCTGCCGTCTTCGTCGGCGAGCGCATCGACGGCTGGCAGCTGACCGGTGTGGCGGTGTCCTCCGCCGGCCTCGTCGGCCTCGCCCTGTGGGGCATCCGCGGCTCGGGCCGCCGCCCGCACTGGCCCGCGCTGCTCGCCGCGCTCGCGACCGGGCTTTCCATCGCCGCGTACACGGTGGTGGACGGCGTGGGCGTACGCGCCTCCGGCACTCCGCTCGGCTATATCGCCTGGCTGATGATCCTGGAGGGCGTCTCGATCCCGGCGTACGCGCTCTACCGGCACCGCTCCCGGCTCCCGGAGCTGCTTCGCCCGCACGCGGTCCACGGGCTGCTCGGCGCGGGCCTCTCGGTGGCGGCGTACGGCCTCGTCCTGTGGGCCCAGACCCGCGCGGCCCTCGCGCCGATCGCTGCGCTGCGGGAGTCGTCGATCATCGTGGGGGCGGCGATCGGGGCGGTCTTCTTCAAGGAACGGTTCGGGGCGCCGAGGATCGCGGCTGCGGGGTTGATGGTGGTGGGGATCGGGCTGATGCTGCACGCGGGGTAGGGCTGGGCAGGGCGGTTCTTCTTCCCCTCCCCGCCCCTTCCCGAAGGCTGGATTCAGCCCCGAAGGGGCTGGCCTTCAGGGGCGCGGGGAAACTGCGCGACCAGCCACGACGGCACGGCAGACGGCAGACGGCAGACGGCAGACGGCAGACGGCAGACGGCAGACGGCAGACGGCAGACAGCAGACAGCGCAATGAAAGCCCCTCCGGCGTTTGAGGAGCGGGGGCCGGGGCGGAGCCCCTGGGGGTGCCCGAGTCGACCCCGACTCAGCCGACGACCTGACGTACCGCCCGTACCAGGGCCTGCGCCCGCGGATCCCCCGTAACCCCCTGCTGCAACCCGTTCGTCACGTACCCGAACCCCACCCCCGACTCCGGGTCGGCGAACGCGAGGGGCCCGCCGCGGCCGGGGTGGCCGAAGGAGCCGGGGGCGAGGAGCGGGGACGACGGGCCGTGCAGCATGTAGCCGAGCCCGAAGCGGGTGTTCACGACGAGCACCCGGTCGGGCCCCGCCGACTCCTCCGTACGCGCGAGAGCGACCGTCGCGGGCGCGAACAGCCGGGCGTGGCCGTCGACTTCGCCGATCAGCGAGGCGTAGAAGCGGGCCAGGGCGCGGGCGGTCGCGATGCCGTTGGAGCCGGGGAGCTCGGCCGCACGGTAGGCCGCGGAGTTCTCCTCGGGTGCGCTGAGCGCGGCGAACGCGCGGCGGGTCAGCGACGACGGGTCGGCGTAGGCCTCCGCGACGTTCCGCTTGGGCCGCAGCCGCAGCACGCCGCCGCCCGCCCGGGGCTCGGGCGGCGCCACCGGGCCGACCCGGCCGACGCGGCCGGCCACGGCGGCGGGCAGCCCGAGCCACAGGTCGAGGCCGAGCGGCCCGGCCAGCTCCTCGGCCAGCCAGGTCCCGAGGGTCCGCCCGGTCACGCGGAGCACGAGTTCGCCGAGGAGCCAGCTGTACGTCTGCGCGTGGTAGCCGTGGTCGGTGCCGGGCTCCCAGACGGGCGGCTGCGCGGCGACCGCCGACGGCGCCGCGTCCAGCCCGGCCATGGAAACCGGCCGGTCGAGCACGGGCACGCCCGCGCGGTGCGACAGCAGGTGCCGGACGAGGGCGCGCTCCTTGCCGTGGGCCTTGAACTCGGGCCAGTACGTGGAGACCGGGGCGTCCAGGTCGAGGAGTCCGCGCTGGTGCAGGAGGAGCGGGACGGCGGCGGCGACGCCCTTCGTCGCCGAGCGGACTATCTGCGCGGTGCCCTCCCGCCAGGGCTCGCCGCCGTCGACGTCCCCGTCGGCTTCCCGGATCGCTTCCCGGTTCGCTTCCCCGTCGGCTTCCCCGTTCGCGTCCCGGGTGCCCGCCCACAGGTCGACGACCTTGACGCCGTCCCGGTAGACGGCGACGGCCGCGCCGCGCTCGCCGCCCTCGGTGAAGTTGCGTACGAAGGCGTCCTCGACGGGCTCGAACCCCGACGCCACACTGCCCTGGACGTCCACGTCCGTGCCCTTTCCGTCCCCGGCGCCCCGTCGGCGCCGGTCCTCCATGGTGCCAGTGCCGGGTCAGCGAACCGGCGGGGCGGGGTGGAAGCCGTACGGCAGCTCCAGTCGGTGGGCGCGCATCAGCTCCGGGTCGGCGAGCAGCTCGGCGGTGGGCCCGTCCGCGGCGATCACGCCGTCGCTGAGGACCAGCGCCCGCTCGCACAGCTCCATCGCGTACGGCAGGTCGTGCGTGACCATCAGCACGGTCACGCCCAACGACCGCAGGATCTCGGCAAGTTCGCGCCGCGAGGCCGGGTCGAGGTTGGAGGACGGCTCGTCCAGGACCAGGATCTCCGGCTCCATCGCGAGCACCGTCGCCACCGCCACCCGTCGGCGCTGGCCGAAGGACAGGTGGTGCGGCGGCCGGTCCGCGTATGCGGCCATGCCGACCCGGTCGAGGGCGCGCTGCACCGAGGCTTCGAGCTCCGCCCCGCGCACCCCCGCCGCGGCCGGGCCGAACGCCACGTCCTCGCGCACCGTCGGCATGAAGAGCTGGTCGTCCGGGTCCTGGAAGACGATGCCGACGTTCCGCCTGATCTCGGCGAGGTGGTCCCGGGCGACGGGCAGCCCGGCGACCCGCACACTGCCCGCGCCGGCGGTGAGGATGCCGTTGAGGTGCAGGACGAGCGTCGTCTTGCCGGCGCCGTTCGGCCCGAGCAGGGCGACCCGCTCGCCCCGCCGCACGGTGAGGTCGACGCCGAACAGGGCCTGGTGGCCGTCGGGGTAGGCGTAGGCGAGGCCGGAGACCTCAAGCGAAGGCGGCGGAGCGGCAGAGGTGGAAACTGTCACAGGAACCATCCCAACAGGCAGATCAGGAGCGCCGCACAGGGCAGCGCGAGGGCGTACGCCCACTGGGCGCGGGTCGCCGTGGCCACGTCGATGACCGGCATGGTCCCGGCGTAGCCGCGGCTGACCATGGCGAGGTGGACGCGTTCGCCGCGTTCGTAGGAGCGGATGAACAGGGCGCCCGCCGACTTGGCAAGGACGCCCCAGTGGCGGACGCCGCGCGCCTCGAAGCCGCGGGACTCGCGGGCGATCCGCATGCGCCGCAGCTCGTCGGTGACGACGTCCCCGTACCGGATCATGAAGGCGGCGATCTGGACGAGCAGCGGGGGCAGCTTGAGGCGCTGCAGGCCGAGGAGGAGTGCGCGCAGTTCGGTGGAGGCGGCGAGCAGGACGGAGGCGGCGACGCCGAGGGTGCCCTTGGCGAGGACGTTCCAGGCGCCCCAGAGTCCGGAGACGCTCAGCGAGAGGCCAAGGACCTGCACTCGCTCGCCCTGCGAGACGAACGGCATGAGCAGGGCGAACGCCACGAACGGCACCTCGATGACGAGCCTCCGCAGCAGGAACCGGCCGGGCACGCGGGCGGCGCGGGCGACGGCCGCGAGCAGCAGCGCGTACCCGGCGAAGGCCCAGACGGCCTCGCGCGGCGTGGACACGACGACCACGACGAAGGCGAGGACGGCGGCGAGCTTGCAGTGCGGCGGCAGCGCGTGCACGGGGCTGTCCGCGTGCCGGTAGAGCCGATGCGCGTGACCCGATCCCACGTCAGCCCGTCTCGTCCGTGCGCGCCGCGGACTCGGTGCGCGCTGAGGACTCGGTGCGCGCTGAGGACTCCGTGCGCGCTGCGGCTTCCGTACGACCAGTCGCTTCCGTACGACCAGTCGCTTCCGTACGACCAGTCGCTTCCGTACGACCGGCCGCTTCCGTACGGCGGCGGCGCACCGTCCAGAAGACGCCGGTGCCCACCACGATCGTCGCGGCCACGCCGATCACGCCCGCGAGGCCGCCGGAGAGCCGGGCGTTCGCGATGTCCTGGACGCCGTAGTCGGCGAGCGGGGAGTCCTTCGCGGCGTGCTCCTCGACCTTCCGGTCGATGCCCTGGTCGGCGGCGACCTTCTCCAGGCCGTCGGGGCTCGCGGAGGCGTAGAAGCTGACGAAGCCCGCGAGCAGCAGGGAGGTGACGAGCCCGGCGATCCACACCTTGCGGGGTGAGCGCGGCGCGGGCGCGGGGGTCGCCGGGGCGGCGTCGACGAGTTCGCCGCCGACGCGCAGCTTCAGCGGGGCGGTCAGTCCGCGCGCGCCGTGCACGAGGTCGGGGCGTACGGCGATGACCGCGCCGACGGTGGCCGTGGTGATGACGGCCTCGCCGATCCCGATGAGGACGTGCACGCCGACCATCGCGGTGAGGACGGTGCCGGCGGGGACGTCGGTGGTGCCGCCGACCGCGTACACCAGGGTGAAGAAGGCCGCGGCTGCGGGCACGGAGAGCAGGGCGGCGACGAAGGCCGCGACGGTGACCGAGCCGCGGCGGCGCGGCAGCACGGCGAGCAGTCCGCGGAAGGCGAAGGAGGCGACGAGGACGGTGACGACGCCCATGGTGGTGATGTTCACGCCGAGCGCGGTGAGCCCGCCGTCGGCGAAGAGCACGCCCTGCATGAGCAGCACCACGGATATGCAGAGCACTCCGGTGTACGGGCCGACGAGGATCGCGGCGAGCGCACCGCCGAGGAGATGGCCGCTGGTGCCCGCGGCGACCGGGAAGTTGAGCATCTGCACGGCGAACACGAAGGCGGCGACGAGCCCGGCGAGCGGCGCGGTGCGCTCGTCGAGCTCCTTGCGCGCGCCCTTGAGGGACACGGCGACGGCGCCCGCCGCGACGACTCCGGCTACCGCGGAGGCGGGGGCGTCGATGAATCCGTCGGGGACATGCATGGCGACTCCGCTGCTGACCGGTGGGCTGCTCGGCCGGACACCCGCGGGTCCCGGCCGTTCGACCGTCCGATGATAGGGGCCTTCCTGCAAAGGGGTTGCAAAAGCTCCAAGAGGTCAGCAAGACCCCCGCGCTCGGCGCGATGTGACCGGCGCGACGCCCGGACCCCCTGGAGCAACCACCGAAAAATATGGGACATTAGGCATGTAACGCAGCAAATACGGCGTTCGTTCGGGTGCCGTGAGCCGAAGGAGCAGCGATGTCCGCCGTGGTCGAGCAGCACGCCCGGGCCCACCTCGTCACCGACGCCCCGGACGGTCACCGCGCGATCCGTGTCGCCCTGCGGTACGACCCCTCGGCGCAGAGCCCGAGCATCCACATCGCGCTGCCGGGTTCGCCGGGCCAGGCGGAGTGGGACCTGCCGCGCGCGCTCCTGGAGAAGGGCCTGCGCACGCCGGCCGGCAGCGGCGCCGTCCAGGTCTGGCCGTGCGGCCGGGTCCAGGCCGTGATCGAGTTCCACGCCGAGGGCGGGGTGACGGTGCTGCAGTTCGACTGCGTCGCCCTGATGCGCTTCCTGCGCCGGACGTACGCGGTCACCGCCACCACCGCCACCGCCACCACCGCCACCACCGCCACCCGATAGGGAGCGCCTCCCGAAGGCCCCCTGTGAGGCCGGGGCTCACCAATGAACCGCGCCGGGTGCCGAGTCTCAGGTTGCCGCCCCCTTCGTACGGGAAAAGCATGGTGACGTGAGAGACGCCGCATACCTCCGCTTTCCGCATCTGCACGGCACCGCCCTCTGCTTCGCCGCCGAGGACGATCTCTGGGTGGCGCCCATCGCCGAGGAGGGAGCGGTCCCCGAACGGGCCTGGCGGCTGACCGTGGACCGCACCCGGGTCGGCCATCCCCGCTTCTCCCCCGACGGCACCCGGATCGCGTTCACGACCTGGCGCAGCCTCGACCCGGAGATCCATGTCGTCCCGGTCGCCGGCGGCCCCGCCACCCGGCTCACCTACTGGGGCAACACCGACACCAAGGTGTGCGGCTGGTCGCCCGACGGCGACGTCCTCGCCGTCGCCTCGCACGGCCAGCCCTTCTCGTACTTCACCTGGGCCTACTCGGTGCACCCCGACGGCTCCCCCGGCGGCAAGCTGCCCTGGGGCCCGGTCGACGACATCGCCGTCGGCGAGCTCGACGGGGAGCGCCGCACCCTGCTGCTCACCGGGCGGCCCCCGCACGAGCCGGCCGCCTGGAAGCGGTACCGCGGCGGCGCCACCGGACGGCTCTGGCTGCACGGCGAGCGGCTGCTGCCGGACCTGAGGGGGCACTTCTCCAGCCCGATGTTCGTGGGCGGCCGGATCGCCTTCCTCTCCGACCACGAGGGCATCGGCAACCTCTACTCCTGCCGCCCCGACGGCTCCGACCTGCGCCGCCACACCGACCACGACAGCTTCTACGCCCGGCACGCCTCCAGCGACGGCGAGCGGGTCGTCTACCAGTGCGCGGGCGAGCTGTGGATCGTGGACCAGCTGACCCCCGACTCCGAGCCCCGCAGGCTCGACGTCCGCCTCGGCGGTCCCCGCGCGGGCCGCCGCGTCTACCAGGTCCCGGCCGCCAGCAACCTGGACGCGCTCGCCGTGGACGAGACGGGCCGGGCCAGCGCGGTCGTCGTCCGCGGCAGCCTGTACTGGCTCACCCACCGCGACGGCCCGGCCCGCACCATCACGGACACCCCGGGCGTACGGGTCCGGCTGCCGGAGATGACCGGCTCGGGCGGCCAGGTCGCGTACATCACCGACGCGGACGGCGCGGACGCGGTCGAGATCGCCTACCTGCCGCGGGCCAGCGGCGACCGGGAGCCGCGCCGCCTCGCCTCCGGCGAACTCGGCATCGTGCAGGAGATGGTCGCCGACCCGGACGGGGAACGCCTCGCCATCGCCTCCAACGACGGGCGGCTGCTGCTCCTCACCGTGTCCGAGGACGCGGCTGACGCCGCGGGGGCCGAGGAGCCCGGGGGCACCTCCCGGACGGAGTCCGGGGGAGGCGAGGTGACCGAGCTGATCCAGTCGATCAACGGGCCCGTGCGCGACCTCGCGTTCTCGCCGGACGGCGCCTGGCTGGCCTGGTCGCACCCCGGGATCGGCCGGTCCCTGCGCCAGATCAAGCTGGCCCGGATCAAGGACCGCACGATCGTCGACGTCACCAACGGCCGCTTCGAGGACGAGAATCCGGTGTTCACACGGGACGGCCGCTATCTGGCGTTCCTGTCCTGGCGCGGCTTCGACCCGGTGTACGACGTGCACACCGGCGACCTCTCCTTCCCGCTCGGCTGCCGCCCCTATCTCGTACCGCTGTCCTCGGCGACGCCCTCGCCGTTCGCGCTCTCGCCGCACGGGCGGCCCGCGGCGGGCGGGCTCGATCCGGACGAGAGCGCGGGCGACAGCACCACCGTCACCGTGGAGACCGAGGGCCTGGAGAACCGGGTCACGCCGTTCCCGGTGGCCGCGTCCAAGTACTCCGCGCTGCAGCCGGTGAGCGGCGGCGGCCTGGTCTGGATGCGCTGGCCGATCTCCGGCGCGCTCGGCGAGACCTTCGCCAACCCGACCGACACCTCGGGCCGGCCCAGCCTGGAGCACTTCAACATCGCCAAGGCCCGCAGGACCGAACTCGTCGACCACCTCGACATGTTCGCGGTCAGCGGCGACGGCAGCCGCCTCGTCGTCCTGGACGAGGGCGAGCTGCGCGCCGTGCCCGCCACCGAGCCCGGCGACGGCGACTCCACGGTCTGGATCGACCTGCGTCGCATCCTGCACGAGGTCGACCCGCCGGCCCAGTGGCGCCAGTCGTACGCTGAGGCGGGCCGGATCATCCGCGCCTACTTCTGGGACCCCGGCATGTGCGGCGTCGACTGGGACGCGGTGCTCGACCAGTACCGCCCGCTCGTCGAACGGGTCGCGTCCCCCGACGAGTTCGCCGACCTGCTCCGCGAAGTCCTCGGCGAGCTGGGCACGTCGCACGCGTACGTCTCGCCCGCGCGGCGGAACGAGGGCCCGCCGCACTACCAGCGCGCCCAGGGCCTGCTCGGCGCCAACCTGGTCTGCCGGGACGGGAGTTGGCTGGTCAAGCGCATCCTGCCCGGCGAGTCCTCCGACTCCAAGGCCCGCTCGCCGCTCGCCGGCGCCGGCATCCGCGAGGGCGCGGTGCTCACGCATGTCGACGGCCGGCCGGTGGACCCGGTGACCGGCCCCTACCCGCTGCTCGCGGGCGCGGGCGGTACGACGGTCGAGCTGACCTTCGTTCCGGCCGAGGGCGAGGGGCACGCCCGGCGCGTGGCGGTGGTCCCGCTGGTCGACGAGCGCCCCCTGCGCTACCAGGACTGGGTGGCCAAACGCCGGGATGTCGTACGGGAGTTGAGCCACGGCAAGTGCGGCTATCTGCACATCCCGGACATGGGCGGCTCGGGCTGGGCCCAGTTCAACCGCGACCTGCGCATGGAGATGTCCCGGCCCGCCCTGATCGTGGACGTACGGGGCAACGCGGGCGGCCACATCAGCGAGCTGGTGGTCGAGAAACTCACCCGCACGATCCTCGGCTGGGACCTGACCCGCAACGCCCAGCCCGTCTCGTACGCCTCAAACGCCCCGCGCGGCCCGGTCGTTGCGCTCGCGGACGAGGCGACCTCCTCCGACGGCGACATGATCACCGCCGCGTTCAAGCTGCTCGGGCTCGGGCCGGTGGTCGGGCAGCGCACCTGGGGCGGCGTGGTCGGCATGACCGGACGGCACCGGCTCGGCGACGGCACGGTCATCACGGTGCCGATGAACGCCGCGTGGTTCGACGCGTACGGCTGGGACATCGAGAACAAGGGCGTCGAGCCGGACCTGGAGGTGCTGCGCACCCCGCTCGACTGGGCCGAGGGCCGGCACGCCCAACTCGACGACGCCGTAAGGCTCGCGCTCGACCTCCTGGAACGGCACCCGGCGGCGGCGCCGCCCGACCACTCCGACGTACCGGACCGGCGGCGGCCGAAGCTGCCGCCGAGGAGCCTGTGACCTGGCCGGTCACACAGCGCCATGGGTCGAAATGCGGCTTTCATTCCCCCGTGCCAGGCTGGGTCACGCCCCACCCCACTACCTCTCAGGAGTGAAAACACATGGGCATGAAGGACCAGTTCAACGAGAAGTCCGAAGAGCTCCGCAACAAGGCCAAGGAAGCGATGGGCGGCTCGCAGGACGAGCAGCAGCAGGAGCAGCAACAGCGCGGCCAGCAGGAGCAGCAGCAGCGCGGCCAGCAGCAGGAGCAGCAGCAGGGCGGTCAGCAGACCCGCGAGCAGGCCTCGGAGCGCACCTCGGACCTCCGCGACGAACGCGAGCGCACGACGCAGGAACAGCAGGACCGGTTCGACCAGGACTACGAGTCCTGACGCTCGCGACAGGAACGTGAGAGTGCGCCCGTACTTTCGAGTACGGGCGCACTTTCGTCGTACGTGCACCTGCGGTGCCGCCGCTTGGTGGCCGCTGTGCCCGCTGTGGGGCGCCCTCAGCCCCGACGGGCAGCGTCGTCCGCCGCACCCCCCGCCCCGACCAGCCCCTTGTCCACCTGCCCGAGCCGCGGCTCGAACCGCCGCATCTCCCGCTGCCCGACGGCACCGATCATCCCCGGCAGATACCCCCGCAGGGACTGCATCCCCCGCAACCACCACTGCGCATACACATGCGGAGCGCGCCGCTCGATCCCCGTCACGATCCGGTCGACGGCCGGGCCGAGCGGGTACGTCTTGTTGGACGGCCACGGCAGCCGCTGCCGCAACTCCCGCATCACGTCGTTCTGGTCCGCCCCGCGCACCATGTCCGTGTCGGTCCACGACAGATACCCGACGCCGACCTTCACGCCCTTGTAGCCGACCTCGGCGCGCAGCGAGTGCGCGTACGCCTCCACGCCGGACTTGGACGCGCAGTACGCGCTCATCATCGGCGCCGGGGTGAGCGCCGCGAGCGAGGCGATCTGCAGCAGATAGCCGCGCGACTCCATCAGCACCGGCAGGAACGCCCGCCCGGTCACCGCCGAGCCGATCAGATTGACCTCGATCACCCGCCGCCACGCCACCGGGTCGGAGTCGAGGAACGGGCCGCCGCTGGCCACACCGGCGTTGGCGACGACGATGTCGACCTTCCCGAACCGCTCCTTGACCCCCTGCGCGACCCGCGCCATCGACTCGTGGTCGGTGACGTCGGCGTGCCAGTGGTCGCTCTCGCCGGGCAGCCGCGCCGAGACCTGCTTCAGCTCGTCCGGCTCCAGGCCGACGAGCGCCACCTTGGCCCCGCGCGCCGACAGCTTGCGGGCGAGCAGCTCCCCCACGCCGCGCGCCGCACCGGTGACGACGGCGACCTGCCCCTCCAGGCTGACCTTGCTCATGCGCCCTCCCTGACCTTCTCGCTTCGTACGTACGTACCGACCAGCTCACGGATCTTCCCGGTGACCGCCTCCGGCGCCTCGACCGGGGTCATGTGGCCGAGCCCCGCCAGCTCGGTGAGGCCCACGCAGTTCGGCAGCACGGCGGCCAGGGTGCGGGAGTGCACGGCGGGCGTGAGCCGGTCCGCGGCGCCGACGAGCACGGCGGCCGGCACGGTCAACTGCCGTACTTCGGCGGCCACATCGAGCGTCTCCAGGACGTGCGACCAGCCGTACCGCACCCGCCGCGGGCAGGCGTGCACGATCCGCGCGCAGGCCTCGACCTTGTCCGGCGCGGAGCCGGGACCCATCGTCGCGAACTTCAGCACCTTCTTGCCGACGGGCGTGACCGGCCCGAGCGGGGCCCGCGAGCCGAGCACGGACTTCGTCAGCCGCCTGCGCACCTTGCCCGCGCGCATCGGGACGACCGTCGCCTCGTCGAGGAGGTTCCAGCCACCGGTGCTGCACAGCAGTACGGCGGCCGCGTGCTCCCGCAGCTTCGCCCGGCCCGCGGCGGCCATCAGTGTCATGCCGCCCATGGAGTGCCCCACGAGCACGGCCTGCTCGCCGGGTGCGAGGGTCGCGGAGAGCACCGCCTCCAGGTCGTCGGCGAGCGCCCGGGTGCTGTACCCGTCGGGCACGGCGGGACTGCGCCCGTGCCCGCGCTGGTCGTACGCGATGACGCGGTGGTCGCGGGCCAGCTCCCGTATCTGCGCGGCCCAGAAGGCGGTCGAGCAGGTCCAGCCGTGGGAGAGGACGACGGCGGGCGCGGCGGGGTCGTCGAGAGGGCCGTGCACCTCGACGTGGATACGGGAGCCGTCCGCGGAGAGCGCGGTGAGCTCGCGGGCGGCGGCGGGCGGGGCGTAGGGCCCGTACTCGACGTGCATCAGTCGGCTCATGCTCCGGCCTCGGCCTTCTTCTTGCGGCCGGGCTTCGCCTTCCCCGCCGGGGCTTCCACGGGCTTCGGCGCCCGGACGACCTCGTACTCGCCGAGGTCCACGCGCCTGGTGGCGGCCCGGAACTCGGTGGTGGTGCCGGGCCAGACGGTGGTGTTGACGCCGTTCTCGTCCAGGTACCAGCTGGTGCAGCCGCCGGTGTTCCACACGGTGCGCTTCATCCGCTCCTGGACCTTCGCGTTCCAGGCGGCGACTGCGGCGGGCCTGGCGTCGAGGGCCGCCTCGCCGCCGAGGACGTCCAACTGCCGCATGTAGTCGGCGAGATAGTTCAGCTGGGCCTCGATCATCAGGATCATCGAGGAGTTGCCGAGCCCGGTGTTGGGGCCGATGACGGTCAGGAAGTTGGGGAAGCCGTCGACGGCCGCGCCGCGCATCGACTGCACGCCGCCCTTCCAGTGCTCGGCGAGCGGGATGCCCTCGGCGCCGATGACGCGCTCCGCGATCGGCATGTCCGTGACGTGGAACCCGGTGCCGAAGATGATCGCGTCGACCTCGGTCTCGGTGCCGTCGGCGGCGACCAGGGTGTTGCCCCGCACCTCGGTGAGGCCGCTCGCGACGACGTCCACGTTGGGCTGGGCGAGCGCCGGGTAGTAGGTGTTGGACAGCAGGATGCGCTTGCAGCCGATGCGGTAGTCCGGCGTCAGCTTGGCCCGCAGCGCCGGGTCCTTGATCGCGCGCCGCATGTTCGCCTTGGCCAGGGACTCGACCAGGCCCAGCTCGTTCGGGCGCTTGGTGAACGCCTGCACCTGGAGTTCCCGGATGCCCCAGAGCACGCCGCGCCGCGCCTGCGTGGTGAACGGCAGCTGCCGGTGCAGCCAGCGCTCGGCGCCGCTGATGGCCCGGTCGGCCCGCGGCATGACCCAGGGCGGGGTGCGCTGGAAGAGGGTGAGGTGGCCGACCTCGCGCTGGATGGCCGGCACGATCTGGATGGCCGAGGCGCCGGTGCCGATCATGGCGACGCGCCTGCCGCGCAGGTCGTAGTCGTGGTCCCAGCGGGCCGAGTGGAAGACCTTGCCGTCGAAGGAGTCGAGGCCGGGGATGTCCGGCGTCTTCGGGTCGGAGAGCGGCCCGGCCGCCGAGACGACGACGTCGGCGGTGAGGCGTCCGCGTACCGTCTCGATCTCCCAGCGCAGCTCGCCGGCGTCCCAGCGCAGCTGCGTCACCTCGGAGTTGAAGCGGATGTGCGGCCGCAGCCGGAAGACGTCCGTGACGTGTTCCAGGTACGCCCGGATGTGCTCCTGCCCGGAGAAGGCGCGCGGCCAGTCGGGGTTGGGCGCGAAGGAGAAGGAGTACAGGTGCGAGGGCACGTCGCAGGCGCACCCCGGATAGCTGTTGTCCCGCCACGTGCCGCCCACGGAGTCGGCCCGCTCCAGGACGACGAAATCGGTGATGCCCTCGCGGCGCAGCCGGACGGCGGCACCGAGCCCGCCGAACCCCGACCCGATCACCGCCACCCGCACGTGCTCGCGCTCCTCCTGCTCGGCCATGCCGCCGCCTCCCGCACTCCACGACTATGCCAGTGATTACTGGCGCAATGGGGAGACTAGAGCAGCCCCTTACTCATGGGTAGGGGTTGAACGGAAGAAGTTACTGGCGGTACGCCCGCCTGTTCGCACACCGGCCCGTACACCGGCCCCGCACACCGGTCCGTACACCGGCCCCGTACACCGGTCCGTTGCACCGCCCCCGTACACCGGTCCGTACGGCATCCCGTCGGACGGTGCCGCTGACATAGGGTCGAGTCGTGCCCGAAGAACCGGAGACCCGCGAGTACCGCATGAACGAGCTGGCCGCCGAGGCCGGCATCACCGTGCGCACCCTGCGCTTCTACCGCGAGCGCAAGCTGCTCCCGCCGCCCCGCCGCGAGGGCCGCATCGCCTGGTACGACGAGCACCACCTGGCCCGCCTGCGCACGATCACCGCACTCCTGGAACGCGGCCACACCCTCAACGCCATCGCCGACCTCACCGACGCCTTCGAGTCGGGCCGCGACGTCGGCGAGATCCTCGGCCTGGCCGGCGCCCCCACCGAGGAGACCCCGGTCCGCCTCACCCCCGAGGAGCTGGCCGACTACTTCGAGGGCGAGGTCACCACGGAGAACCTCCAGGCGGCCCTCGACCTCGGCTACATCGGCACCGACGGCGACGAGATCGTGCACATCAGCCGCCGCCTGCTCGACGTCTCGGCCGCCCTCGTACACGAAGGCGTGCCCCTCGCCGAGGTCCTGTCGGCCGGCCGCCGGGTGCGCGAACACGCCGACGCCATGGCCGAGTTGTTCCTGGACATCCTGCACAGCCACGCCCCCGAGTCCGACCCCGGGAAGCTGCGCCCGCTCGCCAAGGCGGTCGTGGAGGCGGAACTCTCCCTCGCCATGGACCGCCGGCTCGGCGCGCCCTGAGACCGGGGGCGCCCAGCAGGGCCTACAGGCCGTAGACCACCGTCACCGGCGCGTGGTCACTCCACCGCTCGGCATGCGTGGCGGCCCGCTCCACATACGCCTTGACCGCCTTGCCCGCGAGGCCCGGGGTCGCCATCTGGCAGTCGATCCGCCAGCCCGTGTCATTGTCAAAAGCCCGCCCCCGGTACGACCACCAGGAGTACGGTCCCTCGACGTCCGGGTGCAGCTCGCGCACGACGTCGACGTAGTCCTCCAGGACCTCGTCCAGCCAGGCCCGCTCCTCGGGCAGGAACCCGGCGTTCTTCTTGTTGCCCTTCCAGTTCTTGAGGTCCGCCTCGCGGTGGGCGATGTTCCAGTCGCCGCAGACCACGACCTCGCGCCCGTCGGCGGCGGCCTTCTGCTTCAACTCCCGCAGGTGGACGAGGAATTCGGCCATGAACCGCTCCTTCTCGTCCTGCCGCTCCGTGCCGACCTCACCCGAGGGCAGGTACAGGCTCGCCACCGTCACGCCCGGCAGATCCACCTCGACGTACCGCCCGGCGGCGTCGAACTCCGCCGAGCCCCAGCCGATCCGCACCCGGTCCGGCTCGCGCCGCGTGTAGAGCGAGACGCCCGCGCGCCCCTTGGCCGCGGCGGGCGCGTGCACCACGTGCCAGCCCTCCGGCGCGCGCACCGGCTCCGGCAGCTGCGCCTCCTCGGCCCGCACCTCCTGCAGGCACACGGCGTCGGCGTCGGTCGCGGCCAGCCACTCCACGAAGCCCTTCTTGGCGGCGGCACGCAGCCCGTTCACGTTCACAGTGGTCACAGTCAGCACCCCGACACGGTACCGGCACACTGGAACGCATGGAGATCAGGCCGACGCCGTACGACCACCCCGACGCGATCAAACTCAGCGACGAGGTACTGCAGGAGTACATCCGCCGCTACGGCGAGGACGAGGGCGACGCCACCCCGCTCGCCCCGTCGATGTTCCGGCCACCGCACGGCCTCTACCTCCTCGCGTACGACGAGCACGACCGCCCCGTCGCCACCGGCGGCTGGCGCACCCAGGACGCCAACCCCGAGGGCTACGCGGACGGCGACGCCGAGATCAAGCGGATGTACGTCATCCCAGAGGCCCGCGGCCGCGGCCTGGCCCGCCGCATCCTCGCCCGCCTGGAGGGCGACGCCCGGGCCGCGGGCCGCACCCGCATGGTCCTGGAGACGGGCATCGAACAGCCCGAGGCCCTCGCCCTCTACGCCTCCGAGGGCTACGCCTTCTGTGCCACCAAGTTCGGCCACTACCGCCACCACGACCCGAGCCGCTGCATGGCCAAGCCGCTGTGAGCCAGGCCATTCCCCGGTGAGCCCGCCTGTGAGCCCCCTGCGGCCCGCCTGTGGGTCCAGCCGTGGGCCCGCCCGCCGGTGAGCCCGCCGATGGCCCCGCTCACTCCTCGCTGAGCGCGGCCCGCAGATCCAGTACGGCCAGCGCCCCGCCGCCCGCCGGGTTCTCAAGCCGCAACCGCGCCCCGAGCACCCGTGCCTGCCCCCACGCGATGGTCAGCCCGAGCCCGAGCCCCTGCTCCCCCGCGCCCGTACGGAACCGCTGCGGCCCGCTCGCCAGGACCTCCGCCGGAAACCCGGGCCCACGGTCGCGTACGCGGACGACGCCGCCCTCGACCTCGACGGCCACCGGCGCCGCCCCGTGCCGCAGCGCGTTGCTCACCAGGTTCGCGACGATCCGCTCCACCCGCCGCGGATCCGTCTCGACCCGCGCGTCCCGCACCACGTCGACGCTCACCCCGCCCTGTCCTGCGGCGCCCGCGGCGGCCGCCTTGCGCACCAGGTCGCCGAGGCCGCACAGCTCCGCCTCGGCCTGCTCGGACGCGACGTCGAGGCGGGCCACCTCGATCACGTCGTCGACCAGCTCCCGCAGCCGCCGCGCGCTGTCCTGCACCAGCTCCGACGGCCGCCCCGGCGGCAGCAGACCGGCCGCCGTCACCATCCCGGCCACGGGCGTACGGAGTTCATGCGCGATGTTCGCGGTCACCTCACGCTCGGCGGTGAGCCGTCCGGCGAGCGCGTCCGCCATCGTGTTCACGGCCCGGGTGAGCCGTGTCACCTCGTCCTTGCCGTGCAGCGGAAGGCGTGCCGTCAGATCCCCGTCGGCGATCCGCTGCGCCGTGTCCGCCGACGCGGTCAGCCGCCGCCCGAGCCGCGTCGCCACGACCAGGCCCATCGCACACGCCAACGCCGTCCCGGTCCCCCCGGCCAGCCAGAGCACCCGGTCCAACTCCCGTACGGTGACGGCCTCCCGGTCGTACGGCCGGCGCAGCGCGATCACGTCGCCGTCCCGCCCGCTCGCCGCCCACAGCCACTGTTCCCCGCGCCGGTCCGTGTCCAGGAACACCCCCCACCGCCCGGCGGCCACCGCGTCCGCCAGCGGCTTCGGCAGGTCCGGCGGGTTGATCAGCGTCCCGGCCACGTCGACCCCGGCGGCGCGGTCCTGCACGGCGGTGTGCAGCCGGTCCCCGATCGTGCCGGTGGCGGCCGTGAACTGGTCGTCGACGGTGCGGTGGTGCACGAGCAGCCCGATCACCACGGACACCAGGGCCGCCGTCCCCGCGATGGCGAGCCCGATCTTCGTCCGCAGTCCCATGCCGTGCCGCCGCCGCCCGCTCAGAACGCCGGCACCGAGAGCCGGATGCCCTGCAGCTGCACGTTCTCCGCGGCCTGCGGCAACTCCTCGGGCCGCGCGGGCACGACGGTCGCCCGCCGGTAGTACGCCACCCGCTCCTGCTTCTCCAGGCCGCTGAGCGTCACCGTCACCTCGTACGGCTCCCGCCCGCAGCCCGGCTGGCACCAGGCCCCGCTGAGCCGCCCGGTCGCGGTCGCCTTGGCCCCGCCCCAGTCACCCCAGCGCAGCCCGGACAGACCTACGGAGTCGCTGAGCCCCACCGAGGTGGGCCGCTGCAACGGCTGCCCCAGCGCATCGGCGACGTACACCGGACCGCTCACCGGCGACGGCTCGATCGCGGGCCCCTGTACGTACAACCCGCTCGGCCCGCCGCAGCCGCCGAGCAGCAGTACGCCGAGCAGCACGCCGGGCAGCAACCCGGGCACCCCGGGCACCCCGCCACCGGTGCGGAGGAAGGACGGAGATCGGCGACACATGGGTCAAATGTATTGATACGGGCAAATCTCCGCATATGGCGCCCGAGTCGGAGTCCGGGGTGGAGGAGTGCCCCGGCAAGACGAGAACCCCGCCGGATGAATCCGACGGGGTTCTCAATTGCGGTGGACCTGAGGGGATTTGAACCCCTGGCCCCCTCGATGCGAACGAGGTGCGCTACCGGACTGCGCCACAGGCCCTTGCAACGAGTGAAACTCTAGCACCCTCATCAGGGTGCTCGGAAATCCGTCCCCGCGCGGCTCCCGCGCTGGTCAGATACCCGGCCCTCACTCGTTGGCCGCGCGCGGCCGGTCGCCGTCCTCGTACTGGTCGAAGAGCGGCGTGCGTCCGCGCTCGCGGCTGCGCCGTGCGGCGGCCCGGCGCGCGGGGCCCTCGCCTCCGGAGCGTCCGCGGCGCGGCTCCTCCCCGGCCGGCTGCGCCGCCTCCTCGGCCTGAGGCTCCTGCGGCTGTCCGGCCGCGCTGGACCGCGCCGAGCTCCAGGTGTCGGGGGCGCTGAGGTCGATGCTGCCGGTGGCGCGGGGCGCGACGGGGGCGGTGACGTAC
Organism: Streptomyces solicavernae; assembly: GCF_029968095.1. Taxonomy (GTDB): domain Bacteria; phylum Actinomycetota; class Actinomycetes; order Streptomycetales; family Streptomycetaceae; genus Streptomyces; species Streptomyces solicavernae. The sequence goes on along the minus strand of NZ_JASCIR010000006.1, from coordinate 163,325 downwards.
GTCGGCAGCGGCACCGGCACGGGCTCCCAGCTGTCGCCGCGGGCGGCACCGCGGTCCCGCTCGCGCTGCTGGTCGACCCATTCGGCGTGGTCGGTCTGCTCGACCAGGGCCCGGCGGTCGGCGGCGAGCGCGGAGAGGCCGGGCCTGTCGGCGGAGCCGGCGCCGTGGCCGTCACCGTCCTGCTCGTCCGCGCTCTCGCCCGCCGCGGGCCTGCGCCCGGCGGGCCGCCGCTCCCGCAGCTGCCGCGCCGCGGCCTCGGCCCGGCGGCGGTCCATCACGTAGGTGTAGCGGCGCCGCTCCTGCGCACGCAGATAGACGATGTACGTGCTCAGCAGCACCGCCGGGACGCCGGGCGCCCACAGGAACGCGAGCCCGCCCACGGCCGCGACGACCGAGCCGAGCGTGAACGCCAGGAAGAGCACCACCGTGGTGCGCCGACGGCGCGCGAGCACCTTGGTGCGCCGGGCGCGCGCGGCGGCCGCGGCCACCTCGGGGCGCGCGGGGCGCTGCTCCTGCCGGGGTTCTCGGGGCTGCTCGCGCGTTCTCGGCTTTTCGCCGCGCTGCTCTTGTTCGCCGCGCTGCTCGTGTTCGCCGCGCTGCTCGCCGTCCTCGGACACGGCGAAGGCCCGGACGTCGACGGATCCCGTGAGGGGTTCCGTCGCGGCGTCCGGGTCGGCCATGGGCTCTTCCCCTTCGGTACGCGCCCGCAGGTCCTTGGCGTACCGACGCTCCATTCCCGCCCGCCCGGACAGCAGGCGGATGGCGGTACTGAAGCGTTCCGTCGGACGGGCTTCGTTGAGCTCGTCCTGCCTACGGAGCCACATCGGCACCAAGTAGGCGGCCCAGGCCCCGACAATGACTGCGTAGATGAGGCCGCTGCTGCTCACGCCTCACACGGTAGAGGGGTTTCGTTGAGGCCATCTGCCAATTCCGCCGGTGTGTCGCACGATCTGGCTGATATCTCGAACTTTTTTTGTGACTGATGCGATCAGCAGGCTTCGCGAGCAGGACATCCGGAGGCACCGGAGGCATATTCGCGGTCAATCCGCGCGCTTTTTCGAACACACATTTTATTTCGCGGAGTCAGGTCGTGTTCCGCGGTGTGTCCTTCGGGTTGTTTCCGGATCGCCGCTGGTGCCAGCGGGTGAGCAGCCCTTCCGGGACCTCTTCCACGGTGAGCGCGAACACGAGGTGGTCCCGCCAGGCGCCGTCGATGTGGAGATAGCGCGGGCGCAGCCCTTCCTCACGGAATCCGAGTTTCTCCACGACCCGGCGGCTCGGGGTGTTCTCCGGCCGAATGCAGACTTCGACGCGGTGCAGACCGACGGTCCGGAAGCAGTGGTCGACGACGAGCGCGACCGCCGTCGGCATGACGCCGCGCCCGGCCACGGAGCGGTCGACCCAATAGCCGATATGGCCCGAGCACATCGAGCCCCAGGTGATCCCGGCGACCGTCAACTGGCCCACCAGACGCCCCTGGTACTCGATCACGAAGGGCAGCATCCGGCCCGCGTGGGCCTCCGCGCGCAGGTGTCGCACCATCTGCCGGTAGGTCGGCCGGGCCGTGATCGGGCCGCCGGGTCCGGGCGGCGGAATCGTGGCTTCCCAGGGCCGCAGCCAGTCGCGGTTGCGCTGGTTGACCTCCCGCCAGGCGCGCTGGTCGCGCAGCTTTATGGGGCGGAGGACGACATCGCCGTCCGCCGGCCTCGCGGGCCAGGCAGGGCTGTTCAGCTCGGGCTCCCGGGGGCTCCGGTGCCGTGGCCCGCGTCGGGTCTGGGGTGGTCGCCGCCGCGGATCTGCTCGACGGCGTGCACGAGCAGCGGTTCCAGTACGGCGAGCCCGTCCCGTACGCCGCCGGTGGAGCCCGGCAGGTTCACGATCAGGGTGTGGCCCGCGAGGCCGGCGAGGCCGCGGGAGAGGACCGCCGTGGGCACCTTGTCCCGGCCGTACGCGCGGACGGCCTCGGCGATGCCGGGCACGTCGAGGTCGAGGACGCGGCGGGTGGCCTCGGGGGTGCGGTCGGTGGGCGAGAGGCCGGTGCCGCCGGTGGTGAGCACCACGTCGTAACCGGCGTCGACGGCCGCGCGCAGCGCCTGCTCGACCGGGTCGCCGTCGGGCACGACCTGAGGCCCCTCGACCTCGAAGCCGAGGCCGCGCAGGCCCTGGGCGAGGATCGGGCCGCCCTTGTCCGGGTAGACCCCGGCGGAGGCGCGGTTGGAGGCGGTGACGACGAGGGCCCTCATGCGCGGCTGGGGCTTCGTGCCCGGCTGGAGCGCCGTGCCTGGCTGGGGCTTCGCGCCCGGCTGGGGCGCCGTGCCCGGCTGGGCGTTCATGCCCGGCTCCAGTCTCCGGACTTGCCGCCGGTCTTCTCCTCGACGCGGACGTCGGTGATGACGGCGCCCTTGTCGACCGCCTTGACCATGTCGATCACGGTGAGCGCGGCGACGGTGACGGCGGTCAGTGCCTCCATCTCGACGCCGGTGCGGTCGGTGGTCTTCACGGTGGCGAGGATCTCCACCGCGTCGTCGGCGACGCTGAGTTCGACCTTCACTCCGGAGACCGCGAGCGGGTGGCAGAGCGGGATCAGGTCGGGGGTGCGCTTGGCACCCATGATCCCGGCGATCCGGGCGGTGGCGAGGGCGTCGCCCTTGGGCACGCCCTCGCCCCTGAGCAGTTCGACGACGCGCGGGGAGACCAGGACGCGGCCGCCGGCGCGCGCGGTGCGGGCGGTGACGTCCTTGTCCGATACGTCGACCATCCGGGCGGCGCCCGCCTCGTCGATGTGCGTCAGTCGGTCCTGCGTACTCATCTGCTGTGCGCTCCCGGTCAGGGCTCCGGCGGGCCGTGGTGGGCCTCGTGTGGGCAGCCACGGTACCCGCACCGGGCGGGGCTCAGCGGAGCAGGATCACGTCGAGTTCGGTGCCGGGGGCGGCCTCGGCGGTGTCCTCGGGGACGACGATCAGGGCGTCCGCGTGCGCCAGGGCCGCGATCAGGTGGGAGCCGGAACCACCCACGGGGGCGACGGTGCCCTGCTCCTCGTCGTACCGCCCGCGCAGGAACTGGCGCTTGCCGGAGGGGGAGGTCAGCGGCTCGCGGCTGTCTAGGGCGGCGCGGACGGTGGGGCGGCTGACGTCCTTGAGGCCCATCAGGGCGCGGATCGCGGGACGGACGAACAGCTCGAAGGAGACGTACGAGCTGACCGGGTTGCCGGGGAGGGCGAGCAGCGGGGTGTGGTCGGGGCCGATGGAGCCGAAGCCCTGGGGCTTGCCGGGCTGCATGGCGAGCTTGCGGAACTCGATGCCGCTGCCCGAATCGCTGCCCTCCTCCCAGTCCCCGGCGCCCTGGAGCGCCTCCTTCACGACGTCGTACGCCCCTACGGAGACGCCGCCCGTGGTGACGAGGAGGTCGGCGCGGATCAGCTGGTCCTCGATGGTGGCGCGGAGCGTCTCGGCGTCGTCGGCGACGGCGCCCACGCGGTAGGCGATGGCTCCGGCGTCCCGCGCGGCGGCGGTGAGGGCGAAGCTGTTGGAGTCGTAGATCCGGCCCTCGGTCAACTCCTCGCCGGGCTGGGTGAGTTCGCTGCCGGTGGACATGACGACCACGCGCGGGCGGGGGCGTACGCGGACCGTGCCGCGGCCGATCGCGGCGAGCAGGGAGATCTGCGGCGGGCCGAGGACGGTGCCGGCGGCGAGGGCGCGCTCGCCGGACTTCACGTCACTGCCGCGCGCGCGGACGTGGGCCCGCGCGGCGGCCGGGCGGTGCACGCGGACCTCGCCGGCGGCGCCTTCGGGGGCCAGGCTGTGCGGCGTCATCGTGCCGGCCGGGCCCTCGCCCAGGCCGCCGTCGGTCCACTCCACCGGGACGACGGCCTCGGCGCCGGGCGGCAGCGGGGCGCCGGTCATGATGCGGGCGGCCTGGCCGGGGCCGACGACCAGGGAACCTGCGCTGCCCGCGGCGACGTCGCCGATGACTTCGAGGACGGCGGGGAACTCCTCGGTGGCGCCGGCGACATCGGCGGTGCGGACCGCGTAGCCGTCCATCGAGCTGTTGTCGAAGGGCGGCAGCGAGACGGGCACCGTGATGTCCTCGACGAGGACGCAGCCCTGGGCGTCGAGGAGCTGCAGCTCGATGGGGTCCAGGGGGTGGACCGTGTCGAGAATGTCCTCAAGGTGCTCGGACACCGACCAGAGGGGGGTCTGGCCGGTGGCCGCCGTCGTGCTGCTGCTCAAGGTGCTACATCTCCTCTGCGACGTAACTGCGAAGCCAGGCGCGGAAGTCCGGGCCCAGGTCTTCACGTTCGCACGCGAGTCTGACAATGGCACGCAGATAGTCGCCGCGGTCGCCGGTGTCATAGCGGCGGCCCTTGAAGACGACGCCGTGCACGGGGCCGCCGATCTTCTCGTCCGCGGCCAGCTGCTGGAGCGCGTCGGTCAGCTGGATCTCGCCGCCGCGGCCGGGCTCGGTCTTGCGGAGGACGTCGAAGACGGCGGGGTCGAGGACGTACCGGCCGATGATCGCGAGGTTGCTGGGGGCGTCGGCGGGTTCGGGCTTCTCGATGAGGCCGGTGACCTGGACCACATCGCCCTCGCCGGTCGGCTCGGCGGCCGCGCAGCCGTAGAGGTGGATCTGGGAGGGCTCGACCTCCATGAGCGCGATGACGCTGCCGCCCTCGCGGGCCTGGATGTCGACCATGCGCTGGAGCAGCGGGTCGCGGGCGTCGATCAGGTCGTCGCCGAGGAGGACCGCGAAGGGTTCGCTGCCGACGTGCGGGGCGGCGCAGAGGACCGCGTGGCCGAGGCCCTTGGGGTCGCCCTGGCGGACGTAGTGCATGGTCGCCAGGTCGCTGGACTCCTGGACCTTGGCGAGGCGGCCCTGGTCACCCTTGCGGGCAAGGGCCTCTTCCAGCTCGTAGTTGCGGTCGAAGTGGTCCTCAAGGGGGCGCTTGTTGCGGCCCGTGACCATCAGGACGTCGGACAGACCGGCTGCCACGGCCTCCTCGACCACGTACTGGATCGCCGGCTTGTCGACGACCGGCAGCATCTCCTTCGGGGTGGCCTTGGTGGCCGGGAGGAAGCGCGTGCCGAGGCCTGCTGCCGGGATGACAGCCTTGGTGATCGTGGGGTGCGACTCAGTCATGCCCAGCACCATAACCGGTGCGAATGTGCGGAACATGTGCGTCCGGTTAATTGATTCGCTTAGGCCTGGATATGAGGGGTTTGTGAGTTGGCTGTGAACTCGAACACCAACGGCAAGGCTGACAAGGCGACGTTGCGCGGAGAACTCCTCGAAGCGAGGCGCCGGTTGCCGGAAGATGACGCGCAGGAGGCGGCCGCGGTTCTCGCCCGCCGCGCACTCGAACTCGACGAGCTCGCGGACGCGCACACAGTCGCCGCGTATGTCTCGGTCGGCCGCGAACCCGGCACCCGCGCGCTGCTCGACGCCCTGCACGCGCGCGGGGTGCGGGTTCTGCTGCCGGTGCTGCTGCCGGACAACGACCTCGACTGGGGCCTCTACACGGGCACTGAGCGGCTCGTACGCGCGGGGCGCGGGCTTCTGGAGCCGGACGGGGCTCGGCTCGGCCCGGACGCCGTTCTGGGCGCCGACGCGGTGCTCCTTCCCGGCCTCGCCGTGGACGCCCGCGGCATGCGCCTGGGGCGCGGCGGCGGCTCGTACGACCGGGTGCTCGCCCGGCTCGCGCACGCGCGCGTGCAGCCGCCGCTCGTCGTGCTCCTCTACGACGACGAGGTGGTCGCGCGGGTCCCGGAGGAACCGCACGACCACCCCGTGCACGCGGTGGTGACCCCTTCCGGGGTCCGGCGCTTTACGGCTTGAGCACCAGGTCGTTCTCCGTCCTCGCCTCGACCGCCTTCTCCGAGTAGGCCCAGTTCAGGAGCTCGCCCTTGACCCATTTCTCGGTCTGGTCGGTGTAGTTGGGGCTGTACGCGTGCCCCGACGCACCGGTCAGGTTGATCCACTTCGACTTGTCGAAGTCGCCGAGGTTCACCACCATGCGCATCGACGGCACCCAGATCACGCCGTAGCCGCCGGCCGCGTTCCAGCCCGTGGCGTTCACCGCGGCCTCGCCGCCGCCCAGCTCCCAGGGGCCGCGGTTGAGCAGCCACTGCATGAAGCCGGGGCCGTCGGTGCCGATGGTCTGGTTGTCCAGCTGCAGGCGGTGCAGGCGGCCCCAGCTCCAGCTGTCGATGTTCTTGCCGAGCTTCGCGGTCAGCTCCCAGCGGGCGTCCTCCATGGCACGCGCGAAGAGCTGGTCGCGGGTCTTGGTCTCGGAGTCGGTACGCGTGGAGGGCGACTGCCACCAGTCGTTGTCCTCGTCGTCCAGGATGTTCCGTACGACCTCGAACCAGCGGTCGCCGCCGTCCGGCTGGGCCGCGTCCGCCGCCCGCTCGCCGCACTCGCGCACCCGCGCGTCCGGGTCGTCGACGGGACCCGTCTTGTCGGCCGGCGGCACGTTGATGCAGGAGCCCTCGACCCGCAGCTCCTTGGGCAGCTTGTCGCCGAAGGCCAGCTTCAGGATGTTGCGCCAGACCGCGTTGAAGTACGCGGCCGCCGCCGAGTCGGCGTCCTGCGTGTAGTCCCAGCCCTCCAGGAGTTCCTGCGCCTCGCGCACGTACGGGTCGGTCACGTCGATCTTGAGCAGCTTGGGCGTGAGCATCTTGGCGACCTCACTGCTGTTGTCCAGCTGCATCGTGCGCATGTCCTCGGTCGAGATCTTGCCGCCGTCCTTCAGCTTCGACTCGATGAGGTCGTTGATGCGCTGGCTGCGCGCGCCGTAGCCCCAGTCCTTGGTGAGCTCGTACGGGTACTTGGAGTCGGTCACCGCCTGGTTGGCCGTCACGATGTACCCGCGCTCGGGGTTGTACTCGTAGGGCAGGGCGCTCTGCGGGATGTATCCGGTCCAGCGGTACTCCGGGTCCCAGCCGGGGGCCGGGAGCGTGCCGTCGTGCTGCTTCGCGCGCGTGGGGATCTTTCCGGGGGCCTGGTAGCCGATGTTGCCCTCGGTGTCGGCGTAGATCAGGTTCTGCGAGGGGACCTCGAAGTCGGCCGCGGCCTTGCGGAAGTCCTGGAAGTTCTTCGCCTTGTTGAGCGCGAACACGGCGTCCATGGACTTGCCGGGGCTCAGCGCGGTCCAGCGCAGGGACACCGCGTACCCGTCGGCGCGGTCGGGGGCGGCGCTGCCCACGGGCGCCTCCTGGCCGACCTTGCCGAGCTCGTCGTTGCGGTCGGAGACCACCGGGCCGTTGTTGGTCTCGCGGACCACGATGGTCTTGTCCTCGCCGCCGGCGACCTTGATGGTCTCCTTGCGGGTCTTGAACGGCTCGACCTTGCCGCCGTACTGGTAGCCGTCGCCCTGGATCTTCTCCAGGTAGAGGTCGGTGACGTCGGCGCCGAGGTTGGTCATGCCCCAGGCGATGTCCTGGTTGTGGCCGATGATCACGCCCGGCATGCCGGAGAAGGTGTAACCCGACACGTCGTACTGGCACTTTGCGGAGACGTCCCGGCAGTGCAGGCCCATCTGGTACCAGACCGACGGCAGCTGGGGCGCGAGGTGCGGGTCGTTGGCGAGCAGGGGCTTGCCGGTGGTGGTGTGGTCGCCGGACACGACCCAGGAGTTGGAGCCGATGCCGTTGCCGTTCGGGCCGATGGCGTCGGGAAGCTTGTCGAGCACGTCGGAGAGGCCGGACATCTGGGTCGCGAGGCCGCCCGCGGTGCTGCCGCCGCCCGCGATGCCGTTGGCGGTGCCGGTGCCCGCTTCGGTGCCGGTGCCCGCCTGGATGCCGGTTCCTGTGCCGGTGCCCGCGCCCGTGCCGGACTGCTCCTGGACCGAACTCCCCTCGGGGTCGTACGTCTTGGAGCCCGCGGCGAGACCGCCCTCCTCGACGATCGGCTTGTGCAGGTCGTACGGATAGTCCGGGTACAGGTCCTGGATCTGCTTCGGGCCGAGGCGGCTGTGCATCAGGGAGCGGTCGATCTCGTCCTGCATGTTGCCGCGCAGGTCCCAGGCCATGGCCTTCAGCCAGGCCACCGAGTCGACCGGCGTCCACTTCTCGATCTTGTAGTCGTTGGTGAAGCCCAGGGCCGCGTATTCGACGGAGACGTCCGCGCCGTCCTTGCCCTCCAGGTACGCGTTGACCCCCTTGGCGTACGCCTGGAGGTACTTCTTGGTCTCCGGGGTCAGCTTGGTGTCGTACTCCCGCTGTGCGACGTGGTGCCAGCCGAGGGTGCGCAGGAATTCATCGGTCTCGACCTGGCTCTTGCCGAACATCTCGGAGAGCCGACCGGAGGTCATGTGGCGCCGGACATCCATCTCCCAGAAGCGGTCCTGCGCCTGCACATACCCCTGGGCCATGAACAGATCCTCGTCCGAGGAGGCGTAGACCTGCGGGATGCCGTTGCTGTCACGGCGGACGTCGACCGGGCCTGCCAGGCCGTCGAGCTGGATCGAGCCCTTGGTCTGCGGCAGCGAGGCACGCACCGTACTGACGCTCCAGTACGCGCCGAAGGCCACGCCCGCGACGACGGCAAGGACCAGTGCAATCACGACGAGGCGGGCACGTCGCCCCTTCTTCTTGCCGGTCTTCTGGCCGGAAGAGGCGCTTTCATTGGCGGGCATCGCTGTCCTTGCTGTCCTTCGAGCGGGCTGGTCGGCCGAGCTGGCTCTGCGGTCCGGGAAGTGCTGGGAGCAACCATAGGACGAGGCAATGACAGCCTCGGACTCGGTGTGGACAACTCCGGCCGGCAGCAGTTGCCGGGGACGTTTCGGCCGCGGAGTCCGATATCCGATCGACATCAAGGAAGCGTTAACGATTAGGTAAGGTAACGAAGTACCCCGCTCTTACGCGCCAAGTCCCGCGCCCCTGAAAGGAACGGCCACTGACTGTTCATCAGCTCAACGAGCTCCTTCTCGTCTGCTCCCTCGTCCTGCTCATCGCGGTCGCGGCCGTGCGCGTCTCCTCGCGCAGCGGCCTGCCGAGCCTGCTCCTGTATCTGGGGATCGGGATTGCGATCGGCCAGGACGGATTCGGCAACGTCGTGTTCGACAATGCCGAGTTGACCCAGGTGATCGGCTATGCCGCGCTGGTGGTGATCCTGGCCGAGGGCGGTCTGGGCACCAAGTGGAAGGAGATCAAGCCCGCGTTGCCGGCGGCAGCTCTGCTGTCGCTGCTCGGCGTCGCGGTGAGCGTGGGCATCACGGCCGCGGGCGCGCACTATCTCGTCGGGCTCGACTGGCGCCAGGCCCTCATCATCGGCGCGGTCGTCTCGTCCACCGACGCCGCCGCGGTCTTCTCCGTGCTGCGCAAGGTGCCGCTGCCCTCGCGCATCACCGGCGTGCTCGAAGCGGAATCCGGCTTCAACGACGCCCCCGTCGTCATCCTCGTCGTCGCGTTCTCCACCACCGGCCCCATCGACGAGTGGTACCTCCTCGTCGGCAAGATCGCCCTGGAGCTGGCCATCGGCGCCGCCATCGGCCTCGCGGTGGGCTGGCTCGGCTCATACGGGATGCGGCACGTCGCCCTGCCCGCCTCGGGCCTCTACCCGATCGCCGTGATGGCCATCGCGGTGTCGGCGTACGCGGCCGGCGCACTGGCGCACGGCAGTGGCTTCCTCGCCGTCTATCTGGCAGCGGTGGTGCTCGGCAACTCCAAGCTGCCGCACTGGCCGGCCACCCGGGGCTTCGCCGACGGGGTCGGCTGGATCGCGCAGATCGGCATGTTCGTCCTGCTCGGCCTGCTCGTCACGCCGCACAAGATGCTCGACGACATCGTGCCCGCCATCCTCATCGGCCTGGTCCTGACCCTCCTCGCGCGGCCGGTCTCGGTCTTCCTCGTGCTGCTGCCGTTCCGGATGCCCTGGCCGGAGAAGGCCCTGATGTCCTGGGCCGGCCTGCGCGGCGCGGTGCCCATCATCCTGTCGACCATTCCGATGGTGACCGGCGTCCAGGGCAGCGAAAAGATCTTCAACATGGTCTTCGTCCTGGTCGTCGTCTACACCCTCATCCAGGGCCCGACCCTGCCCTGGCTCGCCAAGGCGCTCGGGGTCGGCCGGGGCGAGGAGGCGGCCGACCTCGGCGTCGAGTCCGCGCCCCTTGAGCGGCTGCGCGGGCACCTGCTCTCGATGACAATCCCCGAGAAGTCCAAGATGCACGGCGTCGAGGTCGCGGAGCTGCGGCTGCCGGCCGGCGCCGCCGTCACCCTCGTCGTACGGGACAAGCAGTCGTTCGTGCCCACCCCGGCCACCGTGCTCCGGCGCGGCGACGAACTGCTCGTCGTCACCACCGACCCGGTGCGGGACGCCACCGAGCGGCGGCTGCGCGCGGTCGGGCAGGGCGGCAAGCTGGCGGGCTGGCTCGGCACGGGCGGGCCGTCCTCGTAGTCCCGGTCGGGTGCCGGTTTCGGGGCCGGCCCTCCTGGTGGCGCCCGTCAATCGCAGGCTCAGACTGTGTGATCCCCCTCATTCGGAGGCGTATGCGGCCGCCGCCCCGTACAATCAAGGCACAACGAATCGAACCACCTCTGTCTGAAGCAGAGCTGGCGCGACCGCACGGCGGCCGCGGTCCCCCGCAGTGGACCGGGTATCACCGACGTTCTTCTGCGCAAGAGGACAGCTCTCGGCGCCGCCACACGGGCCCGCCACCAGGCAGCAGAAAGGCAAGGACCGTGGAATCCGCGGTCAACTCCACCTCCCGCCCCGGGTACGGACAACTCCTGCGCACACCCCGCGCCCTCTCGTTCGTCCTGCCCGGCTTCGCCGCGCGTCAGCCGTTCGCGATGCTGACCATGTCGATCGTCCTGCTCGTCCAGCACACCACCGGCTCGTTCGGCAGCGCGGGCGCCGTCGCCGCCGTCGCGGGCGTCTCCATGGCGCTGTGCGCCCCGCAGAGCGGCAAGCTCACCGACCGCTACGGCCAGGCCGCCGTCCTGATCCCCGGCGTCCTCGTGAACGCCGTCTCGGTGATCGCCCTCGCCGCACTCGCCCTCGCCGACGCGCCCCTGTGGGCGCTTTTCGTCGCCGCTGTGCCCGTCGGCGCCTCGGTGCCGCAGGCCGGGCCGATGGTGCGGGCCCGCTGGGCGGCCGTCCTCGACCACCCCGAGCGGCGTGCGCTGACGCCCACTGCGGCCGCTTTTGAATCCGTCACGGACGAGTTCACGTTCGTGGTCGGCCCGGTGCTCGCCACCGCCCTGTGCACCTTCGTCCACCCCGGAGCGGGCCTCGCCGCCCAGGCCGCGCTGACCCTGGCCGGCGGTCTGCTCTTCGCCGCGCAGCGCGACACCCAGCCCGCGGCGCACGGTGCGCTCGCCGGCCACGCGCGCGTGGAGCACGTTTCCGCGTTCTCCGTGCCCGGTGCGCGCGTCCTCGCGGTCGCGTTCCTCGGCATCGGCTCGGTCTTCGGCGGCATGCAGGTCGCCCTCACCGCCTTCGCCGAAGAAGCCGGCCAGCCCGGCGTCAACGGCCTCCTGTACGGCATTTTCGCCGCGGGCAACATGCTCGCCGGGATCGCCTGCGGAGCCATCGCCTGGAAGGTCGGCCCGCGCCGCCGCCTCCTCGTCGGGTACGCCGCCCTGGCCGTCACCGCGTCCATGCTGTGGACGGTGCACTCCGTGGCGCTCTTCGCCGTACTGGGACTGCTCGTCGGCATGTGCATCGCGCCCGCGCTGATCTCCGGGTTCACGCTCGTGGAGAGCCTGGTTCCGGCCTCCGCGCGGACCGAGGCGTTCACGCTCCTCACGGGTGCGGTGGCGCTCGGTCAGGCCGGCGCCGTCACGCTGACCGGCCGGCTTGCCGACGCCCATGGTGCGAGCGCCGGATTCCTGGTGCCGATGGCCGGTACGGTGCTCGCGCTGCTGACCCTCGTCGCCCTGCGCTCCCGCCTCGCTCCGGCCGTGAAGAGCCGGACCGTGGCACGTGGCGTCGGTCACCGCTCGCCCGTGGCAGTGGACTGATCCCGAGGAATACGTCACTATGGACCGTCGTTAGCACTCATCGAGTGAGAGTGCCAGGAGGAAGCAAGTGCCGACCTATCAGTACCAGTGCACCGCGTGCGGCGAGGGCCTTGAGGCGGTGCAGAAGTTCACCGACGACGCCCTGACCGAGTGCCCCGGCTGCAGCGGACGCCTCAAGAAGGTGTTCTCGGCGGTCGGCATCGTCTTCAAGGGTTCCGGCTTCTACCGCAATGACAGCCGCAACTCGTCGTCGAGCAGCACGCCCGCGGCGTCCGCGTCGAAGTCCGCCTCGTCGACGTCCACGGCGTCCTCGGACTCCGGCTCTTCGTCGTCGACGAGCTCGTCGTCGGGCTCATCGACCGCCGGTTCCTCGTCGTCCAGCTCCTCCAGCTCGACCGGAAGCAGCAGCTCCGCGGCCTGACCGGCCCGCACCACACGTTCCGGGAGCCCCGCAGGTCAGCCGACCGCGGGGCTTTCGGCATGCCTGCCCCCGGAGATCCCGGCTGCACTACGCTGCTGCGCATGGCGAACGCACACAACGGTGGCGCTGCGGCGTCCGCGGACATAGGCGTCATCGGCGGCTCGGGTTTCTACTCGTTCCTCGACGACGTCACCGAGATCCAGGTCAGCACCCCTTACGGCGAGCCGAGCGACTCCCTGTTCCTCGGCGAGATCGCCGGCCGGAAGGTGGCGTTCCTGCCCCGCCACGGCCGCGGCCACCATCTGCCGCCGCACCGGATCAACTACCGCGCCAACCTGTGGGCGCTGCGCTCCGTGGGCGTGCGCCAGGTGTTCGGCCCCTGCGCGGTGGGCGGGCTCCGCCCCGAGTACGGCCCGGGGACGCTGCTCGTGCCCGATCAGCTCGTCGACCGTACGAAGAGCCGCGTACAGACGTACTTCGACGGGGTGCCGCGGCCCGACGGCAGCATCCCGAACGTGGTGCACACGACGTTCGCCGACCCGTACTGCCCCGAGGGCCGCAGCGTCGCCCTGAAGGCGGCCCGCGCCCGCGACTGGGCGGCGGTGGACGGCGGCACCATGGTCGTCGTGGAGGGCCCGCGCTTCTCCACCCGCGCCGAGTCGCAGTGGCACGCGGCCGCCGGCTGGTCGGTGGTGGGCATGACCGGGCACCCCGAGGCGGTGCTCGCCCGCGAACTGGCCCTCTGCTACACGTCGTTGTCCCTCGTCACCGACCTGGACGCGGGCGCGGAGACCGGCGAGGGCGTCTCGCACGCGGAGGTCCTGAAGGTCTTCGGCGAGAACGTGGCCCGGCTGCGGGACGTGCTGTTCGACGTGGTGGCGGGCCTTCCGGCGGCCGACGAGCGGGACTGCCTGTGCACGCGGGCGCACGACGGGTGGGACTTGGGGATCGAGCTGCCCTGAGGGTCCTCGTACGGGGGGGTGGGGCCGGAACTTCCCCTTCGGGTGAGGGAGTTGTCCACAACCGCGAGGTTGTCCACAGGGCCGGGCGGGATCGGCCGGAACCGTGGATCGTGAGGGGCGTTCAGGCGAATTCCCCTACGGCAGGCGGTGGTTGCCATGCCCTCGCGCTCCAGCGCCCACACCTCTCCCCCGGTCCCTCCTCCGATCCCTCCTCCAGCCCCTCCCCCGCTTCCTCCTCACTCGGTGCCTCCTCCCTCCACGCCGACTCCGGTTCCGCCCACGTGCGAGGTTCCGCACTTTCCTCCGCTGCGGGTGCGCGGCGGCCGGCTGCGGGGTGCTCTGCGCCGCAGCCGTAACCGTCGCACCGTGGCCGCGGGGCTCGCGATGGCCGCGGCCGCGCTCGCGGCTGCGGGACCGCAGGGGTTCGCCGGGCCGCCGGACCGCCCGGCGGAGGACCAGGGCGAACGCACCACGCCCTCGGCGAAACCGGGCGGGCCCTCCGCCCCTGATCTCGTGCGCGCCCCGGTACGCATCGCGGACGCGGAGACCGTACGGCTGCTGCGCCCCGGCGACCGCGTCGACGTCATCGCGGCCCCCACCTCCGGCGCCCGAGCCACCCGCGTGACCTCGGGCGCACGCGTCACGGATGTCTCGGCCGGCGAGCAGGCGTCCCTGGAGGGCGGCGCGCTGATCGTGCTCTCCGTACCGCGCGCGGATGCGGTGAAGTTGGCCGGTGCGGGCGCCAACTCCCGTCTGGCGGTGGTCCTGTGCTGACCCGCACGCACTTTTCGTCAACTCACCTGATCGTGTCAGCGGATTGGACGCACCTCACATGTGCCGGGCCTAATTGCACGGTCAATCGCACATACGAAGAAAGGCTCCGTGGTGAGCGAGGAGAAGAAGCCGGGCGTCTGGGAAGGCTTCAAAGCGTTCCTGACGCGTGGGAACGTGATCGACCTGGCCGTCGCGGTCGTCATCGGTGCGGCGTTCACGAACATCGTGAACGCGGTGGTGAAGGGCGTCATCAACCCGCTGGTCGGCGCCTTCGGCACGAAGGACCTGGAAAGCTACAGCTCCTGCCTGAAGGGCCCCTGCGAGACGGACCCGGAGACCGGGGACGTCATCTCCGGCATCCCGATCAACTGGGGCACAGTCCTCAGCGCGACGCTCAGCTTCCTGATCACCGCCGCGGTCGTCTACTTCCTCATGGTCCTGCCGATGTCGAAGTACCTCGCCAAGGCGGAGGCGCGGCGGAAGGCCAAGGAGGGCGTCCAGGAGACGCTGGAGGTCTCCGAGCTGGAGGTGCTCAAGGAGATCCGGGACGCGCTGGTCGCCCAGCGCGGCGGTCCCGGTGGTGGCGCTTCCGGGACAGGTGGTGCCGGGGACGGCGGTGGCTCCGGCGACGGTCCGGTGGACACCAGCAAGTAGCGGACGCTCAGAGGTGGTGGGGCGGCTTCTCGTCGAGGAAGCGCGCCAGGTCGGAGGCGCTGTCGCTGCCGCTGGGCCGCTCGCCCCACCCTCGGTCCGTGTCGTCCGCGGACTGCTGGTCCAGCGGATCGTCGAAGTTCAGGGCCGGGGCCGGCTTGGCCTTCGGCTCGGGCCCGGTCTTCGCGTCTCGCGGTCCGGGTGCGGGGGCGGCGCTGCTCATGCCTCCAGGATACGGCTCCGGCGACCCGGCGGGCGCTGCTCTGGGTCCAGCTCTGGGTCCAGCTCTGGGTCCAGCTCTGGGTCCAGCTCTGGGTCCAGCCCCAGCTCCAGCCCCGGCTCCGGCTCCGGCTCCGGCTGCGACTCCGGCTTCACACCGCCTTCAGGCCGTGGGCCTCGAAGATCTCCTTCGCCAGAGCGAGCTGCTCGGGGGTGGGCGACGGGGTGTCGTGCAGCGTGAAGTTCATGCCGAGCGCTTGCCACTTTCCCTCCCCCAGCCTGTGGAAGGGCAGCACGTCCACGCGCGCGACGTTGCCAAGCCCGCCGGCGAAGGTGGCCACTCCCTCGATGTTCGCCGGGTCGTCGGTCAGACCGGGGACGAGCACGAACCTGACGTGCACCTCCTTGCCGAGGTCGGCGAGGCGCCGGGCGAAGTCCAGGGTGGGCTGCAGGGGCCGTCCGGTCACCTTCTCGTAGGTCCCCCGGTTCCAGGACTTGATGTCGAGCAGCACCAGGTCGACGTCCCGCAGCAGGGCGCCGGTGGCGCGGGCGCCGAGAAAGCCCGAGGTGTCCAGGGCGGTGTGCAGGCCGAGTTCGTGCTTGAAACGGTGCAGCAGCTCCCCGGCGAAGACGGGCTGCAGCAGCGGCTCACCGCCGCTGACGGTGGCGCCACCGCCGGCCGCCGCGATGAACCCGGTGTACTTCGCGGCCTCCTTGACCACGTCGTCCGCCGAGGTGCGCTTCCCGTTGCGCATCCGCCAGGTGTCGGGGTTGTGGCAGTACAGGCAGGTGAGCGGGCAGCCGGAGAGGAACGTGACGAAGCGGCTGCCGGGGCCGTCCACGCCGGACGACAGGTCCCAGGAGTGCACCGTGCCCTCGATCGGGCGGTGCTTGGCGGCACCCGCGAGGGTGGCGGCGCCGAGGGCTGCGAGGTTCTGGTCGAGCAGGACGGTCATGGCGTAACTCCACTGTTCCTCGGCGGAGTTGAGGTCAGCGGCGCCCGGTGCCGGGGTGAGGGCCCGGCACCGGGGCCGCAGCTGAGGGGTGGCTCACAGAAGGGCCTTGGCTACGTTGACGCGGGCGCCGAAGAACTGCATCTGCTTGCCGACCGCCATCGCGGAGACGCAGCAGGCGATCGCGGTGTCATCGCCGTACTTGGGGCGCATCAGGTCGTCGGACTCGAACTGGAGGGCCGACGTGTCGATGGCGACCCGCGCGGCGAAGTCCTTGAAACCTTGCGGAAGTTGCCGCGACCAGAGGACGGTGAGGTTCGGCTCGGGGGCCGGGCCCAGGTTGTAGAGGGTCTGCAGGGCGCGGAACGTGGTCCGCGTGACCAGCGGGCGGGCGTCCGCGCCGATGCCCGCCATGGACCAGGTGACCAGGCCGGGTCGCCGGAGTACAGCTCGTTGTACTCCGGGGTGCGCAGGAAGCGGACGATGCGGAGCTTGATGACGAAGTCGTCGATGAACTCCTGCGCCCGCTCCTCGGTGAGGACGCCGTTGTCGATGTCGCGCTGGAGATAGACGTCGAGGAAGGCGTCGATGCGGCCGATCGACATGGCCGCGCCGTTCTGCTCCTTCACGGCGGCGAGGTACGCGAAGTACAGCCACTGGACGGCCTCCCGGCCGGTGGCGGCGGGGAGGGAGATGTCGTTTGGAGGGGTCGATGAAGCCGGGCCGGAAGGCGTCGATGCGGGAGGGGGTCTGTACGTCGACGTCGTGGACGCCCTGCTCGATCTCCTTCGGGAACATCGCGAGGAGCTGGTCCCAGAGGGCGGTGGTGCGCTCGGTGGGGCCGGCGAGGAAGGAGGCGTCGCCCTCGTACGGGGTGTAGTTCTGCTGGACAAAGTCGCGGACGTCGACGGCGTCGCGCCACAGCCCGCCCTTGAAGCCCTCCCAGGCCTCGCCGTTCGCCGTCTTCTCCAAGGGAGTTTTCGCCGTCTCCTCCAAGGGAGTTGCGGTCATCGTGCACGCCTTCCGCTCGCTGTGCCTGCGCTCCCCTCCATTGCACTCCCGTTGATCGATCATTTGGCTCGGCGATGGTCCCCTGTTTCGAGCCGGAGGACCCGTGATCCTCCGGGACTTACGGCCACGGGGCTTACGGCGACGAGGCTTACGGCCACGGGGCGTACGGCCACGGGACGAGCCCCCGAAGGGACCCGCCTCGTGAGTGGCCGCGCGCCGGTCAGGAGGGCGACTCGGCGCCCTTGCGGGCGTAGAACCACCAGGTGACCGCGATGCAGCTGACGTAGAAGGCGACGAAGCCCCACATCGCGCTGGTCACCGAGAAGTTGGCGAAGAGCGCCGGGATGAAGAAGAAGCCGTAGGCGGCGACGCCGGCGGTGAAGCCGGTGACCGCGCCGGACTCCATCTCGGTCTGCTTCAGGGCCCTGGCGTACTCCGGGGTGCCTTCGGTCAGGCCCCTCAGGTGCTGGTTGCGGAAGATCACCGGGATCTGGCGGAACGTCGAGCCGTTGCCGATGCCGGAGAAGAAGAACGCGGCGAGGAAGCAGAGGAAGAAGCCGGTGAAGTTGCCGGTGGAGTTGCCCGAACCTGAGCCTGCGGGCAGGAAGTTGATGACACCGATGATCGAGAGGGCCATGCCGGCGAAGGAAAGGATGGTGACGCGGGCGCCTCCCAGCTTGTCGGCGATCCAGCCGCCGGCCCAGCGCGCCAGGGCGCCGAGTGCGGGGCCCATCCAGGCGTACGTCGCGACCGAGTAGTCCGGGAAGGTCGTCTTGATCAGCATCGGCAGGGCGGCGGCGAAGCCGATGAAGGAGCCGAAGGTGCCGACGTAGACCCAGGTCATCAGCCAGTTGTGCTTGCGCCTGAAGATGATCTTCTGCTGGCGGAAGGAGGTCGACGCCGACTTCAGGTTGTTCTGGCCGAACCAGGCGACGAGCGCCAGCACGATCAGCACCGGGACCCACACGAACGCGGCGTTCTGCAGGTACACCGGCGAGCCGTCCGCCTTGTGCTGGGCCGAGCCGACGGCGACGACCGAGCTGGTGATGACGATCGGGGTGAGCAGCTGGACGACGGAGACGCCGAGGTTGCCGAGGCCGCCGTTGATGCCGGTGGCGTTGCCCTTCTGCGACTTCGGGAAGAAGAAGCCGATATTGGCGAGGGAGGAGGAGAAATTGGCGCCGCCCACGCCGCAGAGCGCGGCGATCATCGCCATTTCCGTGAAGGAGGTCGAGGTGTCCTGGATCGCAAATCCGAGCCAGATCAGCGGGACGATCAGAACGACCGTGGAAAGGGCGGTGAAAGTGCGCTGGCCGATCTTGGGGCCGAGAAAGGTGTAGCAGATCCGGGCCGTACCGCCGGTCAGACCTGGGATCGCCGTCAGCCAGAACAGCTGCGAGGTACTGAAGCCGAAGCCGACGTCCTTGAGGTTCGTTGCGGTGACGCTCCACACCTGCCACACCACGAAGGCGACGAGAAGGGCGGGGACGGCTATCCACAGATTGCGGGCGGCGACCCGCTTTCCGATGGACTTCCAGAAGAGTTCGTTCTCCGGTTCCCAGTCGGTGATGGTGCGTCCGGGCCGGTATTGCGCGAGGTCGTACGACCGCCCGGCACTTGTGGCCACTTCTTCCCTTACGGCAGGACTCATGGCGTGGTTCCTGGGGGTGAGGAGGATGCCTTACTCATTCAGGGTGTCTGCGGAACAGGAGAGGAATCAGAGCAATTGGTCGTGACCGCGCGTTGCCCAAGGGCCGTCTTTGGACGTGTCCTAGGTCCCGGGCGAGCCGGCCGCACCGACTGGTCGGACCCGCCGGCCGTGCCACGCGGACGACCAGCTCCTCCCGCCCCAACTCCCCTGATCCGTAAGGTGCGTCCATGGACTCCTCAAGCAGCTCGAAGAACAGGGCGGGCCGAACCGGCGGCAAGGATTCGCTCACCGATGTGGGCGGCCTCCGGGTCGGGCACGCGAGTCGCGTCGGGGACGGCTGGCTCACGGGTACGACCGTCGTCCTCGCACCGGCCGGCGGGGCGGTCGCGGCCGTGGACGTACGCGGCGGCGGCCCCGGCACACGGGAAACGGACGCGCTCGACCCGCGCAACCTCGTGCAGCGCATCGACGCGGTGGTGCTCACTGGCGGCAGCGCGTACGGGCTCGACGCTGCGGCCGGGGTCATGGGGTGGCTGGAGGAGCACGGGCGGGGCGTGCCGGTGGGCGGGCCCGGCCGGGTCGTGCCGGTGGTGCCCGCAGCCTGCCTCTTCGACCTGGGGCGGGGCGGCGACTGGCAGGCGCGTCCGGGTGCGGAGCTCGGGCGCGAGGCGGTGGAGCGGGCCTCGGCCGAGGTGACACAGGGCAGCGTCGGCGCCGGGACCGGTGCCGTGGCGGGAGGAATGAAAGGGGGCGTGGGGACGGCGAGCGTGCGCCTGGGTTCGGGGCACACAGTCGGCGCGCTGGTAGTGGTGAACGCCGCTGGCTCGGTGGCGGATGCGTCGTCCGGGGTGCTGTACGGGCGGTACTTCGAGGACGGCGCGGGGCCGGTCGAGCGCCCGGCGCCCGAGGTGCACGCCCGCGCGCGAGCCCGGCTCGCGGAGGCGCAGACGGAGACCGCGCGCCGCCAGAACGGCGGTGAACCCAGCATCGCAACGGCAGTGACGACAGCGACGGAAGCGACCGCAGTGACGGAAGCGACCGCAGCGACGGCGCCGACGGAGCCCGGGCGTCCGAAGCTCAACACCACGCTCGCCGTCGTCGCCACCGACGCCACGCTCAGCCGGGCGCAGGCCCAGAAGCTCGCGGGCACCAGCCACGACGGCTTCGCACGCGCCATCCGGCCGGTGCACCTGCTGCACGACGGGGACACCGCGTTCACCCTGGCCACCGGCGAACACCCCTTGCCCCAGGATGAGTTGGAGCAACTTAATGCGGTCAACGCGATCCTGGCGGCGGGCGCGGACACGGTCACCCGCGCGATCGTCCGGGCGGTCGAGGCCGCGGAGACGGTCGACGGACCGGGCGGGGTGTTTCCGTCGTACGGAGACCTGTACGGGGGCCCGCACGGAGACCTGTAACAGGGAGGTGATCGAGTAACGGTGCCGTGGTCCGACAGGCGTGCGGGAACTTCGACGGAGGCCCGTACGTTTTCCAGAACCCCGGGCATGATGTTCCGCCGAGGGGCTACGGTGAGCGGTCACAAGGTGACATGCAGCGACGCGAGCGACGCCGGGAGTATGCCTTGAGCGTTCCGTACGAGACACCGGAGACGCCGGAGACACCGGAGACACCGGAGGAGCACCTCGAAGGGCTGCTCGGGCGGGCCCTGAACTCCTTCGAGCTGCCCGACGAGACGATAGCCCTGCTTGAGTCGGCCCTCACCTTCGACAGCTCGCTGCGCTCCGCCCACCACAGCGCCGGCCTGCACCTCGAGACGCACCGGCACACGTTCCTGCTCGCCGACGGCCAGGCGCTCACGCTCTGGGAGTTGGAGCACAACACCGGACCGGGCGGCACTCCGAGCGCAGAGACCCTCCACGAGCTCTACGCGGACGAGGAAGAGGCGCATATCGCCGCGTCCCGTCTGCTCCCGAGCGACACCTGCGGCCCCGCCTGCCCGGACGCCGCGGAGGGCCGCATCCCCGGCTGCGAACCGCCGACGTTCGACCCCGTCCAGCTGATCGCGTCCCCCGCCCCGATCCAGCGGTCGTACGCGCTGGACGACTCCGCCGACCACGCCCGGCGCCTCCTCCGCCGCGCGGAGAACACCGACCGGCCGGACACGGACACGACGCTGCTGCTGCGCACCGCGCTCGCGCACCAGATCACGCAGGCCTTCGGCAACCCCTGCCGGACGGGCACGCCCGGCCTCTGCTTCGCGCTCTACGAGCACGCGTTCCTGCTCGCCGACGGCCGCGAGGTCAGCCTCTGGGAGGTCGAGCACACGGCCACGCCGGACGGCCGCCACATGTGCGAGGTGTACGTCAGCGAGACGGCAGCACGTACGGCGATGAAGCGGCGGGCTTCTCGTACGAGTTGAGGCGTACGTGCGGAGGCTTACGCGTTGCGGCGTACGCGCACAGGACACCGGGCCGCCGGGCCGCCGGGCTCACTTCTCAGCCGCGGCGGCCCGTCAGCTGGCGGCCGGGAGTTCCACCGGCTCGGCCGGATGCGCGTGCTGGCGGTGCAGAAGGGGCAGGGAGACGCCGGCGACGTACGGGACCGCGCTCGAAGCGACCTATCTCGCAGATCTGTCGCAGACCTGTCGCACCCCTTGCTCAGGCCGCCGCCACCGGCTCCTTCACCGACTTCTTCACCGGCTCGGCGGCCTTCGCGGACGTCGCCTCGTCCGCCGTGGCCGAAGTCTGCTCGGGGTCGATCCCGCGCATCCCCTTCAGCAGGACGACCAGGCCCGTCGTGACACACGTACCGGCGACGATCGCCACCAGGTACAGCAGCGGCTGGCCGATCAGCGGGACCACGAACATGCCGCCGTGCGGAGCCTGCAGCGTCGCGCCGAAGCCCATCGACAGGGCGCCGGTGACCGCGCCGCCCACCATCGAGGCGGGAATGACACGCAGCGGGTCGGCCGCCGCGAACGGAATGGCGCCCTCCGTGATGAAGGAGGCGCCGAGCACCCAGGCCGCCTTGCCGTTCTCCCGCTCGGCCTTGGTGAACAGCCTGCCGCGCACGGTGGTCGCCAAGGCCATGGCCAGCGGCGGCACCATGCCGGCCGCCATCACTGCCGCCATGACCTTCAGGTTGCCCTCGGTCGCGTTGGCGCCGAGTCCGCCGACGGCGAAGGCGTACGCGACCTTGTTGAGCGGGCCGCCCAGGTCGAAGCACATCATCATGCCGAGGATGACGCCGAGGATGATCGCGTTGGCGCCGGTGAGGGACTCCAGCCAGTTGCTGAGGCCGCCCTGCAGGGAGGCGATCGGCTTGCCGACCACCAGGAACATCAGGAAGCCGACCACCGCCGCGGAGATCAGCGGGATCACCACCACCGGCATGATGCCGCGCAGCACGGCCGGGATCCGCACCTTCTGGATCGCCATGACCGTCGCACCCGCGATGAGACCGGCCGCCAGACCGCCGAGGAATCCGGCCTCGATGTTCACGGCGACCGCACCGCCGACGAAGCCCGGCACCAGACCCGGCCGGTCCGCCATGCCGTACGCGATGTACCCGGCGAGCACCGGCACCAGGAAGGAGAAGGCGAGCCCGCCGACCTGGAACAGCAGCGCGGCCCAGCTCGCGGCCTCGGTCCAGACGAAGTGCTCGGCGACGGACTTGGCCTGGTCGATCTCGTAGCCGCCGATGGCGAAGCCGAGCGCGATGAGGAGGCCGCCGGCGGCGACGAACGGAACCATGTAACTGACGCCGGACATCAGCCACTTGCGCAGCTTGGTGCCGTAGCTGTCGCCCGCGTCTCCGGCTCGCTCCACGGGGGTGTCGGCGGCGGCGCCCGAGGAGACCTCGCCGCGCTCGGCCTTGCCGCGCACCTCGGCGATCAGCTCGGCGGGGCGGTTGACGCCCGCCTTTACGCCCACGTCGACGGTGGGCTTTCCGGCGAACCGCTCCTTGTCCCGTACGGGCACGTCGTGCGCGAAGATCACGCCGTCGGCGGCGGCCACCACCGCCGGGTCGAGCCGGGCGAAGCCGGCCGAGCCCTGCGTCTCCACGACGACCTCGACCCCGGCCTCGCGACCGGCGCTCTCCAGGGACTCGGCGGCCATATACGTGTGGGCGATGCCGGTCGGGCAGGAGGTCACTGCGACGATCTTGAAGGGGGTGTCGCCCGGGGCGGGTTCCGTAGGGGAAACCGAGCTCTCGCCCGTACGGGAAACCGGGCCCTCGTCCGTAGCGGAATGCGAGCTCTCGTCCGTACGGGAATCCGAGCTCTCATTCGTACCGGAATCCACGCCCTCGTCCGTACCGGAGTCCGAAGCCTCCGCCGGTGTCGCATCGCCGCGGATCAGCGCCGCCGCGTGCCCCGCGTCGTCCACCGAGCGCAGGGCGCCGGTGAACTCGGCGTTCATCAGCTGGCGGGCGAGCGACGAAAGGATGGTGAGGTGGTCGCTGTCGGCACCGGCGGGCGCGGCGATGAGGAACACCAGGTCGGCGGGGCCGTCGGCGGCGCCGAAGTCGATGCGCTGGGACGCGCGTCCGAACGCGAGGGTCGGCTCGGTGACATGGGCGCTGCGGCAGTGCGGGATGCCGATGCCGCCGTCGAGACCGGTCGGCATCTGCGCCTCGCGGGCGGCCACATCGGCGAGGAAGCCGTCAAGATCCGCGACCCGGCCCTGAGCGACCATCCGCTCGGCCAGGGCACGGGCGGCCGCTTCCTTGGTGTCGGCGGACAGGTCGAGGTCGACCAGGTCCGCGGTGATCATCTCGCTCATCGCGGGCTCCTTCGCGCGCATATCGCCCGACGGGCGGGGGTGGGGACGAGGGTGGGGACAGAGGTGGGGACAGCGGTGGGGACGGGAACGGGGACGGGAACGGGGACGGGAATGGGGACGGGGTACGGCGAACCGGGGAGCGCGTTCGTACGCATCCGCCGGGAACGGTTCAGGAGTGGGGCGCTCATGACACGGGCTCCGTCAGTACGCGATCCAGCGGTACGTCGGCCGTGACGGTCACGGCGGACGGGTCCAGGTCGGCGGGCGTGGGCATCACGCTGCCGGGCAGCTGCACGGCGGCCGCGCCGTGCGCCACGGCGGAGGCCAGCGCCTCGGGGCCGTCGCCGCCGGCGATGAGGAAGCCGGCGAGCGAGGCGTCACCGGCGCCGACGTTGCTGCGTACGGTCCCGACGCGGGCGCTCGCGAACTGCGCGCCGGAGTCGTCGACGAGCAACTGGCCGTCGGCGCCGAGGCTGGCGAGCACGGCACGGGCGCCGAGCTGCCGCAGTTCCTCGGCGGCCTTGACCGCGTCGCCGACGGTGGCGAGGGGACGCCCGACGGCCTCGGCGAGCTCCTCGGCGTTGGGCTTGACCACATCGGGGCGCTCGCCCAGCGCGGCGAGCAGCGCCGGGCCGGAGGTGTCGAGGGCGATCCGCGCGCCCGCGGCGTGCGCTCGGGCCACCAACTCGGCGTACCAGGAAGGCCGCAGGCCGCGCGGCAGGCTGCCGCAACAGGCGATCCAGGTGGCGCCCGCGGACCGGTCGCGGACCGCGGCGAGCAGCGCCTCGGACTCGTCGGCGGAGAGCGCCGGCCCGGCCGCGTTGATCTTGGTGAGGGTGCCGTCGGGCTCGGCGAGCGAGATGTTGGAGCGGGTCTGGCCCGCGACGGCGACGGGCGCGACCTCGATGCCCTGCTCACCGAGGAGTTCGGCGACGACGTCACCGGGCGCTCCGCCGAGCGGCAGCACCGCGAGGGTGCGCCGCCCGGCCGCGGCGACGGCCCGGGACACGTTGACACCCTTGCCGCCCGGGTCCATGCGGTCGCCGCCGGCCCGGATGACCTCGCCACGGTCGAGCGCCGGCACCTCGTAGGTCCGGTCCAGGGACGGGTTCGGGGTAACGGTGAGGATCATCCCGGCACTTGCTTTCTCGTACGGGCCATGAGGGGTTGCGGTGTTCAGGGGCGCCGCCGAGCTCAGGGGGGTTCCAGCCCTCAGGGGGGTTCCAGCCCTCAGAGGGGCTCCGGCACTCAGGGGGATTGCGGAACTCAGGGGGTTCACGGGGTTCAGGGAGGTTGCGGAGTTCATACACGTACGACCTCCGTACCGCCGCGTTCGATCGCCGCGGTCTCCTCGTCACCGAGACCCTTGTCCGTGATCAGCAGGTCGACGTCGGCGAGGTCGCCGAAGCGGGCGAAGTGCTCCTGCCCGTGCTTGGCCGAGTCGGCGAGCAGGACGACGCGGCGGGCGGAGGCGACAGCGGCACGCTTGACGGCGGCCTCGGCGAGGTCGGGCGTGGTCAGCCCGTGCTCGGGCGAGAAGCCGTTCGCCGCGAGGAAGACGACGTCCGCGCGGATCTCCCCGTACGCCCGCAGCGCCCAGGCGTCGACGGCGGCACGGGTGCGGTGCCGGACGCGGCCGCCGATGAGGTGCAGCTGCACCCCGGGGTGGTCGGCGAGGCGGGCCGCGGTCGGCAGCGAGTGCGTGACGACGGTGAGGCCGGACTCCAGCGGCAGCGCGGCCGCAAGCCGGGCGACCGTCGTACCCGCGTCGAGCACCACGCTGCCGTCGGCCGGCAGCTCGGCGACAGCGGCCTGCGCGATGCGGTCCTTCTCGTCGGCCGCGGTGGACTCGCGCTCGGCGAGGTCGGGCTCGAAGTCGAGCCGCCCGGCCGGTATGGCACCGCCGTGCACCCGTCGTACGAGACCGGCGCGGTCCAGGGCCTTCAGGTCGCGCCGGATGGTCTCGGCGGTGACCTGGAACTCCTCGGCGAGGGACAGCACGTCGACCCGGCCGCTGTCACGTGCGAGGCGGAGGATCTCCTGCTGCCGCTCCGGTGCGTACATGTGGGTTCAGCTCCGATTCATGCCCGAGCGTGTTGTTTCACCACCACGGTACGACCGGGTGGCCGCGAAGTAAACACATTCGGGCATGGCTCGGACAGAAACAGACTCTCGGGCAGGAACAGACTTTCGCGCCGCTCAGTGCACCAGCTCAGGCTCAGGTATGCCCCCGGTCGACGGTGTGCCGTCGACCGACGCACCGCCCACCGAAGCCGCCTCCGCCCCCTCCACATGCTGCGCAGGCCGCGCCGGCAGCGCGAACATCAGCAGGAAGATCGCACCGAGCACCCCCGCGACCCACCACAGCGCGTGCTGGAACGCGTCCGCATACGCCGCACCCATGGCGGCCCCGGCCAACGGCTCGTCGATGACGCCGAAGAACACCACCGACACCAGGCCGAGCCCGAGCGCGTTGCCCATCTGCATCACGGTGTTGACCAGGCCGGACGCCGAACCGGAGTGCTCGCGCGGCACCTCGGAGAGGACCGCGTCGGTCAGCGGCGCCACGATCAGGCCCATGCCGACGCCCATCACCACCAGCGGCAGCGCCATCTGCCAGGACGTGATGCCCTGCCCGTACCGCTCGGCCTCCCAGATGTAGAGCACCACCCCCGTCGCCATCAGCAGCGCGCCCGCCTGCAGCACCTTGCGGCCGAAGCGCGGCACAAGACGCTGCACCGATATCCCGGCGGCCACGGACACCGCGAGCGAGAACGGTATGCCCGTCGCCCCCGCGCGCAGCGGGCTCCAGCCGAGACCGACCTGCATATACAGCGTCCAGACCAGGAAGAACACCCCGCTGACCAGCCCGAACGTCAACTGCACGGCAGCGCCCGCAGCGAAGCTCTTCACCTTGAACAGCGACAGCTCGATCAGCGGCGAACCGTCCTTGCGCGCCTTGTGCCGCTCGTACGCCACCAGCGCCGCGCCCACCACGAGCGCGCCGCCCATCAGCACGTACCCCCACAGCGGCCAGCCCAGCTCGCGCCCGCGCGTGAGCGGGTAGAGCAGCATGAGCAGTCCGGCCACGACGAGCACGACGCCGATCGGGTCCAGGCGGAGCGCCTTCGGGGCCTTGGACTCGGTGATGAACGTCCGGCCGAGGAGCAGCCCGGCTATGCCCACCGGCAGGTTGATCAGGAAGATCGGTCGCCATTCGAGTCCGAACAGGTTCCACTCGGTGAGCAGTGCCCCGAGCATCGGGCCGGACACCGCGCCGAGCCCGACGATCGCCCCGAACAGGCCGAAGACCTTGCCGCGTTCGTGCGCGGGGAACGTGGCGTGCACGATCGACAGGACCTGCGGCACCATCAGCGCGGCCGTGGCACCTTGCAGGATGCGTGAGCCGACGAGCATCTCCGGGCTCGCCGCGAACCCGCAGAGCGCGGAGGCGAGCGTGAAACCGCCTATGCCGAGGAGGAAGATCCGCTTCCGCCCGTAGATGTCGCCGAGCCGGCCGCCCGTGATGAGGCCCGCGCCCATCGCCAGCGCGTAACCGGCGGTGATCCACTGGATCTGGCTGAACGTGGCGCCCTCGTCCGCCTGGATGGAGGGCAGCGCGATGTTCACGATCGTCACGTCGACGAGGTCCATGAACGCCGCCGTCATCACGATGGCCAGCGCGAACCAGCGCCGCCGGTCGCCGGGTGCGGCACCCATGCCGGGTGCGGCCCCGGTGCCGGGTGCGGCCCCGGTGCCGGGTGCGGCGGAGGAGGTCGGAGCCGTCGCCACGGAAGGCGTGGTGGATGGGCTGG
Source organism: Streptomyces solicavernae (assembly GCF_029968095.1). Lineage (GTDB taxonomy): Bacteria > Actinomycetota > Actinomycetes > Streptomycetales > Streptomycetaceae > Streptomyces > Streptomyces solicavernae. Next base: position 136,163 of record NZ_JASCIR010000006.1, on the reverse strand, counting down.
TCTTCACGCGTGCTCTCACGCGGGCCTTCATGCGGGTCTTCACGTGGGCCTTCATGCGGGTCTTCATGCGGTGAAGCTAGGTCCCATCTAGGTCAGTTCTTGTCCGCATTGGCGCCCATGATGGATGCCATGACGACGGACACTCCGGCACGACTGCTGCAGCTCCTCTCTCTGCTTCAGACCCCTCGCGAGTGGCCCGGCGGCGAGCTCGCGGACCGGCTCGGCGTCTCCCGCCGGACGGTGCGGCGGGACATCGACCGGCTGCGCGAGCTCGGCTATCCGGTCCAGGCCACGCTGGGCGCGGAGGGCGGTTACCGGCTCGCGGCCGGCAAGGCGATGCCTCCTCTCGTCCTCGACGACGAAGAGGCGGTCGCGATCGCCGTCGGCCTGCGGGCGGGGGCGGGCCATGCGGTGGAGGGCGTCGAGGAGGCCTCCGTTCGCGCGCTCGCCAAGCTGGAACAGGTACTTCCGTCCCGCCTCCGCCACCGCGTCACGACGCTCCAATCCGCCACAACTCCCTTGGTCTACGGGGCGGGTGACGGGGCGACGATCCCACCCGAGACGCTCACCGTGATCGCCTCGGCCGCCACCGGAACCGAGAAGCTCCGCTTCCACTACCGCTCCGGCGACGGCACTGAGTCCCGCCGCCAGGTCGAGCCCTACCGCCTGGTCTCGACGGGCCGCCGCTGGTACTTGGTGGCGTACGACCTGGAGCGCGAGGCCTGGCGCACCTTCCGCGTCGACCGCCTCACCGAGCCCTTCGCAACCGGCGCCCGCTTCGCCCCGCGGCCCCTTCCGGAGGGCGACGCGGCGGAGTTCACCCGCCGCGCGATATGGCGCGGCCGGCCGACGCACGAGCTCGACGTGACGTTCGCCGCCCCGGCGGAGTTCGTCGCGTCCCGCATCCCCGCAGCCCTGGGCACGCCGACCCCCGAGGGTCCGGACACCTGTCGGCTGCGCGCCACGGTCTCGGACGCCATCGAGTGGCTGGCGGTCCGCCTGGCCCTGGTGGAGGCGGATTTCACGATCCACGCCCCACTCGAACTGTCCGCGCACCTACGGGAGTTGAGCGCACGACTCGGCAGGGCAGCCGGGGGTGCGGCCGGCCCTTCCGCGTAGGTCCTGCCTGTGTGCGGGCGCACGGCGCGGCGGAAGTGAGCCCCGGCACCGCGGGGGAACGGCGCCGGGGCTCGGCCTTGAGGGGAGCGGGGTGAGAGGGGCGGGAGGGGCGGAAGCCGTTTACCCCAGGGCCCCCGTTTACCCAAGGGCCTGCCCCGCCTGTCTCATGCCGCCGCGTCGAACCCCGTGTCCCTGGCGAGCCGCTTCAGTTCGAGGAGTGCGTGCTTCTCGATCTGGCGGATCCGCTCACGCGTAAGGCCGTGCTCCTTGCCGACCTCGGTGAGGGTCCGCTCCCGGCCGTCGACTATGCCGTACCGCATCTTGATGATGGACGCCGTCCGCTGGTCGAGCCGGCCTATGAGGTCGTCCAGTTCCTCGCTGCGCAGCAGGGTCAGGACGGACTGCTCGGGCGAGACGGCCGAGGTGTCCTCCAGGAGGTCACCGAACTGGGTGTCGCCGTCGTCATCCACCGACATGTTGAGCGAAACCGGGTCACGGGCCCAGTCCAGCACGTCGGAGACCCGCTCCGGCGTGGAGCCCAGTTCGGCGGCGATCTCGGCGTGCTCGGGGTCCCTGCCGTTCTCACGGTTGAACTCGCGCTGCACCCGGCGGATCCGGCCGAGCTCCTCGACCAGGTGGACGGGGAGGCGGATCGTGCGGGACTGGTCGGCTATGGAGCGGGTGATGGCCTGGCGGATCCACCAGGTCGCGTACGTCGAGAACTTGAAGCCCTTGCGGTAGTCGAACTTCTCGACGGCACGGACCAGTCCGGCGTTGCCCTCCTGGATCAGGTCGAGCAGGGGCAGGCCGCTGCGCGGGTAGCGGCGGGCCACCGCGACGACCAGGCGGAGGTTGGAGCGGATGAAGATGTCCTTGGCGCGCTCACTGTCGGCGACGAGCGCTTCGAGCTCTTCGCGGCTGGCGCCGTCAGCGGCCTTGCTCGCCTCCTCGACCTCTCCGTCGAGGATCTTCTGGGCGTAGACCCCTGCCTCGATCACCTGCGACAGCTCGACCTCGCGAGCGGCGTCCAGCAGCGGCGTGCGCGCGATCTCGTCGAGATACATGCCGACCAGGTCGCGGTCGGCGATCTCGCCGCCTACGGCGCGAACACTGCTGGCCGCGTCGGTCTTGCCGGCCGATCCGGCTGCAGACTTACGACGGGCGACGGCACGGGTTGCCATGCGTGCTCCCTTGCGTTGAGTGGGTCGGCAGTTCTGACGGGGCTCCGGGGCGGGGTCCGAGGCGGCCCGTGGCGAAGAGCACACGTTCCAGGTGCCCTGCATCCGATGGAAACAACGACTGGAATCCGGACAGAATTCCCAAGCCGCTCAACAATTTTCCTGATCTTGCAGTATCCTGCGCCGCCACCCAGGAGGCGAGATGCCGAAGGAGTCGACAGAGGTGCAGGTCAGACCAGGTACCGAGGACGACCTCGCGCCCCTCACGGAGATCTACAACCACTACGTCCGTGAGACCGCCGTCACGTTCGACACGACGCCCTTCGCCCCCGAGGGGCGCGTGCCGTGGCTGCGCTCCCACCCTGAAGACGGCCGTCACCGCCTCCTGGTTGCGCAGCGGGCCCCGGGTTCCCCGATTCTGGGGTACGCGACCAGCAGCGCCTTCCGACCGAAGCCGGCGTACGAGACCTCCGTGGAGGTCTCCGCCTACCTCACCCCGGACGCCGCAGGCCGCGGCGTGGGCACTCTCCTCTATACGCATCTCTTCGACGCCCTGTCCACGGAGGACGTCCACCGTGCATACGCGGGCATCGCCCTGCCGAATGCCCCATCGGTCCACCTCCATGAACGCTTCGGCTTCCGGCACGTGGGGACGTACGCGGAAGTGGGCCGGAAGTTCGGCCGGTACTGGGACGTGGCCTGGTACGAGCAGCGGCTCGGCCCCGACTGCTGACGAGCCTGCCACGTCGGACGAGCGTTCGGGGCGCTGAAACGGTTCGCCCTCACTCGAACGCGTGAACCATTTCCGGAAGCCTGTCGTCCGCCGCCGCGAGCTTCCTACTGTGCGAGAGCAGCTTGCTTCCCGGGCAAGCGCACCCGCCCACAGAGCAGGAGGCACCCTCATGTCCGCTCGCGCCACGCACAGCGCCCCGTACGTCCACAGCCGCGAAACCGGCCGTGAACCCGCCGGCCTCGCTCAGCCGAACTGCACCGACCGCTTCGCCAGCCCCATCCAGAAGCCATCGATGACGGAGCGCTGCCGGCCGAGCTCGCCGGTCGCGTCGGCCGCACCCATCGCCACGAAGAGCGGGGCGAAGTGTTCCGTGCGCGGGTGCGCGAGCTGCCCCGCGGGTGACTTGTGCGCGAAGTCGAGAAGAGCGTCCACGTCCTGGGCGTCCAGCGCCTCGCGCCCCCACGCGTCGAACTCCGCCGACCAGGTCGGGACACCCCCCTGCCGGAGCGCGGCCAGATTATGCGTGAAGAATCCGCTGCCGACGATCAGAACGCCCGCGTCACGCAGCGGGGCCAGCCTGCGGCCGATCTCCATCAGACGCTGCGGGTCGAGCGTGGGCAGAGAGATCTGCAGAACGGGGACGTCGGCGTCGGGATACATCTCGACGAGCGGGACGTAGGCGCCATGGTCGAGCCCGCGCTCCTCGATGTCCTGCACGGGCGCGCCGGCGGTGCGCAGCAACTTGCGTACGGCATCGGCCAGTTCGGGCGCCCCGGGCGCGGCGTACCGGACCTGGTAGTAGTGCTCGGGGAAGCCCCAGAAGTCGTAGACGAGGGGCACGGTCTCGGTGGCGGCCAGGGCGAGCGGGGCCTCTTCCCAGTGCGCGGAGACCATCAGTACAGCCTTGGGCCGCGGGAGTTCGGCCGACCAGGCGGCGAGCTGTCCGGGCCACACGGCGTCGTCGGCGAGCGGCGGCGCACCGTGGCTCAGATAGAGGGCGGGCATGCGCTCCGGTGCGACGGCGGTCATGGCGGCTCCTGACGCTCGCAAGCCAAGCAGGCTTCGCAATCTTGAATGCTCAAGCTCTTGATTGGAGAGTACGCAGTGTTTGTTGAAGTTTCAAGAATGGGCTTCGTAGAGTGGATGTATGAAGACCCACGACGAAGACACGCGCTGGCTCAACGACGAAGAACAGCGCACCTGGCGGGCGTACCTGCACGCCACCATGCTCCTTGAGGACCACCTCGACCGACAACTGCAGCGCGACGCCAAGATGCCGCACGTCTACTACGGGCTGCTCGTCCAGCTCTCCCAGGCACCGCGCCGCCGGATGCGCATGACCGAGCTCGCGCGGAACGCGAAGATCACCCGCTCCCGGCTCTCGCACGCCGTGGCCCGACTCGAACAGCACGGCTGGGTGCGCCGCGAGGACTGCCCCTCCGACAAGCGGGGCCAGAACGCGATCCTGACGGACGCCGGATACAAGGTGTTGAAGGAGTCGGCACCCGGGCATGTGGCCGCCGTACGCCAGGCGATCTTCGACCGGCTCAGCACCGAACAGCAGAAATCCCTCGGCGAGATCATGCGGATCATCGCCGAGGGGCTTCAGCCGAACGAGGCGGGTGCCGATCTGCCCTGGCTCAGGTGACCACCTGGGCCGTCGCGCCGACCGGGCCGGTCAGTGAGCGATCACCGGGACTCGCACCTCGGCCTCCCGGTCCGCTCCGGTGGCGTCGCTCTTGGCCACCGGCGTGCCGCCCTGGTGGCCGGTGGTGATGAGGGTCAGGGCGATGCCCGCGGAGATCACGAGGATGCCGACCGCCCACCAGATCGCGCTGGTGTAGCCGTCGACCATGGCCTGCGCCTGCAGCAGCTTCCGCGCGGCCGGAGTGGTGGCATCCGCCGCGTGGGCCGTCAGGTAGGCCGTGGTGGCGGAGGCGGCGATGGTGTTGAGCAGTGCGGTGCCGATCGCGCCGCCCACCTGCTGGGAGGTGTTGACCATGGCGGAGGCGACACCGGCGTCGCGGGCCTCGACCCCGTGCGTGGCCAGGGACATGGCCGGCATGAAGGCCGTGCCCATACCCAGTCCGAGCAGCAGCTGCGCCGGAAGGATCAGGCCCGCGTACGAGGTGCCGATCTCCAGCTGGGTCAGGAGCAGCATGCCGAGCGCGGCGGCAAGGAAGCCGGGGCCCATCAGCAGACGCGGGGGCACGCGGGTCATCAGACGGGCCCCGATCTGCGTGGAGCCCGTGATCATGCCGACGATCATCGGCAGGAAGGCGAAGCCGGTCATCACCGGCGAGTAGCCCTTCACGACCTGCAGGTAGTAGGTGAGGAAGAGGAACAGGCCGAACATCGCGATCACCGCGAGACCCAGCGACAGGTAGACACCGCCACGGTTCCGGTCGGTGAGCACCCGCAGCGGCAGCAGCGGCGCCTTGACCCGGGACTCGACCAGCAGGAAGGAGGCGAGCAGGACGGCCGATGCGACGAACAGTCCGATGGTCGTGGCGTCGGACCAGCCCTCGGACTCGGCGCGGGTGAAGCCGTACACCAGAGCCACCAGGCCGAGCGTCGACAGCACGACGCCCGGGATGTCGAGAGGAGAACGATTGCGGGAACCGGCCGGCTCACGGATCACGAAGTACGCGCCCACGGCGGCGACCACGGCGAACGGGATGTTGACGAAGAACGTCCAGCGCCAGTCCAGGTACTCCGTGAGGAAGCCACCGAGGATGAGACCCACGGCGCCACCACCACCGGCGATCGCGCCGTAGATGCCGAACGCCTTGGCGCGCTCCTTGGCATCGGTGAACATCACCGCGAGCAGCGACAGCGCGGCGGGCGCGAGCAGTGCGCCGAACACGCCCTGCAGGGCACGAGCGCCCAGCATCATCGCCTCACCGGTCGCGGCGCCACCGAGCGCGGACGCCCCGGCGAAGCCGATCAGGCCGGTGATGAAGGTGCGCTTGCGGCCCCACAGGTCGGCCACGCGACCGCCGAACAGCAGCAGGCCGCCGAAGGCGAGGGCGTAGGCCGTGATGACCCACTGCCGGTTGCCGTCGGAGATGCCGAGGTCCTGCTGGGCGGAGGGCAGCGCAATGTTCACGATGGTGGCGTCCAGGACCACCATCAGCTGGGCGAGCGCGATGAAGACGAGGGCCCTCCAACGCCTGGGGTCGGGGCCGGTATCGGGGAGGTGACTATCAGGGAAGCGACTATCAGGAATGCCGCTTTTTGCGGATATCGAAGGTGCTGTTTCAGACATGGGGGTACCCACCTCGGGACTCAAAGGGTTCGGCGCTCGGGACTCAAAGGGTTCGGCGAGCGATAGCCGCACGCGCTCTGCGCGCTTTGCGCGCTCTGGGTCAGCGGTCAGCGGTCAGCGGTCAGCGGTCAGCGGTCAGCGGTCAGGCAGAGCGTCGGAGGTCCTCCAACGTCGCGGCGCTGCCGGGGAGTTCGGAACGGGCCGGGGTCTGCAGTCCGTCGAGGAACAGCTGCAGATGCCGGTGCACGAACTGGTCGAAGTCCGTACAGCCGCTGCCCGGCAGGGGCCTGGTGAGCTGGGAGAGCGCGACGAGCAGATCACCGACGGCGATGTCGGTGCGCAACTGCCCGGCGGCACGCGCCCGCTCCATGACCTCTTCGACCTGCTGCTCCAGGCGACGCCTGGAGCCGTCCAGATCGGAGTGGTCCTTGTCGAACGTGCCGGAGAGCATCGGGCACAGCGCGCCGATGCGCTCGTCCGCCGCGACGTGCACGAAACGGCGCAGCGCCTGGAACGCGTCGGCCTCCTCCGCGAGGGCCTCCTCGGCCCGCTCGGAGGTACGGTCCATCACCGAGCAGACGACCTCGCGGATCAGCACGGAGCGGTCGGCGAAGTGCCGGTAGACCGTGGCATTGCCGACGTGGGCGCGGCGGGCGATCTCGTCGAGCGGCACCTCGGGGCCGAACTCGACGAACATCTCCCGCGCGGCGGCGACGATCCGCTCGCGGTTCCGCAGCGCATCGGCCCGCGGACGCGGCATCCGACGCGACTGCCGCGGTGCAGTGCAGGCTTCGGTGCCGGTGCCGGTGCCGGTGTCGGCTTCGGTGCCGGTGCCTCCGTCGGTGCCGGTGCCTGCGCCTGCGCCTGCGCCTGCGTCGGCTTCGGCTTCGGCTTCGGCTTCGGCTTCGGTACCGACACCGGTATCTGTGTCGACATCCACGGCTGCGCTCCTCACGGTCTTGTCCAGATGTACCGCCGGTGTACCGCCGATGTAGCGCCGATGTAGCGCCGATGTAGCGCCGATTCACCGTCGATGCACCGCCGATACGGGGAAACTCTCCCCGGTTCGCGGAACACCTCTGTAAACGGGGAGAGCATCCCCGGTTATTTCCCGCCCCGCGTGTGACCCACCTCACGCGACGCCACCCGCCCAGGGAAAGCACACGATCGGTCGCCCTCAGCGCGCGCCCGCGCACCCCCCGACACAGGGTGAGCGACAAGGGCGCAGCCAGGACCGGCCGGCTGCCAGGGACCGGAAGGCGGGCGGATGCAGCTGTCCCGACACTCCCGACACTGGATATCCAGGCCGCGGCGCAGGCCCGTACTCGCCGCACTCGCGGCCCTCGTCCTCGCCGTCACCGTGACGGCCAGCACCGGGCGCCTCACCGTGGACCCGCAGGCCGCAGACCCCGGCAGCCCCGGCCGGGCCGGCGCCCTCGCCCCCTGCATGATCAGTGGAACCATGGGCATCCAGATGTCGGAAGGCGTCCCCACGCAGCCGGGCTACGCCCGCTCGACGGGCACCGTCCACGCCCTGAACCTCATGGTCGACTTCTCCGACGCCCGCGGCCAGGGCCGGGCCACCGACCGCCTCGGCGAATTCTTCCCGCAGACCCAGGAATGGTTCCGCACCAGCTCGTACGGCCGCCTCGACTACCGGCCGCACGCCCCGATCAAGGACTGGCTGCGCATGCCGCGCTCGTTCGCCTCGTACGGGATAGAACGCGGCGCCCCCTTCGACCCCGGTTACCGCCAGCTGGTCGAGGACATCGTCGAGACGGCGGACGCGGAGGTGGACTTCCGCGAGTACGACCTGGTCAACGTGTTGATGACACCCAACGCCGGGCCGTCCGCGCTGGACACCGTCCTCTCGGTGACGTTCGCGGGCAACCACGACGCGCCGGTCGCGGACGGCGTGCCGGTCGCCAACGCGTCCTTCATCTACAGCCGCCAGGACGACGGCTCGGGCTCGTACCACGAGACGGGGTATCGCGTACTGCCGCACGAGAACGGGCACGTCTTCGGCCTGCCCGACCTCTACACCTCGGACGGCGGCGGGGCCGTCGGCCACTGGGACATCATGAGCGAGGACTGGGGCGCCAACAACGACCTCCTCGGCTGGCACAAGTGGAAGCTCGGCTGGCTCGACGACGCACAGGTCAGCTGCGCCGCCGCACACGGCCCGACCGAGCTCGCCCTGAAGCCGCTCGCCGCGAAGGGCGGCGGCACGAAGCTCGCCTTCGTCCCCCTCAACGGCCGCACCGGCTATGCCATCGAGGTTCGTACCCGCGGCGGCAACGACGAGGCGGTGTGCAAGCCCGGCGTCCTCATCTACCGCGTCGACGCGGACGTCGACACCGGCCAGGGCCCGATCACGGTCACCGACTCCGCCCGCGACTCCGGCGGCTGCACCCGCCGCCCCAACGTCCACGCGGAACTCTCCGACGCCCCGTTCACCTCCGGCGAGACCTTCACCGACAAGGAGAACGACCTCCGCATCACGGTCGGCCCGGTCGAGAAGGACGGCACGCACCACATCCACATCACCCGCACCTGACCGCCCCGCGCCTGTCGTACTCACTGTGTAGACTGCTCTACCTAAATAGAGAGCCTGAACAGAGGGACCACGATGAGCACGACAGGCGCGGGGGCGGCACAACCCCGCAAGCGGCGGGGAGCCGCTCGGGCGAAGCTCCTGGCTGCCGCGGCTCGGCGCTTCTACGCGGACGGGGTGGCTGCCACAGGCATCGACACCATCACCGCCGAGGCGGGCGTGGCGAAGATGAGCCTGTACAACAACTTCTCCTCGAAGGCCGACCTGGTCAGGGCCTATCTCGACGAGCGGCACGAGGAATGGCTCGGTCTGTACCGACAGCGGCTCGCGGACGCGCAGGATCCGCGCGGTGGCGTGCTGGCGGTCTTCGACGCGTACGCCGACCACGCGGCCATGCCGTACGAGCACGGGTTTCGCGGCTGCGGCCTGCTGAACGCGGCCGCCGAACTGCCTGCTGGGCACGAGGGCCGGGCGGTTGTGCGGCGGCACAAGGAGGAAGTCGAGTCCCTGCTCGCCGGTCACCTGACAGAGCTGATGCCCGACCGGCCCGACGAGGTCCGTGCGGCGGCTGAGCATCTGTCGCTCCTGCTGGAGGGCGGGATGGCGCGAGCCGGACTCGAAGGCAACGGCACACGCCTGGCCAACGCGCGGACCATCGCGGCGCACCTGATGGACCGGCTGTGACGAGGGGCGCAGCGCAGTCGGCCACCGGGGTTCGGATGGGATCTGCCTGCGTGCTGATGGCGTCGGTGCTGTGGGCAACCACAGGGACGGCCGCCACCTTCGCCCCGGACGTGGGGCCGCTCGCCATCGGGGCGGCCGCCATGGGACTGGGCGGTCTGCTCCAGGCCCTGATCGCCGCTCCGCAGATTGCCCGGCACCCATCGGGCCTGCGCGCGCAGCCCCGTGCAGTGCTGCTCGGTGCGCTCGCGGTGGGCGCGTACCCGCTGGCGTTCTACAGTTCCATGCACCTGGCCGGGGTCGCGACCGGAACCGTGGTCTCCATCGGCTCGGCCCCGCTCGCCTCCGCGGTGATCGAGCGCATCGTGGACAAGCGCCGCCTCACCCCCAGGTGGATGACCGGCGCCGCGCTGGGCCTGTCCGGGACGGTGCTGCTCTGCGCCGCCGAAGCAGCGGGCGGGCACGCGGGTCCCGGTGCTCGTTCCGCCGGGGCAACGATGCTCGGTGTGGGTCTCGGGCTCGTCGCGGGTCTTACGTACGCCCTCTACTCCTGGGCCGCCCACCGTCTGATCAGTCGCGGTGTCACCTCCGGGGCCGCCATGGGGACGATCTTCGGCCTGGGTGGCGTGCTGCTGGTTCCGGTCCTGTTGGTCACCGGCGCCCCGCTGCTCGAATCCTGGTCCCATGCGGCCGTGGGCGCGTACATGGCCCTGGTGCCGATGTTCCTGGGTTATGTCCTGTTCGGCTGGGGTCTGGCACGCGTGCCTGCGAGCAGGGCGACCACGCTGTCGCTGCTGGAGCCCGCCGTCGCGGCCGTGCTGGCCGTGCTGGTCGTGGGCGAGCGCCTGCCCGCGCTCGGTTGGACGGGCATCGCCCTGGTCGTCGGCTGCCTCACCGTTCTCACCACACCTGCGCGCAGGCCCGGCGCTCGGACGCGTCAGAAGGGGACTCCAGTCCGGCTGGGTCCGGCGCCCGGTCGAGTTGAGACTTGATCGGAGATGCGCCAGCGACGTTCGTGGTCACCTCTGCCGTAACCCCCGCCCGCGGGAGGGGAATGGACGGACAGCACGGCCCATGACCGCACCGCGCCCCGGCCGGTCCGCATTCCGCTCAGCGAGCGCTCCGCGGCACCTCGGACCGCCCTGGCAACGGCCGCCGCGCCCCTAACCGGCCCGTACCGCCCCCGTCCTCAGCCGCCGGCGGGGCTCACCCGCTACACTGGCGCCGTTGCGCCACCTTCAGTCGGGTGGCGGCCCTGCCTTCGTAGCTCAGGGGATAGAGCACCGCTCTCCTAAAGCGGGTGTCGCAGGTTCGAATCCTGCCGGGGGCACCATGCCTGACCAGGCAAAACAAGGTGAGAAGCCCTCTCGGAGAACACTCCGGGAGGGCTATTTCATGTGCGGGAACAGTGCGGGGACACAACTCTGCGTGACCTGCCTGTCACGGCATCAACTCCCGGGGCGACAGGGCCCTATGCCGCGCCTTCACCAGCAGCCGACTGCTGCCCCTTCCGCGGGACGACCGCGATCGGCGCATCCGCTGCTGAGGCCAAGGAGAAGCGGAAGCGGTACGACCACCCGTACGTCGAATCCGGCCGCGTCTTCACCTGGGGGTCTGCGCCGCCTTCCACTCCTCGTGCCTCTGCTGCCACTCCGCCTTCTTCGCCTTCTCCGCCTTCTCCGCCTTCTCCGCCTTCTCCGCCTTCTCCGCCTTCTCCGCCTTCTCCGCCTTCTCCGCCTGCTGCCTGCGCCGCCAGAACAAGAGGAGTTCCCGGGTCTGTGCATCGAGTAGGAAAGTGCGTGCGCCGCTGTCGCTCTTGGGGTGTCTTCCCACACGTCATACGAGGAGGCGACGAGTTGTTCGCTGATGTGGACGACACCGGTCTGGAGGTCGGTCTCCGCCCAGGGATGGCCTGCTGATTCACCTCGTCCGGGGGCTCGGAAGACGATGAGGTGGAACATCGGGTAGAGGCGGTGGTCCGCGACGCCGTCGAGGAACTCGCCGGTCTGTTCCGGTGTCCGGACCATCACGGGGCCCGGCTTCTCGCCGGTCTCACGCCAGCGGGCCACGCGCTCGTCGGTCCAGACCAGCGGCTTGGGCGGCGTGTACTTGGACAGTACGACGTGCTGCGCCCAGTGCGGAGGGCGGGTGGGAGTGTCCGCGGCAGATGGACCGAGGCCAGGGCCCGATGGATGCTAGGCGCCCCGGGCGGGCTGGTAGGTGAGAAGGGCGAGGCCGTCACCGACAGTCTGGGTGTCGACCAGGCGCATCGGCTTCTTGTCGCTGACCTCGCTGAAGAGGCGCTCGCCTGCCCCGAGCACGCACGGGAAGATCATCAGCCGAAGCTCGTCGACGAGGGAGGTCGTGCTCCAGCAGCGAGTGCACGAGCCGTCCGCTGGCGTAGACGACGATCTCCCCGTTCACCTCTTGCTTCAGCTTCGAGATCTCGTTCACGACGTCGCCCTTCAGGACCGTCGAGTTGTTCCAATCGAGGTCTTCGAGGGTCGAGGACACGACGTACTTCGGCAGGCTGTTCAGCCGGTCCGCCCACTCACCGCTGCGTGATGGCCACCGCGCGGCGAACCACTCGTAGCTCCGTCGCCCCAGCAGCAGGGCTTCGGCGCCAAGCGCCTCGGCGAACTCGACCTGGGCCCACGCTTCGCGGTCCTGGTCCTCAATCTGGCCGAACCAGCCGCCGAGTCTGAAGCCCTCCTCTCCGGTCGGGTCCTGGATAACTCCATCGAGCGAGACGTTCTCGCTGATGACGATCTTTCCCATCTCGGTTCTCCTCAGCCGGGCGGCGTCGGCCTCGGCAAGCTCGTCGACCAGCGCGGAAGTCATGGTGTAGCGCACGCTCTGGTGGAGCTTGCAGGTGAACCCGCCACGTGAGCGCCCCGGGCCCTCACCTCCCGTACCGCCTCCACCATCCGGGCGACCAGGCTCTGCCAGGCGGTCTCGCCCCGATGTTCTGGGATTTCCGCCCTCCTTGAGGTGCGTGCAGGCGGCGGAGCAGTGCGGGCGCCAGCCGCGTGCTGATGCGGGCGGACGGTGGCGAGGGTCCACCGCAATGTCCCAGTCGGTCTCTCCCGCGGCATCAGCCGCAGTCGCTCACCCGCACAAGCCCTAAGCGCGGCGCCGACGCCGCAGGACGGTGTAAACGATGCCGGCGGTCGCGCCGGTCACGAGGAAGATGCCCGCGCCAGTATCGAAATCGCTGGGGCCTGCTGCGCCACCCACTCCGCCCTGGACGCCGCGGGAAGGCATCGCGGTCGGGCTGACAGGCGTGGGGGTGACGGTCGGGCTGACAGGCGTGGGGGTGACGGTCGGGCTGACAGGCGTGGGGGTGACGGCGGTGCTACCTCTTCTGGGCAGCGCCTCGCAGGCGATGCCGTCGTCCGGACCTTGGTCCTCGTCGAGCCGATTCGGGTCACTGAGGTCCGTGTTGAAGTGGGCCTGAGCATCTTCCTGGAACTGAAAGTCACGGCAGTCGAGATCCACTTGAGCGTGCGCCACCTCGGAGAGCGGAGCGATGAAAGCGAAAGCCAGGGCTATGCAAGGCACGGCAGTACGGCGCTTCACTTAGGCCTCCTTACGTTCCCCGAGACCTTCGGTTCGACCTTAGGGGGACTGCCTCTGACAGGCGCCGAAGAGTAGGCCGAACGAGTACGGCACCGTCTGCCCGACGCGCCCCCGAACTCGGCCGCTCAGCGGCACACCCTGAGCCTGACCGACACCGGCCGCTGCGAACTGCTGCGCCGACTGCGGGACGCCAACGGCCTGGACATCACCGACAGCACCCGGTACTTCACGGTCCTGGCCTTCCTCTCCCACCTGCCCGACATCACCGACCAGCACGCAGTACTGCGTCGGTGGCTGGACTTCCTGGAACAGCCCGCGAGCTTCTTCCACGACGGTGACCGCCCACTGGGTGCCGACGACACCGACGACCTCTACCGGCGCGGCATGCTCACTATCGCCCGAGCCACCCGCCGCGCGGAAAGGTCCTGGCTTCGGGAGGTGTTGGCCTGACTCCACACCTGCAGGCACCTCACCCGTTCTGAACCCGGACGTCTCCTCTTCCCGAGAGACTGTGCGGGTGGCAGAGCCAGTACGGCTCCGCGAGATCGACAGCGATCAGGGGCAGCGCCTGCTGCGGGTCATCCGCAGGGGCACCGGTTCCAGCCTGGCCTGTCGGCCGTTCTCCGCTCGCTCGTCGGGGTCTCGAAGGCCGTCTCGATCCTCTTGGGCGCCGTCATCGTCACCGGCGTCGGTCGTCGAGGCCGCCGCCATCGGCACCTTCGCGGTGACGATGGGCCACCGGTCGATCGACGCGGTCAACCGGCTGGCTCACCCGGCTCCGGGCGGCTCCGACTCCGGCTCCGGCTCCGGCGCGGTGGCCGACCGGGGGATCAGCAGTGTCGGCATGTGGCGCGCCGGATCGCGCTCGTCGTCTGGAGTGCCAGGCTCACCGGGCCGCGCGCCACGGCCGAGGCCGAGCCCCCGCCCCCTCTCGTCGCCGGAGCGGGCACGGGCACGGTCACGGGCACGGGCACGGTCACGGGCACGGTCACGGTCACGGGCACGGGCACGGGCACGGTCACGGCGAGGCGCTGCGCGTCGCCACGGACTTCCGTACGAGGAGAGCCGTACCGCCCACCGCGCCCGCGAGGGCCACCAGCCCCGCGCTCACCCACAGCGGTGCGCGGTAGTCCGCGCCGACTGCGATCGGCAGACCGCCGAGCCAAGGGCCGAGGGCTGCGCCGACGTTGAAGGCCGCGGTGGCGTAGGCGCCGCCGAGGGTCGGGGCGTCGGGAGACGCGTACAGGGCGCCGGAGATCAGTGTCGTACCGACCGCGAAGGAGCCGACACCCAAAAGGAAAGCGCAGGTCAGAACCGCCGGAGCCCAGTTCGCCGCGAGGGCGGGGAGGGGCCAGCCGACGCACAGGGCGAGCGTCCCGCCGGCCAGCAGGCGGGCGGCGTGCACGTCCGCGTACCGGCCGCCGAGCGTGACGCCGAAGAACGAGCCGGCGCCGAACAGCGCGAGCAGCACCGGCACCCAGGACGCGGGCGCGCCCGTGACCTCGGTGAGGAGCGGGGCGAGGTAGGTGAAGGCGCAGAACGTCGCGCCGTTGACCAACGCGCCGAGGAGGAGGGCGAGTTGGAGGCGCGGGCGGCGCAGAGCGGCGAGTTCGCGGCGGGCGTCGGGGCGGGTGTCGGGGTGAACCTCAGGGCGGGTTTCGGGGTGGGCGTCGGCGTGGGCGTCGGCGTGGGCTGCGGGGCGGGTGTCGGGGTGCGGTGTCCCCTTGTCGCGACCGCCCGGCACGGACCGTACGAGGGTGAACAGGGCGGGCAGGGTCAGCAGCGCCACCGCCCAGAACGCGGCGCGCCAGCCCCAGAGTTGGGCGAGCAGCGCACCGCCGGGCACGCCCGCGACGCAGGCGACGGTGACGCCGCCGAGCAGCGCGGACGTGGCGCGGCCCTTGGCGTCGGGCGCGACCAGGGAGACCGCGGTGGCGAGGGCGACCGCGAGGAACCCGGCGTTGGCGAGCGCCCCCACGAAGCGCAGCGCGAGCAGCGGCGCGAAGCTCGACGTCAGCGCTCCCGCGACGTGCGTGAGCAGGAAGACGCCGAGGAACACGACGAGCGCCCTGCGGCGTGGCCAGCGCAGACTGAGCAGCGCGGCGGCCGGGGCCCCGACGATCATCCCGACGGCGAACACCGAGGTCAGCGTGGCGGCGGTCGGGACGGAGACGTGCAGGTCGGCGGCGATGTCGGGGGTGAGCCCGGACAGCATGAACTCGGACGTCCCCATGGCGAAGACGGCGAGCCCCAGCAGCCGGACGACGAGGGGCACACGCGTCGGGGCAGAGGGTGCGGGCTCCGGGGGTACGGGCTCCGGGGGTGCGGGCTCCGGGGGTGCGGGGACCGGGGATACGGGGACCGGGGATACGGGGACCGGGGGTGTGGGCATGTCGAAGCAGCTCCTGCCGATGTCGCGGCAGCGGAGCGGCGGCATCGGATGCGAGGCGAGGCAAGGCGAAGTGAGGCGAGGTGAGGTGAGGTGAGGTGAGGCGAGCAGAGGATGGGCGCTTCGGCTGCACGCGAAGTCGGCGTGCGGCAACACGCCTGCACGCTTCTACGTACGACTCGTACAGCCACCGGAGGTGATCCGGTGGCTAGCCTCTGGAGGACTCGGGGCTCGACATGCCGCGCACGCTAGCCGCCCGGCCGCCGGCGGGTCCACCGAATTTCTTCGGGCACCGAACCCCCCGACGACCGAACTTCTTCGACTCAGCCGATGCGGGTCAGCTTCGCGCCGAAGCCCGGTTCGGCCAGGTCCTCCTGGAGGGCCACCGGCACCTTCACGGCGCCTTCGTTCCCGTCGCCGACGCTCAGGACGCCGACCTCCGTACCGGCCTTCGCGGTGTGCGGGACGGTCTTGCCGCCGTCGCCGACCGCGAGGTCGACGGTGAGTCCGGGCCAGCCGACCGCCGAGACGTCCTTGGTCGCGACGACCGGGGTGGTGCCGCCGAGGCCGTCGTCGACGTGCCCGACGACGTCGCCCTTCCGCACCACCGTCCGGGTCTCCAGGAGCTCCTGGGCCCGCAGGATCAGGTCCTTGCTGCGCGCGGTGGCGGTGTCGATGATCGGCGGCAGGTGCTGGCCGAAGACCGCGCCGATGATCAGCTGCCGGGTGCCGTTGATCTCCTTCTCCGCGGCGAACAGCAGGTTGCCGCCGGCCTTGGTGGTGGTGCCGGTCTTGATGCCGACGACGCCGAACACCGGCACCAGCTTGTTGAAGTTCCTCTGGTCCTGCGGGCGTTCGGAGGTCGTGGAGTCGAACTCCGGCATCCGGACGATCTTCCGGAACAGCGGGATCTCCATGGCGGCCTTGCCGAGCTTCACCTGGTCGACCGCCGTGCTGACGGTGGTCTCGTCGAGCCCGCTCGGATCGGTGTACGTGGTGTTCTTCATGCCGAGGTCCTTGGCGGCGGCGTTCATCTTCTTGACGAACGCGTCCTCGTCGCCGCCGCTGTCCCAACGGGCAAGCAGCCTCGCGATGTTGTTCGCGGACGGCAGCATGATGTCCTTGATGGCCTCCTCGACCGTGATGACGTCGCCCTCCTTGACCTCGACCACGGACTCGTTGGCCTGCTCACCGGTCTTGAAGTGATCGGCGGCCGCCTTGTCGACGGTCAGCTCAGTGGTCGCCTTGTGCTCCTTGAGGATCAGGTAGGCCGTCATGACCTTGGCGACGCTGCCGACCGGGATGGGCTCCTCGTCCCCGTATGTGCCGAGGCTGCCGATCCCTTCGACCTCGACGACCGCCTGGCCCTCGGTCGGCCAGGGCAGGCTCGGCGCGCTGCCGTCGAAGGTGTACTTCGCGTCGGTGGTGAGCGCGAGCGTCGGCGTGGGCAGCGGGCGGACGGACTGTACGACCGCGAACACGATCACGAGCAGCAGGACGAGCGGCGTCCAGATCTTCACCCGGCGTACGGCGGTCCGCAGCGTCGTCTCCGGCGGCTTCGGCCGGTTGGTCAGCTCGGCGAGCAGGTCGAGCGGCGGCTTCGGTGGCAGCGGCTGCTGCGAGGTGCGTTCGGGGCCCACGTGAGCGGTGCCGGAGGCGGGACCGGACGCGGGACCGGACGCGGGACCGGAGGCAGCGCCGGGAGCGGCCGACGGTGCCTCGGGCGGCAGCTCGGGGCCTGGCGTGGCCTTGACGTCGTTCTTCGTGTCGGGCTTCGCGTCGCTCTTCGTGTCGGGATTCGCGCCGAGCTTCGTGTCGGGCTTCGCGTCCGGCTGCGTTTTGTCGGGCTGCGTTTTGGGGGGCCTCGGCTCGTCGAGCGGTTTGAGCGCTACGAACTTGCTGGTGCGCTCGGACTCGGGCTCGGGGGCGGGCTCGGGGGCGGGCTCGGGGGCGGGCTCGGGCGAAGGCTCGGGGGCCTCGGCGTCGCCCTTGCCCGTGTCGGCGTCGGCGTCAGCCTCGGCCTCGGCCTCGGCGGGCAGCTTGAGCATGGCCGTCGGGTGGTCGACCTTCGACTCCGGCGACTTGAAGACCGCCGTGGGCTGATCCACGGGTTCGGCGGCTTCGTCTTCGTCGGAGTCGTCGGAGTGGTCGGTGTCGTCAGGGCCGTCGGTGTCGTCAGGGCCGTCGGAGTCGTCAGGGCCGTCGGAGTCGTCAGGGCCGTCGGAGTCATCGGGGCCGTCGGAGTCATCGGGCTCGTCGCCCTCGTCGGCGGGGTCGTCCTCCGACTCGGGCTCCGACTCGGACTCGGACTCCGACTCGACCTCAGCCTCGGGCTCCTCCTCCGCCACCTCCGGCTCGGCACCCTCAGCGCCCTCCTCAGCCCCCTCCGTCACCGCCTCGGGCTCCTCCGTACCCTCCGCGCTCCCCTCGTCCTCAGCTGGCCGAGAATCGCCGTTCCCGTCGGATCTGGCGACCCAGGCGGCAACCGCGGCGCGCAGGCGGGCGTCCTTGGAACCGTCGGCCTCCCCCTCGACGCCCTCCTCCACGCCCTCCGCCTCGGAAGGAGAACCCTCCGCCTCGGAAGACGAACCCTCCGCCTCGGACGAAGCAGCCTCCGCCCCGGAAGACGAACCCTCCGCCTCGGACGAAGCAGCCTCCCCCTCAAGAGAAGCCGTCGAGAACACGGCGGTCGGCTGGTCGACGCGCGCCGGGGCGTCGTCCTCGGGGACCCGCTGCCGGGACACGGCGAGCCGTGGATCGGCGGGCTTCAGCGCTGCTTCGCCCGAAGACCCCGCCGCTACGTCACCCGAGACCGCCGGGCCGTCCGAAACCGCACGGTCGCCCGAGGAACCGCCCGAGGACGTCCCCGAAGCCTTCTGCTGCCCCGACGTGTCGGGGGTCTCGCCCGCCACCCATGCCTCCTCGATACGCCTTGCGCCCACACTCGCGCGCTACGTCAGTGTCCGAACCATGTACCAGTGTCCTGTGTGCGGGGTTGCCCGCCGGGCTAGACGAGAACGACATATCTCCAGGTTCCATTACGAACCGGACACGCACTCTCGACAGACCAATGTGAGAGGGGTCACCCTGTCATTCATCCACGCGGGGAGGCATGGATGGGCAGGAGCCGCAGAACAATTCCGGAGGAGCTTCTGCTGCTCGCTCTGGACCCGACCACGGGTACCACAGCGCAGCCGCAGTCGCTCGACCTCGGTCTGGCCGGAGCACAGCTAGTAGAGCTTGCTCTGGCCGGACGGATAGCCCCAGACGGGGATCGTATCGCCGTGGTCGTACCACGGCCGACCGGAGATCCGACGCTGGACTGTGCACTGGAACTACTCCGCAGGCGCGGGGCCCCGGTGCGCGCGGTCCACTGGATCGGCGGGCCCCGGCTGGGGTTGCGCCAGACCTATCTCTCGCATCTGGAGCGGTGCGGCATGGTGCATGCCGTGGCGGGCCAGATGTGCGGAGTGCTGCCGACGACTCGCTATCAGGCGACGGACACGGCAATCAGCCGGGAGATCAGGTCCCGGCTGGACTCCGCGATCCGCACCGGCGTACCGCCGGACCCGCGGACCGCGGCGCTCGCCGCGCTGGCCCATGCGGTCGGCCTCGGCAAGCACCTGTATCCCGGGAACGAGGGGCGCTCGTC
Organism: Streptomyces solicavernae; assembly: GCF_029968095.1. Classification (GTDB taxonomy): domain Bacteria; phylum Actinomycetota; class Actinomycetes; order Streptomycetales; family Streptomycetaceae; genus Streptomyces; species Streptomyces solicavernae. The sequence goes on along the minus strand of NZ_JASCIR010000006.1, from coordinate 117,010 downwards.
GCGCTCCCGCCTCCGGGATCTGATCAGGCACGACCCGATGGGCGGCCTCGTGGCGCACGCCGTGATGGACGTCCAGAACGGAGTGGCGGTCCAGCCCCGCCGCTCCCCGGCCACGGCCCGCAAGCCGGACCGTGCGGCCGCCGCGGAGACCCCCGCCAAGGGGATCCCGATGCAGCCACGCCGAGGTTCCATGGCACGGGCCGTCGCCCACTGAGGCACAACCCGTAACCACGCGCACCACCCGCACAACCAGCACCACCAGCACCACCAGCACCACCAGCACAACCCGCACCACCCGCACCACCCGCACACCAGAACCGCACCACACGCACCGCACCGCACCGCAGTCCCCCGAGACCGGTCCGGGAGCCGCAGAGGAGCGCGGGGTGGTGGCCGGCCGTCCGGACGACGACGCCGACCCACCACCCCGCGCTCGCGCGCGTACCCACCACCCCGCGCTCGCGCGCGTACCCACCACCCCGCGCTCGCGCGCGTACCCACCGGCGCGCAAAAACGGTCGCGGCCTCCGTATATCCGCTGTTTCCCAGCGCTACGACACCCGTTGGTGGCACTCTGCTGAGCAGTAGATACGCAAAGTAGATGCGCAAGCAGATACGCAAGTAGAGGCACGCAGCCGGAGGTGCACGTCCCGTGGCGTCCAATGTCAATCCCACCGTCAGGCGACGCCGGTTGGGCCAGGAGCTGCGCAGGCTCCGTGAGCTCAAAGGCATGACGGCGGAGGAGGTGGCCGACAAACTCCTCGTCTCCCAGTCGAAGATCAGCCGCCTTGAGAACGGTCGGCGCAGCATCAACCAGCGCGACGTCCGCGACCTGTGCGGCGTGTACGAGGTGCAGGACCAGCGCGTCGTCGAGTCGCTGATGCAGATGGCCAAGGACAGCCGCCAGCAGGGCTGGTGGCACGCCTTCGGCGACATCCCGTACAGCGTCTACATCGGTCTGGAGACCGACGCCGCCTCGCTGCGGGTGTACGAGCCGCAGGTGGTGCCCGGACTGCTGCAGACCCGGGCGTACGCCGAGGCGCTGATCGGCGGGGCGCTGCCGGAGACCGCGCACTCGGACATCGAGAAGCGCGTCCAGGTACGCATGCGCCGCCAGGAGCGGATCAACTCCGGCGAGGCCCCGCTGCGGCTGTGGGCCGTGCTCGACGAGGCGGCGCTGCGTCGCGTGGTCGGCGACCGGCAGCTGATGATCGAGCAGTTGGAACACCTCGTCGAGATGTCGCACGAGCCCCACGTCACCGTGCAGGTGATGCCGTTCACGATGGGCGCGCACCCGGGCGTGAACGGCCAGTACGCGATCCTGGAGTTCCCCGACGCGGCCGACTCCAGCGTCGTCTACATCGAGGGCGTGACCAGCGACCTCTACCTGGAGAAGGCGAACGACGTGCAGAAGTACAGCGTCATGTACGAGCACTTGCGGGCGCAGGCGCTGAATGTGGACCAGACCCGGCAGTTCATCTCGGAGGCGGCCAAGAGCTACGCCCGCGAACACGCCTGAGCCCGCCTGAGCCCGCCAGAGCCCGCCAGAGCCCGCCGGAGCCCGCCGGAGGCAGACGTGACCAGAGTGACCAGAGCAACCAGAGCAACCAGAGCAACGGATGCTGAAGCCGCGGCACGGTACACCCTCGCCTCGTCAACAGGGAAGCCCCAACCGGTATATGCCATCCGGTCGAGTGAATGCCCGCCTCGCGCTCGGATGTTGGCGAGTAGCGTCGATCACGCCAACAACAGGCAAGCGCCAACAGGCAAGCAGCAACAGGCAAGCGACAACAAGCCGTTGGCAGCGCACCCCCACTCATCCGGCGATACGCAAGCGGAGCGAAAATGGCAATTCAGCAAGGCGTCACGGACACCTGGACCAAGTCCTCGTACTCCACCGGAAACGGCGCATGTGTAGAGGTCAAGTCCCCGGTGATGCACGCGGTCGACGTGCGTGACTCGAAGGTTCCCGAGGGGCCTGCGCTGGCGTTCGCCCCGGATTCCTGGAGCGCGTTCGTCGGGCAGGTCACCCGGGGAACGTGGGGCGCCTGATCCTCATCAGCCCCACACACAACTGCACGACCGAGCACCACAGAAGAGCCCTCTCGACTGGTCCGCCGTCCCGGCCGAGGGGGCTCGGCCGTTCCCCCGCCTCCCGGCCCGACACCGCTACCGCAGCTGGTCCGCATAGAGATCCGTGCCCGGCACCGTCGGCACGAACGGCGCGACCAGCTCGACCCGCCCCAGGCCGGATCCGGCCACCTCCGCCTCGCGCCCGGCGAACAGTTCCGGCCAGCACGGCCGCGGGTCGGACTGCAGGAACCACAGCAGCGTCAGCCGGTCGTCGACGCCCTCGACCTGCTTCACGTACGACATCCGGTCCCCCGGCAGCGGCGTCGGCCGGAACAGCACCACCATCGCGGCCGGGGACCCGGCGAGCCTGGCCGGCAGGTGGTCCGAGCGCAGCCAGTCCGCCAGCTCGGCGCGCTGCCCGGGCCCTTCGGTGTCGATGACTTCGAGGACCAGGCCCTCGTAGGGGTGGTCGAGGGCGTGGAAGTCGCGCGGCCCTGAGGCGCCGTCGCGGTAGACCGTGGCGACGTGGTCCTGGAAGGCCGTGAAGACGTGCGTGCGATCCTGGTGGACGCGGCCGTCGCGGCCCAGGCGCTTGTTGATGGAGACGGTCCAGCGCATGTGGTCGTCGTAGCGGCCCTCGGTGATCCAGTACGTGGAGAGATAGCAGCCGGCCGTGACGGGCCGCGCGACCGCCGACTTCTCCGGGCGGCGCAGGAGTTGCAGATCCCGGGTGGCGACCCAGCGGCGGCCCGCGTACATCCAGGGCATGGCCATCGCGCCCGCGTAGTAGTGGTCGTCCTCGTACCAGCGGTTGTAGGCGTGCTCGTGGCCCGGGTGCGGCTCGACCATGGTGATCAGGGCGTGCCCCGGGCGCACTCCGTACGGCCCCACCGACGCCAGCTCGGCGTATGTCTCGCTGCGAGTCTCCTCAGCCATGACGCTCCCCTTTCCTCCTCTTTCCTCCTCCGTACGACCGCCCTACTCTGACGCCCCGTCAGGAAATTCGCCAGGGCCACGGAGGCGCCGATGCTGCTCGACGGAAAGACCGTGATCGTCTCGGGGGTCGGCGCCGGACTCGGCCACGAGGTCGCAGCGGCCGTGCTGCGCGACGGCGGCAACGCCGTGCTCGGCGCCCGCACGGAGGCCAACCTCGCCAAGGCGGCCGCCGGGATCGACCCGGGCGGCGCGCACACCGCGTACCGGGCCACCGACATCGCCGACGAGGAGCAGTGCCGCGCGCTCGCCGGGCTCGCCGTGGAGCGGTTCGGGCGGATCGACGCGCTGGTCCAGGTCGCCGCCCTGGACGCGCACTTCGGCGGCCTGGAGGACGCCGACTTCACCGCCTGGCAGGGCGTGGTCGACGTCAACCTGCTCGGCTCCCTGAAGATGACCCGCGCCTGCCTGCCGTCCCTGAAGGAGCGCGGCGGCTCGGTCGTCCTGGTCGGCACGCAGTCCTCGGTGGCGGCGCCCTCGCAGGTGCGGCAGGCGGCGTACGCGGCGTCGAAGGGCGCGCTGGTGTCGGCGATGTACTCCCTCGCCCGCGAGCTGGGCCCGCACCGCGTCCGGGTCAACACCGTCCAGCCGGGCTGGATGTGGGGGCCGCAGGTGGAGGCGTACGTCCGCAGTGCCGCGCAGGACGAGGGCGTGCCGGACGACGAGGTGAAGGGGCGGCTCGCCGAGCGGATGGCACTGCCGGAGCCGGCCACGGACGGGGACGTCGCGGACGCGTGCGTGTTCCTCGCCTCCGGGCGGGCGCGAGCCATCACGGGACAGTCGCTGCTGGTGAACGCGGGTGAGGTGATGCGCTAGCGGGCCCGGGCGCCGTCACTGTCGCGGACGGTGCGGGACGTGGGACGGAGGCCTCTCAGCCCCGCGGGAACCCTCAGCCCCGCGGGACCCCTCAGCCCCGCGGGTACCGCGGGACCCCTCAGCCCCGCGGGTACCGCGGGACCCCTCAGCCCCGCGGGTACCGCGCCAGCCACCCCGCCGAAGACCCCGCAGGGCCATGCAGCGCCGGCCCCTGCGTCATCTCCATCGCGAAGTCGTCCGCCAGCTCAAGCATCGTCGCGCGGCCCTCCAGCTCGGCCAGCCAGCCCGGCGGGAGGGCCGTCTCGCCGTGCAGGGCGCCGAGCATCGCACCGGTCAGGCACGCCACCGAGGACGAGTCGCCGCCCTGGTTCACGGCGAGCCGCAGCCCGTGCCGGATGTCCTCGCAGACCGTCGCGCAGTACACCGCCGCCCCGAGCACCGCGTCCGCCGTGCCCTCCTCGGCGAGCGACTCGACCCGGGCCGGGCTCGGCATGCCCTGGCGGACCGCGCCGAGCGCCTGCTGCAGGGCGTCCGTGACCGGCTGGTGCCCCGGCCGGGCCGCGAGCAGGGCGAGGGCCCGCTGCACCGCCCCGTCCAGGGACTCCCCGCGGGCCAGCGCGTGCACGATCACCGCGTGCGCGCCCGCCGAGAGGTACGCCGAGGGGTGGCCGTGCGTCTGCGCGGCGCACTCCACGGCCAGCTGCAGCACCAGCTGCGGCTCCCAGCCGACGAGCAGCCCGAACGGCGCGGACCGCGTGACCGCCTCCGGCCCGCGCTCCGTGGGATTGCGCGGCGACTCCAGGGTGCCCATCGGCTCGTCGCCGAAGCCTCCGAGGCAGGCGCGGGCCGGGTCGCGGCGGGCGTACAGCCACTCCTCGCGGGCCAGCCAGCCGTCCTCCTTGCGGCGTTCGTCGGGGCCCCACTCGGTCTGGGTGAGGGCCCAGCGGCGGTGGGCGCGGTGGATGTCGGTCGGCGGGTGCCAGGCGCCGGTGTCCCGGCGGACCTGGGCGCGGATCAGCCCGTCCACGGTGAACAGGGCGAGCTGGGTGGCCGCGGTGACCGCCCCGCGCCTGCCGTATGCGGGGGCCAGGTCGGCCAGGCCCTCCGCGCCGTGCTCGGTACGGATCGCCTCCAGGCCGAGCCCGGTCACGGGGGCGCCGAGCGCGTCGCCGAGCGCCGCCCCGAGCAGGGAGCCCCGCACCCGGCTGCGGAAGTCCTGCTGTTCGGCACGGCCCCAGACCGCTGTCACACCTGCGCTCACCGCGCCTCCCTTCCACGAGTCGTGTGCGCAGCACTGTAATCGAACGGGGACGGTCCGTTCCGGGTGCGGTTCTCTCCCCGCCCCGCCCCTTCCCGAAATCCTGCGGAGCTGTCGTCCGGCTGCGGCCGCGTCATGGCTGATCGCGCAGTTCCCCGCGCCCCTATCGGGGCCCGGAGTCCCCCTCCACCACCGGCAGCAATTCCGGCAGGTGCCCGTCCGAAGCCGCCGCCGCCCGCCGCCGCTCCTCGGGCACCTCCCCGTACAGCGTCGTACGAGCACGAGCCGGCCGCCCCGCCGCCGAGGCAATGGTGACGAGGTCCTCGATGGAGCGGTACGAGCCGTACGACGAGCCCGCCATCCGGGAGATGGTCTCCTCCATGAGCGTGCCGCCCAGATCGTTGGCACCGGAGCGCAGCATCTCCGCGGCGCCCTCCGTGCCGAGCTTGACCCAGCTGGTCTGGATGTTGGGGATGTGCGGGTGCAGCAGCAGGCGGGCCATGGCCGTGACCGCGCGGTTGTCCCGCGTCGACGGGCCAGGCCGGGCGATCCCCGCCAGGTACACCGGCGCGTTGGTGTGGATGAACGGCAGCGTCACGAACTCCGTGAAGCCCCCGACGCCCCGGGACAGTGCGGCCTCCTGGATCCCGGCGAGCGTCCGGAAGTGCCCGAGCCAGTGCCGGGGCTGGTCCACATGCCCGTACATCATCGTGGACGAGGACCGGATGCCCAGCTCGTGCGCGGTGCGGATGACCTCGGTCCAGGTCGATGTGGGCAGCTTGCCCTTCGTCAGTACCCAGCGGACCTCGTCGTCGAGGATCTCGGCGGCCGTGCCCGGGAGGGAGTCGAGGCCGGCCTCGCGCGCCCGGGTCAGCCAGTCCCGGATGCTCAGGCCCGTCCTCGTCGCGCCGTTGACGACCTCCATCGGCGAGAAGGCGTGCACATGCATGCCGGGGACGCGTTCCTTCACGGCCCGCGCGATGTCGAAGTAGGCCGTGCCCGGAAGGTCCGGGTGGATGCCGCCCTGCATGCAGACCTCCACCGCCCCCACGTCCCACGCCTGCTGGGCACGGTCGGCGACCTGGTCCAAGGACAGGGTGTAGGCATCCGCGTCGGTGCGGCGCTGGGCGAAGGCGCAGAAGCGGCAGCCCGTGTAGCAGACGTTGGTGAAGTTGATGTTCCGCGTGACGATGTACGTGACGTCCTCGCCGACCACGGATTTGCGGAGGTCGTCCGCGACGCCGCACAGCGCGTCGAGCGCCGGCCCGTCCGCGTGCAGCAGGGCGAGCGCCTGGTCGTCGCCGAGCCGGGTCGGGTCGTCGGCGGCGACGCGCAGGGCCTCCCGTACGTCGGTGTCGATGCGCTCCGGGACCATGCCGGGCGCGGCGGCCTCGCGCAGGGCCTCCCAGTCGCCGTACACCTCGTCGAAGTCGTCGCGCCGGTCCGCCGTACGGCCTTCGGTGTCGATGGTGCGGTGCAGGTCGGTGCGGCCGGAGGGGACGAAGCTGTCCTCGGGCTCCTGCCAGGGCAGGCCGCGCACCTCGGCGTCCGGGTTGGCGAGGCCGGTCCCGGGGTCGGCGAGGGCGTGTACGTGCGGAAGCACCCGCGGGTCGATCCAGGGCTCGCCGCGCTGGATGAACTCCGGGTAGACCGCAAGGCGTTCTTCGAGGCGGAAGCCCGACTCGGCCGATTTCGCGGCGAGTTGTTCGATCTGCGGCCAGGGGCGTTCGGGGTTCACATGGTCCGGGGTGATCGGGGAGACCCCGCCCCAGTCGTCGACGCCCGCGCCGATGAGCCGGGCGAACTCGTCGTCGACGAGGTTGGGCGGCGCCTGCAGGCAGCCCGACGGCCCCATGATGTGCCGCGCGACGGCCACGGTCGCGACGAGATCGTCCAGCTCGGCGTCCGGCATGCCGCGCATCGCCGTGTCCGGCTTGGCGCGGAAGTTCTGCAGGATCAGCTCCTGGATGCCGTGGTACGCGCGGGAGACGCGGCGCAGCGCGAACAGCGACTCGGCCCGCTCCGTCGCCGTCTCCCCGATCCCGAGCAGCAGCCCGCTGGTGAGCGGCACGGAACTGCGCCCGGCGTCTTCGAGATGCCGCAGCCGTACGGCGGGTGACTTGTCCGGCGACCCGTAGTGCGGCCCCCCGGGCTCGCTCCACAACCGCTCCGCCGTCGTCTCCAGCATCAGCCCCATGGAAGGGGAAACGGGCTTGAGCCGCTGGAAGTCGGTCCAGGACATCACGCCCGGGTTGAGGTGCGGAAGCAGCCCGGTCTCCTCCAGGATGCGAATCGACACGGCCCGCACGTACGCGATGGTGTCGTCGTAGCCGTGCGCGTCCAGCCACTCGCGGGCCTCGGGCCAGCGGTCCTCGGGCTTGTCGCCGAGGGTGATCAGCGCTTCCTTGCAGCCGAGTTCGGCTCCGCGCCGGGCGATGTCGAGCACCTCGTCCGGCGACATGAACATCCCGTGCCCGGCCCGGCGGAGCTTGCCGGGGACGGTCGCGAAGGTGCAGTAGTGGCAGCGGTCCCGGCACAGGCGGGTGAGCGGCACGAAGATGCTCTTCGAGTACGTGAGCACGCCGGGCCGCCCGGCCGCCTCCAGTCCCGCGTCCCTGACCCTCGCGGCCGACGCGGCCAGATCCTCCAGGTCATCGCCCCGCGCCTGCAGCAGCACGGCCGCCTCTTCGACATCGATCGCGACGCCGTCCCGGGCCCGCTTCAGCGCTCTGCGCATGGAGTTGGCGGTGGGCGGCTGCGGACTCGGGGATGCCTGCTGATCCGTCATCCCCCGAGGATACGAGCGGGGTGCGCGGGTGGGATGGGCAAGGGGTATGGGGAGTTGCACACGGGGCCGGGGAATGTGCGCGGTTGAGTAGCCGCACCTGCCCGGGATAAGTGCCCGTACTCGGGTGCGGCCCCGGGGCCCGGCCGTACGTTGCGGTCATGAACGCGACCGAAGACCCGCCCCCACAGCCCGAGTTGATGCACACGCCCTCGGAGGCGGCGCCGGCGGCCGTGAACGCCGCGAAGGGCCTCGCGATCGGCTGCGCGGCACTCGTAGGCATCCCGCTCCTGGTCGTCCTCGGCTACATCGTCACGTTCATGGCGCAGCGCGCGACCCCGGAGGACTACCCGACGGTCACGCCGGAGACGGCCGCCGGGCGGCTCACCGCCGCATCGCAGGAGATGTACGAGGTGGCCGGGTTCGACCGCACGCTGCCGCCGGGCGTCGAGCGGATCGCGGTCAGTACGGAGAACGTTCTGGACTCCGGCTTCTGCTATCCGGGCGGCCTGGAGAGCATCGCCGACGAGTCGGTCGACGGGGCGTACTCGCTGCACCACCGCTGGGGCGTACCGGACGTCCCGAAGGACCAGGGTCTGGCCGCGCTGCGCAGGCTCCGCGAACACCTGCGGAACGCGGGCTGGACCATCACCGATTACGGCAAGGAGCAGCGGTCCGACGAGTGGGAGCTGCGGGCCGAGAAGGGTGAGGACCGGCGTGCGTCGTTCAGGTGGCGCGCGGACCTCGGCTATTTCGACGCCGGCGCCGGCTCCGGCTGCGCCTACGACCCGGCCTGGACCGTGAGCGACAGCGGCCCGCCGGGCGAGCACCTGGACCCGCCGACGCTGACGCCTGGACGGTGAACGCGGCCTCAGTCGCGCCGGCGCGCCTTCTCGGCGGCGATCCTGTAAATGTTGCCGAGGATGTCGGGGGCTCGACCGAACGCGTCGTCGCTCACATCGACGCCCATGATCTGCCGGGCGACTTCCCGGTCGGCGCGCAGCCGCTCGGCGAGGGCACCTGCCAGCCCGGCGAGGAGAGCGGGCGTCGGGACGGCGTCGGAGCCCTCCATGCGCAAGATCTCCGCCTGGGTCAGGCCGGCGCGGTCGGCCAGCTCGGCCTGCGTCAGACCGAGCTCGGTACGCAGTACGTACACGGCCTGCGCGAGTTCCATCGACAGCCGGGTCTCGCGCCGCACCTCGGACACGTCCTCGGACTCCCCGAGCCCCTCGGCCAGGTTGCGCTCCCGCAGCGTCTTCCAGCGGCTCTGCCCCATGCGCCTACTCCGTGTCCTTGGGGTGGCGCGTCGACGCGTACACGAGGTGCACGGTGCGGCGCGGCTCGTCGACCAGGTAGCGCACCCGGCCTCCTGCCGTGACTTCGTACTCCCACTGGGGATATGTGCGTCCACCCACGGTCGCGGTCGCGAGCCGACCTCGCAGCCGGTGCTGCCGGTCACGGTCTGCGTACGACAGCGGATCGGCCCGCAGCACCTCGAAGCAGCGGCGAGCATTTCCCGGAGCCTCGGCGCACAGCTCGCCCCAGCCCTTGGCCGCCTCGTTCGACCCGAACTTCAGCCGCCACTCCTCGCCGACGGACGGCGGGGCCACGTCATCTCCACGCTTCGGCGTCAAGGTGCGGTCACCTCGCCATGGTCCTCGTCCGGGTAGCTCCGCATCAGCTGGGCGGTGAGTTCCGGGTCGGCGAGGATGCGGGCCGTCGCACGCCACTCGACGATGACGCCGTGCAGATTGGCGTGCACGTCCAACTCGACGGCGTCGTGCGTCGCGTCGATGAGGTCCTGCGTGAACTCTCGCATCTCGTCCCCCGAAAGATGCCTTACCCACGGGAAGACCTCGGGCAGTGCCCGTCTTATGGCACGCTCCCCGCCCTCGGCCCCGACCAGGGCCGTGAGCAGGCGCGCGACGACTTCAGCGGTCTCGTCGCGCTGCTGGTCATGGCGGGCCGTAGTGAGATACAGGTCCTCGCCGTCCCTCCGCGTGATGTGAACCCGCTGCGCCTTGTCGAGGGTCTCGGCGACGCGCTTCGAGTTCTTGGACAGCTCAGAGAAGGAAACCGTCGGAGCAGACATGACCCGACCATAGTTCGGAATACGTTCCGAAGTCAATCGGGAGCAGTCCCCGACCCGGACCGCGAGCCGCCCGCACACTCTGGTCCAATGAGGACATGGAGACGCCGAATCGCACCGCACTCGTCGAAGACCTCATGGAACGCTTCCCGCACGTACCGCGGGAAGCCGTGATCAAGGAAGACCTGCTGCGGGGCGGCATGGCCTTCGACGAGTCCGCCCTGTCCGGGGGCGCCGACGGGTCCGGCGGTGACGTCAAGCCGAAGTCGTACTTCATCTTCTCCTTCGACCACCGCACCCTCCCCGAGCTCGGCCAGGCCGCCCTGAACCGGCCGCCGGAGGAGATCGTGCTGACCGGCGGCCCGTACGAGCTGCGCCGCACCGTCGTCTCGGTGCGCGTGAACCCGGACTCGCCGTACCGCGTCAAGGGCGACGAGAACGGCACGCTCGGCCTCTACCTCGACGGGAAGCGGATCTCGGACGTCGGCCTGCCGCCGATGCCCGAGTACTACCGGCACAAGCTGTCCAACGGGAAGTCCGTGATGGAGGTCGCGCCCACGATCCAGTGGGGGTACCTCATCTACCTGACCGTCTTCCGGGTGTGCCAGTACTTCGGCGCCAAGGAGGAGTGCCAGTACTGCGACATCAACCACAACTGGCGCCAGCACAAGGCCGCCGGCCGGCCGTACACGGGCGTGAAGCCGTCCGACGAGATCCTCGAAGCGCTGGAGATCATCGACAAGTACGACACCGCGAAGGCCTCCACCGCGTACACCCTCACCGGCGGCTCCATCACCTCGAAGGTCGGCGGCAAGGACGAGGCGGACTTCTACGGCAGTTACGCCAAGGCCATCGAGGAGACCTTCCCGCGCCGCTGGATCGGCAAGGTCGTCGCGCAGGCCCTGCCCCTCGACGACGTGAAGCGGTTCCACGACTACGGCATCCAGATCTACCACCCGAACTTCGAGGTCTGGGACAAGCGGCTCTTCGAGCTGTACTGCCCGGGCAAGGAGCGCTACGTCGGCCGCGAGGAGTGGCACAAGCGGATCCTGGACTCGCGCGAAGTGTTCGGCGCCCGGAACGTGATCCCGAACTTCGTCGCGGGCGTGGAGATGGCCGAGCCCTTCGGTTTCCAGACCGTGGACGAGGCCATCGCCTCCACCCACGAGGGGCTGCGCTTCTTCATGTCGAACGGCGTCGTGCCCCGCTTCACCACCTGGTGCCCGGAGCCGACCACCCCGCTCGGCAAGGCCAACCCGCAGGGCGCGCCGCTTGAGTACCACATCCGGCTCCTGGAGACCTACCGCGCGACGCTCGAAGAGTTCGGCCTGACCTCCCCGCCCGGCTACGGCCCGGCGGGCCCCGGCCGCGCCGTGTTCTCCGTCAGCTCGTTCATGGACAGCATCCCGCAGGGCGCGGAGGCCGAGGCGGCCACCGGGGCCTGACACTCCGGCGGTACGGGTGCCCGTACCCGTACCGCCCTCTTCCCTTGCCGTCCCGTTCACGGCTCAATACCAGGGTTGCGTACGCCACTTCGCACCGTCCGCCCCTGGGGAGCCGCCATGCGCAAGGACGAACAGGACGTCAACGGCATAGCCAGACGCGCGCTGCTCGTGACCTCGGCCGCCACCGCGTTTACGTTGAACGGCGTGACCTTCGCGAGCGCCGAGGACGGAAACGGCAGGGACGCCACGAGAACCCTGCGCGGAACGCTGCCCACCGGCTCCCCCGACTATGTCTACGTACCGGTCGAAGTCCCGGACGGCGTACGGGAGTTACACGTCTCGTACACGTACGACAAACCGCCCGTGCCGACCGGCACGCAGGGCAACGCCCTGGACATCGGCCTGTTCGACGAGCGCGGCACCGGCCTCGGCGGGCCCGGCTTCCGCGGCTGGTCCGGCGGCGCCCGCAGCGAGTTCTTCGTCCGCGCCGACGCCGCGACGCCCGGCTATCTGCCGGGCCGCATCCGCCCCGGCACCTGGCACATCGCGCTCGGCCCGTACACGGTCGCGCCGCAGGGCCTCTCGTACGAGATCACGGTCACGCTGCGGTACGGCGACGCGTCCGGCGCCACCCCGCGCCGCCCGTCCTACCCGCCGGAGCGGGCGAAGGGCCGGGGCCGGGCCTGGTACCGCGGCGACTGCCATCTGCACTCCGTCCACTCCGACGGCCGCCGCACCCCCGCCGAGATCGCCGCGCTCGCCCGCGAGGCCGGGCTCGACTTCATCAACAGCTCGGAGCACAACACCCCCTCCGCGCACGTGCATTGGGCCGAGCACGCCGGGGACGACCTGCTGATCCTGCTCGGCGAGGAGGTCACCACGCGCACCGGCCATGTGGTGGCGCTCGGCACGGACCCGGGCACGTTCGTCGACTGGCGCTACCGGGCCCGCGACCACCGCTTCGGCCACTACGCCCGCGAGATCCGCCGCGCCGGCGGCCTCGTCGTACCCGCCCACCCGCACGCCACCTGTATCGGCTGCAACTGGAAGTTCGGCTTCGGCGAGGCGGATGTGGTGGAGGTGTGGAACGGCCCCTACACGCCCGACGACGAAGCCTCCCTCGCCGACTGGGACTCCACCCTCCAGGCGGCCGGGCGGGGCGGGCGCTGGATCCCGGCGATGGGCAGCAGCGACGCCCACCGCGACCCGGACCGTGTCGGCGGCCCCCAAACCGTCGTCCTCGCCGAGGAGTTGAGCCGCACGGCGATCCTCGCGGGCCTGCGCGCGGGCCGCTCCTACGTCGCCGAGTCGGCGTCGGTCTCCCTCGACTTCTCGGCGGCCGGCGGCCGGGGCAGGCGGGCGGGCATCGGGGAACGCCTCGCCGTCGACCGCGACACCCCGGTCACGGTCCGCCTGGAGGTGCACGGCGCCCCGGGCTGCACGATCCGCCTCGTCACGGACCAGGGCACCCTGCTCACGTCGGACTCGGCGAGCACGGAGTGGCGGACGACGCCCGCGTACGCGTCGTACGTACGGGCGGAGGTACGGCACCCGGCGACGGTGCCGGGCCTGCCGGGGCCGCTCGCGGCGTTCACGAACCCGGTGTTCCTGGGCGAGCGGAGCTAGATCCGGGCTGCCGGGCCTGCGTCAGGCGCCGAAGACCTCCACCGGGCACTTGGCCGCGCCGCTGCGGGCGATGCGTGCGTCGCAGGTGATCAGCGGGGCGGCCAAGACCTCGGCCAGGGCCACGTATTGGGCGTCGTACACGGACAGGTTCTGGCGCAGTGTGCGGATGCGGTCGAAGAACGGCAGCGTCTCGTGGCGCGTCAGGGGAATCTGCCGGTAGTCGCCGACCGCCTTGGTGACCTGGCTGTGGTTCAGCTTGCCGCCGCGTTCCAGACCCAGGAGCGCGGACTGGATCTCGTAGTCGAGGAGGGTGGGGGCGAAGAGGGTGCCCGCTTCGGCGACGCGCTGCCGAAGGAGGTGCGCATCGGCCGAGCCGGAGGTCAGGACGGGGACCAGGGCCGAGCAGTCGACGACGATCACCGCCCGGCCCTCATCTCGTCGATGACCCCCAGCACGTCACCGGCGCTGACGTCGGCGTTCGCCTCGCGGTCGAGGCGCTCCATCATCTCGGCAAGGGTCGGCTTGGCCGTCTCGCGGGCCAGGAGGTCTCGCACATAGGCCTGCAGGCTCTGTCCGGCCTGGGCTGCCCGGACCTTGAGCGTCTGCACTTCCTCGTCGGGCACGTCTCGAATAGTCAGGACTGTCATGAATGCAGTTTAGAGCCGTCAGCTGCAAAATGCATGCACGGCTGAATTTGGCTCCGTCCGCCCGAGCGCGGCAGGCTGAGGGCCATGATCTTCATCGCCGTACGTTTCACCGTGCACGCCGACCGCGCCGACGAGTGGCTCGACCTCGTCGCCGACTTCACCGCCGCGACCCGCGCCGAGCCGGGGAACCTGTTCTTCGACTGGTCGCGCTCCGTGGAGGACCCGAACCAGTTCGTCCTGCTTGAGGCGTTCGCGGACGAGGACGCGGGGGCGGTGCACGTCCAGTCGGACCACTTCAAGGCGGGCCTGGAGGCGATGGCGGACATGATCGCCTCGACGCCCGAGATCATCAACGTGGAGATCCCGGACGCCCAGGGCTGGGGCGCGATGGCGGAGCTTTCGCCGAAGCGTCCGGCCTAGGCCTGTCCGGCGGATCTTCGCGGATCAGGCCGCGGCGTCTGGTGCGTGCTCTGGGGGTCCCCCCGGCCGAAGGCTGGGGGAGTGCGCCCGGATCTCCCTCGTACTGGACGTACTTGGGTGATTCGGGCGTGCGGCGAGTGGGGGTACCCCCGGCCGGAGGCTGGGGGAGCGTGCCTGGGGGCACCTCCCAGCGGTAGCCGGGGGAGCGTCGTGGGCCCGCGAAGATCCGCCGGACAGGCCCTAGCGAGACGCCTGGCCCGGGCCAGTCGGGAGTGCGCCGACCGGCCGGTCCGGGGTGTCGAGCCACACGGTGTTCTCGCCGCCGGTCACGGTCAGCCCGTACCGCTCGATGCCGGGCCGGCCGTCGGCGAGCCACCGCGACGCCGCCTCCTCAAGGCGCGTCCACAGTCGCTGCGGGCCGCCCTCGTACGCGCACGGCGGGTCGCCCTGTGACGTCTCCAGGACCGCCCACGAGCCGTCGGGGTGCAGGAACCAGCGGCCCGACGTCTCACCCGTGGTGAGCCCCACCCGCACGACTCCGGGCAGGGCGATCTGTGCGGTCCACATCAGCGCGGTGCTCTCCAGGACGCCGGGATCGACTCCGACGTCCACGGGGCGAGCGGCGTCCCGGCGGGCAAGCGCGGACCGCATCATCGGCCCGATGTCCGGCCGCGCCAGCTCGCGGGAGCGCATGAACGACACGTCGCCGTTGCGGAATTGGCCCTCCGCTGTGTCGTTGCCGGTCTTGACCAGGCGGACGTATGCGTAGGCATCCAGGCTGCCGCCGAGCGAAACGAGGATCACCCCACCCGTCTCGGTCTGCTCGACCCACTCCGCGGGCACGGCGCTCGGCGAGTACGTCGCGATGACCCCGCCGTACGGAGCCCCCGCGGGACAGCCCTGGGCGGCATCCCCGGTCAGGAGTTTCGGATGATGCCCGAGGGACGCGAGGCGCTCGCCGACGAGGGCGGAAAGGCGCGGATCGTGCTCGGTGCTGGTGACGCACGCGTCGCCGTACCGGACACAGGCCAGCGCAGTCGAGTAGCCGGTGCCGCTGCCCGCCTCGTAAATCCGCTTGCCTTCGGGTACGTCGAAGTCCTCGAACATGCCGACGACGACACTCGGCAGCGTGGACGAGCTGGTGGGGACGCCGAGGACCGCTTCGCCGCCTTCCCCGGTCGTGGTGCCGTGGTCGAGCTGGGTCACCCACGTCCTGTTCCGGTAGACGAGCCTCAGCCACTCCTGCTCGCCGTTGTCCCGGCTGACGTGCGTGTACCGGGTGATGCCGTCGGGGCCGGGCGCATCGGTGAAGAACGACGGCAGGAACACCTCCCGAGGCACTGTCTCCACGGCTGCTCGCCAGTGCGGCGAACGCACCGCTCCGTGCTGTTCCAGTTCGTCGGCGAGAGCGGCCCTGAGACTCCGTGAGGTCTGTGAGGTCTGTGAGGTCTGTGAGGTCCGTGAGGTCTGTGCGTCCTGCCCGGTGTCACTCATGCGTCATGCCCTTCTCCAGGAGTTCGGCGATGGCGTACGAGATCGGCACACCTGTCCTGTGCTCGATCCACGACCACTGCCCGTTGGGGTTCACCTCCAGGAACCGCCACCGCCCCGACGGCGTCACGATGAAGTCGAACGCTCCGAAGACCAGCCCGAAGTGCCGCATGAACGCGGTGACAGCGTGCCGTACGCGGTCGGGCACGGTGGTCGGTTCGTACGTGAGGCTGTCGTAGTCCGTGCGCCAGTCGATCCGGGCCTCTTCGGAGCCCGCGTGAATCTCCACGGCGAAGAACCGGCCGCCGACCACGGTCAGTCGCACTTCGTGCGCCTTGTCGATCCACTCCTGGAACAGGTGGGCGCACAGCCGCACGGAGTCGTCGAGTTCGGCGGGGTCCACGATCACGGTGTCCACCGGGGCCCCGAGGCTCTTGGTGATGACCTGCCCGCAGATCTGCGTGGCGAACTCCCTTGCTGCGCAAGGGTCGTTGGTAATGATGCTGCGCGGCGGTTCAAGTCCGAGACGCCGGGCGACCGCGAGCTGCCACGGCTTGTGGTTCGCGTCCAGGTCCCGCGCGGGATGATTGATCCACAGGCACGGCAGTGCGACGGCCACCCCGACGAAGCCCGCCCGCGACTGGGCGGCGGCGAACCGCCGCTCAGCCTCGGACATACTGTCGGGCAACCGGAACTCTTCGGGCCTGCGGAAGTACACCGACCGCACGGCAGCGAGGTCGAGGGTTCGGTGCCCGTTGTCGAGCAATCCGCCCCAGCGCTGCTCCCCGAGCGTCGCCGTCAGCGTGAGTTCCAGGGGGAACTCGGCGGTGTCGCACCGGAACACCGGAACGTTCCGGTGGTTCAGCCGGTCGACGACCAGGTCGGCGGTGGAGTCGAGCTGGTTGGTCAGCACCAGCACCGCTCCTGTGCGTGGTCCGTGAGGTTCCGTCACCTCGGCGTCTCCTAGTAGAAGTCGGTGCCTTCGTCGTTCCGGCTGTCGGAGTTCGTGTTGCTGCTGGTCTCACCGGCGGCCGTCATCGCCCACGGGTTGCCCTCACGGGTGAGGGCGATCTGCAGGTGGTTGTCGTACGTGACGCCGATGGTGTCAGCGGGCGCGCCGGTCTGCCGGGCCGCGAACCGCATGGCGAACGGCTCGGCGGGTTCCCTGTCGGTGACGCTCAAAGCGGTCTCCTCCTGTTTCTGCCCGCCCTCGGATGGAGCGGGACGTCTCAATGGCCATTGCTGGGCCGAGGGTTGGGGCAGTACCCCGGCTCGCCGGTCACGCTGCGGCCCGTACGGGCGAGACCAGGCTGGCGAGGGGTTCTGCGGGGTGGTCGTAGTCCACCCCGAGCTCCGCGAACGCGGCGGCCCACGCGCGTTCGCGCTGCGGGGTGGGCAGCGCGAGGGTCTGCGGGTCCCGGAAGATCGCGCGTACGTCCGCGCCCGAGGGGGAGGTCCACGGCCGGGACCACGGGGATACGGGTTCGGGTACGGGTTCGGCGGCCCGCTGTGCGGCGAGGTGTTTCGCGCTGTGCCGTCCGGGGCGTCGCCGCCAAGGGGCCCAGGAGAGGGCGCGGGCTAAGAGGGCACGCATGGGGTGTTACCTGCGCGCAGGGCGGCGGCGAGGGCCCGGGCGGTGGCGACGTTGCAGCGCCCCAACTCGACCAGAACAAACGGTTGTTGACGGGTGTACGCGACCAGGTCGACGCCGAGGGACGGCAGGTTGACACCGGCTGCGGCGAGGGCCGCGCCCAGCTCGGCGAGGGCCTCCTCGGCCTCCTTGAGCGCATCGGCGGTCACAGCAACTCCCCTCGGGAGCGGGCGTTGGCCCGGGCGGTCGCGACACGTAAGCGCTGTTCGACGGTGGCCGGCCGGGTGCGCTCGGGCGCGACCTCCCACTCCGTCCCGCCACACGCGGGCCGCAGGAACCAGCGGTTACCCAATTCGCCTCGGAACTCACCGAGTTGATCGCAAACGAGGTCCAGGAGAAGCGTTCCGATCGCAGGGGCAGGGGTGGGCATGTGGGGTGGGCACACAATTACTCCTGTCTGTAGCCATTCGACTACCGGGAGCCTTCAGCGTGGCCTAGGGTCAAGTCGCGTTCAAGCTGTCAATGCGGCAGGAAAGGTTGCGCCCGCATGGTGAACATCAAGGAACTGAACCCGGACAGCAGCCCAGCGGCAGCGTTCGGGGCCCGCTTACGCAGGGAGCGAGAGTCGAAAGGGCTGAAGCAGGAAGAGCTGGCCATCCTGATGGACTACTCCAGCACGCACATCTCGGCCGTAGAAACTGGTCGCAAGATTCCAACTCTTCGCTTCTCGCGCAGTGTTGACCGTGCGCTGGGTACCGATGGGACCGCCGACACGTTCGAACGTCAGTGGCGCGAGATGCAGCACGGCTCACTGCTTGAAGGGTTCCCGGAGTTCGTGGGCTACGAGGGACGAGCCGCCGAGATCCGGCTGTACGAGGTCGGCGTCATACCGGGCCTTCTCCAGACACCGCAGTACGCGTCCGCGCTGGCGGACAGCGCGCTCAAGCGGAGGGCGATCTCCGCGGAGCAGGCGCGCGAGCGCGTCTCGGTCGTCGCTGAGCGCCAGTCGGTCCTGGACCGCAGGAAGAATCCGCCGGAGATCTTCGTTGTGCTGGACGAGGGCTGCATCCGCCGACCCATCGGCGAACCGGACGCCATGGACGCACAGCTGGCGCACCTGATCGCCTTCGCGGAGCAGCCGAACACGACGCTTCAGATCGCGCCCTTCAGCATGGGGGTCCGGCGCCCCTTCAATCTTCCGGTCACGGTGCTGACGATGGCAGACCGCTCGCTCATGTCCTACGCGGAGTCCTCCCACCGGGGCAACCTGGAAAGGGAAAGCACGTTCGTGGTGCCCCTGTTGAAGGCCTACCATCAACTGCAGGCCGAATCGCTCTCCCAAGCGGAGTCGGTGGCCATGATCCGCCAGCTGAGAAAGGGCACCCCGTGACGACCGAATCCCCCCGCTGGTTCAAGTCCTCCTACAGCGACAACGGCGGCCAGTGCGTAGAGGTCGCCACCAACCTCGCCGCAACCCACAGCACCGTTCCCGTGCGCGACTCCAAGAACCCCACCGGCCCCACCCTCAACATCCACGCCGACGCGTTCTCACACTTCCTCACCGGCGTCAAAGACAGCCGACTGGGCACCATCTGAGCGCCACCGCACTACAACGGCCCCGTCGCACAGCCAGTTTGAGGGTGCGACGGGGCCGACGGCTACGAGAGGACGTACCGATGGCTACCTCCCAGAAGCCGTCGACCCCGCTTCACTCGGTATCCGTGGCCGGAGTCGTGGCGGGAGAGGACGGGCACGTCCTGGTGATCCAGCGCGCCGACAACGGCCGCTGGGAACCGCCGGGCGGCGTACTGGAGCTGGGGGAGTCCATTGAGGATGGCGTGCGCCGCGAAGTCTACGAAGAGACCGGAATCAACGTGCACGTCGATCGGCTCACCGGGGTCTACAAGAACATGACGGCGGGGGTGGTCGCCCTGGTGTTCAGGTGCACACCTGAGAGTGGCCACGAACGGCTTTCCGATGAATCGACCGCAGTGGACTGGCTGACACCTGAAGAGGTCGTGACCGCGATGAGTGAGGCGTACAGCATCCGTATCACCGACGCCCTGGCAGACGAAACGGCCCCCGAGTCCGCACGCACGACGGACACAAGCTCACCGACCTGGCAGGCATCTAGGCGTCACTGTCCGGCCAGATCTGCAAGAGCCATTCCTCGACGCCCTCGTAAAACAGCTTCTTGCCGATCCGGGCATGGGCCTCGCCACGGCCGCGGCAGTGGATCCGCACCCGGTACCGGCCTGCGGCTGGGAGGGTGAGAGGGGATCCAGAAGGGCCGCCGTCCCACTCCCGGACACCAAGTGCCGTGTCCTCGCACGCGAGCCCGGTTTCCTCCACCACGTCCCAGGCCTCAGCACTGGCCGTAGGCGCCGAATCCCTGAGTTCGGCCCGGACCAGGGGGAAGAAGTCGTTGCCTGCGCTGCACAGGATGAGGCCCACGCGGCCGGGGATCGCGATACGGGGGTCCTCGGCCCAGCCCCGCGGCGGTTCGACGTACCCGGAATCATCGGTGAGCAGGAAATGGCGGTACTCGATCCGCGGATGCGTTTCGAAGGCCTGGTACGGCGAAGTCATGATCCGATCCTCTCGAAACAGGGCAGAGCCGGGGAAGGGCCGGGCGCGGCGGGCGCTGGATCCCGGCGATGGCACAGCGACGCCCACCGCGGCCCGGACCCGGCCGACGGCCCCCAACCGTTCGTACTGAGCTTCATGGACGGACAGACCGGCCCCGGAAGAACGCCGGGCTGCGCCGTTCCGTGACGAACATGATGACCAGGCCGAGGGCGAGCAGGCCCACGCCGATCACGAACACGGATCCGACGCCGAAGACCGACGATCCGCTGCCGTACGCCGGGTCCCACATGTCGTACAGCGTCTTGCCGAAGACCGCCGTCAGGAGCGCGCCGCCGAGGACCGGGAACAGGCCCTTGTAGACCAGGTCCCGCACCGAGCGGGTGAGTTCGCGGCGGAAGAACCAGGCGCAGGCGAACGCGGTGAGGGCGTAGTAGAAGCAGATCATGAGGCCGAGCGCGTAGATCGTGTCGACAAGGACGTGCTCGCTGACCAGCGTCATGATCGTGTAGAACGCGCCGGTGGCGACGCCGGCCACGATCGTCGCGCGGCCCGGGGTCTTGAACTTCGGGTGGACGCGGGCGTACACGGGCGGCAGCGCCTCGTACGTCGACATGGCGAGGACCGTACGCGCGACCGGGATGAACGTCGTCTGCAGACTGGCCGCCGCCGAGGCGAGGACGGCGACGAAGAGCAGGATGCCGAGCAGCGGGCCCATGACGGGTCCGGCGAGCGCGGCGAAGACGTTGTCGGAGGTGTCCGGGTTGGCGAGCCCGAGGCCCTTGTCGCCCGAGCCGACGGCCATCTGCGCGGCGACGCCGGTGGCGAGGTAGGAGCCGACGAGCACGACCATCGCGATGAGCGCGGCCCGGCCGGGGGTCTTCTCGCTGCCGGAGGTCTCCTCGTTGGCGGTGAGGCAGGCGTCCCAGCCCCAGAACATGAAGATCGAGAGGGAGAGGCCGGCGGTGAAGGCGGCGAAGGACTGGACCGCGAAGGGGTTGAGCCAGGACCAGGAGAAGTCGAGCCCGGTGGCGAACTCGCCGCTGCCCGCCTTCTGGAACGCCATGGCGACGAAGATCGCGAGCACGACGAGCTGGAGTCCGACGAGGGCGTACTGCACGCCCTTCGTAGCGGTCATGCCGCGGTAGCTGATGGCGGTGGCGGCGGCGATCAGGGCGAGGCAGGTGAGGATGTGGACCGGCTTGCTGTCGTCCAGGGCCGCGATGGACTCGGACCCGGTGACCTCACCGGCGAGAAGCCAGAAGTACGAGGTGGCGACGCCCGCGAGGTTGGAGAGGACGATGATCGTGGCGATCACCAGGCCCCAGCCGCACATCCACCCGACGCGCGGGCCGAAGGCCTTCACGGTCCAGGTGAAGGAGGTGCCGCAGTCCGGCATCGCCTTGTTGAGCTCGCGGTAGGCGAAGGCCACGAGCAGCATCGGCAGGAATCCGGCCAGGAAGACGGCGGGCATCTGCACGCCCACCTCGCCCGCGGTGGAGCCGAGCGTGGAGGTCAGGCAGTACACCGGGGCGACGGTCGAGATGCCGATGACGGCACTGCCGGCGAGGCCGACGGAGTTCCCGCCGAGCCCTTTGGACCGCACACCGCTTCCGGCCTCGGTCACGCCCCGTACCGTGTCTCCGCCCTGGGGCGGCGTTTCCAACTGCGTCATGAACAGGACGTTAAGTGCTGCGGTTTCCATGTCCGGAAGGTTGAACTCCGGGTAATCACCCTTCAATCGAGCTATACAAAACGGAAGTCGACCATCGATACGCAGGCATCTCGCGCACTGTGACCCATCACACCAAGGTCCGCTCCCGCGATTCCGCAATGCGGGAATCGCAGGAGCGCCCCAAATGTCCGTTTCAAAATTTTCCCGTACGGCTTCGCGCCGTCACCCGGGCCACACGATCGCCTGCAGCTCGCTGTAGGCGTGCAGCGCGTACGAGCCCACGTCCCGGCCCACCCCGCTCCGCTTGAACCCGCCGAACGGCGCCTCCATGTTCCGGCCGACCGTGTTCACGCCGACCCCGCCCGCGCGCAGCCGCCGGGCGACCCGGAAGGCGCGGGACACGTCGCCGGACCAGACGTAGTCGATCAGGCCGTAGTCGCTGTCGTTGGCGAGGCGTACGCCCTCCTCCTCGTCGTCGAAGGGGATCACCACGACCACCGGCCCGAAGATCTCCTCGCGCGCGACCCGCATGTCGTTGGTGCAGTCGGCGAGCAGCGTCGGCGCCACATAGAAGCCGCGGTCCTGGTGCGCCGGCCGCTCGCCGCCCGCGACCACCCGCGCCCCCTCCTTACGGCCGAGCTCCACGTACGACTCCACCCGGTCCCGGTGCGCGGCCGAGATCACCGGGCCGACCACCGTGCCCCGCGCCGTGGGGTCTCCGACCTTCATGAACCCGATGCAGCCGGTCAGCTTCTCGATCAGCTGCTCGTAGATCCCGCGCTGCGCGAGCACCCGCGTCGGCGCCGTGCAGATCTGCCCGCTGTAGAAGGCGTACGTGGTGGCGATGCCGCGCACCGCCGAGTCGAGGTCGGCATCGTCGAGGACCAGGGCGGCGCCCTTCCCGCCCAGCTCCATCAGCTGCCGCTTCATGCCCCGGCCGCACACCTCGGCGATGCGCTGTCCGACGGCGGTGGAGCCGGTGAAGCTGACCATGTCGACGTCCGGGGAGTCCACGGCCGCCTCGCCGACGTCCACCGAAGTGCCGGAGACGACGTTGACCACCCCGCGCGGCACGCCCGCCTCCTGAAGGGCCCGCGCCATCCGGTACACGGACAGCGGGTCCTGCGGCGCCGGCTTCACGACCACCGTGTTGCCCATCGCGAGCGCGGGCGCGACCTTGCCCGCCGGGTTGGCCCACGGGTTGTTGTACGAGGTGATGCAGGTGACGACGCCGACCGGCTGCCGTACGGCCAGCGCGCCGAGCACACTCGCGGGGCCCATCGGTCCGGCCTCGGTGATCTGCGGCGGAAGGGCTTCCTCCACCGGCTCAAGGGCGCCCTTCGCGTACCGCCGGAACCGGGCCGCGCCCACCGCGACCTGCATGCCGCGGGCGGTGCCGGTCGTCGCGCCGGTCTCGGCCTGCGCGAGCCGGGTCGCGTCGCCCGCGTCCCGCTGGATCAGCTCGGCGGCCCGGTCGAGGATGCGGGCCCGCTCCTCGGGTGTCGTACGCGACCAGGTCTCGAACGCCTCGCGGGCCGCGGCCGCCGCCGCGTGCACCTGCGCGCGCGAGGCTTCGGGGGCGAGCCCGACGACGTCCTCGGTCGCCGGGTTCACCACCTCGTAGTGCCCGCCGTCCGGCTCGACCCACTCCCCGCCGACGAACAGCGGCTGCTTGACGGTCATATGGTACTCACCGTCCGGGTGTCGGTCCCGGAGCGCAGCACCTTGCCGGGCACCGCGCCGGTCACCACGTCCTCGCGGATCGCCTCGACGCCGTTGACCCAGACCGCGTTCACGCCGATCGCCTTGGAGTCGAGGCGCGGGGAGTCGCCGGGCAGGTCGTGGACGAGGGTGGCCTTGCCCGCGTCGATCTTCTCCGGGTCGAAGAGGACGAGGTCCGCGTGGTGGCCCTCGGCGATCCGGCCCCGGTCGACCAGGCCGAAGAGCCGCGCCGGATCGTCCGTCAGCATCTGCACGGCCCGCTCCAGGGAGGTCAGCTTCCGGCCGCGCAGGCAGTCCCCGAGAAAGCGGGTGGTGTACGGGGCCCCGCACATGCGGTCCAGATGGGCGCCCGCGTCGGAGCCGCCGAGCAGGACGTCCTCGTGCTCCCAGGTCTGCTTGCGCAGCTCCCAGGACGCCGGGTCGTTGTCGGTGGGCATCGGCCACAGGACCGTACGCAGCTCGTCGTTGGCGCAGATCTCGACCAGGCACTGGAAGGCGTCCTGGCCGCGCTCGGCGGCGATGTCCTGCACGACCCGCCCCGTCAGGCCCTCGTTCTCCGGGCTGTACGTGTCGCCGATGACGTACCGCCCGAAGTCCGCGAGCCGCCGGAAGACGCCCGCCTCCTTGGAGTCGGCGCGGCGCAGCATCTCGGCCCGTACGCCGGGGTCCCTGAGCTTGACGATCCGCTCGGGCACGGGCAGGCCGAGGATGTCGCCCCAGCCGGGGATGAGGTTGAGGGCGCAGAAGGTGCCGAGGGACATGTTCATCGGCGTGAGGATCGGCATGGTCAGGGCGACGATGCGGCCGCCGGCCTTGCGGGCGCGCTCGCTCGGCACCAGCTGGCGCGGGACGCGCTCGGGCACGGCGGCGTCGATGGTGAGGACGTTCCAGTTGAGGGGCCGTCCGGCGGCGGCGGACATCTCCACGAACAGATCGATCTCGTCGTCGCTGAACTGGTCGAGGCAGCCCGCGACGATCGCCTCCAGCTGCGTGCCCTCGTGCTCGGCGACGGCGCGGGAGAGGGCGAGCAGCTCCTCGGGGTCCGCGTGCCGGGAGGCGACGGGCTGCCCGTCGCCGTCGGAGTGGGTGGAGGACTGGGTGGTGGAGAGCCCCCAGGCGCCCTCGTCCATCGCCTGGTGGAAGAGGTCGAGCATGGCCTGCAGCTGTGCCTCCGTGGGTTTCCCGCCGACCGCGTCCTCGCCCATCACGTACCGCCGCAGCGCGCAGTGGCCGACCATGAATCCGGCGTTGACGGCTGTCCGGCCTTCAAGCTGGTCCAGGTACTCGCCGAACCCCGACCAGTTCCAGGGCGCGCCCTCCTCAAGGGCGACCAGGGACATGCCCTCGACCTTGGACATCATCCGGCGCGTGTAGTCGGCGTCGCCCGGCCGCTCCGGGTTGAGCGGGGCGAGCGTGAACCCGCAGTTGCCGCCCGCGACGGTGGTCACGCCGTGGTTGAGGGAGGGGGTGGCGTACGGGTCCCAGAAGAGTTGGGCGTCGTAGTGCGTGTGCGGGTCGACGAAGCCGGGCGCGAGCACCTTGCCGGTGGCGTCCTCGCTGCTGCGGGCCGCTTCGGTGACGGTGCCGGGGTCGGCGATCACGGCGATGCGGCCGTCCCGGATGCCGAGGTCGGCGCGGTACGCGGGGGTGCCGGTGCCGTCTACGACGGTCGCGCCCTTGATGAGGTGGTCGAGCATCAGGTCCCTTTCTCGGTGCGGTACGTGTACGCGTAGGGGCGCGGGAAACGGCGCGACCGGCCACGACGGCGGGATCGGCCACGACGGCGGGGAGACCTACGCAGCCTGGCGGAAGCGTGTCGTCCGGTGGACCGGGTCCGTGTCGATCCGGGGAATCACGTGCTCCCCGACCAGCCGGATCGTCTGCAAGGTGTCGGCCTTCGAGACCCCGGTCGGCAACCCGAACGACAACTGATCCGCCCCCGCCCGCTCCCACCGGCGGCACTGCGCCAGCACCTCGTCCGGATCGCCGCAGATCAACAGCTCCTCGGCGATGAGCAGTTCGATGATCTCCTCGTTGAACTCCGGCAGCGTCTCGGGCCACACCGGAAACCCCTCGGGCCGGGGAAACGTGTCGTGATAGCGGAAGACCAGCGACTGCAGGTAATGGAGACCTCCCTGGGCCGCGATCCGCACCGCCTCCGCGTGCGTGGGCGCGCAAATGGCCGTCGACGTCACCATCACGTTGTCGTTGACGTAGTCCCCGACCGGCTCGGCGTCCCCGATGGCCCCCTTGTACTGCTCCAGGACCCACTCCATGTCGGACACCTTCTGCACGCTGAACCCGAGCACCCCGAGCCCCTTCTTCGCCGCCATCGCGTACGAGGGCGGGGACCCGGCGGCGTACCACATCGCGGGGTGGGACTTCCCGTACGGCTTGGGGAGAATCTTGCGGGGCGGCAGGGACCAGTGCTTGCCCTGGAACCCCTGGTACTCCTCCTGGAGCCACATCCTGGGGAACTCGGCGATGGTCTCCTCCCACACCTCCTTGGTGAAGTTCATGTCGGTGACGCCGGGGATGAACCCGAGGATCTCGTGCGACCCGGCGCCGCGCCCGGACCCGAACTCATGCCGCCCCTCCGACAGATGGTCGAGCATGGCGACCTTCTCGGCGACCTTCACGGGGTGGTTGACCTGGGCGAGCGGGTTGAAGATCCCGGACCCCAGATGGATCCGCTCGGTGGCGTGCGCGAGGTAGCCGAGGAAGACGTCGTTCGCGGAGAGGTGCGAGTACTCCTCCAGGAAGTGGTGCTCGGACGCCCAGGCGTACTTGAAGCCGGACTTGTCCGCCTGGATGACGTACTCGGTCTCCTCCATCAGCGCCTTGTGCTCGGCGAGCGGATCGGTCTCCGCCCGCTTGCCGACGTACCCCTGAACAAAAAGCCCGAATTCCACGGGGGGTTCACCGTCCTCTGATTCTCCTGATTCTCCTGATACTCCTGATACTCCGACGATTTTCTGACGTACCGTCAGATCTCGACGCGCCCGACTGTTCCACCGCACACGGCGGCCGTCAATACCTGACGGCCCGTCAGGTCGCCCCGTCAGGCCATCCGTCCGAGGGCAGGTCACACAATGCTCACCCCGGCCAGCCACCCGCCGTCGATCACGAACGGCTGCCCCGTGATGTACGAGGAGTCCTGGCCGGTCAGGAAGAGCGCCAGGTCGGCCACCTCCCGGGGCCGCCCCACCCGGCCGAGCGGCACGAGCTTCCGGTACAGCTCGTCGAGCGCCTCCGTCATCGCCTCCGGGTCGGCGTCCGGGTCCAGCTGGGCCGGGTTGGACATGGCGGTGTCGATCGCGCCCGGGCAGACCGCGTTGACCCTGATCCCGTCGCCGGCCAGCTCCATCGCGGCGACCCGGGTGAGGCCGAGGATCGCGTGCTTGGTCGCGGCGTACGTGCCGACGGCCGCCATCCCGGTCATGGCGGTGTACGAGGCGGTGTTCACGATCGTCCCGCCGCCCGCCTCGCCGATGGCTGGAGCCACGGCCCGTATCCCCAGAAAACACCCCACCTGGTTGACGTTCACGACCTGCATGAACTCGTCCAGCGGCGTGTCCACGAGCGCGTTGAAGCGGAGAATCCCCGCGTTGTTGACCAGCCCGTCGACCTTCCCGAAGCCCTCCTTCGCGGCGGCCACCGCGCCCGCCCACCCCTCCTCGCTGCTCACGTCGAGGTGGACGTACCGCGCCCGCCCCTCCCCTATCTCCTTGGCCACGGCCTCGCCCTGCTCGTCGAGCACGTCCGCGAGCACCACCCGCGCGCCCTCCTCGGCGAAGAGCCGCGCCTCCTGCTCGCCCTGGCCGCGCGCGGCCCCGGTGACGATGACGACGCGTCCGTCCAGCTTGCCCATGCCGACTCCTAGTCGTTGAGGTGGGGGGCGACCTCGGCCCCGAATGCGGCCATCTGGT
Source organism: Streptomyces solicavernae (assembly GCF_029968095.1). Taxonomy (GTDB): domain Bacteria; phylum Actinomycetota; class Actinomycetes; order Streptomycetales; family Streptomycetaceae; genus Streptomyces; species Streptomyces solicavernae. The sequence goes on along the minus strand of NZ_JASCIR010000006.1, from coordinate 89,865 downwards.
CGACGAGTTCGGTGCGGCACCTGCTCCGGAACCGCACCTGGATCTGCTGCACGCCCATCGCGCGGTACTCACGCAGCGACTCGGCGATCGCCTCGGCCTTGCCGGACAGCGTCCAGCGGCCCACGTCCCAGTCCGCCTCGCCTACGTAGATCGGCTCGGCGATGGTCCCGACGGTGAGCGGTTCCGTGATCCCGGCGTCCTCGCGGAGCCGCGCGATACGGGCGATCTTTGCGGGCAGTTCGGTGCGCCGGTCGCCCTGCGGCAGCCAGCCGTCGCCCCGGGTCGCCGCCCTGCGGACGGCGGGCACGGAGGAGCCGCCGACCCAGATCGGCACGCGCGCCTGCGCGGGACGCGGCAGCTGCCCGAGTCCGCTGAACTCGTAGCGCTCACCGTGGTGTTCGGGATACTCGTCCGGTCCGAGCGCGGCCCGCAGCGCGTCCACGGTCTCGTCGAGCACGGCCCCGCGCCCCTCGAAGTCCGCCCCGAGCACCTCGAACTCCTCGCGCACATGCCCCGCCCCGACGCCCAGGATCAGCCGCCCGCCGCTGAGGTGGTCGAGCGTGGCGTACTGCTTGGCGGACGCGAGCGGGTGCCGCAGCCCTACGACGGCCACGTGACTGAGCAGCCGTACGCGCTCGGTGATCCCGGCGAGGAAGGAGAGGGTGGCGACGGGGTCGTACCAGACGGTGCTCATCGCTGCCGCGAGGCGACGGGGGATCGCGACGTGCTCGCAGCAGGCGATGTAGGCGAAGCCGTTGCGGTCGGCGGTTCTCGCGATCTCGGCGAGGTCGGCCGCGCCCGCTTCGGCTTCCCAGGGTTCGGTGTAGAGGGTGCTCTGGGACTGGATCGGTAGCTGGATGCCGTAGGCCAGGCGGTCTTGCAGGAACGGATGCACCATGACTGCGGGCTCCCTTGTCTCTGACGGTCCGTCATAAACGCTCGCCGGGGGCCATCGTGATAGCTGATGCGCCATCAAACAAGGGCGTACGTAGGGCTTTTCCGGAGCCCACCGACGAGGGAAGCGGCAGCGGTCAACCGCCCCCTCCACTCACACTCGATCGAGTGACCGATTGGGCATATGCCAGAGGGTCATGCGTCTACCCGCCTAACGTCCCCGGCATGGTCAGCTCACCCCACGAAGCACTGCACCGGATCTTCCAGGAAACCCCCGATGTGTTCTCCCGGACCTTCCGCACCCTGGGCCTGCCGTTCCCGGACCCCGTCGAGGTGTCCCTGATGCCCACCGACCTCACGGAGACCAGGCCGCTGGAGCGACGGGTGGACACACTGCTGCACATGCGGACGCGCGACGAGGGCAGCTATCTGCTCGCCGTCGAGTCCCAGGGCAGGAAAGACAAGGCCAAACCGGCGAGTTGGGCGTACTACGCCGCCCACCTGCACTCCAAGTACGGACTACCGCTCGTCCTGCTCGTCACGTGCCAGGACAAGGCCACCGCGGAGTGGGCCTCCGGCCCGTTCACCATCGGCACCCGCCAGTGGCGCACGATGACCCTGAGTCCTCTCGTCCTCGGGCCGCACAACGTACCGGTGGTCACCGACCCCGAAGCCGTGGCCCGCGACATCCCGTTGGCCACCCTCTCGGCCATCACTCACGGCAAGAACGCGGACGCCACTGGCATACTGAAAGTCCTGGCCGACACCTTGAAAAGTCTCGAAGACGAAGAGAACGCACAGCTCTTCGCCGAACTCACCGAACTCGGCCTGGGCGACAGCCAAGGCGCCGAAACCTGGAGGCACCTGATGACCGTTCCCACGTCGTTCTTCCGCTCCAAGACGTCGCAGCGGCTGCGAGCGGAAAACCGCGCAGAGGACATCCTCCGCATCCTCGACCGGCGGTCCATCGACGTCACCCCCGAAGCCCGCGACCGCATCACCAACTGCCACGACCTGGACGTCCTGGGCGACTGGCTGGACCGCACCCTCACCGCCACCGTCGTCGACGACCTGTTCGACCCCAACGAGAGCTGATCAAGCCCCACGGGCGGGACCCAGCCGCCCCGCCCGTGGCCCCAACGCGCCCCAGACGCGGGCGGGCTCGCCCTACAGGAGGGCGGGGGCCACCAGTCGGGCACGCTCGTGGAGATCGCGCGCGGCGCCGTTCTTCAGGTGCGGGCGCAGAAGGCGGAACATCGCCCTGATGCGGTCGTCGGCGCGGCCGGACTGGACCATGGGGTAGTCGTCCAGTGCCTGGTGCCAGGTGGTGCAGGCGGCTTCGAGGTGGCCGATTTCGAGTTGGCGTTCGGCGAGTAGGGCCCGCCGGTGCACTCGGGTGCGCCGATAGATGCTGTGACGGAGCCGGTCTGCCTGCTCCATGGCTTCGACAGCCCCAGTCCTGTCACCGAGTTCGTACCGGACTTGACTGATGTGGTAGTTGAGGGCAGCGGGGTCGTAAGCGCCAAAGGTCTTGCCGCGCGACTCCGCTCGGTCCATCGCTGCCTCTGCCTCCCTGAGATACCGCAACGCACCCGTTCGGTCACCGGTCTGGGCGGCAGCGTGCGCCTGCTGTCCCACAATGAACGCCTGCAGTCGGGGCCCTGCCTTTGGTGATGCGGCGGCAGCGGCATCACCAAGCTCCATGGCCTTCACCCCGTGCCCCAGGTCGACCGCCTGCACGCTCATGCCCCGCAGGGTGGTGCAGTACGTGAGGTGATCCTCGGCCGCACCCGCCAACTCCAGGGCCTTGACGTAATAGTTCTGGGCGAGACCGTGCAAGCCCTCGTCAACGGCCATGTACCCGGTCAGGTACAGCAGGTCGGAGGCCGCGGACAGCATCTCCTTGCGTACGTCTTCGGGTGCATCCGCCCGCAGGTAGGGGGCCACCGTGTTGATAACGAAGGCCGCCGCCATAGGGCGCGAGTGCCTGCCGCCGAACTGGTCGTCCAGGTCGGAGATCCGCTCGGTCATGTCGATGGCCATGTTCACTTCGGACATCCCGATGCGCTGAACGCCGCCCGTCCGCGCGGCTTCCATGCGCCCGACCACATCGGGCCAGTTCGGCACAGTCAGCGCCACGGAGAAGAGCGCCGCCCCCAGGACGCCACGCCGGGACGGGTCCATGTCTCGCCTCCCGAGGTCGACGATCCCATCCACCGTACGCGGCGGAGCGAGGGCCTCGTCAGGGGCCGATGGAAATCCCACCTCACCGTGCGTCACAGGACGCCGCAGCCTGCGAGCCAGCGCTTCGCAGATCAGCGGCCGGACCTCCGCTCGCGGCAAGTGCCCCTTGAGCCACTGATGCACCGACGGTTCGCGGTACCGGAGCGGCGTTCCGCGCTGCGTGCCGACGCGGTTGACCTCCAGGGCGAACTGACGCAGCGTCCAGCCGGATTCGCGGTACAGGCGGTGCAGTCCTTCGTTCGGCGTCGGCGTACCCACAGACCCTCAACTCCCCGCGCTCGTCGAGAACTTAAAGCTCTTAAAAACGGCTCCCTCGACAACGGTACCGCTCTGCGTGATCAGGCAGTTCCCTGGAGTGACGAAGTCGCCACACGCACGACAGACCCCCGCGACCGCACTGGGAGCGGCCCGGGGGCGTGGCCATCAACCCAAGGAATTGACGACGTGACTCACGCTATCGCGAGGCTGCTGGAATCGGTCCTCCGATTCCTGCTGCCCGCCCCTCCCGGCCGGCATCGGCTGCCCGCCGAACCTCCCGCCGCCGCGCACCCTGTGGCCGCCCCGGTGGTACGCATCCCCGTGCTGCGCGGCGAGGACTCCCCGCTCGTACGCCCGTACGTGATCGCTCACGAGCGACGAGAGGAGCAGCAACGTCGGCGGCAGGAAGAGCAATGGCAGGAGCTGTTGCGGCAACGGGCGCGACGACGGGAGCTCTGGCTAGCGCTGCTCGGAGTGGACATCGGCCCCCGGCTCATCCACGGAGTGGAGGTGAGCGCGTGACGACCGTGCCCGCCGTCGGCGACACCGTCTGGGACGCCGCCCGCGACCGCGTGGGCCAGGTCATGGGGCACGTGGGCCCGCGTGTGCAACTGCGCCCGCTGTGCGGCGGCGTGGAGTGGGAGGCAGACTTCGACGACCTCCGGCCCGCCACGCTGAGCGACCCTCCGGGCGGTGACGCATGAGGTGCTACGCGGCGACCGGCATGCCGGAGGAACTGCGAGATCAGGCCATGGCCTACCCGGCAGTGGACGACGAACCCGTCCCCGGCACCGCCGTCTGCGACCTGGACCACCACCCGTACGGCGAACACATGGCGATGGTCCGGGACTTGGACACCGGCGGTGGCGAGGGCGCCGCCTGGGCCCGGTGGGAGGACGGCCATCCACCTCGTCTGGACGTGCTCCCCTACTGCCCGTCCACCACCCCGTCGGGGAGCGACGCCTGCTGGCTCTTCGAGAAGCACCGGGGCGGTCACACCTGGGAGCACTACCTGTGACCCCTCAGGCAGCAACGCAAGGCGGGCCATCCGGGCCCGTCAGGACCCCGGTCAACCGCCCCTGCACTCACACTCGATCGAGTGACCGATTAGGCATATGCCAGAGGGTCATGCGTCTACCCGCCTAACGTCCCCGGCATGGTCAGCTCACCCCACGAAGCACTGCACCGGATCTTCCAGGAAACCCCCGATGTGTTCTCCCGGACCTTCCGCGCCCTGGGCCTGCCGTTCCCGGACCCCGTCGAGGTGTCCCTGATGCCCACCGACCTCACGGAGACCAGGCCGCTGGAGCGACGGCTGGACACACTGCTGCACATGCGGACGCGCGACGAGGGCAGCTATCTGCTCGCCGTCGAGTCCCAGGGCTCGAAGACGAAGAGAACGCACAGCTCTTCGCCGAACTCACCGAACTCGGCCTGGGCGACAGCCAAGGCGCCGAAACCTGGAGGCACCTGATGACCGTTCCCACGTCGTTCTTCCGCTCCAAGACGTCGCAGCGGCTGCGCGCGGAAGGCCACACGGAGGGCCGCGCAGAGGACATCCTCCGCATCCTCGACCGGCGGTCCATCGACGTCACCCCCGAAGCCCGCGACCGCATCACCAACTGCCACGACCTGGACGTCCTGGGCGACTGGCTGGACCGCACCCTCACCGCCACCGTCGTCGACGACCTCTTCCACGACACCGAGAGCTGATCAAGCGCCACGGGCGGGACCCAGCCGCCCCGCCCGTGGCCCCACCCCGGTGGGGTACCCCTACCGAGAAGCGGAAGGGGAGGGGGAGGAGGGGGAGGGGGAGGGGGAGGGGGAGGGGGAGGCGGAGGAGGAGGCGGAGGAGGACGGGGCGGGAGCCGAAGGCCCCCACAGCCCGTCCCCCGTGAGCCCCAGCAGCGACATCGCGTTGCCCCGCACCAGCCGCTCCACCACATCCGGCGCCAGGTGCCCCATCTGGGACTCCCCCACCTCCTTCGACTTCGGCCACGTCGAATCGGAGTGCGGGTAGTCCGTCTCGTACAGGACGTTGCCGACACCCACCGCGTCCAGGTTCCGCAGCCCGAACGCGTCGTCGAAGAAGCAGCCGTAGACATGGTCCGCGAAGAGCTCCGACGGCGGGCGGGTGACCTTGTCGGCGACGCCGCCCCAGGCGCGGTTCTCCTCCCAGACGACGTCCGCGCGCTCCAGGATGTACGGGATCCAGCCGATCTGACCCTCCGCGTACATGACCCTCAGGTTGGGGAAGCGCTCGAACTTGCCCGACATCAGCCAGTCCACCATCGAGAAGCAGCAGTTGGCGAAGGTGATCGTGGAGCCGACGGCGGGCGGGGCGTCCGCCGAGGTCGAGGGCATCTTCGAGGACGAGCCGATGTGCATGGCGACGACCGTGCCGGTCTCGTCGCAGGCCCGCAGGAACGGGTCCCACGCGTCGGTGTGGATGGACGGCAGGCCCAGGTGCGGGGGGATCTCCGAGAAGGCCACCGCCCGTACGCCGCGCGCGGCATTCCTGTACACCTCCTCCGCCGCGAGCTGCGCGTCCCAGAGGGGGATCAGGGTGAGCGGGATCAGGCGGCCCCGCGCCTGCGGGCCGCACCACTCCTCCACCATCCAGTCGTTGTACGCGCGCACCCCGAGCAGCCCGAGTTCGCGGTCCTTCGCCTCGGTGAAGGTCTGCCCGCAGAAGCGCGGGAAGGTGGGGAAGCAGACGGCCGACTGGACGTGGTTCACGTCCATGTCGGCCAGCCGGGCCGGCACGTCGTACGAGCCCGGGCGCATCTGCTCGTACGTGATGACTTCGAGTTTGATCTCGTCCCGGTCGTAGCCGACGGCGGTGTCGAGGCGGGTGAGGGGGCGGTGCAGGTCCTCGTAAACCCACCAGTCGCCTATCGGCCCGTCGTCGCCCTTCGCGCCCATGACCGGCGCGAACTTGCCGCCCATGAACGTCATTTCCTTCAGGGGCGCGCGCACGACGCGCGGGCCGGTGTCCTGGTATTTGGCCGGGAGCCGGTCCCGCCAGACGTTCGGCGGCTCCACCGTGTGGTCGTCGACCGAGATGATCTTCGGGAAGGTCTCCGCGCTCTCCATGGTCTCCATGTACGCCACGGTAGCGCCGATCTGACGAACCGTCAGCTAGTGGAACGGACCGGGAACCATGCGTGGACCCTGTGAGAGCTGTCCCGGGCGGCTGACGCAACGGCCCTGGACAAGGCAGACTGGCGGGGGCAAATTCCAGTACTCGTACCGGGTGGGACAACGATGGACGGTGTACCGCGCGTACCCGGGCAGCGGCGCCCGGAGTCACAGCCGTTGCGCTTCAGCGTGCTCGGACCGGTCCGCGCCTGGCGCGGCAGCGAGCCCCTGAACACCGGATCTCCGCAACAGCGCGCCCTGCTCGTGGCCCTGCTGCTGCGCGAAGGACGCACCGCCACCGCAGCCGAACTCATCGACGCGATCTGGGGCGACGAACCCCCCTCGCAGGCCCTCGCCGCCGTCCGTACGTACGCATCACGGCTGCGCAAGTCCCTCGCCCCCGGCGTCCTGGCCAGCGAGTCCGGCGGGTACGCGATCCGGCTCCCGGTCGCCGCCGAGGGCCTGGACCTGGCGCTCGCCGAAGAGCTGTGGGCCGACGCCGAGAAGGCGCGCGGCGCGGGCGACCTGTGCCAGGCCCGCTCCCTGATCAAGAAGGCGCTCAGCCTGTGGGACGGCGAGCCACTGGCCAACATCCCCGGCCCGTACGCCGACACCCAGCGGGTCCGCCTGGAGGAGTGGCGCCTCCAACTCGTCGAGACCCGGCTCGACATGGACCTGGAGCAGGGCTGCCACGCCGAGGCCGTCTCCGAGCTGACCGCCCTGACCGCCGCGCACCCGCTGCGCGAGCGCCTGCGCGAACTCCTGATGCTCGCCCTCTACCGCTCGGGCCGCCAGGCCGAGGCCCTCGCCGTGTACGCGGACACGCGCCGCCTCCTCGCCGACGAGCTGGGCGTCGACCCGCGCGCCGGCCTGTCCGAGCTGCAGCAGCGGATCCTGCAGGCCGACCCGGGCCTCGCCGAGCCGTCCGCCGCGCCCGCGGAGACGGCCTCCGCGCCGGTACGCCCCGCCCAGCTCCCGGCGACCGTGCCCGACTTCACCGGGCGGGACGCCTTCGTCGAGGAGCTCGGCGCCGTACTCGCCTCCGCCGAGGGCCGCGTCATGGCGGTCTCCGCGCTCGCGGGCATCGGCGGCGTCGGCAAGACCACGCTCGCCGTGCATGTCGCGCACGCGGCCCGCGTCCGCTTCCCGGACGGCCAGCTCTACGTCGACCTGCAGGGCGCGGGCGCGCGCGCCGCCGAGCCGGAGACGGTGCTCGGCGCGTTCCTGCGCGCGCTCGGCACGGCGGACTCGGCGATCCCGGACACCCTTGAGGAGCGCGCGGCGCTGTACCGCTCACTCCTCGACGGCCGCCGGGTCCTGGTGCTCCTGGACAACGCCCGCGACGCGGCCCAGATCCGGCCCCTCCTTCCCGGTACGGAGGGCTGCGCGGCGCTCATCACCTCGCGGGTGCGGATGGTCGACCTGGCGGGCGCGCATCTGGTCGACCTGGACGTGATGTCCCCGGAGGAAGCCCTCCAGCTGTTCACCCGGATCGTGGGCGAGGAGCGGGTCGCGTCCGAGCGCGAGGCGGCCCTCGACGTGGTCGCGGCCTGCGGTTTCCTCCCCCTCGCCATCCGCATCGCCGCCTCCCGCCTGGCCTCCCGTCGTACGTGGACGGTCTCCACGCTCGCCGCGAAGCTCGCCGACGAACGCCGCCGCCTGGACGAGCTGCAGGCCGGCGACCTCGCGGTCAAGGCGACCTTCGAGCTGGGCTACGGCCAGCTGGAGCCGGCCCAGGCCCGCGCGTTCCGCCTCCTCGGCCTGGCGGACGGCCCGGACCTTTCGCTCGCCGCGGCGGCTGCGATGCTCGACCTGCCGGCCGAGGACACGGAGGACCTCCTGGAGGCGCTGGTCGACACGTCCCTCGTGGAATCCGCCGCCCCGGGCCGCTACCGCTACCACGACCTGGTTCGGCTCTACGCGCGTGCTTGTGCGGAGCGGGACGAGTTGCCGCCCGATGAGCGGGAGTCGGCGCTTTCCCGGGCGCTGGATTTCTATCTGTCGACGGCCACACAGGTGTACGCGCTGGAGCGGCCGGGCGACCGCACGGTCGACCACCTGGAGCGCACCACGTACCCGGGGCTGACGTTCGGGGACAACTCCCAGGCCGTGGACTGGCTGCACAACGAAGCCCACTGCATCCTCGCCTGCGTACAGCAATCCCTGACCGTCGGCTCGCTGCGCCGGGGCGTCGATCTGCTCATGGCGGCCAAGGACCTCGCCGAGTCGGGCGTCAGCTCCCGGCGGTACGAGATCGCCACGATCGCCGCGTGCGACGCCGCCGGCGCCGCCCAGGACCTGCACTCGGAGGGCCGAGCGCGCACCACGCTCACCCAGGTCCACAGCCGGGCCGGCCGCTTCGACGACGCGGACGCCGAGGCGGAGCGGGCCACGGAGCTGGGCCGGGTCGCGCAGGACCCTTGGACCAGCGGGAACGCGCCCAACGAGCGCGGCATCATCGCGATCTACCGCAAGCAGCACACCGAGGGCGAAGCCCACCTTCAGGAGGCCATCCGCGCCTTCCGCGCGGACGGCAACGAGCCGGGCGAGGCCAGCGCCCTGTGCAACCTGTCCCGCATCCTCGTCGCCATGGGCCGCACCACCCAGGCCATCGACCTGGCCCGGCAGGGCATCGGCATCTACGACAAGCTGGGCCTGACGGTCCGCCTCGCGAACGGGCTCCTCGCCCTCGGGATCGCCCTGACCAAGGCAGGCCGGCAGCCGGAGGCCCTGGGCCACCTCTCGGACGCACTGGGCATTTTCACCGAGAACCGGCAGCGCCTGTGGGAGGGCACCACCCACTTCCGCATCGCGGAGGCCCACCTCTCCGCAAACCGCCCCGCTCAGGCCGCCCAGCACGCCGAACAGGGCCTGGCCCTCGGGTGCATCGGTGGCGACTGGGCGCAGGGCAACGTCCTGACGGTGCTGGGCTGCGCCCTGTCCGCCCTCGGCCAGGCCGACCGCGCCAAGGCCTGCTGGACGGAGGCCCTCGCGATCTACGAGCAGACGGACGCGCCGGAGGCGGAGCAGGTCCGCCGTCTGCTCGTCCCGGTCGCGGCCTGACCGAGCACCCCGGCCGCCGCGTTCATCATTCGTTTATCGCCGTACGGCATCGTCTGTTCCGTCGAACCGTCGCCTCGGGGGGCAGACGGCTTGGCCCGGAGTCGCCCCGTTAGGGTGTACGACTCCAATGAGCCCGTCCGGCGGCCCTCGGGGGAGCTGCCGGGCGGGTCTTTGCCACCAACACAGCCGCTCCAACAGGGGAGTTCATCATGAGCGAGGAAAAGAAGAACACCACCGTCAAGCCTCTGGACAGTCACGCGGGCAGCGAGCCCGTGGACGAGATCACCACCCAGGACAGCCACGCGGGCAGCGAGCCCGCCGGCGGCATCACCACGCAGGACAGCCACGCCGGCAGCGAGCCCGCGTAACTGCCGGCCCCGCACGGGGAATCGGCCGCGACGGCGCGGAGGGGAGCCGTCGCGGCCGAGGTGTGTCCAGACGGATTCAGCCGAGTCCTGGCGTGAGACGACCGACAACGGGTCGGCTTCCGCATTTTGACCTACCAGCACATCGCTCTCGGGCAATTACGAGACGTCACCTGCGCCCACACACTTCGCGCCCTGCTCGATCCACGAGACGGCTCCGCTCAACTCGGCGACGGCACCCACTGCTTCTTCCTTCGGGCCGGAGAAGGTCACCTCCACGGCGGGCGCCCTTCCGTACGTCGTCATCCTGCTCACGCCGTCACGATTGAGCCGCCCTTCGTCCAGGACCCAGTCAACCTCTTCGACATGAACACACAGGTTGACCGTGGGCTCAGGTTCCTTCACTCCGCACCGCAGCGTGATGAGGCCGTCCCCCCACTGCACAGTCCCTTCACTCCCCGCCGAGGTGCGTTCACTTCCCAGGATTTCCCCGGGGGACCTGTCCACCACTTCCCCGCACGCCGCACTCGCCCCGTTCGGCGCCGGCTCAGGGCCGCCGGACAGCGAGACGTACGCGATAGCCGCAGCCACCCCGACACCGCTCACGGCGATCCACACCGGAGCCGGGCCAAGCGCCCGGAAAGCGCGGGGTATCGGGGATCTGGAAGGTCGCATGTGCGTCGTCCTCGGTGCTGTGTCTCGACACGGGCGGCGGGAAAGGGCTCGCGGCAGTATTACGTACACGGTGCGGAATTCATCGACGCCGAGATGCAGTTGCAGAAGTACCGTGCCCAATTGGACGCCATGGAGCGGGTCGCTCTCAGCCCCACCGCCTCACGCGACTTCGTCCAGGCCCTCGCCAGAGACCTCTAGGAGACCACGCCCGTGCCCGCAATCGACTGGGAAGACCCCTTCTGCGGCGAAGGAGCCAACTGCTTCCGCCTCGGCACCGACACCGACGGCAACGCCTACATAGCCGTCGCAGGCAAGGAAGACGCCCCCCTCACCGACACCCGCGAAGCGCTCCGCGCCCTGATCCGCGACATCAAGACCGGCAAGGCCGACCATCTGCTATGAGACGGCACGGGCGCCGCACAGCCGAACTCGTACCGCCGGTACGCGCTTGGGGTAGCTGCCCTGACTTCGTCGACTCTTCGGGCACCCCGTTCGAGCGCCTGTGAACGCCCCGGTACTCTTGCCGCGCGCGAATCCGGCAGAGGAGGAGTTCGGCGGCCGGGTCATCGACGTCGACACCGAGGGCCACAGCGGCTAATGGGACGAGGACAGCCAGAGCCTGGCCAATCAGGGCAACATCATCGCGGGCATTCCGCCCTCGGAGGGGGATTACTACGTGCCGCCGCATCCGCCGCAATACCCAGGCGCTCCTGGCTCACCTGGTCCGGGGGCACGCTGAACCGTGGATCTGAAACGACGCCGCATCGCCCTGCCGCTGCTGGCTCTCTTCGCCCTGCTCGCCACCGCAGGGTGCATGACCGACAACGGGAAGAACGACCCACTCCCCGTGAAGAGCAAGTCGAAGGCCGAACATGAGGTCAGGGCACTGATCGATCTGCTGGCCGACGAGATCGGTTCCGAGGTCGACACCGAGACCGTGGACAAGAACTTCCACGAATGCCGGGGCAGGCAGGGCGAGGAAGCCAACGACGGACGGTTCGACCTCGGCTATTCGGTAGCGGTCCCGCAGCCGCGCGCGGAGTACAACTCAGCGCTGAAGAGGCTCAGGAAGAGGCTGGAGGCGGAGGGCTACAAAGTCAGCGACTACCGCGAGGGCGACTGGCGGCACGTCCTGCTCTACGCGAAGGGAGGGAACGCCAACTACTTCGTTTCCGTAGGCGCATCGAAGCCCCCGTACGACGAGATGACCCTCGCCGTGAAAACGCCCTGCTTCCTCCCACCCGGGGTGGAACAAGAACAGGTCTCAGCCCCGCTCCCGCGCCCGCAGGGCGATGCCACGCCCGAGGTACCGGTCGCGGCCGCACCGCAGACGACCCCCACGCCCGCGCAGGACGAAGGGGGCGCGCCACCCGTCATGCGTCCTTATTCGCCGTACTGAATCCACCTGCGACACGCACGGGCAACAGCGCCCACATCCGCGTCCCGCCCCCGGGTTCCCGCGACTCCCCGAAGCCCCACTCGCCGCCGCAGGCCCCCACGACGCGGGCCAACAGCCGAAGCGCCGACCTCCGCCGCCCGTCGCAGGCCGCGGCCAGGCGGGGGCTGGTGTGGCGCGGGTGGCCGTCGTACACGGTGACGCGGATCGTGTTGCCGCTGTGGCGCAGCGATACGTAGAACTCCGCGTCCGGCGTGAACCGGCAGGCGCAGGCGGCCAGTTCGCCGAGCGCCTGGACTGTGACGTCGACGGCCTCGTCCAGGCCGTGCGCGCACAGCATCGCGCGGGCGGCCCTCCGGGCGATCGCCGGGCTCGTGAGCGCGGCGGGCAGCGTCATGCTGTACGCGAGCTCGTCGGGGGCGGGTGGCGTCATGACGGTCGCGTCGTCGACGTGCGGCGTGCGGCATGCGGTGGCGAGGGGTGCGCGGCTGGACATGGTGACTCCCTGATGCGGTACGGGTGTTCGTCGCTGCGGGGCGGTGGCCTGTCTCCCTGACGCGGGCCCGCCCCTCCCAGGGCTGGAGTTCCGGGCAGGCTCGCGTGATGCGCTTCCGCTCGCCGCTTGGGTGAGCGTTGCGTTACTTACCGTAGGGAGTGAGGGGTATCGTGTCTATTCAGTCGGGGATATTTACCCCTATAGAAGTTGGACCGTCCCCTCCCTTCGGGGCAGACTGAACGCCACCGCACACCGAGGGGGGATTCATGGCGACCAGGTCCATGCCGACGGAGCGCCAGAAGAGGATCGGCGCCGAGCTGCGCAAGATGCGTCTGGCGGCCGGAGTCACCACCGAGCACGCGGCCGGCCTGCTCGGCATCGACCGGCCGAGGATCGCCAACATGGAGTCCGGCGTCCGCCCCATCTCATCGGACCGTATCCGGACCCTGGCAGCCAACTACGCCTGTACGGACGACCATTACGTCGACGCGCTGGCCGCCATGGCATCAGGAAGGGAGCGCGGCTGGTGGGAGAAGCACCGGGGCACGCTGTCCGCCGGGCTCCTCGACATCGCCGAGCTGGAGTGGCACGCGCAGCGCGTCCGCACGGTCCAGGTCATGCACGCGCCCGGCCTGCTGCAGACGGAGGACTACGCCCGGGCCGTCTTCAGCGCCGTGCTCCCCGCCCTCACCAGACTTGAGGTCGAGCTGCGCGTGGCGCACCGCATGGACCGACAACAGGTGTTCGCCCGCTCGGAGCCGCTGCCCTATGTGGCGTACGTACATGAATCCGCCCTGCTCATGCGGTTCGGAGGTGCCGAGGTGACTCGCAGGCAACTCCAGCACCTGTGCGCGGAATCGGAGCGCAGCACCATTGACGTACGGGTCGTCCCCCTCGATGCCGACGGCTTCCCCGGGGCCGGACACGCACTCCTCTACGCCGACGGGGCCACCCCTCGACTGGACACCGTGCAGCTGGACTCGGCGCACGGACCCGAGTTCACGCACGCCGAGGCGCAACTCGCGAAATACCGCGCGCACTTGGAGTGGGCAGAACGGGCCGCACTCCGCTCCGCCGCCTCCCGAGACCTCATCCACAAGACCGCACGCACCCTCTGAGGAAGAGCAAAGTGACTGACATCCACTGGGAAGACCCCTTCTGCGGCGAAGGCAACAACTGCTTCCGCCTCGGCACCGACACCGACGGCAACGCCTACATAGCCGTCGCAGGCAAGGAAGACGCCCCCCTCACCGACACCCGCGAAGCGCTCCGCGCCCTGATCCGCGACATCAAGTCCGGCAAGGCGGACCACCTGCTATGAGACGGCATGGGCGCGCTCGTCCGGAGGGCCGCCCCAGGGGCCGGGTGGCAGCACCGTGCTGCACGCGCCTACCGTGAAGTCGTGGATGCTCTGCCTGCCCCCGTGGCCGAACCGCCCGTCCTGTTCGGTGTGCAGATGCCCGCCGGTGAGCTGCTGCCCTGGTCGGGGGCGGTCGAGCGGCTGGTCGCGGCGCGTACGTACTGGATCGCGACGACACGGCCCGACGGCAGCCCGCACACCCGCCCCGTCTGGGGGGTGTGGCTGTCGGACGGCTTCTGGTTCAGCACCGGCTCGCTCGCCCGGAAGAACGTTCCCCGCAACCCGGAGATCACCGTCCACCTGGACACCGGCGACCGTCCGCTGATCGTCGAGGGCACGGCGGAGGAGGTCGCGGACCGGACGGAACTGGCCCGGTTCGTGGCCGCGTACAACCCGAAGTACGACTGGGACTGCGCGGTGTCCGACGACGGGTGGGTGTCCGACAGCTCCGGAGCGGCGGGGCCCGCCTTCCGCGTCCGCCCGCGCCGTGTCCTCGGCTGGGAGACAGACATGCGCGCACCCACCCGCTGGCGGTTCCCCGCGAGTTAGAGGGCGCCCGCCGACCGCCCCCGCAACTCCCCCTTCACCACCTTCCCGCTCGCATTGCGAGGCAGCGCCCCCACGAACTCCACCGCCCGCGGCACCTTGTAGTTCGCCATTTCGCGGCGGGACCAGGCGATCAGGTCGTCCGCCGTCGCCACCGCGCCCGGGCGGCGGACCACGTATGCCTTGCCGACCTCGCCGAGGCGGGTGTCCGGGACGCCGATGACCGCCACGTCGGCCACGTCCGGGTGGAGGCCGAGGAGTTGCTCTATTTCCGCCGGGTACGCGTTGAAGCCGCCGACGATGAACATGTCCTTGATGCGGTCGGTGATGCGCAGGTTGCCCGACTCGTCGAGGACACCCACGTCGCCCGTGCGCAGCCAGCCTTCCGGGGTGATGGACTTCTTCGTCTCCTGCGGGTCCTCGAAGTAGCCGCTCATGACGTGGTGGCCGCGGACCAGGACCTCGCCGGGGCGTCCGGGCGGCAGCTCCTCGCCCGCCGGCGAGACCACCCGTACCTCCGTGTCCGGGATCGCGCGGCCCGAGGTCTGAGCGATGACCTCCGCCGGGTCGCCCCTGCGGCACATCGTCACGATGCCGCCGGCCTCGGAGAGGCCGTACGCCGTGAGGACCGTGCCGATGTGGAGTTCCGTGCGCAGGCGTTCCACCAGCCGGAGCGGGACGACCGCCGCGCCCGTGACGACCAGGCGCAGGGCCGAGAGGTCGTGCGTGCCGCGTGCCGGATGGTCCAGGAGGGACTGGTGCAGCGTGGGCGGGCCGGGCAGGACCGAGATGCGCTCCGCCGCGATGTTCGCGAGCACCGTGTCCACGTTGAACACCGGCTGGGGCACCATCGTCGCGCCGCGCGTCAGGCAGGCGATGATGCCCGCCTTGTAGCCGAAGGTGTGGAAGAACGGGTTGACGATGAGGTAGCGGTCGCCCTCGCGGAGGCCGGCGAGCTCGGCCCAGATGTCGTAGCAGCGGAGCGTCTGCTCGTGCGTGATCACCGCGCCCTTGGGGCGGCCCGTGGTGCCCGAGGTGAAGATGATGTCCGAGGGGGAGGACGGGTCGACCGAGCTCCCCCGTTCCGCGACCGCCGTCGGAGACACTTCCGCCCCGCTCGCCAGGAACTCCTTCCACGTACGGAAGTCCTCCGGGGCGTCGTCCGCGAGCACCACCACCTGCTCCAGGTGCGGCAGCGCGGGCAGCGGGCCGGTCCCGGTGCCCTCCGCGGTCGCGCGCCGCAGCGAGGCCACGTACGACGTGCCGAGGAACGTGCCCGTCACGAACAGCAGCTTCGCGCGGGAGCGGGCCAGTACGTACGCCGCCTCCGTGCCCTTGAAGCGGGTGTTCAGCGGGACCAGGACCGCCCCGGCGGTGACGGCGCCGAGGGCCGAGACGATCCAGTCGAGGGTGTTGGGCGCCCAGACCGCGACCCGGTCGCCGGGCTCGACCCCGTTCGCCAGGCAGGCCGCGGCGGCGTGCTCGACGCGGGCGCCGAGTTCCGCGTACGAGATACGGGCGCGGCCCTCGACAACCGCCTCGCGGTCCGCGTACCGCTGTGCTGCCGACCGCACCAGTTCCGGGACGGTGCACCGTTCCAGGTCCCCGAGCATCACAAGGCCTCCCACCGCAGTAGCTGACTATCCGTCAGATTAGCTGTAGCCTTCGCCGCTGTCAGCACTGACGCTGCCGCACATGAGGCAAGAGTGAGGCAACAGTGAGGCACCGCATCGCACGGAGGTGATGATGGCGTCGTCGAGTCTCAAGGACGCTACAGCGATAGTCGGGATCGGCCAGACCCCCTTCGCGAAACAACTCCCGGAATCCGAGAAGACCTTGGCGGCCCGCGCCATCGTCGCCGCGCTCGACGACGCCGGGATCGCGCCGTCCGAGGTCGACGCCCTCGCCTCGTACACGATGGAGGAGACCGACGAGGTCGAGATAGCCAAGGCCGTCGGCGCCGGGGACGTGACCTTCTTCAGCAAGGTCGGCTTCGGGGGCGGCGGCTCCTGCGCGACCATCGCGCACCTCGCCGCGGCCGTCGCCACCGGCCAGGCCAACGTGGGCGTGGCCTGGCGGTCCAGGAAGCGGGGCTCCGGCCCCCGCCCCTGGAAGAACACCGCCGTCCAACTCCCCACCCCCGCCCAGTGGACCCGCCCCTTCGGCCTGCTCCGCCCCGCCGACGAGATCGGCATGCTGGCCCGCCGCTACATGCACGAGTACGGCGCCACCCGCGACCACCTCTTCAACGTCGCCCTCGCCTGCCGCAACCGGGCCAACCAGAACCCGGCCGCGATGATGTACGAGCGCCCCCTGACCCGCGACATGTATATGACCTCGCGCTGGATCAGCGAACCCCTCTGCCTCTTCGACAACTGCCTGGAGACGGACGGCGCCCTGGCGTGCGTGATCGTCTCCGCCGAGCGCGCCCGGGACTGCCGGCAGCGGCCCGTGTACGTGCACTCCGCGGCGCAGGGCCTGCCCGCCCAGCATCACGGCATGGTCAACTACTGGAACGACGACCCGCTCACCGGCCCCGCCTGGACCGCCGCCCGCCACCTGTGGAAGCACGCCGACTTCGGCCCGCAGGACGTCGACGTCGCCCAGATCTACGACGCGTTCACGCCCCTCATCCCGCTCTCCCTTGAGGGCTACGGCTTCTGCGGGCGCGGCGAGGGCGGCGCGTTCACCGAGGGCGGTGCCCTGGAGATCGGCGGCCGGCTGCCCCTGAACACGGGCGGCGGCGGCCTCAGCGAGGCGTACGTGCACGGCTTCAACCTGATCAACGAGGGCGTGAAGCAGCTGCGCGGCACGAGCACGGCTCAGGTTCCCGATGCCGGTACCTGCCTGGTCACGGCGGGCGAGGGCGTGCCGACATCGGCGGTACTGCTCAGAGCCTGATCAGGGGCGCCCCCGAAGGGGCGCGGGACTGTGACATTTGCGGCTGCGCCGCGCGGGCGCGACCAGCCACGACGAACCGGCACCCGGCAAAGGACTGAAACGTGACAGACGCGACCCGGACCAGCGACCTACTGAAACCCCACGTGGACGACGACGGAAAACCCTTCTGGGAGTACGCCGCCAAGGGCGAGCTACGCGTACAGGCCTGCGCAAGGCCCGACTGCCAAGAGCTCCGCTTCCCCCCACGCCCCTGCTGCCCCCACTGCCAGTCCTTCGACAGCGAATGGCGCCGCATGAGCGGCAAGGGCAGGATCTGGTCGTACGTACGACCGCACCCGCCCCTGCTGCCCGCGTACGCGGAACTCGCCCCGTACAACGCGATCGTCGTCGAGTTGGCGGACGCGCCGCGAATCCGGCTGGTCGGGAACCTGGTGAGCGAGGCGGGGGCCGCGCCGAACTCGGTGGACCCGGCACGCCTGAAGATCGGGGCGCGGGTGCAGGTGGTCTTCGGCGAGGTCGGCGGCCAGGTGCTGCCGCAGTGGGTCCTGGAGCGGCCGTGAGCGGCGCCGGACTGCGGGTCGAGCGGGACGAGAAGGCCGGCGTCGCCGTCGTGACCCTCGACCGGCCGTCCCGGCACAACGCGATCGACCTCGACACCGCCTCCCAACTCGCCGCCACGTGGAGGGAGTTCAGGTTCGACGACGCGGTGCGCGCGGTCGTCGTCACGGGCGCCGGGGACAAGGCGTTCTGCACCGGCATCGACCGCGACGCCGAAGCCCCGCAGCCGCCCTCGCCGTACTCGATCGACGACCCGCTCATCGCGATCGGCCCCAAGGCCAACGGCCTGTGGAAGCCGGTGATCGCCGCCGTCAACGGGATGGCCTGCGGCGGGGCGTTCTATCTGCTCGGCGAGGCCGAGTTCCTGGTGGCCGACGAGCGCGCCACGTTCTTCGACCCGCATACGACGTACGGGATGGTCAGCGCGTACGAGTCCATCGCGATGGCGCAGCGGATGCCGTTCGGCGAGGTGGCGCGCATGGCGTTGCTCGGGACGGCCGAGCGGATGTCGGCGGCGCGGGCCCACGCGATCGGCCTGGTCAGCGAAGTGGTTCCGGACGGCGGGGCGTTGGCGGCGGCGCTGGCGTGCGCGCGGACCGTCGCCGGGTACCCGCCGGGCGCCGTGGAGGGCACCGTACGGGCGGTGTGGGCGGCGAAGGAGGCGGCGCGCACGCAGGCTCTCGCGCACGCGCCGCACCTCATCGCACTCGGCAACCTGCCGCCGGAGCAGCAGGCGGGCCTGTTCGGGCGGCGGGGCGGGGACTACCGGATTCGCTGAAGCCAGTCCCGTCCCGTCCCGTCCCGGCCCGGCGCGACCCGGCCCGACCCGGCGCGACCCGACCCGACCCGGCCCGACCCGGCCCGACCTCGGTCGGGCCTCAGCAGGCCGTTCTCGTGCGCCCCAACCGCTGCGCCCCAACCACCTTACAGCGAGGGCGACTTGATGACCGAGCTGACCTCGCAGCGGCCCTGGAGCGTGGACACGTCGTCGTCGTAGACGGTGGTCTCCTCCGTGCCCTCGTAGGGCGTGCCGACGGCCACGGCGTCGTGGCTGAAGAAGGCGGAGCCGAGCCGGTCGCCGGTGGAGTCGTTGAAGGCGAAGGTGCCGCTGTAGTCCGCGGAGCCGCTGCCGTCGCCGTTGGTGATGGTGTACTTCCAGGTGATCTTGGCCTGGGTCGTGCTCACGCCGCTGATCACGCAGTCGGTGATACGGATGTCCGACTCGGCCGGGGTGGTGGGGCCTGCGGAGGGCGTGCTGCCGTAGTCGCCGGTGGACGACTGGTAGTCGTCATCGTCGTCGTAGTCGCTGGAGCCGCCGGAGCTGTAGCCGCCGGACGAGCTGGAGCTGGACGAGGAGCTGTCGTCGCAGCCTCCGCCGTCGCTGCGCCGGGCTCCCGTGAGGGCGACCACGACGGCGGCGGCCACCGCCACGGCCCGTACGTGACGCATCTTCATGTTTTTTACTCCCCCGAAGTGTGTGCATGCGTGGGCGGCGCACTGATGGCGCGCGAAAGGACCCGTTCCTGACGGGTGCACGTCACCTTAACAGTGGCACTTACACAGTCTTTATACGGCCGTCGGGGCGCGCACGGTCCACCGCGAGCAGGTCCGTTACACGGCTGTCGATGTGGCGTGCGCGGCCGTTACTACCTCGAAGACCCCGTCCCCTTGACCGCGTCGAGCGCGTACACGCAGCGGTCCTTGCTGCAGGCGTACACGACGCCCGCCTCCGCGACCGGGGAGCCGGTGATCTCGCCGCCCGTGGCGAGCTTCCAGCGGAGCTGGCCGCCGGCCGCGTCGAGCGTGTAGAGGCAGTGGTCGGCCGAGCCGAAGTGGATGCGGCCGTCCGCGGCGACCGGGGAGCCGACCACCTCGCCGCCCGCCTGGAAGCGCCACTTGGGCGTGCCCGTGACCGCGTCCAGGGTGTACAGGCCGTTGCCGCTGCCCACGTGGACGTGGCCGCCGGTGACCAGGACCGGCTCGACGGACGAGCGGGCCTCGGTGGCGATGCGCCAGCGGTCGCGGCCGTCGGAGGCGTCCACCGCGTACACCGTGCCGAGGTAGTCCGCGAGGTACACGCCGCCGCCGGTCACCGCGGGGCCGGGCGCGAACGCGGGCGGCGAGAGGAACACGGCCGGGGCCTCGAAGCGCCAGGGCACATGGCCGCCGTCGATGTCGATGGCAAGGACCCGGGTCCCGGCGGCCACGTACACGTACCCGTCCTCGGCGGGCGTGATCCGCACCGGCACCCCGCCGCAGGACGCGGCGTCGCCGACCGGGTACGACCAGCGCTCGACGCCGGTGCGGGCCTCCAGGGCGCGGAGGCGGGCGTCCTGCCAGACGAAGACCGTGCCGTCGTGGATGACCGGTCCGGCCTCGGGGGTCTCGAAGTCGGTCTGGACGCCGGTGATCTCCCACAGCTTCTCGCCGTTGGCGGCCTCGACGGCCTGCACGCCGCCGCCGCGGGTCGCGGTGACGACGGTGCCGCGGTCGGCGCGCAGCGCGTACACCCAGGCGTCGGACTGGCGGCGCCACAGGTCGGTGCCGTCGGTGGCGTCGAGCGCGTACAGGGTGGGGCCGTCCGAGGCGTGGATGCGGCCGTCGGACACGGCCATCGACCAGGCGACGTCGCGGGTCTTGAACTGCCGCCGCCCGGTGGACACATCGAGGGCGTGCACCTCGAAGGAGGTGACGTAGACCCGGTCGCCCGCGACGTGCGGGGTGCCCCATACGTCGTTGGACATGCGGAACCGCCAGGGCCGCCAGGGCGCGTCCGGCTGATGCTGCGGCGGCACCTCGGGCGCGCGGGGCGTGCCGTTGGCGTGTCCGGTACGGGCCGGGTCCTGCTGCTCGGGTACGGCGCCGGGGCCGCCCCGCACCCAGGACGCGGCGAGCCCGTCGACGGGCGAGGGCGGCGCGGCGGCGCGGGCGTCGGCGACCCGCGGCCCCGGACCGATCGGCACGGGGGCGCCGGGCAGCCGCACGGGGCCCGAGTCGACCCGGCCGGGGGTGCGGGCGGCGCCGGGGCCTGCGGCCGCGTCCCAGCCGTCCTGCGCGAACGCGGGGCCGGGCGGGCGCTGCGGCGCGGGGTCGGCGGCGACGGCCCCGGCGTCCATCGACGGCATGGGCGGCGCGGCCGCCGGCGCGCGCGAGGGCGGCGGGGGCACGGGCGCGGGCGCGGGGGGCGGGGGCACGGGCGCGGGGGGCGGGGGCATGGGCGCGGGCGGGGCCTGCGCGGCGCTCTTGCCCGCGCTGCGCCCTGAGCCGGACGCGGCGGGCTTGACCGGCGGGCGGCCGCCGCGCCGGCTCTCGATCAGGGCGACGGCACGCTCGGGCAGCCAGGCCGATGCGGTGCCGGAGTCGTCCGAGCCGGAGGAGAACAGATGCGGGGCGAGCTGGGCCTGGAGGTCGGCGGGCGAGGGCCGCATCGCGGCCTCCATGTGCATGCACGTCTCGATCAGCGGCCGCAGTTCCTCGGGCAGCCCCTCCAGGTCGGGCCCCTCGCGCAGCAGCATGAAGACGGTCTCGACGGGGTTGGCGCCGTGGAACGGGGCGTGCCCGGTCGCGGCGAAGGCGAGGGTCGAGCCGAGCGAGAAGATGTCGCTGGCCCCGGTGACGCTGCGGGAGTCCTTGGCCTGTTCCGGCGACATGTACGCGGGCGTGCCGACGGCGACGTTCGTCATGGTCAGGCGGGTGTTGGAGACGCCGGACGCGATGCCGAAGTCGATCACGCGCGGCCCGTCCTCGACGACGAGCACGTTGGACGGCTTCAGGTCGCGGTGGACCAGGCCCGCGCCGTGGATGGACTGCAGCGCCTCGGCGACGCCCGCCGCCAGCCAGCGCACGGCCTGGGCCGGCAGCGGCCCGCACTCGTTCACTATCTCTTCGAGCGAAGGGGCCGGTACGTAGGCGGTGGCGAGCCAGGGCACGGCCGCGCGCGGGTCGGCGTCGACCACGGCCGCGGTGTAGAACCCGGACACGGCGCGGGCCGCCTCCACCTCGCGCGTGAAGCGGACGCGGAACAGCTGGTCCTCGGCGAGCTCCGTCCGGACCGTCTTGATCGCCACGCGCCGCCCGGAGGCCGAGCGCGCGAGATAGACGAGCCCCATGCCGCCGGCCCCGAGCCGGCCAAGCACCTCGAACGGCCCGATCCGCCTCGGATCGTGCTGCGTCAGCTGCTCCACCACTTGCCTGCCACCTCCCCGTACGAGACCGCGACGTATCGCTTCTGCGTCGCATGAGTCGCGTACGAACCGACCGAGCGTGCAAACCGCTTCCGGTCAGCGTCTCACCAAGGAGCCGCGGCGGCGGCACGCACCCCGATTCTTCCGGTACTGGGCGATGGTTGCGAACCCGAGGGCAAACCGGGATGTCTCGCTCATTCAAGGCGATATCAGGTCATTCTCTCCGGTGGGAGACGCCTGTACGTGACGGTAACTCGCGACGGCGGCTACGGCTCCGGATCCTGCAGCACGGCGAAGACGGCGCCCTGGTCGTCGGTGATGACGGCCATGCGTCCGTACGGGATGTCGAACGGCTCGGCGCGCAGGCGGCCGCCGAGGCGCCTTGCCGTGGCGGCGACCGCGTCACAGTCCGTGACGTTGAAATAGATCAGGAAATGGGCGGGCATCTCGGCCGGGAACTTCCCGGCGACCAGTGAGCGGCCGCCGATCGCGGTGTCCGGGCCGGGCGCCGTCCCGGCGGGCGACCAGGTGCGGAAGTCGTCGCCGGCGTCGGCCAGGTCGGTGCCGCCGTACCCGAAGACCGACTCGTAGAAGGGGTCGACGAGGTCCTTGTCCCGCGAATACACCTCGGTCCAGCAGAACGAGTCCGGCTCGCCGCGCTTCCCGAAGCCGGGGTGCGTGCCGGCCTGCCAGAGGCCGAAGACCGCGCCCTCGGGGTCGGCCGCGAGGGCCAGCGTCCCGGCGGTCCCGACCGGCATCGGCTCCCTGACGAGCTGGCCGCCCTCGTGCTTGATCCGGCGGGCGAGGGCGTACGCGTCCGGGGTCGCGAAGTAGACGTTCCACACCGTCGGCATGCGGCCGTCCCGCTTGGGCGCGAGGGCGGCCACGGCGCGGCCCTCGCTGTACGCCTGCGCGTACCGCCCGGCCTGAGGGCCCTCGCCCTCGTCGAAGGTCCAGCCGAAGAGCTCGCCGTAGAAGCGTTTACCGGCCTCGACGTCGGACAGCTGGGCGTCCACCCAGCAGGGGACGCCTTCCGCGAAACCCTCCGCGAAACCGGACACCGCGGTGTCTGCCATGAGCCCGCCCTTTCTCGGGACCTTCCCCCTCAACGTAAGACCGTGTCCAGATCGCGGCGAGCCCACACAGACCGGTTTCCGCGGGACCTTCTGGTCGTTCCGCTCCTTCCGCCCCATTTGCAGTCGGCCGAATCGCGCTCCGATCACCCCTCGGTAAGCTGACGGCATGACAGGACAAGTACGCACCGTCGACGGCCGTGTTGCCGGTCGACGCGGTCAGGCGACGCGGCAGAAGTTGCTCGACTGCCTCAGCGAGATGCTCAGTTCTTCGCCGTACCGGGACGTCAAGGTCATCGATGTCGCCCGCAAGGCCGGGACTTCGCCCGCGACCTTCTACCAGTACTTCCCCGACGTCGAGGGCGCGGTCCTGGAGATCGCCGAGCAAATGGCCGCCGAGGGCGCGGGGTTGACGGATGTGCTCGCCAAGCGCTCCTGGGTCGGCAAGTCCGGCTGGCAGGCGGCGCAGGAGCTGGTCGACGGGTTCCTGGACTTCTGGCGCAAGAACGACGCGATCCTGCGCGTGGTGGACCTGGGCGCGGCCGAGGGCGACAAGCGGTTCTACAAGATCAGGATGAAGATCCTGAACTCCGTCACCAACTCCCTTACGGACACGGTCAAGGAGTTGCAGTCCAAGGGGAAGGTCGACAAGGACGTCAGCGCCGCGGCGATGGCGGGCTCCCTGGTCGCGATGCTCGCGGCGGTCGCCTCGCACCAGAAGGGGTTCCAGAGCTGGGGCGTCAAGCAGGCGGAGCTGAAGCCGAACTTGGCGTTGCTGGTGCATTTGGGAATCACTGGCAAGAAGCCGACGAAGTAGTCGCGCAGGGGGTTTCCCTGCGCACCCTGTCCTGTCAAGAAGGCGACGGCCCGTCCGAGCAACGGGCCGTCGCCTTCTGCGTATTACTCGGGTTACTCGGGTCACTCGGGTCACTCGGGTTACTCGGGTCACGCGGGTCACTCGGGGAAATCTCAGGCTCGGCGCTCCAGCCGGAACAGGCGGATCTCGCGGTCCACACGGGCCTGATAAATCGCGTACGGCGGCCAGAACCGAAGCGCCGCCGCCCACGCCTCCGCCCGCTCCTCCCCCTCCAGCAACCGCGCCCGCACCGCGATCTCCGCCCCCTTCCAGCTGATCGAAACCTCCGGATGCGCAAGCAGATTGCTCGTCCAGGCAGGGTGCCCGGGCCGGCCGAAGTTGGAGCCGATCAGCAGCCACGTCCCGGCCGCCTCCTCCGGCATGCAGGCCAGCGGGGTGCGCCGCACCCGCCCGGTCCTCGCGCCGCGCGCGGTCAGCACGACCCCGGGCAGCATCCGGGCGCTGAGCAGCACTTTCCCGCGCGTGAGCCGGTGTACGGCCCGGTCCACGGCGGGGATGACGCGGGGCGCGGCCTTCGCGAAGGCGCGGGTCGAGGAGACCTTCTGGACGAGCCGGATTCCGACGGGCATCAGACCGCCGCCCCCGGCCGCGCCGCGAAAAGCCCGGCCCGTTCCGCCGCGTCCTCGCGCAGCCGGTGCACCGGCCCGAACAGCAGTTCGTCGCCCGCGGCCCGCTTGAAGTACCGAGGCCCCTCGTCCTCCCAGCCGGCGCCCGCACCGCCATGCAGCTGGACGGTCTCGGTGGACGCGGTGCGCAGCGCTTCGAGGGTCTGGGCGAGGGCGAGCGCCCCGGCCCGCCGAGCCCCGTCCGCGCCCGCCTCCCACGCCGCGTAGTACGCCGCCGAGCGGGCCGCCTGGACGGCCACGTACACGTCCGCGAGCCGGTTCCTGGCCGCCTGGAACGAGCCACTGCCCTGCCCGGACCGCCCGGACCGCCCGGACCACCCGGACCACTCGGACCGCCCGGACCACTCGGACCGCCCGGACCGCTCGCACTGCCGCAGCTGTCCGGCGGTCCTGGTGAGTGCTGCCTCCGCCGCGCCCGCGGCCTCCGCGGCGAGCGCGGCCGCCGCCGCGTCCCCGGTCGCAGTGAGCGCGTCGGTCACGGCCCGCGCATCGTCCGCCCCCAGCAACTCCGCCCCTGCGTCACGCAGTTCGACGCGCGCCTGCGGCCGGGTCTCGTCGAGCGCGGTCTGCCGTACGGCGGCGACTCCGGGCGAGTCCGCCCGTACGAGGAAGAGCAGTGTCCGGGACCGGGCGAAGCCGCCGGTGTGGGCGGCGACCACGAGCAGGCCCGCGCTGTGCCCGTCGAGCACCTGCTCGGCCTGCCCGTACAGCCGCCACCCCTCGCTGTCGCAGCTCGCCTGTACGCCGCCGGCGCGGCCCCCGCCCGCCCAGTCGCCGGTGACGTCGCCGGCCAGGCCGAGCGCGGTGGCCAGGGAGGCGCCGGGGACGGCGAGGGCGGCGGTGGTGCGGCCCGCGGCGATCTCCGGCAACCAGGCGCGGCGCTGGTCCTCGGTGCCGAGGCGGGCGAGCAGCGGGGCGGCGAGCACGGCCGTGGCGAGCAGCGGGCTCGGCACGAGCGCGCGGCCGGTCTCCTCACAGGCGAGGGCGAGTTCGGTGGCCGTGCGGCCGCCCCCGCCGTACGCCTCGGGCACGGCGAGGCCGGCCAGCCCCAGCTGTCCGGCGAGGGTCTGCCAAAGCGCGGTGTCGTGGCCCGGGGGCGTGCGGACCGCGGCCTTGACCTCGTCCGGGCCGCAGCGCTCGGTGACGAGTTCGCGCAGGGTGCGCCGGATCTCGTCCTGCTCCGCGGTGAAGGCGGCATCCATCGGCGGGCTCCTCCCCTGGGCGGCGGGTACGGCACCCACCCCCGATCTGACGGGCCGTCATGTTAGGTCGGCGGCGGCGAGATGCACAGGGGTCGGAGTCCTGCTGCCGACGCGGGTATCCGATGCAAGTATCTGATGTACCGTCAGATTCATGTCATCCGCCGCCACACCCTCAGCCTCCCCTCCCCGCAAGGTCGCCGTCGCCGGTGTCGCCCTGTCGGACTGCGGCAAGGTCGACGACGCCACCCCGTACGCCCTGCACGCCCAGGCCGCCCGGCGCGCGCTCGCCGACTCCGGGCTCGACCGCTCCGTGATCGACGGCTTCGCCTCGGCCGGGCTCGGCACGCTCGCGCCGGTCGAGGTCGCCGAGTACCTGGGCCTGAGGCCGACCTGGGTCGACTCCACCTCCGTCGGCGGCTCCACCTGGGAAGTCATGGCCGCGCACGCCGCCGAGGCGATCGCCGCCGGGCACGCCCGCGCGGTGCTGCTCGTCTACGGTTCCACGGCCCGCGCCGACATCAAGGCGAAGCGCCGCACCTCCAACCTCTCCTTCGGCGCGCGCGGCCCGCTCCAGTTCGAGGTCCCGTACGGGCACACCCTGATCGCCAAGTACGCGATGGCCGCGCGCCGCCACATGCACGAGTACGGCACGACCATCGAGCAGCTGGCGGAGGTCGCCGTGCAGGCGCGGGCCAACGCCGCGCACAACCCGGAGGCGATGTTCCGCGAGCCGGTCACCGTGGACGAGGTCCTGGCCGGGCCGGTGATCGCGGACCCGTTCACCAAGCTGCACTGCTGCATACGGAGCGACGGCGGCGCGGCGGTCCTCCTCGTCGCCGAGGACCTGCTGCCCGACTGCGCCAAGTCCCCGGTGTGGGTGCTCGGTTCGGGCGAGCACGTCTCGCACACCACGATGTCCGAGTGGGACGACTTCACGGTCTCCCCGGCGGCGGTGAGCGGCCGGCTCGCCTTCGAGCGGGCGGGCGTACGGCCGGACGAGATCGACCTGGCGGAGATCTACGACGCCTTCACGTACATGACCCTCGTGACCCTGGAGGACCTCGGCTTCTGCGCGAAGGGCGAGGGCGGGGCGTTCGTGGAGAAGGGGCGGCTCACGCGCGACGGCGAGCTGCCGGTGAACACGGACGGCGGCGGCCTCTCGGCCCAACACCCGGGCATGCGGGGCCTGTTCCTGCTGGTGGAGGCGGTACGGCAGCTGCGCGGCGAGGCAGGCGCGGGCCAGGTCCACAAGCCGGACGGCCGCCTTCCGGAGCTGGCGGTGGCGTCGGGGACGGGCGGCTGGTTCTGCTCGTCGGGGACGGTGGTGCTGGGGCGGGGGTGAGGGGGCCCTCCGGTCGGCGGCGGCCAGGGTGAGAGGGCCCTTCCCTCCGACCGGCGGTGGCCGGGGTGAGGGGGACGACACGCAGCCCGGAATACCTTCCGCAGGTAACGGGGTTGGCCATCCTGACAGACGTACGACCGCCCCTGTCATCCGCCCGCACCGAGGGAGTTCCCCATGCCGCTGACCCCTGACGAGCGCGAGAAGTTCCTGGCCGAGCCGCACATCGGCGCGATCTCGGTCAACGAGGAGGGCAGGGCGCCGCTGACCCTGCCGATCTGGTACCAGTACACGCCGGGCGGCGAGCTGTGGGTGATCACTGCCGCCGACAGCAAGAAGGCCCGGCTGATCGAGGCGGCGGGCCGCTTCTCCCTGATGGTCGACCGGGTCGCTCCCACGCTCCGGTACGTGTCGGTGGAGGGCCCCGTGGTCCGCGCCGAGAAGGGCACCGAGGAGCAGCTGCGGGAGATGACGGCGCGCTACCTCCCGGCCGACAAGGTCGAGGGTTACCTGCAGTACTCGGCGGAGAACCTCGGCGAGAACACGGTGTTCCGCATGCGCCCCGAGCACTGGTACTCGGCGGACCTCGGGCAGGTCTGAGCGGCGCCGGGCAGCGACAATCCCCGTATGAACGAAGCGAATCCCCGTAGGAACGAAGCGACCGCACAGACCGGGGCCGCCGCCTTCCGCGCCCTGCTGCACGCCCAGCGCGTCTGGGACGTGGACCACCTCCCGCCCTTCGACCCGGAGGCGGCGCCCGGCTCCCCGACGGAGCTGTTCCACTCCTGGTTCGCCGACGCCTGCGCGGCCGGGCAGCCCGAGCCGCACACGATGCAGCTCGCCACGGCCGACGCGGACGGCCTGCCCGACGTCCGCACGCTGATGCTGCACGGCGCCGCCGACGGGGTCTGGGAGTTCGCCTCGCACTCCGGCAGCCGCAAGGGCCGCCAGCTCGCCGCCCGCCCGCAGGCCGCCCTGCACTTCTACTGGCCACGGCTCGGCCGCCAGATCCGCGTCCGCGGCACGGTGACCACGGCCCCGCCCGAGCGGGCCCAGGCCGACCTGCACGCCCGCTCGACCGGCGCGCTCGCGGCGGCCCTCGTCGGCCGGCAGAGCGAACCCCTGGGCTCCGCAGCCGAGTTGGCGTCCGCATCACAGTCGGCCTGGGACCGGGCCGACCGCCACCCGGACACCGACGTCCCGACCTGGACCCTCTACGAACTCACCGCGAACGAGCTGGAGTTCTTTCAGGGCGACGCGAGGCGCCGCCACGTACGCCTGCGGTACCGGCGGGAGGGCGAGGGCTGGTCCACGGGGCTGCTGTGGCCGTAGGCCTTACACGGCCACGACCGTGACGGCGCTGTCGAGCCCCTTGAAGTCGCCCGCGTTCCGCGTGAACAGCGGCAGCCCGGCGACCGACGCGATCGCGGCGATCATCAGGTCCGGCCTGCGCGGTCGCGGGTCCGCCGAGCAGCGATGGTCAACGAGACGAGGGTTCCGCAGCGCGCGGACGCCTCGCCGTCGAAAGGCAGCGGGTCGAAGGCGGCCACCGCGTCGGCCAGTCTCTCCACTCGGCTCGCTCGCGCCGCGGGTTCCTTGGCCATGGCGACCCCCTGCCGCGTAGTCCACACGTGGAAGCGACAGCTCGCTACGCCTGCCCTGCGGCCGCCCCCTCCCCCCGCACCCGCCCGTGCAGATGCGCGTCCTGGTACGTCCCGTCCGCGTTGCGGTGGGAGTCGCGGAGGGTGCCCTCGTGGGCGAAGCCGCAGCGTTCGGCGACGCGGCAGGAGGCGGTGTTGGTGACGGCGTGGTCGAGGGCGATGCGGTGCACGCCGAGCGTGAAGGCCCAGTCGGTGACCAGGGTGAGGGCGCGGGACGCGACGCCGCGGCCGCGGGCCTCGGGCAGCACCCAGTAGCCGACGGCCGCCGAACGGTTCGGCCAGTACAGGGACTTGAGGCTGACGTGCCCGAGGACCGTGCCGTCGTCCGCGCCGGTGACGCAGAGCCCGCCCTCCGCGCCCGTCTCCCACTGCCGGGCCCGTTCCCGCAGCGCGAGCCGGGCCGCGTCCAGGTCGTCGACATGGCGCAGCGGGTTGTTGAAGCGCCGGAACTCAGGGTCGGTGACGCCCAGCAGGTAGGCCGACACATCGGAGTCGGAGGCGGGGTCCCAGGGGCGCAGACGCAGCCCTTCGGCGTGGAGTTCGGTTCTGTTCAGACGGAAGATCACCCGGCCATTCAACCGCGCGGCCGGAACACGGGCACCACGATTTCCCCGTCGCACTCGGCACGGAAGGCCACGTCCAGCTCCATGCCGACCCGCAGCCGCCCCTCCGGGCAGTCCACGACCTCGGTCATCATGCGGGGGCCTTCGGCGAGGTCGACCACGGCGGCGACATAGGGCGTACGGGAGCCGAACGGCGGCAGGTCGTTGCGGTGCACGACGGACCAGGTGTAGAGGGTCGCGGTGCCCGCCGCCTCGATCCACTCGACGTCGGCGTCGTGCCAGCAGTGCGGGCAGAACTCGCGCGGGTAGTGGTGCGTACGGCCGCAGGCCCCGCAGCGGCGGAGCAGCAGCTTCCCCTCGGCCGCCGCGTCCCAGTAGGGCCGGGTGAAGGCGTCGGGCTCGGGCAGGTCGAAGCGGACGGAGTCGGAGGTGGCCGCCATCAGAGGAACAGTCCCATCGCGGAGTCGAGTGACCAGGTCTGCCAGGACATGCCGAGGAGGGCGACGAGGGAGATCAGCGCCATCATCGCGTTCTGCCCCTGCTCGGCCCAGTCGTGGATCATCAGGACGAGATAGAGCAGGTTCAGGAGCAGCCCGCCGACCAGGGCTATCGGCGTGAGGAAACCGCTGATCAGGCCGAGTCCGAGGGCGAGTTCGGCGTAGACGACGACGTACGCCATGAGCTTGGGGCGCGGCGCGACCACGCTCTCGAAGCCGCTCCTCACGGCCGGCCACTTGTGCTTGCCCGCGACGTCGGCGGCCCAGGCGATCCCCGTACCGCGCTCGAACCAGCCCTTCCTGTCCTTGTGCCGCCAGCTCTCCAGCCACCACAGGCCGAGCCCGATGCGGAGCACGGCAAGCCATTCGGCGCCGCCGATCCAGATCGTCTGCATGTCCTGCCCGCCCCTTCATTCGTTTCTGACGGCACGTCAGTTATATGAGTTCTACGGACAGGGTGGCGCGCGCGCAAGGGGGCGGCGCCTCGAAAGGGCCAGGAAGGGGAAGGAAACAAGCTCGCGCCGCACAGAGGTTCCTGACAGGACGTCAGTTAAGTAATCTGACAGGGCGTCAGCTCGACGAACCGATACCGCGGCACCCAGGAGGCGGGCCTCAGCGATGCTTGGATCGACGCACGGCACCCTCACCACCGACCCCCGCCGCGCCCGCGTAGTGGCCTGCGGCGACCACCCCGCACCCACCGTGCACGGCACCGCGCCCGGCACCGCGCACGGCCCCGGGGCCGGGGAAACCACTCTCGACCTAGACGTCAGCGGCCGCCCCCTGCACGCCGACGTCCCCGACCTGGACCGCTTCTTCCGGCCCGAGTCCGTGGCCGTCGTCGGCGCGTCCGACGCCGAGGGGCGGCCCAACACCGGCATCACGCGGCAGCTGATCGCCTGGGCCGAGCGGGTCGGCGCCCGCATCCACCCCGTGCACCCGGCCCGCGAGACCGTCTTCGGGCTGCCCTGCGTGCCGTCCGTCGCCGAGCTGCCCGAGCAGGTCGACCTGGCCGTGCTGCTCGTCGGCGACCCGCTGCCCGTGGTCGAGGAGCTGGCCGAGGCCAAGGTGAGGTTCGCGGTCGCCTTCGCCTCCGGGTTCGCCGAGACCGGCGAGGAGGGCGCCGAGGCACAGGCCCGCCTGACCGCCGCCGTCGAACGCTCCGGAATCCGCCTCCTCGGCCCCAACACCAACCTCAACGCCTTCGAGGAGTTCCGCGACGACCTGGAAGGACCGGCGATCGCCCTGATCACCCAGTCCGGTCACCAGGGCAGGCCGGTCTTCACCCTGCAGGAGATCGGCGTACGCCTCTCGCACTGGGCGCCGACCGGCAACGAGGCCGATCTGGAGACCGCCGACTTCCTCTCCTACTTCGCGAGCCGGCCCGAGGTCGGGGCGATCGCCGCGTACGTCGAAGGGCTGAAGGACGGCCGGTCCTTCCTGCTCGCCGCCGATCACGCGGCGCGGCGCGGGGTGCCGGTGGTCGCGGTGAAGGTGGGCCGCACGGAGACGGGCGCGCGGACGGCCGCCTCGCACACCGGGAAGCTCACCGGCGCCGACACCGTGGTGGACGCGGCGATGCGGCAGTTCGGGGTGATCCGGGTCGACGGGCTCGACGAACTCCAGGACACGGCAACCCTGTTGGCACGGGCACGCAGGCCGCAGGCGGAGGGAGTCGTCGTCTACTCCATCTCCGGCGGCACCGGCGCCCACTTCGCCGACCTCGCGACGGAGGCCGGGCTCCACCTGCCCACCCTCTCCCAGGCCAAGCAGGACGAGCTGCACGAGTGGATCCCGCCGTACCTGGGCGTCGCCAACCCGGTCGACAACGGCGGCCACCCGGTGGGCGACTGGCGCGGCCCGAAGATCATCGAGGCGATCCTCGACGACCCGGACGTAGGCGTCCTGATCTGCCCCATCACCGGGCCCTTCCCGCCGATGAGCGACAAGCTCGCCCAGGACCTGGTGGCGGCGGCCGAGCGCACCGACAAGCTGGTGTGCGTGGTCTGGGGCTCGCCGGTCGGCACGGAGGCCGCGTACCGCGAAACCCTGCTCGGCTCGTCCCGCGTCGCGACCTTCCGTACGTTCGCCAACTGCATCACAGCCGTACGCGCCTACCTGGACCACCACCGCTTCACCGCCGACTACCGCTCCCCCTTCACGGACGCGCCCCGCACCCCGTCCCCCTCGTACCGCAAGGCGCAGGCGCTGATGCGGCCCGGGCAGCAGCTCAGCGAGCACGCGGCGAAGCAGCTGCTGCGGGCGTACGGGATACGCGTCCCGCGCGAGCAGCTGGTGACGAGCGCGGCGGCGGCGGTACGGGCGGCGGGGCAGGTGGGCTACCCGGTGGTGATGAAGGCGTCCGGCGCGCGCATCGCCCACAAGACGGAACTCGGCCTGGTCAAGGTCGGGCTGACCTCCGCGAGCCAGGTCCGGGACGCGTACCGCGAGCTGACCGACATCGCCCGGTACGAGGGCATCGACCTGGACGGCGTACTCGTCTGCCAGATGGTGGAGCGGGGCGTCGAGATGGTCGTGGGGGTGACACAGGACGAGCTGTTCGGGCCGACGGTGACGGTCGGGCTCGGCGGCGTCCTGGTCGAGGTCCTGAACGACGCGGCGGTACGGGTGCCGCCCTTCGGGGAGGACCAGGCGCGGGCGATGCTGTCGGAGCTGCGGGGGCGGGCGCTGCTTGAGGGGGTGCGGGGCGGGCCGCCGGTGGATGTGGACGCGCTGGTCGAGGTGGTCCTCCGCGTGCAGCGGGTGGCGCTTGAACTGGGCGATGAGCTGGCGGAGTTGGACATCAACCCGTTGATGGTGCTGCCCCGGGGACAGGGCGCGGTGGCGCTGGACGCGCTGGCCGTGTGCAGGTAGCCCACCTCACCCCAGGGGGCTCCGCCCCCGGCCCCCCGCTCCTCAAACGCCGCAGCGGCTGATTCGGCCGTCGTTCGGCTGCGGCTCCGCCGTGGCCCCTCGCGCAGTTCCCCGCGCCCCTGTCGGGGCGCCCGACACCTTACGGAGTCCCATGACCGCCTCACCCCTCCTCCACTCCACCACCGACCACATCACCACCCTCACCCTCAACCGCCCCGACTCCATGAACGCCCTCACCCGGGACCAGCGAGAACACCTCATCGCCCTCCTCGACGCCGCCTCCGCCGACCCGGAGATCCGCGCCGTCGTCCTCACCGCCACCGGCAAAGGCTTCTGCGCGGGCGCGGACCTGCGAGGCGGGCCCGCGCCCGCCGAGCGCGTACCCGGCGACGTGGCCCGCACCATCCGCCGCGGCGCCCAACGCCTCATCGCCGCGGTCCTGGACTGCGAGAAACCGGTGATCGCCGCCGTGAACGGCACCGCCGCCGGCCTCGGCGCGCACCTCGCGTTCGCCTGCGACCTCGTCATCGCCGCCGAGCACGCCAAGTTCATCGAGGTGTTCGTACGCCGCGGCCTCGTCCCGGACGGCGGCGGCGCGTACCTCCTGCCCCGCCTCATCGGCCCGCAGCGCGCCAAGGAGCTGATGTTCTTCGGGGACGCGGTGAGCGCGGCGGAGGCGGAGCGGCTCGGGCTCGTCAACCGCGTCGTACCGGCGGACGAGCTGGAGAAGACCGCGCACGCCTGGGCCGAACGGCTCGCGCAGGGGCCGACCCGGGCCATCGCCCTGACGAAACAGCTGGTCAACGCCTCCCTGGAGGTCGACCGCAGCGCGGCGTTCGCGGCGGAGGCGGCGGCGCAGGAGATCAACATGACGACGGCGGACGCGAACGAGGGCGTGGCGAGCTTCGTGGAGCGGCGCAGCCCGGTGTACCGCGGGCGTTGACGGGACGGGGTCGGTTGACGGGACGGGGTCGGTTGACGGGACGGGGTCGCGAGGGTTCCTATCTGACGCTCCGTCAGCTTCAATGAGAGGTGTGATGGGACACGCAGGGATGGCCGAAACGGCCGTCCGATACCTCAGGTCCGTCGGCGCCGCCACGGTCGCCGAGCCCGCCCCCGCGCGCGCCCACCCGGACGCGCACCCGCACCCCCGCCCTCGCCCCGGCCTGCGCGCCGTCCGCGAGGACGAGCGGCTGCCGCTCGACCCGGGCGAGTTCCGGCGGGTGCTCGGCCACTTCGCCTCCGGGGTCACCGTGATCACGGCCCGCGACGCCGAGGGCCCCGCCGGCTTCGCCTGCCAGTCGTTCGCCTCGCTCTCCCTGGACCCGCCGCTGATCGCGTTCATGGTCGCGCGTACGTCGACGACCTGGCCGCGGATCGCCCGCGCGGGCGCGTTCTGCGTGAACGTACTGGGCGCGGACCAGGGCGAATTGTGCCGCGGCTTCGCGGTGAGCGGCGCCGACAAGTTCGCGGGCGTCGGCCACGGACCGGCCCCGGTGTCCGGCGCGCCCCGCCTCACCGGCGTACCGGCGTGGCTGGACTGCACGATCCACGCCGTGCACACCGGGGGCGACCACCTGATCGTGGTGGGGCGGGTGGACGCCCTGGACGCGGTGGCGGAGGGGGGCGAGCCGTTGCTGTTCCACCGGGGCCGGTTCGGGCACTTCACCGCGTAGGCGCGACCCTGCGGATCACCACCGCCATCAGCGCCGCCGCCGCGCACAGCGCCCCCGACGCGTACCAGACCACGTCGTACGAACCCGTCACATCCCGTACGAGACCGCCGAGGAACGCCACCGCCGCCGCGCCGATCTGGTGCGAGGCGAGGACCCAGCCGAAGACGATGGCCGAGTCGTCGCCGTAGTGCTCGCGGCACAGGGCCAGGGTCGGCGGGACGGTGGCGACCCAGTCGAGGCCGTAGAACACAATGAAGAACAGCATCGGCGGGCGCACGTCGGGCGCGAGCAGCATCGGCAGGAAGAGCAGCGAGATGCCGCGCAGCGCGTAGTACACGCCGAGCAGGCGGCGGGCGTCGAAGCGGTCGGTGAGCCAGCCGGAGCAGATCGTGCCGATGACGTCGAAGACGCCGATCACCGCGAGCAGCGAGGCGGCGGCCGTGATCGGCATGCCGTGGTCGTGCGCGGCGGGCACGAAGTGGGTCTGGATCAGGCCGTTGGTGGAGGCGCCGCAGATCGCGAAGGTGCCCGCGAGCAGCCAGAACGGCCCGGTGCGGGCCGCCTTGAACAGCACCGTCACGGCACGGCGCGCGGCCCCGGTCACCGGCGGCGGCTTCGGCACGAACTCCTTGGCCCCGTACGGCGCGAGGCCCACGTCGGCCGGATGGTCGCGGAGCAGCAGCCAGACGAACGGCACGACGGCGAGCGCGGTCAGGGCGACGGTGATCGCGGCCGGGCGCCAGCCGTGGCCCTCGACCATCCAGGAGAGCAGCGGCAGGAAGATCAGCTGGCCGGAGGCGCTCGCGGCGGTGAGGATGCCGGTGACCAGGCCGCGCTTCTCGGTGAACCAGCGGTTGGTGACCGTGGCGGCGAACGCGAGCGCCATCGAGCCGGAGCCGAGGCCGACCAGGAACCCCCAGTAGAGGATGAGCTGCCAGGCGGCCGTCATCCACACGGCGAGCCCGGAGCCGAGCGCGATCACGGTCAGGGCCACGGCGACGACGCGGCGGATGCCGAAGCGGTCCATCAGCGCGGCGGCGAACGGCGCGGTGATCCCGTACAGCGCGAGGTTCACGGAGACGGCGAAGCCGATCGTGCTGCGCGACCAGTCGAACTCGCGGTGCAGCGGGTCGATGAGCAGGCCGGGCAGGGAGCGGAAGGCGGCGGCGCCGATGATCGTCACGAAGGCGACGGCGGCGACGAACCAGGCGCGGTGGATACGGCCGGAGGACGGCGCGGGACGGGGCTTGCGGGGGCTGCGAGGGCTGCTGGAGCTGCTGGGGCTGCTGGGGCTGCTGGGGCTGCTGGGGCTGCTGGGGCTGCTGGGGCTGCTGGGGGAGGCGTCGGCTGCGGTCGTCTCGGTCACGCACGCCAGCGTGCCGGGCGCGGACATGGCAATCGAGTGGCCCGAGAGACATGGTTCGCTAGGATCGGGCCATGGACGGAAACGGAAACGGGAACGGGAACGGAAACGGGAACGGAAACGGGAACGGGAACGGGAACGGGAACGGGAACGGGAACGGGCACAGCAACCGGAACCAGAACCGGAACGGCACGCCCCCGCCCCGCCACCGCGTCGTCGTCCTCGCCCTGGACGGCCTGCTCCCCTTCGAGCTCGGCATCCCGCACCGGATCTTCAACCGCGCCAGGGACGCCGACGGCTTCCGCCGGTACGAGACGGTGACCTGCTCGCTCCGGCCGCCGGGTCCGGTCCGTACGGACTCCGACTTCTCGGTGCTCGTCGAGCACGGCCCTGAGGCGCTGGCCACGGCGGACACGGTCGTCGTTCCCGCCTCGCACGAGCTGGGCCCGGTGTACGAGGAGGGCCGGCTCACCGACGAGCTGGCCGCCGCGCTCGCCCACGTCCGGCCCGGCACGCGCATGGTCGGCATCTGCACCGGCGGGTACGTCCTGGCCGCCGCCGGCTACCTGGACGGGCGCCCCGCGACCACGCACTGGGAGCGGGCCGAGCACTTCCAGCGGGTCTTCCCACAGGTCGAGGTGGACGCGGACGTGCTGTTCATCGACGACGGGGACGTGCTGACCTCCGCCGGGGTCGCGGCCGGCATCGACCTGTGTCTGCACATCGTGCGCCGCGACCACGGCACGGCCGTCGCCAACGAGGTCGCCCGCCGCACGGTCGTGCCGCCGCACCGCGACGGCGGCCAGGCCCAGTACATCGAACGCCCGCTCCCCGAGGACCAGTTGGCGACCACCACGGCGTCCCGCGCCTGGGCGCTCGCCCGCCTGCACGAGCCGATCCATCTGCGCGACCTGGCCGCGCAGGAGGCGATGTCGGTACGTACGTTCACCCGCCGCTTCCGCGAGGAGGTCGGCGTCAGCCCCGGCCAGTGGCTCACCCGCCAGCGCGTCGAACGCGCCCGGCACCTCCTGGAGTCCACGGAACTCTCCATGGACCAGGTGGCCCACGACGCCGGCTTCGGCACAGCCCAGTCCCTGCGCCAGCACCTGCAGTCATCCCTCGGCGTCACACCGACCGCCTACCGGCGCATGTTCCGTGCGCGGGCGACCGCCTGAGGCGACTTGCGTCGTACAGCCCCTGGTTGCCCGCTCCCCCACCGCGCCGACCACGGTCAGGACGAGGGTGAGGCCGACCCCGGCGAGGATCGGTCCGGCTCGACGGCCGTGAGCAGCGCGCCGGAGAGGCTGCCCGCGGCGGCGTAACCCGCGCCCACGGCCGCGTACATGCCAACTGCGGCCGCGCCCGAGCCGGGTTCAACCGCATCCCGAGCAGCGGCGCCCCCACGATCTCGCTCGCGATCAGAGCGGCCGGTACCTTGCCCGACAACGCACACGCATCCGGAGGTGGCCCTATGCCCCGCTCAGTCGACACCACGCTGAGGAAGAGCGCCGACCGGCGCCGCCGCACTGCCGCCGTGGCACGCATGCGGCACATGATCGCCACGGGCGAGATCGACTTCGCTCGCATCGGGCACCCCGAGCCCGGACTAGATGGGCAGCGCCCAGCTCGGCCCGTGCGCTGCGCCGAGCCAGACCCTCTGGGCGTCAGAGGTGAGGGCGATCCCGAACGCGGACAGGTTCGGTGAACCGTGGTCCTGCCAGGTGGTGACCGCGTTCTCGATGCAGTCCCAGAGCCGGACGGGTCCTCGCTGGATCACCGTCCAGCCCTCTCCGCTGTCGGCGATACGGACCCTGGTCTGGGACCCGGTGGCGACATCGAGCAGCACCTGCTCCGCACCCGCCCCGAAACGGCCGGCCGAGGGCACGGCGAGCTGCGCGACGAAACGGCCGGTCCAGTCGTCGAGGAGGGTCGGGTCGATCCGGCTTGGGCGCTCCTCGCCGGGGAGCAACTCGAAAGATCCGTGCGGCGGACGGCCGTGCTGACGGGCCACCATGAACGACGTGTGGCCGGGCAGGAAGCGGCCGTGCGCGTCTGCGCCCTCCTCGGCAGTGAGGCGTACGAGGCCGTACGCGCCGCTCCAGCCGGTGAGGGTGACCAGCAGTGTGCCGCCAGGGGCGACCTGCCGGAGCAGTGTGTACGGGATGTGCCGCATCGAGCAGAACGCGATGACGACGTCGTACGGGGCTCGCTCGGGGTGGCCGCACAGGCCGTCGGCGGTGACGAGTGTCGGGGCGTAGCCGGCCTGGCTGAGCGCTTCGCGGGCACGCTCCGCTGCCCGGGGGTCCGTCTCGACCGACGTCACGTTCTCCTCTCCGGCGACCTCGCAGGCGTACGCGGTCGAGAGACCTGTCCCGGTGCCGATGACGAGTACGCGTCGGCCTGGAGCGATCCCGGCCTGCTCGATCATCCACAGCACAAGGCCGGGCAGCGTCGAGGACGAGGTCGGGCTGCCGCCGGTCACGGGGCCGGTGGCACCCTCGGCCAGGACGCCGTCGATCTGGGTCACCCAGGTCTCGTTCTCGTACGTGAGGCGCAGCCAGGCATCGGCGGGCGTGGCGTCGCGGCGGGTGGGCGTCCAGACGGTGACGCCCGGGGCACTGCTCGGCCGGTAGATCGCGCTGCCGAGGAACACCTCACGGGGAACGGTCCCGGCGGCCCGGCGAACCTCCGGGTCGTGCAGTACGCCGTCGGCGGCGAGCTGCTCTACGAGCCGACGGCGCAGCTCGGCAGCGGTCTCCGAAGTCATGTGATGTCGCCCTTCTGCAGAGTGTCGGCGAGTGCCTGAGTGATGGCGTGTGTGGTCGCTTCGTCGACGAACGCCCACTGCCCGTTGGGGTTGCATTCGAGAAACCACCATCGGCCGTCCGCGTCGAGAGCGAAGTCGAAAGCACCGAAGCGGAGACCGAAGGCGTGAAGGAAGGAGTTCGCTGCGTCGCGAACAGGGCCCGGGACCGAGATGGGAGAACAGGAGATCAGGCTCTGGTCCTGACGCCAGTCGAGGTGCTCGCCCACGATGTCGATACGGCTCGCGAACGCTGCACTGCCGACCATGGCAAGGCGGATGTCGGCGACCTTCGGCACGCAGGCCTGGAAGAGGTGCGGGCACAGGGCGATCGAGTCGTCCAACTCGTGCGCGCCAACCGTGCGCACCCAGACCGTGCGGTTCCGGCCGTCCGCGCCGGCCAGGTGCACGCGGTGCACGGGCTTGTAGACCACTGCCTCGTGTTCGGCCGCGAACTGCACGGCGTCGCCCGGCACATCCGTGACCAGCGTGTCGGGAAGCGTGAACCCCGTGCGGGCCGCGGTGGCGAGCTGGAGCACCTTGTTCTCCGCGTCGCGGTTGCGCGCGGGATGGTTGACGTACCACGCACCCGGCAGCGCTCGCAGCACTCCCAAGTAGCCGTGGCTCGACTGCTCGATGGCGAACCGTTGCTGGGAAGTCTCCGCCTCTTGTGGAACGGTGAATGGTGTCGGACGACGCCAGTAGACGGAACGGACGCGGGAAAGATCGAGCTGCCGGGTCGAGGTGGTGACGGCTCCGGCGAAGGCGCCTCGTTCGATACGGGCACTCATCTCGGCGATACGGGAGAAGTCGGCGGAGGGGTCGAGCCGTACGACCGGGACGCCCCGGCCGTACAGCTCTTCCACCACAAGATCCGCCGTGACGTCGCCGAGGGCGGTGACAACAAGGATCTGTGCTTCACGCATGTCAGTCCGAGTCGCTGTCCGAAGTCAGGTCGGTGTCGGCGGGCGGAGGCGGGTTGGGCCCACCGCCGTCTGCTGATGTCGCGGTCTGGTTGGCGGTGGACGTCCCGGTGCCGTGTCCGCCCATGTCGATGCGGTTGCCGTTCGCATCGAAGTAGCGGGTCGACTGCGAGTCCGGGTCCATATCAGTTCGTACGTAGGGGACTTGAGTGACGTCGGAGTACAGCGCGAGTCGTCGCACGCCCCAGGGCGCCGCAGTGGAAAGGGAGGCCATATTGCTCCTTGAGGACTGGAGAAGTTCAGCGGCGGAGGGAAACGGGAAGGTGGCCCAGACACACTTCCCGGGGCCGGCACGCCGCGCAGTGCCCCACTCGTCAGCGAGCGCTGAGACGAGCAGCAGCCCGCGACCCCCGCCGTCGCCCTCGCCTGCCTCGCGCACGTGCGGAGTGCCGTTGCCCGCGTCGTGCACTTCGAGGCGTAACGCGTCGGACGCGAGGGTGAGGCAGACGCGGAACATCCGCCCGGGCGGGGTGTGTTGCAGGGCATTCGTGGCGAGTTCGGAGGCGCAGAGAAGGATGTCCTCGGCACGCTCGTCCGGTACGTGGTCGGCGATCGCGTTGCCGACGAACTGGCGTGCCCGGCCGACTGCCGCGCGGGTGCGACTGAACATCCGATCCGCACGCACCGGCCGTTTCGCCGGGGCGGGAGGGGTGTTGCAGGGTGCCCCGGCCGCCACCTGAAGCGCTCCGCTCCCGGACACGACGACGTCACGCTCCGAACGGTCGGCGCACTCGCGTTGCACCAGGTGATCCACTTCCATGGCGTGTTCCTCACCGGTTGTTGCTGGCTGACAACATCAAGGGAACCGGCAGGAGTCAGCGGACTCCACGGCATCGATGCGGCAGTCTTGATGCAGGTATGTGCACAAGGGGCGCGACACCCGCCCAGAGGCCAGGCGCATGCGTGGAAAGGGGACCTCGATGGGTCTTGCGGAACGGCGAAGGGTCCTCGGCTACAGTCAGGAACACCTCGCCGGCGAGCTCGGCGTCGACCGGACCACGGTCGGCCGCTGGGAAAAGGGCAAGACCGTGCCTCAACCGCCCTTACGGCCGAAGCTGGCCGAGCTTCTCAAGGTTGACCTTGTCGAACTCGACGACCTGTTGCACACACCTGGAGTCGCGCAGGCATCCGCAGGGTCGCCGCCCAGCGGCCACAGAGGGGACGACGACATGATTCGACGTGAATTTCTGCGGGTGCTCACCATCTCGGGAGCGGTCATGGCCTTACCGGCCGACGAGGCCGAAGCGCTCACGGAAGGAGCTGAGCGCGGGAGCGCTGCGGACTACGCCCGTATGAACGGCCACCTCTGGCAGGTGTATCAACTCGCCCGCTCAAAGAGATCCGTGTATCCCGTCGTGCGGGAACAGATCACATGTCTCACGAGCACTCTGGATGCACGCTCGGACACGGAATCCCGTGCCTTGTGCCATGCCGCGGCCGACCTGTTTCAGCTGGCCGGGGAACTCTCCTTCGACGGTAACCGCTATGTGGACGCCGCGGCGTCCTACACCTTGGCAGCCTCGGCAAGCCGGGACGCACGAGCCTTCGACCTGTGGGCCTGTGCGCTCGTGCGCCATGCGTATGTCGACCTGTATGAACGTCAATATGCGGGAGCCGTTCGTACATTGTCGGCAGCGCAGAGCGTAGCGAAGCGCGGTGACAGCACGCTCTCGACGCGATACTGGGTCGCTTCGGTCATGGCTGAGGCGTACGCAGGACTCGGGGACCTGACATCGTGTGAGCGTGCACTCGACCAGGCCGAGAAGGTGCACCACCTCACAGGCCCCGGACACAACGGCGGCTGGCTGCGGTTCGACGGATCCCGCTTGGCCGAGGAGCGCGGCGCCCGCTACGTCCAACTCGGACGTCTCGGCCTTGCCGAGACGGTGCTCGTCTCGGTCCTGGAGCATGGCGCACTGGCACAGGGACAGAGCCTCCGACGGCGTGGAGCCGTGCTCAGTGACCTGGCGTCCATCGGTGCCAAGCGCCGTGATCCCGACCAAGTACTCACCTACGGCAGAGAAGCAGTGCGACTTGCTCGCGAGTCCGCGTCGGGTTACGTCGCCCGTAGACTCCAGGAGCTACGCCGCGAGCTTGGCGCACTGAACCAGGACGCCCATGTCGCCGAGCTCGGGGCAGAGATCGCCGCTTTGAGCACGACGTGACGAAAGGGGCAGACATGTCACAGACCGAGGGAGCCCGCCACTTCCGAGAGGCGTGGATCACCGGTGTACGTGAGCACTTCCCCGGCGAGCCGAAGGCCGGGTACGTGACTTCGTGGGACGACACCCCCGAGTGGGAACGGCAAGCCGCCGGCTCGGTGTACGAGCAGGTGCGGCAGTTCCTCAACGTCAGCAGTGGGCAGGCCGCGCGCCTCACGAGGGAGCAGAAGAGCCGCTTCGTCGCGACGTGTTGGACCGCACAGATGTATCGCCACTTCGAGGACCCGAAGCCGGGCTATGTCGCAGACTGGCCTGATCTGCCCAAGTGGCAGCAGGAGACCGACGCGGACATCTTCGAGGCGATCGAGAAGGTGGTCGGCTGATCAACGCCTGGAGCGGTCGGGCACAACGTCCCGCCCCCGGACTCCCTCAAAACGTCACCACCCCCCGAGCCACCCTCCCCCCTCCCAAGTCCCGTACCGCAGAAGCGAATTCCTCCACCGGATACGTCGCCGACACCAGCTCGTCCAGCATCAGCTGCCCCTTCAGGTACAGCTCCGCGTACAGCGCCATGTCCCGTTGCGGGCGGCTGGAGCCGTAGCGGCAGCCGAGGATGGACTTGTCGAGGAACATCGACGCGGGCAGGAACGAGGCCTGAGCCTTCGGTGCGGTCATGCCGAGGAGGATCGCCTGGCCGTGGCGGTCGAGGAGGTCGACGGACTGGCGGATCAGCTCGGCGCGGCCCACGCACTCGAAGGCGTGGTCGGCGCCGGTCGGCAGGATCTCGCGGACCGCGGCCGGTACGTCGTCCGTCGCCGACGCGTCGACGAAGTGCGTGGCGCCGAACTGCCGGGCGGCGGCCTCCTTCGCCGGGTTCGCGTCGACGGCGACGATCGTCGTCGCCCCGGCGAGGCGCGCGCCCTGCAGGACGTTCAGGCCGATGCCGCCCGCGCCGGTCACCAGGACGCTGTCGCCGCGCTCGACCCGGGCCCGGTTGAGGACCGCGCCGACCCCGGTCACGACCCCGCAGCCGATCAGCGCCGCCGACGTCAGCGGCACCTCCTTCGGGATCTTCACCGCCTGTACGGCCTTCACCAGGGTGCGCTCGGCGAACGCGGAGTTCGCGGCGAACTGGTACACCGGCTCCCCGCCCCGCGTGAACGGCCGCTCCGGGCGCCCGATCGCGCGCCGGCACATCGTGGGGCGGCCCCGGTCGCAGTCCGCGCAGGCTCCGCAGCTGGCCAGGGTGGACAGGGCCACGTGGTCGCCGGGTGCCACGTGCGCGACTCCCTCGCCGACCGCCTCCACGGTCCCGGCGCCCTCGTGGCCGAGCACCACCGGCACCGGGAACGGGATCGTTCCGTCCACGACCGACAGGTCGCTGTGGCACAGCCCCGCCGCGGCGATGCGTACGAGGACGTCACCGGGGCCCGGGTCCCGTATCTCCAGGTCGTCGACGACCTGCGGCCGGTTGCCGTCGAATACGACACCTCTCATGGCTGTTCCCCTTCCCTGAAGTGCACGTTGCGCCCACGCTGCCGAGTCCCCCGCCCCGCCCGGGGCACGCCTACGCGTTGGGGCGGTCGCGGTTCGCCGCCGCCCGGGCCATCTCCTCCAGCCGCTCCAGCATCGGCATCGGATCGGTCCCCACCGTCCCCGGCAGGAAGTCCGCCACCTTCTCCGGCGTCCAGGAACCCTCCGCGTACCCCGCGCGCAGCTCCCGCGGCTGCGCCCACACCGCGATCTTCGGGCCCGCGATGGTGTATACCTGCCCGGTGATCTTCTCGGCGCGGGCCCGCTCGCTCAGCAGGTAGACGACGAGCGCCGCCACGTCCTTTGGCTCCCCGATCTCCTTCAGCTCCATCGGCACGTTCGCGGACATCCGCGTACGGGCCACGGGGGCGACGGCGTTCGCGGTCACCCCGTACTTGTGCAGGCCGAGCGCCGCGCTCCGTACGAGGGAGATGATGCCGCCCTTGGCCGCCGAGTAGTTGGCCTGCGCGACCGAGCCCTGGTGGTTGCCGGACGTGAAGCCGATCAGCGTGCCGCCGCCCTGCTTCCGCATCACCGCCGACGCCGCCTTGAACACGGTGAAGGTGCCCTTGAGGTGCGTGGCGACCACCGGGTCCCACTCCTCCTCGGACATGTTGAACAGCATCCGCTCGCGCAGGATCCCGGCGACGCACACCACCCCGTCGATGCGCCCGTACTCGGCGAGCGCCGTGTCGACTATGCGCTGGCCGCCCGCCATCGTCGCGATGTCGTCGGCCACCGCGACCGCCTCCCCGCCCGCGGCCACGATCTCCTTGACCACCGACTCGGCGACCTCGCTGGTGGGTTCGCCGCCCTCGATCGAGACTCCGTAGTCGTTGACGATCACCTTCGCGCCCTCGGCGGCCGCGGCGAGCGCCACGGCCCGGCCGATGCCGCGCCCGGCCCCGGTGACGGCGACGACCTTGCCTGCCAAGAAGTTCCCCACGCCGGCCCCTTCCCGCGTTTTCTGACGGACCGTTAGATT
Source organism: Streptomyces solicavernae (assembly GCF_029968095.1). Taxonomy (GTDB): domain Bacteria; phylum Actinomycetota; class Actinomycetes; order Streptomycetales; family Streptomycetaceae; genus Streptomyces; species Streptomyces solicavernae. The sequence goes on along the minus strand of NZ_JASCIR010000006.1, from coordinate 45,567 downwards.
TTATGGGTCATCAGATACGGGAGCACAAGCCCTGGGGAGGCCCCGATGTCACTGCCGCCGGAGTTCCACGACATCGCCAAGCGCGTGAACAACTGGGGCCGTTGGGGCTCCGACGACGAGTCCGGCACCCTGAACCTGATCACCGACGAGGTCGTACGGGGCGCGACCGCCGAGGTCCGCGACGGGCGCCGCATACCGCTCGCGCTGCCGCTCAAGGAGGACGGCGTGCAGAGCGGCCTGATCCAGGGGCGGATCAACCCGTTCCACACGATGGTGCAGATCAACCAGGAGCTGTTCGGCCCGGGCACGGTCGCCTGCAGCGACGACGCCGTGACGATGGGCCTGCAGTGCGCGACCCACTGGGACGCCCTCTCCCACGTCTCGCACTCGGGCCGCCTCTACAACGGCCGACCGGCCGGCACCATCACGGCCCACGGCGGCGCCGAGTTCGGCGCCGCGGCCTCGATGCGGCACGTCGTCTCGCGCGGCGTCCTGCTCGACGTGGCCCGCGCGAAGGGCCTGGACCGCCTGCCCGGCGAGCACGCGGTCACCCCCGAAGACCTGGACGAGGCCGAGGAGTTCGCGGGTACGAAGGTCCGCGCGGGCGATGTCGTGCTCGTACGGACCGGGCAGGTGCAGGTCTATCTGGCGGGCGACAAGCACGGGTACGGCTATCCGTCGCCCGGCCTGTCGCTCCGCACGCCGGAGTGGTTCCACGCGCGGGACGTGGCGGCGGTCGCCAATGACACGCTGACCTTCGAGATCTTCCCGCCGGAGATCGAGAACCTGTGGCTGCCGGTGCACGCCCTGGACCTGGTCGAGATGGGCATGCCACAGGGCCAGAACTGGTTCCTGGAGGAGTTGTCCACAGCCTGTGCACAGGAGTCGCGGTACGCGTTCCTGCTGTCGGCGATGCCGGAGCCGTTCGTGGGCGCGACGGGCACGCCGGTGGCGCCGGTGGCGCTCCTCTGACCTGCGCACACACGGACCGCACAACACAAACCCCCACCCCGGGTGTTGACGTCACGTGTCCGTTTCCTCACCCTTGTGGCAGCGATCCGCCGTGAGGGGACGTCGAGAGCCTGGCGAGGGGCAGGCGCTCGGCGAGTGCGAGTCGTGTTCGTTGGCGGCGCGCGGTGTCGCGCTCGGGGCGACATGAGCGCGCCGCCATCCCCGTACGCCGCAGGGTCAACTCCCTTACGGATACGGTCCGTTCGGCGTCAGATAGGGAAGGCCGCGACCTGCGCGGCGGCATCGTCGGCGGTCCTCGGCTCCGGTCGCCCGCAGCGGTCCACCTCGCACCAGATGCGCTTGCCCCCGCCGTCCGACTGCCAGCCCCAGCGGTCCGCGAGGCCGTCCACAAGGGCCAGGCCGCGCCCGTTGGTGTCGTCGCCCTCGGCCTGCCGGGGGCGGGGCGGCCGGGCGCTGACGTCGGCCACCTCCACCCGCACGGTGCCCGGGGCCGACTGGGGCGCCGGCGGCAGCAGCAGGCGGAGCACGGCCGGGCAGCCCGTGTGCACCACGGCGTTGGTGACCAGCTCCGAGATGAGCAGCACCAGCGTCTCCGCCAGGGGCTCGTCCGCCTCTATGCCGGAACCGGCGAGCCGAGATCTCGCCCACCTACGGGCCCGCCCCACCTCCGCGGGGTCGGGGCGGACCTCCGTCTGAACTTGAAGCACCTGCACCGCTCACACCATCCGAACCGGCGGACACATCGCCTCGTGTCGCGTCGAGGTCACGGAACGTGAACCCCGTACGAGACAGCATGGTTGACGTACAGTCACCCCAACAAGCGCTTCGGGCATATTCCAGCGCGAAGGAGTACGCGTGCGGCATACTGTGCGACGCGCGCCGCGGGGTGTCGAACAGGGGGGCGTCGGACGCCGCCATGCCCTGCGAGAGGCGGGCATCGCCGGTCCCGGAAGCGCCACGCAGGCCCCACCGGTATGGCTCGCCAAGAGAACCACTCGCATCCCACGGAGCGTACCGGAGCGCCGCCCCGACTCCGCGCCGTGACGAGTCCCGCCCAGGACACAAGCCGATATCGACGCCCGCGGTCACTCTGTGCTGTGTTCGCCGACCGTTCTTGGCAGTCATTCGATCACTTACGGCAACGGCACCCGGCTCACAACGCCGCCGCCCACTCCTCCTCCACCGCGCCCGCCGACGGCCCGAGACCGGCCCGCAGCCAGGCCCGCTTGAGGTGCAGATGCACGTCGGCCTCCCAGGTGAAGCCCATGCCGCCGTGCACCTGCAGACAGTCCCGCGCACCCCGTACGGCCGCCTCGTCGGCGAGCAGGGCGGCGGCGCGGATCTCGGCGGGGACGGCGGTGACGGCGGCCGCGTAGACCGCGGCCCGGGCCAGCTCGGTGCGGACGAGCAGCTGCGCGCACAGGTGCTTCACGGCCTGGAACGCGCCGATCGGCTGCCCGAACTGGGTGCGCTCGCGCGCGTACGCCACGGCCGTCTCGCAGCTGCGGGCGGCGCTGCCGAGCTGTTCGGCGGCGGTGAGCAGCACGGCGACGGGGTCCGGGTCCGGCGGCGCGGCGGGCGTGCGGTGCAGCGGGGTGAGCGGGTCCACGGAGCGGACGGGCACGGCCCCGGCAAAGTCCCCTCGTACGACATCCGACGCGGCCAGCCAGGGCAGCAGGCCGGAGCTGTCCACCGCGGTGACCACCGTGGCGCCGGTGGCGGCGCCCTCGATCTCGCCGGCCGCGAGGTGCGTGGCGACCAGCGGGCCGGGGAGGAGCGCGCGGCCCGCCTCCTCGAAGGCGAGGACGGCCTCGGGCAGGCCGAGGCCGACGCCGCCCTCGGACTCCGGGAGCCGCAGCGCGAAGAACCCGGCCTCGCCGAGCTCGCGCCACAACTGCCGGTCGAGACGAGGCTCTTCGGGCGCGTCGGCGAGGGCACGGAGCTCGTCCCGGCCGAAGCGCCCGGCGAGCAGTTCGCGTACTCCTTTCCGCAACGCCCGCTGGTCCTCGGTGAGCTGGAAGTCCATGGCGGGCCTCACCGCCCCTTCGGCAGGCCGAGGATGCGCTCGGCGACGATGTTCTGCTGGATCTGCGAGGTGCCCGCGGCGATCGTGTACGAGAGGGAGGAGAGCCGGTCGAGCACCCACTCCTGGTCGAGGTCGAGCGCGCCCGCCCCGAGGACTTCGGCGGCCGTGTCGTACAACTCCTGGCGGGCGTGCGAGTAGCGGAGCTTGAAGACGGAGCCGCCGGTGCCGGGGACGCCGCCGGTGCGCTGGGCCTCGGAGACGTTCCACTGGGTGAGCCGCCACAGGGCGTGGAACTCGACGTTCAGGCGGCCGAGCCGGCGGCGCAGGACCGGGTCGTCCCAGCGGCCGCATCTGCGGGCCTCGGCGGCGAGCGCGGCGAGCGTGCGGCGGCAGGCGACGACCTCGCCGACGAAGGCGGTGCCGCGCTCGAAGGAGAGCGTGACCATGGTGACCCGCCAGCCGTCGTTCTCGTCGCCGACCCGGTTGCCGACGGGCACCCGCACCTCGTCGAGGAACATCTCCGCGAACTCGGTGGACCCGGCGAGGGTGCGCAGCGGCCGTACGGTGACGCCGGGCGCGTCCATGGGCATCGCGAGCCAGCTGATCCCGCGGTGCTTGGGCACGTCCTCGGTGACGGGGGAGGTACGGACGAGGAGTTCGCACCAGTCGGCGACTTCGGCGTGCGAGGTCCAGATCTTGGAGCCGCTGACGATGTAGTGGTCGCCGTCGCGCACCGCGCGCGTGCGCAGGGACGCCAGGTCGGACCCGGCGTCCGGCTCGCTGAAGCCCTGGCACCACACCTCGTCGCCGCGCAGGATCGGCGGCAGCCAGCGCGCCCGCTGCTCGGGGGTGCCCTCGGCGGCGATGGTCGGCCCGGCGTGCAGCAGCCCGACGAAGTTCGCGCCGACGTACGGGGCACCGGCGCGCTCCGTCTCCTCCAGGTAGATCAGGTGCTGGGTCGGGGTAGCCCCCCGGCCGCCCGCGTCGACGGGCCAGTGCAGGCCCGCGTACCCGGCGTCGTACAACCGCCGCTGCCAGCCCAGGTCGTAGGCGCGGCGGCCCGGCCAGTCGGTGGGGTCGGGGCGGGGCGGGAGCTGCGGGAGGGCGTCCGCGAGCCAGGAGCGCAGCCCGGCCCGGAACTCTTCCTCTTCCTCGGTGCAGGTGAGGTCCACGGCGGCTACTTGTCGAGGTCGAGGCTCAGCATGCGGATGGCGTTGCCCCGCATCAGCTTGTGGACGGTCGCGTCGTCGAGGCCCTTGACGTGGTCGAGGGCGACCTCCTTGGTGTGCGGGAACGTCGAGTCGACGTGCGGGTAGTCCGTCTCGAAGGTGGCGTTGTCCCGGCCGACGACGTCTAGGGAGGCGACCCCGTGCTTGTCGCGGAAGAAACAGCAGAAGATCTGCCGGTAGTAGTACGTGGACGGCGGCTCGGGGATCAGGTCACGGACGCCGCCCCAGGCGCGGTGCTCCTCCCACACGTCGTCGGCGCGCTCCAGGGCGTACGGAATCCAGCCCATCTGGCCTTCGCTGTACGCGAGTTTGAGCGTCGGGAACTTCACCAGGACCCCGGAGAACAGGAAGTCCATCATCGAGGCCATCGCGTTGTTGAAGGACAGGGACGCCTGCACGGCGGGCGGCGCGTCCGGCGAGGCGGCGGGCATCTGGCTCGACGACCCGATGTGCATGTTCACCACCGTGCCGGTCTCCTGGCAGACCGCGAAGAACGGGTCCCAGTAGCCGGAGTGGATGGACGGAAGGCCGAGGTAGGTCGGGATCTCGGAGAAGGTGACCGCCCTGACGCCCCGCGCGGCATTCCGCTTGACCTCGGCGACGGCCAGGTCGATGTCCCACAGCGGGATGATGCACAGCGGGATGAGCCTCCCCCCGCTGTCCCCGCACCACTCCTCGACCATCCAGTCGTTGTACGCGCGCACGCAGGCGAGGGCGACCTCCTTGTCCTGCGCCTCCGCGAAGGTCTGCCCGCAGAAACGGGGGAACGTCGGGAAGCAGAGGCTGGCCTCGACGTGGTTGAGGTCCATGTCCTTGAGGCGCTCGACCGGGTCCCAGCAGCCGCGCCGCATCTCGGCCCGGGTGATGCCCTCCAGGGTCATGTCGTCCCGGTCGAAGCCGACGGCGGCGATGTTCCGCTTGTACGGGAACCTCAGGTCCTCGTAGATCCACCAGTCGGTGGGCGGTCCTTCCGGGTCCATCGTGATGACGTACTTGCCGCCGGTGTACTCAAGCTCCCCGATGCCGGCGGTCAGCGGCTTGGGCCCGCGGTCGCGGTACTTCTGCGGCAGCCAGGTCTCGAAGAGGTGCGCCGGTTCGATGACGTGGTCGTCGACGCTGATGATCCGAGGCAGTTCCATGGGGGTCCCCTCGCCGCAGTACGAATCTGATGGGTCGTCGAATCTGATGTGCCGATCGCATCTGTTGGATCGGGTCGAATCTGATGGGTCGTCAGCTCTGCTCGCTCCGAGGCTAGCCTCCGCACCTCTGGACCGACAAGGCGGTGGCGCCTACGCTCTGCCTCGATCTGACAGATCGTCAGCTGTCGCGGATCGGGAGGTCGGCATGCGGGACACGGCACACGAACTGGGCGGCTCCCCGACGCTCTGGGAACTCATCCGCCGCCGCGCCGAACTCACCCCGCAGCGCCCGGTGCTGATCCAGGCCGAGGCCGACCCGGCCGACGACCGCACGCTCACCTTCGGCGCCCTGCGCGAGCGCGCGGAACGCGTCGCGGCCGGGCTGTACGAGCGGGGCGTACGTCCCGGCACGGTCGTCGCCTGGCAGCTGCCCACCCGCATCGAGACCGTCCTGCTCACCGCCGCCCTGGCCCGCCTCGGCGCAACGCAGTCCCCCGTCATCCCCTTCTACCGCGAGAAGGAGGTCGGCTTCGCGCTGCGCGAGTCCAGGGCCGAGTTCTTCGCGACGCCCGGCGTGTGGCGCGGCTTCGACCACACGGAGATGGCCCGCCGCCTGGGTGCGCACGGCGTCTTCGAGGCGTACGCGGACCTCCCCGAGGCGGACCCCGCCGCACTGCCCGCGCCGCCCGCGAACGGCACGGACGTCCGCTGGATCTACTGGACCTCCGGCACGACCTCCGACCCCAAGGGCGTCCTGCACACCGACCGTTCACTGATCGCGGGCGGCTCCTGCCTGGCCCACGCGCTGCGCCTGACCTCCGCCGACGTGGGCTCGATCGCGTTCCCCTTCGCGCACATAGGCGGCCCGGACTACCTGGTCATGCTGCTGCTCTACGGGTTCCCCGCGGTGCTCTTCGAGAAGTTCGCGCTGCCGGACGCCCTCGACGGCTACCGACGCCACGGGGTGACCACGGCAGGCGGCTCCACGGCGTTCTACTCCATGTTCCTGGCCGAGCAGCGCAAGGACCCGGCCCGCAGACTCATCCCCACCCTGCGGCTCCTCGCGGGCGGCGGCGCCCCGAAGCCCCCGGAGCTCTACCACGCGGTCGTACGGGAGCTGGGCTGCCGGCTCACCCACGGGTACGGCATGACCGAGGTCCCCATGATCACCATGGGTGCCCCGGACGACACCGAGGAGAACCTCGCCGGTACGGAGGGACGGCCCCCGGCCGGGATGGAGATCCGTATCACCGACGCCGACGGCAAGCCGCTGCCGGCGGGGGTCGACGGGGAGGTGCGGCTGCGCGGGGAGGCGGTGTGCCGGGGCTACCTGGAGCCGTCGCAGTCGGCCGAAGCCTTCGACCCGGACGGCTTCCTGATCACGGGCGACCTGGGGCACGTACGGGAGAGCGGCCATCTCGTCCTCACGGGCCGCGCGAAGGACGTGATCATCCGCAAGGGGGAGAACATCTCGGCGAAGGAGATCGAGGATCTGCTGCACGCGCACCCCGCGGTGGGCGAGGCGGCGGTCGTCGGCCTGCCGGACCCGGAGCGCGGGGAGCGGGTCTGCGCGGTGCTCGAACTCCCGCCGGGGGGCGCGGCGTTGAGCCTGGCCGAGGTCGTCTCGTACCTCCGCGAGGCGGGCCTCTCCCCCCACAAGCTGCCGGAACAGCTGGAGGTGGTGGAGGCCCTGCCCCGCAACGAGACGCTGCGCAAGGTGCTCAAGTACAAGCTGCGCGAGCGGTACGCGTAATCGCTCAGGCGTCGGGCGCGGGCGTCGTGAAGTAGGCGGCGAAGGCGGTCAGGATCTCGTCCTCGGAGATCCGGCCGTCCCCGTCGGTGTCCAGGGCGGCGGCCGCGGCGGCGGCGGTCTGCGGGGCGGCGCCGAGGACCTTCAGGACGCGCTCGGCGCCCTTCGGGGTGGCGCCCCTGCCGTCCTCGTCGGCGACGGCGATCGCGGCCTTCAGGAACGGCCGCGCGATCTCGGCGAACCGCTGCGGGCTGTCCCGCAGCCGCTTGACCGCACCGGTCACGAACTCCTCGCGGGTCACCCGCTGGTCCCCGTCGACATCGGCGATCCCGGCCATGCCCTGCCAGAACGCCTCCGCCCCGATGTACAGCGCCTGGCCCTTGTCGCACCGCGCGGTCGTGCCGAACTCGGCGAGCACGGCCTTCGCCGCGCCGCTGAAGTCCTCGCGGTCGATGTAGCCGTTGCCGTCCTGGTCGAAGCTCGCGAATCGCGCGGCAATCCTGCGCTCGTACTCTGCGCTGTCCATCTCGGCCTCACTGATCAGGTGGGTGCGGTGCGTTCCACTGCGTTCACGAGGGAGCGTACGTCGAGGGTCGTCCCTCACGCCCCGAAAGTCACAGCTTCGCCGTGGCTTGTGTCAGGACCGGTGAGATTCTGCGACCAGATCGACGTCCGGCCGCTGAGACTCGTGACCCGGGCGAGGCGCGGCACACCAAGGCCGAGCACACTTACGGCCGGAAGGAGGACGGCTCGTGAACCACTCCCAGTGGAGGACTCGGCGCGGCGCGGGCCCCGGCGTCGCGAGCAGCGAAGCTGCGACGGACTGAGGGGCGGGCGGCCTCACGCCGAGAGCGGTGAGGCCTCCTCGTCGACCGCCGAGTGCAGGTCCGGGAAGACCTCGAAGAGGCGGCGGACGCCGAGGGCAGCAAGGACGCGGTTCACGTGGGAGCCGTCCTGAGCGCCCTGCGCCGGGAGGATCAGGCGGAGGCGGCCGCGGCAGGAGCGGATGAGGCGGCGGGTGGCTATGAGGACGCCGACGCCGGAGGAGTCGCAGAACAGCACCTCGGAGAGGTCGAGGACGAGGCTGCGGCGGCCCTCGGCGACCGCGTCGTGCACGCGCTGGCGCACGATCGGCGACGTCACCAGGTCCATCTCACCGCTGACCTGGATGACGGCCCAGCCGCCCTGATCGCCATCGGTCACTTCGAGCGCCATCCGCCACGCCGCCTCTCGTTCCACTCGTACGCCGCGAACGGCTCCGGTGCCGGTCCGGGTTCCGGGCGCCGGTCTCCCACCTTCGGCCATCACGGCCGCATCCGGAAGCCCCGCTTACGCTTCCCTGTCTCGCGGTTGCCCCGCCACTCCCCCGTAAAACACCCCACCTGAACAACAGGCCATCGTGCAGACCTATCACATATGCACCGATTCGATCTACGTCGAGCCAGTTCGTTCAACGGACTTCAACGGAATCCGACGCACTATCGGCACAACTTCCAGCAGAGAGTGACCCATTCACTACCATCCGCAGTCGCCCCGCGGCCCCGTTGCCGGAAACCGAGGTGCGTTGTCAGTGGCGGGCACTACATTCGATGGAGGCAGAAAGACGGTTCGCGCCACGGCAGGAGGGGGCCTCATGGCGAAAGACGCACCGCCCCGCTGGGACCGCAAGATGCAGCAGCGGCTCGCCCGCGGCGAGGCGGCCGCGCTCGGCGAGCTGTACGACAGACTCGCCTCCCTCGTGCACAGCCTCGCCCACCGCGTCCTCGACGACGACGCGGCGGCGGACCGGGTCACCCGCGAGGTCTTCGCCCACGTCTGGGAGAGCCCCGGGGAGTACGACCCGAAGAAGGGCTCGATGCGCTCCTGGCTCGCCGGCCTCACCCACCGGTACGCGGTGGCCCGGCTGCGGCAGACCGAGACCGCGGCCCTCGCCGACGGCGGCCGGGGCACCACGGAGGACATGGAGCAGAAGGTCCGCCGCGCCTCCGTCGCCGCCCGCGCCGACTACATCGTGACGTCCATGCCCGCCCCGCTGCGCGCCGCCCTGGAGCTCGCCTACTTCCAGCGCAGGGACTACCGCCAGACCGCCGCCGACCTCGGCGTGACCGAGGACGAGGCCCGCCGCCGCCTCCGCCTCGGCCTGCAACTCCTGTCCACCGCCAACGAACAGCGGCCGGCCGCCGCCCCTCCGCCCGGCTACGGGAGCGCACTGTGAACGCCGACCCCTTCGAGCCGGACGACGGCCACGAGGGTCACGACGGCCCGGACCGGCGCGCGGAGCCGGACCGGTGCGGCGAGACCGACCCCCGCCACGGCCGCACGGACGACGACATCGCGACCGGCGGCGCCCTCGCCGAAGGCGCCCCCGCTGCGGACGGCGGACCGTCCGCCCGCCCGTACTCCACCGGCCGCCCCCGCGACGACGGCAGCGGCGACGGCACGCACACCGAACGCGACCACACCGACCGCAACCACACCGGCAGCGACCGCACCGACGGCCACACCGCCGACCACCACAGCACCGACCCCGGCGGGCACCCGTCCGCCCGGCCCCCGCGCGGCGGCGGGCTGCGCATACCGCCGCCGCGCAGCTCGATAGAGGACACCGGCCGCCCGCTGCCCGACCCGCCGCCGCTGCCCGCGCAGCCGGCGCCCGTCCCGCCGGTCCTGGAGCACAAGGTCCTCAAGTCGCTGCTCGGCGCCTGGGCACTGACCGCCTGCTCCGCCGAGGAGGCCGCCGCCGTCGAGCTGCACCTCGGCAGCTGCGGCGCCTGCGCGGACGAGGCGCTGCGGCTGCGGGACGCCGTCGGCCTGCTGCACCCCGAGGAGAGCCTCGACCTCGACCCCGGCCTGCGCTCCCGCGTCCTCGCCGGCTGCCTGGACCGCCGACCGCCCCGCATACCGGTCCCCGACTGGGCCGCACCCTACGACGCCGAGACCGCCCGGCTCGACGCCCTGCTCCAGGACTTCGGCAACGGCGAGTGGCACGCCCCGGTCCGCCTGAAGTGGTACGAGGACGACCGCGCCGTGTCCCGCCGCACCACCGTCGCCGGGGTGATCGCGTACCTCCTGACGGTCGACGGCCTCATCGCGACGGCCCTCGGCCTGGACGACCCGCTGCCGGAGTCCGCGCGCGCCGCCCTCACCGGCGCCTCCCCCGCCGAACGCACCGAGGCGTACTGGAACGCCTCCCGGTTCCCGCTCACCCGCGCCGTACGCCTGCCGTGGCGGGAGCAGAGCCACACCGTCATCCGGACCGTGTCGTTCGCGGGCGGCGGCGCCGCCGAACTCGCCGTGCCCTACGGCGAGTTCCCCCTGCCCCTGCGGGACTCGATGCTCGACCGGGCCTTCGAGTGCTGGGTGCACGCGGGCGACATCGCGGACGCGGTGGACTACCCGTACAAACCGCCCGCGCCCCGGCATCTCAACGGGATGATCGACCTCGCCGCCCGCATGCTGCCCGGCGCGCTCGCCGAGCGGCGCCGCGCGGGTCTGGCCGCACCGGCGAAGGAGCTGGTCGCCGCCGGTGCGCCCGGGCGGAGCCTGCGCCTTGAGGTCGAGGGGCACGGCGGCGGCGAGTGGCTGATCCCGCTCGACTCGCCGGGCGCGGTCGCCACGGCCGACCACGAGGTGGCCCATGTCGCCCTGGACGGCGTGGAGTTCTGCCGCCTCGCCGCGGGGCACGTACCGCCCGAGGACGCAGCGGCCGGGCAGGACGGGGACCGCGAGGCGATCCGGGACATGCTGTCGGCGGCGGCCTCGCTCAGCCGCATGTAGCCGCCGTACGCAGACGTCTCCGGCGTACGCAGACGTCCTACGCCGTACGCAGACGTCCTACGCGAAGACGACCGTGCGGCGGCCGTTGAGCAGGACGCGGCGCTCGCTGTGCCACTTCACCGCGCGGGCGAGCGCCTGGCACTCCACGTCCCGGCCGACGGCGACGAGCTGCTGCGGCGTGACCTCGTGGCCGACGCGCTCGACCTCCTGCTCGATGATCGGGCCCTCGTCGAGGTCGGCCGTCACATAGTGCGCGGTCGCGCCGATCAGCTTCACGCCCCGCGCGTGCGCCTGGTGGTAGGGCTTGGCGCCCTTGAAGCTCGGCAGGAACGAGTGGTGGATGTTGATGATCCGCCCGCTGAGCGCCTTGCACAGGTCGTCCGAGAGCACCTGCATATAGCGGGCGAGGACGACCAGCTCGACGTTCTCCGCCCGTACGAGAGCGAGCAGCTCCGCCTCGGCCTCGGCCTTGTTCTCCTTCGTCACCGGGATGTGGTGGAAGGGGATGCTGTACGACGCCACGAGCTCGGCGAAGTCCGTATGGTTCGACACCACAGCGGCGATCTCGACCGGCAGCGCGCCGCTCCGGGCCCGGAACAGCAGGTCGTTCAGGCAGTGCCCGAACTTGCTCACCATCAGGACGATGCGCATCTTCTCGTCGGCCCGGTGGATCTGCCAGTCCATCTGGAAGGAGTCACCGACGGCGGCGAAGCTGGCCCGCAGCTTCTCCGCGTTCACGGCCTCGGCGGAGAAGTGCACCCGCATGAAGAACAGCCCGGTGTCGTGGTCGCCGAACTGCTGACTGTCCTCGATGTTGCAGCCGGTCATGAAGAGATAGCTGGACACGGCGTGCACGATGCCCTGCTTGTCGGGGCAGGACAGCGTGAGGACGTACTGGTCAGTCATACGGGGAAGGCTACCTGCCCCGCTGTGGACGGATGTTCCGCAGGGCGGAACGGGTGGGCACAGCGCCCCGGTGCCGGGCACCTTCGGGTCCGACCTCTGCCAGGACCGTGTCCAAGTGCTAAGCCGACCGCGTCAGGATCCGCAGCACCTCCAGCGTGCTGGGCGCCGCGTCCGGATCGTCACCGTCCCCGGTGGCCAGCCGCACATGCGCGTCCCGAGCCGCCCGCACCGCCTCGTCCCAGCCGTGGTGGTCCAGGTAGGCGGAGACCGGGGCGTCGGGGCCGACCTGGTGCATGATCCGCAGCACCCGCAGCACCGCCACGTCGACGAGGGCCGCCTCCTGCGAGTCGCGGAAGATCGTCCCCACGTACTTCTCCGCGGACCAGTTGTCGAGCCAGGTGTCCTCGACCAGGCGGTAGACCGCGTCCGTCACGTCTCCGTACCCGTCGACGCCCGCGAGCCAGACGGTCTGCTGGAACTCCGGGTCCGCGAGCATGTGCAGCGCCGAGCGCACATTGCTGCGCCAGCGCCACCACGGCATGTCGTTCAGAGGCATGCCGCCCATGGTGGAGGAGCGGCGGCCGCGACGGGAAGACTTCTCCGAGCTTTGCACGGTTGTCGATCGTACGTTCCCCACCCGCGTGCGCCGACCGACCCCTGGAGTTCACCTCCACGTCACCCACCGTTGACCCAAGATCACTCAAAGGTTAGGGACCGACCGGAATGGTGCATGACCATGACCGTCCGGCGCCGCGTCCCGCTCACCCGCCCGCTCAAGACCGCCGTACTCACGGTAACCGCCCTGGCGGCGATCGCGTCGTCGGCGGTCGCCTGCGGCGCGCTCCCCGGGTCGTCGGGGAATTCCGGGGACCCCGTCACCGTGATGACCTGGGCGCCGGACCGCACCACGGGGACCGACATGCCCGGCATGCCCGCGATGGCGCGCGCGTACGCCCGCTGGGTCAACAACCACGGCGGTCTGAACGGCCGCCCCCTCAAGGTCCTCACCTGCAACGACCACAACGACTCGGTGGGCGCCGCGAACTGCGCCCGGCGCGCGGTCAGGGAGAACGTGGCCGCCGTGGTCGGCTCGTACAGCCAGCACGGCCAGGCCTTCCTCTCCCCCCTTGAGGCCGCGGGCATCCCGTACATCGGCGGGTACGGGCTGACCGAGGAGGAGTTCGTCAGCCCGATGTCGTTCCCGGTCAACGGCGGTGTCGTCGCGCTGCTCGCCGGGAACGGGCGGCAGCTGGCCGAGGTCTGCGAGCGCGTCGCCCTGGTCCGCCCCGACACGCTCGCCGGCGACCTGCTGCCCGAACTGCTCAACTCCGGTCTCGCGCAGGGCGATCGGAAGCCGGCCACGGACATCCTCGCGGCGGAGGACTCCGGCGACTACAGCGAGGAGGCCGAGCAGGCCCTCACCGCCGCGGGCGCCGACCCGTCCCTCGTCGCGACGCTCGGCCGGGAGGGCGCGGCCGAGCGGGCCCGCGAAGGCTGTGTGACGGCCGCGCTCGGCGACCGCACGGACAGCTTCTTCGACTCGTTCCGGCGCACCCAGGAGGACGGCCAGAAGGTGCAGATCTCCTCGGTGCTCGGCAGCGTCGACCAGACCTCCGTGGACCGCACGGGCGGCGCGTCCGGCCCGTACGAGGGTGCGTACGTGACGAGTTGGTACCCGGCGGCCGACGACGCGCGCTGGGACCCGATGCGCAAGGTGATCCGCGAGGAGGCCTTCGGGGACCACCGGATCGACCCGGCGAACGCGGGCGTGCAGACGACCTGGATCGCGTACACCGTGTTCAAGCAGGTCGTCGAGTCGCTCGGCGACGGCGAGGTGAACGCGCGGACCGTGGCGCGGGCGCTCAACGACGGCGTGCGCGTCGACACGGGCGGCCTCACGCCGACGCTCAGCTGGCGCTTCGAGGACACGGTGGCGGCGAGCGAGTTCCCGCGCCTGGTGAACGCGAACGTGACGTACCAGGTGGTCAAGGACGGCCGCCTGGTCGCGGCCCGCAAGTCGGCGGTGGACGTGTCACGGACGCTGGAGGAGGCGGCCTGATCGGCCGGGGGCGGGCTGATCCGCCGGGTGACCGGCTGATCCGCCGGGTGACCGGCTGATCCGCCGGGTGGCGGGCTGATCCATCAGGTGGCGGCCTGATCCGTCAGGCGGCCCTCTCCGCCGGAAGAACCGTCAGGCCCGGCCGGTCGGCCCGGCCGGTCGGCCCGGCCGGTCACAGCTGGATCCAGCTGTGCTTCGTCAGGCCGTACTCGCCCGCGATCTTGTTCCACAGCGGCGCCGCCTGCTTCTTCGCCTTGGTGGCGTCGCCGCTGGCGGCGTTCCCGGCGGAACGTGACTTGGTCGTACGGGCCTTGCCCTTGTGGCAGCCCTTCTTGCCCTTCGCGGCGACCTGGTCGGCCCACGCGGCATAGTGCTTGTCGGCCGCGGCGGACGCCTTCCAGGCCTTGTTGAGGGACGCGGTCAGGGTGGTGTGGCCGGGGAGCTGGTCGACATCCAGCTGCGCAAGGCGGGTCACCAGGCCGTTGCGCTGCTTGGCGGCGTCGCGCAGGTCGGTGGCGGACTTGTCGAGGTTGCGGCAGGACTCGATGCTCTTGACCGCGTTGATGACGGCCTCACGGCTGTCGTTGCTCTCGGCGAGCAACTTGTCCAGCGCCGCGGCCTGTTGCTCGGCCGGGTCGGCCGTCGGGGACGGCTTCTCCTCGGCGGGCGAGGACTCGGCGACGGTCTTCGGCTCGTCCTTCTCCTCGTCGCCGCCGGACGCGATCAGCGCGCCCGCACCGACGCCGAGCACCGCGATGGCCACCCCGATCGCGGCGAACATCGGCACCTTTGAACCCGTACGACGGGACGGCGGCTCCGGCGGACCGGCGTACTGCGCCTGCCCCGCGCCCGGACCCGGCTGCGCCGGCGGCTGGTTGTAGTGCGGCATCTGCTGGGTGGACTCGGCGCCGCCGCCCCCGGCCGGCTCACTGCGGAAGAGGCTGTCGAACTCGGCGGGCGGCTGCCGGTCGCCGGGCGCGCCGGGCCGGATGCCGTACGGGGCGGCGGCGGGCGCCGGGGGTACGGGCGCGATGTACTGCGTGGCCTCGGCGTCCGGGTCGCCGCCGCCCGCGCCCGGGCCCTGGGGCTGCGGCATGGCCTGCCGGCCGAGGAACTGAGTCGCGTCGGCGGCGGGCGCCTCCGGCGGCAGCGCACCGGGAAGCGGAGCGCCCCCCTGCGCGCCCTCCTGCGCGCTCCCCTGCGGGGCGTTCTGCGGGGCGTTCTGCGGTACGGAGGACAGGTACTGCGTCGCCTCGGAGTCGGCGGGCGGCATCGGCGCCCCGCCCGGTGCCCCGCCGGGCGCGGTCGGCGGGAGCGGAGCGGACTGCGGCGGTTGCTGCGGCTGCGGGAGGGCCGCGCCCTGCTGGGCCTGGTGCGGCTCGGGGAGCGCACCGCCGGTCTGCGGCTGATGCGGCTCGGGGAGCGCACCGCCGGACGGCTGCTGCGAGGGCGGCTGCGACGGCTGCTGCGACGGCGACTGCGGCTGCGTGGGCAGCGCGCCGAGCGGGGCCTGCTGGGGCTGCGGCTGCTCGAAAGTCTGGGGCTGTTCATAAGGCTGGGGCTGTTCGTAAGGCTGGGGCTGCGGCTGCGGCTGCTGCGCGTAGGGCTGCGGGTCCTGCGGCGCGTACGGCTGCGGGGCGGGAGGCTGCTGCGGCGGGTACTGCTCGTACGCCTGCGGAGCCTGCTCGTACGCCTGCGGAGCCTGGTCGTACGCCTGCTGCTGCGGGGCCTGGTCGTACGCCTGCTGCTGCGGGGCCTGCGGCATGGCGTCGTACGGGGGCGGCGCGGGCATTCCGTACGGCTGCTGCTGGTCCTGGCCCCACGCCTGGCCCGGCGCGAAGCCCTCGCCCGGGCCGTACGAGGGCGCGGCCTGCGGGGTGTCCGGGCCCCAGGGCTGTCCCCACGGGGTGCCACCGGCCGGCACCGCCTGGTCTCCGTAGGTGCCCGGAACCAGGGGCTCGCCGCCGTCGGCGGGCAGCACGACACCTTCGTGCGCGGGCCGCGCCGCGGGTATCTGCGGCTCCTCGCCCTGTCCGCTCTGCGTCACCGGGACTCCTACTACTGGGGGACCTACGGAATCGTCGGCTCACGCTACCGGGTCCCCCGTAAGGGGTGCTACGCAGCTCCTGCGCGTGATCCGTTCCGTGACCTGCCGTGACCGGTGGTTCACCGGAGCGACGTGGAATGCCTCACGTGCCGGGCCCGTTCACGCCGCCCGCTCCTGGCGCCGGGCGCCGAACTCCCGTACCGCCCGCTGGTCGTGGAAGGGGGCGAGGCGGCCCTGGAAGTCGTCCAGGTACTCGCTGCCGCGGTCGGAGCGCAGCGTGCCCAGCAGCTCCATCGCGCGCGTGCCGGTGTGGCAGGCCTGCTCGACCTCGCGCTGTTGCAGCTGCGCGGTGGCGAGCAGGACCAGGCCGATGGCGCGGCGGCGGGCCCGGGACTCGGGGTGGCCGTCGAGGGAGTCCTGCGCGGCGCGCGCGGCGGCGTCCGCGTGGCCGAGGTCGCGGTGGCAGTGCGCCAGCTCGTCCGCGAGGTACGCCCCGTCGAAGTGCCGGATCCACACCGGGTCCTCGACCGCCGAGTCGGCCCGGTCGAGCGCGGCCTGGGCCCTGGCGGCGGCGGTGTGCGTCGAGCGGGCGTCCCGGAGCAGGGCGTGCCCCCGCGCCTCGGCCGCGTGGAACATCGCCTCGGCCCGCGGCGTGACCCGGCCCCGCGCGCCTTCCTGCGCGGCCCGGGCCAGCTGGGCGATCTCGCGCGGGTTGCCGAGCTGGGCGGCGAGGTGGCTCATGGACGCGGCGAGTACGTACCCGCCGTAGCCGCGGTCGCCGGCCGCCTGGGCCAGGCGCAGGGCCTGGATGTAGTACCGCTGGGCGAGGCCGGCCTGGCCGGTGTCCACCGCCATGTAGCCGGCGAGTTCCGTCAACCGGGCCACGGCGGCGAAGAGTTCACGCCCGACGGCCTCCCGGTAGGCCCCGGCGAGCAGCCCGGAGACGACGGAGTTGAGGTAGTGCACGACGACCGGGCGGACGTGTCCGCTGCCGTACTGGCGGTCGAGCTGGACGAGGGACTCGGTCATGGCGCGTACGGCGGCCACGTCCGAGCGGCCCACGCGGGCGCCCGCGGTCCTGGCGACCTGGGTGTCCGTCGCGCTGATCAGCCAGTCCCGGCTGGGCTCGACCAGCGCGGAGGCGGCGACGGTCGAGCCGGAGAGGAAGTCGCGCCGGCCGACGTCGCTGCGCCACAGCTCGCAGACCTGCTCGATCGCGCCGAGCACCGTCGGCGAGAACTGCAGGCCGACGCCGGAGGCGAGGTTCCTGCCGCCCGCCATCCCGATATCGTCGATCGTGACCGCGCGGCCCAGTTTCCGCCCGATCGCCTCGGCGATGATGCCGGGCGCCCGGCCGCGCGGCTGCTGTCCGCGCAGCCAGCGGGCCACGGAGGTCTTGTCGTACCGGAGATCGAGGCCGTGCTCCGCGCCGCACATGTTGACGCGGCGGGCCAGGCCGGCGTTGGAGCAGCCGGCCTCCTGGATGAGCGCCTGCAGCCGTTCGTTGGGCTGTCGCGCGACGAGAGGCCTTGCGGCCATGGCGTACCCCCTGTGTGCGCCGGAAGAAGCGTGCCCGGTGATCGATGCCCATCGGGTCGACGAAAATGCGGAACAATTTCCGGCATAGCGCGACATAGCATCCGCGGCTCCCGGCCGCTGCCCCGACTGCTGCCTCAGCCGCTGCCCCGGCCGCTGCCCCAGCCTCTGCCCCAGCCGGTCGGTCGGTCCGTCGGTCCGTCGGTCGGTCCGTCGGTCGGCCGGTCTCCGGAAACCTCTCTCCTCAAGCGGCTACCCGCCCCCGCTGCCGATCCGCGTGCGCGCCCCCGGCCGTGCACCCGTGCGCCCCGTGTGCAGGAACGATGCGCCGGGTCGGCGTACCGGACCCTCCCAGGTCAGCGCCGCGCGAGCGGTCCGGAACGGGCCGAAGGGAGGGCGTAACCCAAGGTGACGGCGGGAGTTGAGCTGGGCGTGGAAGAGACCATCGAAGTCGCCCGAGCCGCGCAGGTCCCCCAGCAGCGCGGGGAACAGCTGCCCGACACCGCGGTGCGCTACGCGAAAGAGCGGCACTGGGACGTGTTCCCCGGCGCCTGGCTGGAGGCCGAGGGCGGCGTGGAGCGGTGCAGCTGCGGCGAGCCGTCCTGCGCACGGCCCGGCGCCCATCCCGTACGCGAGGACTGGACGAACCAGGCGACGGGCAGCGCCACCGTGGCCCGCCGGCTGTGGTCGAAGCAGCCGAACGCGTCGGTCCTGCTGCCGACGGGGCGGACGTTCGACGCGGTCGACGTGCCGGAGACCGCCGGGTTCCTGGCGCTCGCGCGGATGGAGCGGATGGATCTCGCGCTCGGCCCGGTCACGCTCACCCCGGGCCGCCGGATGCAGTTCTTCGTGCTGCCGGGTGCCGCGACCAAGGCCCCCGATCTGGTACGGAAGCTGGGCTGGCCGCCCGCCTCGCTCGACCTGCGGGTGCTCGGCGAGGGCGACTGGGTGGCGGCGCCGCCGACCCGGGTGGGCGGGCGCGGCGCGGTCCAGTGGGTACGCAAGCCCACCACCGCGAACCGCTGGCTGCCGGACACGGAGGAGCTGATCAGCCCGCTGGCGTACGCGTGCGGGCGGGAGCGGCGCCCGTAGCCGCCCGCTGGTCCACGGCACGACCGCCCTTCCGGAGCCCGTCCCGCACCTGGGGCGGGCTCCGTCCGACTCCAGGTGGAGGCTCCTTCCGGTGGGCCTCCATCCGGTGTCGGCTCCTTCCGGTGTCGGCTCCTTCCGGTGGCAGCTCCATCCGGTGACGGCTCCATCCGGTGACGGCTCCATCCGGTGGCAGCTCCATCCGGTGGCAGCTCCATCCGGTGGGGGCGGCTCCGCCGCGGCGCGCGCCGTCAGCCTATGAGCGCCCCGTGCAGGAACGGCTCGATCGCCGCGCGCCAGGCGCTCGGCTGGTCGTAGTGCACGAGGTGGCCCGCCTCGGGGACCTCCGCGTACGTCCCGTGCGGCAGGACGCGGACCATCTCCTGGGCCTCCGCGCGGCCCAGCTGCCCGTCCAGGCCCCGGACGACGAGGGCCGGGCACTGGACCTGGGCGAGCTCTTCCCAGTGCGCGTCGTGCACCCATGTCTCGCGGGAGGTCAGCATCCGGGCCGGGTCGAAGACGGGGCGCCAGCCGTCCTCGCGCCGGGCCATCACCTCGGCGTAGAACGCGCCGCGGGCCGGGTTGGGGCGCTCAACCCAGGGGTCGTCCTCGCCGAACCAGCGCCGGACGTCGTCCAGCGTGGCGAAGGGCACGGGCCAGGTCCTGAACCAGTCGGTCCACTCCCGCTGCGAGGCGGCGCCGAGCGCGGAGGCCCGCATGTCGCAGATGACGAGCCCGCGCACCAGGTCGGGCCGGCGGGCCGCCAGCTGCCAGGCGGTGAGCGCCCCCATGGAGTGCCCGACGAGGACGGCGGGGGCGAGGCCGAGCTGGACCAGGGCGGCCTCGGCGTCCTCGACATAGGCCTCCCGTGTGTACGGCGCCACGGGCTTGTCGCTCTCGCCGTGGCCGCGCTGGTCGAGGGCGACCGTGCGGTGCCGCTCGGCGAGCCAGGAGGCGGTGCCCGCCCAGTGCGTGGCGCAGCCCATCAGGCCGTGCAGCAACAGCACCCCGGGCCCCTCGGCCTCCTGGGTCTTGGGAGGTTCGCCGAACTCCCAGGCGGCGAGGCCTGTGCCGCCCGCCCCGATCACGTCGATGCGCCGCATATTTCTGGCACCCCCTTTGTGGGCCCGGATTCCCTTGATTCGCCCCCGTACGCCGCTCTTCACGCCGCACGGATCACGTTATCGAACCCCCATTCGAGAAGGGAGTCTCCGGCGCCAACACCCCTCATTCGAGTGACCGCACTCAAGGATTGACGCGCGTGACCGAGGGGAGATCTTCAGCGGGAGGCGGGCCGCTCGGGGAAAACGGTCCGAGGGGATTGACCTTGAGAGCTCGGGGCTCCGGGTCAGCACAGGGGAGGACGGGCCCCGGCGCTTCACGGCGCCGGGGCTCACCCGTTCCGTACGGCACATCGCCAAGACCCCTCCCCGATGGCCAAACGCCTCACGGGACAGGCTTGCACGCAAATCGCCCGGCCGCTGCGGTTCCGCACATTGCATCTTGGAATCGCCCGCCCGAGAGCACCCCCGAGGAGCACCCCATTACCGTCTTCGTAGCCCCGCAAGGCAGTGGACACAGCGCTGCCCGCCGGGCGGAACCCGGCGGGCAGAGAGCGCCGGGCGGAACCCGGCGGGCAGGAAGCGCCGCAGGGACGGCTCAGCGCTTGGCCACGAAGACGTGCGAGGCGATCTCCGCCTCCAACTCGGCGGCCTCGCCACTGCTGCCCACCAGGACACCGCCCGGCGACTGCGTCACGCTCACCACGGCGCCCGGCTGCACACCGGCCCGCCGCAGCGTGTACATCAACTGCGCGTCCGTCTGGATCGGTTCGCCGATGCGGCGCACGACGACCGTCTTGCCTTCGCCGTCCGCCTCCAGGTCGGCCAGGCTGACCATGCCCTCGTCCAGGAACGGGTCGGCCTCGGCCTTCTCGCCCAGCTCCTCCAGGCCCGGGATCGGGTTGCCGTACGGCGACTCGGTGGGGTGGCGGAGCAGTTCGAGGACGCGGCGCTCCACGGCCTCGCTCATCACGTGCTCCCAGCGGCAGGCCTCGGCGTGCACCTGCTCCCACTCCAGGCCGATCACGTCGACGAGCAGGCACTCGGCGAGCCGGTGCTTGCGCATCACGCGGGTGGCGAGGCGGCGGCCCTCGTCGGTGAGCTCCAGATGGCGGTCGCTGGCGACGGACACCAGCCCGTCCCGCTCCATGCGCGCCACCGTCTGGCTGACCGTCGGGCCGCTCTGGTCGAGCCGCTCGGCGATCCGGGCGCGCATGGGGACCACACCTTCCTCCTCAAGCTCAAGGATGGTGCGGAGATACATCTCCGTCGTATCGATCAGTCCGGACATACGTGCCCCTCATGCTGTGACAGAAAAGAGAGCTGCGGCTGTCGCTCCGCAGCGTCCTGCGCTGGCCCTGCATCAATTCTGACGCATAGCGCCGACAACCGTGCCGTGCCGGGGGATCCGGCCCCGCGGGCGGCGGTCCGGCCGTATTGACAGGGCACTGGTCCAGACCGCAACGTGAGCGGCGGCGGGCATCCGTGCCGCCCTTGTCAGGCACCTTCCCGGGAGAGGCCCGCGGCGATGAGCCCCACGAGCGACGGCGGCGGTACGCACGCCGCCCACGGCGAGAACAAGTCGGCCGGACAGTATTTCGACGCCGCGATCGGGCTGCTTGAGCGGGTGCGGGACGAGGAGCGGGACGCGATCGCCGCAGCGGCCACGGCGATCGCCGACACCGTCGAGTCCGGCGGCCGGCTCTTCGCCTTCGGCGCCGGGCACTCCTCGCTCGCCGCGCAGGACGTGGTGTACCGCGCGGGCGGCCTGGCCCTGATGAACCTGCTCGCGGTGCCCGGCGTGGTCGGTGTGGACATCATGCCCGCCACGCTCGGCTCCGCCCTGGAGCGGGTCGACGGTCTCGCGGCCGCCGTGCTCGACACCAGCCCGGCGAAGCCCGGTGACGTCCTGGTGATCATCTCGCTCTCGGGCCGGAACGCGCTGCCGGTCGAGATGGCGCTGCACGCCCGCGCGCTCGGCCTGAAGGTGATCGGCGTGACGTCGGTGGTGTACGCGACGGAGACCCGCTCCCGGCACGTGTCCGGGACCTTCCTGAAGGACCACTGCGACATCGTCCTCGACAGCAAGATCGCGGTCGGGGACGCGGAGCTGACGGCGGACGGCGTGGCCGCGCCCTTCGGCCCCGCCTCCGGCGTGGTCACGAACGCGCTGCTCCAGGCCACGATGGCGGCCGCCGCCGGCGAGCTGGCGTCCCGCGGCTTCGACCCGCCGATGCTGCGCTCGGGCAATGTGGACGGCGGCCACGAGTGGAACGGCCGGGTCTTCGAGGAGTACGGGGACCGGATCTTCTACCGCCGCTGAGTTCTCGTACGCCCCTCAGGGTGTTCTCGTACGACTCCTCAGGGTGTTCTCGTACGACTCCTCGGGACGTTCCCGTACGACGCTCCTCAGGACGTTCCGTACGACTCCTCGGTACATTCCGTACGACTCAGGACCTCTCCTCGACAAGTCGCGCCAGGTCGATCGCCGAGGCCACGCGCGCGGCGACGCTCTCCGCGTACCCGGCGTCGGTGCGCTCGAACGGGGTGCGGCTGGCCGAGCGCAGGAACGTGACCACGCCGAGCGTCACGCCCCGGCTGCGCAGCACCGCGCACAGGGCGTGCACCGAGTCCTGAGGCCACTGCCGCGCCCGCGCCCACTCCCCCACCGGGGAAGCCGCGCCCGCGCTCGCCCGCACCGGCCCCGCCCGCGTCACGCACTGCAGCGCCGGATGCCCCTCCGCGTACCGCACCGGAAGCCCCGCCCGGTCGCCCGGCACCACCGGGCCCGGCGTCTCGGCGGGCGTGGCGGCGGCGCGGACGAGGCGCGGCGCACCGGTCGGGGACGCCGGGTCGAGTACGTCGACCAGGGCGTGATCGGCGAATCCGGCGAGGGCGAAGTCCAGGTGGACGCCGACCGCCTCCATCGGGTCCTCGCACTCGCCCGCGGCCCGGGCGGCGCGCTGGAGCTGGTTGCCGCGGAAGCGCAGCTGGGCCGCCTCCTGCTCGGCGAGCTTGGCCTCGGTGACGTCCTGGAAGAGCCAGCCGACGCCGAGCGGAACGGGTTCCTCCGCGAGCGGTGAGGCGAGCCGCAGGAAGCCGCTCCGCCAGCACCGCCGCTCACCCCCACCGCCCCCGGCGCCGTCGGCTCTGCCGCCCTTGCCGCCCTCGCCGCGCTTGTCTCCCCTGTCGCTCCCGTCGTCCCCGTCGGCCCGGCGCACCGACACCCACAGCTCGGCGGGCGCGGGCGGCGCGCCTTCGGCGAGTACGTGGGTGAGGGCGCTCTCCAGTTCCTCCACGCCCTGGGCGAGGAGTTCGCCGAGAGGGCGGCCGAGGGGGGCGGTGCGGTTGGTGCCGAGGAGGCGGGCCGCGTGCGCGTTGACGACGGCGGGGCGCAGGTCGGCGTCGATCAGGACGACGCCCCAGGAGGCGTCCTCGAAGAGGGCCTCGCTGAGGGCGATCGAGCGCTCCAGGTCGATCTGCGTGTGCACCTCGCTGAATGCGCAGTACACCCCGGCGGGCTTGCCGTCGGGTCCGCGGACGGCGGCGGACTGGGTGCGTACGAGCACGCGCCCGCCGTCCTTGGTGACGAGGGCGAACTCGTGGACCTGGCGGCCGTGCGCGGACATCGCGGCGAGCAGCCGCTCCTCGACCTCGGCCGCGTCGGCGCTGCGCACGGCCCAGCCGGCGAAGCCGTGCCGGCCGACGGCTTCGTCGGCCGTCCAGCCGAGGATGCGCTCGGCCTCGCGGTTCCAGTGCGTGACGACTCCGTCGGCGTCGAGGGCGCAGAGTGCGGCGTCCATGCCGTCGAGCAGGGCCGCGAGGAGATCGTCGGACGCGGGTGCCTCGCGGCCCTCGCCGGCCGCGTCCGTCATTCCACTGTGCCGGGATGCACTCACCTGGCCACCCCCTGCAGGACGAGTGAGCCTTACGGCATGCACCGCGCATGCAGTGCACACCGATCATTCAACTCGAACGTGACGCATCCCACATCAACTTCCGGGAAAAAATCGTGCCCGGAATCGTCCGCGAAATTCGGTTGTGGCGGCCGGGCCGGGTTCCTAGGCTGGAGTCACTTCGGAAAGGAGGTGGTTCGGCAGATGTATGCAAACCGGACAGGAGAGGTGACTGCGGGCTAGCGGCCTGCTGTCGCACTCAGTGCGGTGCCGGACCAGCGTGCGAGTGAGCACGCAGCCGGCCAATCCAACGCAGTCACCCGATCCGCGGGCCGCCGGTGATGTCCGGCCGGCTTCCCGCCGCTCACCGCGGCGGGAACCATGGCCCGCGGATCGTCTGCGTTTCCGGGCCCGTACACACGCGCCGGACGCACGCGCCGTACAAACGCGCCGTACGCACGCGCCGTACAAACGCGCCGTACGCACGCCCGCACACACGCCCCGTACGCACGACGGGAACTCAGCCCGAGATCTCCCCGAACCCCTCGATCGACTGCGGCGTGCGCGAGCCCGGTCCGATGTACGTCGCCGAGGGGCGTACGAGCCGTCCGGTCCGCTTCTGTTCCAGGATGTGCGCCGACCAGCCGGCCGTGCGGGCGCAGGTGAACATCGACGTGAACATGTGCGCCGGGACCTCGGCGAAGTCCAGCATGATCGCCGCCCAGAACTCCACGTTCGTGGCGAGCACCCGGTCGGGGCGGCGGGCGTGCAGCTCCTCAAGGGCGGCCTTCTCCAGCGCCTCGGCGACCTCGAACCGCGGCGCCCCCAGCTCCTTCGCCGTACGCCGCAGCACGCGGGCGCGCGGGTCCTCGGCGCGGTAGACGCGGTGGCCGAAGCCCATCAGCCGCTCGCCCTTGTCGAGGGCACGCTTGACGTAGGCCGTCGCGTCGCCGGTGCGCTCGATCTCCTCGATCATGCCGAGGACGCGGGACGGGGCGCCGCCGTGCAGCGGCCCCGACATGGCGCCGACCGCACCCGAGAGAGCCGCGGCCACGTCCGCGCCCGTCGAGGCGATGACGCGGGCAGTGAACGTCGAGGCGTTCATGCCGTGCTCGGCGGCGGAGGTCCAGTAGGCGTCGACGGCCTTGACGTGCTTGGGGTCCGGCTCGCCCCGCCAGCGGATCATGAACCGCTCGACGACGCTGGACGCCTTGTCGATCTCGCGCTGCGGCACCATCGGCAGGCCCTGCCCGCGCGCCGACTGGGCGACGTACGACAGCGCCATCACGGCGGCGCGCGCGAGGTCGTCGCGGGCCTGCGCGGAGTCGATGTCGAGCAGCGGCTTCAGGCCCCACACCGGGGCGAGCATGGCGAGCGCGGACTGCACGTCGACGCGGATGTCGCCGGAGTGCACGGGAATGGGGAACGGCTCGGCGGGCGGCAGGCCGGGGTTGAAGGCGCCGTCGACCAGGAGCCCCCACACGTTGCCGAACGAGACGTGGCCGACCAGATCCTCGATGTCGACGCCGCGATAGCGAAGCGCGCCGCCTTCCTTGTCCGGTTCGGCGATCTCCGTCTCGAACGCGACGACTCCTTCAAGTCCGGGTACGAAGTCGGACATCGGGCGGCTCCTCAGGTGTGGACGTGCGCGCGTTCCGGGTCGGTCCCCCCGGTGATGCCCCGCTCGGCCGGTGGTCATCCGGCCGACTCGGGCGGTCCTCGGACGATAACCCCTGGTGCGTCGTTTGGGGAGCCCTCAGTGCCACTTGGGGTGAATTACGCGGCACTCAGTGCCATCCGGGTGCGGGAACGGTGGGCGGGAACGGTGGGCGGGAGGGGTGCACGAGAGGGGTGCGTGAACTGCCGTGCGCGTACGGCAGGATGGCCCGCGTGAACGCTTCCGACCCCGTGGTGCCGCCCGAGCCGGCGGCGATGCGCCGCCACTACCGCGCCGAGGGCATCACCCCCGACGCCCTCGCCGCCGACCCGATGACCCAGTTCGCCCGCTGGTTCCACGACGCCGCGCGGGCCGAGGATCAGGGCGCCCTGTACGAGCCGAACGCGATGGTCGTCGCCACCGCCGACGCCGAGGGCCGGCCCAGCACGCGCACGGTCCTGCTGAAGGCGTACGACGACCGCGGCTTCGTCTTCTTCACCAACTACGAGTCCCGCAAGGCCGCCGACATCACGGCCCACCCGTACGTCTCACTTCTCTTCCCCTGGCACCCGATGGCCCGCCAGGTGATCGTCTCGGGTACGGCGCTGCGCACCGGCCGGGACGAGACGGCGGCGTACTTCCGCACCCGCCCGCACGGCTCGCAGCTCGGCGCGTGGGCGAGCCCCCAGTCGACGGTGATCGGCTCCCGCACCGAACTCGACTCGTCGTACGCGGACCTGGAGCGCCGCTACCCGGAGGGCGAGCAGGTGCCGGTGCCGCCGCACTGGGGCGGGTACCGGGTGGTGCCGCAGAGCGTGGAGTTCTGGCAGGGGCGGGAGAACCGGCTGCACGACCGGTTGCGTTACGTACGGGAGCCGGGGTCCGACGGCTGGCGGCTGGAGCGCTTGGCGCCGTAAGCCGTAAGCCGTGAGCCGTGAGCCGTGAGCCGTGAGCCGTGAGCGGTAAGCGGTAAGCGGTAAGCCGTAAGGGCTCTGCGGGGCACGGGAATTCAGCCGTCCAGCGCCTCGTCCAGCAACCGCCCCCACTGCTCCACCACCCGCTCCCGGCGCACCCGGTCGTCCGTGAGGACATTGGCGAGGCCGAGCCCCCGGGCCATGTCCAGGAACCCCTGCACGGTCTCCCGCACCCCCGGCACGGACTCGTCCGCCCCGAGCAGCTCCACCGCCATCCGGTGCGTCTCGCGGCCGACCCGCGCCTCCAGCTCCGTCACGCGCGCGTGCAGCTGCTCCTCGTGGGAGGCGGCGACCCACAGGTGCAGGGCGGCCCGGAACAGCGGCCCGGTGTAGAGGTCGACGAGGGCCGCGACGACGGCCCGGCGGTCCTGCGCGGACACCGAACGCAGCGCGCTCGACCGCTGCTCGGCGACGTACTCGACGGCCGCCGTGAACAGGTCCTCGCGGGTCGGGAAGTGATGCTGGGCCGCACCGCGCGAGACCCCGGCGCGCTCGGCGACGACGGTCACCGTGGACCCGGACCAGCCGTGCTCGGCGAGGCAGGCCACGGCGGCCTCCAGGAGTTTCTGCCGGGTGGCTCGACTGCGGTCCTGCTTGGGATAGCGGTCCGATCGCGCCGTCGCGTCTACAACACCCATGCAGGATCCCGTCGTTCGAAGAATGCCGTCATGCCTTCCCTGGCCTCCTTGGACGCGAACAGCGAGGCGGAGCGCTGTACGAGGTCCTCCGCATCGCGGTCGAAGGCCTCCAGGACTCTAGCCGTGGCCAGCGCCTTCGACTCCGCGAGCCCCTGCGGAGAGGCCTTCCGGAAAGCGTTGAGCACGGTCTCCAGAGCCCCGTCGACCTCCGCCGCCGCCTCCGTGACAAGCCCGATCTCCGCCGCCCGCACCGCGTCGAACCGCTCCCCGGTGAGGTAGTACCGGGAGGCGGCGCGCGGTTCGAGGCGCGGAAGCAGCGGCAGCGAGATCACGGCGGGCGCGACCCCGAGCCGCACCTCGGTGAACGCGAAGTCGGAGCCGTACGAGGCCAGCGCGAGGTCGCAGGCCCCGACGAGCCCGAGCCCGCCCGCCCGTACGTGCCCGTCGATCCGCGCCACCACCGGCTTGGGCAGCTCGACCAGCTGCCTCAGCAGCGCCACGAAGCCGTACGGGTTCGGCGGCTCCTTGAGGTCGGCGCCCGCGCTGAACGTGGAGCCGGTGTGGCTGAGCACGACGGCCCGTACGCCCGGGTCCTTGCCGCACTCGGCGACCGCCTGCGCCAGGGCGGTGACGAGCTGCGCGGAGAGTGCGTTGCGGTTCTCCGGGGCGTCCAGGGTGAGGGTGGTGACGCCCCGGTCCTCGCTAACGGTCAGCTGCTTCATTCCTGGTCCTCGGTTCCTTTCGTGCGTGCGCTCTCGCGGTCCCGCAGTTCCCTGCGCAGAATCTTTCCGCTGATCGCGCGCGGCACGCTCTCGACGAACTCGACGCGGCGGATCTTCTTGTGCGGGGCGACGCGCTCGGCGACGTACGCGGTGATCTCCTCGACACCGATCTCCTGCTCCTGCTCCCGCTCCCGCTCCTGGCGTACGACGAACGCCTTGGGGATCTCGTTGCCGTCCTCGTCGTACACCCCGATGACCGCCGCGTCGGCCACGCCGGGGTGGGTGAGCAGCAGGGCCTCCAGCTCGGCCGGGGCGACCTGGAAGCCCTTGTACTTGATGAGTTCCTTCACGCGGTCCACGACGAACAGCCAGCCCTCGGCGTCGACCCGGCCGATGTCGCCGGTGTGCAGCCAGCCGTCCGCGTCGATCATGTCGGCGGTGGCCTCGGGCCGGCCGAGGTAGCCCTTCATGACCTGCGGTCCCCGGATGACGATCTCGCCGCGCTCGCCGGGCCCGAGGTCGCGGCCCGGCTCGTCGAGGGAGACGATGCGCATCTCGGTCCCGGCGATCAGCTTGCCGACGGTGCCGGGCGGCGGGTGCTGCTCGTCGAGCGGTACGAGGTGGGTGCCGGGCGAGAGTTCCGTCATGCCGTACGCCTGGATCACCGCGGGCAGGCCGAGGCGGCGCGCGCAGGCCGCGGCGAGCTCGGCGTCCAGCGGCGCGGCGGCGCTGAGCACCAGCTTCACCGACGACAGGTCGTACGCGTCGACCTTCGGGTGCTTGGCCAGCGCGAGCACGATCGGCGGGGCGACGTACAGGGCGGTGATGCGGTGCTGCTCGATCGCGGCGAGGAAGGTGTCGAGGTCGAAGCGGGGCAGGACGACGACGGTGGCGCCGTGGCGGAGCGGGGCGTTCACGAGCGCTGTGAGGCCGTAGATGTGGAAGAAGGGCAGCACCGCGAGAATCCGCTCGCCCTGTCCGAGGGGCATCGACGGGTGCAGCTGGGCCAGGTTGGTGGCGATGTTGCGGTGGGTGAGCATGACGCCCTTGGGGACGCCGGTGGTGCCCGAGGAGTACGGGAGGACGGCGAGGTCCCGCGCGGGGTCGAGGTCGACGTGCGGTTCGGGCGCGGTGGACGCGGCGAGTTCGAGGACGGAGCGGTGGCCGTCCGCTTCGTCGCACACGAGGATCTCCCGTACCCCGCCCGCGAGTTCGGCCGCCGCGCGGGCCACGTCGAGCAGCGGCGACACGGTGACGACCCAGCTCGCCCCGGAGTCGCGCAGCTGCTTGGCGAACTCCTCGGGCGTGGACAGCGGGTGCACGGTGGTGACGGCGGCGCCGGTGCGGGTCGCGGCGTGGAACACGGCCGGGAAGGCGAGGGTGTTGGGGCTGTGCAGGGCGAGCACGTCGCCCTTGCCGAGGCCTGATGCGGCCAGCGCGGCGGCTATGCGGCGGTGGGCGGTGTCGAGTTGGGCGTAGGTGAGGGTGGCGCCGGTGACGCCGTCGATCAGGGCTTCGGTGTCGCCGTACGTGGGGGCTTCGCCCAGGACGGCGTCGTGGATGGGGAGTTCGAGCGGGGGTACGTCGTCGTACTCGCTGCGGAAGACCATGGGCGCCATGGGCGCACTCCCTTGCCTCGGGTGCGGTGCGAGGACTCTTCGCGGAACGTGCGGGGCTCTCGAACGCCCTGCGAGGCTCAGAGCGTGGCAGCAGACCCAGAAACAATCAAGCGTGCTGGTTCAGCTCGGGCGGGGCTCGCAGCGGGCCGGACTCGCAGCCGGACCGGATGGCGAGGGTGATAGCCCGGCGGGGGTGACGGCCGGGCGGGGGTGACGGCCAGGCGAGGGGGGCCGGGCGACGTGCGCGTGTTCCGCCGCCTTCCGGAGGCCGCCTTCCCCGATGATCGTCGATCATGTGGGTCACTGCGATCGTCGCCGTCTCAGCGCTGGTCATCGGACTGCTTCTCAAGCGCTTCCTCCGTGCACGCCTGGTCGGCGAGAACGCCGAATCGGTGACAGTGCGGGACCTCATCAGCCCGGTGGAAACGCTCGCCACGCTGATTCTCGCCTTCGCCATCGTCGTTGCCGCCGAGTCCTTCGGGGCGGCCGGAGAAGCGAGCCGCACCGAGGCCGGGGCGGTGGATCACCTCTACGAGGTGGCGGACTTCGTGGAGGGGCCGACCCGGGAGAGGCTCCAGGCGGACACGGTCTGCTACGCGCGTGCCGTCCAGTTTCACGAATGGCCGCACATGGCCAGGAGAGGGACCTCCGACGTGCCGAGCGTGTGGAGCACCCGGCTGCGAAAGGACCTGAAGGAGACCGACAAGAACGGGCCGGCCTTCGAGATGATCGTGGCGGCTGACGACGAGCGGTCCCAGGCGCGCCAGAAGAGGATCTCCGAGGCGTCGCCGACCATTCCCGCAGTCATGTACTGGTTCATGCTCCTGGCACTGGCCGTCGTGATCGCCGGCCTTGCTTTCTGCCTCCCCCACCGCAAACTGGGCACCGAACTCACCTGCCTTGTCGTGCTGTCCGCGCTGATCGCGGGCTGCCTGATGCTGACGCGCGACATCGACCGCCCCTTCGACGGCCTGATCAGAGTCGACGCCTCGGCGATGCGCGCCACCCAGATGGACATCAGCGACGACTTCGCCCGGGACTACCCGAAGCAGCCACTCCCGTGCGACGCCTCCGGAGCCAGCACGACACGCCCTGTCGCCGCCGCATCCTGACCGCCGGCCGTCACCGCACTCCGCCCCGCACGCCGTCCCGCACTCCGCCCCGCACGCCGCCCCCTTGGCGCGCGGGGCGATTCATTCGAGCGACTGCCGCCGCCCGCTGCCGGTTTGCGCGTTGCCGCCGCAAAGCACTCTCT
This sequence comes from Streptomyces solicavernae, assembly GCF_029968095.1. GTDB lineage: Bacteria > Actinomycetota > Actinomycetes > Streptomycetales > Streptomycetaceae > Streptomyces > Streptomyces solicavernae. The sequence goes on along the minus strand of NZ_JASCIR010000006.1, from coordinate 15,215 downwards.
GTTACCTTCCGCTACGTTACGTAACGACCGCTGGTGGCGGGCAGCCCCGCCGGCTCACTCGCGGGCGCGCGGACCACCGAGTTCAAGGAGGACGCACATGACAGTCGAGACGGACACGGCCCCGGCAGACGCCTCGCAGGAACAGCAGAGTCTCAGCACGGGCAGTGCACGAAATCTCGCGACGACGACCAAGTCGGTCCCGCAGAACCAGGAGCTCAGCTCCCGGTGGCTGACCCGGATGCTCCCCTGGGTGGAGGTCGCAGGCGGTACCTACCGGGTGAACCGGCGTCTGGCCTACGCGGTCGGCGACGGCCGGGTGACGTTCATCAAGACCGGCTCCGACGTCCAGGTCATCCCGGCGGAGCTGGGCGAACTGCCGTTGCTGCGCGGCTTCGACGACCCCGACGTCCTCGCCGCACTGGCCTCGCGGTTCGTGCAGCAGGAGTTCGAACCGGGCCAGGTGATCGCGCAGGAGGGGCAGCCCGCCGACCACGTCTACCTGATCGCGCACGGCAAGGTCGAACGGGCCGCCGCCGGAAAGTACGGGGACGAGGCACGCCTCGCGCTGCTGGCCGACGGCGAGACCTTCGGCGGGCAGGTACTGGGGGAGGCGGACGGCACGTGGGACTTCACGGCCCGCGCCGCGACCGCCTGTACGGTCCTCGCGCTGTCGCAGCTGGAGTACCGGGCGGTGGCCGACCAGCACGAGGAGCTGGCCCGCTACGTAGAAGAGCAGCAGCGTGCCGACGGCAGCCAGCGGCGGAACAAGCACGGAGAGGCGGAGATCTCCCTGTCGGCCGGGCACGCGGGCGAACCCGACCTGCCCGCGACCTTCGTGGACTACCAGGCCAAGCCGCGCGAGTACGAGTTGAGCGTGGCGCAGACCGTGCTGCGGGTGCACTCCAGGGTCGCCGACCTCTACAACGACCCGATGAACCAGCTGGAGCAGCAACTGCGGCTCACCGCCGAGGCCCTGCGCGAGCGCCAGGAGCACGAGCTGGTCAACGACAGGGACTTCGGGCTGCTCGCCAACGCCGACTACAACCAGCGCATCCAGACCCACTCCGGCCCGCCGACCCCGGACGACCTGGACGAGCTGCTGTCCATGCGGCGCAACACCCAGTTCCTGTTCGCTCACCCCAAGGCCATCGCGGCCTTCGGGCGCGAGTGCAACAAGCGGGGCCTGACCTTCGGCACCGCCGACATCGGCGGCCAGCCGGTACCGGCCTGGCGGGGGGTGCCGCTGCTGCCGTGCGGGAAGATCCCGGTCGTCGGCGGGCACACCACGTCGATCATCGCGATGCGAACGGGCGAGGACAACCAGGGCGTGGTCGGCCTGCGCCCCACCTCGCTGCCCGACCAGGTGGAGCCCGGCCTCAACGTGCGCTTCATGGGCATCAACGAGAAGGCTGTCATGTCCTACCTGGTCAGCAGCTACTACTCCGTCGCGTCGCTCGTTCCCGACGCCCTCGGTCTCCTGGAGAACGTCGAGGTCAACCGCCCGCGCTCCTGACCGGCCCCCACACCCGAGGACATGAGTCCCCGCCACGTCACCAGAATGGAAACCTTTCTTATGACCACCAGTGCGCCCGCGTCGGCCCAGGTCCTGCGCACCGCGTTCCAGCAGTCGGTCGCCGACTACTGGAACGCCGAGAAGGACCCCGTCAACCTGCGGCTCGGTGAGGTCGACGGCCTCTACCACCACCACTACGGGCTCGGCGAGTACGACACCTCCGTACTCGAAGGACCCGAGGACACCCGGGAGGTGCGCATCATCGAGGAGATGCACCGCCTGGAGACGCAGCAGGCCCGGGTCCTCATCGACCGCCTCGGCGACGTCGGGAGCGAGGACCGCCTCCTGGACGCCGGTTCGGGCCGGGGCGGCACCAGCTTCATGGTCAACAAGCGCTTCGGCTGCTCGGTGGACGGGGTGTCGATCTCCCAGACTCAGGTCGACTTCGCCAATCAGCAGGCCCAGAAGCGCCAGGTGGCCGACAAGGTGCGCTTCCACTTCCGGAACATGCTGCACACGGAGTTCGAAACAGGCTCGCGCCGGTCCATCTGGACCAACGAGACCACCATGTACGTCGACCTGTTCGAGCTGTACGCCGAATTCTCGCGGATGCTGGAGAGCGGGGGCCGCTACGTCTGCATCACCGGCTGCTCCAACGACGTCATGGGCCTGCGCTCCAAGGCGGTGAGCCGGATCGACGAGCACTACACCTGCAACATCCACCCCCGCAGCGAGTACTTCAAGGCCCTCGCGGCCAACGGCCTCGTCCCCATCGACGTCGTCGACCTGACGGCGGACACGATCCCCTACTGGGAGCTGCGGGCGAAGTCGTCCGTCGCCACCGGCATCGAGGAGCCCTTCCTCACCGCCTACAAGGAAGGCAGCTTCCACTACCTGATGATCGTCGCCGACAAGATCTGACGAACCTCAGCCGCCGGCGCGTTTCAGGGCGCCGGCGCAGCCATGACACTCCACGCTGCCCGGCACACCCCGGCGCCGGGCAGCCCCGCCCGCGGCACCTCAGGCTGCCGCCCCACCGCTCCCGCTCCGAAGGGAACTGACCACCGTGGCATCCAGCATCCCGCTCGGGCCGACCGGCATGGGCACCGCCGGTCTGCGCATCATCGAGGCGCCGCCCGCCGATGAGGCGTCAGCAGAGTCCGCGCACACGCCTTCTGGTGAGCAGCCGGTACGTCCCATCCCGGGCCTGCGTTTCCAGCCGGCCGTCCAGCCGGACCCGGCGCTGGTCGCCGAGGTGGACCGCCGTACCAAGGAATGGGCGCAGGAACTCGACCTCGTCCCGGCGAAGTGGGACGACCAGTTCGAAGGCTTCGGCTTCGGACGCGCCGTCTGCCTCGGGCACCCCGACCACGCGGATGTCGACCGCCTGGTCGTCGCGGCTCGCCTCCTGGTCGCAGAGAACGTCGTCGACGACTGCTACTGCGAGGACCACGGCGGCTCCCCCGAAGGGCTCGGCGCCCGTCTCCTGATCGCCCACTCCGCGCTTGACCCCCTGCACACCACCCCCGGATACGCGGCGCACTGGCGCGAAGGGCTGCGGGCGGACGCCCCGTTGCGGGCCTACCAGTCGGCCATCGAGCACGCCGCACCATGGGCCGCGCCCGCCCAGCTGGACCGGCTCCGCCACGACCTGGGGCGCCTCCACCTCGGCTACCTGGCCGAAGCCGCCTGGAGCCTGGACGACACGACTCCGGACGTCTGGGAGTACCTGGTGATGCGCCAGTTCAACAACTTCCGGCCCTGCCTGACCCTCACCGATCTGGTCGCAGGCTACGAACTCCCCGCGCCGCTCCAGGCCCTCCCCGCCCTCCAGCGCCTGACCGCGCTCGCCGGGAACGCCGCCACCCTGGTCAACGACCTGTACTCCTACACCAAGGAGAAGCGCTCCCCGCGCCCCCACCTCAACCTGCCCGTCGTCATCGGCCGCCGCGAAGACCTCCCCGAACGCGAGGCCTACCTGAAGGCCCTCGACGTCCACAACGAGATCATGGGCCGGTTCGAGACCGAGAGCGCCCAACTGCGCGCCCAGTTCCCCGAAGCCGTTCTCGGCCGCTACCTCACCGGCCTGGCCGCCTGGGTCGCCGGCAACCACGAATGGCACGCCACCAACACCTTCCGCTACACCCTCCCCGACTTCTGGCCCCACGAGGACTGAACGGGACGCAGCCTCCCGCACCCGGACCGGGCGCCCGCGCCGATCCGCCGGTGCGCCTGCTCCCGGCGTTCGGCCTCGTGCGGGTCTTCCTCGACCGGCGTCAGATCGATGTACGGCCGTACGAGACCGCTCATGCCCGTGTACGGGTTCCACGCGGCGGGATCGACGGCGTACGGCTTCCGGTGGTACGGCCGTCGAACGCTGGTCAGGAAGGCAGAACCGAGTCGAGGTAGTCCTGCACCGGCTCGAACAGCCCGTACGGCACGTACTGCGGGATCTCGCCACGGGTGGCCCAAGCCAGTTCGGCCAGCTCTTCGGTGTCCGCGACGTAGGCAGTGCCGGCGATAACCTCGCAGGCCGTGTACGACATCAACCGGCCCGTCTTCGGGTGGACGCGCTCACCGAGGAGTTTTACGGCGGCCACGTCCAGGCCGGTCTCTTCCTTCGTCTCGCGCACGGCGGCGTCCTCGCGGGGCTCGCCGGGCTCGACCTCTCCGGCCGGGAACTGCCAGGAGAGCTGCCCCTCGCTGACCCGGCGGCGCACCATCAGCACGCGTCCCTCGTGCACAACGATGGCGGCGGCGATGCCCGGGCGCTCGTCCGTGTTCTGCTGCGTCACGTGTGCTCCTCCAGGACGGCCAGGATGGGTGGGAAGATCGTATCCACGGGGATGAAGCGGGTCACCGCGTTTCTGGGGACCCACATGACGTCGATGTTCTCGGCCGCGTCGCTGTTGGTGGCCTCGCCGGCCAGGTACTCGCACAGGAAGTACTCGCACAGCACGCCGGTCACGGGGTGAAGTCGGTTGCCGAGGTGCTGACGGATCGCGCAGTGAACGCCCGTCTCGTCCAGGGTCTCCCGCACGGTGGCGGTCTCTGCCTTGCCTCCCGGCTTGATGACCCCTGCCGGGAACTGCCATGTGATTCCGGCGGCGTCGTCGTCCCGGCGGCATACCAGGAGGACATCGCCGTCGCGGACGACCACCGCGATGGCAACTCGAAGTGCCTGCGCTCCAGGTGGTGTTGAGTCCGCTGCGGCCTGTTCCTTCGCTAGCAGGAGCGCGAAACGCTGTCGAGCTGTCGGCGGGGCCTGCTCGTGTGCCGTGTCGAGGAGTTGCTGCATCTCCCTGCGTGGCACGACGGACGCGTCCGAGTGCCAGGCGGCCACAGTCCTCACGGCAATGCCCAGGTGGGCGGCGAACTGTTCGTTGCCGAGCCGTAGGGCGGACTGCAACAGGCAGGCGTACCGGCCGCTCCAGCGCTCGATCACGTCCACAAGACTGCCCCCTCGTCGCCGTCCCGGTGCAGGAATCCGCGCGCCGAAAGTGCACTCCCACTGCACTGGCACTTCATGGTCACGCGAGAAGCGGCCCGGAAGAATCAGAGTCACCCAGAGGCCAGGAAATCACCCGCCGAAGGCTCTGTCCCTGGGAAGCGTAAGAGAGGCGCGAAAGTGCCAGACGACCGCAGGGAGATTCTAGATGCGTACCCCCAGCGGATAGCAGGCAAAGGGAAGTTGGCCGAATCGGAGCTCTCGGTCGGCTGCCCGACCACACCTCGCCCGGCATTCGATTGTCCGGGGCCTCGCCCGTACGCCCAAGCCGCTTCGCCAGCGCCGGTAACCTCAGCTCGTCCGCGAGGCCCACCGCGTACTCATCCCAGGCGGCCGGATCACCACCGGGGTCCCCGACGCCGCCTTCGCTCTGAGCCACTACCCCCGCCCCCTGGACACACCCGACGAGGCGATCGAGCGCTGGTATGCCAAGCGCGACTGCCTCGGCCACATCAACACCCGGCTCGACCTCGTCAACCTCGTCTTCCGTGACCAGGACGACGACCCCACGTACACCCCACACCTGTGGGCCTACGACCACGAGAAGCTCGTCCAGCTCTTCACCGAGGCCGGCTTCACCACCGTCGAGCCCTGGACGTACGACCCCACCTTGGCCAACCCCAAGCGCCGCTGGGGCAGCGTCTACGTCGTCGCCACGAAGTAGCCCCTGGCTGGCTCCCGGCGAGCGGCAGCTGGTCCGTGGAGTCGACTTCGACGCGGCCACGTGGCGCAAGTCGTCGTACAGCAACCAGGACGGCGGCAACTGCATCGAGATCTCCGACGACCACCCCACCCACACCCCCGTCCGAGACAGCAAGAACGCCCAAGGGCCGGTGCTCGTCTTCGAGTCGGCCGCCTGGGCGTCCTTCGTGTCCGGTGTGCGTGCGGGGTCAGTAGGACTTGGGCAGCCCCAGCGACTGATGTGACACATAGTTGAGGATCATGTCGCGGCTCACCGGAGCGATCCGGGCCACTCGGGCCGCCGTGATCAGCGAGGCCAACCCGTACTCGCGCGTCAGCCCGTTGCCGCCCAACGTGTGCACCGCCTGGTCGACCGCCTGGACGCACGCGTCCGCCGCCGCGAACTTCGCCATGTTGGCCGCCTCGCCGGCCCCCGCGTCGTCGCCCGTGTCGTACAGGTGGGCCGCCTTCTGCATCATCAGGCGGGCCAGCTCCAGGTCGATGTGGGACTTGGCAAGCGGGTGGGCGATCGACTGGTGGGCGCCGATGGGGTCGCGCCAGACCTGGCGTTCCTTCGCGTACGCCACCGCCCGCGCGACCGCGTACCGGCCCATGCCGATCGCGAACGCGGCCGTCATGATGCGCTCCGGGTTGAGGCCCGCGAAGAGTTGCAGCAGGCCCGCGTCCTCGTCGCCGACCAGCGCGTCCGCCGGGAGCCGGACCTCGTCCAGGACCAGCTCGAACTGCTTCTCCGGGGCCTGGAGTTCCATGTCGATCCGGTGGCGCTGAAAGCCCGGCGCGTCCCGGGGGACGATGAACAGGCAGGGCTTGAGACGGCCCGTACGGGCGTCCTCCGTGCGGCCCACGATCAGCGTCGCGTCGGCGATGTCCACGCCGGAGATGAAGACCTTGCGCCCCGTCAGGACCCAGTCACCGGAGGCGCCGTCACGGCGGGCCGTCGTCGTGATGCGGTGCGAGTTGGAGCCCGCGTCGGGTTCCGTGATGCCGAAGGCCATCGTGCGGGAGCCGTCGGCGAGGCCCGGCAGCCAGGCCCGCTTCTGCTCGTCCGTACCGAAGCGGGCGATGACCGTCCCGCAGATCGCAGGGGACACCACCATCATGAGCAACGGGCTGCCCGCCGCCCCCAACTCCTCAAGGACGATGGACAGTTCGGCTATGCCGCAGCCCCCTCCCCCGTACTCCTCCGGGAGGCTGACCCCCAGGTACCCGAGCTTCGCCGCCTCCGCCCACAGCTCCTCGGGGTGGCCGCCCTCGCGGACGACTCTGGTCATGTAGTCGCGGCCGTACCGCTTGCCGAGCGCGGCGACGGCGGCGCGCAGTTGCTTGTGCTCCTCGGTTTCCAGGGTGGCGGTCATGACTCTTTCTCCTCCTGTACGACGGCGAGCAGGGCGCCCACCTCGACCTGGCGGCCGGGTGCGGCGTGGAGCGCGGTGAGCGTGCCGGAGGCGGGAGCGGTGACGCGGTGCTCCATCTTCATCGCCTCCAGCCAGAGCAGGGGCTGCCCGGCCCGGACGGACACGCCCTCGGCCAGACCCTCCGCGAGGCGTACGACCGTGCCGGGCATGGGCGCGAGCAGGGAGCCGGGTGCCTGGTCGGCGGTGGCGTCGGGGAAGCGGGGCAGGGCGGTGTACGCGGCGCCGTTCACGTGGACGCGGCCGTCCGGGTACGACGCGACCCTGAACTGCCGCCGCACGCCCGCGACTTCGAGGGCCACAAGATCCGGACGCACCCGCAGCACCCGCACCCCGTCCGCGTCGAGCCCCGTCCGCGTGTGCCGGTACCGCACCTCGTGCTCGGCCCCGTCCGGCTCGCTCCGGTACCGCTTGACCTGGTCCTGCGCGTGCAGGTTGCGGAAGCCGCCGAAGCGGGACCGGCCGTGCGCGTCGGCGAGCGCTGCGGCGAGAGGGGCGTACGGGTCGAGCCCGGGCTCGGTGAGTGCATCCAGGTGGCGGTCGTAGAAGCCGGTGTCCATGCGGGCGGCGGCGAACTCCGGGTGCCGGAGCGACCGTACGAGGAAGTCGCGGTTCGTCACCGGTCCGTGCACCTCGGCCCGCTCCAGGGCCCCGGCCAGGCGGCGCAGCGCCTCCGCGCGCGTCGGGGCGTGCGCGACGGCCTTGGCGAGCATCGGGTCGTAGTGCACGCCGATGGTGTCGCCGTCCGTGCAGCCGGTGTCGACCCGCACCCCGGGTACGGAGAACCTGTGCAGCGTGCCCGTCTGCGGGGCGAAGCCGTTCGCCGGGTCCTCGGCGTACAGGCGCGCCTCGACCGCGTGCCCGCGCGGGGCGGGCGGCTCCGGGTCAAGGGCGAGACCTTCGGCGACGTGCAGCTGGAGCGCGACCAGGTCGACGCCGAACACCGCTTCCGTGACGGGGTGTTCGACCTGGAGGCGGGTGTTCATCTCCAGGAACTGGGCCGTGCCGTCGTGCCCGACCAGGAACTCGACCGTGCCCGCGCCGACGTAACCCGTGGCGCGCGCGGCCCGTACGGCCTGCTCGTACAGCGACTCCACGAGCGAAGGGTCGAGTCCCGGCGCCGGGGCCTCCTCGACGACCTTCTGGTGACGGCGCTGGAGCGAGCAGTCGCGGGTGCCGAGCGGCCACACCGTGCCGTGCCGGTCCGCGAGCAGCTGTACCTCGACGTGCCGCCCTCCCTCCACGTACGGCTCGACGAACACCTCCCCGTCCCCGAACGCGCTCGCGGCCTCGGCCTGCGCCGCCTTCAACTCGGCGTCCAGCACGGAAAGTTCCCGTACGACCCGCATGCCGCGCCCGCCACCGCCCGCCGCCGCCTTCACGAGGACCGGAAGATCCGCCTCCGTGACCTCGGCGAGCGGCGCGATGCCCATCAGCTCCTTGGCCCGCGTCTTCGACGCCATCGCCTCGATCGCCTCGGGCGGCGGGCCGATCCACAGCAGGCCCGCGTCCGTGACGGCCCGCGCGAAGTCGGCGTTCTCGGAGAGGAAGCCGTACCCGGGGTGCACCGCGTCCGCCCCGGCGGCCTGCGCGGCCTTCACGATCAGGTCGCCGCGCAGATACGTGTCGGCGGGCGCCGAGCCCGGCAGCCGTACCGCCGCATCGGCCTCGCGTACGTGCAGGGCGTCCGCGTCGGCGTCGGAGTGCACGGCGACCGTGGCGATGCCGAGCTCGCGGCAGGTACGGAAGACACGGCAGGCGATCTCGCCCCGGTTGGCGACGAGGAGAGTTCCGATCATGGGGAGTGCTCTTTCCACTGGATCACCGCAACCATCAATTGAGGAACCACCGCGGCGAGCAACCAGATCCGCGAGAGCGGCGGCGGTTCAGCCGCACTAGAGGCGAAAGACGCCGAAGCCACCCCGCGCCCCCTCGTACGGGGCCGTGTGGATCGCGGACAGGCACATGCCGAGGACCGTCCGCGTGTCCCTCGGGTCGATCACGCCGTCGTCGTAGAGCCGCCCGGACAGGAACATCGGCAGCGACTCGGACTCGATCTGCTGCTCCACCATGGCGCGGAGTGCGGCGTCCGCGTCCTCGTCGTACGGCTTGCCCTTCGCGGCGGCCGACTGCCGGGCCACGATCGACAGCACGCCCGCGAGCTGCTGCGGGCCCATGACGGCGGACTTGGCGCTGGGCCAGGCGAACAGGAAGCGCGGGTCGTAGGCGCGGCCGCACATGCCGTAGTGACCGGCGCCGTACGAGGCGCCCATCAGCACGGACAGGTGCGGCACCCGCGAATTGGACACCGCGTTGATCATCATCGCGCCGTGCTTGATGATCCCGCCCTGCTCGTACTCCTTGCCGACCATGTAGCCGGTGGTGTTGTGCAGGAAGAGCAGCGGGATGTCGCGCTGGTTGGCCAGCTGGATGAACTGGGCGGCCTTCTGCGACTCCTCGCTGAACAGCACGCCCTGCGCGTTGGCGAGGATGCCGACCGGGTAGCCGTGCAGCGCCGCCCACCCGGTGACCAGGGACGACCCGTACAGCGGCTTGAACTCGTCGAAGTCCGAGCCGTCGACAATCCGGGCGATCACCTCGCGCGGGTCGAAGGGGATCTTGAGGTCGCCGGGCACGATGCCGAGCAGTTCCTCGGGGTCGTACTTCGGTTCCGCCACCGCCGCCGGGTCCGGATCGGCGTACGCCTTGCGCCAGTTGAGGCGGGCGACGACGCGGCGGGCCTGGCGCAGCGCGTCCGGCTCGTCGGCCGCGAGGTAGTCGGCGAGGCCGGAGGTCCGGGCGTGCATCTCGGCCCCGCCGAGGGACTCGTCGTCGCTCTCCTCGCCGGTGGCCATCTTGACCAGCGGCGGCCCGCCGAGGAACACCTTCGCCCGCTCCTTCACCATGATCACGTGGTCGCACATGCCGGGTACGTACGCGCCTCCGGCGGTGGAGTTGCCGAAGACCACGGCGACCGTCGGGATGCCGGCGGCGCTGGACTGCGTGAGGTGTTTGAAGAGGGCGCCGCCCGGGATGAAGATCTCCTTCTGCGAGGGCAGGTCGGCGCCGCCGGACTCGACCAGGTGGATCGACGGGAGCCGGTTGGCGAGCCCGATCTCATGCGAGCGGAACGCCTTCTTCAGCGTCCAGGGGTTGCTGGCCCCGCCGCGTACGGTCGGGTCGTTGGCGGTGATCAGGCACTCGACGCCCTCGACGACACCGATGCCGCACACCATGGCGGCGCCCACGGCGTACTCGGGGGAGGCGCTGCCCCAGGCGGCGAGCGGGGACAGTTCGAGGAACGGCGTATCCGGGTCGAGCAGCAGCTCGATCCGCTCCCGGGCGAGCAGCTTGCCGCGCCCCCGGTGCCGTTCGACGTACTTCTCCCCGCCGCCCGCGAGCGCCTTGGCATGCTCGGCGTCCAGCTCGGCGAGCTTGTCGAGCATCGCGGCGCGGTGCGCGGTGTGGTCGGCGGCAGTGGGGTCGATGCCGCTGTTCAGGACGGTCACAGCAAGTCCTCCGGAATCTCGACGTGCCGGGAGCGCAGCCACTCCCCCAGGCCCTTGGCCTGCGGATCGAACCGCGCCTGCGCGGCCACGCCCTCGCCGAGCAGCCCCTCGACGACGAAGTTCACGGCACGCAGATTCGGCAGCACATGACGTACGACGGTCAACTGGGCGGTCTCCGGGAGGAGTTGGGCCAGCCGGTCCACGGTCAGCTCGTGCACGAGCCAGCGCCAGGCTTCCTCGTCGCGCACCCACACCCCGAGGTTGGCGTCCCCGCCCTTGTCCCCGCTGCGGGCCCCGGCGACCAGGCCGAGCGGGGCGCGCCGGGTCGGGCCGGGCGGCAGCGGCTCGGGCAGGGCGGGTTCCGGTACGGCCTCCAGGGCCCGGGTGTGCGACGGCGGCGGGACCTCCACCCGCGCCCCGTCCGGCAGTACGGCGGTGTGCGGTACGACCCCCTGCTCGACGTGGGCGGCGCGGAACACCCCGTACGGGGCGCCCTTGCCGGGCGGCGCCGTGACGTGGAAGCCGGGGTAGCTGCCGAGGGCCAGCTCGACCGCGGCGCCGCTGACGGCCCGGCCGACCGCGTCCTGCTCCGGGTCGCGGACCACGAGCCGGAGCAGTGCGCTGGCGGTCTCCTCGGTCCCGGCGTCGGCGCGGTCGGTACGGGACAGTTCCCACCGCACCTCGGCGGGGCGGGACGTGGCGCGGTCGAAGGCGTCCTCGACCTGGGCGCGTACGACGGCGGCCTTGGCGTCGACGGCGAGTCCGGTGAGCACGAACACGACCTCGTTGCGGAATCCGCCGAGCCGGTTCAGCCCGACCTTCAGCGTCGGCGGCGGCGCCTCCCCGCGCACCCCGTCGACCCGCACCCGGTCCTTGCCGTCCTGCGTCAGCCGTACGGAGTCCAGGCGGGCGGTGACGTCGGGGCCCGCGTACCGGGCGGGGCCGGTCTCGTAGAGGAGCTGGGCGGTGACGGTGCCGAGGTCGACGTGGCCGCCGGTGCCGTCGTGCTTGGTGATGACGCCGGACCCGTCCGCGTGGATCTCCGCCAATGGGAAGCCGGGGCGCAGCAGTTGGCGCACGGGATCGCGGCCGTCCGCGTCGAAGAAGGCGTAGTTCCCGCCGGTCGCCTGCGTCCCGCACTCCAGGACGTGCCCGGCGACGACGGCCCCCGCCAGCTCGTCGTACGCCTCGGGCCCCCACCCGAAGTGCGCGGCCGCGGCGCCGGTGACCAGCGCGGCGTCGGTGACGCGGCCGGTGACGACGACGTCCGCCCCGGCCCGCAGGCAGGCGGCGATGCCGTGCCCGCCGAGGTAGGCGTTGGCGGTGAGGGTGCCCTCGCCCCAGTTCCCGCGCCCGCTCAGGTCGTCGCCCTCGACGTGGGCGACGGCGGCCGGAACGCCGAGCCGTGCGCTCAACTCCCGTACCCGGTCGGCCAGTCCGGCCGGGTTGAGCCCGCCGGCGTTGACGACGATCCGTACGCCCCGGTCGTGCGCGAGCCCCAGACACTCCTCGGCCTGCCGCAGAAAGGTCCTGGCGTAGCCGAGCTGCGGGTCGCGCAGCCGGTCGCGGCCGAGGATGAGCATCGTCAGCTCGGCGAGGTAGTCGCCGGTCAGGACGTCGAGGGGGCCGTCGGTGAGCATGTCGCGCAGGGCGTCGAAGCGGTCACCGTAGAACCCTGAGGCGTTGCCGATCCGCAGCGGCCGGTCAGGCATGGGCGCTCCCCCGGGTACGGCCCTTGCCCGGCAGCCCGGCGAAGCACTGGGCGATGTCCAGCCAGCGGTCCGCGTCCGCGCCCTCGGCCCGCAGGTCGAGGTCGTCGCGGTGGGCGCGCTGGGTGACGAGCAGACAGAAGCCGTACGCGGACCCGGTCACGCGCTGCGGCGCCTCCTCGGGCCCGTACGCCCACACCTCCCCGCCGGGCGCGCGGAGTTCGACGCGGAACTCGCCGTGCGGCACGGGCAGCCCGCGCACCCCGAACGCGAAGTCCCGGGTCCGTACGCCGATGTGCGCGATGTGCCGCAGGCGCGCGGTGGGCTCCCGGCGCACGCCGAGCGCGTCCGCGACGTCCTGCCCGTGCGCCCAGGTCTCCATCAGGCGGGCGGTGCCCATGGACGTCACGCTCATGGGCGGCCCGTACCAGGGCAGCCGCTCCCCCGCAGGCCGGGCCCGGAGTACGCGCTGCAACTCCTCGCGCCCGTTCCGCCAGCGCGCGAGCAGTGCGCGGTACGGGAGCACGACCAGCTCCTCGGCCGCCTCGTCGACGAACGTCTCGGGCGCGGCGACCGCCTTCTCCACCTCGCGGGCGAAGCCCTCGGCGTCGGTGGCGGCGAGCAGGGCGGCCCGGTCGGTCCAGGTGAGGTGCGCGATCTGGTGGGCGACGCTCCACCCGGGCGCGGGCGTGGGCGAAGCCCACCCCTCCGCCCCCAACTCCGCCACCAGGGCGTCGAGTCCGGCACTCTCGTCACGCAGGTCGTCGAGCACGTACACGGGGTCGGGCACGAGCGCTCCCCTCACGGATGCGGTGTGCGGCGAGCATGGCAGCGGCACCGGAAACAATCAAGCGTGCTTGGAAAGTTTCGGCACACCGTGGCGGCGTTTACGCGGACGTATACCCACCCTCATGACTGACGCCGTGATCCGAGTCCCAGCCGAGGTGCGAGACCGCCTCGCGGTCATCGCCGAGTCCCGCGGCACGTCGATCCGCTCGCTGGTGCAGGAGTTCGCCGAGACCTCCATGACCGAGGAGGAGCGCCGCGAGCGAGCCGAGCGGACCCGCGCCTACCTGGCCGAGCACTTCGGGGTCGAGGTGACCGACGAGGAGAGTGCCGCGATGGGGCGCCGACTCCGCGAAGCCTTCGCACAACCCCGGGGTGACGAGGCAGCGTGATCCAGCACCATCTGATCCTCGACACCCCCACCCTCCTCGCCCTGTCGGGCAATCGGCAGGTCTCCGCGTTGATCCACCGAGCGGGCATCGAGCCCGAGTCGCGACTATGGGCCCCGGTCCTGTCGATCCTGGAGGCCGACCGCGAGTTCCTGGGTATCGCTGAGCACATCGGCGAGCTCGATGTAATCCACACCGTCGACCTGGACTACGCCGCCACCCTCACCGTCGCTCAGCTCCATCGTGACGGCGTACCGCCGGGCATCGGGGCCGCAGTGCACGCCATGCGGCACGTAACGGAGTGGGGAGCCGACGCACGGGTCGCCACCGTGACCCCCAAGGCGTACCAGGGGCGCGGCGTGCCGATCCTCGACCTGAACCGCTGACCTCACCCCGCTGAACGCCGGGCCGCTCAGTCCGTACCGGAGCCCGCGCCCCGCCTCACCCCTCCCGCAAAGCCCCCCTCACCTGCGTCCGTACCGCCCCCATGCTCGCCGCCACCACCAGGGCGATCGCCAGCGCGCCCGTCCAGGACAGGGCCTGATGGAGGATCAGGAAGCCAGCCGTCGCCGCGATGGCGGGCTCCAGGCTCATCAGGATCGCGAAGGTGGGCGCCGGCATCCGGCGCAGCGCGAGGAGTTCGAGGGTGTACGGCAGGACGGACGACAGGACCGCGACCCCCGCGCCGAGCGCCAGCGTCGTCGGGTTCAGAAGCTTCGAGCCGGACTCCACGATGCCGAACGGCAGGCTCAGCACCGCGCCGACGGCCATGGCGAGGGCGAGCCCGTCCGCCTGCGGGAAGCGGCGTCCCGTACGGGAGCTGAACACGATGTACGCGGCCCACATCGAGCCCGCGCCGACCGCGAACGCCGCACCCACCGGGTCGAGCCCGCCGAGGCCGCCCGCGCCGCCGAGCAGGAACACCCCGACGAGGGCGAGCGCCGCCCACAGCGCGTTGACCGCGCGCCGGGAGGCGAGGACCGAGAGCGCGAGCGGGCCGAGCACTTCGAGGGTGACGGCCGGGCCGAGCGGAATCCGGGCGACCGCCTGGTAGAACAGCCCGTTCATCGCGGCCATCGTCGCGCCGAAGACGAGTACCGTGCCCCAGTCGGCCCGCGTGTAGCCGCGTACCTTCGGACGGCACACGACGAGCAGGATGACGGCGGCCGCGACCAGGCGGATCGTCACCACGCCGAGCGCACCGGCGCGCGGCATCAGCGTCGCGGCGAGCGCCGCACCGAACTGCACGGACACGCACCCCGCGAGCACCAGCCCGACCGGACCGGCACCGCCGCCGGGCACCCGGCGCCGCCCCACCGCCTCGGGGGCGAGGGTTGCCTGTTCGGCGGTCTGCGGGCCAGCGTTCACGGGGTTCTCCGATGACGTACGTGCATAGCGGGCACTGTGCAGGATCTTGCACTGCCCAGACCAAGGTACTGCACCGCCGACGCCCGGGCCGCCCCTTTCCCTCCGTTTCCCTCCGTGGACACCCGTCTCGGAGGATGGACTCCGCCCCGTCTCGGGAGATGGACCGCGCAAACCGCCCGGCCAGGGACCCGCTAGGCTCCCGACGTGGCTGAGATCCAGATTCCCGCTGACATCAAGCCCGCCGACGGCCGGTTCGGCGCGGGCCCCTCCAAGGTGCGTACGGAAGCGCTCGACGCTCTGGCCGCCACCGGAACCTCCT
>NZ_JASCIR010000059.1 GCF_029968095.1 Streptomyces solicavernae | reverse complement strand
GGGGGCGCCGGGGGGGGGGGGCCCCCCCCCCGGGGGCCCCCCCCCGCCCGTCTACTGTTCCAGCCACATCGTAACCGTGAGTAATTGCGATGAGCCCCGGTCGACACAATCCGTTCACGCAAAGCGGCTCGCCGAAATCCCGTATTCACAGCGCAGGATTCACACACCGCCTCAGCATCAAGATCACTTGAAGCCCCTGAGCGGAACTGCAAATTCTCACCATGTGAACGAAGGTGACAGCACCAAAAACACGGTTTGGACCTCACTTCACGGCCGCTGATTCACCCCGCATAACAAGAACGTCACATCCTGCCCCGCACCGCTCCCACACTCGTTCACCTGCGCTTAGAGTCACCGCCAGTCACCGCGCCGCCGGGCGCGAACTGAATTGCACGGCCCTGTACCACACCAGTACGGCCCGGCGATCACACGGCACCTCACCAGGGAGGAAGCCGCGCCAGGGAAAGGACCAAGCGTGCAAAACCGTTCCTTGCTCATACTCACCACCGTGCTGACCACCGGGGCGCTCACCCTCACCGCCTGCGGATCGCGCGACGAAGGAAAGGGCGGCGGTGACGGAGACAAGACCACCGTTGTCATCGGCGTCGACGCACCCCTGACCGGTGACCTTTCCGCACTCGGCCTCGGCATCAAGAACTCCGCCGACCTCGCCGTGAAGACCGCCAACAAGGAAGGCACCGTCGAAGGCGTCGAGTTCAAACTCATAGCCACCGACGACCAGGCCCAGCCTTCCGTCGGCCAGCAGAACGCACAGAAGTTCATCAGCAACGACAAAGTACTCGGCGTCGTCGGACCACTGAACTCCAACGTCTCCCAGTCGATGCAGAAGCCCTTCAACGACGCAGGCCTCGTCCAGGTCTCCCCCGCCAACACGGGCACCGAACTCACCCAGGGCGACGGCTGGAACACCGGCGACCGCAAGCGCCCCTTCAAGACCTACTTCCGCACCGCCACGACCGACCAGGTCCAGGGCGACTTCGCCGCCAAGTACCTCTACAACAAGGCGAAGATCAAAAAGGTCTACCTCATCGACGACCAGAAAACCTACGGCGCCGGCCTCGCCGCATCCTTCAAGGACACCTTCACCCAACTCGGCGGAAAAATCGTCGGATCCGACCACATCAACCCCGAGGACCGCGACTTCCGCGCCGTCGTCACCAAGGTGAAGAACTCCAACGCCGAAGCCGTCTACTACGGCGGCGAATACCCCGCCGCAGCCCCCCTCAGCCAGCAGCTCAAGGGCAGCGGCAACAAGATCCCGCTCATGGGCGGCGACGGCATCTACAGCGCCGACTTCATCAAGCTCAACAAGAAGGCCGAAGGCGACCTCGCCACCTCCGTCGGCAAGCCAGTCGAAATGCTCGACTCCGCCAAGACCTTCATCAAGAACTACAAGGCAGCCGGATACGAGGACCCCTACGAGGCCTACGGCGGCGGCACCTACGACGCCACCTGGTCCATCATCCAAGCCGTCAAGATCGCCGTCGAGGAGAACGACGGAAAGCTCCCCGAGGACGCCCGCGCAAAGGTCCTCGAAGCGATGAGCAAGGTCAAGTTCGACGGCGTCACCGGAACCGTCTCCTTCGACGAGTACGGCGACACCACCAACACCATGATGACCGCCTACCGGGTCGAAGGTAAGGAGTGGAAGCCGGAGTTCAGCGGGGCCTACAAGCCCGAATAGGAACCCGGCCCTCCCGGCCACACGGCATTGACCCAGACCGCGCGGGAGCGCTACGAGCGCTCCCGCGCGGCGCCATATCCGAACCACTCCACGGAGGCCTTGCGGTGAACGAACTGCCGCAGCAGCTGGCCAATGGACTCATCCTCGGCGCGATGTACGGACTCATCGCGATCGGCTACACGATGGTCTACGGCATCGTCCAGCTCATCAACTTCGCCCACGGCGAGATATTCATGATCGGGGGCTTCGGCGCCCTCACCGTCCACCTCATACTCCCCGACGGATTCTCCCTCACCGCCGCCGTACCCCTCATGATCATCGGCGGCATAGTCTGCTCCGTGGCCGTCGGCACCGCAGCCGAACGCTTCGCCTACCGCCCCCTGCGCGGCGCCCCACGACTAGCGCCCCTCATCACCGCCATCGGCCTCTCCATCTTTCTCCAACAGGCCATCTGGAAGTGGTACCCGGACGCCAAGAAGGACATCCCCTTCCCCCAGTTCGACAGCGCCCCGCTGAACGTACTCGGCGCCAACATCCAAGTAGGCAGCCTCTTCGTCCTCATCTCCGCACCCCTCTGCATGCTCGCCCTCGGCCTCTTCGTCAACAAAACCCGATCCGGCCGCGGCATGCAGGCCACCGCCCAAGACCCGGACACCGCAAAACTCATGGGCATCAACACCGACCGCATCATCGTCATGGCCTTCGCCATCGGCGCCGCGTTCGCCGCCGTCGCAGCCGTCGGATACGGACTCCACAACGGCCAGGTCGGCTTCAAAATGGGCTTCATCCTCGGCCTCAAAGCCTTCACCGCAGCCGTACTCGGCGGCATCGGAAACATCTACGGAGCCATGCTCGGCGGCCTCGTACTCGGCGTCGCCGAATCCCTCGCCACCGGCTACATCGGCGAAATCCCCGGAATGGAACTCTTCGGCGGCGGAGCGTGGAAGGACGTCTGGGCCTTCACCCTCCTCATCCTCGTACTGCTCCTGAGGCCACAAGGCCTGCTCGGCGAACGCGTCGCGGATCGGGCGTGATACCCATGACCACCAACACCACCAAAACCCCTGCCCAGCAGCCCACTCCGCTGCTCCCCCTGCCCACCACCGCGGCCCGCATCGGCGTCCTCACCGGATCCGCCCTCGCCCTCGCCGGCACCTTCCTCGCCTGGACCTGGACCGAGGAATTCCCCGGCAACCTCACCGTCACCGGATACCCCGGCGGCCTCCAGGTCATCACCCTCGCCGGCGCCGCACTCACCCTCCTCTTCACCCTCTCCGGAATGGGCGTACGCGGCCTCAACTGGCTCACCCCCGCCGGAAAAACCGGCCCCACCGCCCTCACCGCACTCGGCGTACTCGGCACCACCACCTACGCCCTCGCCGCCATATCCGTACAACTCGGCGGCCTCATCAACCTCGAACCCGGCGCCTGGATATCCGAAATCGGCGCACTCATCGCCGTCATCGCCGCCCTCGGCCTCCCCGGCGACCTACCCCCGGACGACGAGAACACCAACCCCTGGACACGCTTCAAACACCACCTCAAAGCACCCCCCGCACCCCGAGCCAAAGAACTCGCCAACTCGGTCGAAATCCTCATCATCACCGCCGCATTCGGAATCGGCCTCTACGTCTTCGCCTACGGCATCGACACGTACTCCGAACTCTTCGTCGGCTTCCTCATCACCGTCGCACTCGCCGCACCCGCCCTGTTCCGCGCCGGCCTCATCGCCCGCCTCAACCGGCTCACGGCAAAACACCGCACCATCACCCTCACCGCCGCCCTCATCGCCGCGGCCTGCTTCCCCTTCACACAGACCGACGAGTCCTACGCCCTCATCGGCGCCAACATCCTGATCTTCGCCACCGTCGCCCTCGGCCTCAACGTCGTCGTCGGCCTCGCCGGACTCCTCGACCTCGGATACGTCGCATTCCTCGGCGTCGGCGCCTACACCGCCGCCCTGGTCTCCGGCTCACCCCAATCCACCATCGGCATCCAACTCCCCTTCTGGGCCGCCGTACTCGTCGGCGCCGGCGCCTCCCTCATCTTCGGCGTCCTCATCGGCGCCCCCACCCTCCGCCTGCGCGGCGACTACCTCGCCATCGTCACCCTCGGCTTCGGCGAAATCTTCCGCATCACCATGAACAACCTCAACGGAAGCGCAGGCCCCGACGTCACCAACGGCTCCCAGGGCATCCCCAACATCCCCGACCTGGAAATCCTCGGATTCAACTTCGGAGCCCCCCACGACATCCTCGGATTCACCCTCGGCCGATCCGGCAACTACTACCTCCTGATGCTGCTCTTCACCGCAGTCGTCGTCATGGTCTTCCGACGCTCCGGAGAATCCCGCATCGGCCGCGCCTGGGTCGCCGTACGCGAAGACGAAACCGCCGCAACCGCCATGGGAATCAACGGATTCCGCGTCAAACTCATCGCCTTCGCCCTCGGCGCCACCCTCGCCGGATTCGCCGGCACCGTCCAGGCACACGTCTCCTACAGCATCACCCCCGAGCAGTACCTCTTCGCCAACACCGTGCCCCCCAACTCCGCATTCCTCCTCGCCGCCGTCATCCTCGGCGGCATGGGCACCATCAGCGGCCCCCTCGTCGGCGCAGCACTGCTCTACCTCATCCCGGCCAAACTCCAATTCCTCGAAGACTTCCAGCTGATCCTCTTCGGACTCGCCCTCATCCTCCTCATGCGATTCCGGCCCGAAGGACTCGTCGCCAACAAGCGCGCCCAGCTCGAATTCCACGAGACCGGCCAACTCGACGTACCAGAACAACGACTCCCCGACGACAACGTCGGCACCGCCAAGGCGGGGGCATGACCACCATGACCACAACCACCACCGTCCTCGAAGCCAAAGACGTCACCATGCGCTTCGGCGGCCTCACCGCCGTACGCTCCGTCGGCCTCACCGTCAACAGCGGCGAGATCGTCGGCCTCATCGGCCCCAACGGCGCAGGCAAAACCACCTTCTTCAACTGCCTCACCGGCCTGTACGTCCCCACCGAAGGCACCGTCGCCTACAAGGGCACCGTCCTCCCGCCCAAACCCCACCTGGTCACCAGCGCCGGCATCGCCCGCACCTTCCAGAACATCCGGCTCTTCGCCAACATGACCGTCCTGGAAAACGTCCTCGTCGGCCGCCACACCCGCACCAAAGAAGGCCTCTGGTCGGCCCTGCTCCGCGGCCCCGGATTCAAGAAGGCCGAAGCCGCATCCCACGAACGAGCCATGGAACTCCTGGACTTCATCGGCCTCGCCCACAAAGCCGACCACCTCGCCCGCAACCTCCCGTACGGCGAACAACGCAAACTCGAAATCGCCCGCGCCCTCGCCAGCGAACCCGGACTCCTCCTCCTCGACGAACCCACCGCGGGCATGAACCCCCAGGAAACCCGCGTCACCGAAGAGCTGGTCCTCGCCATCCGCGACCAGGGCATCGCCGTCCTCGTCATCGAGCACGACATGCGATTCATCTTCAACCTCTGCGACCGCGTCGCCGTACTCGTCCAGGGCGAAAAACTCGTCGAAGGCACCTCCGAGGTCGTCCAGGCCGACGAACGCGTCATCGCCGCCTACCTCGGCACCCCCTTCGAAGGCGCACCCGGCGACGAGGAAGTAGCCGAAGTCGAAGCAGCGGAAGCCGCCCAGGAAACCTCCGCGAAAACGACACCCGGCACCGACACCCGCACGGAGGACGACCAGTGACCGCACTGCTAGAGGTCGAAGACCTCAGGGTCGCCTACGGCAAAATCGAAGCCGTCAAGGGAATCTCCTTCAGCGTCGAAGCCGGACAGATCGTCACCCTCATCGGCACCAACGGCGCCGGAAAAACCACCACCCTGCGCACCCTGTCCGGCCTCCTGAAGCCGCTCTCCGGGAAAGTCACCTTCGACGGCAGACCCCTGGGCGGCACCCCCGCCCACAAAATCGTCGCCATGGGCCTCGCCCACTCCCCCGAAGGCCGGCACATCTTCCCCCGCCTCACCATCAGCGACAACCTCCGCCTCGGCGCCTACCTCCGCGACGACAAGGACGGCATCGAGAAAGACATCCAACGCGCCTACGACCTCTTCCCCATCCTCGGCGAACGCCGCAAACAAGCCGCAGGCACACTCTCCGGCGGCGAACAGCAAATGCTCGCCATGGGCCGCGCCCTCATGTCCAAGCCGAAACTGCTCATGCTCGACGAACCCTCCATGGGCCTCTCGCCGATCATGATGCAGAAGATCATGGAAACCATCAGCGAACTGAAATCCCAGGGCACCACGATCCTGCTCGTCGAACAGAACGCCCAGGCCGCGCTCTCCCTCGCCGACCACGGCCACGTCATGGAGATCGGCAAGGTCGTCCTCTCCGGCACCGGACAGGACCTCCTCCACGACGAATCCGTACGCAAGGCATATCTCGGCGAGGACTGAATCCGCGCACGCGGACACGTAAGGCGGACACGTAAGCACGACGGAGGCCCGCACCCCCGAAACGGGATGCGGGCCTCCGCGCCGTACAAAAACCTCCGGCGACCTGCTACTTCGCCTTCTTCTTCTCCTCGGAATCCTCGATCACAGCCTCCGCCACCTGCTGCATCGACATCCGACGGTCCATCGACGTCTTCTGAATCCAACGGAACGCCGCCGGCTCCGTCAGGCCGTACTCCGTCTGCAGAATCGACTTCGCACGGTCCACCAGCTTCCGCGTCTCAAGCCGCTGCGAGAGATCCGCGACCTCACGCTCCAGCGTCTTCAACTCCGTGTAGCGGGACACGGCCATCTCGATCGCCGGAACCACATCGCCCTTGCTGAACGGCTTCACGAGATACGCCATCGCACCCGCGTCCCGCGCCCGCTCCACGAGGTCGCGCTGCGAGAACGCCGTCAGCATCAGGACCGGGGCGATCGACTCCTCGGTGATCTTCTCCGCCGCGGAGATGCCGTCGAGCACCGGCATCTTCACGTCCAGGATCACGAGGTCCGGACGGTGCTCTCGGGCCAGATCGATGGCCTTCTCCCCGTCACCCGCCTCACCGACGACGGAGTACCCCTCCTCCTCAAGCATCTCTTTGAGGTCGAGGCGGATCAGCGCCTCGTCCTCGGCGATGACGACGCGGGTCGTCAGCGGAGGCACGTGCGACTGGTCGTCGTCGGGCTGGGGCGACTCGGGGGCGGTCACGTGGGGGCTCCTCGTTCGGGCCGGGCTGGTAGTGCTCCCAAGAGCCTACCTAGCTGCGGTAAGGTGGACGGGCAGCAGATCGAAGCGAACCTTCGATTCATTGGGCCCCGGTAGTCCAATTGGCAGCAGACAAAGGTCTCAAACACCTTACAGTGTGGGTTCGAGTCCCACCCGGGGCACTTTTCCTTAGATTGCAAGGACGCCAGCGATTCCGCTGAAGTTCACCTGACCTCGTGATTCCGGCCGCCAACCTTGGCCTCAGCGGCATGCGGCGCGCAAGACTCGCTCACATGTACGACTTGAGCACTCGCAAGCGCGCCCTCAGCCTCGTCTCCCAGGGCCGAAGCCTCAACTCCGTCAGCAAGGAAACTGGGATCTCCCGTGCGGCGATCCGTGAATGGATGGTGCGGATCGAGCCGCTGCCGCGCATGAGGCCGCAGAGGGAGCCCTGCTGCCGGTGCGGACCGACGCCCGCCTGGCCGGCCGACCCGGCGGCGTACTCCTATCTCCTCGGCCTCTACCTCGGCGACGGCTGCATAAGCCCCGGCGCGCGTACCGGCTACTTCTTACGCATAGCGTGTGCGGACGTGTGGCCAGGACTGATCGACGCGTGCGTAGAAGCCGTCAAAGAGGCGAACCCCAGCGGCAAGGCAGCGAGAGTGCAGGCCACCGGACATGTCTCCGTCGTCGGCTACAGCCAGCACTGGCCCTGCCTCTTCCCTCAGCACGGCCCCGGCAAGAAGCACGATCGGAAGATCGCGCTCGAACTCTGGCAGCAGGAGATCGTCGACGCGCATCCCTGGGAATTCGTCCGTGGGCTCATCCACTCCGACGGATGCCGGATCACCAACTGGACGACGCGGATAGTCGCCGGAGTGAAGAAGCGCTACGAGTACCCGCGCTACTTCTTCACCAACAAGTCCGACGACATCCGGCGGCTCTGCACTGACACTCTCGACCGCTTGGGTGTCCAGTGGGCCAAATGCACGCGCAACGGAATCCCGTTCAACATCTCCATAGCCCGCAAGGACTCAGTCGCCCTCATGGACACCCACATAGGCCCCAAGTACTGACCGGTGACCCTCACTTCGGGCTGTCGTCCTCGCCGATGTGGTGGACGCGGACCAGGTTCGTCGAGCCGGGGACTCCGGGCGGGGAGCCTGCCGTGATGACGACGATGTCGCCCTTCTGGCAGCGGCCGATCTTCAGGAGATGCTCGTCGACCTGGGCGACCATCGCGTCCGTCGAGTCCACGTGCGGGCCGAGGAAGGTCTCCACGCCCCAGGTGAGGTTGAGCTGGGAGCGGGTCGCCGGGTCGGGGGTGAAGGCGAGGAGGGGGATCGGGGAGCGGTAGCGCGACAGGCGCTTGACCGTGTCGCCGGACTGGGTGAAGGCGACCAGGAACTTGGCTCCGAGGAAGTCGCCCATGTCGGCTGCCGCGCGGGCGACCGCGCCGCCCTGAGTGCGGGGTTTGCTGCGTTCCGTCAGGGGCGGAAGGCCCTTGGCGAGGATGTCTTCCTCTGCCGCCGCGACGATGCGGGACATCGTCCTGACCGTTTCGACGGGGTGTTTGCCGACGCTGGTCTCGCCGGAGAGCATCACGGCGTCGGTGCCGTCGATCACCGCGTTCGCCACATCCGAGGCTTCGGCCCTGGTGGGGCGGGAGTTGTCGATCATCGAGTCGAGCATCTGGGTGGCGACGATGACGGGTTTGGCATTGCGCTTGGCGAGTTTGATGGCGCGCTTCTGGACGATCGGGACCTGTTCCAGGGGCATTTCGACGCCGAGGTCGCCGCGGGCGACCATGATGCCGTCGAAGGCGGCGACGATGTCGTCGATGTTGTCGACGGCCTGGGGCTTTTCGACCTTGGCGATGACGGGGAGGCGCCGGCCTTCCTCGTCCATGATGCGGTGGACGTCTTCGATGTCGCGGCCGCTGCGGACGAAGGAGAGGGCGATGATGTCGGCGCCGGTGCTCAGGGCCCAGCGGAGGTCTTCGACGTCCTTCTCGGAGAGTGCGGGGACGGAGACGGCGACGCCGGGGAGGTTGAGGCCCTTGTGGTCGGAGACCATGCCGCCTTCGATGACGGTGGTGTGGACGCGGGGGCCGTCGACGTCGGTGACTTCGAGGGTGACTTTGCCGTCGTCGACGAGGATGCGTTCGCCGGTGGTGACGTCGGCGGCAAGTCCTTCGTAGGTGGTGCCGCAGGTCTGGCGGTCGCCTTGGGTGCCGTCTTCGACGGTGATGGTGAAGTCGTCGCCGCGTTCAAGGAGTACGGGGCCTTCGGTGAAGCGTCCGAGTCGGATCTTCGGGCCTTGAAGGTCGGCGAGGATGCCTACGCTGCGGCCGGCTTCTTCGGCGGCTTCGCGGACTCGTTTGAAGCGTTCCTCGTGTTCGGCGTAGGTGCCGTGGCTGAGGTTGAAGCGGGCTACGTCCATTCCGGCTTCGACCAGTGCCTTGATCCGGTCGTAGGAGTCGGTGGCGGGGCCCAGGGTGCAGACGATTTTTGCTCGGCGCATGGTCTGACCCTAGGGCTTACCGGCGGGTAGAAATTTGGTGTGGTGTGACTGCTCAACAACCTTTGCATGAAGGGCTATTGACAAGTGTTGAATTGTGCGTGGCGGTGCTCTGATGAGCGCTCGGACGGGGGCTCGGGGTGCTCATTCGGGCGGAAGGCCGGGCTGAATGCAGGGCTGAATGCAGGGCTGCATCAGGGCGGAATGCAGGGCGAATGCAGGGCGGTTCAGAGTTGGGGTGGGGCCATGGTGAAGCGGGCGTTGATGTTGGCGTAGACGGTCTGGCGTTGGGGTTCGAGGTCGAGGGGCGGGGCGCCGGCGGCTTCGGGGGCGCCGTAGGCGACGGTGCGGAAGGCGCCGCCGGGTGCGGGTGGGTAGGGCGGGAGGGAGTTGTCGGCGCCGATGTCGGCGATGTCGATGAGTGCGGTGAGGTGGGTGCCGAGGGCGTCGGCGTATTCGCGGGCGCGTTGGACGGCTTCGTGGACGGCTTGGCGGCGGGCCCCGGCGTGGGCGGGTGAGGTGGGGCGCAGGCTCCAGTAGGGGCCGTCGACGTGGGTGAGGTCGAGGTCGGCGAGGCGGGTGGTGAGTTCGCCGAGGGCGGTGAAGTCGCTGAGTTCGGCGGTGAGGTGGACGCGGCCCTGGTAGGCGCGGATGCGTTCGCCGCGGCCTTTGTCGGTGAGTTGGGGGCTGATGGAGAAGGCGCCGGTTTCGAGCTTTTCGATGGCTTCGCCGTAGCTCTTGATGAGCTGGAGTGCGGTGTTGTTGCGGTGGGTGAGGTCGTCGAGTGCGGTGCGGCGGTCGCGGCCGCGTGCGGTGACGGTGACGGTGATACGGGCGATCTCGGGGTCGACTTCGAGGCGGGCTTCGCCGCGTACGGCGACGCGGGGATCTTCCGGCGTGGGGCTGGGGTTGGGGTTGGGGTTGGGGCCGGGCGTGGGGCCAGGGGCGGGGCTGGGGTCGGTGGTCATGGGGTCACCTTCCCATCGGGGTGGGTTGGGGTGACAGAGGTACCGACGGGGTGGGGAGGGGAGCTCATCGGGAGGATCGGGAGGTGTGTCCCTCCACCAGGTTCAGGAGGGCGGTGAGGTCCGAGGGGCGGATGTGGGGGTTGAGGAGGGTGGCCTTGAGCCAGAGGCGGCCGTCGACGTGGGCGCGGCCGAGTACGGCGTGGCCGCCGGTGAGGAGTTCGCGGCGGAGGTGGGCGAGGGCGGGGTCGCTGATGTGCTGGGGGCGGAACAGGACGGTGCTGAGGTGGGGTCGGGCGTACAGCTCGAAGCGGGGGTGGCTGTCGATGGTGCGGGCGAAGGCGGCGGCGAGGTCGCAGACCTGGTCGACCAGGGCGCCGATGCCGGTGCGGCCGAGGGCGCGCAAGGTGGTGGCGATCTTGAAGATGTCGGGTCGTCGGGTGGTGCGCAGGGAGCGGTCGAGGAGGTCGGGGAATCCGGCGTGGGTGTCGTCGTCGGCGTTGAGGTAGTCGGCGTGGTGGGCGAGGGTGGCGCGGGCCTCGGCGGGGTCGCGGACGCTGAGGAGTCCGGCGGCGACGGGTTGCCAGCCGAGTTTGTGCAGGTCGAGGGCGACGGTGTGGGCGCGGTCGAGGCCGCCCAGGAGGTGTCGGCGGCGGTCGCTGAAGAGCAGGGTGCCGCCGTATGCGGCGTCGATGTGGAGGCGGGCGCCGTGGTGGGCGCAGACGTCGGCGAGGTCGGGCAGCGGGTCGATGTGCCCGGCGTCGGTGGTGCCGGCGGTGGCGGCCACGAGGACCGTGGCGGTGGGGAGTTGGGCGAGGCTGGTGTGCAGGGTGTCGGGGTCGAGTGTGCCGGTGGGGGTGGGCACGGTGACGGGTTCGGGCAGGCCGAGGAGCCAGGCGGCGCGGTGCAGGGAGTGGTGGGCGTTGGCTCCGGTGACGAGGTGTACGGGGGCGGGGGCGTGGGTCTCGCGGGCGAGGAGGAGGGCGAGTTGGTTGGCTTCGGTGGCGCCGGTGGTGACGAGTGCGGTGGCGGCGGGGCGGAGGCCGGGGTGGACGAGGCCGGCGAGGGCGTCGGTGACGAGGGTTTCGAGGGCGGAGGCGGCGGGCGCCTGGTCCCAGGAGTCCATGGACGGGTTGAGTGCGGAGGCGGCGAGGTCGGCGGCGGTGGCGACGGCGAGGGGTGGGCAGTGCAGGTGGGCGGCGCAGAGCGGGTCGGCGGGGTCGGCGGCGCCCTGGGCGAGGAGGTGGACGAGGGTGGCGAGGGCTTCCTCGTCGTCGGTGCCGTGTTCGGGCAGGGGGTCGCCGAGGGTGCGTCGTACGTGCTCGGTGACGGTGGTGGGGCCGCCGGCGGGGAGGGGGCCGGGGCGGGCGGCGGTGCCGTTGTGGAGTGCGGTGAGGACGGTGTCGAGGAGGGGGCGGAGGTGGGTGGGGCCCGCGGGGCCGGAGGCGAGGGGGGAGTCGGGCATGGGGGCTTCCTTCGGGTACGCGGGGTGGGCTCCAGCCTGTACGGGGGCTGGGGCCGTTGTCCGTCAGCTCAACGAGCTGGACCCGAAAGGGGTGTCTGTGCGTGGGCGGGCGGGGGTGTTCGTCCCCTGCCCGCCCTTTCCCGAAATCCTGCGGCGCTTCGGGGCTCCGTCGCGGCCCCGGCTCCTCAAACTCCCCCGGCTACCGCTGGGAGGTGCCGTCAGAGGGGCTGGGTTCTGCGGGCGAGGCCGGATGTGCGAGTGCGGCTACGAACGGTCGCGTACCCGCAACGCCCGTTCCAGGTCGTCGAGTTGGTCGACGAGCTTGCGGCGCAGGGACGGGGACGGGTTGTCGCGTTCCAGGCAGGTGCGGCCGCGGCGGAGGGTGTCTTCGCTGACGGCGATGGCGGGGAATCCCCAGCGGCCTGCGGCGTCGCCGATGGCGGGGCCGCGGCGGGTGGCGACGGCGAGGGCGGCGTCGTAGTAGCGGGGGATGTAGTCGCGTACGAGGTCGAGTTGTTCGGGTTGCCAGAAGCCTTGGGCGGTGGCTGTGAAGAGGTAGTTGGAGAGGGTGTCGTCCTCGAACATGGCGCGCCAGGCGGCGGCCTTGGCGACGGGGTCGGGCAGGGCGGCGCGGCAGCGGGCGGCGCCTTCCTGGCCGGTGGCGCTGGGGTCCTGGGCGAGTTCGGCCTCGATGACGGCGTCGTCGACGGCGCCGAGTACGGAGAGCCGGCCGAGGATGCGCCAGCGGAGTTCGGGGTCGAGTTCGGGGCCGCCGGGGACGCTGCCGGAGTCGAACCAGTCGCGGATGGTGTCGGGTTGGGCGGCAGCGGAGATGAGGTGGCGTACGGCGGTGAGGCGCAGGCCGGGGTGGGAGCCGTCCTCGGTGCGGCGGATGAGGTCGCGGCACAGGTCGGTGAGGGTGGCCTGGGCTGCGGGGCGTTCGGTCGCCGGGAGGAAGCGGTCGACGACGTGGGTTGCGGCGAAGGTGAGGACGCCCTGGACGAGGGCGAGGTCGGGTTCGGCGGGCAGGTGGGCGCGGGCGGCCTCCAGGTAGGCGGCGGGCGGGAGTTCACCGTCGCGTACGGCGTCGCGCAGCGCGTTCCAGACGACGGCGGAGGTGAGGGGTTCGGGGAGGTGCGAGAGGCCGGTCTTCAGGGTGGTGAAGGAGTGCTCGTCGAAGCGGATCTTGGCGTAGGTGAGGTCGCCGTCGTTGAGGACGATCAGGTCGGGGCGGCGGCCGGTGAGGGTCTTGGCGTGGACCTGCGGGGTGTCGGCGGGGATGTCGACGTCGAAGCGTTCGCGCAGGTGGAGGGTGGCGGCCGCGGTGGCGGTGGAGAGGGAGACGGTGTCGTAGAGGCCGATGGTGACGTGGTGGGGGCGGCTGCCGTCGTGCTGGACGGTGAGCTGGAAGCCGTCGTCGGTCTCGGTCAGGGACGGGGTGAGGGTGTCGATGCCGGTGGTGCCGAGCCAGGCGGCGGCCCAGGCGTGGACGTCGCGGTCGGTGTGGGCGGCGAGGTTGTCGAGGAAGTCGGCGAGTGTGGCGTTGGCGAACTTGTGTCGTTTGAAGTGGGTGTTGATGCCGGCGAGGAAGTCGGTTTCGCCGAGCCAGGCGACGAGTTGGCGGAGCGCGGAGGCGCCCTTGGCGTAGGAGATCCCGTCGAAGTTGAGGTCGGCGGTCGCGGTGTCGGGGACGAGTTCCGGGTCGGGGGCGACGGGGTGGGTGGAGGGGCGCTGGTCGGCGTCGTAGCCCCAGGGTTTGCGGGTAATGCCGAAGTCGGTCCAGGTGTCGTTGAAGCGGGTGGCTTCGGCGGTGGTCTGGTAGCCCATGTACTCGGCGAAGGACTCGTTCAGCCAGATGTCGTCCCACCAGCGCAGGGTGACGAGGTCGCCGAACCACATGTGGGCCATCTCGTGGGCGATGACCATGGCGCGGGTCTGGCGTTCGGTCTCGGTGACGGCGGAGCGGTAGACGAACTCGTCGCGGAAGGTGACGAGGCCGGGGTTCTCCATGGCGCCGGCGTTGAACTCGGGCACGAAGGCCTGGTCGTACGAGTCGAAGGGGTAGGGCTCGTCGAACTTCTCGTGGAAGCGGTCGAAGCAGGCGCGGGTGATGTCGAGGAGTTCGTCGGCGTCGGCTTCGAGGTGCGGGGCGAGGGAGCGGCGGCAGTGCAGGCCGAAGGGGAGTCCGCGGTGTTCGGTGCGGATGGAGTGGTACGGGCCTGCGGCGATCGCGACGAGGTAGGTGGAGATCGTCGGGGTCTCGGCGAACTGCCAGTGGCCGGGGGTGTGCTCGGTGGCGATGCCGTTGCCGAGGACGGTCCAGCCGGTGGGGGCGGTGACGGTGAGCGCGAAGCGGGCCTTGAGGTCGGGCTGGTCGAAGCAGGGGAAGATCCGCTGGGCGTCGTCCATGCAGGCCTGGGTGTAGAGGTACGTCTCGCCGTCGGTGGGGTCGGTGAAGCGGTGCATGCCTTCGCCGGTGCGGGAGTAGCGCATGACGGCGTCGATGTGCAGTTCGTGCGGGCCTGCGGTGAGGGCGGGCAGGGGGAGGCGGCCGGCGGTGCAGGTGGTGGGGTCGAGGGGGTGTCCGTCGAGGGTCGCGGAGCGCAGCGTTTCGGGCTTGAGCTCGATGAAAGTGTCGCCGTTCGTGCGGGTCGTGAAGTGGATCACGGTGCGGGTGTCGAACGTGGCGTCGCCCTTGGTCAGGTCGAGGTGGACCTCGTACCGGTGGGCTTCGATGAGCTCGGCTCGGGTTTGCGCTTCGTTGCGCGTGAGTACGGACATGTCTTTATGCTGCACGATCAGGTGCGCCCGGCACAGGGGCCCCAGAGCGGCTCTCCTGGGCCCCCGATTTCAGCGCACCCGGCACCGGGGTGCTGTGCCCACCCTCCCCCAAGCTCTCGGCTCCGCTCGATCAGGGGGAACCCCCATCGCCCCAGCGGAATGCCTGCCCACAGCGGTGCGGAGCCGGCGAGGG